>NZ_DLMS01000010.1:0-127012 GCF_002479365.1 Pseudomonas sp. UBA7530
AGCAGAGCTCGCTCCTACAGGTGAAACAGCGTCTTAGGATTTAACTATCTGCACTTCGTGGTCGTCTTGCTGTGATGAGTCACAGGCTATCAATTGGCGATTACGTTTCGAATGATCTCGATTGATAACGACTGATCCTCGCGATCCCATCAGACGTGGCGAGCACTAAGGCATTCTCCTATGCGTCAATCGAGTCGAATTACCTTCCGTTCCACCTTTCGCATCAAGATCAGCGATCGAGATAGCGACACCCTGATCGGTTATGCCGGCGACGTTTCCGAGTGCGGGATGAAACTGCTGACCGACACCCCGGTAGAGCCGGGAAGCGAGCTGAAGCTGCGTGTGCGTATGCGTGACCGGCAGGGGGAGATGCGCCAGGTGGACGTGGATATGACTTGTCAGTGGTCGCAGGAGAATATCCGCACAGGCTTTTTCGAGGCTGGGCTCGCTCTGCAGGGGGATTCGGCCGAGTACGTCCGGCTGATCGAAGGGATGCGCAAGGTGCGAAAGGAGAAAGCTTAGGCGGGGCCAAAGCCGGTAACGCGGAGAGGAGGACGATCTGCTGCTGTAGCGATCTTTCTGAGAGGCAGGCAAGGCGCGGTGGATGCGAGAGCGCATCCACCTTTGGTGAATCGGTTAGCCCAGGGTGCCGAGAATATTTACACCTACTCGGTCAGGGATCTCGTTCTGCGACAGCACATGCAACCCTGGACTGAAGACCCGGGCGTAGCGGGCCAGCAACGGGCGTAGCTGCGGCATCACGGTCAGTATCGGGGGATGGCCGTCCTTGCGCAGTTTCTCCTTCACCACCGGCATGGTGTTCTGCAACTGGTTTAGCAGGCTCGGTTCCACCGGGATGTTATCCAGACTCACCGGGCCGGCCTGCTGGGCGATGGCCAGAGCATTGAGCAGGGTGTTCTCCAGCGCATTCTCAAGGATGAACACCGACAGCTCCTGACGCTCGCCGGCGATCATGCCGACGATGCTGCGTCGTAGCGCATAGCGCACGTCGGATGCCAGCAGCACCGGGTCCTTGGTCGACTCGCTGGCTTCCAGCAGCGTGGTGGCGATGGTGACGATATCCTTGAGCGGCACCTGCTCCTGCAGCAACTGGCGGTAGACGCGGTGCTGCTGGGTATAACTGAGCTGGTTCTTCAGGCTCTCGGCCAGCTTCGGCGCCTGAACCTGCAGGCGCTGCATCAGGTGGTCGACGTCATCGTGCTTGAACACGTCCGGCAGGTGCTCGCGGATTACCTTGTTCAGGTGCGTGGCGATCACGCTGGCGCAGTCGATCACCTGGTAGCCGAGGTTCAATGCCCGCGCCTTGTCCTCCGGCTGAATCCACACCACTTGCATGCGGTAGGCCGGGTCGACGCCCAGGATGCCGTCGATCTCGCCATAGAGCTCTGGTGAGGGAATGGCCATCATGCGGTCGGCGTGCAGCTCGGCACCGTCGATCTTCTCGCCGTTGATCTGGATACTGTACTGCGAGGCCTTCAGGCGCAGGCTGTCGCGGATATGCACTTCCGGCAGGAGGAAACCCAAGCTTTCCGAAAGAGTCTGGCGTACGCCACGCACGCGCTGGGTCAGCGGCGCGCCGGCGGCTTCGTTGACCAGACCCACCAATTTGTAGCCCAGCGACACGGACAGACGCTCCACCAGCGGAATGTCTTCCCACACCATGTTTTGCGCGCGTTCCTGTTCCATCGCCTTGCCCAGGGCTTCCACTTGCTCCAGGCTCGCTGCTTCTTTCGGCGGGCCATTGCGCGCTACCATCCAGGCGACGAAGGCCACCAGCGCGGCGAAGCTGATGAAGGCCAGGTGCGGCATGCCCGGCACCAGAGCCAGGACGAAGAGGATGCCGGCTACGGTGTAGAGCAGTGCCGGTTGGGCCAGCAACTGACGGTGTACCTGATCGGTAATCTCCGAGGATTCGTTGATCCGCGTGACGATGATGGCCGCCGCGGTGGACAGCAGCAGCGCCGGAATCTGCGCGACCAGGCCATCACCGATGGTGAGCAGGGCGTACTGCTGGAAGGCCTGACCCGCCCCCAGGTCGTAGACGAACAGGCCGATGGCGAAGCCGCCGAACAGGTTGATCAACAGGATCAGGATGCCGGCGATGGCATCGCCACGGACGAACTTCGAAGCACCGTCCATGGCCCCGTAGAAATCGGCTTCCTTGGCCACTTCCGAACGGCGGCGCTTGGCCTCGTTCTGTTCGATCAGACCGGCATTGAGGTCGGCATCGATGGCCATCTGCTTGCCCGGCAATGCGTCGAGGGTAAAGCGCGCGGTGACCTCGGAGATGCGCTCACCGCCCTTGGTGACGACGATGAAGTTGATGATCATCAGGATCACGAACACCACCAGGCCGACTATGAAGTTGCCGCCGATCACCACTTCACCGAACGACTCGATCACCTTGCCCGCCGCACCGGTACCGGTATGGCCTTCGAGCAGCACAACGCGGGTAGAGGCGACGTTCAGGCACAGGCGCAGCAGGGTGGTGATCAGGATCACCGTGGGGAACAGGGAGAAATCCAGCGGGCTCTTCGACGACACGCTGACCAGCAACACGAGGATGGCCATGGCGATGTTGAAGGTGAACAGGGCATCGAGCAGCACGGGTGGCAGCGGCAGGATGACCATGGCCAGGATCGACAGGATCAGCACCGGTATGCCGATACGGCCGCTGCGGAAGGTGGGCGCGAGTTGCTGCAGTAGGTTCATGAATCAGCCCCTGTTGGCCAAGCTGTCGGGAATCGGAAGGTTGCTCGCCAGTTGCGGCTTGCTTCTGCGGCCCTGGCGCCAGGCCTTGAGCTGCAGGATGTAGGTCAGCACATGGGCCACCGCGGTATACAGCGGCGCCGGGATCTGCTGGTTGATCTGGGTGGTGAAGTAGATGGCGCGTGCCAGCGGCGGAATCTCCACCACTTCAAGCTCATGCTTGGCCGCCATCTGGCGCATATACAGGGCGGTCTCATCGACCCCCTTGGCCAGCACGAAGGGCGCGGCGGCCTTCTTGCTGTCGTACTTGAGCGCCACGGCGTAGTGCGTCGGGTTGACGATGACCACGTCGGCGTTCTTGATCACCTTGCTGATCTGCCGCTGCAGCATCTGCCGCTGCAACTGCTTGATGCGCGCCTTGACCTCGGGGCGGCCCTCCTGATTCTTGTGTTCCTCCTTGCGCTCCTGCTTGGTCATGCGCAGTTTCTTGAGGAAGAAATAGCGCTGCAGCGGGATGTCGATAAAGGAGAACACGACGAAGATCAGCATCAGGCACAGGGTCAGATTGAAGGTCAGGTCAAAGGCTGCCGAGACCGCCTCGAGCACGCTGCTGCGCTGCAACGCGATCAGGTCCGGGAGGGCTGCGCGCACCAGAACATAGCCAACGCCGAGCAGTACCAGCACCTTGAGCACCGACTTGAGCAGCTCGCTCCAGTTCTGTGCCGAGAAGATCCGGCCGAGGCCGGTGATGGGGTTGAGCTTGCTGAATTTAGGCGCGAAGTTCTTTGCGGAGAATACCCAGCCGCCGGGTACCAGCGACAGCACCACGACCAGCAGGGAGGTGAGCAGCAGCGGTGCCAGCAGCTTGATGAACACCAGCATGTTGTAGCCAAGCAGGGTGTCGAGGTCATCCAGGCCAATCTCGCTATGGCCGAACTGGATATAGGACAGGCGGAAGCTGTCGCTGAGCCCTTCGAGGAACAGCCCGGCGCTGAACTTGAGAATGAACAGCGTGGCGATCAGCGAGATGGTGGTCGACAGGTCCTTGGAGCGCGCGACCTGGCCATCGTCCTTGCTCTTCTTCAGCTTGTGCGCGGAGGCCTCTTCCGTTTTTTCCTGACCGCTGTTCTGCTCAGACATCGCCGCCCTCGCGCAGGATCACGCCCATGCCGTTGAGCAGCTCGCGGGTCAGATGCAGGTAGCTGTCGGGCAGGTTCGGCAGGGTCAGGTAGATGCACAGCAGGCCCATCAGGATGCTGATGGGGAAGCCCAGGGAGAACAGATTCATCGCAGGCGAGATGCGGTTGAGCAGGCCGAAGCAGAACTGCACCAGGGTCAGGCAGAACACCACGGGCAGGGTTACCAGCACCGCCGCTGCCAGCACCCAGGCGAAGGCCTGGATGAAACTTTGCGCGCCCAGGTAGTGCAGGCCGCTGCCCACCGGCCAGAACAGGAAACTCTGATACAGCACGCTGACGGTGACCAGGTGGCCGTCGATGGCGAAGAACAGCAGCACCAGCAGGATGAAATACAGCTGGTAGATGATCGAAGACGACGACACGCCGTTCACCGGGTCGTTGTAGCGCGCCATGCTCATGCCCATCTGCGTCGACACCACCTCACCGACCAGCATGAAGATGGTGAACACCAGTTGCAGGGTCAGGCCCAGCAGCACGCCGAAGGCGATCTGTTCCAGAGCGGTCATCAGGCCTTTCAGCGATAGCGGATCGATCTGCGGCATGTCCGGCAGTGCCGCACCGAGGGCGACCGTCAGCGCCAGGGCGAGGAGGATGCGTACGCGCACCGACACCGCCTTGTGGTTGAACAAGGGCGCCATGCTGAGCAGCGCGACAATGCGGCAGAACGGCCACCAGTAGGCCTGTAGGCTGGTCAGATACTGGCTGGCATGGAGCACGGGTTCGGACATGCTTCAGCCCACCAGGTGACCGGCCTGCTTGAAAGTTTCGATGAACAGATCCCCCAGGGTGCGCAGGATCCAGTGGCCGGAGAACACCAGCATCGCCAGGGTGATCAGCAGGCGCGGGAGGAAGCTGAGCATCTGCTCGTTGATCTGCGTGGCCGCCTGGAAAATGCTCACCAAGAGGCCGCCGAGCAGGCTCGGCACCACCAATACGCAGACGATCAGGCCGGTAATGTAGACGGCATGGGCCACCAACTCGGCGGCGTGTTCGGGCGTGAACATCGCAAGGCCTCGCTAATAGGGCTGGATACTGGTGGTGAGGGTGCCGACCAGCAGCGTCCAGCCGTCCACCAGAACGAAGACCAGCAGCTTGAACGGCAGCGAGATCATCATCGGCGACAGCATCATCATGCCCATCGCCATCAGCACGCTGGCCACCACCAGGTCGATCACCAGAAAGGGCACGAAGATCATGAAGCCGAGCTGGAAGGCGGTCTTCAGCTCGCTCAGTACGAAGGCCGGCAGCAGCAGGGAGAAGTCCAGTTGGGCGAGGTCGTCGGGCATTTCCTCGCCGGCCAGGGCGACCAGGGTTTCCAGCGAGTTCTTGCTGGTTTGCGCCAGCATGAACTGGCTGATGATGCGCTTGCCTTCGCCCAGGCCCTGCTCGAGGCTGATCTGGTCTGCCTCGAACGGCACGTAGGCCTCCGTGTACATCTCCTGCCACACCGGGCGCATCACAAGCAGGGTGAGGCAAAGGGCGATGCCGATCAGCACCGGGTTGGGCGGGCTCTGCTGCAGGCCGATGGCCTGACGCAGAATCGCCAGGACGATGATGAAGCGGGTGAAGCAGGTCATCATCATCAACATGGCCGGGAGAAAGCCCAGCAGCGTCATGATCAGCAGGATCTGCAGCTTGACGCTCAGAGTCTGGCCGTCTTCGGTGTCGTTGAAGTTGAACAGGGTGATGTCGCCGCCCGCTGCCTGAGCCAGCAGCGGGCAGCACAGGGCCGTCAGCAGCAGGCCAAGTTGCAGCAGCCGGCGCAGCATCACACGCCCAGCCCGCTGAGGCCGCTACCGGACAGCTCGACGATGCGCAGGCCGTAGTTGCCGTTCATCACCACCACCTCGGCCTTGGCGAACAGCGCACCGTTGACCTTCACGTCCAGCGGCTCGCCGGCCAGCTTGTCGAGGGCGATCACGCTGCCGGCGTCGACATCCATCAGCTCCTTGAGGGTGATCTCCGTGGAGGCCACCTCCAGGGTGACGTTGACCGGGATCTTGCCGAAGAAGCTCAGGTCCTGCTGCGGCAATGCGGCGGGCGCCTGCTCGGGCAAGGAGTCGCTGACGGCCTCGTCGAGATTGAGGCCGGCGTCGTTGATCAGGCTGTCGAAATCGTTATCGGAAATGGGGCTGCTCATGGGGTCTTCACGCTCTCAAGAGAAGTCAGGAACAAGGAGCCGTCGTCTTCGAAGATGGCGCCGCGAAACAGCTTCTGCTGGTTGATCTGTACGTCGCAGCGCTCCAGCAGGCGCATCGGCAGGATGTCGCCGGGACGCAGGGCGAGAACCTGCGACAGGGGCATCTGCAGGCTGGCCACCACGCAGTCCAGGCGCACCGGCAACTGACGAATCTGATTGAGCGAATTACCGCTCTGGGCCACCGCAACCGGAGGCGTCAGGCGGCTGGTCAGCTCGTCGACCAGCTGTGTGTCCAGGTAGATGAAGATCGATGCCTGGCTGCCAGTGATATGGCTGGTGAAGTTGAACTCCGCCACGTACTCCCAGGCGGCCTCTTCATAGGCGTTGTCATAAGGTTCGAGCTTGCCGAAGGTCTGGCCGGCGAGGATCGAGCGGGCGAACAGCTGGCTCACGTCCAGGCCCAGGCGCGTACGCATACGCTGCTCCGAGGTGCTCACCGGTGGCGCTTCATGGTTGGGTAGGCAGGTGCCACCGTAGTAACACTCCAGCGCTTCGGTCAGCAGAGGGCGGTCCATGGCGAAGCCGACCTTGCCCAATGGCGAGCGATAGAGGCACTCGGCTTCTTTATTCACCTGCTCGTGAACATCCACCCGCAGCAACTCGAGATTGATTCGATAGTTGCGCAAAAAGTAATCACTGATGATTCGCGGATATTTGCTGGAAAGCTCGCGAATATAGTGCGGAATCTTGTGATAGTGCCGGCCAAGTTTCTGCGGTTTCAACCGGGTCAGACTGTCGGCGGGCACGCCATGAAGGACTTTTTTAATCCCCGTCATGTTGTGGGCTGTATTCCTGGTTGTAACTGCGCGAGCACCCACGAGGCATTCGAAGGGCGTGCAGAGGACGTTTTGATATGCCGGCAGGCCGCAGCAGCATCGCAGGGGCCATGGCGTCGAAAATCATCCGGGCACAGCGCTGCAGCCCAGTGATGACGAGAGGAAGTCTAGGCGGAGGGAGGGTGGGAAATTAAATCAATAGATATCAAATGCTGTTTTTGATGGCTGCTTGCCAGCATTGATAGGAAATAACAGCAAGTAATTCGGCGATTTTCTGTGCGCTTGTTAACGTCCGCGCCGTGATCCGTCGCGCATATAGATGCCACGCAGAAAAGTGCTGCTGAGTTGACCCATAAGGGCGACGGAAAGTTTCAAAAGATTAAGGGGCCCTGTGAAAAAAATCTGTCATCTGCTTGGCAGTTTTGAACACGCGGTCGAACGCCGCCGCCTGGCTCATGAAAGACAACGGGTGATTTACCTTGCAGCATTCAACTCAAACGGTAAGTTACGCCTGCGACGAGCTGTTCGATGAACAGCTGGGGCAGCAACATATAGTCGTGATCGGTCAGGCCGACGCCGCCAGCGAGCGCCTGCTTACCGGCGGCCTGCAGCGCCAGGGTTTCCCTGTTCGACGTTTTGCCAGTTGCCTGGAGCTGGATCCGGCCGTACTGGAAGATGCCAGTCTGGTGCTGGTGTTCGTCAGCAGCCTGGCCGGCAACACGCTGTATGCGCAGGTGGGCGCCATTCTGCGTCAGGCCGGCCGGGTCGGCGTGGTGCCGGTGGTGGAATATGCTGACCAGGAGAAAGCCGCCGCGCTGCTGGAGCTGGGCTGCGTCGATTATCTGCTGGCGCCTTTCAGCGAAGCCCAGCTCAGTGCCTTGCTGCGTCGCCAGGAGTCGGCCAGCTCCGGCGAAGAGGGTTTCGTGTCCTGCTCGCAGGCCGGCCGCCGCCTGCTGGCCATGGCCCAGCGCGTGGCCATGACCCGTGCGCCGATCCTGATTACCGGCGAGACCGGCACCGGCAAGGAACTGATGGCGCGCTACATCCACCGCTTCTCGGCGCAGGATGACGCGCCCTTCATTGCCGTGAACTGCGCGGCGATTCCCGAGCAGATGCTCGAATCCATTCTCTTCGGCCATGAGAAGGGCGCCTTCACCGGCGCCGTGAGCGCCCAACCGGGCAAGTTCGAACTGGCCAATGGCGGCACGCTGTTGCTCGACGAAATCGGCGAGTTGCCGCTGGGGCTACAGGCCAAGCTGCTGCGCGTGCTGCAGGAGCAGCGCGTCGAGCGCCTGGGTGGGCGCCGCGAAATCGCTCTGGATGTGCGCATCATCGCTGCCACCAACCGTGATCTGCAGCAGGAAGTGGCCGAGGGGCGCTTCCGTGCCGACCTGATGTTCCGCCTCGACGTATTGCCGCTGCACATCAGTCCGCTGCGCGAGCGCAAGGAGGACGTGCTGGCCCTGGCGCGCCGTTTCATTCGCCAGTACGCGCCGCAGGACGCGCGCCATGAACTGCTGACCGAAGATGCCTGCCGCGCGCTGCTGGCGCATGACTGGCCGGGCAATGTGCGCGAACTGGAGAATTGCCTGCAGCGTGCGCTGATCCTGCGCAATGGCCTGTACATCCAGGCCCAGGACCTGGGCCTGAGCGTTGCCGCCAGCAGCGCGGCAGAGCTGGCGCCACGCCTGCAGCCACAGGTGCTCGAGGGCGGCAAGGCAGCCTTGCGCGCCAGTGGCAAGTGGGCCGAGTACCAACATGTGATCGACACCATCCGCCGTTTCGGCGGGCACAAGACCAAGGCCGCCGAAAGCCTTGGCATGACCCCGCGCGCACTGCGCTATCGCCTTAACGCCATGCGCGAGCAGGGCGTTCAGATTCCCGTCTAGGAGAAACAAAAGGATGAATCCGATTAGCCAGGTGCAGCAGGACCTGCTGGGCCGCATGGAGCAGATGAAGAACCTCGGCGAAGCGTCGCCGATCAAGCCTGCGCAGGCCTTCGTCGGGCAGCCTGGCGAGGGCGGTTTCGCCACCGCTTTCGATCATGCGGTACGTGCGGTCGACGCACAGCAGCATCGCTCCGGCGAGCTGATGGCGGCCGTCGACAGTGGGCAGAGCGATGACCTGGTGGGCGCGATGATCGAGAGCCAGAAGGCCAGCGTTTCCTTCAGCGCGTTGATGCAGGTGCGCAACAAGCTCTCCAGCGCCTTCGACGACATCATGAAGATGCCGCTGTAAGCGGATCGGGGACTGACGCGTGCTGCAGACTATAAGAAGCAAGCTGCCCGAAACCGGGCTGAAACTCGACCCACGCATGACCCTGATCGGCCTCGCGCTGATCGCCGCCTTGCTGGCGGTTGGTGTGGTGTTCTACCTCTGGCGTGACCAGGGCTCTTTCCGCCCGCTGTACGGAGCCGGCGAGGCCTACCCGGCCGCCGAGGTGATGCAGGTGCTTGATGGCGACGCCATCAGCTACCGCCTGCATCCGCAGAGCGGTCAGGTGTTGGTACGCGAGGATCAGCTCGGCCGCGCGCGCATGCTGCTGGCGGCCAAGGGCGTGCAGGTCAAGGTGCCGGCCGGCTACGAGCTGTTCGACAAGGACGAGCCGCTGGGCACCAGCCAGTTCGTCCAGGACGTACGCCTCAAGCGTAGCCTGGAGGGCGAACTGGCGCGCACGGTGATGGCGCTCAAGGGCGTAGAAGGTGCCCGCGTGCACCTGGCGTTGCAGGAAAGCAGTTCCTTCGTGGTCGGCAAGCGCGAGCCGGGCAAGGCTTCGGTGATGCTGCAGCTGGCACCTGGTTACAAGCTGGCGCCGGAGCAGGTCAGCGCCATCGTCAATCTGGTGGCCGGCAGCGTGCCGCAGCTCGAGGCCGGCAACGTGCAGGTGGTCGATCAGTACGGCGCGTTGCTGTCGCGCGGCATCGATACCCTCGGCGGCCCGGTGCAGAACTGGCAGGTGGTCGATGACTACCAGAGCAAGGCGGTGGCCAATGCCGAAGCGGTGCTGGCGCCGGTGCTCGGTGGCGGCAATTATCGTATCAGCGTGTCGGCCGACATCGACTTCAGCCAGAAGGAAGAAACCTTCCAGGCTTATGGCGAGAACCCGCGGCTGCGCAATGAAGTGCTGCGTGACGAAAGCGTGCTCGACCAGCTGGCGCTTGGTGTGCCCGGTTCGCTGGCCAATCAGCCGCCGCAACCGGCCCCACCGGCCAATCAGGCCGCCAACCAGCAGGCGCAGGCGGGTGCTCAGGCGGACAACGCCAACCAGGCGGCGACCTCGCTGCGCAAGGAATCCAACCGCCAACTCGATTACGACCAGAGCATTACCCACGTCAAACATGCGCCGTTCAGCCTGCGTCAGCAGAGCATCGCCGTGGTGCTCAATGCCGCGGTGGCGCCGGAGGGTGGTTGGACGCCAGAGGCGCGCGAGGAGCTCGCGGCGATGGTCAAGAGCGCCGTGGGTTTCAACCAGGCGCGCGGCGACCTGCTGACGCTGAGCGTCTTCCCCTTTACCGATGCCAGCATCAATGGCGCGGGCGAGGACCTGCTGCCCTGGTGGGAAAACACCAAGGTGCACGACCTGGCCAAGCTTGGCGTGTTCGCCCTGATCAGTCTGCTGTTGTTGCTGATGGTGGTGCGTCCTGCGGTACGCAGCCTGAGCCAGCGCAACCAGGCGGCGCTGCCGGCGGTGGCCGAGGGCGATGATCAGCTGGCGCTGCATGCCGAGCGTGCGGCCGAGCGCCTGCTGGCCCGCGTTGGCGACGATGCGCCGGGGGCCACCATCCTCGGTGAACTCAGCCCTTTGTCGGAGATTCGCCTGCCGGCGCCTGGCTCGGGCCTGGAGCTGCAGATCGAACACCTGCAGATGCTGGCCAAGAACGATCCCGAGCGCGTCTCGGAAGTCATCAAACAATGGATAGGACGCAATGAGCGAGACCTCAACCCAGCCTGACGGCCGCGGTGGTTCCACCGCCAAAGAAATGCGCCTGCGCGTGCAGAAGCGTTCGCTGAGTTCTTCCGAGCAGGCCGCGATCCTCATGCTGAGCATGGGCGACGAGATTTCCGCCGGCGTGCTCAAGCACTTTTCGCGCGAGGAGATCGTCAGCATCAGCCAGGCCATGGCGCGCCTGTCCAACGTCAAGCAGCCGATGGTTTCCGATGTCATCGGCCGTTTCTTCGAGGACTACAAGGAGCAGAGCAGCATCAAGGGCGCCTCGCGTGGCTATCTCGATGGCATGCTTAGCAAGGCGCTGGGCAGCGAGATCACCCGTTCGCTGCTCGACAGCATCTACGGCGAGGAAATCCGCGCCAAGATGGCCAAGATGGAGTGGCTCGATCCGAAGCAGTTCGCCGCGCTGATCGCCAAGGAGCACGCGCAGATGCAGGCGGTGTTCCTCGCCTTCCTGCCGCCGGGCATGGCCAGCGACGTACTCGAGTGCATGCCCAAGGAGCGCCAGGACGAGCTGCTTTACCGCATCGCCAACCTCAGCGAAGTAAACAGCGACGTCATCGCCGAGCTGGAGCAACTGATCGAGCGCAGCCTGGCGGTACTCAGCACCCAGGGCTCGCAGGTGCGCGGAATCAAGCAGGCCGCCGACATCATGAACCGCTTCAAGGGCGACCGCGGGCAGATGTTCGAGCTGCTGCGTGCTCATGACGACCAGCTGGTCGAGCGCATCGAGGATGAAATGTACGACTTCTTCATCCTCTCGCGGCAGAACCAGGACGTGCTCCAGGCGCTGCTCGAAGCCGTGCCGCTGGAAGAGTGGGTGGTCGCCCTCAAGGGCGCCGAGCCCGAGCTGGTGCGCGCCATTCAGGGCGCCATGCCCAAGCGCCAGGCGCAGCAGATGGAGTCGATCAATCGCCGCCAGGGCCCGGTGCCGTTGAGCCGCGTCGAGCAGGTGCGCAAGGACATCATGGCCGTGGTGCGCGAAATGTCGGCCAACGGCGAGCTGCAGGTGCAGCTGTTCCGCGAACAGACGGTGGAATGAGATGACGGTCAAGGTAATCAAGGGCGACGCCCGCCAGTGGCGCGCCTACCGCTTCCCGCCGCGCAACAGCCAGCCGGCAGTGGACTGGAGCGGCGATGCCGCCGGTCTGCAGCGGGCCATGGCCGACGGCTTTCAGCAAGGCATCGAGAAGGGCTACCAGGACGGCCTGCAGCAAGGCGAGGAGGCCGGGCGCCAGGCCGGCTTCGAGCAGGGCCGTGACGAGGGGCTGAAACTCGGGCGTGAGGAAGGCCGCGAGGAGGGCCGTCGCGAATTCGAACTGGCTGCGCAGCCGCTGCAGCAGATCAGCGAGAAGGTCGAACAGTACCTCGGCGAGCTGGAGCACAAGCGCCGCCAGGAGTTGCTGGAGCTGGTGAAGAAGGTCTCGCAGCAGGTGATCCGCTGCGAACTCACGCTGCATCCGACCCAGTTGCTGGCGCTGGTCGAGGAAGCCCTGGCGAGCATGCCGGGCGAGTCCGAAGACGTGCAGGTACTGCTCAGCCCCGAGGAATACGCGCGGATCAAGGCCGTGGCGCCGGAACGTGCCGCCGGCTGGAAGCTGGTGGCCGACGAGCGCCTGGCGCTGGGCGAGTGCAGAGTAGTCACGCCGCAGGCCGAGGCCGACGTGGGCTGCCAGCAGCGTCTGGATGCCTGCATCGATACGCTGGCCGAGCACATGCACCTGGCCGAAGCCTGAGCGGGAGCGAACGCGGATGCTCGACTACAAACTCGACGAAGCGCTGCGCTCGCTCGACGGTGTGCAGCTGGCCAAGGTGGCCGGCCGCCTGGTGCGGGTTTCCGGCATGCTCCTGGAAAGCCTCGGCTGCCAGCGCAGCACCGGCCAGCGCTGCCGCGTCGAGCAGGCCGACGGCAGCCTGCTGGATGCGCAGGTGGTCGGCTTCAACCGCGATATCACCTATTTGATGCCATTCAAGAAGCCGGTCGGCCTGGCCGCCGGCTCGCGGGTATTCCCGGCCAAGGACGAGGCGTTGCTGCAGATCGATGAGTCCTGGCTTGGCCGTGTGGTCAATGGTCTTGGCGAGCCTTTGGACGAGCGCGGCAAGCTCTCCGGGCGCGACCCGCTGCCGGTCGAGCTGCCTTCGGTCAATCCGCTCAAGCGGCGCCCGGTGGAGGCCGCGCTGGATGTCGGCGTGCGCGCCATCAACGGCCTGCTGACCCTCGGCAAAGGCCAGCGTGTCGGCCTGTTCGCCGGTTCCGGGGTAGGCAAGAGCGTGCTGCTGGGGATGATCACCCGACAGACCAAGGCCGATGTGGTGGTGGTCGGGCTGATCGGCGAACGTGGTCGCGAGGTGCAGGAATTCATTCTCCATTCGCTCGGCGAGGAAGGCTTGCGCAAGGCGGTGGTGGTGGTGGCGCCGGCCAACGAGTCGCCGCTGATGCGCCTGAAGGCCACCGAGCTGTGCCATAGCATCGCCGCCTATTTTCGCGACCAGGGCCAGGACGTGCTGCTGCTGGTCGATTCGCTGACCCGCTACGCCATGGCACAGCGCGAGATCGCCCTGGCGCTCGGCGAGCCGCCAGCGACCAAGGGCTATCCGCCGTCGGTGTTCGGCATGCTGCCGGAACTGGTGGAGAGCGCCGGCAACGGCGAGAGCGGCAGCGGCAGCCTCAGCGCCATCTACACCGTGCTGGCCGAGGGCGATGACCATCAGGACCCGATCGTCGATTGCGCGCGCGCCATCCTCGACGGCCATATCGTGCTCTCAAGGCGCCTGGCGGATGTCGGCCACTACCCGGCCATCGACATTTCCGCCTCGGTCAGCCGCTGCATGAGCCAGGTCGGCGAGCCTGCGCACCTGGCTGCCGGGCGCCAGTTCAAGGAGTTCTACAGCACCTATGAAAAGATCAAGGAGCTGATCCCGCTGGGTGGTTACACCCCGGGCATGGACGCCAAGACCGACCGCGCCGTGCAGCTGGCGCCCAGCCTCGAACGCTTCCTGCGCCAGGAGGTCGGTGCCAGCGCCGAGCTCGGCGCCAGCATCGCCACCTTGCAGAGCATCATCAAATGAAAGAACAGCTGGAAATGCTCGGACGCCTGGCCAGCCTGCGCGGCAGCAAGGTGCAGCAAATGCTCGGCCGGGTCAGTTATCAACAGAACCTCTGCCAGCGCTACCGCAACAACATCACCGGCCTCAGCCGCTTGTGCGGCTTCACCGTGCCGATGACCACGCCTCTGCAGCGCGACAATCAGCAGCGCTACAAGGCGACCCTGTACAAGATGGTCGAACTGCAGCGTCGCGAGCTGGCGCTGGCCGAGGAGAACCTGGCGCGTATTCAGCGCGAGCTGCTGGCGGCGATGCGCAGCGAGAAGGTCATCACCCAGTTTCTCGAGGGCAAGATGGGGCAGTGGCAGGAGCAGCTTGCCCGCCAGGAGCAGAAGATTCAGGATGGTCTGGCCGCGCAGGCCTGGTGGCGCACCCAGGTCAGCTAATTTTCATTCGACGTGTTTAAGTTCTTGCCGTGCCCGGTCGCTCTTAGGCCATAACACCACGCGAGTTGGATTCGAATCATGGAAATCAGCAGGCATCTCAAGCCCAGCCTCAACCTGCCCAGCGACGCTCCGGCGCAGGTGCAGAGCGCCCGTCCGCAGCCAGGCGCCAATGCCCGCACCAGCACCAGCCAGGAACCGCGTCTGGAGCAGTTGCAGGACGCCCTGCGCAGCCTGCCGGACGTCGATCTGGACAAGGTCGCTCAGCTCAAGGCCGCCCTGGCGCGCGGTGAACTGAGCAGCGATCCGGCCGCACTGGCCGGCAGCATGCTGACCTACCACAGCGGTAGCGATGCGTGACCACTGCGCGTGAGCAACAGCTGTTGCAGATCGTCGAGCAGGACCTGCATCAGGACTGCGCCGACTATCTGACCCTGCGCGGTCTGATGCAGGAGCTGTATCAACAGTTGCTCAAGCGAGACAGCAGGCAGATCGACCTGCTCAACGAACAGATCCTGCCGCTGGTCGACCAGGCCAAGGCGCGCGCGGAACGCCGCAGCAAGGTGCTCGCCGCCTTCCAGCTGGGCAGTGGCAACAGCGCCATGCAAAAGCTGCTGGCGCGTTATCCACAGGCCCAGCGCAAGCACCTCGAACTCACTTGGGAACAGCTCGGCCAACTGGCCGGCCAGTGCAAGCGTCTCAACGAGCGCAACGGCAAGCTGCTGGCTATGCATAACGAGATTCTCGAGCAGTTGCTCGGCGAGCCGGGCGCCGGCCAGCTGTACACACCGCAGCCGTATTGAGCACTCAGCACCTCCTTGGCCCTTGTTGGAGCGGACTCGTCCGCGAGCTTTAGGCAGGCCAGCATTCGCGGACAAGTCCGCTCCCACGGCCTGGCGCCTGTATCTCCAGCGACGAACTGAAGGCACCTGCCGCAGCTGCTGGCGCGTTATCCACAGGCCCAGCGCAAACACCTCGAACTCACCTGGGAGCAGCTCGGCCAACTGGCCGGCCAGTGCAAGCGTCTCAACGAGCGCAACGGCAAGCTGCTGGCTATGCATAACGAGATTCTCGACCAGTTGCTCGGCGAACCGGGCGCTGGCCAGCCGTACACACCGCAGCCGTATTGAGTACTCAACACCTCCTCGGCTCTTGTGGGAGCGGACTCGTCCGCAAGCTTTAGGAAGGCCAGCATTCGCGGACAAGTCCGCTCCCACAGTCTGGCTCCTGTACCTCCAGCGGCGAACTGAAGGCACCTGCCGCAGCTGCTGGCGCGTTATCCACAGGCCCAGCGCAGACACCTCGAACTAGCGCAACGGCAAGCTGCTGGCCATGTACAACGAGATTCTCGACCAGTTGCTCGGCGAGCCGGGCGCCGGCCAGCTGTACACACCGCAGCCGTATTGAGTACTCAACCCCTCCTCGGCTCTTGTGGGAGCGGACTCGTCCGCGAGCTTTAGGCAGGCCGGCATTCGCGGACAAGTCCGCTCCCATGGTCTGACGCCTGTACCTCCAGCGGCGAACTGAAGGCACCTGCCACGCCGTGCTAGACTCGCGCGCTTTCGATCCGTGGTGATTCCTCCCGTGCCTCACGCTGCTCTCGCTCATCCGCCGCGCTGGCTGACCTGCGCCCAGTTGCATCCGCAGCCGGCTGCCGGTGTGCGCGACTGGTTGTTCAACGAAGACTCGCTGACCCGCCGCCTCACCGCGCTGTCGCATGACGGCTTCTCCGTCACGCCGCTGCAGGAAGGCTGGCAGCGCCTGCGCAGCGACGAATGCGCGCTGATCGGCGTCGCCGAAGGCAGCCAGGGCTGGGTGCGCGAGGTGTACCTGCGTGGTCACGGGCAGCCCTGGGTGTTCGCCCGCAGCGTCGCCGCGCGTAGCGCGCTGGAAGGCTCGGGGCTGAACCTGGCCGAGTTGGGCAGTCGCTCGCTGGGTGAGCTGCTGTTCAGTGACCGTGCCTTCGACCGCGGCGAGTTGCAGGCCTGTCGTTATCCGGCTGCCTGGCTGCCACCGGAGGTGCGCGAAGAGCGCCTGTGGGCGCGCCGCTCCTGCTTCAGCCGTGGTGCGCTCGGCGTGCTGGTGGCCGAGGTGTTTCTGCCGGCGTTCTGGCTGGCGGCGGGCATCGAGGCCTAGAGTTCGCAATACCGTCGCTCAGGCATGTTGGCCCATGGCGTGCTGCTTCGCGACGACTGCATGGATGCAAGGTAGAGCGACGCAGCAAGCCAAAGCCGAGTACGCCCTGGGCGCCTGTGGCAGTGAGCATCGCCGCTAAAGCGCCTCCCACACGCGCTTGCCCGTATAATCCGCGCAACCTGCACGGAGACGCTTCGATGTACACCCGCCTGCTGCAATCGACCACCCGCCTGCACCCGCGCGCCTGGGACTTCATCCAGCTGATGCGCCTGGAAAAGCCGATCGGCATCTACCTGCTGCTGTGGCCGACCTTGTGGGCACTGTGGGTGGCGGCCGAAGGCGTGCCGAGTGCGAAGAATCTGTTCATCTTCGTCGTCGGCGTGATCCTGATGCGCGCCGCCGGTTGCGTGATCAACGACTATGCCGACCGCAACTTCGACGGCCACGTCAGCCGCACCCAGGCGCGCCCGCTGGCCAGCGGCAAGGTCAAGCCGCGCGAGGCGCTGGTGCTGTTCGCCGTGCTGGTGGCGCTGAGCTTCGTGCTGGTGCTGTTCACCAACGCCACCACCATCTGGCTGTCGTTCGGCGGCCTGGCCCTGGCCGCCTGCTACCCGTTCATGAAGCGCTACACCTTCTACCCGCAGGTGGTGCTTGGTGCGGCCTTCTCCTGGGGCATGCCGATGGCCTTCACCGCCGAGACCGGCAGCCTGCCGCCTGAAGCCTGGCTGCTGTACATCGCCAACCTGCTGTGGACCGTGGCCTACGACACCTACTACGCCATGGCCGACCGCGAGGACGATCTGAAGATCGGGATTAAATCCACTGCCATCCTCTTCGGTGACGCCGACCGCCTGATCATCGCCAGCCTGCAGGGCCTGGCGCTGCTCTGCCTGTTGCTGGCTGGCGCACATTTCGAGCTGGGCCTGTACTTCCACCTCGGTCTGCTGGTGGCCGCCGCATGCTTTGCCTGGGAATTCCATGTGACCCGCCGCCGCGAGCCACTGGTGTGCTTCAACGCCTTCCTGCACAACCACTGGGCGGGGTTGGCGATCTTTGTCGGAATCGTGCTGGACTACGCATTGCGCTAGGCACTGCCGCTTACCTGTCATATCGCTGCAATAATTCCGTTATCTAATGCGGCGCAGACAGAGAAACGAATAGAGGCTAAGGCCCCCATGGTTGGCAAGAACATCCTGATCGTCGATGACGAAGCACCGATCCGCGAGATGATCGCGGTGGCCCTGGAGATGGCTGGCTACGAGTGCCTGGAAGCGGAGAATACCCAGCAGGCCCATGCCGTGATCGTCGACCGCAAACCCGATCTGATCCTGCTCGACTGGATGCTGCCCGGCACCAGTGGCATCGAGCTGGCCCGGCGCCTGAAGCGCGACGAGCTGACCAGCGATATCCCGATCATCATGCTCACCGCCAAGGGCGAAGAGGACAACAAGATCCAGGGCCTGGAAGTCGGCGCCGACGACTACATCACCAAGCCCTTCTCGCCACGCGAACTGGTGGCGCGTCTCAAGGCCGTGCTGCGCCGCGCAGGGCCAAGCGACAGCGAGGCGCCGATCGAAGTGGGCGGCCTGCTGCTCGACCCGATCAGCCATCGCGTGACCATCGACGGCAAGCCCGCCGAGATGGGCCCGACCGAATACCGTCTGCTGCAATTCTTCATGACCCATCAGGAGCGCGCCTATACCCGCGGCCAACTGCTCGACCAGGTCTGGGGCGGCAACGTCTATGTCGAGGAGCGCACCGTCGACGTGCATATCCGCCGTTTGCGCAAGGCCCTCGGCGATGCCTACGAAAACCTGGTGCAAACCGTGCGTGGGACTGGGTATCGTTTCTCCACCAAGGGTTAATCGCTGGCGCGAATTTGCGCCAGCCGCTCGACAAGGATGCGCTCCATCGTGAATCAAGACTGGCGTGGCGCCGTGGTGCGTCGGCTGTTGCTGCTGGTGGGTGCTTGCCTGCTGCTCGGTTTCCTCACCGGCGAGTACGCCTGGGTGCTGGCCCTTGGTCTGGCCATTCACCTGGGCTGGACCCTCAGCCAATTGCTGCGCCTGCACAAATGGCTGCGCGAGCACAAACCCGATGAACCGCCACCGGATGGCTACGGCCTGTGGGGCGAGGTGTTCGACAGCATCTATCACCTGCAGCGTCGCAACCAGAAGGCCCGCGGCCGTCTGCAGGCGGTGATCGATCGCGTGCAGGAGTCCACGGCGGCGCTCAAGGACGCCGTGGTAATGCTCGACAGCCAGGGCAATCTGGAGTGGTGGAACCGCGCCGCCGAGACCCTGCTGGGCCTCAAGACACCGCAGGACAGCGGCCAGCAACTGGCCAACCTGGTGCGCGACCCGCGTTTCAAGGAATACTTCGAGCGCGGCAGTTACACTGATGCGCTGGAGATTCCCTCGCCGGTCAACGACCGTCGTCGCCTGCAATTCCATATCACTCGCTACGGCAATCGCGAGCACCTGCTGCTGGTGCGCGACGTCACCCGTCTGTATCAGCTGGAACAGATGCGCAAGGACTTCGTCGCCAACGTCTCCCACGAACTGCGCACGCCGCTGACGGTGATTGCCGGCTATCTGGAGACCCTGCTGGACAATGTCGAGGCGGTCAATCCGCGCTGGCTGCGGGCGCTGCAGCAGATGCAGCAGCAGGGTGCGCGCATGCAGACCCTGCTCAACGATCTGCTGCTGTTGGCCAAACTGGAAGCCACTGACTACCCCTCGGACAACCAGCCGGTGGCGGCCGACCTGATGCTCTTGTCAATCAAGAATGATGCCCAGGCTCTTTCGGGCGATCAGCACCACCGCATCAGCCTAGAGGCCGATCCACACCTCAAGCTCAAGGGCAGCGAGGCGGAGCTGCGCAGCGCCTTCTCCAACCTGGTGTTCAACGCCGTGAAGTACACCCCGGCCGGTGGCGACATCCGCATTCGCTGGTGGGGTGACGAGAAGGGGGCGCACCTGGCGGTCAGCGACACCGGCATGGGCATCGACGCCAAGCATCTGCCGCGTCTGACCGAGCGCTTCTATCGCGTCGATTCCAGCCGCGCCAGCAACACCGGCGGCACCGGCCTCGGCCTGGCCATCGTCAAGCATGTGCTGCTGCGCCACCGCGGCAATCTGGAGATCAGCAGCGTGCCCGGCAAGGGCAGCACCTTCACCTGCCATTTCGCTGCGGCGCAGGTGGTGCAGCGCGCGCGCTGAGTGCTTGCATTCGCCACGACGAAGCTCCAACCTCTAGCGATCATTGGCCAATCCGAACCTTCATGGACCCCTCCACGAGTCTCCCCGCTTCTGCCTACTTTGCCGATTTCGGCCTCATGCTGTTCGCCCTGTTCCTGGTACTGCTCAACGGTTTCTTCGTCGCCGCGGAGTTCGCCATCGTGCGCCTGCGCGCGACCAAGGTCGATGCCCTGGCCGAGGCCCACGGCTGGCGCGGGCACATCCTGCGCACCGTACACAACCAGATGGACGCCTACCTCTCGGCCTGCCAGCTGGGCATCACCCTGGCCTCGCTGGGCCTGGGCTGGGTCGGTGAGCCGGCCTTTGCAGAATTGCTCACGCCGCTGCTGGTGGCGGTGGGCGTTGAGTCACCTAAGCTGATTCACGGTATCGCCTTCTTCACCGCGTTCTCGATCATTTCCTACCTGCACATCGTCATCGGCGAGCTGGCGCCCAAGTCCTGGGCCATCCGCAAACCGGAGCTGCTGTCGCTGTGGACAGCCGCGCCGCTGTACGCCTTCTACTGGCTGATGTATCCGGCGATCTTCGTGCTCAATGCCAGCGCCAACGCCATCCTGCGCATCGCCGGGCAGGGCGAGCCGGGGCCGCACCACGAGCACCACTACAGCCGTGAAGAGCTCAAGCTGATTCTGCATTCCAGCCGCGCCACCAGCGACAACGACCAGGACCTGCGCGTGCTGGCGTCGGCGGTCGAGCTGGGCGAACTGGAAGTGGTGGACTGGGCCAACTCGCGTGAAGACCTGATCTTCCTCGAGCTCAACGCTGGTCTGGACCAGGTGTTCGCCACCTTCCGCCGGCATAAGTACAGCCGCTACCCGATCTTCGACGAGAGCAAGGGCGAGTTCGTCGGCGTGCTGCACATCAAGGATCTGCTGCTGCATCTATCGCTGCTGGAGATGCTGCCGTCGGCGCTGAAGCTGGGGGACCTGATGCACCCGTTGGAGCGCGTCAGTCGGCATATGCCGCTGTCGCAGCTGCTCGAACAGTTCCGCCAGGGCGGCGCGCACTTCGCCCTGGTCGAGGAGGCCGACGGCAAGGTGATCGGCTACCTGACCATGGAGGATGTGCTGGAAGCGCTGGTGGGCGATATCCAGGACGAACACCGCAAGGCCGAGCGCGGCATTCTCGCCTACCAGCCGGGCAAGCTGCTGGTGCGCGGTGACACGCCGCTGGCCAAGGTCGAGCGGCTGCTCGGCGTCGACCTCGACCATATCGAGGCCGAGACGCTCGCCGGTCTGATCTACGAGACCCTCAAGCGCATGCCTGAAGAAGAAGAGGTGCTGGAAACCGATGGCCTGCGCATCATCGTCAAGAAGATGAAGGGACCCAAGGTGGTCCTGGCCAAAGTGGTCAAGCTGGACTGACGCCGCAGGGCGCCAGGCGACGGCGCCGCTGCGGTGAAAGGCCTCATGGCGATTGATCGCTGAGTCGGAACTTGACGACAAGTTCATGGACGTTAGCTGCTCGTTCAGCGCCTGTTCAGCTTGGCGACCGCTCATCGGGCGGGGCGAATCACTCCCTACAGGCTCAGTCTAGGTACTTGCGTCCCACCTCGCGCGGGGACGTTATCCACTCAATTGCCAAGGAAATCGTCATGCAGCTGTCCAGCATAACCCCCAAAGCAACACTCGCCCTTTGCCTGGCGGGCGCCTCGCAGGCCTATGCAGACTCGGTCACCGACCCCATCTCCACCTTTGGTGTCATCGCTTCGCACAATCAGTACAAGCTCACCGTGGACGATGAAAGCGACAAGGAACGCCTCAACCAGGGCGGCCTGTTCTACCACTTCGGCAACAAGCTGACCGGGCAGGAAGGCTTCATCTACCAGGCGGGCATCGAAGGCCAGTACCGTGACAAGGACGATGTGGAATACAAGTCCGCGCGTGCCGATATCGACCTCGGCCTGCGCGCCGCGCTGAGCACCAACAATTATGTCGACGTGATCGTCGGTGGTGGCTACGACTGGGGCCGCATCGAGCAGGACGACGTCGGACCGTTCGACAGCAACGTCAAGCTGACCAGCAAATCGCCCTTCGCCAAGGCCGGGCTCGGCTACAACTACCTGACGCCGGATTACACCCTGCGCCTGGAAGTGGGTGCTCGCTATTCGATCGACGCCGAAGCGCGCCTGAAGATCGATGGCGACAGTGATTCCGTGGACCTCAAAGACAAGGTCAATCCCTACGGTGAACTGACCGTGCTGTGGAACAAGGGCATCAATAACCTGCCGATCAGCACCAGCCTGTACTACACCCAGACCCGCTATGAGCTCGACAGCAACAGTGCCGTCGCCGAGCGCAGCAAGCTCAAGCAGGAGCAGGTCGGCCTGCGCGTCGGCCTGGCGTTCTAAGCCAAGCCGCATTCTAGAAACCGCCCGCGCTGTCGGGCGGCTCTACCTTCGCTACCGCGCCACTTCTGGCCAGTTGCTGCCTGATCCAGTAGGGTGTGGTGGCGCCACTTCCAGTGAGATCTCTCAGTCGACTGACCCAGGCCTGCAACGACTGCGGCCCAGTTCACTTCGAGCGTATCGAGCGCACCTGAATCTTTTGAATCAATGGTGACGGCCAGCGGGCCGTTGCGTTGTTTGTGTAGCGAGGAATCACAGCATGAGTGCACCAGTCGTCATCGTCGGGACCGGCCTGGCCGGCTACAACCTGGCCAAGGAATGGCGCAAGCTCGACACGCAGACGCCCCTGCTGCTGATCACCGCCGACGACGGCCGTTCCTACTCCAAGCCAATGCTGTCCACCGGCTTCGGCAAGAACAAGGATGCCGATGGCCTGGCCATGGCCGAAGCCGGCGCCATGGCCGAGCAGCTCAACGCAGAGATCCGCACTCATACCCGCATCACCGGCATCGACCCCGGCCACAAGCGTCTGTGGATCGGTGAGGAGGCCGTGCCTTATCGCGATCTGGTGCTGGCCTGGGGTGCCGAGCCGATTCGCATCCCGGTGGAAGGTGATGCCCAGGACGCGGTGTTTCCGATCAATGACCTGGAGGACTATGCGCGCTTTCGGAGCGCCGTGGCCGGCAAGCGGCGCGTGCTGATTCTCGGCGCGGGCCTGATCGGCTGCGAGTTCGCCAACGATCTGACTGCCGGCGGCTACCAGGTCGAGTTGCTGGCGCCCTGCGAGCAGGTGATGCCAGCTCTGCTGCATCCGGCTGCGGCATCTGCCGTGCAGGCTGGCCTGGAAGATCTGGGCGTGCGTTTTCATCTCGGCCCGGTGCTGGCCAGTCTCGACCGCCAGGGTGACGCGCTGCAGGCCACGCTGTCCGATGGTCGCCTGATCCCATGCGATGCTGTGGTTTCCGCAGTCGGACTACGCCCGCGCACCGCACTCGCTGCAGCAGCCGGTCTGGACATCAACCGTGGCGTGATGGTCGACCGCCACCTGCGCACCTCGCACGCCAATATCTATGCCCTGGGAGATTGCGCCGAGGTCGATGGCCTCAACCTGCTTTATGTCATGCCGCTGATGGCCTGTGCCCGGGCATTGGCCAAAACCCTGGCCGGCGAGCCGACAGCGGTGGGCTACGGGCCGATGCCGGTGACGGTCAAGACGCCGGCATGCCCGCTGGTGGTCTCGCCGCCGCCGCGTGGTAGCCAGGGAGAGTGGACCGTCGAAGGCAGCGGCCGCGATATCAAGGCGCTCTGCCGCGAGGCTTCCGGCGCACTGCTCGGTTATGCGCTGACCGGCGCCGCGGTGCAGGAGAAACTGGCCCTGAACAAGGAGCTGCCTGCGCTGCTGGCATGATTGCCTGCCGTTCTGTCGGATACGCCACGAATTTGCCTGGTTAAAGTGGCGGGCGAGACTGGCGCGGCGCGATGCGGCATGCCATTCTCCCAAGGGTCTGCCGCAGCGCAGAGCTGTTGCGGCGCCTTGGGCGCTGTTCTGGAAGAACAGCACGGACACAACAACAAAAAACCGTCAAAGAGGCATCTATGCGCAAACCGGAACTCGCCGCCGCCATCGCCGAAAAGGCTGATCTGACCAAGGATCAGGCCAATCGTGTACTCAACGCCGTACTGGAAGAAATCACCGGTGCACTGAACCGCAAGGACAGTGTCACCCTGGTTGGTTTCGGCACATTCGTTCAGCGCCACCGTGGCGCCCGTACGGGCAAGAACCCGCAAACCGGCCAACCGGTGAAGATCAAGGCCAGCAACACCGTTGCCTTCAAACCGGGCAAGTCCCTGAAAGACGCGGTCAACTGAGCCCGCTGCCCGGAGCCGCTCGGCTCCGGGATCCCCTACGCAGTCTGCTTACCTCACCAGCCATCGCAGGCATGCTTTCGCCAGGCTGTAGTCTTGCTGAAAAACCACTACAATGCGCGCCCATCATCTTCGATCACGAGGGCCTGTGCATGAAATTCCGTTTTCTTTTGTGGATGCTGGGCCGCCTGATGGCCAAGGCCAGCCGTGAAAATCCGGCATTCCGCCAGCAGCTCGAAGGTCGCGACATGGTCTTTCAACTGCATCCCCTGGATGGAAAGGTCGCCCGCCACTTCATCGTGGCCGGTCAGCGCGTCACCAGCAAACGCGGTGTGGCTCAAGAGCCCGCTTTCGCCATTGGTTTCAAGGACGCCGTCTACGGCTTCGAAACCATGACTGCGAAGAACAAGCAGCTGGCCTTCATGCAGGGTATCCAGAACAAGGACATCCAGATCCAGGGCAATCCGGCGCTGGTCATGTGGTTCCAGGGGCTTACCAAGTACCTGATGCCAAAGAAGAAGACCGAGGCACCCAAAAAGGCTGCCTGATAAGCACCAATTCGCGTCGCGGCTGGCCGCGACGCTGCGCTTTGGTTAGGCTGCCAGGCACGTTCCTGTGGAAAGCCTGAGCATGCGCCTTTTCCTCCTGCCCCTGCTGTTGCTGGCCGCCGTCACGGCGCGAGCCGAGCCAGCCTCCGCCAAGACCCTGTTGCCGTTGTTCGAGCTGGCGGGCATCCATCTACTCTGCGAGCAGAGTGCGCCGCTGCTGCAGCGCGGCCAGGGTGATGCCGAACAGAAACGCCTTGCGCGACTGTTCGCGAGCGAGGCGTTTTGTCTCGATTTGGCTAAACGGGTCGGATCCCGTTTCGATGCTACGCAAGCCGAGCAGGCTCATGAGCGTCTCGACAGTCCACTGGCGCAGCGCTTCACCGCTGCCGAGAGTGCGGTTGGCGAGCAGCCCGAAGGCCTGGCTGAGTATCGCCAACGGCTGCAGGCGCAACCGCCACGAGGCGCGCGCCTGGAGTTGATCAAGCGGCTCGATGCGGCTGCGCGCACCACCGAGTTGGCCAGCCTGCTGCGTTACGAAGTCGGCAAGACCCAGGCACTGCTGGCGCTAAGGGCGCGGGGCGAGAATCTCGCTGAGGCCGAGCTGCAGGCGCAGACGCAGAAGCAGGCCGATGCCATTCGCCAGTCCAGCGAGCAGGCAGTGGAAACCTTCATGTTCTATGCCTATCGGCAGATGCCCAGCGATCAACTCGCCGAGTATGCGGCGCTGTACGAGCACGCCAGCGTCAGCCAACTGCTCGCCATCAGCCTGGAAGTGGTGCCGCAGCTGTTCGCCGAGCGTCGTGAACAACTGCGCAAGCGGGCCGGCAAGCCGTAATGATCGAGCCGGGCGCTGTCAGAGTGGATGCTGATACTGCGCCGCCAGCTCGCGCAGGGCGACCTCGGCACTGAGCACCTTGCTGACTGCGTCTTCGGCTTTTTCCCGGCTCACGCCCAGGGCCTCGAACAGGTCATCTGGAATATCGCTCTGCGGCCCGGCGCCGATGCCACGGTTACGCAGCAGGCTGACCGCCAGGCACACCAGATTGGGGAAGGCCGCGCTGTCACCGGCATAGGACGGGTCGTGCTGGAAGCGCAGGGCGCTGGACAGCTCCTCCGGCATATCCCAGTGGCGCATCAGCCAGGCACCGATCTGCTCGCGGGTGATGCCCAGCAGGTGCTGCTCGATATGGCTGTGCGACAGATGCGGGTTGACCTCCAGATGACGGCAGATCAGCGAAAAGTGCGGCGGGAAGACGTGCGCCAGGACCAGATAACCGAAGTTGTGCAGGAGGCCGGCAAGGTAGGTCAGGCCGGCTTCCGGGCGTTGTGCGCGCGGCATGGCGCGGGTCAGGCCTTCGATCACCGCGGCGGTGTAGATCGCCTGTTGCCAGTAGGGCGTGGCGTGTTGCGGCTGGTCCTTGGGCAGGCTCAGGGTCTTGCCCAGGGCCAGGCCTAGCGCCAGGTTGATCACCAGGTCGAAGCCCAGCACGCGGACGATGGCATCTTCCACCGAGCGAATCCTGCCGGGCGCGGCGTAGTAGGGCGAGGCGGCCCAGCTGACCACCTGGGCCGCCAGTGCCGGGTCGGTCTCGACCACACCGGTGATATCGTCCACCGTGGCATTGGGATCGACCCGCAGCTTGATGATCTTCTGCGCGGTTTCCGGCAGTGGCGGAATCTCGATGGTTTCTTCCAGGCGCTGCTGGATGCGCCGCGCGGTAAAGGCCTGCACGGCCTGGGTAATCTCCGCGCGGTCATCATGCGGGCGATCCAGATTCGGTTTGATCGCGCTAACCGGCTCACCGAAACGCGCGGCGCTGGCCTTGCTCAGCAGCGTCTTGAAGGCTTCGGTGGGGACTTCCAGCAACACGCCGGGCTGGCCGGAGTCGATCAGTAGGCTGGGTACCTGCAGCAGGCGCTCTTCATAGAGGCAGGGCGAACTGGTCAGCGGTGGCAGGCCAGGCAGGGCGGCCAGGTTGTGCTTGCCGAGCATGCGCTCCAGGCGCTCGGGTTTGACCGCAGTGAGCTGACGCCCGGTCAGTTCCGCCAGACGCGACAGATCCAGCAGGTGGCTGCGCGGGTAGAGCACCAGCAGCGCGCCGACGGCATCGTCCACCAGTACGGCCTGCAGGCGCGCCTCGCTCGGCTGGCCTGGTCGCTCCGCACGCACCTGGTAGGGTACGGCGAGTTTCTCCAGCAGTTGCACGATCACGGCGGGCGGTTGCGCAGTGGCGTTGGCGGCGAGGGCAGCTTCAGTCATATCGATATCCAGCGTTGGCGCATATGCCTCGGAGTATAACCAGCGAGGATTTGCGCAATGGTTCGTGGCGACGGTTGTCCTGTGAACAGGTTCACACTTGACCGTATTGCTGGCCATGACGCAACCAGCGTTCCAGCAATGGAGCCACATGTTGTGGCCAATGTTCCAGAAGTGCCTGCGCGGCATCGCGAACCGCAGGTAGCAGATCGGCGTCGCGCATCAGATCGGCGACCTTGAACTGCAGCAGACCGGTTTGCCGGGTGCCGAGCATTTCGCCGGGGCCACGCAGTTCCAGGTCTTTCTCGGCGATAACGAAGCCATCGGTGGTTTCACGCATGATCGCCAGGCGTTCGCGGCCGAGCTGCGACAGCGGCGCGTGGTAGAGCAGCACGCAGTGGCTGGCCGCACTGCCCCGACCAACCCGGCCGCGCAACTGGTGCAACTGGGCCAGACCGAGGCGCTCGGGGTTCTCGATGATCATCAGGCTGGCGTTGGGCACGTCGACGCCCACCTCGATCACCGTGGTGGCCACCAGCAGCTGCAGGTGACCCTGCTTGAACTCGTCCATTACCGCGGCCTTCTCGGCCGGTTTCATGCGTCCGTGGATCAGCCCGACGCGCAGCTCGCCGAGCGCGGTGGAGAGTTCCTCGAAGCTGGTTTCCGCAGCCTGGCAGGTGAGCTCTTCGGATTCTTCGATCAGGGTGCACACCCAGTAGGCCTGGCGGCCCTGCTGGCAGGCGTTGCGCACCCGTTCGACGACCTCATCGCGGCGGCTGTCGGCGATCACCAGGGTATTGACCGGCGTGCGTCCGGGCGGCAGTTCGTCGAGGATCGAGGTGTCCAGATCGGCGTAGGCGCTCATCGCCAGGGTGCGTGGAATGGGCGTGGCGGTCATGATCAGCTGATGCGGGCTCAAGCGCCCGTCGATGCCTTTCCGGCGCAGGGCCAGGCGTTGCTGCACGCCAAAGCGATGCTGCTCGTCGATGATCACCAGGGCCAGGCGCTTGAACTTTACTTCCTCCTGGAACAGCGCGTGGGTGCCGACCACCATCGGGCAGCCGCCGGCGATCTGTTCCAGTGCGGCGGCGCGGGCCTTGCCCTTGAGCTTGCCGGCCAGCCAGGCCACTTCCAGGCCAAGTGGTGCCAGCCATTTGCTGAAGTTGAGGAAGTGCTGCTCGGCAAGAATTTCAGTGGGCGCCATCAGCGCCACCTGATAATCGGCTTCCAGCGCCTGCAGCGCGGCCAGGGCGGCGACCACCGTCTTGCCGGCGCCGACGTCGCCCTGCACCAGCCGCAGCATCGGCTCGCTTTGCGCCAGGTCGTATGCAATCTCGGCGCTGACGCGCTGCTGCGCGCCGGTGGGGGCGAAGCCGAGGTTGGCCAGGTATTGCTGCGGCAGCTTTTTCGCCGGCGGCAGCGCCGGCGCCTGTTGCGCGCGCACCTGTTCGCGCAGGCGCTGCAGGGATAACTGGTGAGTCAGCAGTTCTTCGAAGGCCAGGCGGTGTTGCGCCCAGTGACGACCCTCGGCGAGTTCTTCGACATCAGCGTCTGGCGGCGGCCTGTGCAGGTAGCGAATGGCCTCATCCAGGGGCGCCAGGCGATAGTCGCGGGCCAGCTCGTCGGGCAGCCAGTCCGGCAGGCTGCGCGGGCCGAGCCGCGCCAATGCCTGCTGGCTGAGCTGGCGCAGGCGCTGTTGGGTCAGGCCTTCGGTGGTCGGGTAGATGGGCGTAAGGCTCTGTTCCACCGGCGCCGCTTCGTCACCGCTCTGTGCGCGGTACTCCGGGTGGTAGATCTCCAGGCCGGTGGCGCCGGGGCGTACTTCACCGTAGCAGCGCAGGGCGGTGCCGCGCTTGAGGCCTTCCTTCTGCGCCTGGCTGAAGTGGAAGAAGCGCAGGCTCAGGGTGCCGCTGCCGTCCTGCAGGCGCACCAGCAGGCTGCGCCGGCGGCCCATGACCACGTCGGCACCTGCGACGATGCCTTCGACCACCGCATCCTGCCCGGGGCGCAGCGCGCCGATGGGGGTGATGCGGGTGCGATCCTGGTAGCGCAGCGGCAGGTGGAACAGCACGTCCTGCAGGTTTTCCAGGCCGACCTTGGCGAGTTTTTCCGCCAGCGCGGCGCCTACGCCTTTCAGCTCGGTGACGGAAACCGCTGACAGCTCGCTCACTTCCGGCCTCAGGCGCTCTTGGTCTGCGGGCTGCGGGCGACCGAGCAGAGGCGGATGGAGTCGGCCAGTACTTCGATGGCGTTGGGCCGCGGGAAGCTGGCGCGCCAGGCGATGGCCACGGTACGGAACGGCACTGGCGCGCTGAGCGGACGCACTTCGATCACGCCAGGCGCATAGTGATGGCTGTCCACCGCCGAGAACGGCAGGATCGACACGCCCAGGCCGGAGGCGACCATATGGCGGATGGTTTCCAGCGAGCTGGACTCCACCGTGGTGTGCTTGCCGTGGTCATCACCGCCCTTGCGCAGGGTCGGGCAGGCTTCCAGCACCTGATCGCGGAAGCAGTGGCCTTCGCCGAGCAGCAGCAGGCTCTTGTCGTTGAGCAGCTTGGTGTCGATGGTTTCCATCGCCGCCCAGGGGTGGCCGGCTGGCAGGAGAGCGTAGAACGGCTCGTCGTACAGCGGCTTGGTCAGTACATCGGCTTCCTGAAAGGGCAGGGCGATGATGATGGCGTCCAGCTCGCCGGTGCGCAGCTTGTCGCGCAGGATGTGGGTGAAATTTTCCTCGATGTACAGCGGCATGTCCGGAGCGACCCGGTGCAGCTGCGGAATCAGGTGCGGGAACAAGTAGGGGCCGACGGTGTAGATCGCGCCGATCTTCAGCGGCGCGGCCAACTGGTTCTTGCCGGCCTGGGCCAGCTCGCGAATGCCCTGGGCCTGCTCCAGCACCTTCTGCGCCTGGGTGACGATGCCTTCGCCGACCGGTGTCAGGCGCACGGCGCTCTTGCTGCGCTCGAAGATCAGCACACCGAGCTCGTCCTCCAGCTTCTTCACGCCGACCGACAAGGTCGGCTGGCTGACATGGCAGCGCTCGGCGGCGCGGCCGAAATGCTGTTCCTGGGCAAGGGTGACGATGTAGCGCAGCTCGGTGAGGGTCATAGTGTTTATCCATTAAGTTGCCGCCAAGCATAGCCTTTGCAAACAGATGAACCAACCGCGCTAATAGGCTGTTGCAAAACTATCTCGACTTTCTCGTTTGCGGCGCCCTTTTCCCTACAGCCGATGCGGTCCGCTAACTGCCTCGGCTCGGGTGTCCTGCTTCGCTCTACCTCTGCATCCATGCAGTCGTCGCCGAGGTTTTCAAGCGGCCTGTTACACTGCCCGTTCGCTTAAAAGTCAGGGAGAAAAGCATGTCGGGATGCAACAGCCTGCTGATCGCCGGGTGCGGGGACGTCGGTACCCGTCTTGGTCTGCGTATGGCCGAACAGGGCTGGCGCGTGCTGGGCATGCGCCGCAACGTGGCCGCGCTGCCGGCAGCCATCGAAGCGCTGGAGGGCGATCTGCATGCCGATGCCTGCCCGCGAGATTGGCCGCAGGGTCAGCTGGACTATCTGGTGTACTGCGCGGCGGCGACCCAGCACGATGAAGCGGGCTACCGCGCCGCTTATGTCGATGGCCTGCGCCGCGTGCTGGGCTGGCTGGCGCAGCATGGCCAGCGACCCCGGCGCATTCTGTTCGCCTCCAGTAGCGGCGTATACGGGCAGCAGGAGGGCGAATGGATCGACGAGGACTCTCCGGCCGAAGCCCAGAGTTTTTCCGCCGTGATCATGCGTGAGGCCGAGCGTGTGGCACTGGAAAGCGGCCTGCCGGCGACCACGGTGCGCCTGACCGGCCTCTACGGCCCCGGTCGCGAATGGCTGCTGAGCCAGGTGCGCGGCGGCTATCGGGTCAGCGAGACGCCACCGCTCTATGGCAACCGCATTCATGTCGATGACGCAGCGGGGCTGCTCGCCACGCTGCTGCAAGCCGACGCTGCGGGCATGCCCCTGGCTGATTGTTACCTGGGTGTCGACGACGAGCCGACGCCGTTGCACGAAGTGGTGGGCTGGTTGCGTGAGCAACTGGGCGTCAGCCATTGGAGCGATGAACAGCGCGTGCGCCGAGCCGGCAGCAAGCGTTGCAGCAACGCCCGCGTCCGTGCGCTGGGTTGGGCGCCGCAGTATCCCAGCTATCGCGAGGGTTATGCGGCGATCCTCGCCGAGCGCTGAGGTGGGCGCCAACAGCCTGTTGGCCAGCCCTGGTTGCCGGGCGTCGAGCTGTTTCACGCCGATTTCTCCGGGCAGGCGTTCGGCCGGCACAGCCACGATGCCTTTGCCATCGGCGCCATCGTGCAGGGTGTCGGGGGCTACCAGTGCCGTGGTCAGCGCTATGCGCTGCCTGCCGGCACCCTGTCGCTGATGAGCCCGGACGAGGCGCATACCGGGCACGCCGAGTCTGCGCGGGTGGTCTATCGCATGCTTTATATCGAGGAGTCGCGTCTGCCCGCGCTGCTCGGCCGCAAGCGTCTGCCCAATGGCTTCAGTACGCTCAACCCGCATGACGACGGTCAGGTCGCGACAGGCCTGGCGCGGCTGGCGGGCGAGTTCGAGCGGGGCGATGCGCTGGCGCTGGAGAGCGAGTTGCTGGCGCTGTTGGAGCTGGTGTTCGTGCGTCACGGCGGCTTGCGCCAGGCGCGGCCGGCATCACGCGACAGCGGAGTGATAGCGTATTTGCGTGATTACCTGGAAGCGCACTACACCGAGGCCGTCAGCCTGGAGCAACTGGCCGCGCTGGTGCAGCGTCATCCACGTCACCTGATCGAGGCGTTTCGTCGTGCCTATGGCGTGCCGCCGCATACCTATCTGCTGCAGCGCCGGGTGCGTGAGGCCAAGCGCAGGTTGATGAAGGGGCAGGCGCTGGCCGAGGTCGCGCTGGGCCTGGGCTTCTACGACCAGGCGCATTTCAACGGCGTTTTTCGCCGCTTTACCGGGGTCACGCCGGGGCGTTTTCGTGAGTTAGCGAAGGGTTGAGACCGCTGCACTGCAGCACGAAGTCGCGACGCTGCGCCAGGCTCATCCGCGGTACCTCGATGAGTTGATAACCGGCTTCTACATAAACCTCACGCATCACCGCGCAGGTTCGTTCGGCCTCGGCCGCATCCTGGCGGCGCTCGTTGTCGTTGCAGTAAATCTGCGACCAGTGCGGCAGCAAGAACACCTGCCTGTGGTAACGCAACTGGCGCACCGCTTGCAGTAGATGTTGGCCGACCGGCAGGTCGTTCAGGCGCAGGTAGCCGATGATATCGACCAGGCTACGGTCGAAGAACACCGGACCTTTCATCGTCAGTGCCTGGCGGTGAGCCCTGAGCTCCCAAGCCAGCATCAGTTCGGCGAACAGGCTCGGGTCGCGCCAGGGAAGCCCCGCGCCTGCGATGGACTGCTGATCGCGGATATCGCCCGACCGGCCTCCTCGGCGACGCTGTAGTCCGCCTGGGCCAGGACCGCCAGCAAGCTGCTCTTGCCGCTACCGGGGCCGCCGGTGAGGATATGCAAAGGTGGGTGACAGGGCATGTGGTGGGCTCCTCTGAGTTTTTTCCAATACAGCGCTACCGGTCATTGTCGACACTGCCTCCGCCAAACGGAGGTCCCATGTTCGCGTTGTTTATGCTGGTTGCCGGTACCCATTTCGCTGCCTTGCTGTCGCCGGGCCCGGACTTCTTTCTGTTGATTCGTACCGCGCTGACGAAAGGGCGGCGGCAGGCCGACGGTTGTGCCTGCGGCATCGCCCTGGCCAATCTGCTGAGCATGCTACTGGTGTTGTTCGTCATGGCGTTGTTGCCCGCCGAGGGCAGTTGGCTGTGGCGCGGACTGCAGGTTGTCGGCGGGCTGTATTTCGCCTGGATCGGCCTGCAGGCGCTGGCCTCACGGCGGGATCTGGTCCTGCCGCAGGGTGATCAGCTGAGGCTGGGCGGGGTGTGGAAGGGCATGCGTCAGGGTTCTTCTGGCCAGCAGCCTCAACCCCAAATTACCGCTGTTCTACGCCGGGCTGTTCGGGGTGCTGCGCGAGTCGGCGATGCCGGCATGGGGGTGGGCCTGGCGATGCTGTGGATGACCCTGGTGGTGCTGTTCTGGGATCTGGCGCTGGTGCGCCTGCTCGATCAGGCGCGTTGGCGCAGCTGGTTGCAGCGTAGGGTGCGCTGGCTGGACCGTGGCTGTGGCGGCTTGCTGCTGGCGCTGGGTGGCTGGTTGTTGCTGGGTGCCTTGTAGCGTGGCGCCGCTCCTTTTTCCGGGCGGCGCATTGCGATCAGCGGCGCTTGAGCAACCAGCGCTGCGGGCCGGGCTGGTACTCGGGCATTTCGTCGAACTGGGCGCGGTTCTGCGCTTCGAAGATGCGCAGCTGATTGCCTTCGTGAACGAACAGCCAGGGGCTGCCCTGCTCGCCGGCCTGCAGCCAGATGCTATCATGTTCGCCGCTCATGGCCGCGCAATCACCCGCCAGGCACAGGGCGAAGCGTTCGGCGCCAGGCAGGCCCTGGACTTGACCGTCGCTGTTGAAGCGCACCAGGCCGCCCTGGCCGAGGCCTTCTTCGATCAGCCAGTCGCCGCCCAGGTAGTCGCGGTACAGCGCCTGTTCGAAGCTGCTGCCCAGCGCTTTGGACTCGCCGGAAACACGGGCGAAGTGCTGTTCGGGCCAGTAGCCGCTGGCGATCTGCACCAGTTCGCCGTTCTGAATGGCAAGCTGCTCCTTGTAGTTGCCATAGAAGGTTACCTGCCAGCGGCCTTCCCCTGCGCTCTGCAGCCTGCCCTCGGCCAGTTCGAAGCCGTTGCTGTAGCTGGCCTGACGTTGTTCGGGGTCGATCTGCCATTCGAGGTTGGGGCCGTAGGCGAGCAGGGCTTCGCGCAGGCGACCGCTTTCGCGTGCGGCATCGATGGCCGCCTGGTTGATCCAGGTTCCGCTCGGGTCGTTGTTCGGCGCGCTGGCGCAGCCGCCGAGCAGGGCGGTCAATAACAGCAGAGCAAGCAGACGCATGGCGATCTCCATGCCGGGGAAGGGGAGAGCGGGGCCACGTGCCCCGCTCGAACGACTTATTCGATGACCAGGATGGCGTCCATTTCCACCTGTGCACCCTTCGGCAGGGCGGCCACACCGATGGCGGCGCGCGCCGGGTAGGGTTGCTCGAAGTAGCGGCCCATCACCTCATTGACCTTGGCGAAGTGCGAGAGATCGGTGAGGAAGATGTTCAGCTTGACGATGTCCTTGAACGAGCCGCCGGCGGCTTCGGCAACGGCCTTGAGGTTCTCGAACACCTGCACGGTCTGTGCTTCGAAGCCTTCGACCAGCTCCATGCTCACCGGATCCAGCGGAATCTGGCCGGACATGTAGACGGTATTGCCGGCCTTGATCGCCTGGGAGTAGGTGCCGATGGCGGCGGGGGCCTTGTCGCTGTTGATGACGGTCTTGCTCATGAATCGCTCCTTGTGAGAACTGGCTGGGTCGAGCGCCCAGCCTACAGGCTGGAAATAGGGGAATTGTGTCAGGCGCGTACTCGGGTGATACGCATCACGCCCTTGAGCGCGCGCAGTTTCTTGATCACCCGGGCCAGGTGCACGCGGTCATGCACGCTGACCACCAGCTGCACGACGCTGATGCGGCCGTCGCGTTCGTCCATGCTGATCTTCTCGATGTTGCCATCGGCGGCATTGACGCTGCTGGCCAGCAGGGCGATCAGGCCGCGCTGGTGCTCCAGTTCGACGCGCAGTTCGACGTTGAATTCGCCGGTGACGTCCTTGGCCCAATTGAGCTGGATGCACTTTTCCGGGTTGTGGCGGATGTCGACGATGTTCCGGCAGCTCTCCATGTGCACCACCATGCCCTTGCCGGCGGACAGGTAGCCGACGATGGGGTCGCCCGGAATCGGCGTGCAGCACTTGGCGTAGCTCATCACCAGGCCTTCGGTGCCACGGATCGCCAGCGGCCCTTCGCTGCTCGGCAGGGTCTCGTCGCCACTCTCGGCCAGCAGACGACGGGCCACGACATAGGCCATGCGATTGCCCAGGCCGATGTCTTCGAGCAGATCCTCGATGACTTCCTGGCGGTATTCGCCGAGCACCGCCTGTACGCGCTCGGGGGCAATCTTCTCCAGGTGCGTGTCGAAGCTGGCCAGGACCTTGTTCAGCAGGCGTTCGCCGAGGCTGATGGATTCCGAGCGGCGCTGCTGCTTGAGGGCGTGGCGGATGTGCGTGCGCGCCTTGCCGGTGACCACGAAGTTGAGCCAGGCCGGATTCGGCCGGGCGCCCGGCGCGGTGACGATTTCCACCGTCGAGCCGCTTTCCAGCGCCTGCGACAGCGGTGCCAGGCGGCGGTTGATGCGGCAGGCGATGCAGGTATTGCCGACGTCGGTATGCACCGCGTAGGCGAAGTCGACCGCGGTGGAGCCTTTCGGCAGCTCCATGATGCGGCCCTTGGGCGTGAACACGTAGACCTCGTCCGGGAACAGGTCGATCTTCACGCTCTCGATGAATTCCAGCGAGTTGCCGGCGCGCTGCTGCAGTTCCAGTACACCCTTGACCCACTGCCGTGCACGGGCATGGTTGCCCTTGGGCACTTCGTCGTCGTTGGACTTGTACAGCCAGTGCGCGGCGATGCCGTTGTTGGCCATCTCTTCCATCTCGCGGGTGCGGATCTGGATTTCGATGGGCACGCCATGCATGCCGAACAGCGTGGTGTGCAGCGACTGGTAGCCGTTGGCCTTGGGAATCGCGATGTAATCCTTGAAGCGCCCGGGCAGCGGCTTGTACAGGTTGTGCACGGCGCCGAGCACGCGGTAGCAGGTGTCGACCTTGTCGACGATGATGCGGAAGGCGTAGACGTCCATGATCTCGTTGAATGCCTTACGCTTGCCGCGCATCTTCTGGTAGATGCTGTAGAGGTGCTTCTCGCGGCCGATCACCTCGCCTTCCATGCCTTCGCGTTGCAGGCACATCTGGATCGATTCCTCGATCTTGGCCACGATTTCCTTACGGTTGCCCCGAGCGCGGCGCACGGCGGCGCGGATGCGCTCGGAGCGCATCGGGTGCATGGCCTTGAAGCCCAGGTCTTCGAATTCCACGCGCATGTTGTGCATGCCCAGTCGGTTGGCGATGGGCGCGTAGATTTCCAGGGTTTCCTTGGCGATGCGCCGGCTTTTCTCGTGCGGCATGGCATCGAGGGTGCGCATGTTGTGCAGACGGTCGGCGAGCTTGACCAGAATCACGCGGATGTCGCGGGCCATGGCCATGGCCATCTTCTGGAAGTTCTCGGCCTGCGCCTCGGCCTTGGTCTCGAAGTTCATCTGGGTCAGCTTGCTGACCCCGTCGACCAGTTCGGCCACGGTCTCGCCGAACTGCGCGTTGAGCGCTTCCTTGGCGATGCCGGTGTCTTCGATGACGTCGTGCAGCATGGCGGCCATCAGGCTCTGATGATCCATGTGCATGTCGGCGAGAATGCTGGCCACGGCCAGCGGATGGGTCACGTAGGCTTCGCCACTGCGGCGGCGTTGGCCATCGTGCGCCTGTTCGGCGTAGAAGTAGGCTCGGCGAACCAGGTTGACCTGATCATGGCCGAGGTAGGCCGAAAGTCGGTCGGCGAGAGCGTCTATGCCAGCCATGGGAGACTCTCCCGTTGGCAGCTGTGGCCCCGCGCCGCGCGACTTCGACCCGGCATCATCGACTTACAGAGGCTCGTTGGCCTCTTCCTCGAAGGCAGCGAACAGCGGTTCTTCTTCGACGATGTCTTCCTGGGCGACGACTTCATAGTCCACCAGGCCGGCAGCGATTTCGCGGAGAGCCACTACGGTGGGCTTGTCGTTTTCCCAAGCCACTTTCGGCTCTTTGCCGCCGGTGGCCAGCTGGCGCGAACGCTTGGTCGCGAGCATGACCAGTTCGAAGCGGTTATCAACGTTGTCCAGGCAATCTTCGACGGTAACGCGAGCCATGGTGTTCCTCGTAACTTGTGCGGATAAGCTTGGCCCGAGCGGGCGAGCGGACTGGATATTGTAAAGCAGCTTCAAGCTTCAATCTACAAGTAGGAGCCAAGCCGGCCTTGCTTTTACTTGCAGCTTGTGGCTTGAAGCTTGCGGCTGCTCTTATGCCAGCAGTTCGCTGAGCAGGCCGGCATGGCGCTGCTGCTGCTGAGTCTGCGCCAACTGGTTGCTGCGGAAGATGGCTTTCAGATCGCTCAGGGCGTGATTGAAGTCATCGTTGATCACCAGGTAGTCGTACTCGACGTAGTGGCTCATTTCGCTGACCGCCTCGCGCATACGGCGCTCGATGATCTCGCCGCTGTCCTGGCCGCGGTTGGTCAGGCGATGGCGCAGCGCTTCCTGGGTCGGCGGCAGGATGAAGATGGACTTGGCCTGAGGCATCAGTTTGCGTACCTGCTGCGCGCCCTGCCAGTCGATCTCCAGGATCAGGTCGAAACCTTCGGCCAGGGTCTGCTCGACCCACTTCTGCGAGGTGCCGTAGAAGTTGTCGAAGACCTGGGCGTGCTCGAGGAACTCGCTGCGCTCGATCATGGCGCTGAACTGCGCATGGTCGACGAAGTGATAGTTGACTCCGTCCTGCTCGCCCGGCCGCATGGCGCGCGTGGTGTGCGAAACCGAGACGCGAATCAGCGGTTCGCTTTCGATCAGCGCCTTGACCAGGCTGGTCTTGCCGGCGCCCGAGGGTGCGGAAACGATATAGAGGGTGCCGGTGGTGATGGCCATGAAAACATCCTGAGAAATCTTGCGGGATTTTAAAACGTAGCGAGCGACGGCTAGGCAAGGCGAAATCAGGTGAGAAAGCGGAGTTTACGGCTGTAAATGAGCATTTCGAACCTGATTTCAACGCGGCATAGCCTAGCGCAGTAGTTTTTACTCGATATTCTGAACCTGCTCGCGCATCTGCTCGATCAAAACCTTCAGGTTGACCGCAGCCTGCGTGCTGCGCGGGTCGAAGGCCTTGGAACCGAGGGTATTGGCCTCGCGGTTGAGCTCCTGCATCAGGAAGTCCAGGCGCCGCCCGGCAGCTCCGCCGGCCTTGAGCACGCGACGCACTTCGCTGACGTGAGTGCTCAGGCGATCCAGTTCCTCGGCTACGTCGCTCTTCTGTGCCAGCAGCACCAGTTCCTGCTCCAGGCGTTGCGGGTCGAGCTCGGCCTGCATCTCGGCGAAGCGGGTTTCGATCTTCTGGCGCTGGCCGGCGAGCATCTGCGGCACCAACTCGCGCAGGGCAGCGACTTCATCGAGGATGCTGTCGAGGCGCTCGTTGAGCAGCTTGGCCAGCTCGGCGCCTTCGCGGGCGCGGCTGGCCTTGAGTTCGCCCAATGCCTGGTCGAACAGCTTCATTGCGGCGGCGTTGAGCGCCTGCGGATCGTCCGAGTCGGCCACCAGTACGCCGGGCCAGGCCAACACTTCCAGCGGGTTGAGCGGCGCCGGTTGCTGAATCAGCGCAGCGACCTGCTCAGCGGCAGTGATCAGCTGGCGCGCGCGCTCGCTGTCGACCTGCAGTTGCTTGCCGGCACTCTCTTCGGCGAAGCGCAGGGTGCATTCCACCTTGCCGCGCGACAGACCCTGGCGCAGGGCTTCGCGCGCCGCGCCTTCGAGATCGCGGAACGCCTCGGGCAGGCGCAGATGCGGCTCGAGGTAGCGGTGGTTGACCGAGCGCAGTTCCCAGCTCAGTGTGCCGTGGGCGGTTGCCTGCTCGTTGCGGGCAAAGGCCGTCATGCTGTGAACCATGGGATACCTCGCGAAAGTCAGCTCGAAAAACGCAGGATTGTAGCTCACGGCGCCTGCCCATTTCATGTGCAGGCGATCAGGCCTGCCGTCAGTCGCTGCCAATTCGGCATGTCGCCGCGGTCGACCGCCCCCTATAATGCGCAGTGTTTTTATTTAATGAAGTAGGTATCGCTCAATGAAACGTCCCAGTGGCCGCGCCGCCGATCAGTTGCGCTCGATTCGCATCACCCGCAACTACACCAAGCATGCCGAGGGTTCGGTGCTGGTCGAATTCGGCGATACCAAGGTGATCTGCACCGTCAGCGTCGAATCCGGCGTGCCGCGTTTCCTCAAGGGCCAGGGCCAGGGTTGGCTGACTGCCGAATATGGCATGCTGCCGCGCGCCACCGGCGAGCGTAATCAGCGTGAGGCCAGCCGCGGCAAGCAGGGTGGCCGCACTCTGGAAATCCAGCGCCTGATCGGCCGTTCGCTGCGCGCCGCGCTGGACATGAGCAAGCTGGGCGAGAACACCCTGTACGTCGATTGCGACGTGATCCAGGCTGACGGCGGTACCCGCACTGCCTCCATCACCGGCGCCATGGTGGCGCTGATCGATGCGCTGAAAGTGCTGAAGAAGCGCGGTTCGCTCAAGGGCGAGCCGCTCAAGCAGATGATCGCTGCCGTATCGGTCGGCATCTATCAGAGCGAGCCGGTGCTGGATCTGGACTACCTGGAAGATTCCGCCGCCGAGACCGACCTCAACGTGGTGATGACCAATGCCGGCGGCTTCATCGAGGTGCAGGGCACGGCTGAGGGCGCACCGTTCCAGCCTGACGAATTCAACGCCATGCTGGCGCTGGCGCAGAAGGGCATGAACGAGATCTTTGAACTGCAGAAGGCCGCACTGGTCGACTGAAACCCTTAGCGAGCAAGGAGCATCAGGATGAACGACGATATGCAAAGCCCGCTTCCGACGCCCAGTCAGGAAGCGCGTCAGTGGGCCATGTTGTGCCACTTCGCCGCGTTTCTCGGCCTGGTGTTCCCCTTCGGTAATCTGCTCGGCCCGCTGATCATCTGGCAGATCAAGAAGGATCTCGATCCCTTCGTCGACGCCCAGGGCAAGGAAGCGTTGAACTTCCAGATCAGCGTGGCGCTGGCAGCGATCGTCTGCTTCATCCTGATGGTGGTGGTGATCGGCTTCCCGCTGCTCATGCTGCTGGGTCTGGCAGCGCTGGTGCTGACCATCATCGCCGGGATCAAGGCCAACGAGGGCCAGGCTTATCGCTACCCGTTCAGCTGGCGGCTGATCAAGTAATTCAATCGAGTTGGACGGCGGGGGCGACCTCCTCCGCCATGCCAGGGAAGGACAGTTTGATGAAAGTGCGAATGTTGATGCTGGCTCTGTTTCTGACAGCGCTAGTCGGCTGCGGTGATGCTGCTAGGACGCTAGCCGAGCAGGCGAAACTGCAGGCCTTGAGGGTCGAGGCTGCGCAATTGCACGACGCGGGGCAGTCGCGGCAGGCGATTGCCAAGTTCGAAAAGGTAGTCGACAGCCCGGTCGCAACGGATGCGGAGAAGGCTCATGCGCTGCGCTTCATCTCGCTGGGCTATTACGAGCTGAATGACTTTCCGCGCTCGGGCGAGTACGCGGCCAAGGCTGCAGCCTACTATCCGCAGGGTTCTTACGATTACCTGGTGAATATGGCTGACGCCGACCTCATGCAGGGCAAGGTGCCGGAAGCCGCCACCAAGCTCGAGCAGGCACATGCGCTGGAGCCCCGCGGTCTGGCAGCCAATAACGTGCTGGGCCTGCTCTATCTGGGCGATAACGGCGAGCAGTACTCCGATCATCGCAAGGCGCTTGCCTATAACCGGGCTGCTTTCGAGATCGAGCCGGGTCGTATTACCGGGATCGCCCTGGCGCGCAACTATGTAGCGTTGCATGAGTACGAGCAGGCTCGTGCCCATCTGCTCGATCTGAGCCAGCGCTATGCCGATGATGCGTACATACGCAACTTGCTGGTGCAGACCGAGAACGGTTTGACGCCGGATCGCGGGCAATAAAACCCCACGACAAGCCTAATGTCAGCCAGATAAGAAAAACACCAGTGATGCTGTGCAGAATCGCAGCATTTTCACTTGACTAGGCAGCGGCGGATGCCCTGCGTGAATCAAAGCGTTATCGCGGACAAGTCCGCTCCCACGGTCAGCGTTTGCAGCGCTGGTAAGGTTGGTGGGAGCGGACTTGTCCGCGAAGCCTTGTGTCCTGGATGACGACAGGCATCATACGCTTTCGTACCTGTCGATCAGACGCTGAGAATCCAGTCGTAATCGACGATCAGCGGCGCATGCTGGGAGAAGCGCGGCTGGCGAGGCAGACGTGCGCTGCGCACGCTGCGGCGCATACCGGGCGTCAGTATCTGGTAGTCGAAGCGATACCCCAGATTGAGCATTTCCGCCTGCTCGCTATCCGGCCACCAGCTGAACTGGTCACCTTCGCGGCTGACTTCACGCAGGGCGTCGACATAGCCCATGTTGCCAACCACCTCGTCCATCCAGGCGCGCTCGGGCGCCAGGAAGCCCGGTGATTGCTGGCAGTCACGCCAGTTCTTCACGTCCATTTTCTGGTGCGCTACATGCAGCGAGCCACAATAGATGTACTCGCGACGCTTGCGGCGTTGCTTGTCCAGATAATGGGTGAAGTCGTCCATGAACTTGAATTTCTGATTCAAGCTCTCGTCACCGTCCCGTCCGCTTGGCAGCAGCAGGGTGGCGATACTTACCTTGTCGAAATCGGCCTGCAGGTAGCGCCCGTAGCGATCGGCCATCTCGAAGCCGAGGCCGCTGATCACCGCCTTGGGTTGCAATCGCGAGTAGAGTGCCACGCCACCTTGGCTGGGCACTTCACCGTCGCATGCATAGAGGAAATAACCATCCAGCTGGAAGGCTTGGTCGTCCATTTCAAAGGCAGAGGCACGGGTGTCTTGCAGGCAGATCACGTCGGCATTCTGGGCTTGCAGCCAGCTGAGCAGACCTCGCTCGGCCGCAGCCTGAATACCATTCACGTTCACACTGATGATCCGCATAAATGGCCCCCAAAAACACGTGCGTGTATGATACCCGAGCTCACCTCAATTAGCTAAATCCGTGCCGTCCGGGACTTTTTCATGCAAGCGTACCAGCGCGATTTCATTCGCTTTGCCATCGAACGCGGGGTTCTGCGTTTCGGTCAGTTCACCCTCAAGTCCGGGCGTACCAGCCCCTATTTCTTCAACGCCGGCCTGTTCGACAGCGGCCTGGCGCTGGCCCAGCTGGGGCGTTTCTATGCCGCGGCCATCGTCGACAGCGGTATCGATTTCGATGTGCTGTTCGGCCCGGCCTACAAGGGCATCCCGCTGGCCGCGACCACAGCGGTGGCGCTGGCCGAGCATCATCAGCGCGATCTGCCCTGGTGCTTCAACCGCAAGGAAGCCAAGGACCATGGCGAAGGCGGCACCCTGGTCGGCGCACCGCTCAAGGGGCGCGTGCTGATCGTCGACGACGTGATTACTGCCGGCACCGCCATTCGCGAAGTGATGCAGATCATCCAGGGTCAGGGCGCTCAGGCCGCCGGCACCCTCATCGCGTTGAACCGTCAGGAGCGTGGCCAGGGCGAGCTTTCCGCGATTCAGGAAGTCGAGCGCGACTTCGGCATGCCGGTAGTGAGCATCGTGTCACTGGAACAGGTACTGGAATATCTGGCAGGGGATGCTGAACTGAAGCAATATCTGCCGGCTGTCGAAGCCTATCGCGCCGAGTACGGAATCTAGCCCTAGCACAAGGTAGTCCTATGCCTGCACCGCTCCTGACCCGCTGTACGCTGCTCTGTAGCTTGCTGCTGCCGTTGTCCGGAATGGCTGCCGAGCTGTATCGCTACGTCGACGACAAGGGCGTGACGGTGCTCAGCCGTCAGGGCGTACCGCCGGAGTTCATCGGCAAGGGTTATGAAGTGCTCAATGACCAGGGGCGTGTCGTGCGGGTGATTCCGCCGGCGCCGACGCCGGAAGAATTTGCCCGCATGCAGGCGGACAAGGCGCGCGCCAGCAGCGATGCGCAGCTATTGCGCCTGTACACCAATCTCGATGACGTCGACCGCGCCCGCGAACGCAAGCTGGCCGAGCTCGACAGCGTCACCAGCGTGGCTCGCGGCAATCTGCAGTCGGTGCGCACTCAGCAGGCCAACCTGCAGAGCCAGGCCGCCGATCACGAACGTGCCGGGCGCCCGGTGCCGGAGCATTTGCTTGTGCAGATCAACAACCTCAAGGAAGAACAGCAGCGTCTGCAGCGCGACATCGCCCGCTACAAGGAGACGCGTACCCAGGCCGAAGCGGGTTTCGCCGCTGATCGCGCACGTCTGGCCGAGCTGTTTGGCGAGCCGCAGAAAAAGCCTTAAGGCTCGGTCATTCAGCTCTGCGGCTGAGCCTTCTCGAAACTTTCGATCTTTTCCCTGAGCCACTGCGGCAGCGGTGCGCTGCTGCGTGTCGCGCCGTCGGCATGCACGTAGACGATTTCGCCGCTGGTCAGCAGTTCATCGTCACGCCAGATGCCGAGGGCAAAAGTCAGGCTGGAGCGGCCCAGGCGAGCGCTGCGGATACCGATCTGCAACTGGTCGTCGAAGCGCGCCGGTGCGCGGTATTCGAGCAGCGTGCGGATGGCGAAGAAGTCGCCGCCATCCTGTGCCAGATCAGCTGGGTAGGCGACGCCGAGGGCGCGGAAGTATTCGGTAATGGCGACGTCGGCGTAGGTCAGATAGTGGCCGTTGAAGACGATGCTCTGCGGATCGACCTCGGCCCAGCGCACGCGCAAGGTGTGAAAGAAGGTGAACTGGCTGGCTTCGGGGAGGCTGCTCATGGGCGGTCCTTTATCAAGGTTGCCTGGCGAGCGTGCTGGTTGGGCGGGATTGCGGCAAGTTCGAGTCGCCACATGGATGGGGGGAGATAAGCGGGTTCGATGGCTGGTGGCGCTGGCCGGCTCTCACCCTAGTCGTGTGGCGGTCGCAAAGCCCTCTCCCGCCCTGCGGGCACCCTCTCCCTGAGGGAGAGGGTCATCAGAAGGCCGCGTGGCGGCCGCTGTTCAGGGGCGCTTGCGATTGCTGATCATGGTGCCGTTGCCAACATCGGTGAAGATTTCCAGCAGCACGGCGTTAGGCACGCGACCATCGATGATGTGCGAGCTGGTCACGCCACCCTGCACCGCTTCCAGCGCGCATTTGATCTTCGGCAGCATGCCGCCGTAGATGGTGCCGTCGGCGATCAGCTCGTTGACCTGCTCGGTGTTCAGACCGGTCAGCACGTCACCCTGCTTGTTCATCAGACCGGCGATGTTGGTCAGCAGCATCAGCTTCTCGGCTTTCAGCGCTTCGGCCACCTTGCCGGCTACCAGGTCGGCGTTAATGTTGTAGGACTCGCCATCCGGGCCGACGCCGATGGGCGCGATGACCGGGATAAAGTCGCCCTTGACCAGCATGTTCAGCAGGTCGGTGTTGACCCCGGTGACCTCGCCGACATGGCCGATGTCGATAATCTCGGGCTGGGTCATCTCCGGCGTCTGGCGGCTGACCTTGAGCTTGCGCGCGCGGATCAGGCCGGCGTCCTTGCCGGTCAGGCCGATGGCGCTGCCGCCGTGCTGGTTGATCAGGTTGACGATGCTCTTGTTGACCTGGCCGCCGAGCACCATCTCCACCACGTCCATGGTGGCGGTGTCGGTGACGCGCATGCCGTCGATAAAGTGGCTTTCGATGGACAGCCGCTTGAGCAGATCACCGATCTGCGGGCCGCCGCCATGTACCACCACCGGGTTGATGCCGACCGCCTTCATCAGCACGATGTCGCGGGCGAAGCCCTGCTTGAGCTCCTCGCTCTCCATGGCGTTGCCGCCGTACTTGATCACCAGGGTCTTGCCGACGAAGCGGCGGATGTAGGGCAGGGCTTCGGATAGTACCTTGGCAACCTGGGCGGCGGCGTCACGCTCGAGGGTCATGCAGGGGGCTCCTGGAACAATCGATCAAAAGGGCAGTTGCAGGTCGGGGGCGACCTTGAGCAGTTGGGCGCGGAAGACATCCTGGATGCGCTCCAGCTCTTCCTGGGAGTCGGCCTCGAAGCGCAGTACCAGCACCGGCGTGGTGTTGGAGGCGCGGATCAGGCCCCAGCCCTTGGGATAGTCGACACGTACACCGTCGATGCTGGTGATGTTCGCTTCGCCCCATTGGCCTTCACGCTGCAGGCGTTCGATCATGCCGAACTTGGTCTGCTCGGTGACCTTGATGTTGATTTCCGGCGTGGAAATGTCGCTGGGGAAGGCGCTGAACACCTGCTCGGCGTTGCGTTTCTCCAGGCTGAGAATTTCCAGCAGGCGCGCGGCGCTGTAGATGCCGTCGTCGAAACCGTACCAGCGCTCCTTGAAGAAGATGTGGCCGCTCATTTCGCCGGCCAGCAGGGCGCCGGTTTCCTTCATCTTCTTCTTGATCAGCGAGTGGCCGGTTTTCCACATCACCGGGCGGCCGCCGTAGCCGCTGATCAGCGAGGTCAGGCGGCGGGTGCATTTGACGTCGAAGATGATGTCGGCGCCCGGGTTGCGCGAGACCACGTCCTTGGCGAACAGCATCAGCAGGCGGTCGGGGTAGACGATGTTGCCGGTGTTGGTCACCACGCCGACGCGGTCGCCGTCGCCGTCGAAGGCCAGGCCCAGGTCGGCATTCTCGGATTTGACGCGGGCGATGAGGTCGACCAGGTTCTCCGGCTTGCCCGGGTCCGGGTGGTGGTTGGGGAAGGTGCCGTCCACTTCGCAGAACAGCGGAATCACGCTGCAGCCCAGCGCCTCGATCAGTTGCGGAGCGATCACGCCGGCGGCGCCGTTACCGCAGTCGACCACCACCTTGAGCGGCTTGGCCAGGGCGATATCGTTGCGGATGGTCTTGAAGTAGCGCGGCAGCACGTCGACCTGCTGCACGCTGCCGACGCCAGTGGCCAGGTCGTTGTCGTCCAGGCGGGTTTTCAGCGCCTGGATCTGCTCGTTGGCCAGGGTGTCGCCGGCGATGATGATCTTGAAGCCGTTGTAGTCCGGCGGGTTGTGGCTGCCGGTGAGCATCACGGCCGAACGGCCCTCGAGCACGTTGGCGGCGAAGTACACCACCGGGGTCGGCACCATGCCGATGTCGGTGACTTCGCAGCCGCAGTCGAGCAGGCCCTGGACCAGTTGCTGCAGCAGCTCGGGGCCGGACAGGCGGCCGTCACGGCCTACGATGACCTTGGATTCGCCCTGGGCGAGGCTCTGCGAGCCGATGGCGCGGCCGATCCAGTAGGCGTATTCGGCGGTCAGGGTGTCACCCACCACGCCACGGATGTCGTAGGCGCGGAAAATATCGGCGGGAAGTTTCGGGGCGCTTTGGCTAGTGGTCATTGCGGGGCTCTGCTCCAGTCCCAGGAGATCCTGGTCTTCATCGAGAATGTCGATATCGAGGATATCGGTGTCCTGAAACAGCGGGTCGACCAGCTCGGCGGGCTTTGTGACCGGCTGAGCGGCTGGGGCCGCGGCTGTTCCTTTAACGGGGGTACTGCTGCCTTCAGGGCTACTGCGGCGCGGCAGGCGCGCCAGACTCTGGGCCAACGTATCGAGTGCCGGTACGCTGAGGCTGAAGGCTTTGACGTTCTTGCCGGCAGAGAGTTCTTTCAGCATTTGTCCGAGCTGCTGGGCATCGAGGTTGACGCGCCGCTGCAAAGCACCCTGCACCAGGATCAGGCCGATCAGGGCACCACCCAGGGCCAGCAGGAGCGCCAGGCCGAGCATGGTCACTGGAACGCTACCCTGAACCAGGGCTGGACCGGGGGTAAAGCTGATCTTCCAGTGTGGATTGCCGGTGGCGAAGGTCTGCGCCGCGCCGTCGCCCGCCTGGCCGCGTTGCAACAGCACCTGCTCGGGGGTGTTGGCGAACTGCTGGATCAGCTGCACCTGGCCATATTCGGCAGGCAGGGCCGGCAGAGCCGCGAGCATGCGTTGCAGGTCGAAGGCCAGCAGAAGCGTGCCCTGTGCCGGCTGGCTGTCGCCGACGCGCAGGGCCACGGCGCTGTAGGCCAGCCAGCGTTGGCCGACCCGGTAGGCTTCGACAGCTGGCTGCTGGCCGCTTTCGGCGCGGCGCAGCATGTCCAGCCCGGCGAAATTCATCGGTGCAGTGCGGCTGGTGTTCTGTACGGCTTCGCCACGACGGTTGAGATGGGCATCGATTACGCCGTCCCGATAACCCAGGCTGCGTTCGGCCTCGCTGATCTGAAGACTGTCGCCGCTTTGCAACGCCTGCAGCAGCTGCGGGTTACGCGCGGCGGCCAGGCTGTCCGCTTGCAGTTGCTTGAGCGCCTGCTGCACGGCGGCAGCCTGATTGCTGCCGAGGGCCTGGGTCAGCTCGGCCTGGCGAGACTGGCTGCTGGTGCTATCGGCAAACCACAGCAACGCGCCGCCGGCACCGACGCCGATCAGCGCAGCCAGCAGGCCTGGCAGCAGCGTCCCCAGCGAGGGACTGGTCGCCTTGCGCTTGGGCTGGTCCGCTACCAGGCTGGCAGCGCTATCGACTTCCTTGGCAGTACGCTTGAAGAGTTTCACGTAGGCGCTCCTCGGCGGTTCGTCCTGTGGGGGGAGGGTCAGTGGCTACCGGAATGGCCGAAGCCGCCAGCGCCTCGTTGGGTCTCATCGAACTGCTCGACCAGCTCGAAATGTGCCTGCACCACCGGCACCAGCACCAACTGCGCGATGCGCTCGCCGATGGCGATGGTGAAAGGCGCCTGGCCGCGGTTCCAGCACGACACCATCAGCTCGCCCTGGTAGTCGGAGTCGATCAGGCCGACCAGGTTGCCAAGCACGATGCCATGTTTGTGGCCAAGGCCCGAGCGCGGCAGGATCATCGCCGCCAGGCCGGGGTCGCCGATATAGATCGACAGGCCGGTGGGAATCAGCACGGTCTGGCCCGGCTCGAGGACAATGTCTTCCTTGAGCATGGCGCGCAGGTCGAGGCCGGCCGAACCGGGCGTGGCGTATTGCGGCAGCGGGAAATCCTGGCCGAGGCGAGGATCGAGGATCTTGGCTTGCAGAGCGTGCATGGTCAGTTCTTGTTCAGTCGTTCGGCGATAAGGGTGATCAACTGGCGGGCGATCTTGCCCTTGCTGGTCTGGGCGAAGCTGAATTGCTGCAGCCCGCGGTCGATCACGGTGATGGCGTTCTCTTCACTATTGAAGCCGATGCTGGGGTTGGCCACATCATTGGCGACGATCAGGTCGAGATTTTTGTCGCGCAGCTTGCGCGAGGCGTATTCGAGCAGGTTCTCGGTCTCGGCAGCGAAGCCCACGCTGAAGGGGCGATCCTCACGGCCGGCGATGGTGGCGAGGATATCCGGGTTACGCACCATTTGCAGGAGCATCCCTTCGCCGCTGGTGGGGTCTTTCTTCAATTTGTGCTGCGCGACCACTTCCGGGCGGTAGTCGGCCACGGCGGCAGCGGCGATCAGTACGTCGCAGGGCATGGCGGCTTCGCAGGCGGCGAGCATATCGCGGGCGCTGACCACGTCGATGCGACTGACCCGATCCGGCGTCGGCAGATGCACCGGGCCACTGACCAAAGTGACCTTGGCGCCGGCCTCGGCAGCTGCTTCGGCCAGGGCGAAGCCCATCTTGCCGGAGCTGTGGTTGGTGATGTAGCGCACCGGGTCGATGTTTTCCTGGGTCGGGCCGGCGGTGATGAGAACGTGCAGGCCTTCGAGCGCCTGACGCTGGAAGCAGTCGGCGGCCAGGTTGGCCAGGTCATTGGGTTCGAGCATGCGGCCGAGGCCGACGTCGCCGCAGGCCTGGCTGCCGGAGGCCGGTCCGAACAGGCGCATGCCGCGCTGCTGCAACAGATCGAGATTGGCCTGGGTGGCCTCGTCGCGCCACATTGCCTGGTTCATCGCCGGCGCCAGGGCGATCGGCGCGTCCGTGGCCAGCACCAGGGTGGTCAGCAGGTCGTTGGCGATGCCCTGGGCCAAGCGCGCGATCAGGTCGGCGGTGGCCGGTGCGATGAGGATCAGGTCGGCCCAGCGCGCCAGCTCGATATGGCCCATCGCCGCTTCGGCGGCCGGATCGAGCAGGTCGAGATGGACGGGGTGGCCGGACAGCGCCTGCAGGGTCAGCGGGGTGATGAATTCTCGTCCGCCCTGGGTCATCACCACGCGGACTTCGGCGCCCTGATCCTTGAGGCGGCGAACCAGTTCGGCGCTCTTGTAGGCAGCAATACCGCCCCCCACGCCGACGATGATGCGTTTGCGATACAGCCGCTGCATAGGCTTGCCTTTTATATACCGGTGGATGTGCGCCACGTGACCAACGCCTCCCCAGGCCGGCCCCGTGTAAAGTCGGGTAGGGATAGGCCATTGCTGGCCCATCCCCCCCTAAGAACCGTACGTGCGGCTTTCACCGCATACGGCTCAAGCCTACGTGAAACCAAGTAGCTTGGCCGGCAACGTACGGAGGTGCGTCGGATTCTACAGCTATAAACCACTAAACCGTAGAGGTGTATCTTTTTGCTGGCTATGAAGCCGCGCGTGGCAGTTGGGATGAAGCAGTACACGGTTGTGCAGATTGTCCGAACCGCCGTCCACACGCCTGATGACGTGATGGTCATGCCATCCGGTTTCCTTGCTCACCGTTTGCCCGCACGAGGCGCAAACACCCCGCTGTCTGCGGAAGAGACTGAGAATTTGTCCTCGATAACGCAGTTTGTGCTGCATTCGCTGGACTCTCAGTGCCTCCCACTTCAGTTCGTGTTCCACGTCGTAAGGGTTGTAGTCCCCCGGAAGACGTTTGTGGCGCACGATTGCGGTTTTCGCCATCTGGTACAACTGGCGATATTGTTCTTCTCCTTTGCCATTTTTGTAGGGGTACGCAAACACCCATTTCTGCCCGCTTATGGATCGGAAGTATTTATTCCTGATCCAGTCAGCTGACTTCCTCGAATGCCTACGTTTCACCCACCTCCAGATTCGCCAAAAGATCAGGTGATCCAGCTTGCTGAAGGTTTGTTTCGCTACGACCGGGGAGTGATATTGCGCCCACCCCTTCAGTACCGGGTTCAGTTGGCCGATTAACGCTTCCTGCGTCATGGCCCCGCTGCTTTTGATGATCTCGCGTACTTTTCGGTAAAACGCCGAGGCGTTCTTCTTTGAGGGCTTGATCAGCAGCTTGGCCTTCCTGCGTGTTGATTTCGGCACGTACTTCCTGAAATTCCAACCCAGGAAATCGAATCCCTGGTGAATGTGCGTGATGTGCGTTTTCTCCCGGGACAGCTCAACCCCTCGTACCGACAGGAATTGCTCTACCCAGGGTTTAACCTCTTCCTCCAACAGCTCTTTCGAGGCTGCCAGGATCACGAAGTCATCTGCATACCGTACACATTGCACCTTGGTCTTCTCGGCCTTCTTGATTCCCAGCTTCTTCGCCAGATGGCGTTTCAACTGAGTTTCCAGACCGTTCAGGGTGGCGTTGGCCAGGCAGGGGGGAAATGATCCCGCCCTGCGGTGTCCCGGCTTCCGTAGCCATGAGTTGTCGCCGGTCGATGACCCCGGCTCTCAACCATTTGCGCAGCACCTTAGTGTCCATCGGGACATTTCGGCACAGCCACTCGTGATTGATGTTGTCGAAGAAGCCTTTGATGTCCCCCTCCAGAATCCAGGTCGGCGCCACGGTGGGCGACAACAGGTGGAAGAGTTCAACCATGGCGTCAGCGGTCGAGCGGTCAGGCCGGAAGCCATAACTTTTCGGATCGCTGGTGCTTTCTATTACAGGCTCCAACGCTTGCAGATACAGCGGTTGCATGGCCCGATCCAACATCGTCGGGATACCCAGTGGGCGCTTTTCCTGCTTGCCGGGCTTCGGTATCCAGACCCGCCGGAGCGGTTTGGGCCGATAGCCTCGTTGTTTCGACAGACGTTTCACGGCATGGAACTTGGCTAGGGGTGTACCCCAGGTTTCTCCATCGACGCCCGGAGTCTTGCGACCCCGGTTCTCCGTGACTCGCCTTACAGCCAAGCAGCGACCGTAAAACGAGCGGGTCAGCATCCGTTGCAGGCGTTTAACCCTGCGCCAGTTACCTTCCCGTGTTGCCTGCGCAATCTTCAGCTGCGTTCTCCGAACGGATTGTTGAACTTTGGCCCAATCGAGATCGTGCCAGTTCGCCCCTCCGCCTGAGGACGCAGACGCTTCCGGCGTTGCTGGTTGCGTTTTCATACAGTCCTCCCGAGATGAACGACACTCAGGACGGACTACTCCCCTATGGGCAGTAGTTCGCCCATAGGGTCGTTTTTGGTTATCGCTGGAATCAGCGGCTGTTTTTGCGCTCGTAGACCAGATGCACGTCAGCCAGAGTTATCCCCTGCCGGTAATGTTCCAACCGGTATGCCACCCGTTACAGGCGACCGTTCGCTTCTTGCATCCTCCCATTCCCCACACCCATCAGCGCCCCTTGCGGTTTGCCTGCCTGCCCGATGTTGCTGGGCAGGCGAGTGGTCGGGATTGCCACGTTCCCCGAATCGCATCAATTACCCGTTTAGGCTTCGTCTTTCCCCCGGTAGTCGTATTGGTACCGCAGCGCATCATCCCACTGCGCTGTCCGACTACATGCCGATTTTGGCTAAGGCCAATAATTGCCGTAGGCCTATCCGTAGTTACGAGGGTTCTGCCGACGATTCACATGGGTTAGCCATGCGGGTTGGGTCATTAGCCTCGGCGCGTCCGTGCAATTCGGACACATAGTGTTCTCCGTCACCGGATAACACCCCTTGCGAGCGAGACATTGTCGATCGTGCTTCACACCCCAGGGTTGGCCCCTGACGCATGTCGATCTAATGAACTGGCAGGTACATGCCAGGCTCGGTACTCCCTTTACTAGCAGAGCTGAGCAATGCGATTAGGAGCTTGACGCTCCGTGCTTGGACAAGGCACCTCCAACGTCTCACGACGGCGGTATAGGCTGAGACAGCCAAATAACCTTTGAAGATGAATGCCGCCCCAGAGGGCGAGTTCACCCTATGGGTATTTGAAATGTCTTGTAACAATCCTGAGGCCAGAATTGCACTTTGACAGCTTTTGACGACCCAATCACGGCCCCTAAAGGCTGTGTTGGTGACGTATTTCTTCCTCGACAACGAGGATTCTATACATCCCCGCGCGGGTCGTTTTGAGCGAGTCAAAACCAGGTTCTTGTGCTTTATTTCGACTTCAACCCCCTGATAGCAAAGGATTTGGCGCCGAGGAGAAAGCTCTCCGACCAAGCACGACACGATCATACGTGTCGCACAAGATGGGCTACGATAGCACAGCGCCCGCAGCGGAACAGCGGACGCCTGGCTCAATAGGGAGGTGTATATGAGCATTCGCGACTGGCCCGCGGCAGAGCGCCCGCGGGAGAAATTGCTGGAGCAGGGCGCGGCGTCGCTGACCGACGCCGAGCTGCTGGCGATCTTCCTGCGCACCGGCGTGACCGGCAGAAGTGCGGTGGATCTGGCGCGCCATCTGCTGAGCGAGTTCGGCAGCCTGAGGGCGCTGCTGGAAGCCGACCTGGCTGGCTTCAGCCAGCACTTGGGTCTGGGGCCGGCCAAGTACGCACAATTGCAGGCCGTGCTGGAAATGTCGCGGCGGCATCTGGCTGAGCGGCTGCGCCGCGATTCGGCGCTGGAGAGTCCGCAGGCCGTGCGCGACTACCTCAAGGCGCAACTGCGCCACGAACCGCATGAGGTGTTCGGCTGCCTGTTTCTCGATGCCAAGCACCGTGTACTGGCCTTCGAGGTGCTGTTTCGCGGCAGCATCGACAGCGCCAGCGTTTATCCCAGGCAGGTGGTCAAACGCTCGCTGGCCAACAATGCCGCGGCGGTCATACTTACCCACAATCATCCATCCGGGGTTTCCGAACCCAGCCAGGCCGACCGCGTGCTGACCCAGCGGCTCAAGGATGCCTTGGCGTTGGTCGAGGTGCGCGTGCTGGATCATTTCATCGTCGGTGACGGCGAGCCGCTGTCGATGGCCGAGCTGGGGTGGATGTAACTCAGGTCGGTTCGACCTGGGCCTCGAGGCTGTTCAGCAGGTGCCGACTGTGGCCGATGACAAAGCCGGCAGGCCAAGCGTGCGACCCTGGCCGATTTGCCGGGCGCCGCACCTGATCGAGGCGACGAGCGGTCGAATGCTGAGCAGGCCACAAAGGCCCTGCTTCCGGCCGGTCTGCGTGCGGAGCTTTGAGTTTTATCCTACGGTTTCCCTTGTTGCTCCCAGGGCTTTCTGGTATAAAGCAGCGCTCTTTTCTAGGGGCCCGGTTCTTGCGCTATTCAGTGCGCCCGGTAAGACCCTCGAGAAACGCGGCGCTGAGCGCCAATGACATTGAGTTTAAGCGGCCAACCCATGCCGGGTTGGGCATGTGGTTTTAGAGGGCTGAGGCATGTCGAGAGTCTGTCAAGTTACCGGTAAGGGTCCGGTAACCGGGAACAACATTTCCCACGCAAACAACAAAACCCGTCGTCGTTTCCTGCCGAACCTGCAGCACCATCGCTTCTGGGTCGAGTCCGAGAAGCGCTTCGTGCGTCTGCGCGTTTCTGCCAAGGGCATGCGCGTCATCGACAAGCGTGGCATCGACGTAGTGCTGGCTGAGCTGCGCGCTCGCGGCGAAAAGGTTTAAGGAGAGAGTCATGCGTGAACTGATCCGTTTGGTGTCCAGCGCCGGTACCGGCCACTTCTACACCACCGACAAGAACAAGCGCACCACCCCCGACAAGATCGAAATCAAGAAATTCGATCCGGTCGTACGCAAGCACGTGATGTACAAGGAAGCCAAGATCAAGTAATTGATCGGCTACCTGTCGAAGAAGCCCGCCTTTATGGCGGGTTTTTTTATGCCCTCGACATTTGCGCCATTTTTCGCGCAATTCGTTATGTCTTCCAGGGGGGCGCGACTGTACTGCGCGGTTGCCGCGGAAATGAGCTTTGCTGATTGGGGATGGGGCGGGTAGCCTTCGTTCGTCATTCGCCTTGGGGTCGCACAAGCGCTACGGCTCATTGTGTGGACGTTCTGCTCGCCGCAGCGGCGCCTGCCGGCCGAGCTCTATCAGGCTTGCTGAGTGCCGTGGTGGAGTGCCTCGTCAGCCAGTTGGCGCAGAGGCTGCGGGCGTCCGACGAAGTAGCCCTGGGCGTAGTCGATGCCCAGACGGCGCAGGCAGTCCAGACTGGCCTGGGTCTCGACGAATTCGGCGACAGTGACCAGGCCGAGTTGCGCGGCGATCTGGCGCATCGAGCCGACCATGGCCTGGTTGATCGGATCGTGCTCGATGCCGCTGATGAAGCTGCCGTCGATCTTCAGGATATCCAGCGGCAGGTGGCGCAGGTAGGCGTAGGAGGCGAAGCCGCTGCCGAAATCGTCCAGCGCGACCTTCAGGCCTTTGCCGCGCAGTTTCTCGATCCACTGTGCGGATACGCCCAACTCGCCGAGGGCGACCATTTCCGTGACCTCGATGCACAGCTTGCCGGGCGGCAGGCCATGGTGGGCCAGTTCCTGCTCGAGCAACTGGTGAAAATCCCGATCGAGCAGCGAGCTGGCGCTGAGGTTGACGTTGACCTGGGCCAGTTGCGCCAGGTGGCGCGGGTTGGTGGCGAGCCAGGCGCACAGGTGCTGGATCACCCAGCGGTCGATGGCGCCGAGAAAGTCGTAGCGCGCCGCCGCATCGAGAAACTGCGCCGGGCTGATCCACTCGCCGCTGTGTGGGTCGCGGTAGCGCAGCAGCACCTCGTAGTGCAGCTCGGTGGCGGCGCTCTGCAGCGCCTGTACCGGCTGAAAGAACAGCTCGAAATGACCGCGCTCGGTGGCCTCGCGCAGACGGGTAATCCACTGCAGCTGGCGTTGGTGTTCGAGTAGCGCGCCGTCATCCGGGTTGAACTGCTGTACGCGGTTGCGCCCCTGGTGCTTGGCCAACTGGCTGGCGCTGCTGGCCCAGTTCAACGCGGTTTCCCAGTCGCGTACGCCTGAGCCCAGGGCAAGCATGCCGATACTGACGTGCAGACGGAATGGCCGCCCCTGCCAGGTGAAGACGAATTGTTCGACGGCCCGGCGCAACTGCTCGGCCTGGTCCAGCGCGGCGTCGTCGTCGACCTCGCGCAGCAGCACGGCGAACTCGTCGCCGCCGACACGCGCCAGCTCGGCATGGCGCGGCAACTGGTGCTGCAACTGACCAGCCAACTGGCGCAGCAACTGGTCGCCAGCCGAGTGACCGAACAGGTCGTTGACCTGCTTGAAGCGATCCAGCCCCAGCAGCAACAGGTGGCTGAAGCGCCGTTTGGCGGTGCTGCCGAGGGTTTCCGCCAGCAGCCGCTCCAGTTCGCGGCGATTGAGCAGGCCGGTCAGGGCATCGTGGGCCGCCAGGCGTTGCAGACGTTCTTCCAGAACACGACGCTCACTGAGATCGACCACGATGCCCTCGATGCAGTCTCGCTGAGCGCGCAAGTGCAGCGACAGGTAGACCCAGCGCGGGCGCTGCGCCAGGTCGTACAGCTCGCACTCGCAGCTGACCGCGCCGGCCTGCTCGTCGAGCTGGTACAGCAGCGATTGCCACTGCGTTTCTCCCACCAGTCGCTGCAGGGACAGGTTGCCGAGGTCATCGGGCACGGCTTCGCTGCCGAGCAGGCGCGCCAGGCTCGGGTTCACCTCCAGCAGCCGGCCGTCGCGCTGGCAGCGGAAGATGCCCTCGCCGCTGTGGCGAAACAGCGCCTGGTATTGCTCCAGGTTATCGATGGCCTGCGCCTGGCTGCTCAGCAGCACGCGGCGCACACGCTCCAGCTGTTTGTCGAGCAGGGCGCCGAACAGCAGCATGCTCAGCGCAGGCAGGTAGGCGTACAGCGCATAGAAACCGGCTGGCAGTGCAATCAACCCGGCGCGGCCCAGTGGCACCAGCAGCATCAGCACCAGGGCCGCGCTCCAGCACAACAGGTAACCGGGTGCATAGGGACGGCGCTGGGCGATGCCGAGCCCCATCAGCAGCAACTGATAGAGCCCGCTGGCAAGAATCAGCAGGTTCAGCGTCTGGTAGGTGTAGGGATGCTCGACCAGCAAGCCGCCGACGCTGACCAGCAGGGTGCCGGCGAACAGCGCGTCGCGCAGCCAGCGCAGGCGCCCCAGTTGCAGGCCGAGCGCGCTGGCGATAAACAGCGAGCTGAAGATCATCATGCCCGCGGTGGGCAGGTTGATCAGCAGCTTGGGCAGCAGCGGCCACTGCGGCCAGAGCAACCCGGCCAGGTTGTACAGGCTGGTGTTGTACAGGGCCACGCACAGCGAGGTGAGGCTGAAGTAGGCCAGTTGCGCTTCGCGCAGGGTGCTGTACTTGACCAGATAGAACAGCGCCAGGGCGATCAGCACGCCGATCAGCAGACCGCTTCGCAGCCAACTGTGGGCGATCAGCTGCTGACCATGTTCGGCACCGACCAGCTGCAGCGGCAGATTGATCGCCGAATCACTCTGCACACGCAGTAGCAGGCTGTGCGGGCCATCGCCCAGGCGTGGCAGGTTGAGCAGAAACTGTGGATAAGGCTCGCCACGCTCGGCGAACGCACGTTGGGCGCCGCTGTACAGCGGGCCGAGCGATTGCTCGCCGTCGAACAGCCAGACCTCCAGATCATCCAGAAAGGCCTGGCCGATGATCAGTTGCAGGCGCTCGCTTGCTGGCGCCTGCAACTGCACGGCGAGCCACCAGGCGCTGCGTGTATAGCCGATGCGCGCGGTGCCTCGAACCTGCCGGCCCTCTGCCTCGATGCGCTGCAGCACCTCGCTGGCGCTGAGCTGCCTGCTTGGGTCTTCCAGCAGCAGGCTGTGCTCGATGCTCACCGGCCTGGCCAGGTCGTCAGCGCTGAGCTTCATTAGCGGCAGCCCGCTGCCTGCCCAGGCCCGCACGGCACCGGCCAGGCAGAGCAGCAAGATCAATGCGCGAAGCGGTCGAAGCATCCTGGGCGCCTCATGGCTACTACGAGGGCGCCGATGTCCGGTGGACGCTGTCGGGTCTGAGGAGCGGTCGGGCGCAGGTGAAGTCTAGCCGACTACTGGCGCGATGATTGCGCGGCGAGTCTCATCCCTCGGGATCGCGTGAGGCGTTAGTGGCTCGATCACGCAGTCTGCGTACGCTCCTCTGCGGCCTTTTCAGAGCGGGTCCAGCGATTGGCCCGGGCGAAGGTGCCAAAGTCGTTGAAACGCACGCCCATCTCGCGCATCACCCGATGGGCGAAGGGCACGGTCAGCTGACGGATGTAGAACGGCTCCTTGACCACGAAATGGTGGATCGCATGGCTGCTGCCGAAGTTGAAGCAGAACGCCTGCAGCGGCCACAGCCACCAGGGGTTGAGCACCTGGGTCTGCTGGATCACGTTGCCCGGCTCGACGTCGCCGTAGTAGTGCATGTTGGAGCTGACGAAGTGCAGGCAGAAGGTGCGCAGTACGTTGGGGCCAACCAGCACCACCACGGCGATGTTCACCACTGCCATCACGTTCAGCGTAGTGGCCGACCAGGCGATCGGGGCGCCTAGTGCGGCGCTGGCCCAGTCCAGCAGATGAAAACCGAGGAACAGGTACCAGGTCGCCCAGTTGAGCAGCCCCAGCGGCGCGTAGACCTTCAGCGTGCGGCTGAGGATCAGCTGGCGGTGCGCGGGGTTCTTCGCCCGCAGCCAGCGGATGAACGAGCTCATCATGTTGTCGCCGACCATCAGCAGGCGCGCGATGCCCCAGGGCTCGCCGTTGGTGATGGCGCGCTCCTCCATGTCGGCTTCGCTGCCGGAAACCTTGTGATGGTTCAGGTGCAGATGGCGGCGTACCCAGGGATTGATGGTGCTCGGCCGCGCCAGCCAGACCAGCGCCAGCATCAGGTTGTGCGGCAGCGGCCGCTTGCGAAAATACATCGAGTGGATCAGGTCGTGCTCCAGCTCGTGGGTCAGCGAGGCGAAGAAGGCGTTAAGCAGCAGGCAGGCCCACCAGGCCAGATGGCCACTGATGTACAAGGCTGCCGAACCGATCATGCCGAGCAGGGCGAAGGCCAGGATGCCGGCGCCGAGCGCGTCCTGATGCTGCAGAACCGGGTAGCGCTGGCGCAAAGCGTTGCCGTGGGCCATCACCTGTTCACGGATATAAGCGGCGCGTTGCTGGTCATTAAGGCTTGCGGGAGAAGGGGACATGCCGACATCCTCTTGTTATCGGGTTGTGACTTCACTGTGCCGTGACGGTCGTCAGAGCGCCCGACCGTGCACGCCAACCTGCCTACCGGATACGCCAATCTGCATGACCGCCGAACCCACCACCCTGGCCAGCTGGACCCGCGCCCTGCGCAAGCAGCTCGATGCCCTCGGGCTCGATAGCGCTGCCCTGTGTCGCGAGGCAGGGCTCGACCCGGCACTGCTCGACGACCCCAACGCACGCTGCCCGCTATCGCTGACCACGCGCCTGTGGCAACTGGCAGTGGCCGCCAGCGGTGACCCGGCGCTGGGCCTGAAGACCTCGCAGTACGTCAGCCCGACCACCTTCCATGCCCTGGGCTATGCGCTGATCGCCAGCAGCAGCCTGCGTGAGATGTTCGAGCGCATCGTGCGTTACCACCGGGTGGTCAGCGATGCGCTGCAGCTGGAGCTGTGCGAGGTGGGCGATGTCTACGAGTTTCGCTTCCGCGTACCACCAGGCAGCCCGGCACCGGCGCCCGAAGCGCTGGACGCCTTCGCCGCGATCTACGTGCGCAGCTGTCGCAACCGCCTGAACCGGGAGTTCTCACCCTTGCTGGTGCAGCTGCAGCGCCCACGGCCGGCGGACCTGACGCCCTGGCAGGCGGTGTTTCGCGCGCCGCTGCAGTTCGATGCCGACGAGAGCCTGTTGCGTTTTCCCCGTGCGGCGTTCGAGCAGCGCCTGGATGACGGCAACCCGGAACTGGCCGAGCACAACGAGACGGTACTGCGGCGCAACCTGGAGCAATTGCAGGCGGCCAGTTGCAGCGAACGAGTGCGCAGCTGCCTGGAGGCGCAATTGCCCGATGGCGAGCCCTCCGCCGAGCGCATTGCCCAGACCCTGCACCTGAGTCTGCGCAGCCTGCAGCGGCACCTGGCCGAGGAGGGCACCAGCTACGAAGCGCTGCTCGGCGAGACGCGACACGCCCTGGCACTGCGGCACATGCGCGACCCGCGCTGCTCGATCAGTGAAATTGCCTACCTGCTCGGCTTCAGCGACAGCAGCAGCTTTGGCCGCGCCTTCAAACGCTGGACCGGGCAGACGCCGAGCCAGTACCGCGATGGATGCAACGACGCATGAGTCAGTACGACCTGATCCTGGCCGGGGCTGGCCATGCCCATCTTGGTGTGTTGCGACGCTGGGCGCTGGTGGAGCGCCCGCCGGGGCGCATCGCCCTGCTCAGCCTTGGCCCTGAGGCCTGGTACGCCGGCATGTTGCCGGGGCTGATCAGCGGCCGCTTCAGCGCGGCGGACTGCCGCGTGGAATTGCAGCCGTTGTGCCGCGCGGCCAAGGTCGATCTGATCGAGGGCGAGATCGCCTCATTCGATGCCGATGCGCGGATCCTGCAACTCGAAGACGGACGCCGCCTGCACAGCGAGTGGTTGTCGCTCAACGTCGGTGCCGGCATGGCCATTCCGCCGCAGCAGGGCGATGCCATGCAGGTGCTGGCCGCCAGGCCCATCGACAAGCTGCTCGAAGGCTGGCAGCAATGGCAGGCCGAGCCACGGCGCATGGCCATTCTCGGTGGCGGTGCCGGCGGTGTGGAACTGGCGCTGGCGTTGGCCGACCAGGTGCCGGCGCTGGCGCTGTTCTGTGGCGGTACCTTGCTCGATGGTTTGTCGCCGGGGTTGCGCCTACGTGCATTGGGCCATTTGCGTCAGCGCGGCGTGCAGGTGCGCGAGCATTGTCCGATCGGGCGCATCGAGGATGACTGGCTGCTCAGCGGCGACGAGCCGGTATGGCGCGGGCGGCGCCTGCTGCTGGCCAGTGGCGCACGACCCTGGCCATGGCTGACCGCCAGCCAGCTGGCCAGCGATGCAGCGGGCTTCATCGCCATTCGCCCGACCCTGCAGAGCGAATCCCATGCCCAGATTTTCGCCGTCGGCGACAGCGCCAGCCTCGACGGCATGCGTCGCAGCGGGCGTTTCGCGGTGCGTCAGGCGCCGGTACTGGCTGCCAACCTTCAGGCCGCGCTAGAGGATCGCCCGCTGCGTCAGTACCGTGCGCAATGGCAGAGCCTGGCGCTGCTCGCCACTGGCGACGGCGGGGCGCTGCTCGGCTGGCATGACTGGAGTGCTGGCGGGCGGTTGTACGGGCATTGCAAGGACTGGCTGGATCGGCGTTTCGTGAAACGCCATCGTATGGTCGGGTAGCCGACCATCGAGGCCGAGGCCGAGACAGAGTGGTTTTTCGGCCGTTCGCTAATGCCATCCGGTCAGGCGTCGATACAGTGGATGGCGCTCTTACGAAACGGCCCGCCAAGAGGGCTGACCGTCCAAATTCATGGCAGGGTGCTACCAAAGTTTTATGGTGCTGGTGCTTCCAAGCTGCTCGAATCGCGGTCATGGTGCCCGGCCTGCATACGCTGATTTTTCGCCGGGCCTGTCGTACACGTAGCCTGCTGCCCAGGTTGCGTGGGATATTCCAGGAGGGAACCCGTCGTGACCCCGTCCGCCTACAGCGCCTCGTCGCGCACCAGAACAAGAACTCTGAGGTCGGTCATGCAAGCTGCCTTTGTCCGTTCACCCGTTGCCTGTCTTCTTCACGCCCTGGGGCTGGCCGCGCTGATGCTGGTCTACCAGCAGGTGCAGCTGCCGGTCTACGTCAGCGTGCCGTCCTTCCTGTTGCTGGCGCTGTGGCCGTGGCTCGGCCCCTGGCAGCGCCGTGACGATGCCGCGCCCGCCGCGAAACAGGCTGTCGCTACCGATTTCGTCGAACTCAGCCGCGGCCTGTCGCGGCATACCTGCCACAACGCGTTGTCCGCGGCCAGGGTGGCCCATGCCGTCAAGCACCTGGCCGAGCGCCTGCAGTCGCAACTGGCGGCGGTGCAGCAGGTCAGTCAGGCGTCTGAGGCCATTACCCATACCGAGCAGGACAGCGCCGCCCGTGCCGAGCACACCCTGGCAGCCGCGCAGCATGTGCGTGAAGCCAGTGCCAGCGGCCAGGCCGAGCTCAACCAGGCCATCGAGCGCATGCAGCAGCTCAGCGCGCAGACCCTGGCCAGCCGCGAGCTGATCGACGGTCTGGGCAGCCGTACCGAACAGATCGAGCAGGTCACTCAGGTGATCCAGTCCATCGCCAGCCAGACCAACCTGCTGGCGCTCAACGCCGCCATCGAGGCCGCGCGCGCCGGTGAGATGGGCCGTGGTTTTGCCGTGGTCGCCGACGAGGTGCGCAACCTCGCCGCGCGCACCGCCAGTGCCACCGAGGAAGTCAGCCAGATGATCGCCGACATCCGCCAGCAGAGCACGGCGGTGGTTGCCCACATTCAGCGTCAGAGCGTCGAGCTGGAGCAGGCCGCGCAGCAGATCGAGACGGCCGGCAGCCGCCTGCACGGCATTGCCGATCAAGCCGAGGAGGTCGAACAGCAAGTGGCGCAGATCAGCGCCGGCACTGCCGACAATCACCAGCGCCTGGCCAGCCTGTCGGCGGCCGCGCTGCAGCTGCAGGATGACGTGCAGGGCAGCGAGGGGCAGACGCGGCAACTGGCCGCTGCCGCCGATCACCTGGTCGGGCAGGCCGAGACGGTCAGCGAACAGCTCGCCGAAGTGGGCCTGGACGACTATCACCAGCGCGCCTATGACCTGGCCCGCGAAGGCGCGGCAGCCATCGCCGCACAGTTCGAGCAGGACCTGCAGGGTGGTCGCATCAGCCTCGACGACCTGTTCGACCGCCACTACCAACCCATCGCAGGTACCCAGCCGCAGAAATACCGTACGCGCTTCGACCAGTACGCCGATCAGGTACTGCCGGCGCTGCAGGAGCCTCTGCTCAAGCGCCACGAAGGGCTGGTATTCGCCATTTCCACTACGCCGGAAGGCTACGTGCCGACCCATAACGCCGCATTCAACCACCCGCCCAGCGGCGACCCGGCGCTGGATGCCACCCGCAGCCGTGGCAAGCGCCTGTTCAACGACCGCACCGGCATCCGTTGCGGCAGCCACACACAGGCGCTATTGCTGCAGACCTACATGCGCGATACCGGCGAGCTGATGCACGACCTGTCGGTGCCGATCATGGTGCGTGGGCGGCATTGGGGTGGTTTGCGTCTGGGCTATCGGCCGGAGCCGTAGGATGCGCTGTCTGTCGTGTGATTAATGGTGCGCACACGGCGCACCCTGCGGTCCGATTTGGTTTGCATGGGCAGGATTGTTTAGCCAGCGCATAACCAAGCGTATGAAAAACCCGATTTAACGCACGTCAAACCCTGTGCGACGCTGCCAAGCCATGAGCTCCCTGGCCTGCCAAGTCCATGTTCCGCTGTACCGCGCGCCTGCGCGGCGGCGCCTGTTGGAGCGGCTCAACCCGCTGCTGACGATCATCCTCGCCTTCTGGGCGCTGTGGCATTGTCGCCACGCGCGCCCGCCGGACGCCGTCCCCACCCGCTGACACCGATGGCTGCGCCATGTCCGCAGCCGCTGATGCCTATTTGTCTGCCTGCGCCACCTGTTCGAGAGTCGAACGGGCCGTGCGGACACCGAGCGCCCAACTGGCGCAAGCGAGTGCGATATGACGACTTTCGCTGCTGTACAGGAAGCCCAGGAATTCCTGGCCAGCAATCCCGATATCGAATTGATCGAGTTGTTTATCCTCGATGCCAACGGTGTGCCGCGCGGCAAGCTGCTGCACCGCGAGGAACTGCTGGCGCTGTACCAGAGCGGCCGGCCGCTGCCGAGCACCATGCTCGGCCTGTCCATCCAGGGTGAGGATGTCGAGGATTCCGGCCTGGTCTGGGAGGTGGGCGATATCGACTGCCGCGCCTATCCTCTGCCCGGCAGCCTGGTGCGCCTGCCCTGGCGGCAGATCCCCACCGCCGCCGTGCAGGTGTCGATGCACCCCACCGAAGGCCTGCCGGCCACGCCGGCCGATCCGCGGCAGCTGCTGGTGCGGGTGATCGAGCAACTCGAGGCCGACGGCTATCATCCGGTGATGGCCTGCGAGCTGGAGTTCTACCTGCTCGACCAGAAGCGTGATGCCCAGGGGCGCCCGCAGCCGGCGTTGGACGCCGATGGCGGCCGCCCACGACAGACCCAGGTCTATGGTTTGCGCGAGCTGGAGCAGATCGAACCCTTCCTGCGTGACCTTTACGCGGCGTGCAAGGCGCAGGGCATCCCGGTGCGCACGGCAATTTCCGAATACGCCCCCGGCCAGGTGGAAATCACCCTGGAGCATGGCCCGGCGCTGGCGGCCATGGACCAGGCGGTGCGCTACAAGCGTCTGGTCAAGGGCGTGGCTCACGCCCATGGCATGCAGGCCTGCTTCATGGCCAAGCCATTTGCCGAGATCGCCGGCACCGGCATGCATATGCACGTGAGCCTGGCCGACGTGGCGGGTACCAACCTGTTCGCCAGTGACGACCCAGCCGGCACGCCGCTGCTGCGCCAGACCGTCGGTGGCATGCTTGCTAGCCTGCTCGACTCGCTGCTGCTGTTCTGCCCCAACGCCAATTCCTACCGCCGTTTTCAGGCCAACAGCTATGCGCCGCTGGCGCCCACCTGGGGTGTGGATAACCGCACCGTCAGCCTGCGTGTGCCCGGTGGCCCGGCCAATACCCGACACATCGAACACCGCATCTGCGGCGCCGATGCCAACCCCTATCTCGCCGCCGCGGCGATTCTGGCCGGGATTCATCGTGGCATTCGCGAACAGCTCGATCCCGGTGCGCCGATCGAGGGCAACGGTTATGCCCAGGCCACAGAACATTTGCCCACCCAATGGTCGGCCGCGATCCACGCGCTGGAGCATTCCGAGTGGGCGCGAGAGGCTTTCGGCGAGCCATTTCTCAAGGTCTTTCTTGCGGTCAAGCGTGCCGAGTATCGCCAGTTCATGGGTGAGGTCGGCGAGCAGGATTGGCGCTGGTACCTGAGTAACGCCTGAGTCGAGGGATAACAGCTTCGCGGCCAAGGCCGCTCCCACAGGGCGCAGCAGGGGCTTGTGGGAGCGGACTTGTCCGCGAATACGGATTCTGAACAGCATCGCGGCTGAAGCGGAGTGCCCCCAGCCGTTCCTACGGGTTAAGCATGGTAGGAGCGGCTTCAGCCGCGATCCCAGATTCATCGGTGCATGCGCACCGCAAGGACATGCAATGAACATGATCGAGCAACCCGTCAAACCCGCCGCCGAGCGCGCGCCGTCCTACTACTCGGCCTCGCTCAATTTCGAGAGCGACTACCCGACGCTGCAGGGCAGCGTAACCGTCGACGTGGCCATCATCGGTGGCGGCTTCACCGGCATCGCCACGGCGGTGGAGCTGGCCGAGCGCGGCCTCAAGGTCGCCGTGGTGGAAACCAACAAGGTCGGCTGGGGTGCCAGCGGGCGCAACGGTGGCCAGGTCACCGGCAGCCTCTCCGGCGACGAGGCCATGCGCAAGCAGATGCGCAACACGCTGGGCGAGGAGGTGGACGACTTCATCTGGCACCTGCGCTGGCGCGGCCACGAGATCATCAAGAGCCGCGTGGCCAAATACGGCATCGACTGCGACCTCAAGCACGGTCACCTGCATGCGGCGATGAAACCCAGCCATATGGACGAGCTCAAGGCGACCTACGATGAAGCGCTGCGCCGTGGCATGGAGAGCGATGTCACGCTGCTCGACGGCGCCGGCGTGCGTGCTCAACTGGGCAGCGAGCTGTACTGCGGGGCGCTGAAGAACACCCGCAACATGCACCTGCACCCGCTCAACCTGTGCCTCGGCGAGGCCAGGGCCGCCGAGAGCCTGGGCGCGCTGATCTTCGAGCATTCCGAGGTGCTGGAGATCGTTCACGGCGCGTGTCCCGCGGTGGTTACCACGGGCGGGCGGATCGAGGCCAAGCAGGTGCTGCTGGCTGGCGACGTCTACCACAAGCTGGAGCGGCGCAAACTCAAGGGCCTGATCTTCCCGGCCATGGGCGGCATCGTCACCACTGCGCCGCTGGGAGAGCTGGCCCGCGAGATCAACCCGCAGGACCTGGCCGTATACGACTGTCGCTTCGTGCTCGATTATTACCGCCTGACCGCGGACGGCCGTCTGCTGTTCGGCGGTGGTGCCAACTATTCCGGGCGTGATTCGCGAGACATCGCCGGTGAACTGCGTCCGTGCATCGAGCGCACCTTCCCGCAGCTCAAGGGCGTGCCGATCGACTTCCAATGGAGCTGCGCCATGGGCATCGTGATGAACCGCATCCCGCAGCTGGGCAAGCTCTCGTCCAACATCTGGTACTGCCAGGGCTACTCCGGCCACGGCATCGCCACCAGCCACATCATGGGCGAGATCATGGCCAAGGCCATCACCGGCGACCTGGAGCAGTACGACACCTTCGCCGCCTGCAAGCACATCAAGGTGCCGCTGGGCGATCAGCTCGGCAACCCGATGCTGGCGGCCGGCATGTGGTACTACCAGATGCTGGAGAAGCTGCGCTGAAAGTCCAGCGTTGGCCCGGATGACGGGGCTGCCTTGGTTCGCCGATAGCCTTTTCGTATGATGGGCGCACACCGTATTTGGGATGCCCTGGCGTGAGTTCGTCATCTAGAAGTGCTTCATCGAGCCCGAGCGTACCTGCTGGCAAATGGGATGCGGGCGAAGCGGTAAGCCAGCTTTCCTGGGACGATCTGCGCATCATCAAGACGCTGAGCGAGTGCGGCAATCGCGCCGCCACGGCGAAGAAGCTCGGCATCAACGTCTCGACCGTGTCGCGCCGCCTGGCGCAGGTGGAGAAGACGCTCGGTGTGGCGATGTTCGACCATCGCCGCTCCGGCTACATGCTCACGGCCGAGGGTGAAGAGTTGCGCGCCCTCGGCGAGCGGGTCGAACTGGATATCGTTAGCGTCACGCGGCGTGTGTCGCGAGCGGGGCAGGGGCCACAGGGCAAGCTGCGCATCACCACCAGCGACTCGTTGCTGCTGCATTTTCTCACTCCCATCATCGCCGACTTCAAGGTCGTCAACGAAGGCATCGCGGTCGAGGTGCTGGTTGGCAACCAGACCCTGAGCCTGGCCCGGGACGAATCGGATATCGCCGTGCGCGCTACGAGAAAACCGGGGGAAAGCCTGGTCGGGCGCAAGCTGGCGATCATTGCCTGGGCGTCGTACGGGCGCGCTGGAAACGTGTCGGGCACCGACCCGTTCGACGGCCACGCCTGGGTGTCGTATTCCGGCGCCTTGTCCGGCCTCAGAGCGGCGAGTTATCTGGAATGCCGGGTGGCGGCCGAGTGCATTGCCTACCGTACCGACTCGGTCGCGGCGGCGAGCGCCGCCATTGCCGCGGGGCTGGGTTTCGGCTTTCTGCCCTGCATGCTGGGCGATATCACGCCCGGGCTGGTGCGCGTCGGGCCGGTGGTGCCCGAGCTCCATGATGAGCTGTGGCTGCTCACCCACCAGGACATTCGCAAGTCGTGGCGGGTCAAGGCGTTCATGGCGTTCTGCGCCGCTGCGGTGGCCGAGCAGAAGGCGCTGATCGAAGGGCAGCGGGCTCTCCCGGTTGCGTTGGACGAAACCGGGAGCGGGACTTAGTCGGCGCGTGCACCGATCACCGCCCGGCAGGCGATCTCGATCAGTTGCGGCCGCTGCGCCAGCCGAGATACGCCGATAATGTTGCTGGCGCATTGTGGCCGCTCGGTGCCATAGGCCGCCTTGCGCACTTTGCCAACCACGGCGAATGCCGCATCCATGTCGAGGACGAACAGCGTCTCTTCGACGACGTCTTCGAGCGTCGCGCCATAGAGCGCCAGCAGCTTGGCGATGTTGTCGTAGGCGCTACGCATCTGGTCGCCCATGGTCGAGAAATCGCTGGGTCGGCCTTCGTTATCCAGCGGCGCCGGCGCGACCAAATTGCCTTTTTCGTCGTGGTTGAACTGGCCTGAGACGAAGATTTCGTTACCCACCTTCCTTGCCTGCGGATAGCCGTAAGCGTCTTCCCATGGAACGCCCCAGTAGGCGGTGTTTTCGTTGTACGGACGTGAAGCTGCCATTGCCTTCTCCTTGAGTGTAAGGACCGCCTATTTCGCGGCTTCCCGAGTAGTCGGGAGGAAAATGCTAGCACCGCCCGGTCAATTGCAAGGGTGCATTTTTGCACTCATGGAGGCGCAAAAATGCACAAACGAAACGCCTGTCGATCCGCTAACTTGAGCACCTGTTCCGGTCGTGACCAGCTAGTCAACGACGCTAACGGGGCAAAGACGAGCACCCGGATATTTTCCCAACAACAATCAGTTCAACAGACAGGTAACCGCCATGAGCAACGTCAAAACCGAAGTCCTCACTCCCTTCAACAGCCAGCTGATCTTCATCGATCAGCAGCCGCAGATGGCCTTCGGTGTGCAGAGCATCGATCGCCAGACCCTGAAGAACAACACCGTTGGCCTGGCCAAGGCGGCGAAGATTTTCAACGTGCCGACCGTCATCACCACGGTCGAGACCGAAAGTTTCTCCGGCCACACCTACCCTGAGCTGCTAGCCGTATTCCCCGATGCGCCGATCCTCGAGCGCACCTCGATGAACTCCTGGGACGACCAGAAAGTGCGTGACGCGCTGAAGAAGAACGGCCGCAACAAGATCATCGTCTCCGGCCTGTGGACCGAGGTATGCAACACCACCTTCGCCCTGTCCGCCATGCACGACGCGGGCTACGAGATCTACATGGTCGCCGACGCTTCCGGCGGCACCACCCAGGCGGCGCACGACTACGCCATGCAGCGCATGATCCAGGCCGGCGTGGTGCCGGTGACCTGGCAGCAGGTGTTGCTGGAATGGCAGCGCGACTGGAAGAACCGCGATACCTACGATGCCGTCATGAACCTGGTCAAGGAGCACTCCGGTGCCTACGGCATGGGCGTCGACTACGCCTACACCATGGTCCACAAGGCGCCCGAGCGCGTGCAGCACGGCCCGACCCTGGCCCCTGTCGCCGCACCTATCTGAGCCGATGCCAGCCTCTGCACGGCGGAGGCTGGCCCCAACTCGCAGCAGATGCGGAGACAGCCGAAATGAACCCGATGCAAGCCGATACCGTCACGCTGGTGGTGCGTCACCAGGTGCAGCAGCAACATGAGCAACGTTACGAAACCTGGCTGCGCCAGATCATCGATATCGCCGGCGCTTGCGCTGGCCACCTGGGTGTCGACGTCGCGCGCGAGCGCCAGGGTGGCCTGGTGCACTTCACCTGCGTTTTGCGTTTTGACCAGCTGCAGCACATGCAGGGCTGGCTCGACTCCGAGGCGCGCAAGCAACTGGTCGCCGACGTGCAGCCGCTGTTGCGCGCTGGCGACGACACCGAGGTGTTGCTGGGCAAGGATTTCTGGTTCGTGCCGCGTGACGCCGTGCAGCCGCCGCCGCGCTGGAAGCAGGCGATCGTCACCTTCCTGGTGATCATGCCGCTGAGCCTGCTGGTGCCGGCGCTGTGGCAGCCGGTATTCACTATGCTTCCATGGCTTGCAGGCTCGCTGCTGAGCAAAGTGTTGATCACCCTGAGCATCGTCCTGCTCGTGGTGTATCTGTTCATGCCCATGGCCACGCGGGCATTTGCCGCCTGGCTGAGGCCTCACGGCCAGGAGCCACTTCGATGAGCACCGATTCATATGATGAAAAGCGCCGGCGCATCTTGGCTGCCGGTGGCGTATTGGGCGCCGCCGCGGCCGTGTACTCTGCCCTGCCTTTTTCCGCTTTCGCCAGTACCTCTTCCATCCGCTCCCAAGGAGGCTCCATGAGCGCCGATCTCATCCTGTTCAACGGTCGTCTGCACACGGTCGATCCCGAAAAGCCACATGCCAGCGCCGTTGCCATCAAGGACGGCCGCTTCATCGCCGTTGGCAGTGACGCCGAGGCCATGGCCATGCGCGGTGACGCGACCAAGATCGTCGATCTGCAAAAGCGCACGGTGATCCCGGGCCTCAACGACTCGCACCTGCACCTGATCCGCGGCGGGCTGAACTACAACCTGGAGCTGCGCTGGGAAGGCGTGCCGTCCGTGGCCGAAGCGCTGCGCATGCTCAAGGCCCAGGCCGACCGTACGCCGACGCCGCAGTGGGTGCGTGTGGTCGGTGGCTGGACCGAGTTCCAGTTCGCCGAAAAACGCATGCCGACCCTGGAAGAGATCAACCGCGCGGCGCCGGATACGCCGGTATTCATCCTCCATCTGTACGACCGTGCGCTGCTCAATCGCGCCGCACTGCGCGCCGTGGGCTACGACAAGAACACCCCCAACCCGCCGGGCGGGGAGATTCAGCGCGACGCTAACGGCAACCCGACCGGCATGCTGATCGCCCGCCCCAACGCGATGATCCTCTACGCCACCCTGGCCAAGGGGCCGAAGCTGCCGCTGGAATACCAGGTCAACTCGACCCGCCAGTTCATGCGCGAACTCAATCGCCTGGGCGTGACCAGCGCCATCGATGCCGGCGGTGGTTTCCAGAACTATCCGGACGACTATCAGGTGATCCAGGAACTGGCCGACAAGGACCAGCTCACCGTGCGCATCGCCTACAACCTGTTCACCCAGAAGCCCAAGGAAGAGCTGACCGACTTCAAGAACTGGACCGGCAGCGTCAAGTTGCACCAGGGCGATGACTTCCTGCGCCACAACGGCGCTGGCGAAATGCTGGTGTTCTCCGCTGCCGACTTCGAGGATTTCCTCGAGCCGCGCCCGGACCTGGCGCCGAATATGGAAGCCGATCTGGAGCCGGTGGTGCGTCATCTGGTCGAGCAGCGCTGGCCGTTCCGCCTGCATGCCACTTACGACGAATCCATCTCGCGCATGCTCGACGTGTTCGAGAAGGTCGACCGCGACATCCCCTTCAATGGCCTGCCCTGGCTGTTCGACCACGCCGAGACCATCAGCCCGCGCAACATCGAGCGGGTGCGTGCCCTCGGCGGCGGCATCGCCATCCAGCACCGCATGGCATTCCAGGGCGAGTACTTTATCGACCGCTACGGCGCCAAGGCGGCGGAAGCCACGCCGCCGATCCAGCGCATGCTGGCCGAGGGCGTGCCGGTCGGCGCCGGCACCGACGCCACCCGTGTGGCCAGCTACAACCCTTGGACCGCGCTGTACTGGCTGGTCAGCGGCAAGACCGTCGGCGGCACCACGCTCTACCCGCAGGGCCTGCCACGCGCCACCGCGCTGCAGCTGTTCACCCACGGCAGCGCCTGGTTCTCCAGCGAGCAGGGCAAGAAAGGCCAGATCAAGGTTGGCCAGCTCGCCGACCTGGTGGCACTGACCGCGGACTTTTTCAGCGTCGAGGAAGAGCAGATCAAGTGGCTGGAATCGGTGCTCACCGTGGTCGGCGGCAAGGTGGTGCACGCCGCCAGCGAGTTCGACAAGCTGGCGCCGCCGACCGTGCCGGTGATGCCGGACTGGTCGCCGGTGGCCCTGGTGCCCGGCCACTGGAGCCCGAATGCCGCGCCGCTGAGCGCGAGCATCCACCAGTGCATCGGCTCCTGCGCCGTGCATGAGCACCAGCATGACCGCGCGCGCCGCAGCAGCGTGCCGGTCAGCGACCATCAGGGCTTCTGGGGCGCGTTCGGCTGCTCCTGCTTCGCCTTCTGAACCCGCTGCGGCCAGCTCGTCCGGGCTGGCCGCAGTGCGCCGAATTCTAAAATACCCACGACAAGGCCTGCTCTGACATGAACACCGCCAAGCCGTCGCCCTGGGGCGCGCTCAATCACAAGACCTTCCGCTGGCTGTGGCTGGCCAGCATCGCCTCGAACATCGGCACCTGGATGCATGAAGTCGGCGCCGGCTGGCTGATGACCAGCCTGTCGGCCAACCCCATGCACGTCGCGCTGGTGCAGGTCGCCGGCTCGGCGCCGATGTTCCTCCTGGCACTGCCGGCCGGCGCCATGGCCGATATCGTCGACAAGCGCCGCTACCTGCTGGGTGTGCAGCTGTGGATGGCCGCCGTGGCCACTGCGCTGGCGACGCTGACCCTGCTCGGGCTAACCAGTGTCTGGTTGCTGCTGGGCATGACTCTGGCCATGGGCGTCGGCACCGCGCTGATGATGCCGGCCTGGTCGGCGCTGACCCCGGAATTGGTGAACAAGCGCGACCTGCCCTCGGCCATCGCCCTGTCCAGCCTCGGCATCAACGTCGCCCGCGCGCTCGGCCCGGCCATCGCCGGCGTGCTGGTCAGCCTCAGCGGCCCCTGGGCGACCTTCGCCCTCAATGCCCTGTCGTTCTTCGCGGTCATGACCGTGCTGCTGACCTGGAAACGCGAGCGCCAGGTCGCTACCTTCCCGGCCGAACGTCTGCTGGGCGCGATGCGCGCCGGTTGGCGCTACAGCCGCGCCTCGAAGCCCTTGCAGGCGGTATTGGTGCGCGCGGCGGCGTTCTTCGTCGGTGCCAGCGCCGGCATGTCGCTGCTGCCACTGATCGTGCGTGGCGAGTTGCAGGGCAGCGCCAGCGACTTCGGCCTGATGCTCGGCAGCGTCGGCGTCGGTGCCGTTCTCGGCGCCACCCTGTTGCCGCGTATTCGCGAGCGCATCAGCAGCGATCGCCTGGTGCTGCTGGCCAGCCTGCTCTACGCCCTGGTGCTGCTGGCCCTGGCCAGCGTGCGCCACTTCGCCGCCTTGCTGCCGGTGATGCTGCTCAGCGGCGCGGCGTGGATCGCCGTGCTGTCCAGCCTCCAGGTCGCTGCGCAGACCTCTGTGCCGGACTGGGTGCGCGCACGGGCGCTGTCGGTGTACATCCTGGTGTTTTTCGGCAGCATGGCTGCCGGTGGCGCGCTCTGGGGTTTCGTCGCCAGCCATGCGTCGATTCCGCTGGCGCTGTTCGCGGCCGCCGGCTGCCTGGTGCTGGGCCTGCTGCTGAGCGCCAGGTTCCCGCTGCCGGTCACCGAAAGCGAAGACCTGGCACCCTCGCTGCATTGGCCAGCGCCGATTCTGGCCGACGAAGCCGATCTCGAGCGCGGTCCGGTGATGATTACCCTGCACTACGACATCGCTGCCGAGCAGGTTGCCGCCTTCCGCCAGGCGATGAACGAGGTGGCGCGCATGCGTCGGCGCAACGGCGCGTTCTCCTGGGGGCTGGTGCAGAACAGCGAGAACCCGCGGCACTGGCAGGAGTTCTTCTTCGACGAGTCCTGGCTCGAGCATCTGCGCCACCACGGCCGGGTGACGCGCGCCGAGCAACGCATCGAGGCTGCCGCCCGGCAGTTCCAGACCGCCGGTGTGGCGATCCGCATCGACCACTTCCTGATGCCGGCCCGGCAGGCCGCTCAGTCTGCCGAGGTTGGCCAGGCCGCGTCGTGACACCATGGCCGTCCTGCACCCGCTGGGCGGCTTATCTTTATGCGCCGAAGGCGCCGTTAGCCCTGGCTGACGGCGCCTTCGGCATTTCTAGGCCATGTCGCTCTGGCTGAATTCCTCGGCGAGGAAATCGATCAGGGTGCGCACCGAGGGCAGCAGGCCGCGCCGTGAGGGGAAGATGGCGTGGACGATGCCGCACTTCGGCGCCCAGCCCGGCAGCATCTCCACCAGCTTGCCGGCCGCGACGTCTTCGCGCACGGCTACACAGGGCAGGTGGACGATACCCACGCCGGCCAGCGCGCCATTGCGCAGAGCGCGCAGGTCATCGGTGATCATCCGCGGCTGGTGCGCGATCACCAGTTTGCCGTCGTCCGGGCCGAGCAGCTCCCACTGGTAGTCGCGCTGCGCGCCGCCCCAGTGCAGGCTCGGCAGGCGTCCCAGTTCCTCGGGCTGGAAATCTTTCGGCAGCGAAGCCAGCAGATCCGGGTGACCGACCAGGCACTGGGTGCTGGCGGCGAGCACCTTCATCACCATGTCGGTGTTTTCCAGCGGGGGAAAACGTACCCGCAAGGCCACGTCGAAGCCTTCATGCAGCAGATCCACGCGGCGGTTGGTGCTCTCGATGTACAGCTCCACCAACGGGTACTTGAGCATGTAGCGGGTCAGCATCGGCCCCACCCAGGAATTGAGCAGCGTCGTCGGGCAGGCCAGGCGCACCAGGCCGCGCGGCTCGGCGCGGTTGCGCTCGATCACCTCCGCCGCGCCTTCGGCCTCCACGCGCATGGCCAGGCAGCGCTGGTAGTACGCCTGGCCGATCTCGGTGAGCGACAGGTGCCGGCTGGTGCGGTGCAGCAGGCGCACGCCGAGGCGCTCCTCGAGTTGGGCGATACGCCGGCTAAGCTTGGACTTGGGTATGTCCAGCGCGCGCCCCGCCGCGGCGAAGCCGCCTTGCTCCACCACTTGGGTGAAGTAGTAGAGGCTGTTGAGGTCTTCCATTGATCGTTCTCCAAATGGAACGCTAGAGGCGAATTTCGCAGTCTAGTCGAGAAGGGTCTCGAATTTAATCTTTCTTCCATGCAGTGACGCACTGCTGAACGAAAACCCACTCACCGGTGCAGCCGGCACATTGAAAACAATTCGAGGACTTCACCATGACCAACGCCACCTATAATCGCCTGGACAAAGACAACGCCGTCGTTCTGCTGGTCGACCACCAGGCCGGCCTGCTCTCGCTGGTGCGCGACATCGAGCCGGACAAGTTCAAGAACAACGTGCTGGCGCTGGCTGATCTGGCCAAGTTCTTCAACCTGCCGACCATCCTTACCACCAGCTTCGAAACCGGCCCCAACGGCCCGCTGATGCCGGAGCTGAAGGAAATGTTCCCGGACGCGCCGTACATCGCCCGCCCTGGTCAGATCAACGCCTGGGACAACGAAGACTTCGTCAAGGCGATCAAGGCGACCGGCAAGAAGCAACTGATCATCGCCGGTGTGGTGACCGAAGTCTGCGTGGCGTTTCCGGCGCTGTCGGCCATCGAGGAAGGCTTCGACGTGTTCGTGGTCACCGATGCTTCCGGCACCTTCAACCAGATCACCCGTGACTCGGCGTGGCAGCGTATGACCCAGGCCGGCGCGCAACTGATGAACTGGTTCGCCGTTGCCTGCGAGCTGCACCGCGACTGGCGCAACGACGTGGAAGGCCTGGCCAAGATCTGCACCGATCACATCCCGGACTACCGCAACCTGATGACCAGCTACAACGCGCTGACCGCTGGCAAGTGATCCAAGCCTGAAACCGAACCGGAGCCTGCAAAGGCTCCGGTTTTTTTATGGGCGGTTCTTTCGTTTGCTCAGCGCAGATGCTCGTCCCTGGTCACAGTGCCACGATTTCCGGGGCTGGCCTGCGCCGTCGTTGCCGGAGCGGATTCGCGCTCGGCGACGAAGGTGGCGGGCGGTGAGCCATCGGCATTGAGCTGCATGATGCGCGTGGGCCGGCCCTGGTCGTCGAAGAACACCTGGCCGAGGCCGGCGCCGTTCCACAGGCGTTCGCCGGCACGGCTGCGGTCGGGAATCAGCGGGGTGACGCGCATGCGCCGGCGCTTGGTCAGCCAGTTGAGCGGCGACCATGGCGCGTAGAGCCAGCGGTTGAGGCGGTCGAACCAGTCCAGCAGCCTGGGCGGAAATTCGTTCTTGATGCCGCTGCTGGTGATCTGCCAGATGGTCGGGCTGGCGCGTTTGTGGCGGATGCTCACGCGGTAGACGAAGGAGTAGTGCACGTCGCCAGAGAGGATGACGAAATCCCTTGGCGTGCGCGAGTGGCGGAAGATGTTCATCATCACCCGCGCTGCGCCGCGATGGGCCATCCAGTTCTCCGCATCGACCATCAGCGGGTGGCCGGCGTAGGTGAACAGCTTCTGAATGCCCTCGATCAGCTTCACGCCAAACATCGGTGCCGGCGAGACGATGATGCAGCTGGGGTGGTCGAGCAGCGCCTGCTGGAAGTCGCACAGCGCTTCCCAGTCCATCAGTCCCGAGGGTTTCGACAGGTGCCCTTCGCTGCGCCAGCGGCGCGTGCGCGTATCGAGCACCAGCAGCGCCGGAGTGGTCGGCAGCACGTAGTGCCACTGTTCGAACTGTTGCAGTTGGTCGATCAACGCGTCCTGCATCTCGGCCTGAAGGTGGTCATCCTGGCGCTGCTGCAACAGGTCGCTGAAGGCTTGCAGCGGCTGCTCGAACACGTCCGGGTTGTTGCCCCAGCCCTGGCACAACAGGTAGGCGAGCAGGGCGTTGCCGATGATGCGCTTGGAGAAGGGGTGGCCGTAGGCGGTCTGCTCCCAGCGCGCGGAGAGGTTCCAGTCGTCGGTGACGTCGTGGTCGTCGAAGATCATCAGCGTCGGCAGGTGGGCGAACGCCCGAGCCGCCTGGCCGAGGGTCTGGCGAAAAGCGTCGATGCGCAGGCGCTCATCGGCGTAACGCTGCTGTTGTTGCTCGTCCAGCGGCGGCTGGTCTTCCGTGATCAGGGTCCAGGGCACTGGCGACCAGACCAGCAGGTACATGGCGATCATCTCGGCGAAGGTCACCAGGTGGTTGTCGGCGCTGCTGGTGGTGAATACCGGCTTTTCCACACCGCCGAAGAACTTGTCGCGCAGGGTCTGATTGCTCTTCACCGCCGGCAGCAGTTCAGCGCGCTGGTAGTAGCCAACCGAGTGGCCGTAAAGCGCCTGGCTGTCCTCCACCACGGCGCCTTCGAGGAACTCGTCAAACAGACCGAGGCGGGCGATCAGTTGGTGAATGGCGCACAGCATCGGCCCGGCGACGTCGTCGACGTACACCTGGTCGCCACTCATCAGCAACAGGGCAGGGCGCTGGTTGGCTTCGGGCTGCTCGGCCAGCAGACGGTCGGCGCACAGCAGGCCGTCAGTGGCGGCGTGGTGCGGTCTGCGACAGGAGCCATGCAGGAGCTGGTCGACCCGTGAGCGCAGGACGAAATCGGCATGTTCGGCGCCCTCGTAGAGCAGGTGCGGCGCCCAGTCGGCCATGCCGCGAGTGCCTTGGTCCGCAACGATCTGCAGGTCATAGGCGATGCGCACGTCCTGCCGCAGCGCCTGCTCAAGCGGCAGGTCGATCAGGTGCAGCACGGCGTGGCGGCCCAGCGGCAGGCGCTGGCAATGGGCGTCGAGGCTCAGAGTGCGCGGCTGTTCGCCATCGGCTTGCAGCCACAGTTGCAGGTCCAGCGCCCGACTGGCCACCAGCCAGAGCACCAGCCGGCCAGGCTCCATGCGCCGCAGCAGCGGGCCGGCGAGAACATCGGGTGACGAGTGGTGGGGGTTATCGGACATGCAGGTGGCTACCGGAAAAAATACAGGCCTTGGACAGTGGCAGGGCGCCAGCAGTTCAGGCGGCCAGCTGGCGCAGGCGCTCTAAGTCGAGAATCTCGATCTCGCCGTAGGTCAGCTGGACCACGCCCTGCGCCTGCAACTCCTTGAGAATCTGGTTGGTGGTCTGGCGCGACAGCGAGAGCATCAGCGCCAGCTGTTCCTGGGCCAGGTGCAGCACGCGGCGAGGTTCGCTCTCGCCGTAGTTCTCGGCGATCAGCAACAGGCGCCGGGCCAGGCGTGGTGCGGCCGGCAGCAGGCTCATGTCCTCCAGGGCGACGAAGGCCAGACGCAGCTTGTGGCTCATCAGCAGGGCGAAGTCGCGCCAGTACTGCGGCTCGCGCTCGAGCAGCGCGAGCAGTTCATGCTGGGGCAGCAGCAGCAGGGTGCTGGCGCTTTCGGTGAAGGCATCGTGGGTGCGCGGCAGGCCATCGAACAGGGAAATTTCGCCGAACCAGTAAGGCGGCTCGATCAGGGTCAGCAGCGCCTCCTTGCCGTTCTCGCTGACGGCGCCGACGCGCACCGCCCCTTCCACCACCGCATAAAGCCCGCTGGGCTTGTCGCCACGACGAAACAGCCGCTGACCGGCGTCCAGACGCTGCACCTGGGCCATGTCCAGCAGGCTCTGGCTCAGCGCCGGAGGCAGTGCGGCGAACCAGTGGCCCTGGTTCAACTGGCTGAAGTAATGATGCGGATCGGGCATTACGGTTCCTGGACGGTTGCGCGGTGGTGCGGCGATCCCTGCCATTTGTCGGCTAGCCGACAGTGCGACGAGCGGCGGCGAGGTGATCATGCTCGGGCCTGTTTCACATATGAGGACGATAACAATGAAAACCCTCGTCGATCACCTGGCGCAGTATGCCGCCTACCACCGCGACCGACGCAACATCGCCAGCCATTTCATCGGTATCCCGATGATCGTGCTGGCCGTCGCCGTGCTGCTGTCGCGCCCTGGTTTCCAGCTGGCCGGCCTGTGGCTGGCCCCGGCGACGCTGGTGGCGCTGGCTTCGGCCTGGTTCTACCTGCGCCTGGATGCCCGCTTCGGCCTGGTCATGAGCGCGTTGCTGGCACTGAGCCTGTGGCTCGCGGCCAAGCTGGCGGTGGCGAGCACCGGCCTGTGGCTGGCGGCAGGGCTTGGCCTGTTCGTGGTCGGCTGGGTCATCCAGTTCGTTGGCCATTATTACGAAGGCCGCAAGCCGGCGTTCGTCGACGACATCATGGGGCTGATCGTCGGCCCGCTGTTCGTGGTCGCTGAACTGGCCTTTCTGCTCGGCCTGCGCAAGGAAGTCGAGCATGCCGTGGTGGAAATCGCCGGGCCGACCTGCATTCGCGAGAAGAAAGCGCTGGCCTGAGCGCGTGCTGCTTCTTCTGTTCGTCGCGGCTGAAGCCCCTCCCACAGATTCCGTGGGAGGGGCTTCAGCCGCGAGCCTTTCTAGTACATCGCCATCCACTGGCTCGTCATCGAGCGTGCATGGCGATCCACGGTGATCGGGGCGAAGGGGCGGCCGGAGACGCTCTGCAGGGCATTGCTCTGGCTGTTCATGTCGGCCAGTGCGGCGCGTAGATAGCTCCAGCGCGTCTGCAACTTGCTCACCTGCGGATCAGCTTGCTCCTCGAGCGCCTGCAATTCACCGTCGATCGCCGGCAACAGCAGACGTTCGTCCTGGCCGAGGTAGGTGCCGGGTTGTTCCCGGGCGATCTCGAAGGTGCCCAGGTAGGAGCGACTGAGGTACTGCACGCTGAGGTACTCGACCTTCGCCGCCAGCTCGCTCTGGCCCTCGGCGCCGGGCAATGCGCGGGCCGCGCTGAGGAAGTCGCGCAGGGCGCGGCTGAGGTCTTCGGGGAAGCGCCAGGGGACATTCTCGTCACCGGGGCCATAGGAAACACCGTTGCGCAATTGGGTAACGAGTGCCTGATGGGCGCTGGTGAGTTCGGCGCTGCCCTGCGGCAGGCTCTGCATGGCGCCGGCCAGAGCGGCCAGATCGGCTTCCAGGCGCTGCTGATGGGTCTTCTGGAAACCTTCGCCGCGTAACAGCATCAGGCTGCTGGTGGCGCGGCTGGCATGTATCTGAATCTGTTCCTGCGGGCTGACGGCTTCGGCGAAGGCCAGGGGCGAGAGCCCGACGAAGAGTCCGAGCGACCAGAGAAAAGCATGGCGCAACAGTGCTTTACAGCGCATCCGGGGTGCTCCTTGTTATTGTTTTGAGCAGGTATGCATTGGCAGCGTCGACGACGCAGCGCCAAGACTACTGCGCCAAGCGTAGCGGAGCATGACCCGAAAGAGTGATTTCGTCGGAAATCGCCACCGTTCAGAGGCTTTTCATCAGATTGCTCAGGTACTCGGCGGTGAAGGCGTCGGCGGGGAAGAAGGTTTCCAGTGCCAGTTCGGCGAGGGTCACGTCATTCGGCGTACCGAACACCGTGATGGTGCTGATCAGGCTGAGCACGCCCTGCTCGCTGTGCAGTTGCAGCGGCACCAGCACGGCGTCGCTCGGTGGCGCAGGGACTTCCGCCGGTGCCGGGTAGTCGCGCAGCTCATCGAGTAGGGCGAACAGGGCGTCGTCGCCGCTGATCTCCGCATCGCGCTGCAGGCGCATCAGCAGGTGCGCGCGCCACAGCGCCAGGTTGGCGATGCGCGGGGCCAGGCCCTCGGGGTGCAGCGACAGGCGCATCACGTTGAGCGGCGGGCCGAGCAGGAAATCCGGCATGCCGGCGAGGAAGGCGGTGGCCGCCGCGTTGGCGGCCAGCAGGTTCCACTGCCGATCGATGGCCAGCGCCGGATAGGGCTCATGGGCCTTGAGCAATTGATCGATGGCCTGGCGCGCGGGGGCCAGTGCCGGGTCGGTCAGATCATGCTGGCTGTACAGCGGGGCGAAGCCGGCTGCGCTGAGCAGGCGATTGCGCTCACGCAGGGGAATGTCCAACTGCTCGGCCAGATGCAGCAGCATGTCGCGGCTGGGCTGAGCGCGGCCGGTCTCGACGAAGCTCAGGTGACGCGTGGAAATCTCGGCCTCGAAGGCGAGGTCGAGCTGGCTCAGGCGGCGCCGCTGGCGCCATTGGCGCAACAGGGCGCCGGCGGTCTGGGATTGGCTGTTCATGGTCTGCACGATAGTGCAGTCAGGTCATGTCAGCCATTACCTGGCAGGTAATCGACGCCCTGATGGTTTCGGCGAAATCTGTAGGCCAGGCACCACCCCGGTGCCCTTACGGAGAATTCGTCATGAACGTACTGCAACCTTCCCCGATGCTACGCAACGCCCTCATGCTCGATGGTCTGCTCAGCGGCGTCACCGGCCTGCTGCTGGTCCTGGCAGCAGGCTGGCTGGGCGCCTTTCTCGAATTGCCGCGTCTGCTGTTGCTGGTCGCCGGCAGTGCCCTGCTGCCCTTCGCGGCGATGCTGGTGTGGCTGTCCAACCGCGCAGAAATCAGCCGCACGGCCATCTGGGCGGTGATTGCGGTCAACGTCGTCTGGGTGGTCGACAGCTTGCTGTTGCTGGTGGTGGGTTGGGTGTCGCCGAACCTGTTCGGCCATGCCTTCGTCATTGCTCAGGCTTTGGCGGTCGGGTTGCTGGCCGAACTGCAATGGTTCGGCCTCAAGCACTCGCAGGCTGCCGTGGCCTGAGGTCGGCTCAGAGGCCACGCAACGCCAGCTCGGCGCCGAGTAGCAACAGGCCGATGAAGAACCAGCGCTTGAAGCGCTCCGCGCTGATGCGCTTGCGCAACCACTGGCCGGCTGCCATGCCCAGCAGGGCAGGCAGCAAGGCCAGGGCAGACAGCCCGAGCACCGCCGGTTGCAGCAGTTCACCGCTGTGACCGAGTGCTGCCGCCAGGGCCAGGGTAGAGACGCTGAACGACAGCCCCAGCGCTTGCACCAGGTCGTCCTTCTCCAGGCCGATGGCCTGCAGGTAGGGTACGGCGGGAATCACGAAAACGCCGGTAACCGCAGTAATCGCACCAGTAATGGCGCCGATCACCGGGCCTAACCACGCTTCCTTGGCCCGCTCCACGCGAAAGTGCACCCTGGCCAGGCCGAGCAGTGCGTAGAGCACCAGGGCTGCGCCCAGCCAGCGGGTTGCGCCGGGCAGGTCGAGGCTCTGCAGCAAGCCGGCGACCAGCAGCGTGCCGAACAGGATGCCCAGCAGCATCGGCCACAGGCGGCGCGCCATCGGCAGCGGGCTGCGGCCGTCGCACAGTTGCCAGATGTTGGTCACCATCGACGGAATGATTAGCAGCGCAGCGGCATGCAGTGGCGCCATCACCAGGCCGAGCAGACCGACGGCTATGGTCGGCAGACCGAGGCCGACCACGCCCTTGACCATGCCGGCGAGCAGAAAGGTGACGAGGATCAGCGGCAGATGGTCGGTCATCGCGCCGCCCCCTGTTCGTGGATCGCCCGGCTGTCGGCAGGCGCCTCGTCGCGTTCGTGCATGCCGTAGTCACGCAGCACCTGGGCCACGCGCAGACGATAGTGACCGAAAACCTCCTCGCGTCCTGCCGTCTGTGCGCGTCGGTGTTCATCGCGCTGGCGCCAGGCCTGGACCGAGGCTTCGTCCTGCCAGAACGACAACGACAGGATCTTCCCCGGCTGGGTCAGACTCTGGAAGCGCTCGATGGAGATGAAACCCGGCTGTTCGGTGAGCAGCGGGCGCAGCTCTGCGGCGAGGTCGAGATAATCCTGCTGTTGGTCCGGCTTGGCCTCGACTTCGAAGATCACGGCGAGCATCGGCTTTCTCCCTGGCTGGCTCTGGCTGAAGTTGCCTGCCAGTATCCACATTTGCTGCACGCCATGTTTCGTCATGAGGTGAATTATGGAATACGCACCGGGTTTCAGTTCGATCGCCGCCCTGCTCGCCGATGCCGGGCGTGCTGCCATGGTCTGGGCACTGATGGACGGCAGCGCGCGGCCGGCCGGTGAGCTGGCCATGCTGGCGGGGCTGTCGCCGTCGTCGACCAGTGCGCACCTGGCCAAGCTGGTGGAGGGTGGCCTGCTGGCGCAGCAGCGGCATGGGCGCAATCGTTACTACCGCCTGGCTGGGCCGGAAGTCGGGCAACTGGTCGAGGCGCTGGCCAGTGCTGCACTGGCTGCACAGCCCCGGCAAGCTCGCGCCATACCAAGCTCGCGCGGCACGCCGCAGCCCATGCGCGAGGCGCGCACCTGCTATGACCATCTGGCCGGCGAGCTGGCGGTCGGCATATTCGCGCGCATGCGTGCAGCCGACTGGCTGAGCGAGGAGGGCGGTGCGCTGAAGCTGACCGCAAGCGGCGAGCAGGGGCTGCAGGCGCTGGGTATCAATCTGCAGCAGGTAGGCCGTCAGCGCCGCCAGCGTTTGTGCGCCTGCCCGGACTGGAGCGAGCGCAAGCCACACCTGGGCGGTGCGCTGGGCGCGGCGTTGCTGACTCTGTGCGAAGGCGAGGGTTGGCTGCGGCGCAGCAAGGAGTCGCGTGCGTTGCAGGTGTCGCCGCAGGGACGCAGGGCGATCATGGCGATCGCGGCTCCTTAGCTTCGTAGGGTAGGCCGGGCGGCGATCCGCTTTAGATTCGTAGGGTGGGCTTTAGCCCACCAATAAAGGTTGAGCTCTGTTTCGGTGGGCTGAAGCCCACCCTACGCCCACCCTACGTCCTACCGCACGGCCCATTCTACGAAGTGCTACGCCTGGGCGCTGACCGGCTTGCCGCCCTTGGGCTTGAAGTACAGGGTGGTGCCGCGGGCGAGGTTGTTCAGGCTGACGTGATCCTTGGCCACCTCGGCCTCGATCAGTTCGTCCTGGCCTTCGACTTTCAGCGTGATGCGGGTGATCGCGCCGAGCAGGCGGATATCACGTACTTCACCGGCCTTGTGCTCCGGGCTTGGCTCGCTGGACAGGTCGACCTCGTGCGGGCGGAACAGCACGTGGTGATCGTTGCCGACGTAGAGGCGGTTGGCGTCACCGAGGAAGTGGTAGACGAAGTCGTTGGCCGGATGCTCGTAGACCTCGGCCGGGGTGCCGATCTGCTCGATCACGCCCTTGTTCATCACCACGATGCGGTCGGCCACTTCCATGGCTTCTTCCTGGTCGTGGGTGACGAATACGCTGGTCAGGTGCACTTCCTCGTGCAGGCGCGCCAGCCAGCGGCGCAGCTCCTTGCGCACCTTGGCATCCAGCGCGCCGAAGGGTTCGTCGAGCAGCAGCACTTTCGGTTCTACCGCCAGGGCGCGGGCCAGGGCGATACGCTGGCGCTGGCCGCCGGAGAGCTGTTCCGGATAGCGGTCGCCGAGCCAGTCGAGCTGCACCAGGTTGAGCAGCTCGTGCACCTTCTGCTTGATCACCTCTTCGCTCGGGCGCTCGCGCTTGGGCTTCATGCGCAGGCCGAAGGCAACGTTGTCGAACACCGTCATGTGGCGGAACAGCGCGTAGTGCTGGAACACGAAGCCGACGTTGCGATCACGTACGTCGTGCTCGGACACGTCCTCGCCGTGGAAGCCGATGCTGCCGCTGTCCGGGGTTTCCAGGCCGGCGATGATACGCAGCAGGGTGGTCTTGCCGCAGCCGGACGGGCCGAGCAGGGCGACCAGCTCGCCGCTCTGGATGCTCAGGTTGATCTCGTTCAGCGCCTTGAACTGGCCGAACTGCTTGTTGACGCCTTTGACTTCGATACTCATGGCTTATTCCTGGTGGTTCCGTGGGCCGTGCCTCACGGCTGTCAGTCTTCTCGGTTGGCTTGCAGCTGGCGGCTCAGACGCGCTTCGCTCCATTGGCGAAGCAGCAGCACCACCAGGGCCATGACGAGCAGCAGGATCGCCACGCTGAAGGCAGCGACGATGTTGTACTCGTTGTAGAGAATCTCGATGTGCAGCGGCAGGGTGTTGGTGTAACCGCGGATATGCCCGGAAACCACCGAAACTGCGCCGAATTCGCCCATCGCACGGGCGGTGCACAGCACCACGCCGTAGATCAGCGCCCATTTTACGTTAGGCAGCGTGACATGCCAGAACATCTGCCAACCGTTGGCACCGAGCAGGCGCGCGGCCTCTTCCTCGGTGGTGCCCTGTTCCTCCATCAGCGGGATCAGCTCGCGGGCGACGAAGGGGAAGGTGACGAAGATGGTCGCCAGGACGATGCCGGGCACGGCATAGACGATCTGCAGGTTCTGCGAGTCGAGGTACGGCGCGAGAAAACTCTGTGAGCCGAACAGCAGCACGTAGATCAGGCCGGCGACCACCGGCGACACCGAGAAGGGCATGTCGATCAGGGTGATCAGGATGCTCTTGCCACGGAACTCGAACTTGGTCACCGCCCAGGCCGCGGCGACGCCGAACACCAGGTTCAGCGGCACCGAGATGGCGGTCGCCAGCAGGGTCAGCTTCAGCGCCGAGATGGCGTCCGGCTCGCTGATCGCCTGCCAGAAGAAATCCAGGCCGCGGCTCAGGCCCTGGGTCACCACCATGTACAGCGGTAATACGAGAATCGCGGCGAACACCGCCCAGGCGATGACGATCAGGGCGATGGCGCCGACGGAGCGGCTGGCCGGGCGCGCAGCCGCGCTCTGGCCAAGGGTTGCAAGGCTCATGACGGGCTCCTCAGAGTTGCGGCTGGATGCGGCGCTGCAGGATGTTGATCAGCAGCAGCAGGAGGAACGACACCACCAGCATGATCACGCCGATGGCAGTGGCGCCGGGGTAGTCGTACTGGTCGAGTTTGGACACGATCAGCAGCGGCAGGATCTCGGTCTTCAGCGGGATATTGCCGGCGATGAACACCACCGAGCCGTACTCGCCGACGCCGCGGGCGAAGGCCAGGGCGAAGCCGGTCAGCCAGGCCGGCAGCAGGCTCGGCAGCAGCACATGGCGGAACACCTGCAGCGGCTTGGCGCCCAGGCAGGCGGCGGCTTCCTCGACTTCCTTGGGGATGTCGGCCAGTACCGGCTGCAACGTGCGCACCACGAACGGCAGGGTGACGAACACCAGCGCCAGGGTGATGCCCAGCGGGGTGTAGGCGATCTTGAAGGGGAACAGCGAGCCGATCAGGCCGGTTGGCGCATACAGCGCGGTCAGGGCGATGCCGGCCACGGCCGTGGGCAGGGCGAACGGCATGTCGACCATGGCGTCGATGATGCGCCGGCCGGGGAAGGTGTAGCGCACCAGCACCCAGGCGATGATGGTGCCGAGAATGCCATTGAGCAGGGCGGCGGCCAGCGCGGTGCCGAACGAGAGTTTCAGCGAGAACTGCAGCTGGCGGTTGTTCAGCAATGCCCACCACTGTTCGCCGGTCAGCTGCAGCGAGAAGAGGAACATCGCCCCCAGCGGAATCAGCACGATCAACGCCAGGTAGGTGATGGTGTAGCCCAGGGTCAGCCCGAAGCCGGGTATGACCGGGGAAGTTCGACGAGACATGGAGTGTCCTTTTACCCAAAGACAGCGATCGGGAGCCGCGCCCCGCAGGCGCGGCTCCAGTGGCGAATCTCGCGAGGCAATCGCGAATGAATTCGCTCCTACTGGTTGATCTTGGTGAAGATCTGGTCGAACACGCCGCCGTCGTCGAAGTACTTCGGCTGGGCCTGTTTCCAGCCACCAAAGTCCTTATCGATGGTCACCAGCTTGAGGTCCTGGAACTGGTCCTTGAACTCGGCGGCGACTTTCTCGTTGCGCGGGCGGTAGAAGTTCTTCGCGGCGATGCGCTGGCCTTCTTCGCTGTACAGGTGCTCCAGGTAGGCCTCGGCCAGGGCACGGGTGCCCTTGCGCTCGACGTTGGCATCGACCACCGCTACCGGCGGCTCGGCGAGGATCGACAGCGACGGGGTGACGATCTCCAACTGGTCGCCGCCTTCTTCGGCCAGCGACAGGTAGGCTTCGTTTTCCCAGGCCAGCAACACATCACCCAGGCCACGCTGGACGAAGCTGATGGTCGCGCCGCGCGCGCCGGTATCCAGCACCGGGGCGTGGCGATAGAGCTCGGTGACGAACTCCAGGGCCTTGTCTTCGCTGCCGAACTTCTCGCGGGCATAGGCCCAGGCGGCGAGGAAGTTCCAGCGCGCGCCGCCGGAGGTTTTCGGGTTCGGGGTGATGACTTCCACGCCGTCCTTGACCAGGTCGTCCCAGTCCTTGATGCCTTTCGGGTTGCCCTTGCGTACCAGGAACACGATGGTCGAGGTGTACGGCGTGCTGTTGTCCGGTAGGCGTGCCTGCCAGTTTGGATCGATCAGCTGCTGGTTGAGATTCAGCGCGTCGATGTCGCCGGACAGTGCCAGAGTCACCACGTCGGCGCGCAGGCCATCGATCACTGCGCGGGCCTGCTTGCCCGAGCCACCGTGGGACTGCTGGATGGCGACGGCCGGGTTGCCTTGCGCTTGCCAGAATTTGTTGAAGGCGGCGTTGTACTCGACGTACAGCTCGCGGGTCGGGTCGTAGGACACGTTGAGCAGAGGCTGGGCGATGGCCGGGCCGGCGATCAGGGTGCTGGCCAGCGCGGCCAGGGCGAAACGGCGAATGGACATGGTGCAGCTCCTAAACTGGATAGGTTCTTGTGTTGGCGGAGGCGTTGGGGTTGTGGCCCTCTGGTGGTCCAGTCGGGCTGCAGCATGGTTAGTTCTTGGTGTTCGGTTGTTGCAGGCGGATCTTTTCCTTGCGCTCGATCTGCACCACCTGGCCGTTGTGTACGGTGATTTCCACCGAACCGAATTTCAGGCCATGCAGTGCGGTCTGGATCTCGCGCAGGATGCTGGCTTCATCCTGGCCTTCGAGGTTTCTCAGCGTCGCGGTCATTTCCAGGCTCCTTGTGAATAGGTCGCCACGGCGGCGTAACGAGTGCCGACGCTGGCGTGGAGCGGATAGTAGAGAGGCTGAAATATTCTTAAAAATACTGTTTCAGAACATTTATATGCTTTTTGGAAATATAAAACCGCGCGATATGGATACGTCAATGGAATAAGCAAAGAAATTCTTATTCTTTTTGTATTTGATTCGAGCTGCCTAGACTGGCGCCATTCGATTCAAGGAGGCGCCGTCATGGCCAGCGAAGCAATCCGTTATCTGATCCTGCCGGGCTGGCAGGGCTCACCCGAAGCGCACTGGCAAAGCCACTGGCAACGCAGCCTGCCGGGTACCGTGCGCGTCGAGCAGAGCGACTGGCTCAATCCGCAGCGCGCAGACTGGGTCGCGGCGCTGAATCAGGCGCTGGCAGCCGATCCGCGGCCCGCGATCCTTATTGCCCACAGCCTGGGCTGCGTGACGGTGGCGCATTGGGCCGCACAGGCGCCGGTCGAGCTGCTGCGCCGGGTGCGCGGTGCGCTGCTGGTGGCGCCGGCTGATGTCGAGCGGCCGGGTTGCCCCGAGCCGCTACGCAATTTCGCGCCGATGCCGCGTGATCTGCTGCCGTTTCCCAGCCAGCTGGTGGGCTCCGACAACGACGCGGCGGCCAGCGCCCTGCGCGCGCTGGAGCTGGCGCGGGCCTGGGGTAGCGAGGCGGCGATCCTGACCGGTGCCGGGCATATCAATGTGAAGTCCGGACACCGCCATTGGGAGCAGGGATTCGCCTATCTGTATCGCCTGCAGAGTCGCATCGAACAGCAGGCGCGCTTGCGCGCCTGAAAGCCCTTAACGGGCCAACACCTTCGGAGCGGGGTCGGGCCAGGCAGCCGCCCGCTCTTTTTTATCGCCCGCCAGCCATGGCGGCCACTCTTCGAGCCGTTGTGGAGCACGGTTGAGAATTGCTCCAGCCCATTTATTTGCATACAGGCCGCGCTGATGAGGTGCGGCTCAGGAGCTGCACGTCATGAGTTTTCCACCCGGCTTCCCACCGCCCCTGACCTTTGCCGATTCGGACAAGAGCCCGCTGAGCATTCGGGCCAAGGCGCTGGTATTCGTCGATGCGCGTTCGCGCCAATTGCGCGAGCGCGCCGAGGCGCTGGCGGGCAATGGCCAGCCGCTGCTGATCCTTGGCGAGACCGGCACCGGCAAGGAATTGCTGGCGCGCTATATCCATCGTCAGAGCGAGCGCGCTGGCCTGTTCGTGGCGGTGAGCTGCGCGGCGATCAGCCCGCAATGGGGTGAGGCCGAGCTGTTCGGGCATGTCGGCGGCGCCCATGTCGGGGCCGCCAGCAGCCGCGCCGGCTGGTTTGGTTCGGCCAATGGCGGCACGCTCTACCTCGATGAGATTGCCGACCTCGCGCGGCCCTTGCAGAGCAAACTGCTGGCCGCCCTGGAAACTCGCGAGGTATATCGCGTCGGCGCCAGCCAGGCGTTGCCGGTGGACGTGCGCCTGGTGGCGGCGACTAGCATCGATCTGGCCCGCGCGGTGGCAGCCGGCACGTTCGACGAGCGCCTGTACGCCTACCTGTGCGACGGCCAGCTGCTGTTCCCGGCGCTGCGCCAGCGGGTTGGCGACATCCTGCCGTTGGCCGAGTACTTCCTCGGCATCCACGCCTCGCGCCTGGGCCTGGCCATCCCGCCGATCAGCCCGGCAGCGCAGGCTGTACTGGAGTCCCATCGCTGGCCGGGCAATACCCGCGAGCTGGAGAACGTCATTCACTTTGCCCTGCTGCTGGCCGGCCATGACGAAATCGGACCGGAGCATCTGGAGTTGCCAGGGTGCGTGTAATCGCCCCGGATTGCATCCGGGCTACGGACTGGAGCTGCCCGGTACTGCGAGACTGATCGTTCCTCACGCTCCGCGCGGAAATGCCCTCGGGACGCTCTGCGTCCGTTCGGGTTTTGCCTAGCTATCAGATAGCTACGGCGCCAGTAGCGACACCGACTTGATCTGCGCCCAGAGCGCCTGGCCGGCATGAATGCCCAACTGATCGAAGGAGTAACGGGTGATCCGCGCCAGCAGGCGCTGTTCGCCCAGGCGCAGGGTCAACAGCATCTGCGCGTCGAGTGCCTGCCAGCTCTCCACCGTCGCCGGCAGCAGGTTGAGTAGGCTGCTGCCCTCGGCGCGTTGCAGGCTGAGGCTGACGTCGCGCGCCTTGATCTTCACCCGCACCGGATGGCCGTTGGGCAATACCGCGTGAGGCAGGCGCAGGCGCGCCTCGCTGCCGGGCAGGCGCAGTTGCAGCAGGTCGTAGGCGGCAGCATGGCCGCAGACCTCGCCGTCGATCACCGCCTCGGCATCGTCATCGCTGGCGAAGGGCAGGTCGGCGCGTAGCAGGGTTTCCTTGAGCGGGCCGCTGGCGCGCACCTGGCCTTCGTCGAGCAGCACCAGATGATCGGCCAGGCGCGCCACTTCGTCCGGCGCATGGCTGACGTAGAGCACGGGGATGTCCAGCTCTTCGTGCAGGCGCTGCAGATAGGGCAGCACCTCCTGCTTGCGCTTGAGATCGAGCGAGGCCAGCGGCTCGTCCATCAGCAGCAGGCGCGGGCTGGTCACCAGCGCGCGGGCAATGCCGACGCGCTGGCGTTCGCCACCGGACAGCGCCGACGGCTTGCGCTCGAGCAGATGACCGATGCCCAGCAACTCCAGCGCCTGATCCAGCGCCACCCTGCGCTGCGCGGCGGGGATGCGTTTCTGCCCGTACTCCAGATTGCCGCGCACGCTCAGGTGCGGGAACAGGTTGGCATCCTGAAACACGTAGCCGATGGCGCGCTGGTGGGCGGGGAGGAAGAAGCCGCGCTCGCTGTCCTGCCAGAGTTCGCCGGCCACTTGCAGATAACCCTGCTGTGGACGATCCAGCCCGGCGAAGCAGCGCAGACAACTGGTCTTGCCCGAACCGGAATGCCCGAACAATGCGCTGACGCCCCGCGCCGGCAGGTCGAGATTCACATCCAGGCGAAACTCGGCGCGCTGCACCAGAAAGCGCGCGCGGATACGCCCGTCGTCACTGACGACAGGCGCCTTGGCCTTGCCGAATCCGAACATCACAGAGCCCTCACCCTGGTGCTGCGGCCGCCGTATAGCGCCAACAGAACGATGAAGGAGAATGCCACCATGCCGCCGGCCAACCAATGTGCCTGGGCGTAGTTCATGGTTTCCACATGGTTGTAGATCTGCACCGACACCACCTGGGTCTTGCCGGGGATATTGCCGCCGATCATCAGCACCACGCCGAACTCACCGACCGTATGGGCAAAGGCCAGGATCGCGGCGGTGACGAACCCCGGGCGCGCCAGCGGCAGTACGACGCTGAAGAACGTATCCCAGGGGTTGGCGCGCAAGGTTGCGGCGGCCTCCAGCGGGCCGCGGCCAATGGCCTCGAAGGCGTTCTGCAAGGGCTGCACGACGAAGGGCAGGGAATAGAAAATCGAACCGATCACCAGGCCGGTGAAGCTGAAGGTAAAGGTGCCCAGGCCGAGGCTTTGCGTCAGCTGACCGAAGAAACCGTTGGGGCCCATGCTCACCAGCAGGTAGAAGCCGATCACCGTCGGCGGCAGTACCAGCGGCAGCGCCACCACGGCCCCGACCGGACGTTTCAGCCAGGAGTCGGTACGGGTCAGCCACAGCGCGATAGGCGTGCCGATGATCAGCAGCAGCACGGTGGTCAGCGAGGCCAGCTCCAGGGTCAGGAGGATGGCGTCGAGGTCATTCTTCGACAGCGGCATGGGTGGATTCCGATGATGGCAGACAGAGCCCGGGCTGCAGCCGGGCTACGCGGTTTGCCTGATCTTCTGCAGGGAAAGAGCCCAGCATAGTGGCATTACAGGCAGGCCTGCCAAGACGCTCGATAGCAGAAAGCTCGCGGACAAGTCCGCTCCCACAACAGCTGCAACTTGTGGGAGCGGACTTGTCCGCGAATGATCCGAACCATCGAGCGCGATCGCTGCAGGCATCACTGGTTGTAGCCGTAGGCCTCGATGATCCTGGCGGCCTGCGGGCCCTTGAGAAATTCCACCAGCGCAGCAGCGGCGGGGTTGTCGGCGCCCTTGTTGAGGATCACCGCGTCCTGCCTGATCGGCTCGTGCAGCTCGCCAGGAACGATCCACGCAGAACCGCTGCTGAGCTTGCCGTCCTTGTACACCTGCGACAACGCGACGAAGCCCAGTTCGGCATTGCCGGTGGAGACGAACTGGTGCGCCTGGGTGATGTTCTGGCCCTCGACCAGCTTGGCTTTCACCGCTTCGCCCAGGCCCAGCTTGTCCAGCACCTGGGTCGCGGCCAAGCCATAGGGCGCGGCCTTCGGATTGGCGATGGACAGGTGCTTGAACTGCCCGGCTTTCAGCGCGGCGTCCGTGCCGTCGAGGTAGCTGGCGTCGGCCGACCACAGCACCAGGCTGCCGATGGCGTAGGTGAAGCGCGAGCCCGGCACGCTCGCGCCTTCGCCCTCCAGCTTGGCCGGCGTGGTGTCGTCGGCGCTGAGGAATACATCGAACGGCGCGCCGTTGTTGATCTGCGCGTAGAACTGCCCGGTAGCGCCGAAGGAAGCCACCAGCTTATGCCCGGTGGCCTTCTCGAACTCAGGCGCGAGGACCTGGATCGGCGCGGTGAAGTTGGCGGCCACCGCAACCTTGACTTCGTCGGCGATGGCGCCGCTGGCGAATACCAGGGTCAGGGCGAGCAGGCTGTGCTTGAGCGGCTTGAGCATGAGGATTCCTTGCTGTTCTGGCGACGCAATCGGTCTTGGCGGAATGGCGAATGCGGCAATCCTACATCGTTATGTTGTTTTGTATATAGCGTGCGATCGAAGCGTGTCGCCGTGCCCGATCTTCGTGCATGTCCGCTCCTGCCTGCACCGTCAGTGCCTCAGGCAGTTTTTACCTTGCCAGCGACTACAAAAAACATAATTTCGCTAATGCCCCGCTCTGAACAGAATGCCCTCAACGAACCGCCGCGGCGGATCAGTCACGAGCAGAATCAGAGCAGGCAACCATGACCGACCTGAAGCAGACCGCCTTTCCCACGCCCGCTGGTCGGGCCCCCGCAATTCTCGAAATCGATACCCTGGTCGTTGGTGCTGGCCAGGCTGGCGTCGCCATGAGCGAGCACCTGGGCAAGCAGGGCGTACCGCACCTGGTGCTGGAAAAGAACCGCATCGCCGAAGCCTGGCGTACGGTGCGCTGGGACTCGCTGGTTACCAACGGTCCGGTCTGGCATGACCGTTTTCCGGGGATGGAATTTCCCGATCTGGGGCCCGATGACTTCGCCCACAAGGATCAGGTTGCCGATTACTTCGAGGCCTACGCCAGGATGATCGACGCGCCAATTCGCACCGGCGTCGAGGTGAAGAAGGTGGTGCGCAACGCCGACCGCCCCGGCTTCACCGTGGAAACGTCCGAAGGTGTGATTCAGGCCAATCGCGTGGTGGCGGCCACCGGGCCGTTCCAGCGTCCGGTCATTCCGGCCATCGCGCCGCAGGACGAGTCGCTGCTGCAGATTCACTCGGCGAAGTACCGCAACCCGCAGCAACTGCCGGAAGGTGCGGTGCTGGTGGTAGGTGCCGGCTCCTCCGGCGTGCAGATCGCTGACGAGCTGAACCGCGCCGGGCGTCGGGTCTACCTGTCCGTAGGGGCGCATGACCGGCCGCCGCGCGCCTACCGCGGTCGCGACTTCGTCTGGTGGCTCGGTGTGCTTGGCCTGTGGGATCTCGAGAGCGTCGAGCCGGGCAAGGAACACGTGACCATCGCCGTAAGCGGCGCCCACGGCGGTCGCACCATCGACTTTCGTGAGCTGGCCGGACAGGGCATCACTCTGGTTGGTCTGACCCGCTCCTTCGAAAACGGCGTTGCCAGCTTCCAGGACAACCTGGCCGAGAACCTGGCCCGTGGCGACGAGAACTACCTGTCGCTGCTCGACGCGGCCGATGCCTACATCACCCGCAATGGCCTCGACCTGCCCGAGGAGCCCGAAGCGCGCAAACGCTTTGCCGAGCCGGCCTGCGTCAGCGATCCGCTGCTGCAGCTGAACCTGGCCGAAGCCGGCGTCACCTCGATCATCTGGGCCACCGGCTACGCCACGGATTTCAGCTGGCTGCAGGTCGATGCCTTCGATGATGCCGGCAAACCGCAGCACCAGCGCGGCGTCTCCAGCGAGCCGGGCGTTTACTTCATCGGCCTGCCATGGCTGTCGCGACGCGGCTCCACCTTCATCTGGGGCGTGTGGCACGACGCCCGGCATGTCGCCGATCACATCGCCATCCAGCGCAAGTACAGCGCTTACCGCGCGGCCGCTGACCGTGACACTCAGGCCATCGAGGCCACCCCTGCGAAAACCAGCCTGACGGGAGCTCGCTGATGCCCACGCATACTCGCATTCGCATGTTCAATACCAAGGACACCTACCCCAACCAGTCGCTGGACAACGACCTGTGCCAGGCCGTGCGCGCCGGCAATACGGTTTACGTGCGTGGCCAGGTCGGCACCGATTTCGACGGCAAGTTGATCGGCCTTGGCGACCCGGCGGCGCAGGCCGAGCAGGCGATGAAGAACGTCAAGCAGCTGCTCGAAGAGGCCGGCAGCGACCTCTCGCACATCGTCAAGACCACCACCTACATCATCGACCCGCGCTACCGTGAGCCGGTGTATCGCGAGGTCGGCAAGTGGCTCAAGGGTGTGTTCCCGATCTCCACCGGCCTGGTGGTATCGGCCCTGGGCCAGCCGCAGTGGCTGATGGAGATCGACGTGATCGCCGTCATTCCGGACGACTGGCAAGCCCCGCAAGCCTGAGGAGCACGCGCATGACTTTCTCCATCGTCGGACGTTGTCCGGAAACCGGCCAGCTCGGCATCGCCATCAGCTCCTCCAGCATCGCCGTCGGCGCGCGTTGCCCCTGGCTGCGCGCCGGGGTGGGTGCGGTGTCGACGCAGAACATCACCCTGCCGGCACTCGGCCCGCAGATCCTCGACCTGCTGGAAGCCGGCCTCGATCCCCAAGCCGCGCTGGACAAGGCCCTGGGCAGCAATGGCTACGGCCAGTACCGTCAGGTGACGGTGATCGACAGCCACGGCGCCAGCGCGCAGTTTTCCGGCAGCGAAGCGCTCGGCATCCACAGCGCCCGGGCGGGCGAGCAATGTGTCGCGGCAGGTAATCTGCTGTCGAGCACGACGGTGATCGATGCCATGGTCGAGGCCTTCGTGCAGGCCGCTGGCGGTCTGCCGGATCGCCTGCTGGCCGCCATGCACGCGGCCATGGCCGCTGGGGGTGAGGCCGGGCCGGTGCATTCGGCAGCGATGTCGGTGGTCGGCGATCTGGTCTGGCCGGTGGTCGACCTGCGCGTGGACTGGGCCGAGCACGATCCCATCGGCGAGCTGGACAAACTCTGGCGTGCCTACGAGCCGCAACTGCACGACTACATCACCCGTGCGCTTGATCCGACCGCCGCGCCGAGCTACGGCGTGCCGGGTGACGAGTAGGCACAGCGACGTATGGGAGGGGCTTTAGCCGCGACCTGGGAGTTGTCGCCGCTAAAGCGCCTCCCACGGTTCATCGATCAATCTTTCACGGTAACCGCTCATGCCCACCAGCCGCGACCTGCTCGCCGACCTGATTGCCTTCGACACCACCAGCCGCCTGTCCAATCTGGCATTGATCGAGTACGTGCGCGACTACCTCGCCGGCTTTGGTATCGACAGCGAGTTGCTGTTCAATGACGACGGTAGCAAGGCCAACCTGCATGCGCGCATCGGCCCGAGCGGATCGGGCGGGGTGATGTTGTCCGGTCACAGCGACGTGGTGCCGGTCGACGGTCAGGCCTGGACGGTGCCGCCATTCGCCATGAGCGAGCGTGAAGGACGCCTCTATGGTCGTGGTGCTGCCGACATGAAGGGCTTCATCGCCTGCGTACTGGCGGCTGTGGCGGCCTTTCTCGAACAGCCACTGCGTCTGCCCCTGCATATCGCCATTTCCTATGACGAAGAAGTGGGTTGCCTCGGCGTGCGCAGCCTGGTCGAGCGCCTGCGCGCCAGCCCCGAGCGCCCGGCTATCTGCCTGATCGGCGAGCCGACGGAAATGCGGCCGGTGCTGGGCCACAAGGGCAAGCTGGCCATGCGCTGCGAGGTGCATGGCGCGGCCTGCCATTCGGCCTACGCGCCGCAGGGCGTCAATGCCATCGAATACGCGGCGAAGCTGATCGGCCGTCTCGGCGAACTCGGCACACGCCTGGCCGCGCCGGAGCGCCATGACGAGCGCTTCGATCCACCCTACTCGACGGTGCAGACCGGGATGATCCAGGGCGGCCGGGCGTTGAATATCGTCCCCGCCGAATGCCGCTTCGATTTCGAAATGCGCGCGTTGCCGGCCGATGATCCGCAGCAGGTCGCCGCCGAATTGCGTGACTACGCGGAGCACGAACTGCTGCCACGTATGCGCGCGGTCAGCGCTGCCAGCGATATCCGTTTCAGTGAACTGTCCAGCTACCCTGGACTGCTTACCGATCCGGCCAGCGATGCGGCGCAGTTACTGGCAACGATCGTTGGGCGTGAGGACTTCACCACCGTGGCCTTCGGCACCGAAGGTGGGCTGTTCGACGCGGCCGGTGTGGCCACCGTGGTCTGCGGCCCCGGCAGCATGGAGCAGGGACACAAGCCGGACGAATTCGTCAGCCTGGAACAGCTCGAGCGCTGCGATGCCATGCTGGCACGCCTGGCGCAGTGGATGCAGGCGGAGCGCTGAGAAGGGCTGTGGGGGCGCTTTGTTACGAGCGCAGTCGCTTGCGGCCCCTCTTCGAACAAGGTGCTGCCCCGGATCGGAGTTCGCCAGCGCCGCAAAGCCGCTGTAGCAGCGAGCTCTGCTCGCGAAGCTCTGGCCTGCCTCGATCCCGTGCGTTCGCGAGCAGAGCTCGCTCCTACCTAATAGGCGTGGGCAATTCGGGATGCCTCTTGGAACATCAGGGTCTCCAGGTTGGGCGAACTGCCGTAAACGTCGCGGACAAGTCCGTGCTTACTCAGGCGAGTACCGCGGATGCAATCCGGGGAAGCCATCAGGCGCCTGGCGCCGCCTCGCCCAACTCCGCCTTGCAGTAATCGACGAACAGCTGTGCCGGTTTGGTCAGCTGCGCGCGCTTCAGCCAGGCGGCCACCAGGCCGGAGCCGGTCACGGCTTCGCTGATGTTCACGCACACCACCTGCTTGCCGTCGTAGGTCATGTTGCAGTGCGGGCGGGTGACCAGCACCGAGAAACCGAAGCCCTGGCCGACCATGCCCCGCACCATCTCGATCGACGGCGAGCTGAAGACGATATTCGGCGACAGGCCCAGCTCCTCGAAGATGCTCACGAAATAGTTACGGCTGGGCAGAACATCGAGCAGGATCATCGGATCGAGCACCAGGTCGCGCAATGACACCTGCGCCTGGGCAGCGAAACGATGGCCCTCGGGCAGCAGGGCGTATGGGCGCTGTGGCGGCATCAGCGGCTCGGTCTCGATGGTGCCGTCCAGATCGTGCTCGTAGAAGATCGCCAGGTCGAAGCGGCCACTGGTCAGCCCTTGCACCAGCTCGTGCTGCTCGCCGTCGTGCAGGCGGATTTCCACACCGGGGTAGCGCTGACGAAAGCCGGCGATCAGCCGCGGCAGGTAGAGCGGGGCGACGGTCTCGAAGCAGCCAATGTCGATCTGCCCGGCCACCACGTCGTTGTCGGCCAGCGCGTTCTGTTCGAACTCGTGCGCCATGCGCAGCAGTTCCTGCGCCTTGCGGTAGAAGCGTCCGCCGCCGGGGGTGAGCGAAACGCCCTGGGCGTGATGGCGAATGAACAACTGCACGCCGAAGCTTTCCTCCAGCCCCTTGATCGCGGTGGAGATCGACGGCTGGGCGATGTACAGCTTGCGCGACGCCTCGGCGACGCTGCCGCATTCGACGGTGGTAACGAAGTATTTGAGTTGACGCAGAGTGTAGGCAGCCACGCAAGGAACCTCGAACGATCTTGTTTTGGCTCTCACCATACCCGCAGATTAGGGTGCGGTAGGCGAGCATCTTGTTTGCCAGTGGCCATATTTTTTATGGCCCTGGGCGGGGGATGCCTTGCAAGAGTCGTACGCGGGCAGCGAGGAGGGACAGTGTCGGAGCAACTGATGGTGGGCTGAAGCCCACCCTACGCCACTGCGTCCGCTGCCCGGGCGGCAAGTCGGTTCCCTGTCGGGATTCGGTATGGCGGTGAGGCGCCCGCTGGGTGTGCGCAGAAAGTGTGCGTCCGTCAGGCCGGGTCCGTGGCGCTCGTGTCTCGGCGCCGCCAGCATTTGCGCTGTGCGGGCTGTGGTCTGCACAAATAATTGGCGGCTCGCACGCTTTTGGTGCGCTCGTGACCATCTTTTTCGTATGTCCCGGCGACATTTTTAATATTTTTCCTATCTTCGGGCTTGCGCCACCATCAGTCCGCAACAGCCAAACGGCAGAAGGGGACAGAGGTGTACGAACTCAGCGACTGGCAGCAACGCGCCCGCAATCAGGGCTTCATCGAACATGCGCTCATTCAGGGGCGTCGCGTCGCGGCGCAGTCCGGTGCCACCTTCGCCGCCGTCAACCCGGCCACCGGTCAGGTGCTGGCGCAGGTCGCCGCGTGTGGCGAGGCCGAAGTCGACCAGGCCGTACGTAGTGCCCGCCAGGCATTCGAGGCCGGCGTCTGGTCGCAGCGCAGCCCGGCCGAGCGCAAGCAGGTGCTGCTGCGCCTGGCTGAGCTGATCATGGCCAATCGTGACGAGTTGGCGTTGCTCGACTCGTTGAACATGGGCAAGCCGGTGATGGATGCCTGGAATATCGACGTGCCCGGCGCAGCCGGCGTCTTCCGCTGGTATGGCGAAAGCCTCGACAAGCTCTACGACGAGGTCGCCCCCTCTGCGCCCAATGTTCTGGCCACCATCACCCGCGAAGCGCTGGGCGTGGTCGCCGCCGTGGTGCCGTGGAACTTTCCGCTGGACATGGCCGCCTGGAAGCTGGCGCCGGCCCTGGCAGCAGGCAACTCGGTGGTGCTCAAGCCCGCCGAGCAGTCGCCATTCTCCGCCCTGCGCCTGGCCGAGCTGGCCTTGGAAGCCGGCCTGCCGGAAGGCGTGCTGAACGTGGTGCCGGGCCTCGGCGAGCACGCGGGCAAGGCCCTTGGCCTGCACATGGACGTCGACTGCCTGGCCTTCACCGGCTCGACCGAAGTGGGCAAGTACTTCATGAGCTACTCGGCACAGTCGAACCTCAAGCAGGTCTGGCTGGAGTGTGGCGGCAAGAGCGCCAACCTGGTCTTCGCCGACTGTCAGGACCTCGATCTGGCCGCCGAGAAGGCCGCCTTCGGCATCTTCTTCAACCAGGGCGAGGTGTGCTCGGCCAACTCGCGCCTACTGGTGCAGCGCTCGATCCATGACGAGTTCGTCGAGCGCCTGCTGGCCAAGGCGCGCGAGTGGACGCCGGGCGATCCGCTCGATCCGGCGAGCCGTGCCGGCGCCATCGTCGATTCGCGGCAGACCGCGCGGATCATGGATTTCATCCGTGGCGCCGAAGCGGAAGGCGCGCGACTGGCCTGTGGGGGCCGGCAACTGACCTTCAATGGTTCGGACAACTTCATCGCGCCGACCCTGTTCACCGGCGTTGCGCCGAACAGCCGTCTGGCCCGCGAGGAAGTCTTCGGCCCGGTGCTGGCGGTGATGCCCTTCGATAGCGAAGACGAGGCCGTGCAACTGGCCAACGACAGTGTCTATGGCCTGGCAGCCTCGCTGTGGAGCGACGACCTGCACCGCGCCCATCGCGTCGCTCGGCGCCTGAAGGCCGGTACCGTTTCGGTCAATACCGTCGATGCGCTGGATGTCACTGTGCCTTTCGGCGGCGGTAAGCAATCCGGTTTCGGCCGGGACCTGTCGCTGCACTCGTTCGACAAGTACACCCAGCTGAAAACCACCTGGTTCCAGTTGCGCTCCTGATGGGGCGAGCTGGCTGCGTGCACGCTTTCCTCCATGCACAACAACAAGATCGCAGGAGATTTGCCATGACTGATGCCGATATTTCTCTCGGTTCGCGCCCCGTCGAAATCACCCCGGCCTCGGGCAGGCTGAGCCGCAAGCTGGGCCTGGTCGCACTGCTGTCGGTTTCCGTCGGCCTGGTCATCTCCCAGGGCGTGATGGTGCTGATGCTTCAGGGCGTCGGCATCGCTGGCCCGGCGTTTCTGATACCGCTGTCGCTGGCCTTCCTGCTGGCGCTGACTTACGCATGCTCGTTCTCCGAGCTGTCGCTGATGATTCCGCGCGCCGGCAGCCTGAGCAGCTACACGGAAGTGGCCCTTGGACATTTCGCGGCGATCGTCTCGACCTTCTCCGGCTACGTGGTGGTGGCGATGTTCGCCCTGTCCGCCGAATTGCTGTTGCTCGATCAGATCATCAGTCATGTCTATCCGGGCCTGTTCCCCGGCATGAGCGTTGCGGTCGGCGTGCTGGTGCTGTTCACCCTGCTCAATCTGCTTGGCATCGACATCTTCGCCCGCCTGCAGACCGCACTGGCCACGGTGATGCTGATCATCCTGCTCGCGCTGGGGCTTTCGGCAATCAGCGGCAGTGGCAGCGAACCGGCGTTGAGCGGCGGTCTGCCCGACGAGTGGAACCCGATGGGGGCGGGTGTGCTGACCCTGGTAGCGTTGGCCATCTGGGGCTTCGTCGGTGCCGAGTTCGTCTGCCCGATGGTGGAGGAGTCGCGGCGTCCCGAGCGCAACATCCCCTGGGCGATGATCCTCGGCATCACGATCATCTTCGTGGTCATTGCCTTGTACGCCATCGGTGCTTTGTATTACGTGTCGCAAGACGAGTTGGCCAGCTCTGCGCTGCCGCACTACCTCTACGCCACGGCGATGTTCGGTGAGTCCGGCAAGCACGTGCTGGTGATCGCCGCGACCATGGCCACCTGCAGCACATTGAACACCTCTCTGGCCGCTATTCCACGGATGCTTTACGGGATGGCGGACAATGGCCAGGCCTTTCCGCAGTTCAAGCTGCTCAGCCGGCGTTTCAACACGCCCTGGGTCGCGGTGCTGTTCGTGGCCGCGATCACCGGGCTGCCGATCCTGTTCATGGGCGATGATCCGGGTGTGGTCGGCATGCTGCTGATTGCCGCCGCGATCGCCTGGCTGCTGGCCTACATCGTCTGCCACCTGGACGTGATTGCCCTGCGCCGTCGTTACCCCGATCTCAAGCGTCCCTTCCGCACGCCGTTCTACCCGTTGCCGCAGCTGCTGGGCATCGTGGGCATGCTGATCTCCATCTACTACGCCTCGCCGACGCCGGAAATGACCGAGGCGATTTTCACCAGCGCCGGCGTGGTGCTGGGGCTGGTTTCAATAATCGCCGTGGTATGGATCAAGCTGGTGATGCGCAAGCCACTGTTCACCCCGGAACCGCTGGAAAACGTACTTAACCGTCAATGAACTCCGTCCGGGGCCGGACCCCGGACATTTGCTCACATGTACAAGGCGAGGCGACTGCCATGACTCTTCCTAAAACTGCCGAACGTTCCACCCGCGACTACCAGACCCTGGATGCGGCCCACCACATCCATGCCTTCCTCGACCAGAAAGCCCTCAACGAGAAGGGCGCCCTAGTGATCGCCAAGGGCCAGGGCCTGAACCTGTGGGACACCGACGGCAAGCGCTACCTCGATGGCATGTCCGGCCTGTGGTGCACCGCGCTGGGCTATGGCCGCGCCGACCTCAACGCTGCCGCCGCGCGCCAGCTGGAAGAGCTGCCGTACTACAACCTGTTCTTCCACACCACCCACCCACGGGTGGTGGAGCTGTCCGAGCTACTGTTCAGTCTGCTGCCCAAGCACTACAGCCACGCCATCTACACCAACTCCGGCTCCGAGGCCAACGAGGTGCTGATCCGCAGTGTGCGCCGCTACTGGCAGGTGGTCGGCAAGCCGCAGAAGCGCATCATGATCGGCCGCTGGAACGGCTACCACGGCTCCACCCTGGGCAGCACCGCACTGGGCGGCATGGGCTTCATGCACGAGATGGGCGGCATGCTGCCGGACTTCGCCCATATCGGCGAGCCGTACTACTTCGCCGAAGGCGGCGAGCTTTCCGAAGAGGCGTTCGGCCTCAAGGCGGCCCGCGAGCTGGAGGCGAAGATTCTCGAACTGGGCGCCGAGAGCGTCGCCGCCTTCGTTGCCGAACCCTTCCAGGGCGCCGGCGGCATGATCTTCCCGCCGGCCAGCTACTGGGCCGAGGTGCAGCGCATCTGCCGCCAGTACGACGTGCTGCTGTGCGCCGACGAAGTGATCGGCGGCTTCGGCCGCACCGGTGAATGGTTCGCCCACGAGCATTTCGGCTTCCAGCCCGACACCCTGACCATCGCCAAGGGCCTGACTAGCGGCTACATCCCCATGGGCGGTCTGGTGCTGTCCAAGCGCATCGCCGATGCCCTGGTGCAGGAAGGCGGCGTATTCGCCCACGGCCTGACCTATGCAGGGCATCCGGTGGCGGCCGCCGTGGCCATCGCCAACCTCACCGCGCTGCGCGACGAGAAGATCGTCGAGACGGTGAAGGCCGACACCGGCCCATACCTGCAGAAGCTGCTGCGTGAGACCTTCGCCGATCACCCGCTGATCGGCGATATCCAGGGCACCGGCCTGGTGGCTGCGCTGCAGTTCGCCGAAGACAAGGCCACCCGCAAGCGTTTCGCCAACGAGAACGACATCGCCTGGCACTGCCGCACGGCCGGTTTCGACGAGGGTCTGATCATCCGTTCGACCCTGGGCCGCATGATCATGGCGCCAGCGCTGGTGGCCACGCATGCCGAGCTGGATGAACTGGTGGAAAAGACCAAGCGCGCAGTGGACCGCACCGGGCGCGAGTTGAACCTGCTGTAACCCCAGGGTGATGGGGCTCCTTTCTGTAGGCGCGGATTGATCCGCGAATTCGCGGCTGAAGCGGTACGCCGCGCGGCCGCTCCTACAGAAACGGCCATGCGCCGCGCCCCATCGCCTACCAACCGCCCCGCAGAGGGCGGGCAAGAAACCAGGAGCCGGCCCGCAGAGGCCGGCCCTGATTGCCCTTCAGGCCTATGGCCAATCCCTGCCTCACACCAGCAATGCACCAACAGGTTGTGGGAGCGCTTCATGAAATCATCCTTGCGTCATCGTCTCGCCCGTTCGTTCGCCTGCACCGCTCTGGCTGCCAGCCTGGCCGCCACCGCCCAGGCCGGCACGCTATCGATCGGTCATACCACCTGGGTCGGCTACGGCACCCTGTACCTGGCCCGTGACCTCGGCTACTTCAAGGAAGCCGGCCTCGATCTGCAACTGACCACCATCGAAGAAGCCTCGATGTACATGGCCGCACAAGCCTCGGGCAAGCTGTCCGGCTCGGCCTCGACCATCGACGAGATCCTCAAATACCGCTCCAAGGACTTCTGCTTCAAGGCCGTCGCGGCGCTGGACGAGTCCCACGGTGGCGACGGTATCGTCGTGCACAGCGACATCGCCGGCATGCAGGACCTCAAAGGCAAGGCCGTGGCCGTCAATGAAGGTTCGGTATCGCAGTTCTGGCTCAGCTACCTGCTGAAGAAGGCCGGCATGAGCATGGCCGACATCGAAGTGCAGAACATGACTGCCGACGATGCCGCCTCGGCCTTCATCGCCGGCCACGTTCCGGCTGCGGTGACCTGGGAGCCGAACCTGACCATGGTCAAGCAGAAGGGCAGCGGCAAGGTGCTGGTCGATAGCAGCGAAACCCCCGGTGTGATCGTCGATGTGGTCGCGCTCGATTGCGACGTCATCGAGAAGCAGCCGGAGGACGTCAAGGCGCTGGTTGCCGGTCTGTACAAGGCGGTCGAGTTCACCAAGACCAATCCGGAAAAAGCCTACGAGATCATGGCCAAGGGCGTCGGTGGCTACCTGTCCAATCCCAAGGATCTGGCCGAAGCCGCCAAGGGCGTGACCTTCTACGACCAGGCCATGAGCGAGAAGCTGCTCGGCACCCCCGGCCAGGCCGGCGATATCGCCGAGATCATCAAGCTGGCCAACGAGACGTGGAGTTCGCTGCAGGGCAAGCCCTACACGGTGAGCTACGAGGACCTGGTGGATACCTCGTTCGTCACTCCCTAAGCCTTCGACCCAGCCTTGTAGGAGCGGCTTTAGCCGCGAAGCTCGCGGATAAATCCGCTCCTACAACGGCCGTGGTAACCCATACGGCTTGGCGGTCTTTTCAGCATTCGCAACACGAGGTGGTTAATGGCCACGCAAAAATCCTGGGTGCAGCGTTGCCTGACCCCGAAAGTCGACTTGCCGAGACCACTGGTTCTCGGCTTCGCCAGCCTGTGCTGGCTGCTGGTGCTTGGCCTCTGGGCTTTGCTTTCCTACGGCGGCGTGGTGCCGTCGATGTTCCTGCCAACGCCGGGCGATGTGATCGCTGCCGGTGTGCGCCTTGCCGGTGACGGCACCCTGAGCAAGCACGTGCTGGCCAGTCTTGAGGTGGTGCTGATCGGTTTCGCCATTTCCTCGGCGGTCTCGGTGCCGCTGGGCCTGCTGATGGGCAGCTTTCGTATCGTCCAGGCGTTCCTCGAGCCGCTGGTCAACTTCATCCGCTACCTGCCGGTCACCAGCTTCGTGCCGCTGTTCATCCTGTGGATCGGCATCGGTCTGGAGCAGCGCGTGGCGGTGATCATCTTCGGCGTGTTCTTCCAGCAACTGGTGATGATCGCCGACGTCTCCAAGGGCGTGTCCAAGGATCTGTTCAACGCCAGCTACACCCTCGGCGCCAGCCGTCGCGACGTGGTCCTGCACGTGCTCGGCCCGGCTTCGCTGCCGGGGATTCTCGACACGCTGCGGGTGACCATGGGCTGGGCCTGGACTTACCTGGTGGTGGCCGAACTAGTCGCTGCGAGCAGCGGCCTGGGCTACATCAGCCTCAAGGCCATGCGTGGCTTTCAGGTGGACGTGATCTTCCTCGCCATCGCCATCATCGGCCTGCTCGGGCTGATGACCGACCAACTGTTCCGTCTGCTTCGACTGAGGATTGCCGCATGGGCGCAGTAGCCAAGAAACCCTACATCATGCCGGCGCTCAGCGCGTACGCCGAGGTCGCCGCGCGGCTCAAGGTGGACAACGTCAGCCTGCGCTACCGCTCGCCCAAGGGCGAGACCTTCACCGCGCTGGATCGCGTCTCCTTCGAGGTGCCGGATCAGCAGTTCGCGGTGATCGTCGGCCCGTCCGGCTGTGGCAAGTCGAGCCTGCTCTACCTCACCGCCGGGCTCAACGAGCCGACAGAGGGCGATATCTACGTCGGCGGGCAGAAGGTCATCGGTCCCGGCGCCGACCGCGGCATGGTGTTTCAGGGTTACACCCTGTTTCCCTGGCTGACCGTGCGCGAGAACATCGAGTTCGGCCTCAAACGCCGCGGCCTGCCGGCCAGCGAAATCCGCACCATCGTCGAGTTCTATCTCAATGAAGTGGGCCTGGCGAAGTTCGCCGAACATTACCCCAAGCAGCTCTCCGGCGGCATGATGCAGCGCGTGGCCATCGCCCGAGCGCTGGCCAACGACCCGCAGATCCTGCTGATGGACGAACCCTTCGGCGCTCTCGACAGCCAGACCCGTCTGCAGATGCAGCAACTGCTGCTGCAGGTGTGGGGCAACGCCAAGAAGACCGTGGTGTTCGTCACCCATGACATCGACGAAGCGATCCTGCTCGCCGACCGCATCTACGTGATGGGCGCGCGCCCCGGCCGCATCAAGGAAATCCTCGACGTGCCGATCGAGCGCCCGCGCAACCTTGACGTGGTCATGGAGCCGGAATTCATCCGCATGAAACGGCACATCCTCGGCCTGCTGCACGACGATATGGAAGAGGTGCACTGAGATGAGCGAGAGCTTCGACTACCTGATCGTCGGCGCCGGCTCGGCTGGCTGCGTACTGGCCAACCGCTTGAGTGCCGACTCGACCGTGCGCGTGTGCCTGATCGAGGCCGGCGGCAGCGACGCCAGCCCACGGGTGCAGGTGCCGGCCGGCACCATCACCCTGTACAAGAGCAAGATCTTCAGCTGGAACTACTTCTCCGCGCCGCAGAAGCACCTCGCCGGGCGCCGCTTGCACACCCCGCGCGGCAAAGCGCTGGGGGGCTCCAGCTCGATGAACAGCATGATCTACATCCGTGGCGACGCCAGCGACTATGATCGCTGGGAAGCCGCCGGCTGTCCCGGCTGGGGCTGGAGTGACGTGCTGCCGTACTTCAAGAAATCCGAAGGCAACTGCCTGGGCCAGGCGTTGCAGTACCACGGCACTCAGGGCGAACTGCTGGTGGACAGGCCGCGCGACCCCAATCCGCTGTCCGAGCGCTATATCCGCGCGGCGGAACAGATCGGCCTGAAGCGCAACGACGACTTCAACGGCGGAACTCTGGAAGGCGTCGGTCTCTACAACGTCACCCAGAAGAATGCTCGGCGCCTGTCCAGCTATCGCGCCTTCGTCGCCCCGGTGCGCCAGCGTGACAACCTCACCGTGCTCACCGGCTGCGAAGTGGAACGCCTGCTGCTCGACGGCGAGCGCGTCACGGGTCTGGAGCTGCGCCAGGACGGCCAGTGGCGCACTCTGCACTGCACACGCGAAGTGATCCTCTGCGCCGGCGCGCTGGGCTCGCCGCATATCCTGCTCAAGTCCGGCATCGGCCCGAAAGCCGAGCTGGAGGCCGCCGGCGTGGCCTGCAAGATCGACCTGCCCGGCGTCGGCAAGAACCTGCAGGATCATATCGACGGCACGCTCACCGTGCGCTCGAAGAGCCCACTGTCGCTGGGTTTCTCCCTCGGTGCGCTGCCGAAGATCATCGCCTCGCCGTTCAAGTATCTGGCGCAGAAGATGGGCTGGCTGACCACCAACTACGTCGAGGCCGGCGGCTTCGCCCGTACACCTCTGGCTGACAGCCTGCCGGATGTGCAGATGCACTTCGTGCCGGGTTATCGCAGCCACCGTGGGCGCCTGTTCGAGTGGGGTCACGGCTATGCCATCCACACCTGCGTGCTGCGCCCGAAAAGCATCGGTGAAGTACGCCTGGGGGAAGGCCGAAGTCTGAGCATCGACTTCAACTTCTTCAGCGACGAGCAGGACGCCCGCGTGCTGGTAGAGGGCGTCAAGCTGGCGCGACGCATTCTCGCCCAACCCGAGTTCGACGATATCCGTGGCGAGGAAATGCTGCCGGGGCCGCAGGTGCAGAGCGACGAAGAGCTGCTGGCGCATCTGCGCGAGCACGCCGCCACCGTGTTCCACCCGGTGGGCACCTGCAAGATGGGCGCGGACGAGGCGGCGGTAGTCACACCGGATCTCAAGGTGCGTGGCGTGACCAACCTGCGCGTGGCCGACGCCTCGATCATGCCAACGCTGATCAGCGGCAACACCAACGCGCCGTGCATCATGATCGGCGAGAAGGCGGCCGATCTGATCCGCCAGGGCTGAGTTTGGCTCAGCCCGTCTTGCGCTTGCCCGACAGGCGCGAGACACCTAGGAGCACCAGCGCCAGGCCGCCGATCTGGTACAGGGTGATGGCTTCGCCAAGCAGCGCCCAAGCAGCGAACAGCGTCAGCACCGGGCCCAGGTTGCCGAACAGGGCGGCGTGGCTGGCGCCCATGCGCTGCACGGCCAGCGCCATCCAGTAGATCGGCAGCACTGTCGACAGCAGCGCCATCAGCGAGCCGTGCAGCCATAACTCGGCCGGCAGGTTAAGCAATTGCGCGGGGTCACGGATGAGGCCGTAGTGCACCAGCACCATGAGCGCCGAGGCGCCGCCAGCCAGCCCTGCCAGGCGCATCGAGCCGACCCGGCGAATCACCACGCCGGTGCCCAGGTAATACAGGGCGTAGGTCACCGCGCTGGCAAAGACCCAGGCGGCGCCCAGCAGGATCTGCTCGCTGTCGCCCTCGACGCGAATGTCATGCACCAGCGCGATGCCCAGGCCCAGGTAGCACAGTCCCATTGCCAGGAAGGTGCGCGGCCCTGGTCGCTCGCCCATCGCCAGCATCTGCAACAGCACCACCAGCGTCGGGTAGGTGAACAGGATCAGCCGCTCCAGTCCGGCGCTGATGTACTGCAGGCCATAGAAGTCGAACAGGCTCGACAGGTAGTAACCAAACATCCCCAGCAACAGGACGTGCGCCCAGTCCTTGGCCGACAAGCGCGCTTGCCCGGTGCCTCGGCTCAACCACAGCAGCCAGGCGAACAGCGGCAGCGCCAGGCCCATGCGCAGGCTAAGGACCGTGACGGCATCCACCGGCGCCGCGGCATAGGCAAGTTTGACGAATATGGCTTTCAGGCTGAAGCCGGTGGCCGAGAGCACGGCGAACAGCACGCCGTTGTCCAGGCTGCGTCGGTAGGTGGCGGTCAAAGCATTCATGAGCAAGGCTACGGCGGGGATCGAGCTGTTATTCTGAGCGGAAAGCCACATCGCTAGAATCGCAATTTCAAGAAGATGGCTTTCTGATTTGGAGAAGGCCTATGTATTTCGATCTGCCCGACTTGCGCCTGATCGCCGCGATCGCCGCCACCGGTAGCCTGAGCAAGGCAGCGGCCACTTTTCCCGTCGCCGTGTCGGCAGCCAGCACTCGCCTGCGCCTGTTCGAGGAGCGCTGCGGCCTGACGCTGTTCGTGCGTAGCAGCGACGGCATGAGCCTGACGCCGGCCGGGCGCCTGGTACTGGAGGCCTGCCAGGGCGTGCTGAAGGAGGCCCGCCAGCTCAGCGATACCCTGCAGGAGCTCAAGGGCGAGCGGCGTATCACCCTGCGCCTGGCGGCTTCCACCGTGGCCAACAGCACCTTCCTGCCGGCGGCGCTTGGGCCATTCCTGGCCGATTACCCGGAGGTGGACCTGCAACTGGCCGAGTACAACAGCAAGGATGTGCTGCATGCGGTCAGGGATGGCGGCATCGATATCGGCGTGTACGACGGCAACCTGCCCACCGATGGTCTGCTGTCGCTGCCGTTTCGCAACGACCGCCTGGTGCTGCTGGTGCCACAGGGGCACGCGCTGATCGGGCAACGTCCGGCGTCACTGCGCAGCGCGCTGAACTTCCCTTTCGTCTGCCTGCCGGCCGAGCGCGCGATGCAGCGCTTCATCGAGTACATGGCGGTGCGCAACGCGCTGCCATTGAAGGTTCGGGTGCGCGCGCCGAGCTTCGACGCCATCGCCCAACTGGTAGCGCAGGGCGTCGGGGTTGCCATGCTGCCCGAGGTGGCCGCGACCCGTTTCGCCCAGGAACTGCCGGTGGCGGTGGTGATGCTGGAGGATGTCTGGGCCACCCGCGAGCTGCGCCTGTGCGTGCGCAGCTGGGAGGCGCTGTCGTCCCATGCGCGGCAACTGGTCAGCTATCTCTCGCCCGAGCGGTCATCCGGCGACAACCTGAGTGGGTGACGTAGGAGCGGCTTCAGCCGCGAAAGAGCTCGCCGCTGAAGCGCCTCCCACAGCGCGTGGTTCGACCGACTGCGCTCCGGTGTTGACGTGTGCGATGTGAGAGGGGTTTTCGGCTCTGGCATCCTGCTTCGCGCTACCTCCTGCATCCATGCAGTCGCAGCCGCGACAAAGGCTCGCCGCTGAAGGCTCCTACAGTGCGTGGTTGAACGGCTGTGCCCCGGTGTTGACGCGTGCAGTGTGGGAGGGGCTTCAGCCGCGACAATCGCCGCGCAAGAACCTCCGGCCATCACTTGAAAAACTGGCTGGGCGTCAGGCCGAACTGCTTCTTGAACATGGTGGTGAAGGCGCTGGGGCTGTCGTAGCCCAGCTCCCCGGCGATGTCGATGATCTTCTCACCCAGAGCGATGCGTTCCAGGGCCAGCAGCAGGCGCGCCTGCTGGCGCCACTGGCCGAAGGTCATGCCGGTGCCCTTCTGAAACAGGCGCTGGATGGTTTTCTCGTCCAGGCCCAGGCGGGCGCTCCAGTCGGACAGGGTGGAGGCGTCGCCGGGGTCGTTCTGCAGCGTTGAACAGATCGGCTGGATGCGCGGGTCGGCCGGCTGCGGCAGATGCAGCGGCAGGGTCGGCAGGATGCGCAGTTCATCGAGGATCAGGCGCATCACCCGCGCTTCGCGCGAGTCTTCGGCGTAGGGCTGGGGAATGTCCACGGCAGCGCGGATCAGCTCGCCGAGCAGCGGCGAAATGGCCACCGCGCGGCACTCGTCGGGCATATCCGGCAGGCTGTCGGGGCGCACGAACATGCTGCGCATCTTTACGCTGCCGACGCAGCGGATGGCATGCACCTGGCCGCAGGGCATCCAGATGCCGCGGCTCGGCGGCACCGTCCACTGGTTCATCGCCGAGGTCACCACCATCACCCCGGAAATGGCGTAGATCAGTTGGTGCTTGTTGCGATGCGAATGTGCCTCGATCAGCGTGTCGACCGGGTAATCGGTGGCGCTGCTGCTGACCAGCCAGGGGGCAGCATCGATCTCGGCCAGTCGTTTATCAGGGAGACGCATGTAGATGCCTTTTTTGCGAGGGTTGCTGTCCTTTCTTCGTGAGACAGGCGATGGGGCGGAGCCTAGCATAGCGCCGTTTCTCATCTCGCCCGGAAGCTTCAAGCATGTCCAGCAGTCCTGCCGCTACCTCCCCGGCCGGCGCCTCGCCCGTCACTCAGGCCGATACCTTGGTGATGCGGGTGATCGGCGCCTGCGCCCTGGCGCACCTGATCAACGACCTGATCCAGGCGGTGCTGCCCGCCATCTACCCGATGCTCAAGCTCAACTACGGCCTGAGCTTCGCCCAGATCGGCCTGATCACCCTGACCTTCCAGCTCACCGCCTCGCTGCTGCAGCCATGGGTGGGCTACCACACCGACCGCCATCCCAAGCCCTGGCTGCTGCCGGCTGGTTCGCTGTGCACTCTGGTCGGCATCCTCATGCTGGCTTTCGTCGGTAGCTTTCCGGCGATCCTCCTGGCTTCGGCGTTGGTGGGCATCGGCTCCTCGACCTTCCATCCCGAGGCATCGCGTATCGCCCGTCTGGCCTCGGGCGGGCGTTATGGCCTGGCGCAGTCCACCTTCCAGGTCGGCGGCAATGCCGGCACCGCCTTCGGCCCGCTGCTGGCGGCGGCGATCATCATTCCCTACGGCCAGGGTAACGTCGCCTGGTTCGGCTTGTTCGCCGCCTTCGCCATCGTCGTGCTGTACGGCCTGAGCCGCTGGTACCGCCATCACCTGACGCTGTTCAAGCTCAAACAGGGCGGGGTGGCTACCCACGGTCTGTCGGCCGGACGGGTGAAGTTCGCCCTGCTGATCCTGGCGTTGCTGGTGTTCTCCAAGTACTTCTACATGGCCAGCTTCACCAGTTACTTCACCTTCTTCCTGATCGAGAAGTTCGACCTGTCGGTGGCCAGCTCGCAGCTCTATCTGTTTCTGTTCCTCGGCGCGGTGGCCGCCGGCACCTTCTTCGGCGGGCCAATCGGTGACCGTATCGGGCGCAAACAGGTGATCTGGTTCTCCATCCTTGGAGTGGCGCCGTTCTCCCTGCTGCTGCCGCACGTCGACCTGTTCTGGACGGGCGTGCTGAGCATGGTGATCGGCTTCATCCTCGCCTCGGCGTTCTCCGCCATCGTGGTCTTCGCCCAGGAATTGATGCCGGGCAACGTCGGCATGATCGCCGGGCTGTTCTTCGGCCTGATGTTCGGCTTCGGCGGCATCGGCGGCGCGCTGCTGGGCTACCTGGCGGATATCCACGGCATCGAGGAGGTGTTTTTGCTTTGTTCCTTCCTGCCGCTGCTGGGCATCCTGACCGCGTTGTTGCCGTCGCTGAAGACGCGTTAATAATCCGTAAGAAAAAGGAACAGGGACGAATGAAAGACATCGATCGGATGCTGCTTGGCCTGGGCGTATTGATACCGTTCTGGCTGTTCTTCGGGGTGTTGCTGACCGCGCTGGTCTATCCCGGTTACAGCCATCTGGACCAGGCCATGAGCCAGCTGGGCGCGCAGGGTTCGCCCACCCACGGCTTCTCGGCCTGGGTCAACAACCTGCCGCTGGGCGTGTTCTTCGTGCTCTTCGCCGTTGGGGTCATGCGGCAGGTGCGCGGCTCGCGGCTGGCGTCGTTCAGCGCCGTACTGATCCTCGTCCATGGGCTGGCCAGCTTCGCCACTGGCTACTTCGCCTGCGACCAGGGTTGCGCGCCGGCACAGCCATCCTTCTCGCAGCAGATGCACAACCTGGCCGGCCTGCTGATGTTCCTCTCGCTGACCCTGGCCAGCCTGCTTTGGGGATTCCTGAGCAAGCGCCTGCTGGGGTCGCGTGGCTTCGGCCTGTTCTCCCTCGCCTGCACCGTGCTGGCCGTGGCCACCGTGGTGCTGATGGCCCGTGCCGTCGAAGCCGGGCAGTGGTTCGGCCTCTATCAGCGGATCAACTATGGTATCTCGGTGGCCTGGGTCGCAGGCCTGGCGCTGATGCTGTCGCGAGGTCGTGCCGAGTCCCTCAGATTCGTTAAAGCTTGAGGCTCTTCGCCCACGCCCGGTAGGTGGTCGGTATCTGCAGCTGCTGGCCGGTCGGTGCCAGATGCACGCGCTTGCCGCGTCGTGTTTATATCGCGCGCTTATCGAACTAACCCGCAAGGAAGGACTGCCATGATCACCTGCTACCTGCGCTACATCGTCGACCCTTACAAACTCAAGGAATTCGAGCACTACGCCAAGCTGTGGATTTCCTTGGTAGAGCGCTTCGGCGGCACGCACCACGGTTATTTCCTGCCGTCCGAAGGCGCCAATGACGTGGCCCTGGCGCTGTTCAGCTTCCCCAGCCTGGCCGACTACGAGCGTTATCGTCAGGAGTCGTTCACCGACGCCGAGTGCCAGGCGGCCTTCCGCTACGCCGAAGAAACGCGCTGCATCCTCAGCTACGAGCGCAGCTTCTTCCGACCTGTGTTCGAGTAAGTCGAGACGGCGCTGCCGGCCTTCTGCGCGTTAACCGACTCGTCGCCACACGCTGGCCAGCCAGGGCTGTTGGTCGCGTGGCAGGCCGGCGGGGCGGTAGTAGTGTTCCAGCTCGACGAAGCCGGCCGCGGTGAGCCGCGCGCGCCAGCGTTCGAGGTCGTGATAGCTGCCGTAGCGCGGGCCGTTCCAGCCTTCCTGGTTCTCGCCGCGCGGGTTGGAGCTGAACAGCACGCCGCCAGGTTTCAGCGCCGCATGCAGCTGACCGAGTACGCGCGGCAGCTCCTGATCGGGGACATGGAACAGACTGGCGTTGGCGAAGATGCCATCGAATTGCCCGGCCGGTAGGTCCAGTTCGAGAAAGCTCTGCTGCCACACCTCGCAGCCACTATCGGCACGCGCCATGGCAACGAATTCGGCGCAACCATCGACGCCGATGGCCTCGTGGCCAAGGCCGCTGAAAGTGCGCAGATCACGCCCCGGGCCGCAGCCGAAGTCGAGGATGCGCCAGGGCTTTTCACCCTCGATATGACGCAGCAGGGCGGCGATGTTCTGGCTCACGTCATGGTCGCGCGTGCCCTCGCGAAAATCCTCGGCGCTGCTCTGGTAGTGGGCCAGGGTGAGGGCGCTGATCTGCGCGAGTTCGTCGGGGCTCAGGGGCATGGCGATGTTCCGGCAAAAAGTAGGCATTAAACCCGCTAGCGGGGGCCGGTGACCAGCGAGGCGGGTGATGCCACATGGCCGCCAGTGAACCAGCGCTGCGCTTTGATAGTCCCATTTCCCGAGGGGTGTAGACCGGCTGGCTGCAGTCGGGCACCCACGATCAGGAGATAATGCGATGGTTACGCACTACAAGGTCTCTGGCCACCTCGCCTGTGGCTCTCATGGTGAAAAGCTGGCCTCTACCACCGATCTGGCCAAGGTCAAATGCCGCAATTGCCGCAAGACCGAAGTATTCACCGAAGCGCGCCGTAACGCCCGCAATGCCGCCCGACGCGCCGCGCGCCGGGAAAAGGCGACCAACGCCGGGAACGACTGGCGCACCTCCTGGCAGGCGCGTCTGGCCGCCTTGCCCGGCCCGCAGCGTCTGCCCCGCGGTTTTGGCGACCAGGCATTCGTCTAGCTGGGTGGTAATTGACGGAGAGCTTCAGTCGCACCCATTACGAGACAGAAGCCTTCTCCGCTACCTGATGGCTGGCGCTGCACGCCGACTTCAGCTGGATAAGGACGTGTAACTCCGATCTTCTGATTCGGATGAAATGGTTGATACGTCGGCTTCATGACCTCGACGGCGCAATCTGCGCAACAGCCTGTTCCCGCGTTTGCCCCGTACCTGAGCTTTGCCTTAGATTGGCCGGCCCACCGCGACCGGAGCTGCCGGTCATGCCTCGAGGTTCGCGTCGTGTCCGCTGCTGCTCCCGCTTCCGTCTATCGTCTTCCCGGTTTCCTGCCATTTCTCATCGCCCGCATCGTCGTGGTCTTCGCGGTGCAGATTCAGGCCGTCGTGGTGGCCTGGCAGGTCTATGACCTGACCCGCGATCCGCTTTCGCTGGCCTATGTCGGCCTGGCCCAGTTCATCCCCATGCTGCTGCTGTTGATGCCGGCCGGCGATCTGATCGACCGCTACGACCGCAAGCTGATCCTGATGCTCAGCTGGCTGGTGGAGGGCGTTTGCGCCGGGGCGCTGCTGTGGCTGTCGCTGAGCGGGGCGCCGGTCGCCTGGTACTACGCGGTGCTGGTGCTCTACGGCTGCGGCCGTGCCTTCACTGGGCCAGCGCTATCGAGCCTGCTGCCGCAGATCGTGCCGCGCGAGCGTCTGGCTGCGGCCATCGCTGCCAACAGCATGATCATGCGCGGCGCGACCATTTCCGGGCCGGTGATTGGCGGTGGCCTGTACGCCATCGGCGGCGGCGGGCTGACCTACTCGGTGTGCCTGGCCTGCTTCCTCGCCGGCTGCGTGCTGCTGCAACGGGTGCCGGTGCTGTATGCCGAGAAGATGCAGGCGCTGGAATCCACCGCCTGGGCGCGCTTTACGGCCGGTATCCACTTCATCCGCACGCGGCCGATCATCCTCGGCACCATCTCGCTGGATTTGTTCGCCGTGTTGCTCGGCGGCGTGGTGGCGTTGCTGCCGATCTACGCCCAGGAAGTGCTGGAAGTCGGCCCGACCGGCCTCGGCCTGCTGCGCAGCGCCATGGCCATCGGCGAAGTGTCGGTCGGCCTGTACCTGAGCATGAAGCCGTTCAATCGCCATGTCGGCCTGGTGATGTTCGGCGCCGTGGCGCTGTTCGGCCTGGCCAACCTGGTGTTCGCGTTGTCCAGCCTGTTCTGGCTGTCATTCGCGGCGCTGATGGTGGCTGGCGGCGCGGATATGGTGAGCATGTATATCCGTTCCTCGCTGGTGCAGTTCTCCACCCCGGACGCCATGCGTGGCCGGGTCAACGCGGTGAACATGCTGTTCATCGGCTCTTCCAACGAGCTCGGCGAGTTCCGCGCCGGCACCAGCGCTGCCTGGTTCGGCGTGGTGCCGGCGGCGCTGATCGGCTGCGCCTGCACACTGACGGTGACCGGCGGCTGGATGCTCGGCTTCAAAAGCCTGCGCAAGGTGGATCGCTTCGAGGATGCTTCGCCGAGCAAGGTGGCCTGACGTATCCCGGATTGCATCCGGGATACGCGGTCGTGGCTAAAGCCTCTCCTATATCGCTTCCCTTTCAGCCATACAGCGACGCTTGCGGGCCCTGGCCGCTGAGTAGCCAGTGGCCGAGGTCGCGGATCTTGTAGTCGATGGGGTCGTGCAGGCTGTGCACGCGCACGTTGCGCCAGAAGCGGTCGAAACCGTAGCGCGAGCTGGTGGCGCGGGCGCCCATGGCTTCGAAGATCTGGCTGGTGATCTCCAGCGCGGCACGCACGGCCACCACCTTGGCTTCGCTGATGGCCAACGCCACTTCGGCGCGTTCGGCGGCGGTCAGTGCCGGTTTTTCCCAGGCGGCTTGCAGGCGCTGGGCGGCGTGTTCGGCCAGGGGCAGGGCGCTGCGGTAGCGCAGCCATAGCTCACCGTAGCGCTGCTGGATAAATGGATCGTCGCTGGCCCTGGCCACGCCCGATACTGGCCAGGCGCGGCTCTGTTCGCGGGTGTAACGCAGCGCTGCGTCCAGCGCGCCCTGAGCGTTGCCCAGGTAGAGCTGGGTGAGGATCAGTTGCGACAGGCAGGCGCGCAGGGTGGTGCGCGGGCTGGGGCCGACCGGGCCGAGCAGCTCGCTGGCATCGACGAATACCTGCTCGAACTGCACAGTGCCGCTGTCGGTCTGGCGCTGGCCGAAGCCGTCCCAGTCGCTGTTCACCGCCAAGCCCTCGCGCTGGCTGGGCAGCACGATGAATACGCGATCCTCCGGGTTCTTGCCGCGCGGTGCGCTGACCACCAGCGCGTCGGCGCCAAGCGCACCGGAGCAGAACGACTTGCTGCCATTGAGCTCGTAATGCTCTTCGCGTGGGCTGAGTTTGAGGCCGGTGTCACGACCGTTGGTGGCGTTGCCCCAGAACCAACGCTCCTGCACCGTGCGCGTCAGCCAGTGGCGCTGCTGATCGGGGTTGCCGAACAGCAGAATGGTCGCCACCTGCAGGTGCTGGAAGGCGAAGAGGTGGGCCAGCGAACTGTCCACCGCTGCCAGATAGCGCACGATGCGGTAGATCTCCGGCCAAGCCACGCCCTGGCCTCCGTACTGCTGGGGCACGGCCAGGGTCAGCAGGCCGCTGTCACGCAATAGCTCGCGTTCGACCTGAGCGCTGCCGCCAGCGCGATCACGTTCTACCGCGCTGATTGCCAGGCGCCGGGCCAGGCGTTCGACCTTGGCCGAGCGGCTGCCGAAGTCCACGGGGAATAGGTGCGCAGCGAACAGCGGTTTGTCGCGCAGATTGGGGTGCAGGCGGGTTTCGGCGTTCATTGCGGGCTCCAGATGCTGACTTCGCGGGCATCCACCGAGGTCGGCAACAGGCTAGCGCTGTAGAAGGCATCGGCGATCTTCTGCTGCTCGGCGAGGCTGTCCGGCTGTACCAGGCGCACCTGATAGCTGCGTTTGGCGTTGGCCTTCTCGACGATGGCCGGGTCGAGGTTGCCCCAGAGCGGGCCGAGGATTTCAGCGGCCTGGCGCGGGTTGGCGCGCAGCCAGTCGCCGGTCTTCGCCAGCTCGGCGAACACGGTCTGCAGCACCTGTGGGTGGCTCTTGGCGAACTTGGCACTGGTTAGGTAGTAGCGCTGGTAGTCGGCCAGTCCCTTGCCGTCGGCGAGGATGCGGCTCGGCAACTGCTGCTGGGCGCCGCTGAGGAAGGGCTCCCAGGTGACCCAGGCGTCCACCTTGCGGTTCTCGAAGGCGGCGCGGCCGTCGGCAGGGGTCAGGTAGGCCGGCTCGATATCACTGAATTTCAGGCCGGCCTTGTTCAGCGCGGCGATCAGCAGGTAGTGCACGCCAGCGGCCTTGGTCACGGCGACCTTCTTGCCCTTGAGGTCGGCCAGGGTTTTGATCGGCGAATCCTCGCGCACGATGATCGCCTGCGCGCTGGGGGAGGGTGCTTCCTGGGCGAAGTAGGCGAGGTCGGCACCGGCAGCCTGGGCGAACACCGGCACGGTGTCGGCGACATCGGCGGAGAGGTCGATATTGCCAACGTTGAGCGCCTCCAGCAGCGGTTGGCCGTTGGGGAATTCGTGCCAGCTAACGCTGATGTCCTGATCGGCCAGTGCCTTCTCCAGGGTGCCCTGGCTCTTCAGCAGGCTGATCAGCGTGGAGGATTTCTGGTAGCCGATGCGCAGTTTTTCGGCGGCTTCGGTGAGCGGGGCGGCGAGCAGGCCGATGGCCAGCGAGGCGGCGATCAGTGTGCTGCGTTTGGAATGGGTGTGGGACATGGCGGCTCTCGATACGAACACGTGCCGGCCATGGGCTTGCGGCGGATCACGCGTACTTCAGTGTTTAGAGAAAGAAGTCCGGTGATCCGGTGGAGAGAAGCTAGACGATCTAAAAAATAGCCAACAAATAATTTTTGGGAATTAGCTTAGGCGAATATCGGTGCAGAACGCTGGCGGCTTTTAGCGAAGCGAACGATCCGCCGCGTTGCGGTACTGCGTATATCTGCCGGCGTACTGCTGCGCGAGTACGCCCTACGAAGCTGCTTCGCGTTTTGGTTGCAGCGCGGTACGGCTTACGTGCCGCTTATATTCCATTTAGTTACTGCAAAGTAAAAAATAATTCTTTTTAGGGATTAGCGCTCGTCTCGTAGATTAGCCACTAGCCGACAGCGGACCACCGCATCGGGCCCGAATCAGGGGCTCTAATGCCAATCCGCCGAGACCAGCGCCACGTACGCTGTCCTGCCGAGCCCCTGTGCAGTGCCAACCCCAGAACAGCACACAAAGCACTTGGAGCATCGAGCATGAAAAAATCCACCCTGGCCTTGGCTGTCACGCTGGCCGCCATCGCCAACCAGGCCACCGCCGCCGGTTTTATCGAAGACAGCAAGGCCAGCCTCGGCCTGCGCAATTTCTATTACGACCTGAACACCAAGAACACCGCCAACAACAACGGCGAGGCGCAAGAGTGGGGGCAAGGTTTCATCTTCAACTACAGCTCCGGTTTCACCCAGGGCACCGTCGGTTTCGGCCTCGACGCCATCGGCCTGCTTGGCGTGAAGCTGGATTCCGGCGGCACCGCAAGCAAGGCGGGCCGTGATCGCACCCCAGGCCAGCTGTTCCCGCTCGATAGCGACGGCAGCGCCGTGGACGACTACAGCAAGGCCGGTGTGACCGCCAAGGTGCGCCTGTCCAAGACCGAGGCACGTATTGGTACCCTGCTGCCGAAGCTGCCGGTGGTGACCTTCAACGACGGCCGCTTGCTGCCGCAGACTTTCGAAGGCGGGCAGATCACCTCCAACGAGATCGACGGCCTGACCCTGACCGCCGGCCAGCTGGAAAGCACCAAGACCCGCAGCTCCACCGACGACATCGCTCTGCGTATCGCCGGCGCCACCGGTGACGCCGACACCAACAAGTTCTACTTCGCCGGTGGTGACTACAAGCTGACCAAGGACCTGACGCTGCAGTACTACTACGGCAACCTGGAAGACTTCTACAAACAGCACTTCCTCGGCCTGGTGCACAACTGGGCCATCGGCCCGGGCTCGCTGAAGACCGACCTGCGTTACTTCGACAGCAACTCCGATGGCAAGAACGGCAGCGCCTCCGGCCGTGCCGATGGCTATCGCAGCGCCGGCTACTGGCGTGCCGGCGACAGCAGCACCGGCGAGGTCGACAACCAGACCTGGAGCGCGCTGTTCACCTACACCCTGGGCAGCCACTTCGCCAGCCTGGGCTACCAGCAGGTCGAAGGCGACAGCGCCTTCCCCTTCCTCAACCAGGGCGGCGGCAGCTCGTCCTACCTGATCACCGACCGCCAGATCGGCAAGTTCCAGAACGCCGGCGAGCGCGCCTGGCTGGCCGAATACGGCTATGACTTCACCAAACTCGGCGTCCCGGGCCTCAAGGCCAGCGTCGCCTACCTCAAGGGCGACAACGTCGATTCTGCCAATGGCGATCTGAAGGAGTGGGAACGCGACTTCCGCCTCGACTACACCCTGCAGGACGGTCCGCTGAAAGGCCTCGGCGTGTCCTGGCGCAACGCGACCCAGCGCGGCAACGTCAGCACTGACGCCGACGAAAACCGCCTGATCCTGAGCTACACCCTGACCCTGCTCTGATCAGCGCTTTCGTTAGTCATTGCACAAACCTGTGGGAGCGGACTTGTTCGCGAAGTTCGCGGCAGACGCCTCGTCACGGTTGTTCCCATTGCTACGAACCCGCTATGCCATCTCCTGACCGGCCCGCAAACGGGCCGGAAGGTGACTCATCCGTCTATGGAGATGATCATGAAAAGCACCATCTTGCGTTTTGGCCTGACCGCGTTGTTCGCCGCCTGGCTGCCCACTGCCGTACATGCCGCACCCCCAAAGGAAGTGCGCCTCGACTACGCCTTCTATTCACCGGAAAGCCTGGTGATCAAGCACAACGGCTGGCTGGAGAAAGACTTCGCCGCCACCGGCACCGACGTGCGCTGGGTGCTGTCGCGCGGTAGTAACAACTCCTTGGAATTCCTCAACAGTGGCGCGTCCGACTTCGCCCTGACGTCGAGCATTTCCGCCTTCGTCAGCCGTACCAACGGCCAGCCGGTCAAGGCCATCTACAACTATCTGTGGTCCGTGCCCAGCGCCATCGTCGTGCAGGCTGCCGCGCCCTATCAGAACCTGCATGACCTGCGTGGCAAGCAGGTTGCCGCGACCAAGGGCACCGATCCCTACTTTTTCTTGTTGCGTGCCCTGGCAGCGCAAGACCTCAAGCCCGCGGACGTGAAGATCGTTCACCTGCAGCACCCTGAAGGTCGCACCGCACTCGAGCAGGGTCGTGTCGATGCCTGGGCTGGGCTCGATCCGCACATGGCCGGTGCCCAGCTGGCCGGTGCGCGTTTCGTCTATGAAAACGCCGAGTTCGGCCTGGGGGCGTTTCTCAACACCCATGAGCGCTTTCTCGCCGAGCAGCCGGAAGCGGTTGCCACCGTGGTCAAGGCCTACGAACGTGCGCGGCGCTGGATCATCGGCAATCCCGAAGCGGCGGCGCAGCTGGTGTCGGTTGAAACCCAGCTGCCAGTCGAGGTGATTCGCCTGCAGCTGGGCCGCTATGACTTCACCAGGCCCTTGCCGGGCGATGCGCATCTGGATGCCATCAAGCCGGTCATTCCGCTGCTGGTGGCCGATGGTGTACTCCGCCGCAATGCCGATACCGAGGCGGCCTTGCAGACATTGATCGACGCACGCATAGCCCAGGGCGTGATCGAGGCCGCCGATGAGTCGCGCTGAATCTCTGGTCCAGACGCCGTCTCGCGCAGCCTGGCGCGAATGGCTGCCGGGGCTGGCAAGCCTTCGCGGCTGGGCGCTGCCGTTGCTCCTGCTGGCGGTCTTGGAGTCTGTGGTGCGCCTGGGCTGGATTCCCGCCTATCTGATGCCGGCCCCCAGCGAGTTGGTGCTGACCCTTTGGGAACTGGCGGACGGGCCATTGTGGACGCACATTCTCGCCAGTTCTCTGCGGGTAGTGGCGGGCTTCGCCATCGGCGCCTCGCTGGCACTGGTGCTCGGATCGCTGGTGGGCCTGAGCCGGCGTTTGGAGGCTTACCTCGACCCCACCTTCCAGGCCTTGCGGGCGGTGCCTGGGCTGGCCTGGGTGCCGTTGCTGCTAATCTGGCTGGGCATCGACGAAACATCGAAGGTCACCCTGATCGCCATCGGTTCGTTCTTCCCGGTCTATCTCAACCTAGTGGCGGGTATCCGCAACGTCGACCGCAAGCTGGTCGAGGTGGGCGAGTTACATGGGCTGCCACGAGTAACCACGGTGCGGCGCATCTTCGTGCCGGCGGCGCAGCCCTATCTGTTCACCGGCTTGCGCGCCGGGCTATCCATGGCCTGGTTGTGCGTCGTCGCGGCAGAATTGCTGGCCGCGACCGAAGGCATCGGCTATCTGCTCACCGATGGTCGCGAAGTCTCGCGCCCTGACCTAGTGCTGGTGGCGATCATTACCCTGGCGGTGATGGGCAAGCTGAGCGACAGCCTGCTCAAGACCCTGGAAACCCGTGCGCTGGCCTGGCGGGACAACTATGAGGGGGATCGATGATGAGCGCTCTGATCGAGCTGCGCCGGGTCAGCAAGACCTTCGGGGCGGCGCGTGTGCTTGACGAAGTGAGTCTGAGCCTGGCCGCTGGCGAAGTGGTCAGCCTGCTCGGCCCTTCCGGTTGCGGCAAGAGCACCCTGCTGCGCATCGCTGCCGGGCTGGATCAGGATTACCAAGGCGGGCTGGAACTCAACCCGCTGCTCCACTTCGGGCGTGGCAGCGGCATCGGCGTGGTGTTCCAGGAACCCCGGCTGATGCCCTGGCTCAGCGTGGCGCAGAACGTCGGCTTCGCCGATGGCTGGGTGGCCGACGACCAGTGGGTTGAACAATTGCTCCGCGACGTCGGCTTGCATGGGCGTGGCGACGCGTTGCCCAAACACTTATCCGGCGGCCAGGCCCAGCGTGTGGCCATCGCCCGCGCCCTGTACGGCAAACCGCAGGTACTGCTGCTGGATGAGCCTTTCAGCGCGGTGGACGCCTTCACCCGCATGAAACTGCAGGATCTTGTGGTGGAGCTGGCCGCCCGCTACGAGATCGCCGTGCTGCTGGTCACCCATGACCTCGACGAAGCCTTCTACCTCAGCGACCGCGTGCTGATCCTTGGCGGCACACCAAGCCGCCTGCAACGCGAACTGGCCGTACCCCTGGCTCGCCCCCGCGACCGCCGCTCGGCGGAACTGGCCTACCTGCGCGGCGAGGCGCTGACCGAGCTGTACCAGTCGCACGCGCTGTAAACGAACTCTTCAAGGTGGAGTACTTTTTCGGGCCGTTAGGCCCGATTTTTTGTTCGTGGAGGAAATGCTATTCGTAGGGGCCGGTTTGCTGGCGATCAGCTTCGAATGGACGCTACGAGTGAGCCGATTCGCTGTAGCCCGGATGAAATCCGGGGATTTGCCTGGAGGCGGGGGCATTCAATTTGAGAGGGTATTGGGGGACGGACCACAATTTAATAGTTAATTAATCGTGGTCTGTCCCCAATTGTTCTCCGATCCAGACTTTCCCAAACCCACCCACAAATTCTGTGAGCACCACTGTGGATAACCTTTGCAAAAGCCCTTCGCGCCTAGCATTCAAGCGGGCCTCGGCGGGCCGCTCAACTTTTGCTCAATGACGCTTTGCTGGCGTTATCGCCAGACGGAATATCGCCTCTAATCAATCACTTGGCTTGGTTTTTCAACAGCGGTGCGGGGCGAGGGCGTGCTGCCGGGTGTCGTACACAAAATCTGGGGAAAGTGCTGTGGGTAAGATGCGGGAAAACTCCTCCAGGCCAGGTGGAGCAAGGGCTGCGCTTGGCTGGTGATTTTTCGTGCGATGTCGTGCTGCTGTCATCTTTCGTGGCTATAGTGGCCGGTCGATTGCAGTCGCTGGAGCCCTTTTATGTCCGACTCGCTTGAACGTCCCGCCACGGTTAGTTTGCTGCAGGCTTTCTGGTTCTGGTTGAAGCTGGGGCTGATCAGTTTCGGCGGGCCGGCGGGGCAGATTTCGATCATGCATCAGGAGCTGGTGGAGAAGCGTCGCTGGCTGTCCGAACGGCGTTTTCTGCATGCGCTGAACTACTGCATGATGCTGCCCGGGCCGGAGGCGCAGCAGTTGGCCACTTATATCGGCTGGCTGATGCACCGCACCTGGGGCGGGGTGATCGCCGGGGCATTGTTCGTGCTGCCGTCGCTGCTGATTCTGGTCGTGCTGTCGTGGATCTATCTGGTATTCGGCGATGTGCCGCTGGTGGCGGGGATCTTCTATGGCATCAAGCCGGCGGTGACTGCCATCGTGATGCAGGCGGCCTGGCGCATTGGCGGGCGGGTGTTGAAGAACGCCTGGCTGTGGGCCATCGCGGCGGCGGCCTTCGTCGCTATTTTCGCATTGCAGTTGCCGTTCCCGCTGATCGTGCTGGGCGCCGCGCTGATTGGTTATATCGGCGGGCGGCTGGCGCCACAGCACTTTGCGTTCGGCGCCGGGCATGGTGAAGCGGGTGGGGCGCATGCGCCGGCGTTGATCGATGACGAGACGCGCCTGGCGCACACGCATTTTCGTTCCAGCCGGTTAGCGCTGATTCTGCTTGTCGGCGTGGTGCTCTGGCTACTGCCGATGTGCCTGCTGACCCTGGCATTTGGCTGGCAGGGCACGCTGACGCAGATGGGCTGGTTCTTCACCAAGGCGGCGCTGCTGACCTTCGGCGGCGCCTACGCGGTGCTGCCCTATGTGTACCAGGGCGCCATCGACCACTACGGCTGGCTGACGCCCCGGCAGATGATCGATGGCCTGGCGTTGGGCGAGACAACGCCGGGGCCGTTGATCATGGTGGTGGCGTTCGTCGCGTTCGTCGGTGCCTATGGCCAGCCGGTGTTCGGTGGCGATTCGGCCTTCGCCAGTGGCGCGCTGGCGGCCTGCCTGGTCACCTGGTTCACCTTTCTGCCGTCGTTCTTGTTCATTCTCGCCGGCGGGCCGCTGGTGGAGTCGACTCATGGTCAATTGAAGTTCACCGCGCCGCTGACCGGCATCACTGCGGCGGTGGTCGGGGTGATTCTCAACCTGGCGTTGTTCTTCGGTTATCACGTGCTCTGGCCGCAGGGTTTTGCCGGTACGTTCGATTGGCTGTCGGCGTTGATTACCCTCGGGGCGGGCGTGGCGTTGCTGGGCTTCAAGCGTGGGGTGATCGAGACTCTGCTGGCTTGTGCCCTGGTTGGCTTGCTGGTGCAATGGTTGGTTTGAGTCCGACTGGAGAGGCCGATGCAACGGCTAACGCTGGAGCGCCAGCAGGTCTGGGTGTATCTGGCCGGCATCATCCTGGGTTTGCTGCTGGGCACCCTGTGGCCAGGTATCGACCACATCAGCGACTGGCTGTTATGGCCGGCGCTGATGCTGTTGCTGTTCGCCACCTTCGTGCAGGTGCCGCTGCTGCATCTGCGCGAGGCGTTTAGCGACCACCGTTTCGTTCTCGCGGTGTTGCTGGGCAATTTCGTCCTGTTGCCACTGCTGGTGTGGGGCCTGTTGCAGTGGCTGCCGGACGATTCGGCGCTGCGCCTGGGCGTGCTGTTGGTGCTGCTGGTGCCCTGCACCGACTGGTTCATCACTTTCAGCCAGTTGGGCGGTGGCAACGTGCCGCGCGCCATCGCCATCACGCCGCTGAACCTGCTTGTGCAATTGCTCCTGCTGCCGCTGTACCTGTGGCTGATGGCCGACGCGCAGTTCGCCACGACGCTGGGCCTGGCTGATGTCTGGCCGGCTGTGCTGGTGGTTTTGCTGCCGCTGCTGCTGGCGCCGCCAACCCAACGCTGGATCGAGGCGCGCGCCGAGCGTGAGCGGGTGCGCGATCACCTGGCCTGGTGGCCGATTCCGTTGCTGGGGCTGGTGCTGCTGTTGATCGCCGCCGCCCAGGTGGGAGTGGCGCGTTCGGCGCTGGAGTTGTTGCCCGTGCTGCTGCCGTTATTCGCGGGCTTCCTGATGCTGGCGGCGCTGCTGGCCAAGGCGCTGGCCGTGCTGCTGGGTCTGCCGCGTGAGCAGGGGCGTACTCTGGCGTTCAGCATGGGCACGCGCAATTCCTTCGTCATGCTGCCTTTTGCCGTGGCGTTGCCCGCGGGCTGGGAGTTGGTGGCCCTGGTGATCGTGTTGCAGTCGCTGGTGGAGCTGTTCGGCATGCTGCTGTATCTATGGGTATTGCCGCGTTATCTATTCAGGTGACGCGGCAGGCCGCGCACCCATGACGGCCGGCCTCCAGCCGCTCCAATACGCTTTCTTTACGCCCCGGTCACGGGGCGCCAATCGATTTTTTACGGCCAGCCTTTCGACAATGCTCGCGAGCGGATTCCTCGCATCGTGGAGCTTTGTAAATGAACGCAATCGATGGTGTGTCGCTGGTCCTGGTGGTCGGCCTCTTCGCCTACCTGCTGTCGGTCCTGCTGACCGCCGGACGTGGTTGAGGAGGCGGCCATGCACGACTACGACTGGCTGCTGCTGGCGGCCTTTTCCCTGCTGGTGCTGGCACCGGCACCCTTTCTCGGGCGCTACTTCTATCGCGTGATGGAGGGCCAGCGCACCTGGCTCAGCCCGTTGCTGCAGCCGCTGGAGCGCCTGTGCTATCGCGTGGCCGGCGTCGACCCGCAGCAGGAGCAAAGCTGGCGCGGCTACGCGCTGGCGCTGCTGGTCTTCAGCCTGGTCTGCCTGCTGGGGCTGATGAGCATTCTGCTGTTGCAGGGCGCTTTGCCGCTCAACCCGCAGCAGGTGGCCGGGATGAGCCTACCCCTGGCGTTCAATACGGCGGTGAGTTTCGTCACCAACACCAACTGGCAGGCCTACAGCGGCGAGGCGCAGCTCAGCTACTTCAGCCAGATGCTCGGCCTTGGCGTGCAGAACTTCGTCAGCCCGGCGGTGGGCGTGGCGGTGCTGGTGGTGCTGTGCCGGGGTTTGGCGCGGCAGTCCAGCGACCGCCTGGGCAACTTCTGGGTCGATATCACTCGCGCCGTGCTCTACGGCCTGTTGCCGCTGTGCCTGGTGCTGGCCGTGCTGCTGGTGTGGCAGGGCGTGCCGCAGAACTTCAGCGATTACGTGTCCGCCACCACTCTGCAGGGCAGCGAGCAGAGCCTGCCGATGGGGCCGGCGGCCAGCCAGATCGCCATCAAGCAACTGGGCACCAACGGCGGCGGCTTTTTCGGCGTCAACTCGGCGCATCCGTTCGAGAACCCTACGGCGCTTAGCAACCTGCTGGAGCTGGCGTCGATCCTGCTGATCCCGGCGGCGCTGGTGTTCACCTTCGGCCACTACGTGCGTGACCTGCGCCAGAGCCGGGCGATCCTCGCCAGCATGCTGCTGCTGTTCGTCATCGGCCTGGGTGTCTGCGCCTGTGCGGAGTTGCAGCCGAACCCGGCGCTGGCCGGGCTGCCTATCGAGCAGGTCGGCTCGCTGGAGGGCAAGGAGGCGCGCTTCGGCAGCTTCGCTTCGGCGCTCTGGGCGACCACCACCACGGCGGCGTCCAACGGCTCGGTCAACTCAATGCACGACAGCTTCAGTGCCTTGGGTGGGCTGGTGCCGCTGGTGAACATGCTGCTCGGCGAGATCGTCTTCGGCGGCGTCGGCGCCGGCCTCTACGGCATGCTGCTGTTCGTGCTGATCGCGGTTTTCCTCGCCGGGCTGATGATCGGCCGCACCCCGGCCTACCTGGGCAAGAAACTGGAAGCCCGCGAGGTACGCCTGATGGTCGCCACGCTGCTGGTGATGCCGGTCGGCGTGCTGATATTCGGCGCCCTGGCGGTGAGTTTCGCCGGGCCGGCGGCGTCCATCGGCAATCCCGGTCCGCACGGCTTCAGCCAGGCGCTGTACGCCTACGGTTCGGCCACCGGAAACAACGGCTCGGCCTTCGCCGGCTTCGGCGCCGACACGCCCTACCACGACCTGATGCTCGGCCTGGCCATGCTGCTCGGGCGCTTCGGCTACATCTTGCCGGTGCTGGCGATCGCCGGCAGCCTGGCGGCCAAGCGGGCCGCGCCGCAGGGGCAGAACAGCTTCCCCACCCATGGGCCGCTGTTCGTCGTGCTGCTGACCTTGACCATCCTCCTGGCGGGTGGCCTGACCTTCATGCCGGCGCTGGCCCTGGGCCCGCTGGCCGAACACCTGGCGTTCTGAAGGAGAGACCGTGATGAATGCCCCCGTAACGGCGCAACGCAGCGCCCAATCGTCCAGCAGCCAGCCGCAGACCGGCCTCGGCGCGCTGTGGCGCCCGGCCCTCAAGCAGACCTTCGTCAAGCTCGACCCGCGCCAACTGTTGCGCTCGCCAGTGATGCTGGTGGTGGAGCTGACAGCGCTGGTCACCAGCGTGCTGTGCTTTGTCCCCAACCCTGCAGTAAGCAATGCCTTAGGCGTGCAGATCGCCCTGTGGCTGTGGTTCACCGTGCTCTTCGCCAACTTCGCCGAGGCCCTGGCCGAGGGCCGTGGCAAGGCCCGCGCCGACAGCCTCAAGTCCGGCAGCCAGGGCCTGATGGCGCGCAAGCAGGTCGGCGCGCAGTTCCAGTCCGTACCGGCCAGCAGCCTGCGCAAGGGCGATGTGGTGCGGGTCGAGGCCGGCGAGCTGATCCCCGGCGACGGCGAGGTGATCGAAGGGGTGGCGGCGGTCAACGAGGCGGCGATTACCGGCGAGTCCGCGCCGGTGATCCGCGAGTCCGGCGGCGACCGCTCGGCGGTCACCGGCAATACCCGGCTGGTGTCGGACTGGCTGCTGGTGCGCATCAGCGCCAACCCCGGCGACTCCACCCTCGACCGCATGATCGCCCTGGTCGAAGGCGCGCGCCGGCAGAAGACGCCCAACGAGGTAGCGCTGGATATCCTGCTGATCGGCCTGACCCTGATCTTCCTGCTGGTGGTGGCCACGCTGCAACCGTTCGCCCGTTTTGCCGGTGGCGACCTGCCGTTGATCTACCTGGCGGCGCTGCTGGTGACGCTGATCCCCACCACCATCGGCGGCCTGCTCTCGGCCATCGGCATCGCCGGCATGGATCGCCTGGTGCGCCTCAACGTCATCGCCAAGTCCGGCCGCGCCGTTGAGGCCGCCGGCGACGTGCACACCCTGCTGCTGGACAAGACCGGCACCATCACCTTCGGCAACCGTCGCTGCAGCGCCATGGTCAAGGCGCCGGGCGTCATCACGCTGGAGCTGGCCGAGGCTGCGCTGCTGGCCTCGCAGGGTGACGACACGCCGGAGGGCAAGTCCATCGTCGAATACCTGGCGGCGCTGCACCCGATGGAGGTGCCCGAGCGCAGCGGCATGACCCTGATCGCCTTCAGCGCCGAGACGCGCCTGTCCGGCGCTGATGTTGGTGGTGTGGCCTACCGCAAGGGCGCGGTGGATGCGGTGCTGGCCTACCTCGGCCTGGGCCGTGATGAGCTGCCGGCGCCTCTGGCGCGCGAGGTGGAGAAGATCGCCCAGAGCGGCGGCACGCCGCTGCTGGTGGCCGGGGACGGGCGCCTGCTCGGCGCCATCCACCTCAAGGACGTGGTCAAGCCGGGCATCCGCGAGCGCTTCGCCGAATTACGTGCCATGGGCATCCGCACCGTGATGGTGACCGGTGACAACCCGCTGACCGCAGCCGCTATCGCCGCCGAGGCCGGTGTCGACGACGTGATCGCCGAAGCCACGCCGGAGAAGAAGCTCTCACGCATCCGTGCCGAGCAGGCCGAAGGCAAGCTGGTGGCCATGTGCGGCGATGGCGCCAACGACGCCCCGGCGCTGGCCCAGGCCGACGTCGGGCTGGCCATGAACGACGGCACCCAGGCCGCCCGCGAGGCTGCCAACCTGGTGGATCTGGACAGCGACCCGACCAAGCTGATCGACGTGGTGCAGGTGGGCAAGGAACTGCTGGTGACCCGTGGCGCGCTGACCACCTTCTCGGTGGCCAACGACGTGGCCAAGTACTTCGCAATCCTCCCGGCGCTGTTCGCCGGCATCTACCCACAGCTTGGCGCGCTCAACCTGATGCAGCTGCACGGCCCGCAGAGCGCGATCCTCTCGGCCATCGTGTTCAACGCCCTGATCATCGTCGCGCTGATCCCGCTGGCGCTGCGCGGCGTGCGCATCCAGGCGCTGGACGCCGGCCAGTTGCTGCGGCGCAACCTGCTGATCTACGGCCTCGGTGGGCTGCTCGCGCCCTTCGTCGGCATCAAGCTGCTCGACCTGCTGCTGGTGGGGTTGGGCTGGGTGTAGTTCACGCACGGCCTGCTCCCTCTCCCATTTATGGGAGAGGGCTGGGGAGAGGGTAGGCCACTCGGTATTACTGGATAGCCCCTCTCCCCCGCCCCTCTCCCGCAAGC
>NZ_DLMS01000010.1:127168-164129 GCF_002479365.1 Pseudomonas sp. UBA7530
CCCCGCCCCTCTCCCGCAAGCGGGAGAGGGGAGACAAGCGATTCGCCTATTCGGAGATTCATCATGCTCGACCATATTCGCCCCGCCATCACCACCTTGGCTTTCATGACCCTGTTGGTCGGAGTCGCCTATCCCTTGAGCGTCACCGGCGTGGCGCACCTGTCCTTCCCCGATCAGGCCGCCGGCAGCCTGGTGCGTGACGACGCCGGCCAGGTGCGCGGCAGCCGCCTGATCGCCCAGGCCTTCGACGGCGATCAGTGGTTCCAGCCGCGCCCTTCGGCCGGCGATTACGCCACCGTGGCCAGCGCCACCAGCAACCTGGCGCCGAGCAACCCGCAGCTCCGTGAGCGCATCGAGCAGGCCGGCGTCGGCCTGAGCGGCCAGGCGCCGCTCCCGATGCAACTGGCAACCACCTCGGGCAGCGGCCTTGACCCGCACCTGTCACCCGAAGCCGCTGCCTGGCAGGTGCCGCGCATCGCCCAGGCCCGTGGCCTGGCAGAGGTGGAGCTGCTGCGCCTGATCGAAGCGCACACCGAGCGCCCGCTGTTCGGCCCGGCGGTGGTCAATGTACTGGCTCTGAACCTGGCGCTGATCGACAATCCGCCTACTTCTTCCCAGTGACGAGTGCTCGATGAACGACAGCCTGCGCGCCGAAGCGCTGCTCGCCGACCTGCCCCGCGAAGGCCGTGGCCGGCTCAAGGTGTTTCTCGGCGCGGCGCCGGGCGTGGGCAAGACCTACGCCATGCTGCAGGCCGCCCATGCGCAACTGCGCCAGGGCGTGGCGTTGCGCGCCGGGGTGGTGGAAAGCCACGGCCGCAGCGATACCGAGGCGCTGCTGCTGGGCCTGCCGCAGCAGCCGCCATTGCGCCTGCCCTATCGCGGCCTGGAGCTGAGCGAGATGGATCTCGACAGCCTGCTCGCCGACCCGCCCAAGCTGGCGCTGGTGGACGAGCTGGCGCACAGCAACGCCCCCGGCAGCCGCCACGCCAAGCGCTGGCAGGACGTGCAGGAGCTGCTCGCCGCCGGCATCGACGTCTACACCACGGTCAACGTCCAGCATCTGGAAAGCCTCAACGACCGCGTCCGCGATATCACCGGCGTGCAGGTGCGCGAGACGGTGCCGGATTGGGTGCTGCAGGAAGCCGACGAGATCCAGCTGGTCGACCTGCCGCCGCGCGAGCTGCTCGAACGCCTGCGCGACGGCAAGGTGTACATGCCCGAGCAGGCGCGGGCGGCCATCGACGCCTTCTTCTCGCCGACCAACCTCACGGCGCTGCGCGAGCTGGCCATGCAGACCGCCGCCGCGCGGGTCGATGCCGATCTCGACCAGCGCTATCGTCAGCTCGGCCAGGCCGCACCCAGCGTGCTCGGGCGCCTGCTGGTGGGGGTGGACGGCGACGGCGAGGCCGAGCGTCTGGTGCGCCACGCCTGTCGGGTCGCCGAGCGGCGCCATCTGCCCTGGTCGGTGGTGCACGTGGACAGCCGTCGGACCATGGACGAGGAGCAGCGTGGGCGCCTGCAAGCCGCGCTGCGCCTGGCCGAGCGCCTCGGTGGCGAGGTGGTGACGCTGCACGGCGACTCGGTGGCGAGCACGCTGCTCGACCACGCCCGCGAACGCCGCGCCAGCCTAATCCTGGTCGGCAGCAGCACACGGCGCCTGCGTCGGCGCTGGCTCGGTCGCGGTCTTGGCGAGCGCCTGCTGGCCGCCGGTGCCGGGCTGGAAGTGAGCGTGCTGGATGCGGCAGGTGATCAGCCCGCGGCAGGCCGACGCGCACGCGTCGCACCGCGCTGGCGCGACTACTTACTGGCCGCGCTGGTCGCCGCCTGCGCCACGCTGATCTCCCTCGGCCTGGCGCGGGTGCTGGAGCTGCCGAACATCTCCCTGGTGTTCCTTGCCGCCGTGCTGCTGGTGGCGGTGCGCAGCAGCCTGGGCCCGGCGCTGCTCTGTGCTGGGCTGTCATTTCTCAGTTACGACTTTTTGTTCATCGCGCCAACTTGGACGCTTCAGATTCATCGCCACGAGGACGTGCTGACCCTGCTGTTTTTCCTGCTCATGGCCGGGCTGACCGGCAACCTGGCCAGCCGCCAGCGGCGCCAGGTGCAGGCGTTGCGCCAGGCGCAGAGCGAGACCACGGCCCTGTTGGAGCTGTCGCGCAAGCTTACCGTCGCCGCCGATCGCCAGGCCGTGCTGGCGGTGGCCGAGCAGCAACTCGGTGGCTGGCCGGACGTGCAGCTGACACTGCTGTCGCGCAGCGCTGACGGGCAGTGGTGCCACGAGGGTGGCCTACACGCCGAATTGCTTGATGCCGAGCGCGCCGCTGCCGATTGGGCCTGGCAGCACGAGCAAGCGGCGGGCCTGGGTACCGATACCCTGCCCAGCAGCCGCTGGTGGTGGTGGCCGCTGTGCGGGGAGGAGGGGCCGCTGCTGCTGATCGGTTTGCAGAGTGCGCAGGGCGCGCCGTTGGCCGATACGCGGCGACGCCTGGCCGCCGCCCTGGGCCAGCCGCTGGCGCAAGCCCTGGCCCGCGCGCAACTGGCCGAGGAGCTGGAGGCGGCGCGCCTGCACGGGCAGACCGAGGAGCTGCGCAGCGCGCTGCTGGCTTCGGTGTCGCACGACCTGCGCACGCCGCTGACGGCCATGCGCGGTTCCATCGACAGCCTGCTGGCGCTGGGCGAGGCGATCCCCGAGGCGGATCGCCGTGAATTGCTGGAAAGCACCCGCGACGAGGCCGAGCGCCTCGACCGCTATATCCAGAACCTGCTCGACATGACCCGCCTCGGCCATGGCGGGCTAAAGCTGGCGCGCGACTGGGTGGCGCCCAGCGATATCGTCGCCAGCGCCCTGCAGCGCCTGCGCGCGGTTCTTGCGCCGTTGCAGGTCGAATGCCTGCTGCCGCCACAGCCGCCATTGCTGCATGTGCATGCGGCGCTGATCGAGCAGGCGCTGGTCAACGTGCTGGAGAACGCCGCGCGCTTCTCGCCGCCGGCCGGGCGCCTGCGCGTGGCGCTGGAATACGATGAGCAGGAGCTGCGCTTCGTGGTCGCTGATCAGGGCCCTGGCATTCCCGAGGCGGAACGGGCGAAGATCTTCGACATGTTCTACACCGCAGCGCGGGGCGATCGCGGCGGCCAGGGCACCGGTCTGGGCCTGGCGATCTGCCAGGGCATGGTCGGCGCCCATGGTGGTCGCGTCACGGTCGGCGGAGGCCTCGATGGCCGTGGTGCCAGCCTGACCCTGCACCTGCCGCTGACCACGCAACCACAAGCCGAGGACGACTGATGAGTCAGGGGCCGAGCATTCTGCTGATCGACGACGAAGCGCAGATCCGCAAGTTCCTGCGCATCGCCCTCAGCGCCCAGGGCTATCGGGTGCTGGAGGCGGCCAACGGCGAAGACGGCCTGGCCCAGGCGGCGCTGCACAGTCCCGATCTCGTCGTGCTCGACCTCGGCCTGCCCGACCTCGACGGCCAGCAGGTACTGCGCGGCCTGCGCGAATGGAGCCAGATACCGGTGCTGGTGCTCTCGGTGCGCGCCAGCGAGGGGGAGAAGGTGCTGGCGCTGGACGGCGGCGCCAACGACTACGTGACCAAACCCTTCGGCATTCAGGAATTTCTCGCCCGGGTGCGCGTGCTGCTGCGCCAGGGCCTGGGCCGCGAAGCGTTGCCGGCGAGCATCGCCTGTGGCGCGCTGAATATCGACCTGGCCTATCGCCGGGTCAGCCTCGACGGCACCGAAATCGCCCTGACGCCCAAGGAATACGCGGTGCTGGCGCTGCTCGCCCAGCACCTCGGGCGGGTGGTGACCCAGCAACAGTTGCTGCGTGATATCTGGGGCCCCAGTCACGTCGGCGACAGTCATTACCTGCGCGTGGTGGTCGGCCACCTGCGGCAGAAACTCGGCGACGACCCGGCCGCGCCGCGCTATCTGATCACCGAGGCTGGTGTCGGCTATCGTCTGCGCGACTCTGCCTAAAGCTCCAGCGCCAGGCGCAAACGATCCCGATGCCGCAGGCCATTCTCGAACAATGGCTCGGGGCAGTGCTGCAGGAAGTAGTCCGGTTCCACCGCGACCACGCGAAAGCCGGCGCGCTGGTAGAAGGTCAGTTGGTGGCCAAAGCTGCCGGTGCCCAGTTCCAGGCGCTTCGCCCCCAATTGCCGGGCCTGGTCGATGGCGTGGTGCAGCAGCAGGGCGCCGATACCCTGACCCTGGTGTTCGGGCGCCACGGCGATGTTCATCAGTTCCCAGGTATCGACGGTGAGGGCCTTGATCACGTAGGCGCCGACGATCGCGTTGTCCAGGCGCGCGACCACGCAATGACTGTCCTGTAGATAACGGGCGATGAGGGAGATGTTGGGATCGGCTTCCAGCAACAGCGCCATGGGCGCCTGTTCGCGGGGAATCTCGTGCAGGGTTGAGGTGGTCATGACGGTCTTTCTTTAAAGTTGTTTTGGTTATAAATAAATCATTATTTATTCTTTTTGTTTCGTTTCGTTCCTGAGCATAGTGAGCACCACGCAAGCCGCTGCCAAGGAGCACGATCATGACCATCCGCCTGGGCGACATCGCCCCCGACTTTGAACAGGATTCCAGCGAAGGCCGCATTCGTTTTCACGAGTGGCTCGGTGACAGCTGGGGCATTCTCTTCTCCCATCCAGCCGACTTCACCCCGGTGTGCACCACCGAGCTGGGCTTCACCGCCAAGCTCAAGGACGAATTCGCCAAACGCGGCGTCAAGGCCATCGCCCTGTCTGTCGACCCGGTGGATTCGCACATCAAGTGGATCGACGACATCAACGAGACGCAGAACACCGCGGTCAATTTCCCGATCATCGCCGATGCCGACCGCAAGGTGTCCGACCTCTACGACCTTATCCACCCCAACGCCAACGACACCCTGACCGTGCGTTCGCTGTTCATCATCGACCCGAACAAGAAGGTGCGCCTGACCATCACCTATCCGGCCAGTACCGGGCGCAACTTTAACGAAATCCTGCGCGTCATCGATTCGCTGCAACTGACCGACAACTACAAGGTCGCCACTCCGGCCAACTGGCAGGACGGTGAAGAGGTGGTGATCGTGCCGTCATTGAAGGACGAGGCCGAGATTGCCGAGCGCTTTCCGAAAGGCTATCGCGCGGTCAAACCCTATCTGCGCCTGACCCCGCAGCCGAATAAATAAGGAACCAGCATGCACGTCGTGTTGCTCTCCGGTAGCCCTGCGGCGCGTTCGCGCACCGAGGTGCTGCTGGATTACGTCCGCCAGCGCCTCGAGGCGCAGCACGTGGAAGTGAGCCTGCTGCGGGTACGCGATTTTCCCGCCGAGGACCTGCTGCATGCCCGCTTCGACAGCCCGGCCGTGCGCCAACTGCAGGCCGTGGTGGCCAGCGCCGATGGCCTGGTGGTCGGCACGCCGGTGTACAAGGCGTCGTTCACCGGCGCGCTGAAGGTGCTGCTGGATCTGCTGCCCGAGCGCGCCCTGGCCCACAAGGTGGTGCTGCCCCTGGCCAGTGGCGGCAGCCCGGCGCATCTGTTGGCGGTGGACTACGCGCTCAAGCCGGTGCTGGCCGCGCTGAAGGCGCAGGAAATGCTCTCCGGCGTGTTCGCCGTGGACAAACAGATCGCCTACCCGGAAGGGGACAGGCCCGCGCAGATCGACGACGAGTTGCGCGAGCGCCTCGACGAGTCACTGGAACAACTGGGCGCAGCCCTGGCGCGACGGCCGAAGCCGATCGATCCGAACGTATTGAATGACCGGCTGGTGAACGCCCGCTGGAGTATTTGAAAGAGCAGCGATGAGCTGCAAGCTACAAGCTGCAAGTAGAAGCCAGCAGCAGCGGGCACGCCCGCTTGCGACTTGAGGCTTGAAGCTTGCGGCTGCTTTCCCGCCTTACTCGCCCGCCAACGGGCAAGCAGGCCCACACTCAATCTGCAAAGGAGGTCGCCATGGGCGCCAACACTTTGCGTCGGAGTCTGGTCGCCCTGTTTGCCGCGGCCATTTCCTTCGGCGCCATCACTCAAGCTCAAGCCGAGACGTTGCGTATCGGCTATCAGAAATACGGCACCCTGGTACTGCTAAAGGCCAAGGGCACCCTGGAAAAGCGCCTGGCCGAGCATGGCGTGGAGGTCAAGTGGACGGAGTTCCCGGGCGGCCCGCAGCTGCTCGAAGGCCTCAACGTCGGCTCCGTGGACTTCGGCGTTACCGGTGAAACCCCGCCGGTATTCGCGCAGGCCGCTGGCGCCGACTTGCTCTATGTCGCCCATGAGCCGCCGGCACCGAGTGGTGAGGCGATCCTCGTACCCAAGGGCTCGCCGATCAAATCGGTGGCCGAGCTCAAGGGCAAGAAGGTCGTCCTGAACAAGGGTTCCAACGTGCATTACCTGCTGGTGCGCGCGCTGGAAGATGCCGGCCTAAAGTACGGCGATATCACCCCGGTCTACCTGCCGCCGGCCGATGCCCGCGCCGCCTTCGAGCGTGGCAGCGTCGATGCCTGGGTGATCTGGGACCCGTTCCAGTCCGCCGCCGAGCAGCAGTTGCAGGCCCGCAGCCTGCGTGATGGCACTGGCCTGGTCGACAACCACCAGTTCTACCTGGCCACCCGCAGCTATGCCGAGCAGCACCCGCAGGTGATTGGTGTGCTGGTCGAGGAAATTCGCGGTGTCGGCGAGTGGGTCAAGGGCAACCTCGACGAGGCCACCAGCCAGGTCGCGCCGCTGATCGGCCTGTCCCCGGAGATCACTCGTCAGGCTGTTGAGCGTCAGGGTTACGGCGCGCAGTTCATCACCGCGGATGTGGTCGAGGCGCAGCAGAAGATCGCCGACACCTTCACCGAGCTGAAGCTGATCCCCAGGCAGCTGACCATCAAGGATGTGATCTGGAATCCGCCGGCCAAGGTCGCGCAGGCCCAGTAAGACCATAGCCCTCTCCCCCAAACCCCTTGCCGTGAACGGGAGAGGGGAGCCGATCAAGGTCGGCGGACGTTTCGGCGCCGCCGGCCAGCTCCCTCAGCCTTTCAGGTCGAGGATCGGGGCGGGGCCGAATTTCCCGGATTGATCCGGACTATGACGATTTCCGGAAAGGAGACAACTCCATGAGCCTTAATATCTTCTGGTTCCTGCCTACCCATGGCGATGGCAAATACCTGGGCACCGCCGAAGGCGCGCGTGCAGTCGACCACGGCTACCTGGCGCAGATTGCCCAGGCGGCTGATCGCCTCGGTTTCGGCGGCGTGCTGATCCCGACAGGACGTTCCTGCGAGGACTCCTGGCTGGTGGCGGCCTCGCTGATCCCGGTCACGCAGAGCCTGAAGTTCCTCGTCGCCCTGCGCCCTGGGATCATTTCGCCGACCGTGGCCGCGCGCCAGGCGGCGACCCTGGATCGCCTGTCGAACGGCCGTGCGCTGTTCAACCTGGTGACCGGTGGCGACCCGGACGAGCTGGCTGGTGATGGCCTGCATCTGTCCCATGCCGAACGCTATGAAGCGTCCGTCGAATTCACCCGTATCTGGCGCCGTGTGCTGGAAGGCGAAACCGTTGACTACGACGGCAAGCACATCCAGGTGAAGGGCGCCAAGTTGCTTTACCCGCCGATCCAGCAGCCGCGTCCGCCGCTGTATTTTGGTGGTTCCTCCGACGCGGCGCAGGATCTGGCCGCCGAGCAGGTCGAGCTGTACCTGACCTGGGGCGAGCCGCCGGCTGCCGTGGCCGAAAAGATCGCCCAGGTGCGCGAGAAGGCGGCCAAGCAGGGGCGCGAAGTGCGCTTTGGCATTCGTCTGCACGTGATCGTGCGCGAGACCAACGAGGAAGCCTGGGCGGCGGCGGATCGTCTGATCAGCCATTTGGACCAGGACACCATCGACCGTGCCCAGGCGTCGCTGGCGCGCTTCGATTCGGTCGGCCAACAGCGCATGGCCGCCCTGCACGGCGGCAAGACCGACAACCTGGAAGTGTCGCCGAACCTCTGGGCCGGTGTCGGCCTGGTGCGCGGCGGCGCTGGCACCGCGCTGGTCGGCGATGGCCCGACCGTGGCGGCGCGGGTCAGGGAGTACGCCGACCTCGGCATCGATACCTTCATCTTCTCCGGCTACCCGCATCTGGAGGAGTCGTACCGGGTCGCCGAGCTGCTGTTCCCGCACCTGGACGTGGCTCAGCCGCAGCGTCCGGAGAGTCGCGGTTATGTCAGCCCGTTCGGCGAAATGATCTCCAGCGACATTTTGCCGAAAGCGGCTTCGGCGAGTTGAGGATGGCGCAGGCATAGGTTTTCCCGGATTGCATCCGGGCTACGGGGGCAGATGTAGCCCGGATGCAATCCGGGATGGCTGGGCACATGCCCCCTCTCCCTAACCCTCTCCCCGGAGGGCGAGCGAGCTGATCGGCGCCGTTGGTTTGCCCGGTGGAACGGTTCGGCTCCCCTCTCACGCTTGCGGGAGAGGGGCGGGGGGAGAGGGCCGATGTAGCCCGGATGCAATCCGGGATGGTTGGGCACATGCCCCCTCTCCCCAACCCTCTCCCCGGAGGAGCGAGGGGGCTGATCGGCGCCGCTGGTTTGCTCGATGGCACGGTTTGGCTCCCCTCTCCCGCTTGCGGGAGAGGGGCTGGGGGAGAGGGTTGATGTAGCCCGGATGAAATCCGGGGACACGTGGACGGCTAAATGGAATTCTTCGAGGCAACCATGAGCAACACGACTCTTCACAAATTGGCCCTGCGCGCTGCTCCCTGGGCCTTGCCGCTGGGGCTGCTGGCCGTCTGGCAACTGGCGGTAGCCAGTGGCTGGCTGTCCAGCCGCATCCTGCCGGCGCCTAGCGCCGTGCTCGCCGCCGGCTGGCAGTTGCTGGCCTCCGGTGAAATCTGGCAGCACCTGGCGATCAGTGGCCAGCGCGCCGGGATCGGCTTCGCCATCGGCGGCGGTATCGGCCTGCTGCTAGGCTTTATCACCGGCCTGTCGAAATGGGGCGAGCGCTTTCTCGACAGCTCGGTGCAGATGATCCGCAACGTGCCGCACCTGGCGCTGATCCCGCTGGTGATCCTCTGGTTCGGCATCGACGAGGCGGCCAAGGTGTTCCTGGTCGCGCTCGGCACGCTGTTCCCGATCTACCTCAACACCTACCACGGCATCCGCAACGTCGACCCGGCGCTGGTAGAGATGGCGCGCAGTTATGGCCTGGCAGGCGGAGCGCTGTTCCGCCAGGTGATACTGCCCGGCGCGCTGCCGTCGATCCTGGTGGGCGTGCGTTTCGCCCTCGGCTTTATGTGGCTGACCTTGATCGTCGCGGAAACCATCTCGGCCAGCAGCGGCATCGGTTACCTGGCGATGAACGCCCGCGAGTTCCTGCAGACTGACGTGGTGGTGCTGGCGATCCTGCTCTATGCGGTGCTCGGCAAGCTGGCCGACGTCGCCGCCCGTGGTCTTGAGCGCGTCTGGCTGCGCTGGCATCCGGCCTATCAGGCCAAGGCAGGTGGGCAATGACTGCACTGCACAACATTCCCCAAGGCACTCCGTCGGGCGGCGTTCCGCTGGCAATCGAGAACATCGAGAAATTCTTCGGCGAGCGCCAGGTGCTCAAGGGCATCGACCTGCATATCCCGGCCGGGCAGTTCGTTGCTGTGGTCGGTCGCAGTGGCTGCGGCAAGAGCACGCTGCTGCGCCTGCTGGCCGGGCTGGATCAGCCCAGCGGCGGCCAGTTGCTGGCCGGTAGCGGCTCGCTCAACGCGGTGCGTGAAGACATCCGCCTGATGTTTCAGGACTCGCGTCTGCTGCCCTGGAAGCGCGTAATCGACAACGTCGGTCTGGGGCTTTCCGGCAACTGGCGCAAGCAGGCCGAGGAAGCGTTGGCGGCGGTCGGCCTGGCGGATCGCGCAGGTGAATGGCCGGCAGCGCTGTCCGGTGGGCAGAAGCAGCGCGTGGCTCTGGCCCGTGCGCTGATCCATCGCCCGCGCCTGCTGCTGCTCGACGAGCCGCTGGGCGCGCTGGATGCCTTGACCCGTATCGAAATGCAGCAACTGATCGAGCGCCTGTGGCAGCAGCATGGGTTCACCGTGCTGCTGGTGACCCACGACGTGGCCGAAGCCGTGGCCGTGGCGGACCGGGTGATCCTGATCGAGGACGGCCAGATCGGCCTCGATCTCGATGTGCAACTGGTACGCCCACGCCCCCATGGCTCGCCGCTGCTGGCGGCCCTGGAAGCGCGCGTGCTGGACCGCGTGCTGGCGCAGCCGGAGCTGCCTACACCACCGGAACCTGTATCACCCCTGCCCACGCAACTGCGTTGGGCGCTTTAACGCAGCTAAAAGCTCCAAGCCACAAGCTTCAAGTAAGGGCCGAGCGCTTTTACTTGTGGCTTGCAACTTGAAGCTTGCCGCTGATTTTCGACCCCAGGAGAAAAACCCATGACCATCAAAGCCATCAACGTGCGTAACCAGTTCAAGGGCAGCATCAAGGAAATCGTCGTCGGCGACGTGCTGTCGGAAATCGACGTGCAGACCGCTGCAGGCATCGTCACCTCGGTGATCACCACCCGTTCCGTGCGTGAGCTGGAGCTGCAGGTGGGTAGCGAGGTGATCGCCTTCGTCAAATCCACCGAGGTGTCCATCGCCAAGCTGTAAGAACCTTCGCATAGTTCTTCAGCCCATTTCGTCGTTTTTGGCAGCCAATTGGCGGAATAAGCCGCTTGCGATCTTGTAGGAGCGGCTTTAGCCGCGAGCTCTTTGCGCCCCAATAAAGCTCGGGGCTGAAGCCCCTCCTGCATGCTCACCGGGCGCTTTTGCCTTGTAGTTTTCAGGCACATAAAGATCGTGAACAGGTCCTAAAAGTGGCTGCCTGAGCAGCCTTCGGATACGAGGGCAGCATGGCGTTTTCGAAGGCAAAGAGAGGCTGGTTATAAGACGCAAAGAAAAAGATATTTTTCAGCTATATGTTTTTTCTGCAGAATCGCGCCATCAAATAGCCTGCCTGCAGGCTTCTCTTGCGATAAGGACGCCTTAGATGCTGAAGAAGATCGTTCTGGCCACCGTGGCCAGCGCCACCCTGTTGACCGGCTCGCTGAGCCATGCAGCGGCCGATACGCCATTCCACAACGCCTCCTACGACATCGCTCGCGAACTGTTCGGCGAGATCAACCCACTGTTCGTCGAGCACTGGAAACAGCAGAGCGGCAAGGAAGTGAAGATCATCCAGTCGTTCGCCGGTACCTCGCGTCAGGCGCAGGACATCATCCAGGGCAAGAAGGTCGACGTGGTCACCTTCAACCAGGTAACCGACGTGGACATCCTGGCCAAGCGCAAGCTGCTGCGCGAGGACTGGGCCCAGCAGTTCCCCAACAACAGCTCGCCGTACTACAGCACCACCGCCTTCCTGGTACGCGAAGGCAACCCGAAGAACATCAAGAGCTGGGACGACCTGATTCGCGATGACGTGAAGCTGGTATTCCCCAACCCGAAAACCTCCGGTAACGCCCGCTACAGCTACCTGGGCGCCTGGCTGTTCGCCAACGAGAAATTCAATGGCGACCAGGAGAAGGTCAAGGCCTTCGTCGGCAAGGTGCTGAAGAACGTCGAGAACTTCCCCACCGGCGGCCGAGGTGCCACCGTGGCCTTCGCCCAGAACGGGCAGGGCGACGTGCTGCTGACTTTCGAATCGGAAGTGATCAACATCGCCAAGGGTGACGAGTTCAAGTCCGCCAACCTGGAAATCGTGGTACCGGAAGTCAGCGTACTGGCTGAATTCCCGGTGGCCATCGTCGACAAGGTGGCCGACGAGCGCGGTACCCGCGAGCAGGCCAAGGCCTTCCTCGACTTCCAATACAGCAAGGACATTCAGCAACTGCTGACTCGCTACAACTACCGCGTGCACAACCCGGAAGTGGTCGAGGCGACCAAGGCGCAGTTCGCTCCGGTGCGCCTGATCAACCCGACCGAGGTGCTGGGCAGCTGGGACGAGATCACCGCCAAGCACTTCGACAACGGTGGTATCCTCGACCAGCTTCTCGCCGAGGGTCGCTGATAGCGACGGTCTGGCGTAGGGCGGGTGCAACCCGCCAGCCGGGAGTGCGAGCATCGTAATGGTCAGTTGGCCGCCTTTTTGGCGGCCAACTGCATTTGTAGAGCCGAGCTTTTTCGTGAGTAAACCGACGCTGTTCTTCCTGCAGACTCCGCTGCTGCCTGGCTTCGGCCTGAGCTTCGGCGTCAGCGTGCTGTATCTCTCCCTGGTGATCCTGCTGCCGCTGTCGGCGCTGCTTTTGTACGTCAGCGACATGACCTGGGCCCAGTACTGGTTCGCCATCAGCGATCCGCGCGTGGTGCAGACCTACAAGGTGACCATCTCGGCCGCGCTCTATTCGACCCTGGCGGTGCTGGTGCTGGGCCTGCTGCTGGCCTGGATCATCACCCGCTACGACTTTCCCGGCCGGCGCATCGTCGATGCGTTGGTCGATCTGCCCTTTGCCCTGCCGACTTCGGTAGCCGGCCTGACCCTCGCCGCGCTGCTGGTACCCAACGGCTGGATCGGCCAGTGGCTGGGCTTCAAGGTGGCCTACGCCTACGCCGGTATCGTGGTGGCGATGGTGTTCACCAGCATTCCCTTCGTGGTGCGCACGGTGCAGCCGGTGCTGCAGGATCTCGGCTCGGAATACGAAGAGGCCGCGCGCACCCTCGGCGCCAGCCGTGTGCAGACCTTCCGCAAGGTGATCCTGCCGACCCTGGCGCCGGCACTGGTCACCGGTGGCTCGCAGGCGTTCATCCGCAGCCTCGGTGAGTTCGGCGCGGTGATCATGATCGCCGGCAACATTCCCTACCAGACGGAAGTCAGCTCGCTGATGATTTTCGTCCGTCTGCAGGAATTCAATTACCCGGCGGCAGCAGCCATCGCTTCGGTGATCCTGCTCGCGTCGCTGACTCTTCTGTTCCTCCTGCAGGTCGTGCAGGGGCGTCTGTTCGCATGGCAACGGCAAGGTCGATGAAAAAGCCCCAAGATTGGCGCCAGTGGGCGCTGGTAATCCTCGGTCTGATGGTGGTGGCGCTGATCCTGTTGGTGCCGCTGGCACTGATCTTCACCAAGGCGCTGGCCGGCGGGCTCGACCTGCTGTGGAGCAACCTCGGCGAGGACTACATGCTCCACGCCATCGGCCTGACCCTGCTGGTGGCAGCGATCACCGTGCCGCTGAACTTGTGCTTCGGCATCTGCCTGGCCTGGTGCGTGACCCACTATGATTTTCGCGGGCGCAAGTTGCTGACCACCCTGATCGACATTCCCTACGCGGTGTCGCCGGTGGTCGCCGGTCTCTGCTACCTGGTGGTGTACGGACTGGAGAGCTTCATCGGCCGCTGGTTCTACGATCAGGGCCTACAACTGATGTTCGCCTGGCCGGGCATCGTCATGGTCACCGTGTTCGTCACCGCGCCCTACGTGGCGCGCATTCTGATTCCGGTGATGCAGACGCAAGGTCAGGACGAGGAAACCGCTGCGATGTGCCTGGGCGCCAGCGGCTGGCAAATCTTCCGCCGCATCAGCCTGCCGAAGATCAAATGGGCGCTGCTGTATGGCGTCGTCGTCACCAATGCCCGCGCGGTGGGTGAGTTCGGCGCGGTGTCGGTGGTGTCCGGCACCATCATCAACCAGACGCTGACGTTGCCGCTGCTGGTCGATCAGCTCAACAACGACTACAAGCCGGCGGCCGCCTTCACCGCGGCCGGGCTGCTGGCGTGCATGGCGCTGCTCACGCTGTTCCTCAAGACCTTCATGGAGTGGCGCCAACGCCGCCTGATGCAGCGCGCCGAGGCGTGATTTGGGGTGCCAGCGTTGTGGTGGATGTGAAGAGCGGCATCCACCCTACGGCCTGTAGCCTTATGACCTATCGCGGCTGAAGCCGCTCCTACGGAGCGTGGAGCTTCAGCCGCGATGCTCTTCCGAAGCAGCCACCTGCACCTGGTTGCGGCCACCATGCTTGGCTGCATAGAGCGCCTTGTCGGCGCGCTCGCGCAATTGTTCGGCCTGGCTGTGTGCGTCGGTGCCGGCTATACCGGCGCTGAGGGTGCAGGAAAATTCGCCGCCGTCGGCGATGAAGCGCAGCTCGGCGAAGCGTTCGCGGATCTCGTCGACGATCTGTTTGGCCTGCTGCGGTGTGCAGTCCGGCAGCACCGCGAGAAACTCCTCGCCGCCATAGCGCCCCAGGCTGTCGATCCGGCGCAGGCGCTGGCGCAGCAGGTTGGCCAGCGCGCGGATGACACTGTCGCCGGCCGCGTGGCCATGCTCGTCGTTGACCCGTTTGAAGTGATCGATGTCCAGCATCACCACGCTGGCGCGGTTGCCGGTGCGTAGCGCGCGCTCCAGCTCGGTGGCCACCTGTTCCTTGATGTCGCCATGCTTGAGCAGGCCGGTCAGGCTGTCGCGCGACAGCGCATCTGACAGCAGGCGAGCGCGCTGCGCGCGGGAGAACACGGCGGCGACCAGGGCGTTGTCGGAAATCGGCTTGGTGACGAAATCGTCGCCGGCCTTGATCAGCGCATTCATCTGCTTGGCGATGTCGGTCTCCGCCGACAGGTAGATGATCGGTATGCGCAGCCAGTCGTCGTTGCAGCGGATGATCTGCGCCAGCTCGGGGCCGGTGCAGTCCGGCATGTTGACGTCGAGCAGCACCACCTCCGGATTGAAATCGCGCAGATGCTCGAAGATCTGCGCCGGGTCCTGAAGGATTTCCACCAGCATGCCCGCGTCGCGCAGCACCAGGCTGTAACGGCTGGCCAGGTCGCGGTCGTCATCGACGATCAGCACCCGGTAGGGTTCGCCGCTCTGCTGGGCGAAGCAGCGCTCCAGGCGGCTTTCCAGCTGCGGGATGTCCACCGGCTTGGCGAAGAAACCCTGCGCGCCGGCGCGCACCGCCTGCAGCTGAGTGGCGAAGTCATGCTGGTGGGTCAGCACCAGCAGCGGCAGGGGCACTTCCAGGCGTTGCTGCAGGCGTGCGGCGTAATCCAGGCCGCTGCTGTCCTCGTTGGCCAGGTTGACGTCGACGATCAATGCATCCGGCAGTTGCTGCAGCAGAGCGGTATCGAGATCGGTTGTAGTCTGGAAATGTTCGGCACGATAACCAAAGTTGCTCAGCGTCAGGCGCATGTTTTCGCCGACGGTCATTTCATCTTCGAGAATGTAGATGAGCCGCGTATCGTTCTCGGTGCGTGCCAACGGCTTGGCCGTTTTCTGTTGTTCGTCCTGGCTGCTGTCGGCATCCGATTGCTCGCCGAGCTGCAGCAGCGCGGCCACGAAGATGTCGAGGTCCTGTTGTTGGCGCTGCTGCTGTTCCAGCCAGCGTTCGGCCTGTTGTTCCAGTTCTCGCGCTTGCTGGCCGAGCAGGTCGAAACCGAAGGTGCCGGCGCTGCCGGCGAGGCGATGAAGCTGGTCGCGTAGCGCTCGCAGCAGCTGCCCGCGCTGCTCGTCGCTGGCCTCGAGCAGTTGCTCGCCCTGCTGCATCAGTTGCGGAAGCTCCTGGCGCAGGCGTTCGGCGAACTGCTGGCCGAGCTGTTGCAGATGCTGCTGCAGGGTCTGCGGGATGGCATTGCCCTGCTTATCCATGGCGCTGGCTCCATATCTGTCGTATCTGTGCGGCGAGTTGCATGGGGTCGAAGGGCTTCACGATCACGTCGAGTGCACCCAGGCTGCGGTAATGGGTCACTTCGCCGGGCTGCACCTTGGCGGTCATGAAGGCCACCGGCACGCTGCCGATGTCCACCAGCTCACGCAGCTTCTCCAGGGTCTGCGGACCGTCCATGCCGGGCATCATCACATCGAGCAGGATGAAGTCGGGGGCGAAGCCCTGCACCTGATCGAGCGCCTCCTGGCCGCTGGAGCAGCTCAGTACCTGAAAGCCGCCAACGGCTTCCAGGGCCACTTTGGCCACGGCCTGGATCGAGGGGTCGTCCTCGACGTGAAGGATGCGCTTGAGCTCACTCATGGCCGGTCTCCTTGGCGGGTAATAGACGGTCGAGCAGGTGCAGAAAGTGTTGTCCATCATTGCGCGATTTGGCCAGCGTCGCACTCACTCCGGCCAGCTCGCGGCCGTCCATCTCGCTGGCCGAGAGCACGGCTACCGGTAGACCTGGGCGCTGGCGCTGGAGTTCGTCGACCAGCTCCAGGCCGTTGCCGTCGGGCAGGCCGAGGTCTAGCAGGACCAGATCGAAAGGCTGTTCGGCGAGCAGGCGACGCGCTTCGGCGAGGCTGTCGGCGGGGACGAACTCGGCCAGTTCGCGACCCTGTTCGGCGACCACCAGGCGCAGGTCGTGATCGTCCTCGACATGCAGTACGCGTGGTCTGTGCGGCAGATCCTGCAGGGCCTGGGCAAGGCTGCCGAGCAGGCGCTGTGGGTCGATCGGCTTGCTCAGCCAGTCCAGCGCGGGCGCGCCCTCGAGCGCCAGGCGGCCTTGCTCGCAGGCTGCGGAGACCACCAGGATCGGCAGCTCGCGGTAGCGCTCATCGGCGCGCAGCTCCTGCACCAGTTGCAGGCCGTCGCCGTCCGGCAGGCGTAGGTCGAGACTCATGGCAGCGGGTATTTCCTCGCGCAGGCAGGCGCGTGCTTCGTCCAGGCTATGGGCCAGACGCACACGGTAACCGGCGTTTTCCAGCAATTGGCGCAGCAGATTGGCGATGTCCGGTTCGTCCTCGACCACCAGCAGGCTGCGTCGGCCGTCGCCAGCGGCAGGCCGGGTGGCTTCGCTCAGCATCGGCAACTCGAACCAGAAGCAGGCGCCCTGGCCCACGACCGAGTCGAAGCCGATCTGGCCGCCCATACGCTCGATCAGCTCCTTGCTGATGGCCAGGCCGAGCCCGGTACCGCCCTTGCTGCGGCTGTCGCTGGCATCGGCCTGGGAGAACTTGCTGAAAATGCGCTGGCGAAATTCGGCGGCGATGCCCGGTCCCTGGTCGATCACTTCGACGCGCACGCGGGGGCCTCGATGTTCGGCGCGCAGCTGTACCTCGGCGCCGGGCGGCGAGTACTTCACGGCGTTGGAAATGAAGTTGGCCAGCACCTGTTGCAGGCGCATGGCGTCGACCCGCACGCGCGTCGGCAGGCAATCGAGCAGACGTAACTGGACCTGGTGTCGGTCGGCATAGGCCTGGTTGCTGGCCAGCGCCTCCTCGAGCTGGTCAGCAAGGGCGCATGGTTGCAGGTCGAACTGCATCTTGCCGGCTTCGAGCTTGTCCATGTCCAGCAGATCGTTGATCAGGTGGCTGAGGCGCTGGCTGTTGGCCTGGGCGATGCTCAGCATGGTGCGCATACCCTCCGGTACCGCGCCGAGGGCTCCGCCGTTGATCAGGCCGAGCGAGCCGGCGATGGCGGTGAGCGGGGTGCGCAGCTCGTGGCTGACGGTGGAGACGAACTCGCTCTTGAGGCGCTCGATGCGTTTGGCCTCGCTTTGATCCATGGTGGTGCCGGTGATGCGCAGCGGGTAGCCACTGGCGTCGCGCTGGATGTAGCCGCGCAGGAGCGCCGGCAGCTCGCTGCCATCGACACGCAGCAGGCGACAATCGATGGTGAAGTTGCTGGCGCCCTCATGAAAGGCCTGATTCAGACGGGCGCGTGCCACTGGCAGGTCGTCCGGGTGCACCAGATTTTCCCAGGCCAGGGGGTCGTCGGTGAAGCCTGGTGGCCCTTGTTCTGGATAGCCGAGCATTTGCCAGCCGTGCGCCGAGGCGAAGAAGCTGCCGGCCTTGACGTCGATATCCCACCAGCCATCGTTGCTGCCCTTGAGCGCCAGTGCCAGACGTTCCTCGCTGCGGTGCAACTGCTCGGTGATGCGTGCGGCCAGCTCCTGTACCTGAGCGCGACGCAGGCTGAGGCTGCTGACCAGAAAGAACAGCAGCAGACTGATGCAGGCACCGAGCACCAGCAGTGCCACCTCGCCACGATGTTCGTGGGCGAGGTAGCCCGGTGCGTAGTGGAAGTTCAGGTGCCAGGTCTGGCCGAACAATTCGAGCTGATGCTGTCTGTCGGCCGGTTGGCTGGTCGATGCTTTACCGTGACTGCTGTAAAGCAGTTCGGCATCCTTGCTGATGGCGCCGGCGTACAGCTCGAAGTCCAGCTCGCGCTTGCGCTCGCCGAAGATTCCATGCATCAGATCGTGAACGCGGAACGGGCTGTAGGCGAAGCCGCGCAGCGCGGCCAGGCGTTGCTCCGGGCTGTCCAGCGGGCGTTGTGGCCAGTAAAGCGGGACGTACAGCAGCAGCCCTGGCTGGACCTTGCCGTGGGTTTCCTGACGCAGGGTGACACGGCCGGACAGGCGGCTCTGACCGCTGCGCGCGGCGGCTAACATGGCCGCGCGGCGTATCGGCTCGGAATACATGTCGAAACCGAAGGCGGCCAGGTTGCGTCCGGTAAAAGGCTCAATGAAGCGGATCACGCCGTAACGTTCGCGCTGGCCGGGTGGCTGCATGTGAAAATCGGCAAAGCCCTCGGCGCGTATCTCGCTCTCGAATGCCGACAGTTGCTGCGCCTCCAGCATCTGGACAAAACCCAGCCCCTGGATGCCCGGGTAGCGTTCGTCCAGTCGCAGGCGTTCGGTATAGGCGCGCCAATCCGCACGGCTGACGTCTTCGCTGGCGTCGAGCAGGCCGGCGGCACCGAGCAGGATGCTTTCCTGTTCCTCCATGCGTTTGACGATGGCCCGGCTCAGCTCTTCGGTGAGCAGTTCGAACTGGCGGGTGGCAGACTCGGTCTGGCTCTGGCGCAGGTTGTACCAGGCCAGCAACGTCGCCCCCAGGGCCAGCGCCAGTACGGCCCAGGCCAGCAGGTTGACGCGACTGAACAGAGACGCGAGCAGGGCGCGGGTGGTTCTCATGATTGCGCTCCAGCCAGGGGCAGTCTCAGCCAGAAGGTGCTGCCCTGACCCAGGGTTGAGTCGAAGCCGATGTGTCCGCCCATGTGTTCGATGATTTCCTTGCTGATTGCCAGACCGAGGCCTGTGCCGCCCTGGCGGCGCGTGTCGCCGGCGTCGGCCTGGGCGAATTTGCTGAAGATGCGGGGTTTGAAGTCGTCTGCGATGCCCTGGCCTTGGTCACGCACGCTGATGCGTACCCAGCCGTCTTCGGGTATGGCGGCCAGCTCCACCTGTTGCTCAGCGGCGGAAAACTTGGCGGCGTTGGCCAACAGGTTGGCCAGCACCTGTTCCAGGCGCTGGGCATCGGCCATGACCTGGCAATCAGCGCCTGCCAATAGCTGCAGCTGCACCTGGTGGTGCTCGGCATAGGGCTGGTTGTTGTGCAGTGCCTGTTGCAGCAGCGGGCGTAGCGCCAGCGGCTGCAGGTCGAAGTGCATCTTGCCGGCGACCAGCTTGTCCATGTCCAGCAGGTCATCAATCAGGTGGCGCAGGCGCTGGCTGTTGCTTTGCGCAATCTCCAGCATCTGGCGCATGGCCTGTGGCACTTCGCCGAGTGCGCCGCCGTTGATCAGGCCGAGCGAGCCGGCGATGGCGGTCAACGGCGTGCGCAACTCGTGGCTGACGGTTGAGACGAACTCGTTCTGCAACTGTTCGCCGCGTTTACGTTCGCTGATATCGCTGATGAAACCGTGCCAAAGGGTGTCGCCGCCGGGCAACCGCTGGGGGGCAGCGCGGCCTTCTACCCATATCAGGCCGCGTTCGGGATGCAGCACGCGGTACTCCTGGTGCCAGGTAGTCAGGCTCCGGGCCGAAGCGGCGATCGCTTCGCGCACTGGCGATGCATCTTCGGTATGCAAGCGCGCGAGTACCGGGGCGGCGTCCTGGCCGACTTCCTCGGGAGTGCAGCCATAGATATCGCCGATACCTGCGCTGGCGTAGGGAAAGCAGCTGCTGCCATCGGCGCGCAGCAGATATTGATAGACCATGCCGGGCAGTTGTGCGGCTATACGCTGCAAGCGCTGACGGGCCTCATCACGTTGACTGAGGTCGTTGGCCACCAGCAGGTAGCCCTGCAGCGGCTGACCTTCGGCACGAATCGGTGAAAGATTCAGGCGTACCGGCAGGCTCTGCCCGCTGCGCGCGCGCAGTTGCCCTTCGGTGCTCTGCGGCTCGCGGATACAGGCGGCACACAGACGCTCGAACTGGCCTGGATCGGTCAACAGCCGCGGCAGGAATTGCTTGCCCAGCTCATCGGCCGAGTAGTCCAGCAGTTGCTGCGCTTCGGGATTGCTGCGCAGCACCCGGCCCTGCGGGTCGAGTACCAGCACCGCGCTGCCGGCGTTGTCGAGCATGGCCTGGTGCATGGCGCTCTGTTCGGCCTGGCGGCGCGCCTGCAGGCGCAGCTCGAACAGCTCTCCGGTCAGCTGCGCCAGGTGCTGCAGCTGGCTGCGCTGGTGATTGTCGAGGTGACGCGGCTGGCGGTCGATCACGCACAGGGTGCCGAGGGCCAGGCCTTTGCCGTCGTGTAGCGGCACGCCGGCGTAGAAGCGGATATCCGGCGCCGAGGTGACCAGCGGGTTGTCGCGAAAGCGCGCATCCTCCAGGGCGTTATCCACCTCCAGCAGCGCGTCGGCATGTACTGCATGGGCGCAGAAGGCGAGTTCGCGCGCGGTCTGTTCGGCATCCAGGCCGACCCGACTCTTGAACCACTGGCGCTGGGCATCGACCAGCGAAATCAGGGCGATGGGCGTATCGCAGATTTGCGCAGCCAGCGCCGTGATGTGATCGAACATCGCTTCGGGCGGGCTGTCGAGCAGCTCAAGAGAGTGCAATGCAGCCAGGCGCTGCTGCTCGTTACCGGGGATCGGGGCTGGGTTCATGACGCACTCCCTGTATCGGTAGTTCGAACCAGAAGGTAGCACCATGGCGGGGCGGCGAGTCGAAGCCGATCTGTCCGCCCATGCGCTCGATGATTTCCTTGCAGATGGCCAGCCCCAGGCCGGTACCGCCCTGTTGCCGCGTGTCACCGGAGTCGGCCTGGGAGAACTTGCTGAAAATGCGGGACTTGAAGGTCTCGGGGATACCGGGGCCGTTGTCCGACACGCTGACGCGCAGTCTCTCGCCAATCGTCTGCAGGCGCACCAGAACACTGCCGCCGGAAGGCGAGAACTTGGCGGCATTGGACAGCAGATTGGCCATTACCTGGGCCAGGCGCTGAGCGTCGACGTGGACCAAAGCGTCGTCGTCGACCTGCAGGCGCAGCGTGACCTGATGCTGTTCGGCATAAGGCTGGTTGTGCAGCAGTGCCTGCTCCAGCAGCGGCTGCATCAGCTTCGCCTGCAGGTCGAACTGCATCTTGCCGGCGACCAGTTTGTCCATATCCAGCAAATCGTTGATCAGCGCGCTGAGGCGCTGGCTGTTGCTGTGGGCAATCGTCAGCATCTGGCGCATGGTCTGCGGCACCTCGCCGAGAGCGCCGCCGTTGATCAGTCCGAGCGAGCCGGCGATAGCGGTCAACGGGGTGCGCAGTTCGTGGCTGACGGTGGAGACGAACTCGTTTTTCATCTGCTCGATGCGTTTGCGCTCGGTGATGTCGCGAATCACCGCAATGAAGCGACGCTGCCCCTGGTGGCTGATCTGCGAAACGGCCAGTTCCATGGCGAAGCGCTCGCCGTTCTGACGCATGCCTTCCAGCTCGCGAACCTGGCCCACCACCCAGGCCTCGCCGGTGCGCAGGTAGCGCTGGAGGTAGCTGTCGTGTGCACCGCTGTCAGGCTCGGGCATCAGCAGGCTGACGTTGCGCCCGGCCACTTCATCCTGTCGGTAGCCGAATATTTCTTCGGCCGCGTGGTTGAAGGTCTCGATACGACCGTGTTCGTCGATGGTGACGATGGCGTCGACCACGTTGTCGAGCAGGGTGCTGAGATAGTGCTCGCGCTCGCGCACAGCGCGTTCGGCGGCGACGCGGTCGCTGAAGTCCTGGATCTGCGAAACGAAGTGCACCGGCTGCCCGGCGCTGTCACGTACCAGCGATACGCTGAGCAATACCCAGAGAACACGGCCCTGCTTGTCCAGGTAGCGTTTTTCCATCTGGTAGGCATTGATCCGCCCGGCCAGCAGGTTCGCCACGTTCTCCTGGTCGGCATTCAGGTCGTCCGGATGGGTGACCTGCTGGTAGGTACAGGCCAGCAGCTCCTCGCGGCTGTAGCCGAGCATGCGGCACAGTTCGGCGTTGACTTCCAGCCAGCGACCGTCCGGGCCAACCAGCGCCATGCCCTGCGGTGCGGTGTCGAAGGCACTTAGAAAGCGTTGTTGACTCAGGCGCAGCTCGTCTTCCATGGCATGACGTTCGCTGACGTCCCAGATGAAGCCATCGACCCACAACAGCTGGCCATTACTGTCGTACTCGCCGCGGCCCTTGCCCCGGACCCAGACGTCATGGCCATCGGCATGACGCAGGCGGTAGGTCAGTTCGAAGGGTTTATGCTGTTCGAGCGCTTCACCGATACGGAAGGTGATGGGCAGATCATCGGGATGCACGATGCTGGAATAGCTGCGCACGCGATTATCGATGATGTCGCTGGCCGGGTAGCCGCAGAGCTTGGCGATCTCGTCGCTGATGTAGCGCATGGTCCAGTTGGCATCATGGGCGCAGCGATACACCACGCCGGGCAGGTTGGCCACCAGACCACGGAAGCGACTCTCGCTCTTCTGCAGGGCGCGGGTGGCCTGCAGCAGCTCGCTGATATCGCTGGCGATGCCGAGGAAGCCGGTGATCTGGCCGCCCTCGTCGAACATGGCGTTGACGGTGAGGTTGACCTGGCGCAGGCTGCCGTCCTTGTGGCGATAAGTCCACTGGCGGGTTTCCGGCTCGCCGCCACGTGCGTTGTGCACGAAGACTTCGAGGCCCCTCACTGGCTGGCCGACAACCTCGCTCAACTCGCTGGCTCTGGCCTGGACTTCTTCCGCGAGGTGAAACACGGCCGGGGTCTGAAGTCCGACCATCTCTTCGGCGCTGTAGCCCAGCAGGCGTTCGGCGCCGGAGTTGAACAGGGTGATGGTGCCGGCGCTGTCGGAGGCGATGATCGATACCCCGGTGGCCGAGTCCAGCAACGTCTGCAGATAAGCGCGGGCCGAACGTACGGCGTGCTCCTGCTGCTGACGTTCCAGCATGGCGCCGACCCAACGGGCGAACAGGCCGAGGAAGTCGCGGTCGGCGGCATCGAACGGCCGCTCGCGGCGTTCGGGATTGGCGAATGCCAGCGTACCGAAGGGCTTTCCGCCGACACGCACCACGATACCGATGTAGCTTTCCAGGGCGAATTGGCCGTAGCAAGGATGGTGCCGATGCGGCGAATCAGCCATGTGGGTGATGGCCAGCGCCTCGTCCTGCTGCAGTGCCAGGCTGCAGTAAGTGTCGCCCAGCTCGAATTGCTGGCCATCGCGCAATTCGCCCTCGGGTGACACTTGCACCAGCACCTGGTAGTGCTCGTCTTCGATGCGACTGATGATGCCCAGCGGCATGCGAAAGTGATCGGCGCCCAGGCGCAGCGCCTGACGCAATTGTTCGGTGCGACTCAGGCTGGGCAGCGCGGCGATTTCGTTGAGCGCGCGCAGCGCCGCCTGCTGGCGCTGCATCAGGCGCTGGGTACTGCGCCGGGTGCTGCGCAGCAGGCCCAGCAAGAGAGCTTCGGCTCCGCACCAGGCGAGCAGCCACTTGATCACCAGCCAGCGTTTGTCGCGTCGATGCACAGTGTACTGATCGCTGATGTCATGCCAGATCAGCGCGACCGCCAGTGGCCCCTGGCTGGGCCGGTGGTTTTGCTGGTAGCTGCTCAGCGCGACCTGGTTGACCAGGTAATGGCGCTCGCCGTCGTCCAGCAGGCGCACGCTATCGCCCTCTGCCGGCGCAGGCAGGCTGCGTTGTCGTCGCCAGGTCAGTATCTGTGGCCGCGAATGGCCCATCATCTGCCAGTGCTGGGAGCCATCGGTCGGACTGCGGGGCGCCTCGTCACCGTCGGAACTCCGCAGCAGATCCTCGCGCAGCAGCAGGGCGACGCCGCTGTCGAATTCCCGATCCAGTTGGGCAAGGTCTTCGAGCACGCCCATGGCCACTTCGATAGCGCCGACCTGTATGGGGCCGTCCGCCCCGTCAGCCAACAGCGGAGCGATCGCACGCATGCCGATGCTGCCCCGGGTCAGGCCCAGGCCGGCCTGGCTTCTGGCGCTGCGCAGCGCCTCCAGCACCATGGGGCGCCAGCCGATCTGCAGATCGCCGAAGCGCGCGGGATCGTGCACACGCAGCAATACCCTGACATCCGGCGCAAGATGCACGTACAGGCGAAACGGTTGATGCGCTTGCAGGTTGCGCCAGCGCGGCGCCAGGCGGGTGTAGAGCTGGTTGCGAATGCTGGCCAGGCTTTCCAGGTCGCCTGCCGGCAGCGCATGGGCCTGGCGCACCAGCTCCGTTACCCAGGCATCAGCGGCGATGGTTTCGGCCAGCAGTTGTGTGCGCTCCTGCAGCCCGTGCTGAGTGCTGTTCAGGGCCATGCGCTGGATGTCTGCCTGTTTGCCGATCTGCAACTGCCAGAGGGCTTCGCGCTCGCTTAGCGCCCGGCTGCCGAGAAAGGCGAAAAGCAGCGCGAGGCACAAACTCCCACCTATGACTATTCGGTGGCCGGCATCCCGGTGGCCGGCATCCCGGTGGCCGGCATCCCTTTGGCTGGCGCTCCAGCGATCGAACCAGCGCTTACCCGGCTTCGGCCTGTTCATCAGTCGTGCCTCAGGTCAGCCCGGCCAGGCGGCGCAGGCGTTGTACTTCCTGGCTTTCGGCACTGTGCATTTCGGCACTGGCCAGGCGCATGACGATGGGCTCGCGGCGTGCGTTGCCCGGCGCCAGGGCATAACAGGCGCCGATCAGCTCTCGCAAGCCGATGGGCAGGCGCCAGTAAGCCTTGAGTCGGTTGGCCAGCTCGCTGCTGTGCTGGCGCAGGGCTTGTTGCAGCTGCGCTTCGTGCAGCTCCAGGCCGCGCTTGCGCCAGATCTGCGCCTGCTGCAGCACGGCCAACTCGCCCATGCGCTGCAGCATGGCCGCGCATTGCAGCGGCGCCGGGTCCAGTTGGCAGGCCCTGGCCAGCTCCGCGACCCTCTGGCGCAGGTTCAACTGCGCTTGCAGCAGGCTTTCGCCCTGGGTCTTCAGGTCAGTGTCCTGCAGGCTGGCTACCGGGCGCAGCGCCAGGCCCTGGACAAGATTCAGCGCAGTGGCCGCACCCAGGCGGCGTACGGCGTCGGCCAGGCTGCTGCATGGCTGGCCTGCGCTGTTGTAGAGCGGATTGTTGGCCGCAGCGACCAGTCGCGCCTGCACGGCCGGGTCCTGCTGCCAGAGATCGCCAAGCTGCTGCAGACTGGCGGATGCTTCGGTGATGGCGAGCAGCTGCTGGCGAAGATCATCGCGCAGGGGCAGGTCGAGCTCGTCGTCAGGCAACGTCGCGAGGTGCTGAAGGAAGTCCTCTTCGCCAGCGGGCGTAGCGGTCGGCGAGGCTGCCTCGGGCAGCAGTCGCTGCAGGCATTCCAGAACCTTGGGTACCTGGAACGGCTTGCTGATAAAGGCATTGATGCCCAGGGGGCGTACCTCGAGCACGCTGTTGCGGTCTGCGCGGGCCGTGATCATCACCAGGGCGACCTCGCGATCCTGGCGGCGCACGGCCTGCAGCAGCAAGGTGCCGCTGCCGTCCGGCAGGTTCCAGTCAGCGATCACCAACTGCGCCGGTTCGCGGTGCCAGGCGGCGATGGCCTCGGCCACGCGCGTCTGGCAATCGACCCGAGCGCCAGGGCGCAGGCTCAGTACGATCTGTTTGAGCAGATCGGCGATCCAGGGATCGTCTTCGAGAATCAGCACGCGCATGTTCAGCTCCTGGTGCTGGACTGGCTACTTTTCGCGTCGTTGCGTGACGTGGTGTCGATGGTCTCGGCCGCTACCGGTTGTGGGGGGCCGAAGTGATAACCCTGGCCATAGTTGCAGCCTAGCTCACGCAGGAAATCGGCCTGGTCCGGTTGCTCGATGCCCTCTGCAAGGACCTTGAGGCCCAGGCTCTTGCCCAGCGCGATCACCGCACGGGCGATGGCGGCATCCTCGGGGTCGTCGGGCAAGCCGCGGACGAAGCTCTGGTCGAGCTTGAGCTTGTCCACCGGCAGGCGCTTGAGGCGCGCCAGCGAACTGTAGCCGGTGCCGAAGTCGTCGATCGCCAGGCGCACGCCCAGCGCGCGCAGGCTGGTCAGCAGTTTCAGAGCGGCGTCGGGGTCTTCCATGATCGCGCTTTCGGTCACTTCCAGCTCCAGTTGCGCGGGAGGCAGGCCGGTTTCGGCGAGCACGCTGGCGACCTTCTGGTCGAGCTCGCCGCGGCTGAACAGACGGCTGGAGACGTTCACCGCGACGAAGCTCAACGCGTGCTCTTCGGTATTCCAGCGCACCATCTGGCGGCAGGCCTGTTCCAGCACCCAGGCGTCGATGACGCCGATCATGCCGTTGTCTTCGGCAATCGGGATGAATTCGCCGGGTGGGATCAGCCCGCGTTGCGGATGCTGCCAGCGCACCAGCGCCTCCATGCCCACCTGGCGACCATCGCGTAGATCGTGCAGCGGTTGGTAGTAGACGCGCAGCTCCTGGTTATCCAGGGCGTGGCGCAGGCTGCTGGCCAGCTCCACGCGCTGGCGGGCGTAGTCGGTCAGTTCCTGCACATAGAAGGCATAGCCTTCGCGGCCGCTGCTCTTGGCTTTGAACAGCGCCGAGTCGGCATTGCGCAGGATCTGCTCGACGCTGTCGGCATCCTCGGGAAACAGGCTGATGCCAATGCTGGCGCCGATGTAAAGCTCGTGACCGTCGAGGCGAAAAGGCGTTTCCAGGCTTTGCAACAGGAGCTGCGCCAGCTCGGCTGCCTGCGCAGCTTCGCTGCAATTCTCACTGAGCAGGCCGAACTCGTCACCGCCCAGTCGGGCCAGGGTGACGCCGTTGGGCAGGTCTTGCTGTAGGCGCTCACCGACGCTCTTGAGCAGCAGGTCGCCGACGTTGTGGCCAAGGCTCTCATTGATGTGCTTGAAGTGATCCAGATCGATCAGCAGCACTGCGCCGCGCAATTCCTCGATCCTGCTGCGTTCCAGCGCATGGGCGACGCGCTCGGTGAACAGCAGGCGGTTGGGCAGGTTGCTCAGCGGGTCGTGGTGGGCCAGGTAATCCAGCTCACGTTGCGAGCGCTTGAGCGCGGTGATATCGGAGAACACCGCCACGTAATGGCTGACGCGCCCCTGCTCGTCGTAGATCGCGCGTATGCATTGCCACTGCGGGTAGATTTCGCCGCTCTTGCGCCGGTTCCACACTTCGCCACTCCAGGCGCCGCGATTCTCCAGAGCGTGCCAAAGGCTTTGGTAGAAGGCGGCGTCGTGGCGGCCGGATTTGAGCAGCGTGGGGTGCTGGCCGAGAATTTCCTCGCTGCTGTAGCCGGTGATGCGGCTGAAGGCCGGATTGACGTGAACGATGCATTGCTCGGCATCGGTGACCAGTACGCCTTCCTGGGTGGCATCGAACACGGCTGCGGCCTGGCGCAGACTATCGTCGATGGCACGTTGCCGGGTGATGTCGCTGGCGATACCGATGAAGCGTTGTGGCTGACCGTTTTCGTCGCGCAGCAGACGACCGCGGGAGTGAATCCAGCGGTAGCTGCCATCGGCATGACGCAGGCGGTAGATATTCTCGTAGGGTTGTTCGCTCAATTCGGCATTGAGCGCATGCAGCGCGCGCTCCCGATCATCCGGATGCAGGCGTGCAGCCCAGTCTTCGCGGGTGTCGCCGAGCGTCTGCGGGGTCAGCCCGAGCAGCCTGGCATAGCCTTCGGAAAAGAATACGCGGCGGCTGGATACGTCCCAATCCCACAGGCCGTCGCGTGTGGCGTCCAGCGCCAGGCGCAGGCGTTCCTCGTTGCCCGTCAGTTGCAGGCGTGCGCTGCGATGTTGCCGGGCATGACGCTGCAGCACGAGGTAAAGCAGCGAACTGGTGAGTACGACGAAGAACAGGCCCTTGAGCGATTGCAGGCGATCCTGCTGCGCCACGGAAAGCCCCAGAGCCGCGAGTAGCTGATCACTGAGAAGAATCCATAGACCGGCCAGGAGCAGGTAGCCCAGGGTCAGACGCAAGGCGGCGGTGTCGATACGCATGGGTGGGCGGCTACGCTCCCTGGAAATGTTGGGCAGTATAGAGGCGGTGGCTCTGAAACATTCTTATCTAAAAGACCAACTGGTTTTCTGGCATGGGTCAGGGATAATGTGATCTGGTTCGTCCTTGTAGGACAACCGCGTTTCCCTATCAAGAGGCAACAGCGCCCATGTGGTACAACGGTTTACTCGACCTGTCGGTCTGGCAGCTGGTGGCTGCGACCTTGCTGATGACGCATGTGACCATCGTCAGCGTCACCATCTATCTGCACCGCTACTCTGCGCATCGGGCATTGGAACTGCACCCGGCGCTCAAGCATTTCTTCCGTTTTTGGCTGTGGCTGACCACCGGCCAGAACACCCGCGAGTGGACCGCGATTCACCGTAAGCATCACGCCAAGTGCGAAACCGTCGATGATCCGCACAGTCCGGTCATCAAGGGCCTGAGCACTGTGCTGCGCAAAGGTGCCGAACTCTATCAGGAAGAGGCGAAGAATCAGGAAACCCTGCGCATCTATGGCAAGAACTGCCCGGATGACTGGATCGAGCGCAATGTCTACAGCCGCTATCCGATTGGCGGCGTGGTCTTGATGGCGATCATCGACCTGGCTCTGTTCGGCGTGCTCGGCATGACCGTCTGGGCGATCCAGATGATGTGGATTCCGTTCTGGGCCGCCGGCGTAATCAACGGCCTGGGCCACGCGATCGGCTATCGCAACTTCGAATGCCGCGACGCTGCTACCAACCTGGTGCCATGGGGCATCATCATCGGTGGCGAAGAGCTGCACAACAACCACCATACCTACCCCAACAGCGCCAAGTTGTCGGTGAAGAAATGGGAATTCGACATGGGCTGGGCCTGGATCAAGCTGTTCAGCTTCCTCGGCCTGGCCAAGGTGCAGCGCGTCGCGCCCATCGCCCATCGCGTGGAAGGCAAGGGGCATCTGGACATGGACACTGCCATGGCCATTCTCAACAACCGTTTCCAGATCATGGCGCAGTACCGCAAGCTGGTGATCGCGCCGCTGGTCAAGCAGGAAGTGGCCAAGGCCGACGAGTCCGTTCGTCACCTCTTCCGTCGTGCCAAGCGGTTGCTGTCGCGCGAACCGAGCCTGCTGGAAGAGCAGCACCATGCGCGCATCGCCGACATGCTGGCGCAAAGCCAGGCGCTCAAGGTGATCTACGAGAAGCGCCTGGCGCTGCAGCAGATCTGGGTCAAGACCAGCAGCAACGGCCATGACATGCTCGAGGCCATGAAGCAGTGGGTGCATGAGGCCGAGGCCAGTGGCATCCAGTCGCTGCGAGAGTTCGCCGAGCAGCTCAAGACCTATTCGCTGCGACCTTCCGGCGCCACTGCCTGATCGTCATTCGTTACAAGCGAAGGCCCGCCGAACTGGCGGGCCTTTGTGTTTGTCCAACAGCTCGCACTATGCTCAATTCTATGCGAGGCAAGGCGGGATGGCCGCTGTAATGGACGATCAAGGCAACGCTGTTTCCGAGTTGGAAGAACTCACCCTGGCTCTGCTGCACAGCCGGGCCGAAGTGGAACGTCTGGGTGAACGCGAGCAGCTGTTCAGCAGTCTGCTTGGCAGCGTCAACGCGGTGCTCTGGGCCTTCGACTGGAACGAGCAGCGGATGATTTATGTAAGCCCTGCCTATGAGCGCATTTTTGGCCGCTCTGCCGCGTTACTGTTGGCTGACTACGGCGAATGGCGCAACAGCATTTACCCGGATGACCTCGATTACGCCGCCGAAAGCCTGGCCAAAGTGCTGGAAACCGGCGCTGTGGAGTCGCGCGAGTACCGCATCATTCGCGCCGATGGCCAACTGCGCTGGCTCAGCGACAAGTGTTTCGTCAGCCCGAGGCTGGGCTCGGTACAAGGCAATGTCATCGTCGGCATCGCCGAAGACATCACCGAGAAGAAGCGTCTGGAGGGGGAGCTGCATCGCCTGGCCACCACCGACGTGCTGACCCAGAGCAGCAATCGCAGACACTTCTTCGAGTGTGCCCGCCGCGAGTTCGAACATGCGCGCAAGTTTGGTAGCCCATTGGCCTTCCTGCTGCTCGATCTCGATGACTTCAAGAAGATCAACGACCAGTACGGTCATCAGATCGGTGACGAGGTGTTGCGGCGCCTGGCTCATTGCGGCAGCAATGCCCTGCGACGCGGCGATCTGTTCGGGCGTATCGGCGGCGAGGAGTTCGCGGCGCTGTTCCCCGGCTGCGAGCAGGATGTGGCCTTGCAGGTGGCTGAACGACTGCAGCGTGAGGTGCAACGCCTCAGCTTTCAGCATGAAGGCACCAGCTTCAGCATTACCGTCAGCCAGGGTCTGACCAGTCTGCTGGCGACCGATGTCAGCCTCGATGCGCTTTACGCACGCGCCGATGCAGCGATGTATCTGGCCAAGCGGCAAGGCAAGAACCAGATCGTGCTGGGATGAGGCTGGCGATTTTCCGCCTGAGAGCTGGTTCTCATGGGCGGAAAATTGCCGACACTGAATTGTCATTGACTGGTCATTCGTCTGCAGAAAAACTGTAACCTGTTGTTCTGGAAGCCTTACACTCACGCTGGCAGGAGCTGGCGCGCTATCTGCATAGCCCCGCCAGATGCCGGCAGGATGTCGGCGTAAAATAACAACGACGAGAGAGTTCTCCTCATGCACCACTCTGCCCTCATTCCGGTCGCTTCGTTGCGTTCGCCGTTGTTGCGTTCTTCCTGAGTTTTCACGCGCCCATTCGAGCCCGGCTTTAGCCGTGTCCTGGCTCGCGGGTGCGTATGCCCCATTCGTTCCGGCCTGCCTCTTCGTGCCGAAGCCTGCGCCGGACGATGCGTCACCTTAAACACACTGGAGAGAAACATAATGAGAAAGACCTCCCTGGCACTGGCCGTAGCCGCCAGCACCCTGGGCCTGAGCCAAGTCGCCTTCGCCGATTTCATCGGTGACAGCAAGGCCAGCTTGACCATGCGCAACTTCTACTTCGACCAGAACACCAAGAACACCACTAACAATAATGGTGAGGCCAGCGAGTGGGGTCAGGGTTTCATCCTCAACTACCAGTCCGGTTTCACCGAGGGTACCGTGGGTTTCGGTGTTGATGCCGTGGGCATGCTGGGCGTGCGTCTGGATGGCGGTGGTCGTGCTACTAAAGCCGATCGTGACCGTACTCCGGGCCAGCTGTTCCCGCTGGAAAGCGATGGCAGCGCTGTGGATGACTTCAGCAAGGCTGGCGCGACTGCCAAGGTTCGCATCTCCAAGACCGAAGGCCGTATCGGCACTCTGATGCCGAAGCTGCCGATCCTGGTTTCCAACGACGGCCGCCTGCTGCCGCAGATGTTCGAAGGTGGCATGATCACCTCCAACGAAATCGACAACCTGACCCTGACAGCAGGTCAGATCGAGCGCGCCACCAGCCGTGCTTCGAGCAACAGCACCGGCTTGTCGGTCGCTGGCGGTAGCGAAGCCTCCAACAAGTTCTACTTCGCTGGCGGTGACTGGAAGGTCAATAGCGACCTGACTGCGCAGTACTACTACGCGAATCTGGAAGACTATTACAAGCAGCATTTCGCTGGTCTGGGCCACAATCTGGCCCTGGGCGAAGGCAGCCTGAAGACCGACCTGCGTTATTTCCATACCACTTCCGACGGTAAGAACGGCAAGGAAGCGGGTTACTCCGTCGGTGGTTACACCCGCAACGGTGACGGCGAGATCGACAACAACACCTGGAGCGCTGCCTTCACTTACAGCCTGGGTAGCCATGCCGTAATGCTCGGCCATCAGCGTGTTTCCGAAGACAGCAACTTCGTCCAGCTGAACCAGGGCGGCATCGAAGGTTCCGCGGGCGCCAGCGTGTATTTGCTGACTGACCGTCTGGTTAACAGCTTCACCCGCGCCGGTGAGCGCACCACCTTCGGTCAGTACAGCTATGACTTCGCCAGCGTCGGCGTGCCGGGCCTGAAGGCTTCGGTAGCCTATCTGAAGGGCACCAATATCAAGACCACTGGCAGCGATGCCAAAGAATGGGAACGCGATATCGCTCTGGATTACGTCTTCCAGGACGGTGCTCTGAAAGGTCTGGGCCTGGGCTGGCGTAACGGTATGCTGCGTGGCAACGCCGCTACTGATGCCGACCAGAACCGTCTGATCGTCAGCTACACCCTGCCGCTGCTCTAAGGCGTTATTGGCAGGGCGCTGTCTCTGCCTGCGCTCTAACGAAAAGCCCGCATCGAAAGATGCGGGCTTTTTCATTTTGCGTTCGCTACGTTCTCGCTCGCATTTGCCGATGCAGCGAGAATGGCACTGGCCAGGGCCATATCGTCGGCGTCCTGCAATTGCGGGTTGGCGCTGCGCAACTGCTGCATTGCAGCTTCCAGATGCGGGCCGCGGATTTCGCCGTTGCTGGCGACGAAGCTGCTGGCGTCTTCTTCAGTCGCCGCGACCAGCTTGCGATCCTTGAATGTGAGGTAGGTCGAGGCGGTGGTGGCGCCCGAGGACAGAATATCGCGCAGCAGGCCATCGGCAGCTGTGGTCTGGGCGATCAGGCAGGCGCTGAACGCCAGCGCGGCACGGCTCGTTACACGCATGATGAAGCTCCTGTAGGGTGGTTCCTCTCCTAGGAGTCTTTTTGGCCGCTTGTGGTTCCTCGCAGGCGATGGCCGGTTGCCACGCCGGTCAGTTCCGCAGCCTGTGCGCGCGATGTTGATGATGCCACCAGAGTAGTGCCGAAACGACTGCCAGCGCACCGAACAATAGAAACTGCCAGGCCCAGGGCAGATCCGGGAAAAGATAGGACAGCGCGCCGATGCCGACAGCCACCAGACCTATCCACAGCAGATAGCCACCGGCGCCGAACACCTCGAGAATCAACAGCAGGGTAGCCAGAGCCAGCCAGTCCCAGAACGACAGTTGTTGCAGGTAGGTGATCATGAGAAGACGCGGCTACCTGTAGCCAGAGGGTTCGCCGGTCGCCTTTCGGTGTGCATCGTTTGGACTCCATTGCCAGATTCTTCCATCTAAGCATAGCCATCCGTGCTCTGCCGCCGACCCCTTCGCAAGGTGGGCGCGTGCCTGGTGATCCATGAGAACTGGTTGCCAATCGCGCTGGAGGTCGACGGCTAATTCGCAACTGAGCGATGATCGCTGGCCCGCCGCTGCGGATTGTCAGCGCTGCTCGCTCTGCGGCGTGACGCGCAGCACTTCCTCGATGGTGGTCAGCCCGGCCGCTACCTTCTGTGCGCCGGACAGACGCAGGCTGCGCATGCCGTCCTTGAAGGCGGCGCGGCGCAGGGCGGTAAGGTCGGTGTCGGCATTGATCAGCGGCTTGATCGCGTCGTTGAGCAGCATGATCTCGTAGACCCCGGCACGGCCGCGGTAGCCGGTTTCGCGGCATTCCAGGCAGCCGACGGCGTGGTGCGCCTGAGTCGGCAGCGGCGAGCTCCAAGGCCGGGTCAGGCCGTTCCAGGTGTCCTCGTCCAGTTGCACCGGCGCCTTGCAGTGCGGGCACAGGGTACGCACCAGGCGCTGGGCCATGACGCCGAGGATGGTCGCCTTGAGCAGGTAATGCGGCACGCCCAGTTCGAGCAGACGGGTGATGGCGCTGGGGGCGTCGTTGGTGTGCAGGGTGGAGAGCACCAGGTGACCGGTGAGCGCCGCCTGGATCGCCATTTCCGCGGTTTCCAGGTCGCGAATCTCGCCGACCATGATGATGTCCGGGTCCTGGCGCATCAGCGCACGCACGCCGCTGGCGAAGTTCAGATCGATGTTGTGCTGCACCTGCATCTGGTTGAAGGCGCCCTCGATCATCTCGATGGGGTCTTCGATGGTACACACGTTCACTTCCGGCGTAGCCAGTTGCTTGAGCGTGGTGTACAGCGTAGTGGTCTTGCCCGAGCCGGTGGGGCCGGTGACCAGAATGATGCCGTTGGGTTGGCTGGTCATGCTGGCCCAGCGGCGCAGATCTTCGGGGGAGAAACCAAGCTGGTCCGGGCTTTTCAGCAGCACTTCGGGGTCGAAGATGCGCATCACCATCTTCTCGCCGAAGGCGGTGGGCAGGGTCGACAGGCGCAGCTCCACCTCGCCGCCATCCGGGGTCTTGGTCTTGACCCGGCCGTCCTGCGGTTTGCGTTTTTCGGCGATGTTCATGCGACCGAGGTTCTTCAGGCGGCTGACCACCGCCATGGTGACCTGGGCGGGGAACTGATAGACGGTGTGCAATACGCCATCGATGCGAAAGCGTACGGAGCCCTGCTCACGGCGTGGCTCGATATGGATATCGCTGGCGCGCTGCTGGAAGGCGTACTGGAACAGCCAGTCGACGATATTGACGATATGCGCGTCGTTGGCATCCGGCTCCTGATCCTGGGCGCCCAGGCTCAGCAGTTGCTCGAAGTTGCCGACGCCGCTGACCTTCTGATCGGTGGCGCTTGCGCCACTGACCGAGCGCGCCAGGCGATAGAACTCGGTGGTGAAGCGCTGGATGTCGGCGGGGTTGGCCACTACGCGCTTGATCGGGCGCTTGAGCACATGAACCAGGTTGGCTTCCCAGCTGTGCACCAGCGGCTGGCTGCTGGCAATGGTGACGCACTCGCTGTCCACTGCCACGGCGAGAATCTTATGGCGCTGGGCGAAGGCGTAGGACATCAGCGGGGTGATCGCCGGTACGTCGATCTTCAGCGGGTCGATGCGCAGGTAGGGCTGGCCGGCGAAGTTGGCCAGCCAGACGGTCAGGCTTTCCAGGTCTAGCTTCTTGCCCGGTCGCGTCAGGTCATCGACCTGTTGCGCCGCGAGGAACTCCAGCGGGTGCTGGGTGTGGTTCAGCGAACTGCGGCGAATCGCCAGGCACTGCTCGGCCACGTCCTGATCGACCCGGCCCTGAGCCACCAGCTCGCGCAGCAGGTCACCAAGATCCAGTACACGATCAGGTGCGGTAGCGGTGAAGGCGGACATGCGGGCTCCTCGTGGTCGGCCTGAACAAGGGTAGCAGGTCGTTCTTCAACGACCTTTCAGCCGAGCTAGGATGCCCGAAAAGCTGCGTGAGGGCGAAGTGTCTGGCGTGACCGAATGCCCGCTTCAGGCCACCTCCGTCACCAGGCTGTGATCCAGATGCTGCCAGCTCACCTCCCACACGCACACCAGGCCGCGCAGCTTCTGCGCCAGCACGCCGGCGCGATGCAGCGAGATACCGGGCAGGCGCAGGCTGATGTGCAGATCATCCTGCAGGCGCTCCATGTGCAAGGCTTCGGGTAACAGCTGCAATTGCGCGAACAGGCCCAGCAGGCGGCACATCACGTCGGCTTCGGCGTCGGTGCGCAATTGGTATTCGACACAGGCATTGGGGCGATCCTGCCAGGGATCGCGACGGTTGTAGGTAGGCGGAAACGGAGTGGTATCAGGCATGGCGGAAGCTCGGGCAGGTTTTGCCTAAGTGTCCGCCTTCTTCCGGCAAAAGTTCTGCCTGGTTCTCTGTGTTAATGCGGTTTTACTGGATAGAATTGCCTTATTGTTCTGATTAGGAGGAATTTTTATGTCCATCGCGCTGGATGCCTATGATCAACGCATTCTTGCCCTGTTGCAGGAGGACGCCGGCCTGGCCACCGCCGAGATCGCCGAGCGCATCGGCCTGTCGCAATCGCCCTGCTGGCGCCGCATTCAGCGGCTCAAGGAGGAGGGGGTGATCCGCAAGCAGGTGACGCTGCTCGATCGCAAGCGCATCGGCTTGCACACGCAGGTCTTTGCCCAGGTCAAACTCAACGCCCATGGCCGCTCCAACCTGACCGAGTTCGCCGAAGCCATGCGCGAGTTTCCCGAGGTGCTCGAATGCCATGTGCTGATGGGCGCGGTGGACTTCATGCTGCGCATCGTCACCCGCGATATCGAGGCTTATGAGCGCTTCTTCTTCGAGAAGCTGTCACTGGTGCCTGGTATCCAGGAGGTGAACTCCATCGTCGCGCTGTCGGAGATCAAGTCCACCACCAGTTTGCCGCTGGCTTAAGACTTGATCACCACCGGAGGCGACTGCTCGGCGTTGCGCTTGCCAGGAGGTGTAAGCCCCATGGACACGTAGATGCTGGTCAACTGATCCACGCCCATGTCGGCGGGCCGCACCCATTGCTCCGGTACGTAGAGCAGGCCACCGCCGACGGGGATCGGCGCGGTGGGAATGAGAATGGCGCAGTAGGCGCGGCCGTCCAGCTCCACGCTTTCCGAACTCGGGCGCAGGGCGAGCACGGCGGCACCATCACCGCCGAAGAAGCACCACACTGGCGCCATGGTGGTGATGTCCGGATTCTTGCTCTTGTCCAGCAGGCCCACGAAGCGGTCGGCCAGGTTGTAGAAGTTACCGATCAGTGGGGTGCGCCGTAGCGTGCGGTCGAGCAGCCAGGACAACGGGCGGCGCAGGCCCAGTTGCACGGCCAGGCCCAGCGGGTAGAGGCTGGCCAGCAGCACCAGGCTGCCGAGTAGATAGGCCATGTAGCCGTTGCTGGAAAAGGGCTGGCCGAGGGCGGCGAACAACTGACCGATCAGCGTCGACGGGCCTACCAGGCGATTGAACAGGCTGAATATCCAGGCGAGCAGTGCCAGAGTCAGCACCAACGGGAGTAGCGCCAGCAGGCCCGTCAGCCAGGTAGCGACGACGGATTTCAGGCTGCGTCTGATCATGCCTCGGTTTCCTTGATGAAGATGCCGGCGACTTTACGCCAGGATGTCCTGCACCGTGCAGTCATGTCTGTCCCGCGAGCCGGGAAATGGCGACAACATCTTTCCTACGACCGTTTCGCTTTGCTGGCGTGCAAAAAAAAGCCCGGCACAGAGGCCGGGCGGAGTGGGTACACAGGGTACCGAATTAGCAGCGTTGGTCTGAACGGCTACAGGCCGAGCATATTCGGCAGGGCCATGGACACGG
>NZ_DLMS01000012.1:0-68869 GCF_002479365.1 Pseudomonas sp. UBA7530
GCGGTCTGGGGTTTCTTCTTTGTGCGGCAGAAAAGTTTGGAAGAGCGGCTGCGCATCTAACGAGAGAGCATGTCGGCCTTTGGCGCCGCTCGGGTAGAATGCGCGAATTCTGCAGGGGACTTTCATGTCTGACTCGCCGCCCGAACCTTCCTTGTCATCCTTGCCGCTCGAGCAACTGGTCGCCTGTCACGAGTGCGATCTGCTGATGCGCAAGCCGTTGTTGCAGGACGGGGAAAGCGCCGAATGCCCGCGCTGTGGCTACGAGCTGTTCAGCCACCGGCATCATGTGGTGCGGCGTAGCATGGCATTGGTGCTGACCGCTTTGCTGTTGTACGTCCCGGCCAACTTTCTGCCGATCATGCAGCTCAATCTGCTGGGCCAGACTACGCAGGATACCGTGTGGAGTGGCGTACTTGGTCTCTACGAGAGCGGCATGCAGGGCATTGCCGTGGTGGTTTTCCTCAGCAGCATGGCGGTTCCGCTGCTCAAGCTGCTCTGCCAGTTTCTGGTGTTGCTGAGCATTCGTTTCGACTTCGGTCGCAGCTACGGTCTGTTGCTCTATCGGATCTATCATCATATGCGCGAGTGGGGGATGCTCGAGGTCTATCTGATGGGCATTCTGGTGGCGATGGTGAAGTTGATGGACCTGGCTGACCTGAGCCTGGGCCTGGGGTTGTTCTGTTTCATCGCATTACTGCTGGTGCAGGTGTGGCTTGAAGTGACCATGTCGCCGCATCAGATCTGGGAAGCGTTGTCCGGGGAGGATATCCATGCGGGCGATTGATGCCGGGCTGCAGGTGTGCCATGAGTGCCACCAACTCAACCCGATCGAAAAGGATGTCAGGCACCAGTACTGCAGTCGCTGCGGCGGACAGCTACACGCACGTCGACCCAATAGCCTGGCGAGTACCTGGGCCTTGTTGCTGACGTCGGCGATTCTCTATGTCCCGGCCAACCTGCTGCCGATCATGACGGTCAACAGTTTGGGCAGAGGCGCGCCAGCGACCATCATGGGCGGTGTGCTGGAGCTCGTTCACCTGGGCATGCTGCCGATTGCGGCTGTGGTGTTCATCGCCAGCATTCTGGTGCCCACGTTCAAGTTGGTGGGTATCGCTCTATTGTTGTACTCGGTGCAGCGGCATCAGCCGATGTCCGCTCGCCAGCGCATTCTCATGTATCGCTTCATCGAGTGGATCGGCCGCTGGTCGATGCTCGACATCTTCGTCATCGCAATTCTGGTGGCGTTGGTAAATTTCGGCAGCCTGGCCAGCATCGAAGCCGGAGCCGGCGCCGCTGCCTTTGCCTGTGTGGTGATCCTGACCATGCTGGCGGCACTGACTTTCGACCCTCGTCTCATCTGGGACAACACGGAAATCGACCATGACTGACCTTCCTCTGGCCAAGACGCGTCCCGCTTCGAACTGGTCGGCCATCTGGGTGCTGCCGCTTATTGCCCTGCTGATCGGCGGTTGGCTGGCCTGGCGTGCGTACAGCGATGCCGGTGTCGAAATCGAGGTGGTGTTCCTGACCGGTGAAGGCATCCAGGCCGGCAAGACCGAGGTGATCTACAAGGGCATGTCGGTGGGCAAGGTCGTGGCCTTGGCGCTGGATCGAGGTGAAAACAGCCGTGGTGTGATCGCGACCGTGGAAATGAACCAGGACATGGAAAAGAATCTGGGCAGCGAGACGCGCTTCTGGCTGGTCAAGCCCAGCGTCAGCCTGGCCGGCATTACCGGGTTGGAGACCCTGGTCTCGGGCAACTACATCGCCGTCAGCCCCGGCCAGGGCGATCTGGCGCGCAGCTTCACGGCGCTTGCCGACGCGCCGCCGATGTCCGACAGCGAGCCAGGCCTGCACCTGACCCTCAAGGCCGAACGACTGGGCTCGCTGAGCAAGGACAGCCCAGTGTTCTACAAGCAGATTCAGGTCGGCCGGGTGAAGAGCTACAAGCTCGGCGAAGACCAGAGCACGGTCGAGGTGAAACTGTTCATCCAGCCGCAGTACGCCAACCTGGTACGCAAGCACACGCGTTTCTGGAACGCCAGCGGGATCTCCATCGACGCCGGCCTCTCGGGCGTCACGGTGCGCACCGAGTCACTGGCCAGCATCGTGGCCGGCGGTATCGCCTTCTCCACGCCCGAACACCGGGCCGACAGCCCACCTACCGACCCCAGCATTCCCTTCCGCCTCTACGAGGACTACGACGCGGCCCAAGCCGGCATCAGGGTCGCGCTGAAGCTGCAGGATTTCGAGGGGCTGGAGGCCGGTCGCACGCCGGTGATGTACAAAGGCATCCAGGTCGGGCAGATGAAAACCTTCAAGGTCGATACCGATCTGAGCGGCGCACAGGTCGAGCTGATGCTCGATCCGCGTGTCGAAGATTACCTGGTCGAGGGCACCGATTTCTGGGTCGTCCGTCCTTCCATTTCGTTGGCCGGCATTACCGGCCTGGAGGCGCTGGTCAAGGGCAACTACATCGCCATGCGTCCGGGTGAAAGCGGCAAACCGGCGGCCCGCTCCTTCGAGGCCAGGGCCAAGGCGCCGCCACTCGATCTGGGTGCGCCCGGACTGCACCTGGTGCTGTTCAGCGACACCTTGGGCTCGATGGAAGTGGGCAGCCCGGTACTCTACAAGCAGGTGCGGGTGGGCTCGGTACAGAGCTTCCAGTTGTCGCGTGATGACCGCCAAGTGGTGCTCGGTGTGCATATCGAGCCGGAGTACACGCACCTGGTGAACACCTCCACGCGCTTCTGGAACGCCAGCGGTATTACCCTCAAGGGCGGGCTGTCGGGTGTCGAGGTCAAGAGCGAGTCGCTGCAGACCTTACTGGCCGGCGGTATTGCCTTCGAGACACCGGATCTACAGGCCAGCAGGTCGAACCGCCAGGTGCAGCGCTTTGCGCTGCACGCGGATCGTGAAAGCGCCTTGCAGCTGGGGCAGCAGATCAGTATTCGCGTCAGTGACGGCGACGGTCTGCAGCCAGGTACGCTCGTACGCTACAAGGGCCTGGAGGTCGGCAAGGTGGAGAACCTGAGCCTGACCGATGATCTGCAGGCGGTGATCCTGAATGTGCGTATTACTCAGGCCGCCGAGCAGATCGCCCGTGAGGGTACGCAGTTCTGGGTGGTGAAGCCGGAGTTGAGTCTGACCCGCGCCGCGAATCTCGGCACTCTGGTCAGCGGTCAGTATCTGGAGGTGCAACCTGCTGGCCTGAAGGGGGCACGCCGTAGCGAATTCACCGCGTTGGCCAGCGCCCCGAATCAGGCTGTGCGCGAAGAAGGTTTACGACTGGTGCTAAGTGCGCCGCGGCGCGGTTCGATCAAGCCGGGGGTGATCGTCAGTTACCGCGAGGTGCCGGTGGGCAAGGTGGTGGATTTCGAACTGGGGCCGACCTCGGATCGTGTATTGATCCATGCGCTGATCGAGCCGCGCTACGCGCCGCTGGTGCGTTCGGGCAGCCGTTTCTGGAACGCCAGCGGTATTGGTGTGGATGCCGGGCTGTTCAAGGGCGTGAAGGTGAGAACCGAGTCACTGGAGGCATTGCTCGAGGGCGGCATTGCCTTTGCCACGCCGAACAATCCGGAAATGGGCGGGCCGGCGTTGCCGGGGCAGACCTTCGCGCTGTTCGAAGAGCCGGCTGAAGGCTGGCTGGATTGGGCACCGAAGATTGTGCTGGAGAAGTGAGCAGACCATAGATGAAAGGGCCGCAATGAGCGGCCCTTTCATTTTCAGTCTATTAAAGCTCGCGGCTGAAGCGGAATGCCGCCCAGCCGCTCCTACACAAGGCTGTCTGTAGGAGCGGCTTCAGCCGCGATGGGGTCAGGCCGGCTCGGCAGCTTCCTCCTGCGCAGGCTCCTGCGCCTTGGCACTTTCGCGCGGCTTGATGAATTTCCAGTCCGCCTCGTCGATATAGATGCCGTTGGGGCCGCTGCCACCCTCCAGATCGATGGCCACGTGAGCCGAGACCTGTGGCTTGACCGAGGCCAGGATCGGCACGAAGCCAAGCTGCAGGCTGGTCTCGATCAGGGCCTGCTGGTTGCGTTCGTCGATGTCCGCCGCCTCGTCGAGGTAGTAAGGCAGACGCACGCGCCCGGCCTGCTCGCGATCCATCAGATGCAGCAGCAGGTACATGTTGGTCAGCGCCTTGATGGTCATCGTGGTGCCGTTGGAGGCGGCGCCATCGATGTCCGTGTGGATCACCGGCTGGCCATGCACCTTGGTGATCTCGAAGGCCAGCTCGAACAGGTCCTTCAGGCCCAGCTGGTTGCCGTTGGCGGCCACCAGGCGCGACAGGTAGTCCTTGGCCTCCTCGTTCTTGGCGTCCTGCTCGGCCGATTGCGACAGGTCGAACACCGACAGGGTTTCGCCTTCCTCGTACTGGCCGGCGCTGTGGATGATCTGGTCGATATGGCGCAGGGCTTCCTTGTTCGGCGCCAAGACGATGCGGAAGCTCTGCAGGTTGGAAACCTGGCGCTTGTTGATCTCACGGTTGAACAGCGCCAGCTGGTGCTCCAGGTTGTCGTAGTCGCTGCGGATGTTGCGCAGGGTGCGGGCGATATCGGTGACTGCCGCACGTCTGGCCTTCGCTAGAGTGAGGGCTTCGTCCTGGCGGTGGGCGTAGGCGTTGACCAGCAGTTGCAGGCGGCGCTCGACATCGTCCTCGCTGTCGAACTTGGCGACGCCCTTCAGGCGTACCTGGGCGTAGAGTGCTTCGATCTGGCCGTCGACACGTTGCAGCGCCTGCCAGGTGTCCTGGTAGTCGTTGAGCAGCGGAAGCAGGTTGTCCAGCGAGTCGTCCACCGGCTCCATGAACGGCGTGCCGAAGGGCAGGTCGGCCGGCAGCAACTGGCGACGACGCAGGGCGTCTTCCAGGGTGCGTTCCTTGGACTCCAGATCACCGATCTGGCGGCTGATCAGTTGCAGCTTGGCGGACAGTTGCTGCACGCGCTCGGCGAAGGCATCGCTGGCGCGCTTGAGCTCGTCCTGGGCGCCTTCCAGTTCGGCCAGACGCTCCAGTTTCTGCGGCTCCTCGGCAGCCAGGGTCTGGCTCTTGCGGAAGTCTTCCAGGGCCTTCTGCGCATCCAGTACGGCCTGGTACAGCGTTTCGGCCTGGGCCTTGCTGGCGGCGCGGTCGGCAGCCACCGACTGCTGGGTCTTGAGCTGCTTGAGCTCGCGCTCCAGGCGATCCTTCTGGTCGCGCAGGGCGGCACGGTCGGCCAGTGCCTGCAGCGCCGGGGGCTCGATATGGCTGAGGTCGATGGACAGGCCCGGCACGGCGAAGGTATCGCCCTTGAAGCGATCCAGCACCGCCTCGACGGCCTTGACCCAGTCGTCGCCCTCGGCCTGGATGCCTTTCTCACCCAGCGGCAGGCTGAACAGCTGGCCGTTGAACAGGCGCATCAGACGGTCGACGTCAGCCTGGGAAAACTCCTCGCGTAGGCGCGAGTAGCTGTTGTTGTCGGCGTGGTCGAGCTGCTGCTTGACCGACTTGAGACGTTTTTCCAGGTCGCGCAGGCGCTCGTCGAGGTCTTCGCTGGAGAACTGACGGGACTGCGCCAGGGCACCGGCCAGTTCGTCGTGGGCGTCCTTGGCGGCGAGCAGTTGCTCTTCCAGTACCTTGGCATTCTCCACCAGGGCAAAGCGGTTCTTCAGCACCGCAAGCTCGCCCAGCCAGCGCTGGATTTCGCTGATCTCGCGCTCCAGGCGCATCAGCTCGGCCGTGCCGCCGCGCTGCTCGTTCTGCAAGCCGTCCTGCTCGTTTCGATAGTGCTCAGCCTGAATGACCAGCTCTTCCTTGCGCGCATCGGCGTAGTCGTGCCAAGTGCCCAGCAGGTTATCGAGCAGCGGCGAGAGGCGGTGCAGCTTGCCGCGCAGCACTTCGCGCTGAGCCACGCCCGAGGCCAGTGCTTCGATCAAGGGGCCGGCGGTCACCAGAGCCTGGTAGTCCTGCTCCATGCGGCGCACGTCGCGGAAGGCTTCCTCGGTGGCGGCGATGTAGTCGACGCTGCCCGAGCGCAGGCTGTGCTCGAAGGCATCGAGGAACAGCTGCTTGAGCTTGGCCGCAGTGATTTCGCGCATGTGCAGCAGGTTGATGAACAGCGCGCGGAAGGTCTTCAGGCTCTGCTCGCTGGTCGAGCGCAGCGGGATCAGGGTCAGGTCCAGCGGGATGCTGGTGTGGCCGCCGACCAGCAGGCGGCGCAGTTCGTCGGGCTTCAGTTCGTAGGCGGTGATGCCAGCCTGGCCGAGGTTCTTGAACAGTTCGCGCTGACGCAGGCAGGTGCCGTTCTGCTGGTAGTGTTCCAGATCCAGCTCGCCGGCGTAGGCGAAGAACTGGTGGCTGAAGCCGCCACCCGGGCCGCGACCAGCCACGCCGATCACATGCGGGCCGTGGGGCAGGGCGACTTCGACGAGGATGTAGCTGGTATCAGAGGCGAAGTAGAACTTGCGCGAGGCTTCCAGGCTGTACTTGCCGAAGCTCATGTCCGACATGCGCGCCAGGATCGGGAACTGCAGGGCGTTGATCGAGGCGGATTTACCCAGGTTGTTGGCGCCGTAGACCGACAGCGGGTTTTCCAGCGGGAACAGGCCGAGGCTGTAGCCGGCGGTGTTCAGCAGGGCGAAGCGGCGAATGCCGTAGCGTTCCTGGCTCATGCGTCCATCTCCTGTGCGGCGCGTTCTTCTGCCATGGCGCGGGCCAGGGCGTCTTCCTCGGATTCGTCGGTGTCGATGGCAACTGCCGTGTCGACATCGCCGTCATCGTCCAGCAGCACCGGTGCCGGCAGCGGCAGGTCGCTGCTGTGCAGGCTGGCAGCCAGGTCGCGGTCGTGCTGCACCGACAGGCAGACGTCGAGGAAGCGGTGCATCGGCGGCAGGAAGCGGTACACGCCGTTGCTGTCCTCGGCGAAACCAAGCTGCACGAGACGGCGGATGATCTTGTCTTCCAGCTCCTCGAAGGTGGTGACCTCGGCCTGCAGGAACAGGTCGCGGTACTTTTCCAGCAGCGCTGGCAGCTCGTCACGGCCGATGCTGCCGCCGTCGAGTACAGAGAGCGGGTCGCGGCCCTGGTCGGCCAGGTGCTCGACCAGAATGAAGGTGAACAGCGCCAGGCGCTGTGCAGTCTTGTTCACCTGCGGCGCCACCTGCTCGGGCACGAAGTAATAGAAGCCACGCGGGTCGCAAACCAGCTCGAAGCCGAGGGCGCGGAACAGCGCGCGGTATTGGTCCTGCATGCTGGACAGCTGGGCGTAGCACTCCGGCTCGCTGCGCGAGATGTGGTAGCCCTTGAACAGGTCGCGGAAGGCGGCCGCGAGCTGGGTCATTTCTTTCAGGTCGATATTCATAGACGGTGCTCACGGGCAAGCGTTGGGTCGAGTGCGGTTGAGCGCGCTCCACCTGATAGGTCGAAATGGCCGATGGTGGGCAGGAGTAGGGTGGACGACGCTTCATCCGTCCACCGCCCGGTGATCGACGAGGTGGACAAGGAAAGCGTTGCCCACCCTACGTGATGGTCATGCACTGGCGAGTCCTGCTGCCTGGCAATCGCCAAGGCGGACAAAAAGGGCGTTGTCCGCCCTGCGTCGCGTTCAAGCATGGGGGCGGCCCACCAGGGCGTAGGAGCTGATGCTGATTTCGTGCTCGCGGGTCAGATAGGTCTGGCGTTCCAGACGGTCGCGCTGGAAGCGGCCTTCGCGTGACAGTCGCGAGAACCAGTAAAGCAATTCGTCTGTGGCGCCTTCCGGTTCCTGCTCCAGCAGCCAGGTCATCAGATCCGGCAGCGGTAGGGCCTGCTCGCAGCGCTCGATCATTTCCCGCGCGGTTTTCGGCGCCTTGGGCGCGCCGCCCTTGCGGCTGCCGCTGGCCTTGGGGAAATGCGCCGGCTTGGCTTCGAAGCGCGCCAGGGCGTAGACGTAGGCCTCGACCTGGCTGGCCGAACCGAGGAAGTTGCTTTGCGGCCGGGTGAACAGCGGCATGGCCGCCTGCGGCACGGCGTCGATGCCCTTCTTGCGGATCACCGACAGCGCCAGCGCGGCGCCGCGGGTCACGGCGTTGTGCCGGCGCGCTTCCTCGCGTAGCGGCAGCAGCAGCTCGCGGGCCTTGCGCAGGGTCAGCTGGGCGGTGGTCTGCATTTCCAGGATGCGCGCATGGGTGCGCAGCAGCAGGTCGTCGTCGACCAGTTGGCCGAGGCGCTGCTGGTCACCGAGCAGGCGCAGCAGCACCTGTTCGACGCGGCGCACGCCCTGCTCGAAGGCGCCATCGGCGGCGACCAGCTGGATCATCGGCTCGACGTACTCGTCCCAGGTGGCCAACACCTCGGCGTAGCGCTGGCGCAGGGGGATTTGCCGATCGCTGGTCTTCGCGCGGTCGGCCACGCCAACCAGCGCCTGTTCGTCGTTGGCCAGTTTCTTCAGCACGTCGCGCACGCGCATATCGAGCAGGCGCAGCTGGCGTGCCAGGTCGTTGGCGTCGCGCACCTCGAAGGCGTCCTGGATATAGCCGGCCAGGCGCTCCAGATGGCGCAGGTAGGCTTCGATCTCCAGGCACAGGCCGAGGCGGTGCTCGCGGCGCAGGTAGGCCAGGAAGTCGTGGATCTGCGCGTTGAGCTCGAAACGATTAGGGCTCTTGGCCACCGGCACCAGGATGTCCAGGCGGATCCAGGTGTCGAGCAGGGCAGTGGTGTCGCTGGGCGTGGCGTCGGGCAACTGCGTGGCGAGCTGGCTGCGCAGCTCGACCAGGCTCAGGGTGCCGGCGTCGAAGCGCTCGCAGAGCGGTTCGAGCAACGTCCAGTGTTCGGCGAGGGCGCGCAAAACGCGCTTGGGATCGATCATCGAGGCGCCGGGTTCCAGGCAAGTGAAAAGGAGTGATTGTACTGCAAGGAAGGGGCCTGTTTTGAGTGTCTGTCGATCAGAGGCCGGCGAGCGACAGGTTGTTGCCGTATGTTACGTGCTGCGCAGGCGTAACCGAGCTGTCATGGGGGCGTCATGCGTACTGGGCAAGCTCGGCGACAGGCCGATCAGTGAAGGGTGAGCCCAGCGGGCAGAGTTCGCCAGTGATCGGTCCGGGGATGAAATGCCCTTGGTGCCCTTTCGATATGCGTCAGTTATCGGCACAATTCGCGTCCACTTTTTTCCGGGGGCTGAAAGCCCTCCATTGGCCGACCTTGCTGGGGCGACGAGATGATCCAGACGCCGTACTACCTCATCGACAAACAGAAGCTTCTGGTCAACCTGGAGAAGATCGCCTACGTGCGCGAGAACTCCGGTGCCAAGGCGCTGCTGGCGCTGAAATGCTTCGCCACCTGGTCGGTGTTCGACCTGATGCAGCAATATATGGACGGCACGACCTCATCGTCCCTCTATGAGTTGAAGCTGGGCCGGCAGAAGTTTGCGGGCGAAACCCACGCCTACAGCGTGGCCTGGGCCGACGACGAGATTGAAGAGATGGTCGCCAACTGCGACAAGATCATCTTCAACTCCATTGGCCAGCTCGAACGCTTCGCCGAGCGTACCCAGGGCACCATCCGCGGCCTGCGCGTCAACCCGCAGGTGAGCAGCTCCGACTACCTGCTGGCCGACCCGGCGCGTCCGTTCAGCCGCCTGGGCGAATGGGACCCAGCCAAGATCGAGCAGGTCATGGGGCAGATTTCCGGCTTCATGTTCCACAACAACTGCGAGAACGGCAGCTTCGAGCTGTTCGACAAGATGCTCACCACCATCGAAGAGCGCTTCGGTCACCTGATCGCCCAGGTCGAGTGGGTCAGCCTCGGCGGCGGCATCCACTTCACCGGCGAGGGCTATCCGATCGACGCCTTCTGCGCGCGCCTTAAAGCCTTCTCCGAGAAGTACGGCGTGCAGGTGTATCTGGAACCGGGCGAGGCGGCGATCACCCTGAGCGCCTCGCTGGAAGTCACCGTGCTCGACACCCTGTACAACGGCAAGCACCTGGCGGTGGTCGACAGCTCGATCGAAGCGCACATGCTCGACCTGCTGATCTACCGCCTCAACGCCAAGATGGCGCCCAACGATGGCGAACATACCTACATGGTCTGCGGCAAGAGCTGCCTGGCCGGGGATATCTTCGGCGAGTACCAGTTCGACAAGCCGCTGCAAATCGGCGATCGCCTGTCGTTCATCGACGCGGCCGGTTACACCATGGTCAAGAAGAACTGGTTCAACGGCCTGAAAATGCCGTCCATCGTGGTCAAGCAGCTCGACGGCAGCCTCGAGGTGGCCCGAAAGTTCGAGTTCGACGACTACCTGTCCAGTCTGTCGTGATCTTGTCGTAGGGTGGATGACGCTTTTCCCATCCACCATGGCGCAGGTGTTCGGTGGACGGATGAAGCGTCGTCCACCCTACGATTTCCAACGTAATCATTGTCCAAAACGCAGTACCCAGGAGGTGAAACAATTGAAGAAGAACGTTCTGATCATTGGAGCAGGAGGTGTTGCCAAGGTGGTGGCCCATAAGTGCGCGCAACACAATGACGAGTTAGGTCGCATTGCAATTGCGTCGCGCAACATCTCCAAATGCCAGGCCATCATCGACAGCGTGCAGGCAAAGGGCGGCCTCAAGCAGCCCGGCGAGATCAAGGCCTATGCGCTGAACGCTCTGGACGTGGAAGCGACCAAGGCACTAATCCGCGAGACCGAATCGCAGATCGTCATCAACGTCGGTTCGGCGTTTCTCAACATGCCCGTGCTGCGCGCCTGTATCGACACCGGCGTCGCCTATCTGGACACCGCCATCCACGAAGATCCGAGCAAAATCTGTGAAACCCCGCCGTGGTATGGCAACTACGAGTGGAAGCACCTGGCCGAATGCCAGGACAAGGGCGTGACCGCCATCCTCGGTGTCGGCTTTGACCCGGGCGTGGTCAACTCCTATGCCGCTCTGGCGCAACAACAGTACTTCGACAAGATCGAGTCGATCGACATCCTCGACGTCAACGCCGGTTCGCACGGCAAGTACTTCGCCACCAATTTCGACCCGGAAATCAATTTCCGCGAATTCACCGGCACGGTCTACAGCTGGCAGAACAGTCAGTGGGTGAGCAACAGCATGTTCGAAGTCAAACGCACCGACGATCTGCCGGTGGTGGGCGAACAGAACCTGTACCTGACCGGCCATGACGAGGTGCACTCGCTGTCCAAGCACCTCGACGTGCCGAACGTCCGTTTCTGGATGAGCTTCGGCGATCACTACATCAACGTGTTCACCGTGCTGAAGAACCTCGGCCTGCTCTCCGAACAACCGGTCAAGACCGCCGAAGGCCTTGAAGTGGTGCCGCTGAAAGTGGTCAAGGCCGTGCTGCCCGACCCCGCCTCGCTGGCGCCGGGCTACACCGGCAAGACCTGCATCGGCGACCTGGTCAAGGGCACCAAGGATGGCCAGCCGCGTGAGCTGTTCATCTACAACGTGGCCGACCACGAAGAAGCCTTCGCCGAGACCGACAGCCAGGGTATCTCCTACACCGCCGGCGTACCGCCAGTCGCCGCAGCGCTGCTGGTCGCGCGTGGCGAGTGGGATGCCAAGCGCATGGTCAACGTCGAACAGCTGCCGGCCGAGCCGTTCCTGGAGCTGCTGGACGTGATGGGCCTGCCGACGCGCATCAAGGATGAGCACGGCGACCGTCCGTGGAATCAGCCAGCCTGATACAGCCCGCAGCATGAAAAAAGGATCGCCTCGGCGATCCTTTTTTCGTTATGGCGACGCTAGCGTCAGACCCTGAAGCGGCCCACCAACTGGTTGAGGTCGGCGGCCAGGCGCGACAGTTCGTGGCTGGAGGCGCTGGTCTGGTGCGCGCCGGTGGCCGATTGCAGCGACAGGTCGCGGATGTTCACCAGATTGCGGTCCACCTCGCGGGCCACCTGAGCCTGCTGCTCCGCCGCGCTGGCGATCACCAGGTTGCGCTCGTACATCTCGCTGATGCCCACGGTGATTTCGTCCAGCGCGCTGCCGGCGCTCTGTGCCAGTTCGCGAGTGGCACGTGCGCGATCGTTGCTCGACTGCATCGAGGTCAGCGCCTGGCTGGCACCGGTGCGCATGCTGGAGACCATCTGCTCGATCTCCTGGGTGGAGTTCTGCGTGCGGTGGGCGAGGGCGCGTACTTCATCGGCCACTACGGCGAAACCTCGGCCGGATTCGCCGGCGCGCGCTGCCTCGATGGCGGCATTGAGCGCCAGCAGGTTGGTCTGTTCGGCGATCGCGCGGATCACGTCGAGTACCTTGCCGATTTCCTGCGACTGCTCGGCGACGCGCTGTACCAGCGACGAGGTGCTTTCCACCTCTCCGGACAGGTCGCTGATGGCCGCGATGGTTTCCGCGACGCGCGCCTGGCCCGACTGCGCCGACTGGTTGGACGTCTTCGAGGCCTCCGAAGTGGACACCGCGTTGCGCGCCACTTCGTCCACCGCCGCGCTCATCTCGTTGACGGCAGTGGCGGCCTGTTCGATCTCGTCGTTCTGCCGCTGGATGCCGCGGCCTGCTTCTTCGGTCACCGCATTGAGCTCTTCGGCCGCCGCCGCCAGTTGAGTCGAGGAGCCGCTGATTTCCGCCAGGGTGTCGCGCAGGCGCTGCTGCATCTGCGCCAGGGCGGTCTGCAACTGGCTGACCTCGTCGCGCCCGGCAACCTGGATGCGCTGGGTCAGGTCGCCGGCGGCGACATGCTGGGCCGCTTCCACGGCACCTTTGAGCGGGCCGACGATGCTACGGGTCAGCAGCCAGGCCAGTAGTACGGTGACCAGCGCAGCGAGAGCGATCACGGCAATGACGATCAACTGTGAGCGGGCGTACTCGTCCGCCGACACCTGGCCTTCCAGGGCAATGCCCTTGCTGTAGATCTCGCCGAGTTCGGCGAGCTGAGCGCCGGTGCCGTCGACCACCGGCTTCATATCCACCAGCAGCAGCTTGTTGAGTGCTTCGCTGTTACTGCTGCGGGCCAGCACGAAGGAGTCGGCCATACCGCGCTGGTAGGCCGCGAAGTCGCGGCGGAATTGGTCGTAGATGCGCTGCTCTTCCGGCGTATCGATGAAGGGCTCGAAGTCGCGGATGTTCTGTTCGAGCACCTTGTTGCGCGCCTCGTATTGGCTCAGGTAGGTGTCGACGTTGTTCGGGTCGGGGTCCAGCGCCACGCGCAGGGAAATGGTGCGGATGCGCAGCATGTTCTCGCGAATGGAGTCGACGGCGCGGATGCTCGGCACCCAGTCGGTTTCGATGTTGGTGGCCCGCTCGCGGATATTCGACATGGTGGCGAGCGAGAACACGCCGAGAAAGGCCACCATCAGGGCGATCAGGGCAAAACCAAAGGCAGCGCGAGGAGCGATGTTCCAGTTGCGTAGCAGCATGTAAGCCTCACTGGGGGCGGGCAGGCAGAATTGTTTTCGTTATGGGATATCGGCTGGCGAGGTGCCGGCTTGAACCGCTGGATGCGGAGTTTTCGGCGGTTATGAGTCATTGCAATGAATAGTTACATAGTCGTACGATGACTGACCACAACAATCACAATAGCAAGGCCGCCATCATGATCAGACCCCTCGTATTCGCCGCCACCCTCGCTTCGACCCTGGTGATGTCCGCACACGCTGCCACCTTCGCCTACATCTCGAGCCCTAACGACGGGCTGATCTCGCAGTACCGCCTGAATGACGCCACCGGCGCCATCGAACTGGTCGAACAGATCCAGGCTGGCGACAAGGTGAACCCCATGGCCCTGTCCCCTGACGGCACCCTGTTGTTTGCTGCGCAGCGCGTCGCGCCCTTCACCGTGCTCAGTTACCGCATAGACGCCAAGACCGGGCATCTGGAGGAAATCGGCCAGGCGCCGCTGGCCGACAGCATGGCCTACCTGTCCACGGACCGCAGCGGACGTTTCCTGATGGCGGCCTCCTATGGCGGTGCCTTGCTCAGCGTGCAGGCCATCGGCACGGACGGCCAGGTAGCGGATAAGATCGCCGTCTACAAGACCGGCCCCTTCGCCCACTCGATCCGCTCGGATCTGAGTGATCGTTTCGTCTACGCCGGCAATCTCGGGGTCGACAAGGTGCTGCAGTTCAGCCAGGACAAGACCACCGGCGCACTGACGCCGATCGGCGAAGGCTACGCCAGAACCGCAGCCAATACCGGGCCTCGCCATTTCCTGTTCTCGCCCAACGGCAAATTCCTCTATGTGGTGGGCGAGCTGAGCGGCACGGTCAGCGGTTATGCCATCGACGAGAGTAGCGGTGAATTGAAGCAGGTGAGCGAAGCCAATGGCATCCCTGCGTCCCTGGGTCTGGCCCATGGTGAAGCGCGCAGTGCTGCCAACAACGATCTCAAGGATGATCCGACCCCGCGTATCTGGGCGGCCGACATTCGCCTGTCGCCGGACGGCACCTTGCTCTACATCACCGAACGCACCACCAGTTCGGTGTCGGCCTTCAGGGTCGATCCTGACAGCGGCAGCTTGAGCTTCATTGGCAACTACCCGGTCGAGGAAAAGCAGCCGCGCAACATCGCCTTCTTCCCCAATGGCAAATGGCTGCTGGTGACGGGTGAAAAAAGCCAGACGGTCGGCAGTTACGCAATTGGCGACCAGGGCCAGCTCAAGCGCGTTGGCGAAGCCAGGTCGGGCGATGGCGCGCTGTGGATCGAGATCCTGCAAGCCAAACCCTGACCGCTCTTTGTGCATGACGAAAAAGGATCGCCACGGCGATCCTTTTTCGTTTCAGAGTGGGCTCAGATTGTCACCAGGCTGATGCCCTGGCAGCACGGGGTGGCGAATGTGCCTGCACGGCTGACGCTGGCGCAGGTTTTCATGGCGCCTTCACTTCAACGAGCAGAAGGCTCAGGGACTATCCGCGCCCCTCGATTCACGCGACAATCGCCACCTATCAAATGACTGCACTGGATACTTCTGCTTTGAACGCCGAGCTGCGCCGTCGCGCCTACCTCGATGCCATGCAGGTAGCCACTTGGCTGCCGCGTACCGAGCTGCCCTTTGCCGCGCCGTCGCGTGCCGAATTGCTGGCGCCGCCGCCTGCCGAAGCGCCGCTGAATGTCGTCAGTGAATCGGTGGCAGCGGTGGCCGAGCCGGTACGCGAGACGCCGGCCGAGCGGCCGAAGATCGAGATTCCGCGCCCAGGCGCCCAGCCGCGCCAGACGGCTGTCGAACCGGTGGCGGAGCCGGAACCTGTCGAGGAAAAACCGGCTCGGGTCAGTGCACCGCCGCCACGTTTTGCCCTGCAGTTGCTGCGTGCCGGTGATTGCGCCCTGCTGGTGGAGCTGCCCACCGGTCAGCCGTTCCAGAGCCGCGATCCAGCCTACGTCCTGCTCAAGGATCTGTTGCGCGCCGCCGGTCTGCCGGACAGCCCGCAGCTGCTCGGCGAGCCGGTGCGCTGGCCGCTGCTGGTGCGCGGTAACCTGGGTCAGGGACCGGAGGCGGCGCTGGAGTTCGTGCAGAGCTTCGTGGCTGCACGCCTGGAAGAGCAGCCCAGCGCCTGTCTGTGGCTGGTCGGCCTGCCGGCCATTCGCTTCGCTGGCGAGGGTGACGAGCACAGCTACAACCGTGAGCTGCAGATCGAGGGCCTTGGCGCCTGCTGGGCGTTGCCGGGCCTGGAGCTGCTGATGGAAGAACCAACGCGCAAGCGCGAGCTGTGGCAGGCCATGCGGAGAATCCGCCAGCGCTGGTCAGCCCCTGCTCAATCCTGAGAACACCCGTCTTTGTGCCTGAGTTACGCCCGATGAGCGATGCGATTTCCTTCCGCCCGATGACCGAGGCGGATCTCGATGCCGTGCTGAAGATCGAATACGCCGCCTTCAGCCATCCGTGGACGCGCGGCATCTTCACCGACAGCCTCAAGTCCTATAACTGCTGGCTGATGTTCGAGGGCAATCAGCAGGTCGGTCATGGCGTGATCAACCTGATCCTCGACGAAGCGCACCTGCTCAATATCACCATCAAGCCGGAAAGCCAGGGCCGTGGCCTTGGCTTGCGCCTGCTCGAACATCTGATGAAAGAGGCCTTCGAACTAGGCGGGCGTGAGTGCTTTCTTGAAGTGCGCGCCAGCAACCAGAGCGCCTACCGCTTATACGAGCGTTTCGGTTTCAACGAAGTGGGGCGCCGCCGCGATTACTACCCGGCAGTCGGTGGGCGTGAAGACGCGTTGGTGATGGCCTGCACGCTGGTCGATTGATGTCATTACTTTAAAAACGCAGCCCGGATGCAATCCGGGAGATCGTCGCCCCGGATTGCATCCGGGCTACGGTCTGGCCGTTTGATCGCACCAGGCGTTTCACCCCGGATGCCCATCCACTCGCGCCTGACACAGCATCGACGCGTAATACCAGGCGAACAGGGCGAAGGCCACGGCCCAGCATAGCGCCGCCAGCCATAGCCAGCTGCTGCCCGCCGCGACTCGAATCAGCGCGCCCAGATTGAGCAGGCCGAAGGCCCAGGTCATTGCCTTCGGCGGTTGCAATGCACGGCCGGTATGACCGAGGCTGACCCGCGCCATCATCGCCAGGATCAGCCCGCCCATTGCACCCACCGCCAGCGCGTGGTTGGCCAGGCTGGGTTGCGTCAGCCAGCCCAGGTGCCACGCAGCCATGCCGAGCGTGGCGAGCAACAGCCAGGCGTAGGCCAGGTGCAGGGACCACAGCAGCGGTACGCGCCAGACGCCGCGCAGGTGCCAGCGCCACAGGCGCAGGCCGTGCAGCACGCTCAGCACGATGAAGGGCACGGCCAGCCAGGAACTGGGCCGCAGGTTATGCCCGCTGGCGAACAGCGCGGCGACCAGCACACCGCAAACCAGCAGCAAACGATCCTGCCAGGGATGGGCAGCGAAGGCCTCGATCCGGCCCAGGCCGCGCTGGGTGAAAAAGGGGATCACGCGACCACCGATCAGGCTCAGCATTACGGCGATCAGCCATAGCGCGGCCAGCGCGCCACGGCGCTGCAGGCCATCGTCGCCCAGCACCAGGCCGGCGAGGCTGAGGGACTGGCACAGCGCGAGCAGGCTCAGCACCAGCAGGATTGGGTAGTTGTTGCGTTGCCGCGCGGCAATCAGCTGGCGCGCCATCTGCGCAATGAACAGGCCGATAAAGGCCAGTTGCAGAACTGCCAGCAGTGCCAGCGGCGCGGGGAAGAACCACACCAGGCGCGCGGCCAACCACAGTCCGAACAGAGCGATCAGGGGGCGGCCGCTGAGACCCGGACTCCCGGTCCAGGTCTGTACAGCAGTGAGCAGGAAGCCAGCGATGATCGCCAGGCCGAAACCGAAGGGCATCTCGTGGCGATGCCAGGCTAGCATGCCACCGGGCACCGCGGGGCTCGTCAGCCCGTGCAGCGCCGCCGCCCAGAGGGCGACGGCAAACAGGGCGAACAGCGCGCCAGCGAGAAAGAACGACCGAAAGCCAAGGCGCCAGAGCGGCGCGATGGCCAGGGCCTGCTTACGATCAAGCAATTGCATGAGCGCTTGCTCTCTCTTTCAGGCGTTCCTGCGCGATCAGGCGCAGCACGTAGCCGATCTTCAGCACGCTGGGACCGATCAGTGTCAGGCTGTGTGCCAGCACCAACGTCGGTACGTTCAGGTGCCTCTCCAGGCCATAGGCCGCCAGCACGCCCAGGAGCAGCAGGACGAGCCCGGCCCAAAGCAACTGGCTGGACAAATGCAGGATCTGCATGGGTGGGAGATTGAGCGGATACATGATTCACCTCCTCGTTGATCAGCTGTCCAGCGCCGAAGCCGGACCGAAGAATTCGTAGCGGCTTTGCTCGTCCGGTACGCCCAGTGCCTGCAGGTGACGCTTGACCTGAGCCATAAAGGGTTTCGGGCCAAGGAAGTAGGCGTCCAGATCACGTTCGGACGGCAGCCACTGCTCCAGCAGTTCGCGGCTGAGGAATCCCTCTGCGTCGGCCTGGTCACCCTCGCGCGGTTCGCTGTAGCAAACGTAATGGCGGATCTGCGGATGCTCGGCGGCGTGCGCATCGACCCAGTCACGGAATGCGTGAACATCGGCACTGCGCGCGCAGTGGATAAAGTGAATCGGTCGTCCCGAATGACGTGCCGCGTCGAGCATGGCCAGTGCCGGGGTAATGCCGACACCGGCGGTGATCAGTGCCAGCGGCTTGTCCGACTCGCTCAGGGTGAAATCGCCGGCTGGCGGGAACAGATCCAGTTCGTCGCCTTCATGAACATTGTCATGCAGGTGGTTGGAAACGCGTCCGCCTGCTTCACGCTTTACGCTGATGCGGTACTCGCGGCCATTGGCCAGCGCCGAAAGCGAGTAGTTGCGGCGTACTTCTTCGCCGTCCAGCAGCAGGCGCATGCCGATGTACTGGCCTGGCTGGTAGTCGAGCAGGGCGCCGCCATCGACCGGGACCAGATAGAAGGAGGTGATCTCGGCGCTCTCGATGACCTTACGCGCCACGCGGAAGGCCCGCGCGCCACGCCAACCGCCAGACGCCGTGGCGTTTTCCTCGTAAAGCTGTTCTTCGGCGCCGATGAAAATGTCGGCCAGTTGCTGGTAGGCCACGGCCCAGGCATCGATCACGGCATCGGTGGCGATCTCGGCGCCCAGCACCTCGCGGATCGCGCGCAGCAGGCAGCCGCCGACGATGGGATAGTGCTCGGGGAGAATCTGCAGAGCGACGTGCTTGTTCACCACCTGGCGTACCAGCGGCCCCAGGGCCTCTAGGCGGTCGATATGGCGCGCGTACATCAATACGCCGTTAGCCAGAGCGCGCGGCTGGTCGCCGCTGGCCTGGTGGGCCTGGTTGAACAGCGGACGTACTTCGGGATACTCGCTGAGCATCATCCGGTAGAAATGGGTCGTCAGCGCTTCGCCGCCGCTTTCCAGCAGCGGCACGGTGGCTTTGATCAGGTCACGTTGAGTGTTGGTCAGCATTAGGGTATCTCCGCAAGACAAATAAAGACGCCGGTGTGGCTCGTCTGGCCAGTTATGGCGTGCTAGCGTTAGCGATAAATACCCATCAGAAATCGTGCCAGATAAATAATCCTTAAATATCAATGGCTTGCTTGTTTTGCAGTATTAATGACTCGCTTTGCGTGTGGGTCTTAATGACTAAGAGTAGTCTAAATGACCGCTAACCCTTTGCTGGAAACCCTGATTCCTCTGGTGGCAGACCTTTCGCGCGAGCTGGATGATGGCGAGCGTTACCGCCGGCTGCTCGCCGCCTTGCGCCAGCTGTTTCCTTGCGATGCCGTGGCGCTGCTGCGACTCGATGGTGAGGTGCTGGTGCCGCTGGCGGTGGAAGGCCTGAGCCCAGACACCCTGGGGCGGCGCTTCCGGGTCAGCGAGCATCCGCGCCTGGCCGCGTTGCTGGAGCATGCCGGGCCGACTCGCTTCGCCGCCGACTGCGGCCTGCCTGATCCTTATGACGGGCTGGTAGACGGCCTGCATGGGCATCTGGAAGTGCACGATTGCCTGGGTTGCCCGCTCTATCTGGATGAGCAGCTATGGGGCCTGTTGACCCTGGATTCGCTGGACCCGGCCAGTTTCGGCCGGCTCGATCTGGACAGTCTCGATGCGTTCGCCAGCCTGGCGGCGGCCACGGTCAAGGTCAGTCAGCGCATCAGCGGCCTGGCGCAGCGGGTCGAGGCCGAGCGCCAGCTCACCGAGTTGTACAAGCAGGCGCGCCAGCAACCGCGCGAGCTGGTGGGGCAGAGCACGGCGCTGCGCAAGCTGCAGGACGAAATTCGCCTGGTCGGCGACAGCCCGCTGACCGTGCTGATCACCGGCGAAACCGGCGTCGGCAAGGAGTTGGTGGCTGAAGCCATCCACGCCGCCTCGCCACGCGCCCAGCGGCCTCTGGTCAGTATCAACTGCGCGGCGCTGCCCGATGCGCTGGTGGAGAGCGAACTGTTCGGCCACGTGCGCGGCGCCTTCTCCGGGGCGATGAGCGAGCGCAGCGGCAAGTTCGAGCTGGCCGATGGCGGCAGCCTGTTCCTCGACGAGGTGGGCGAACTGCCGCTGGCGATCCAGGCCAAGCTGCTGCGCGTGCTGCAGAGCGGCCAGTTGCAGCGGGTCGGTTCGGATCGCGAGCACCGTGTCGATGTGCGGGTGATCGCCGCCACCAACCGCGACCTGGCGGCCGAAGTGCGTGCCGGACGCTTTCGCGCCGATCTCTATCACCGCCTGAGCGTCTATCCGTTGCCGGTGCCGCCGCTGCGCGAGCGCGGCCGCGATGTGCTGTTGCTGGCCGGTTATTTTCTCGAGGAGAACCGTGCCCGGCTCGGGCTGCGCAGCCTGCGTCTGAGTGCCGAGGCGCAGAAGGCGCTGCTGGGCCACGACTGGCCGGGCAACGTGCGCGAGCTGGAGCATTTGGTCGGTCGTGCGGCGATCAAGGCGCTGGCGCGCCACGGCGAGCGCCCGCGCATTCTCAGCCTGGACGTGCAGGACCTGGACTTGCCGACGGCCGAGGCGCCGCCCCTGATCGACGAAGTGCTGGCGCCCGGTGAGGCTATGCCGACGGGTGTGGAGCTGCGCACGGCGGTGGACGCCTTCCAGCGCAGACTGATCGAACAGTGCCTGGCGCGCCACCAGGGCAAATGGGCCGACGCGGCGCGTGAGTTGGGCGTGGATCGCGCCAACCTCAGCCGCCTGGCCAGGCGCCTGGGTATTCGCTAGCCGGATTGTGGGAGGGGCTTTAGCCGCGATCTGTTCACGTCGCGGCTAAAGCCCATCCCACATCATCGGCATCTGCTCGTAGTCCGGATGCAATCCGGGGCCAGCAACTCCCGGATTTCATCCAGGCTACAGTTGGAACACCAGCGCCTTCAGGCCGCTCTCGGGGGAGATATCGGGAAACTCCGGTGGGTTGTCCAGGCGCTGCACGAAGTGCAGTTGTGGCGCTTCGGCCGCCATCCCTTCGATAAGGAAGTCCGGGCCGATATCCGGATCGTTGACGCAGGCCAGCACCATACCGTGCTCGCTGAGCAGTTCCGGCAGGCGCCGGAGTATCTTGGCGTAGTCCTGGGTGAGAGCGAAGCTGCCTTTCTGAAAGCTCGGCGGGTCGATGATCACCAGATCGTAGGGGCCGCTCTTGCGCACCTTGCCCCAGGACTTGAACAGTTCATGACCAAGAAACTCCACTCGGGAGAGGTCATGCCCGTTCAGGCGATGGTTGTCGCGACCGCGTGACAGCGCCGCGCGCGCCATGTCCAGGTTGACCACCCGCTCGGCACCGCCGGCAATGGCCGCCACGGAGAAGCCGCAGGTGTAGGCGAACAGGTTGAGCACGCGCTTGCCGGCGGCCTGCTCGCGCACCCACTGGCGACCCAGGCGCATGTCGAGGAACAGCCCGCTGTTCTGCTTGCTGCCCAGATCCAGCAGGTAGTGCAGGCCGTCCTCGATGATCGGCCATTGCGCCTGTGGCTCGCCGGCCAGCCATTCGCTCTCGCTGCCCTGTACATAGCGATGCTGCAGCAACAGGCCGCGCGCGCCGCTGGCCTGCCACTGCGGTGTTGCCAGCAACTCGATCAGCAGCGGTCGCAGCGCTGGCGATGGCTCGCGGAACAGCATCACCAGAACGATGCCGGACAGCCAGTCGACGGTGATCTGTTCCAGCCCCGGCCAGCAGCGGCCACGGCCATGGAACAGGCGGCGGGTCTCGCTGCCGGGGTGGTTATCCAGCGCCTGCAGCAGGTGCTCGCGCAGGGTGGCGAGGGCGGCATCAGTCATCGCGGGTCAGCACTTCCAGCAGCTCGATCTCAAAGGTCAGGTCGGAGTTGGGTGGAATCGCGCCCATGCTGCGCTCGCCATAACCCAGATGCGCCGGCACCAGCAGCTTGCGCTTGCCACCGACCTGCATGCCCATCAGGCCCTGATCCCAGCCCTTGATCACGCGGCCGGTACCGATCACGCACTGGAACGGTTTGCCGCGCGAGTAGGACGAGTCGAACTCGCTGCCGTCCGCCAGCCAGCCGCGATATTGAGTGGTGATCAGGGCGCCCTTGACCACGGCCTTGCCGTCGCCGAGTTGCAGGTCTTCGATGATCAGTTCGTCGCTCATTTCAGGTTTCCTTGCGATGACGGTTTTGGCTGGCCTGTACCGAGCGTTCGGCGGGTACGCGCAGCTGGGTCAGCAGGTAGTCGGCGAACGCCGGTGCATAGTTCTGCAGAGCGATGGCGCCGGCCATGCAGCTCAGCCAGTTCTCGGCCAGCGCCTGGTCGATTGGCCACTGGGCATGAAAGGCAGGGATGCTGATGCTGCCGTATTTCTCGGCGAACAGCCGCGGCCCGCCCAGCCAGCCGCTCAGGAAGCACGCCAGCTTGTCGCGCGAGGCGCTCAGGTCGGTTGGGTGCAGGGCACGCAGTGCGGCGGCTTCGGGGCGTTCGTCCATCAGTCGGTAGAAGTCATCGACCAGGCGGCGCAGGCCGTCGATGCCACCGGCAGCCTGGTAGGAGGCATCGCCGGTGCCGTAGGGAAATGTGTCGCTCATCGAACCATCGTCCGGAAAAGGCGCCATTGTAACCGCTGGCGTAGAATGCTCGGCCAGTTTGAAGCACATGAACCTGTGGGAGGCGCTTTAGCGGCGACTATCGCGGCTGAAGCCGCTCCTACAGGTGCCCCTGATCTGCCGTGTAACCCGTGACCCAATCCCGATGACGCAACCCCAGCAAGGCTTCGTGCTCAGCCGCCATTGGCGCGACTCGCCGGAAGGAACAGAGGTGGCCTTCTGGCTGGCGACCGATACCGGCCCGCGCCAGGTGCGCCTGCCGTGCCAGGAAACGGTGGCGTTCATTCCCGCCGAGCAGCGTGCCTGGGCCGAGCCGTTATTGCGCAATGAGAAGGGCGTCGAGTTGCGTGAGCTGGCCTTGCGCGATTTCAAGCGCCGCCCGGTGCTGGGGCTGTATTGCCGCCAGTACCGCCAGTTGCTGCAGTTGGAGAAGAAGCTGCGTCAGGTCGGAGTGGATGTGTACGAGGCCGATATCCGCCCGCCGGATCGCTACCTGATGGAGCGCTTTATCACTGCCTCCGTCAGCTTCGAGGGCATCGAGCAGCAGGACGGCAGCCTGCTGTGCAAGTCGCTCAAACCCGCCACCGATTACCGCCCGACGCTGCGCCTGGTGTCGCTGGATATCGAGACCAGCGCCCGCGGCGAGCTGTATTCCATCGCCCTGGAAGGCTGTGGCCAGCGCCAGGTGTACATGCTCGGCCCGGCCAATGGCGACGCCAGTATCGTCGACTTCGACCTGGAGTACTGCGACAGCCGCAAGGCACTGCTCGAGCGCCTGAATGACTGGCTTCGGCGGCATGATCCGGACGCAATCATCGGCTGGAACCTGGTGCAGTTCGACCTGCGCGTGCTGCGCGATCACGCCGAGCAACTCAAGGTGCCGCTGCTGCTGGGGCGTGGCGGCGACGTGATGGGCTGGCGCCAGCACAACAGCAGCCAGCACTATTTTGCCGAGGCGGCTGGGCGACTGATCATCGATGGCATCGAAGCGCTGCGTTCTGCGACCTGGAGCTTTTCTTCGTTCAGCCTGGAGTCGGTGGCGCAGACCCTGCTCGGCGAGGGTAAGGCTATCGACACGCCCTATGCGCGGATGGACGAGATCCAGCGCATGTTCGACGAGGACAAGCCGGCACTGGCCCGCTACAACCTCAAGGACTGCGAGCTGGTCACGCGCATCTTCGCCCACACCGATCTGCTTGCCTTCCTGCTGGAGCGCTCCAGCGTCACCGGTCTGGCAGCTGATCGCAGTGGCGGCTCGGTGGCGGCCTTCACCCACCTGTACCTGCCGCCCATGCACCGTCTGGGTTTCGTCGCGCCGAACCTCGGCGATATTCGCGGCGAGAACAGCCCTGGCGGCTTCGTCATGGATTCGCGCCCCGGCCTGTACGACTCGGTGCTGGTGCTGGACTACAAGAGCCTGTATCCGTCGATCATCCGCAGCTTCCTGATCGACCCGCTAGGGCTGGTCGAAGGTTTACGCCAGCCGGACGACGAGCACTCGGTGGAAGGCTTTCGCGGCGCGCGTTTCTCGCGTACCCGGCACTGCCTGCCGGCCATCGTCGAGCGCGTCTGGCAGGGGCGCGAGGCGGCCAAGCGCGAGGGCAACAAGGCGCTGTCGCAGGCGCTGAAGATCATCATGAATGCCTTCTACGGCGTGCTCGGCTCCAGTGGTTGCCGCTTCTTCGACCCGCGCCTGGCATCGTCGATCACCCTGCGCGGGCACCAGATCATGAAGCGCACCCGCGAGCTGATCGAAGCCGAGGGGCATGCGGTGATCTACGGCGACACCGACTCTACCTTCGTCTGGCTCGGCCGCGCCCATGACGAGGAGGAGGCGACGCGCATCGGCCGCGCGCTGGTAGCGCGCGTGAATGCCTGGTGGCGCGAGCATCTGCAGAATGCGTACGGCCTGACCAGCGCCCTGGAACTGCAGTTCGAGACCCATTACCGGCGCTTTCTCATGCCCACCATTCGCGGCACCGAGGAGGGCAGCAAAAAGCGCTACGCCGGTCTGGTACGCGCCGCCGATGGCAGCGAGCGCATGGTGTTCAAGGGGCTGGAAACGGTACGCACCGACTGGTCGCCGCTGGCCCAGCGCTTTCAGCAGGAGCTGTACCGCCTGGTATTCGCCGGCCAGCCCTATGAGGACTACGTGCGCGATTACGTCAAGCGAACCCTGGCTGGTGAGCTGGACGAGCTGCTGGTGTATCGCAAGCGTTTGCGCCGACGCCTCGACGACTACCAGCGCAACGTGCCGCCACACGTACGCGCGGCGCGCCTGGCCGACGAGCATAACCAGCGACTGGGCCGGCCGTTGCAGTACCAGCGCGGCGGCTGGATCAGCTACCTGATCACCACTGGCGGGCCGCAACCGCTGGAGCGCTTGCTGTCGCCGGTGGATTACGAGCACTACATCAGCCGCCAATTGAAACCTTTAGCCGATGCCATCCTGCCATTCGTCGGCGGCGAGTTCGAACGGTTGGTGGATGGGCAGCTCGGGCTCTTCTGAGCATTTGCAGGATGGGGGTGAGGCAGCCTGCTGCTCGATCCAGGCCTGGGGCTACAGTTGCAGAATTCGCGGACAAGTCCGCTCCCACGATAAGCAGATGCTACCTGTGGGAGCGGACTTGTCCGCGAAGCTTTTACGCGGTCTTCGTCCGTGACGCTGTTCCCCCGCAAGCAGACTACTGCCGTGGAACGCTTGCACGGCGTGAAACACTTTGCAAAATTCGCCCCGTTGAGCGGCATTCGCGGCCTGAATATATTTGCGCCCGTGATACCGGGCCCCTCTGGCGGTTAACACCGCGATGTCGGAATCACAGTCTGTTCAATCTGACTGTAGGAGGGGCTCATGACTGCCCTCGAACCGTTTCTCTTCGCCGACTTCCTCGGCACGGCCACCTGGTTGTGGCTGGTCTTCATCGCTGTCGTCATCTCCCTCTTGGCCTTCGACCTTGGCGTGCTGCATCGCGATAACCGCGAGATCGGCGTGCGCGAGAGCCTGTTGCTGTCGGGCGGCTACATCACTGCGGGTCTGTTGTTCGGTGTCTGGGTGTTCTTCCAGAAGGGCGGCGACGCCAGCATGGATTACCTCACCGGCTTTCTGATCGAGAAATCGCTGTCGATGGACAACGTGTTTCTCATGGCCATGATCTTCAGCTTCCTCGCCATCCCGCGGCAGTACCAGCACAAGGTGCTGTTCTGGGGAATCATGGGCGTGCTGGTGCTGCGGGCGATCATGATCGGCCTGGGCGCCGCACTGATCCACGAGTTCGCCTGGATCCTCTACGTGTTCGGCGCCTTCCTGTTCTTCACCGGCGTGAAAATGCTGTTCTCCAAACTCGACGATGCGCCGGACCTGCAGAACAACATGCTGGTCAAGTTCCTACGCAAGCACCTGCGCGTGACCGATGAGCTGCACGGCCAACGCTTCTTCGTGCGGCAGGACGATGGCAAGGGGCGCAGCGTGCTGTGGGTGACGCCGCTGTTCTTGGCGCTGATCCTGATCGAGTGCGCCGACCTGGTGTTCGCCATCGATAGCGTGCCGGCGATCTTTGCCATCACCCAGGACCCGTTCATCGTCTACACCTCGAACATCTTCGCCATCCTCGGCCTGCGTGCCCTGTACTTCGCCCTGGCGGCGCTGATCCACCGCTTCGCCTACCTCAAGTACGCGCTGGCCCTGGTGCTGGTGTTTATCGGCGCGAAGATCTTCCTGGTCGGCATCATCGGCAAGATCCCGGCTGCGGTGTCGCTGAGCGTGACCCTGGGCCTGCTGATCGGTGGCGTGCTGCTGTCGCTGTACAAGACCCGCGGCCAGCCGCCCGCCAATATCTGACCCATTAACCTGGCCTCGCCTTACGGGGTGAGACCGGTCTCGCAACCGGAGAAATTGAGATGTACCAATTCTGGAAAAACCGTCTGGCGCCCGTCGCGCTGGGCGTAGCGCTGATCACCTTGGCGGGCTGCGATGCCGCCGAGCAGTCCGCGCAGAAACTCGCCGAAGAGGCGAAGAAGGAAGCGCAGGCGCTGATCGAGGAGTCGGTCGGTGAGGTGGTGGACGAGGTCAACCGCCAAGTGGATTCTCTGCAGGAGTCCACCAATCGCGCCCTCGGCAAATCCGAGCAGGAGCGTGACGAGGGCGCCGAGGCCCGGCAGGAGCAGGAAGACGAGCCGGTAGCGAGCGTCGAAACCTGAGGTCTATGTCGGACGGCGGAGAAGCCTGTCCAGCAGTCTGGCTACGATCAGCCCAGGCAGGATCGCCAGGCCGAGCAAGTTGAGCTGGTTTAGCAGCAATTCACGGAAGATTTCCGCCGCGCTCCAGGTGTTGCCGTAGGAACTGGCAAACAGGTTCACGGCGCAGTATGCGGCGAGGCTGGCGCACAGGCTGTAGCTGAGCAACAAGGGCAGGGCTTTGCCTCTGCGTAGCAGGCCGCTGGCGGCCAGCAGCAGGAACGCGATCAGGCCAGGAAGGCTGGCGAGCACAAGTTCGATAGCGGGGTTGCTGCCCGGCTCCAGCAGCGATGGCCACTCCAGCCCCAGGCTGTCGTGGCGCAGTTTGTGGGTCAGCAGGGCGATGAACAGGCCGGTGCTGGGAATCAGGCACAAGCCCTGAACGAGGCGAATCAGGCTGGAAAACATGGCGTGGGAGGCGTGGCGGTCAGGTCTGCAGATGAGCGTCCAAGGATACGGCAACGAACAGCGGTTCGCTGCTTATCACGCGCAGCCCCTCGGGGCCGCTTTCCAGTAAGCGGCGTTCGTGGTGTGCAATCTGCAGTTCGAGGTCGTAGCCTGCGCTGCCCAAGTCGCTGGCGAGAGACGCGATGGCCGCCTGGGCCTGGGGAACATCGGACTGGAAATACCCCAGCAACTGCTCGTTGCGGCTGATGACGAGGCGGAAGGTCGGCATGCTGGTTCTCCTGGGTGACATTGCAGTTGGGCCGGGGCGGGCGTAGATATCACAAGGCGCAGTGGCTGCCAGCCAACTCGACGCGGCCAAAGCTGGCGCCCACGTTGAGCGGGGTGATGGCCAGCAACTGGTCCAGGCGCAGCTCCTGCTGGCCCGCGTCGCCTTGCACCAGCAGAAACTCCTCCTTGCTGGCGGCCGTGCGCGTGGTCAGTGCTCTGGCCTCGAAGCTGAGGCCATCGAGCCGTTCGATGCGCAGGCGGTAGCCGTGCATGCAGGCGATTTCCAGGTAGTCGTGCAAATCGCAGTTCAGGGGGCGATAGGTGTTCATGGATGTCTCCTAGCAATCTTGCAGGGGAATGATGAAGTAGCCCTTACTGCTGATGGCCGCCGCGATCTCCGGGTGAGCCGGCTGGCTGTGGCAGAACTGGCAACGGCTCTGTTCGATGGCGTCTTCCTGCAGGCCGCGCTCGGCCATCCAGTCCCTGGCGAACTGGTTGGCGTGCGCCTGATCGTTGCCTTCGATCAACACATCGAAGTGCAGATAGCGGCCGTCGCGCGTACGTACGTGGGTATCGAAAACATTCACTTTCATGATTCTCTCCTCGGCGGTCAGCGAGACGCCGAGCGGCGTCTCGCATGTACTGCACTTACTTCAGGTCGTCGATCGAGGCGCCGAAGTTCAGGTGCAGCACCTGGCCGTCGACCACCAGCGCGGGCACCGACTTGACCCCGGCCTGTTCGGCTTCCGCGACGCGCGTGGCCTGGTCGCCGAGGTGAACGATCTCCACCTTGACCTCCGGAGCCAGCAGATTCAGCAGGGTTTGTTCGGCCGATACGCAAACGGGGCAACCGGCGTGATAGAAGCGTGCTTGAGTCATGATCAATCTCCTGTTGGGTAATTTAGTATCGATTCGATACTGATGCGAAGATTGCCCGCAAAACATCCTTTGTCAATATGGTATTTAGTCGATACTATGTTTCGACAGGAGTGATACATGACCGACACGACTCTCTTCGATCTACTTGAACGGCTTTCAAGCCTGACCCGCATCTGGTTTCGCCAGCACCCGCTGCTGGCCGAGCTGCAGCCCATCCAGCTGAGTGCGCTGATGTACCTGGCGCGCTGCAACCGTTATTCGAATACGCCGCTGGGGGTGACCGACTACCTTGGCCTGACCAAGGGCACGGTGTCGCAGTCGCTCAAGGCGCTGGAGGGCAAGGGGTTGATCGTCAAGACGCAGGACGCACGCGACAAGCGCAGCGTGCACCTGGCGCTCACCGAGCCGGCCTGGGAGCTGCTGCAGGCGCTGTTGCCGCCCGATTTTCTGGCCGCTGGCGAGGCCCGCCTGGGGGCTAGAGGCGAGCAGCTCAAAGCCCTGCTGACCGACCTTCTGCGCGAAATCCAGCGCGACAACGATGTGCCTGGCTTCGGGCTGTGCGGCAGCTGTCGTTTTCACCAACAGATCGATGGCGAATCGTTCTGCAGTCTGACCCAGGAACCGCTGGCGCCAGACGATGCCAAGCTGATCTGTCGTGAACATCAACCCCCGGAGGCCGCATGACCCGCCTGATTCTCGATGCATTGCTTACCGGGCGGGCGCAGCCGTTCACCCGACCCGGCTCGCGCAGCGGCATTGCCAAGACGTCACGCCAGGAGCCGCTGGCGGCGACCGCATTGGGGCTGGCTGGCGACGAGCAGGGCGACCTGCGGGTGCACGGCGGCGTGGAGAAGGCCATCCATCACTACCCGCGCGAACACTACGCCGCCTGGCTTAGCGAGCTTGGCGAACATCCTCTGCTGGCGCAGCCCGGCGCTTTCGGCGAGAACTTCAGTACCACAGGGTGGACCGAAAATGATGTTTGCCTGGGCGATCTCATACGGGCCGGCAGCGCCTTGCTGCAGGTGTCCCAGGGGCGCATGCCATGCTGGAAGCTGAGCGACCGCTTCGGCGTCGCCGATCTGGCGCTGCGCGTGCAGCAGTCCGGCCGCACCGGCTGGTACTACCGAGTTGTTGAGGAGGGCATGGTTCGGGTCGGCGACCCTCTGCAGTTGCTGGAACGCACCCATGCCGATTGGCCGCTGAGTCGGCTTTCGGCAGTGTTGTTCGACAGGCGGGTGGAGCCCGAGCTGTTGCGTGAATGCCTGGCTCTGCCACTGGTGCCGTCCTGGCGCAAAACCCTGGAGCGGCGTCTGCAGAAAACCGAAGTCGAGGACTGGGCACCGCGGCTGGAAGGGCGGCCGACCATCGCGAATCCTTGACGCACCACGCGCTTCGCCTTTTTGCTTCCTGCCGGCTCAGTGCCTGCGTGGCACCGACTTGAGCAACTCGTCCGGTGGCATCTCACACTGGATCTTGCGGCCGATCAGCGCTTCGATCGGCGGCAGGGCGAAGGCGTCGTCTTCGCCGGCGAAGCTGATCGAGGTGCCGCTGGTGCCGGCGCGGCCGGTACGGCCGATGCGGTGCACGTAGTCGTCCGGGTCTTCCGGCAGAGTGAAGTTGATCACGTGGCTGATACCGTCGACATGGATGCCACGGCCGGCCACGTCGGTGGCCACCAGCACGCGGATATGCCCGGCGCGGAAGCCTTCGAGCACCTTGATGCGCTTGTGCTGCGGCACGTCGCCGGACATCTGCGCGGCGCTGACGCCGTCGCGGGTCAGGCGCTCTTCGATGCGGCGCACTTCGTCCTTGCGGTTGGCGAAGACCATCACCCGGTCCCAGGCGTTCTGCGTCACCAGGTTGTAGAGCAGCTTGTACTTGTCGCTGGAAGCGACGGCGTAGACGTGCTGCTCGACGGTTTCGCTGGCGACGTTGGTGGGCTCGATCTCGACGATGGCCGGGTTGACCGTCCACTGCTTGGCCAGGTTCATCACGTCGTCGGTGAACGTGGCGGAGAACAGCAGGGTCTGGCGGTCGCCCTTCATCGGCGTCTGGCGGATGATCTGGCGCACCTGCGGGATGAAGCCCATGTCGAGCATGCGGTCGGCTTCGTCGAGCACCATTACCTCGACCATGTCCAGGTGCACCTCGCCGCGCTGGTTGAAGTCCAGCAGGCGGCCCGGGGTGGCCACGAGGATGTCGCAGAAACGCGACTCCAGCTGCTTGAGCTGCTTGTCGAAGTCCATGCCGCCGACGAAGCTCATGACGTTGAGCTTGGTGTACTTGGTCAGCTCGGCGGCGTCCTTGGCGATCTGCACCACCAGTTCGCGGGTCGGCGCGATGATCAGCGCACGCGGCTCGCCCATGTAGCGCTCTTTCGGCGCCGGGGTCTGCAGCAACTGGGTGATGATCGAGATGAGGAAGGCGGCAGTCTTGCCGGTGCCGGTCTGGGCGCGGCCGATGGCGTCCTGGCCCTTGAGGGTGTAGCCCAGCACGCCGGCCTGGATCGGTGTGCAGTAGGGGAAGCCGAGATCGTGGATGGCGTGCATCAGCTCGGGAGCGAGCTTGAAGTCATGGAAGCGCATCTTGCCTTCGGCCGGCTCGACCACGAAATCTTCCAGCTTCCAGGTGTCTACCGGCTTGGCTGGGCGCTCGCGGCGCGGCTTGTCGGCTTTCGGCGGGCGCGGCGGCTGTGGCGCCGGGCTGTCGCCAGCCGGTTCGTCTGCGCTGCGGGCGGGCTTGTTCCTGCGCGGGCGCTTGTCGTCTGCGCCACGGCTCTGGGCGGGCGCTGCTACGGGTGACGGCGCTGGTTGCGGCTGCTCGTCTTCGGCCTTGCCGAACATTTTCTTGAGTGCTTTGAGCACGGGCTTCTCATCGACTGGTTAAGGAGTGAACGCCCGCCAGTGTAATGCAAGACGCGGGCGTGGCGAAGTGCTTCGCTCGCGTCTGTCAAGCGTACTGTGCGGTCAGTGCGTCATTTCTCCGGCAGGCTGGCCAGCAGCAGGCGCTGGACATTGCCGCCCATGATCGCGGCGATGGCTGTGTCGTCGAAGCCGGCGCCTTGCAGGCCTTCGGTGATCTGCGCTAGGCCGGTTACATCGAACGGCGTGTGCACGGCGCCGTTGAAGTCCGAACCCAGGGCGACGTGCTCGACGCCGACCTTGTCCGCGGTGTAACGAATGGCTTTGACGATGGCGGCGACCGAGGTGTCGCACACCGCGGTGCTCCAGTAGCCGATACCGATCACCCCACCGGTGGCGGCGATGGCCTGCAGGTGCTTGTCGCTGAGGTTGCGTGTGCCGGCGCAGGTGCCCTCGACTCCGGTGTGCGAAACCAGTACCGGACGCTTGGCCATGGCCAGTACGTCATCGATCAGCGGCCGCGAAGCGTGGGCCAGGTCCACCAGCATGGATTTTTCTTCCAGGCGCGCGATGACCTGCCGGCCTAACGGGGTGAGCCCGCCTTTTTCCTGGCCGTGGGCGGAGCCACCGACCTCGTTGTCGAAGAAGTGGGTCAGGCCGGCGATACGGAAGCCTGCGTCATACAGCACGTCGATGTTTTCCAGCTTGCCTTCGATGGGTTGCAGGCCCTCGGTGGCGAGCAGGCCGGCGACGCGGCGCGGGTCCTTTTCCCAGGCTTCGACGAAGTTCGCCAGGTCCGCGCGGGTGCGGATCAGCACCAGACGACCATCACTGCCAGCGGCGGCGTCCTGGAGTTTCTGTGCCTGGTACAGCGCGCGTTGCAGCAGGCTGTTCCAGGTTTCCCGCGGCCAGCGCTGAGCCATGGCCAGCAGGGTGATGTTGTCGCTGTCGGCGCCGTTGCTCTCCATGTTCAGGCCGCGCGGAGTCTTGGTCACGGTGGAGAACACCTGCAGGCCGAGGCGGCCTTCGAGCATGCGCGGCAGGTCGGAATGGCCATAGTCGTAGCGCTTGAGCAGGTCGCGCTCCCAGAGCAGCGCATCGTCGTGCAGGTCGGCGACGAACAGGCCCTGGTGGAGCTTTTGCGCGCTGGCACTGGCCGCATAGGGTGGCGGGTTGGCGACGCTGTTCATCTGCGCGTCGATCACTTGCGGCAGGCCGAGCACGGCGAGGGCGGAGAGGGGAATCAGCAGAAGCAGGGCGATCAGCAGTTTGCGCATGAGAAGCCATCCGGGCATGTTGTTATGCCCGGCACTCTAGCAGGGAAGCGTAGTGTCCGGCGCGCTCGGGTACGTGTGCGCAGCGATGTTGGCAACGCTCAGCCGCAGAGGCAGTTGCGACCCTGTTGCTTGGCCTGGTACAGCGCCGCATCGGCACGCGCGATCAGGCCCTGCAGGCTGTCCGGCTGTTGTATCTGCGCCAGACCGATGGAAATGGTGACGCCGGGCAGCACGCCAACCGGCGAGTAGAACGAGGCGATCTGCTCCAGGCTGACGCGCAGGCGCTCGCCAATGCCGCGCGCGGCCTCGGCAGCGATCTCAGGTAAGAGGATGACGAACTCCTCGCCACCGAAACGTATCAGGCTGTCCTTGGGCCTGAGCTGGCTGCTCAGGGTATGCGCCACCAGGCACAGGGCGTAGTCGCCGGCCAGATGGCCGTGCTGGTCGTTGTAGGCCTTGAAGTGGTCGACATCGAGCATCAGCAGCGACATGGGTTCATCGTTGAAGGCGCAGCGGGTGCTCTCGCGCTCGAACACGTGCTCCAGCCAGCGTCGGTTGAAGCAGCCGGTCAGGGTGTCGACGTTGGCGTTCTGCTCGCTGTCGAGAATCTTCCGGTTGCCCTGACGCACGCGGTCGCAGAGCAGCTCCAGCAGGTTCTGCATCATCTGTGGGGATTGCTCGAACAGCGCCACCAGGGATTCGCGATGCAGGCGCAAGACGATGGAGGGGCGCTCGGCTACCACGTAGGCAGAAGGATGCTCGTTGTCGATGAAGCTGATTTCACCCGCGCAGTCGCCGACTTCGAGGGTGCTGACGGCCTGGTTGTCCAGTGAACCGAGGTAGACGCGCAGCTGGCCTTCTATCAGCAGATAGAGGTGCTGGTTGCGGTTGAAAGGGGAAAGCAGCACTTCGCCTGCTTCCAACTCGCAGGCACGAAACTCCCGCAGCAACTGATCGAGGCTGCTGGTGGCGACATTCTGAAAGAGTCGCAACTGCTGGACTTGCTGCAGGTCTGCCTGCCAGTGCGCCGGTTTCATCGCAATCTCGTCGGGCCTGGCCGGGGGAATAGGCCGTAGGGCTCCACCAACGCTCCCTGTCGTGTCTACGGATCGCTCGACATTATTCCGCCGCTGGAGGCCTGGCAATGCCTGTCCCAAGCCAGACCGACCAATGGCGGCACGAAAGTGCAAAGTTGTTAACTGGCGCGCGTCCTTGCGCGCTCTGGATCACGTTGCGAAGTGAATACGATGGCCTACTGCATAGCCGGCCAGGCGCTCGCCGATGGCCTCGGCAAGTGCCTGATCCTGATTCGGCAGGTGAACGTGAGCCAGTTGACCGGCCTTGTCGTCGCTCAGCACTTCGACCCGAGCGGCAGGATGCAGCTCGCCGACGGCAGCTTGGTAGACGCGGGTGATGGCATCGAAGCGCAGCGCCGGCTTGAATGTCTTGCCCACTGCGGTGAGCGGCATGGCATCGATGATCCAGGCGTCCTTGGGAATTGCGGCGCGCTCGGGAATGTGCGCGGCGGCATGCTCGAGCAGTTCCGCCTCGCTGATCTGGCTGCCGGGTTTGAGCTGCACGTAGACCACCGGCAGCTCGCCGGCCTTCTCATCCGGCTTGCCCACGGCAGCGGCCATGGCCACGGCCGGGTGCTTGTGCAGGGCTTCTTCGATCATCTGCGGGTCGATGTTGTGGCCGCCGCGGATGATCAGGTCCTTGCTGCGGCCGGTCAGCCAGATATAGCCATCGACGTCGACGCGGCCAAGGTCGCCGGTGTTGAACCAGTCGCTATCGACCCAGATGCCGGTATTCTTGCTCGCCTGCAGATAGCCCTTGAACACCGTGGCGCCACGGATGCACAGGTTGCCGATTTCATTTGGCGCGGCATCGCGAACGTAGTGTCCCTGTTCGTCGAGCACCTTGATGCGCACCTCGCAGTAAGGCATCGGCAGGCCGATGGAACCAGGGCGGCGTTCGCCGGCTGGCGGGTTGGCGCAGCTGCCACAGGTGCCTTCGGTCAGGCCGTAGCCTTCGATCAGGGTCAGGCCGGTCTTGGCCTCGAACTGGCGGATCAGCTCGACAGGCATCGGCGCCGCGCCGCACAGCGCGTATTTCAGCGAGGACAGATCATGGCCCTCGCTGGGCACCTGCAGCAGGCCGGCATAGATGGTGGGCACGCCGCTGAAGAAGCTGACCTTGTGGCGTTCGATCACTTTCCAGAAATTGCCGATCAGCGTGGTGTTGCGATAGCCCTGCGGCGTGGCCAGCAGCACCTCGGCGCCACCGATGAAGGCCGCCAGGCCGGTGACGATCACACCGTTGACGTGAAACAGCGGCAGGCCGCAGAGCGTCACGTCTCCGACGCCGAAGCGGGTCACCAGGTTCATGCTATAGGCCATGGCCACTTCGTTGCCGTGGCTGTGCGGCGCCAGTTTCGGCGTGCCGGTGGTACCGCCGGTATGGAAGTAGCTGGCGATGTCCTCGGCGGCGATCACGCGTCCGCTTTCCAGATGGTCGGCGGGGCAGGCGGCGATGGTTTCATCGAAATCCAGCACGCCGTCCGGCAACGGGCCGCGCTGGGCCTTGAGCGCACTGCGTTGCGGTTCCGGCAACAGGTTGGCCATGTCCACGCAGAGAATCGCCTTGAGCTCCGGCAGTTGATCGCGCAGGGCCTCGACCTTGTCCCACAGGTCGGTGCCGGGGAAGGGCGCCAGGGTCACCAGTAGTTCGGACTCGGAGGCATGGATCAGTTCGGCGATGTGCTCGGGATCGAGCAGCGGGTTGATCGCGTTGACGATCCCCGCCGCCTCGCCGCCCCAGATGGTGTAGTGGGTCTGCGGCAGGTTGGGCAGCAGGAACGAGACTGCCTTGCCCGGGCGTAAACCCAGGCGATGAAAGGCATTGGCGGTCTGGGTGATCCTGGCCAGCAGCTCGGCATAGCTCAGGCGCAGTGGCGTTTCATCGCCCGTGCCCTGGAGGATGAACGACAGCGCCGGTGCATCGGGGTTGGCCTGTGCCGTGCGGCGGATCAGCTCGAAGGTGCTGCCGGGTAGATCGCGCTCGCTCAACGGCGTGCTCTCGATCTGCTCGATATCCTGCAGGGTGCGAATCAGGGGCGCTGTGCTCATTTATCGTGCATCTCTTCGGTTCGGTCAGTTGGCCAGCAACTGGCCCAACCATTCGGCGATATCGCGAATCTCTTCCGGCAGGACCTCGTGGGTCATCGGATAGTCGCGCCATTGCACCTGTGCGCCACTGGCGTGCAGGCGGTCGTACGCGGCACGTCCCATGTCGGGTGTCACCACGTCGTCGAATCTGCCATGCAAACAAAGCACCGGCAGTTGTCTTTTTGTATCCGCCAGCTGCATGTCGTCACTGAAGGTCGGCGCGTAGGTCGACAGCGCCAACACCCCGCCGAGGCTCTGTTGGTAACGCAGGAAGGCGGTGTGCAGCACCACCGCGCCACCCTGGGAAAAGCCGGCCAGGACGATGCGCTCGGCGGCGATGGCGCTTTCGCGCTCGGCTTCGATCAGCGCGATTACCTCATCGGCGGACTCGTCCAGCTGCGCCTGGTCGATGGCGCGTGCCGGGCTCATGGCAAGGATGTCGTACCAGCTCGGCATGCTCCAGCCGCCATTGATGGTGACCGGGCGGGTCGGCGCCTGCGGCAGGATGAAACGCGTGGTCGGCAGGCGTTCCTGCAGCATCTCGGCGACCGGCAGGAAATCGTAGCGGTCAGCGCCCAGCCCGTGCAGCCAGATCACGCTGGCATCGGCGGTTTGCGGGGGCTGCAGAATCATGGGTGCGGTCATTGGTAGCTCCAGTGTGGTGCAGGTGCCTTTATTTGGGGCGGCACCCTTTTCAAGGCTTGGCTAATCTGTGAACAAGTTGTCGCACGGGTGAATCTTTTGCGCTTGACCCCTTTGGATACGGCAGTTCGCCGTGTGCTGGTACGGGGCTTGCTATGCCTCATCCGGACTGACGACGCGGTGCGCTAACGGTAACACTGTGTAATGCGCGCTGCTCAACAGGCAGGAATCTGCTGTGGGGGGTTCCTAACCAGACCGTCGGGGCGGTGATACGCCCAGGCGGATGACGATCCGTCTCAAGCCCGTTCAACCAATGGGCAGGGCAGGAGCAGTTGGCCAGCAGAGGGTAATGCCGACTAGACTCCCGCCTGACGTTCGAACTTCTCGTCGATACCGTTGCTGCCAGCGGATCGCAAGCCTCAAAAGGGTGGGGAAGGCGGACGGAGACTCCAACACAACAAGAGCAACTGGAGGTTTTTGATGAAGATGGTGAAATCCACCCTGGCTGTTCTGACTACCGCAGCTGTGCTCGGTGTCAGTGGTTTTGCTCAGGCAGGCGCCACCCTGGATGCGGTGCAGAAGAAAGGCTTCGTGCAGTGCGGTATCAGCGACGGTCTGCCTGGTTTCTCCTACGCCGATGCAAAGGGCAATTACATGGGCCTGGACGTCGACGTCTGCCGCGCGGTTGCAGCCGCGGTGTTCGGTGACGCGACCAAGGTCAAGTACAGCCCGCTGACCGCCAAGGAGCGCTTTACCGCGCTGCAGTCCGGCGAAGTCGACATCCTTTCGCGCAACACCACCTGGACCAGCTCGCGCGATGCGGCGCTGGGCCTGAACTTCACCGGCGTGACCTACTACGACGGTCAGGGCTTTCTGGTGAACAAGAAGCTGGGGGTTTCCAGCGCCAAGGAACTGGACGGTGCCACCGTCTGCATCCAGGCCGGTACCACCACCGAGCTGAACCTCTCCGACTACTTCCGTGCCAACGGCATGAAGTACACCCCCATCACCTACGATACCTCCGACGAGAGCGCCAAGTCGGTCGAAGCCGGTCGTTGCGACGTGCTGACCTCCGACCAGTCGCAGCTGTACGCACAGCGCATCAAGCTGGCCACCCCGGGCGACTACGTGGTGCTGCCGGAAGTCATCTCCAAGGAGCCGCTCGGCCCGTCCGTTCGTCAGGGTGACGAGGAGTGGTTCGATATCGTGCGCTGGACCCTGTTCGCCATGCTCAACGCCGAAGAGCTGGGCGTGACCTCGGCCAACGTCGAAGAAACCGCCAAATCCACCAAGAACCCGGACGTAGCCCGTCTGCTAGGGACCGAAGGTGAGTTCGGCAAGGACCTCAAGCTGCCGAAAGACTGGGCAGTGCAGATCGTCAAGCAAGTCGGTAACTACGGCGAGTCCTTCGACCGTAACGTCGGTGCCGGCAGCGAGCTGAAGATCGAGCGTGGTCTCAACGCCCTTTGGAACAAGGGTGGTCTGCAGTACGCACCGCCGGTGCGTTGACCGTCCACAGCGGCAGACGAGAATCTGTTCATAGGCTCGCGAGCTAGAGGCATGCAAGGAAAAAGCAGGCGAAGAAGCGCAGTTTACGAGTTGTAAATGAGCATTCTGAGCCTGTTTATGACGCAGCAGGCCCGACGCGCAGCAGACTATGGACCGGTTCTCGGGGGCTGCCGCTGTCGTTTCCGATTAAGTGAACTCCGGCCTGATTGTGTACGGCCGGGGCTTCCGTGAGGGTTGTCATGCATACGACTGCTAACGCCCCGCGCCCGCGTGGATCGCTTCTGAACGATCCGCAGGTGCGCGCCTGGGCTTTCCAGATCATTGCCGTTGTCGCCGTCGTGGCGCTCGGCTGGTTTCTCTTCCAGAACACCCAGGCCAACCTGGAGAAGCGCGGGATCATCTCCGGCTTCGCGTTCCTCAACAACAGCGCCGGCTTCGGTATCGCCCAGCACCTGATCGACTACACCGAGAGCAACAGCTACGGTCGCGTGTTCGTGGTCGGTCTGCTCAATACGCTGCTGGTGTCCTTCATCGGCATCGTGCTGGCCTCCATACTCGGCTTCGTGCTGGGCGTGGCGCGGCTGTCGCCGAACTGGCTGATCAGCAAACTGGCCACCGTCTATATCGAGATCTTCCGCAACATCCCGCCGCTGCTGCAGATCCTCTTCTGGTACTTCGCGGTCTTCCTCGCCCTGCCCGGACCGCGGCAGAGCCTGGATGTTGGCGAAACCTTCTTCCTCAACAGCCGTGGTCTGTACATGCCGGCGCCGAGCCCGTCGGAGAGTTTCGGCCTGTTCGTTGTGATCCTGCTGGCCACCATCGTCGGCATCATCGCGCTGGGGCGCTGGGCCAAGAAGCGCCGCGAAGCCACCGGCAAGATCTTCCCGCTGCTGTGGACGTCGCTGGCGCTGATCGTCCTGATCCCCGGGCTGACGGCTCTCGTCGCCGGCAACCCGTTGCACTGGAGCGTGCCGGAGCTGACCGGGTTCAACTTCCGCGGCGGCCGGGTGATGATCCCCGAGCTGATGGCGCTGACCCTGGCGCTGACCATCTACACCGCAGCCTTCATCGCCGAGAACGTGCGCTCGGGGATCATGGCGGTCAGCCATGGCCAGACCGAAGCCGCGCGTTCGCTGGGCCTGCGCCCAGGCATCACCCTGCGCCTGGTGATCATCCCGCAGGCACTGCGCGTGATCATCCCGCCGTTGACCAGCCAGTACCTCAATCTGGCGAAGAACTCCTCGTTGGCGGCCGGCATCGGCTACCCCGACATGGTCTCGCTGTTCGCCGGCACGGTACTTAACCAGACCGGTCAGGCGATCGAGGTCATGGCGATCACCATGAGCGTTTATCTGGCCATCAGCATCAGCATTTCCCTGCTGATGAACTGGTACAACAAGCGCATCGCGCTGACCGAGCGGTAAGGAGCAGCCATGCAGACCCATATCTTCAAGCCTGACCTGCCGCCGCCGAGCATGAGCGTCGGCGCGCTGGGCTGGCTCAAGGCCAACCTGTTCTCCAACTGGTTCAACACCCTGCTGACCCTGCTGGCGCTGTACCTGATCTGGCTCGTGGTTCCACCGCTTCTGCAGTGGGCGATCTTCGATGCCAACTGGGTGGGCAGCACCCGCGCAGACTGCACCAAGGAAGGCGCGTGCTGGGTGTTCATTCAGCAACGCTTCGGCCAGTTCATGTATGGCTTCTACCCCAGCGAGCAGCGCTGGCGGGTCGATGCCACCATCTGGCTGGCCATCGTCGGAGCTGCGCCGCTGTTCGTCCCGCAGATGCCGCGCAAGGCGTTCTATGGCGTGGCATTCCTGGTGATCTACCCGATCATCGCCTGGTGCCTGCTGCACGGCGGCGTGTTCGGCCTGAGCGTGGTGCCTACCAGCCGCTGGGGCGGCCTGATGCTTACATTGGTGATCGCCTACGTCGGCATCACCGGCGCCTTGCCGCTGGGCATCCTGCTGGCGCTGGGGCGACGTTCGAACCTGCCGGCGATCAAGGTCATCTGTGTCACCTTCATCGAATTCTGGCGCGGCGTGCCGCTGATCATCGTGCTGTTCATGTCTTCGGTGATGCTGCCGTTGTTCCTGCCCGAAGGCATGAGCCTCGACAAGCTGCTGCGAGCCCTGGTGATGGTGATCTTCTTCGAGGCCGCCTATATCGCCGAAGTGGTGCGCGGTGGCATGCAGGCCATCCCCAAGGGCCAGTACGAGGCGGCCGCGGCCATGGGCCTGGGCTACTGGCGGACGATGGGTCTGGTGATCCTGCCGCAGGCGCTCAAGCTGGTGATTCCAGGCATCGTCAACACCTTCATCGCCCTGTTCAAGGACACCAGCCTGGTGATCATCATCGGCCTGTTCGATCTGCTCAACAGCATCAAGCAGGCGACCACCGACCCGGCCTGGCTGGGCATGGCCACCGAGGGCTACGTGTTCGCCGCGCTGGTCTTCTGGATTTTCTGTTTTGGTATGTCCCGCTACTCCATGCATCTGGAGAGGAAGCTGGACACCGGCCACAAGCGTTAGGAGTTGATCAGTATTTGCTGCGCGTCGACCAGGCGTCGTTGAAAACACTCTCGGAATGCTCACGTACAACAGTACGCTCCGCTCCCTCGAATGTTTTCGCCTTGCCTGGCTCTAGCTCGCTAAATCCTGAATCGAGCCCCTCGATAGGAGTGAATTTATGAGTGAAGCAATCAAGCAACCCAGCGCCGAGCCGATGATCCTGCTGCAGGGCGTGAACAAGTGGTACGGCCAGTTCCACGTGCTCAAGGACATCAACCTCAGCGTGCAACCGGGCGAGCGTATCGTGTTGTGCGGGCCGTCCGGCTCGGGCAAGTCCACCACCATTCGCTGCATCAACCGTCTGGAAGAGCATCAGCAGGGGCGCATCGTGGTCGATGGCACCGAGCTGACCAGCGACCTCAAGCACATCGAGGCGATCCGCCGCGAAGTGGGCATGGTGTTCCAGCACTTCAACCTGTTCCCGCATCTGACCGTGCTGCAGAACTGCACCCTGGCGCCGATGTGGGTACGCAAGATGCCCAAGCGCCAGGCCGAGGAAATCGCCATGCACTTTCTCGAGCGTGTGCGCATTCCCGAACAGGCCCACAAGTTTCCGGGTCAGCTCTCCGGAGGTCAGCAGCAGCGTGTGGCGATTGCCCGTGCGCTGTGCATGAAGCCGAAGATCATGCTGTTCGACGAGCCGACCTCGGCCCTCGACCCGGAGATGGTGAAAGAGGTGCTGGACACCATGATCGGCCTGGCCGAAGACGGCATGACCATGCTCTGCGTGACCCACGAGATGGGCTTTGCCCGTACCGTGGCTAACCGGGTGATCTTCATGGACAAGGGCGAGATCGTCGAGCAGGCCGAGCCCAACACCTTCTTCACCAACCCGCAGAACGAGCGCACCAAGCTGTTCCTCAGCCAGATCCTGCACTGAGTCGGCGTCGCGTTGTGTATCAGGGAGCCTTCAGGCTCCCTTTTTCTTTGCCTGGTATTAACTGCGTCGCATGCGTTTGCGAAAGGCGCCGGGCGTTTCGTCGCACAGCTGTTTGAAGCGCTTGGCGAAGGTGGCGCGGTCGGCGAACCCGACTTCGCTGGCGATCTGCTCCAGTGACTGCGTCGAGTCGGCCAGCGCCTGTTGCGCGACGCTGATGCGCAGGCGCTGCAGGTAGTCGCCTGGGGTCAGCCCGGTGCCCTGTTTGAAACGGCGCAGCAGGGTGCGCGCCGAGCAATGGGCCTGCTGCGCCAGGCGGTTGAGATCAATGGCCTCGGCGTGGTGTTCGCGCAGCCAGGCCAATAGCGGCGCCAGTGCCTTGTCTTCGGTGTTGGGTAGCAGTGGAGCGAAGCGCGTCTGCGTGCCGCGCTGGCGCTCGATCACCATGGCACTGGCCACTTGTTGTGCGAGCCATTCGCCGGCATACCGGCCGATCAGGTGCAGGCACAGGTCAAGCCCGGCCTGTGCGCCCCCGGAGCAGAACAACGGGCCATCTTCGGTCAGCAGCAGGTCGCTGCGCAGGTTTACCTGGGGAAAGTGGTGCGAGAAGGCCCCGGCCAGTGCCCAGTGGGTGGTGGCCTGGCGACCATTGAGCAGACCGGCTGCTGCCAGCAGGAAGGCGCTGCTACACAGGCTCGCTACTTGCTGTCGGTCGCGTCGAGCCAGCCAGGGCAGGAGTCTGGCGTTGCTCTCCAGAGTCTTGCTGATGGCGCTGCCGGTGGCGGGCACGATCAGCAGGTCGGCCTGTTCGGCCAACTGCAGGCCGCCATCGACCCGGATCTGCGCGAAATCCAGCTGCACCGACTGTCCATCGAGGCTGAAGCGCTGCAGCTCGAAGCCCGGCGTATCGGCGAGGCGATTGGCCAGGCTGAAGGCGTCCTGCGCCATGCTCAGGCTGGAGCAGATGGTTTGCGGGCAGATATAAAGGGCGATGCGCAGCATGAAACCGGCTCTTGTGTGGATTTGGCGATTATTGACACAAGGTTGTCTTTATCGCCAGTCGTCACCGGATTCTCCCGCGCACAAACTAGGCTGCATTCACGTGCCGTAGCGCGCATGCGCGCCGGTCACCACCAGAACGCACGCAGGAACGAGTCATGAGCCACCCCAACGCCGAACTACTCCAGCGTTTCTACAGCGCTTTCCAGAAGCTCGATGCCGAGACCATGGCGGCCTGCTACGCCGAGGACGTGAAGTTCTCCGACCCGGTCTTCGTTGGCCTGCGCGGCGCAGAGGCAGGTGATATGTGGCGCATGCTGTGCAGCCGCGCCGAAGACTTTTCGCTGACCTTCGACTCGGTGCACGCCGATGACCATGCCGGCAGTGCGCGCTGGATTGCCAGCTACCGCTTCAGTGCCACTGGTCGCCAGGTGGTCAACCACATCCAGGCGCGCTTCGTGTTCCGCGACGGGCTGATCGTCGAACATCGCGATCATTTCGATCTGTGGCGATGGGCGCGTCAGGCGCTCGGTGGCAAGGGGCTGCTATTGGGCTGGGCGCCACCGGTTCAGGCCGCCATTCGTCGACAGGCGGCACGCGGTCTCGTCCAATTCCGCGCTTCGCGCTAAGGCGGGCGAAGGAACGCAGTGGTAGGCTATTCGGTCTTAGCCTTCAATAATGAGCGTGCGCACATGGGGTGTCGCATCTCCACTGCCAATCGAGACCTGCCGTGACCGAACTGATCGTTGCCGTAAAACAGGCCAAAGCCTGGGGGGTTCATGCCGTTACCGCCAGCGGTGTGATCCTCGCTCTGCTGGCGCTGTTGGCTGTACTCGACGGCCAACCCAAGCAGTGCCTGATGTGGCTTGGCCTGGCGCTGCTGGTCGATGGCCTGGATGGTTCGCTGGCGCGACGTTATGACGTCAAGGGCGTGCTGCCGCACTTCGACGGCTCGACCCTCGACCTGGTGATCGACTACCTCACCTACGTCTTCATCCCCGCGATCTTCCTCTACCGCTTCATCCCGTTGCCGGATTACACGCCGCTGTTCGCCGTTGGGCTGATCCTGCTGTCCTCGCTGTTTTGCTTCTGCAACCTGAACATGAAGAGCAAGGACAACTACTTCGTCGGCTTCCCGGCGGCCTGGAACGTGGTGGTGCTGTATTTCTACATCCTCGATGTGCATCCCTGGGTCACCCTGGGCATGATCGTGCTGCTGGCCGGCCTGACCCTGACCAAGATGAAGTTCCTGCACCCGTTCCGCGTACGCCAGTTCATGCCGCTGAACATCCTGGTGACCTTCGTCTGGATGCTCTCCAGCGCGCTGCTGATTCTGCAGTACCCGGCCAACCATTTCTGGCTGCTGGCGCTGTGGTGGCTGGCATCGGCTTACTTCGTCGGCATGTGCCTGTGGCGCTCGGCGCGTGAGTGGTTTCCAGCACGCGGATGAATGCGGCCGTCGAAAAGGCTTGGTTCGTCTATCTGGTGCGTGCGGCCAATGGCGCTCTTTATTGCGGTATCAGCGATGACCCGCAACGGCGCTTCACCCAGCACCAGAGTGGCAAGGGCGCGCGTTTCTTCCATACCAGCCCCGCGCTGGCGCTTGCCTATGTCGAGGCCTGTGCCGGCAAGGGCGACGCGCTGCGGCGCGAGCGGGCGATCAAACGCCTGAGCAAAAGCGCCAAAGAGGCGCTCATTCTGGCCGTTGATAGCGTTGCATCACCCTGAGACGGTGGGCGTGGCCAAGCGAGGCGGTTAAGCTGCAGCTTTCGACTTTGTCGCGGAGCGCGCCATGCACGAGCTGATCCTGCACCATTATCCGACCTCGCCGTTCGCCGAGAAGGCCCGCCTGATGCTGGGCTTCAAGCAACTGTCCTGGCGTTCGGCGATGATCCCTCCGCTGATGCCCAAGCCCGACCTCACCGCACTGACCGGCGGCTACCGCAAGACGCCGGTGCTGCAGGTCGGTGCTGACATCTATTGCGATACGGCGCTGATCGCCCGCCGCCTGGAGGCCGAAAAGGCCACGCCGGCGCTGTTCCCCGAAGCTCAGGCGTTCAACGTCAGCCTGCTCTCGCAATGGGCTGACTCGGTACTGTTCCAGCACGTCGTGGCGCTGGTATTTCAGCCAGAGTCGATGGCGCTACGCTTCGCCAAGGTGCCGCCGGAGTTCGCCAAGGCCTTCGCCGCCGACCGCAGTGCGCTGTTCTCCGGCGGCACGGCGAGCCGTCTGCCGCTGGAGCAGGCCAAGCACCAGTGGCCGGCGCTGATGGGCGCATTGCAGCGTCAGTTGCAGTGCGAGCAGGGTGACTTCCTTTTCGGTGAGCCATCGCACGCAGACTTCTCCGTGGCCCATTGCCTGTGGTTCCTGCGCGGCACGCCGGTGACCTCGCCGCTGGTCGACGATTACCCCGAGGTCGCTGCCTGGCTCGCCCGGGTACTGGGCTTCGGCCATGGATCGCTGAGCGAGATGAGCGGCGAGCAGGCGATTGAGGTGGCGCGTGCTGCCACGCCGGCGGCGCTGCCGGACGAAGCCTTCGTCGACCCCAATGGCTTCGAGGCCGGCCAGGCGGTGAGCATCGCGGCGGTGGACTATGGTGTCGACCCGGTACAAGGCGAATTGCTGCATGCCGGGCGTGACGAGCTGATTCTGCGTCGCGAGGACGAGCGCGCCGGCGTCGTGCATGTGCACTTCCCACGCCTGGGCTTCCGCATCGAGGCGCGCTGAAGCTTGCTGCGCCGCCTGTCAGTAGGCGGCGCGGATGGCGCGTACGTCGTAGCCGTGGATGACCTGCCCGCGCAGGTCGATCACCGGCACGCCGCGCCCGCCCAAGGCCTGGTATTGGGCGCGGCCGGCGGCATCGGTCTCGATATTCACTTCGCGATAGGCGATGCCGTCCTCGGCGAACAGCTCGCGTGTCTTGGCGCAATAGCCGCACCATTGCGTGGCATAGAGCACCACTTCGCCGCTGGCATTGCGTGCCTGGGGCGGGTCGATCCAGCGCTCGACCTTGTCCCAGTGTTGCCACAGGGCCAGGGCGGCGAGCAGCAGCACAATCGTCTTCATCGTTTCGCGTCCTTGTGTGATGGCGCGGTCATATCAGGGTAAACCGCGCGGGGCCATCCCGCCAATCTTGCGCTATCAGTCCTGGCGACGCTTGAGCTGGTCCTTGAGCTGGGTCGGCAGCTGGCGAATGATCAGCATGTCACGCCCCTCGTCGTATTCGACCTTCGAGCCCAGCAGGTGCGCCTCGAAGCTGATCGACAGGCCCTCGGCGCGGCCGGTGAAGCGCTGAAACTGGTTGAGGGTGCGTTTGTCCGCCGGAAATTCCGGGGCCATGCCGTAGTCCTTGTTGCGGATGTGTTCGTAGAAGGCCTTGGGGCGCTCCTCGTCGATCAGCCCGGAGAGTTCGTCGAGGGTGATCGGCTCGCCCAGCTTGGCCTGGCTGGTGGCATAGCCGACCAGGGTCTTGGTTTTTTCGCGCGCCTGCTCTTCGGGCAGGTCCTCGCTTTCCACGAAATCGCTGAAGGCCTTGAGCAGGGTGCGGGTTTCGCCCGGGCCGTCGACACCTTCCTGGCAGCCAATGAAATCGCGGAAGTAGTCCGAGACCTTCTTGCCGTTCTTGCCCTTGATGAAGGAGATGTACTGCTTGGACTGCTTGTTGTTCTGCCACTCGCTGATGTTGATGCGCGCGGCCAGGTGCAACTGGCCAAGGTCCAGATGCTTGGCCGGGGTCACGTCCAATGCGTCGGTCACTGCCACGCCTTCGCTGTGGTGCAGCAGGGCGATGGCCAGGTAGTCGGTCATGCCCTGTTGATAGTGGGCGAACAGCACGTGGCCGCCGGTGGACAGGTTGGATTCCTCCATCAGCTTCTGCAACTGCTCGACGGCCTGGCGGCTGAAGGCAGTGAAATCCTGCTCGCCATCGAGATAGGCCTTGAGCCAGCCACTGAACGGGTAAGCGCCGGATTCCTCGTGGAACAGGCCCCAGGCCTTGCCCTGCTTGGCGTTGTAGCTCTCGTTGAGGTCGGCCAGCAGGTTTTCCATGGCTTGCGACGTGGCCAGCTCGCTGTCGCGGGCGTGCAGTGCGGCAGGGCTGCCGTCGGGCTTCTTGTCGATCAGGTGGACGATGCAGTGACGGATCGGCATGGCGGTCTCGTGGGCAGATGAAACAGGAGGCGAAGTTTACCCGAAGCGGCCGCTGGATTCCGGCATGGATCGTTCCGTGAAGCGTCTTGTAGTCACGCAGAAAGTCGCGGCGCACAGTCAATCGTAGGGCAACCAAGCTGAAGCCTTCGCGGCTGAAGCCGCTCCTACGGGTGGATGAATTCTGTAGGAGCGGCTTCAGCCGCGATGGTCATTCAGTGCCGCCGCTGCTGCAACTCGCGCAGTCGCTCGATCACGTAGCGTACGTGCAGGTGCAACTCGTACAGCTGGTTGGAATACGACAGCGGCACTTCCACGGATGCCAGCTCGTCCTCCAGGTGCTCCAGGCGGGCGATCTCGCTGTCGAGCTCGTCGGGCAGCGAGCCGGCATGCAGCTTGCGGTCGATCTCGCGCAGGTACTTGTACCAGCGATAGATGCGCGCGCGGATGCGCCACTGGTAAAGTGGCCCGACGGCCTTGAGCAGCGGGATCATCACCACGATCAGCGGGATCAGCAGGATGATGTAGCGGTCGGCCAGCGAGGCGATGCGAAACGGCACGTAGCGCTGCAGGATCGGCAGCCCCTTGTCGTAGTAGTGCCTGGCGTCCTTGTGCAGGTCGAAGGTGCGCGGCTCGGCGCTGGGGAAGGTGCCGGCCGCGTCGAGTAGCGTGCCCTTCCTCATCACTTCGCGGGTGGCCTCGAGAAACAGCGGCACCAGGCCGGGGTTGAATTCATCGTTGACCACCAGCGTCGCGACGGGCGCGAGGGTGACGATATCGCGATCCGGCGCGTTGCTGGCCAGGTCGAGCAGGCCTTCGCCGACCTCCACCCGATTGAAGAACGGCAGGCGCGCCTCATAGGCGGCGGCGCGGCGAAAATGCGCCAGGACGATGTCCGGGTTGGCGGCCAGTTGCTGTACCAGGGCGTTTTCCGCAGGCCCGACAAAGAATGCGGCATCCAACTCGCCGGCCATCAGCGCGCGTGCCGCCTTGCCGCCGCCGGTGCTCTGCCAGGTTTCCGGATACTGCTCGGGGGCGATGGCATTAGCGCCGAGAATGGCGTCGCTGGCGGCGCGAGTGCCACTGCCATCGCCGCCCAGGCCGACGCGCAGCGGCAGCAGGTCGGCAATGCGATCGAGCTCCACGTCACGTCGGTAGAACAGCCACAGCGGTTCCTGATAGATGGCCCCCAGGCTTTCCAACTGGCGCTGCTGCGCGGCTGTAAGCTGGCGCTCCAGACCGCTTTGCACCAGGGCGATTTCGACTTGCGGGTTCGTCGCCAGCAGGCGCTCCAGGTTGTCACGCGAGCCTGAGGTCGGTACGAGTTTGAGCTCGAAGCCTTCCTTGGCCAGTTCCTCCTTCAGGCGCTCGGCGAACTGTTGATAGGCCCCGGTCGGCGTGCCGGTGGCCATGCTCGCGCTCATCTGCGGCGGTGGCGGGACGAACTGGAACAAGGCCCAGACGATTACCCCAACCACCGGGACGATCCACAGGTTGGTCAGGATCATGATTTTCAGATCGTTCAGTACGCGGTGCATTGGGCATCCTTTCGGCATTCTCGATTCAAGGATAGAACCCCTGAGCGACGAAGGTCACGCCTTGGCTGCGTCGTCGCTCGGGTTACGCCGTTTTCGACCCCTAACGGCCGCGGAGGTGCAGGTAACCTTGCGCTGGCAGAGCGGTTGCGTCAGGTCATGGCCTTGTGCATGACGCGCAGGCGATCGAGCAGCAGCAACGCGCCGAGCAGCGCCACGGCGTACAGGGCATCGCCGCCGAGCATGAGCAACACGCCGGCGCAGAGCACTGCGCTAAGCCCTGCGAGCAGGCGCCAGAAGCTTCGCAGCAGCACCCAGCCAGCGGCCATGCTGAGCAGATAGATCAGCACGAAGTTGCCGTTGGCGTAGCGGATGAGGTCGTCCACGGACAGGTTCAACGAGGCGGAAAGCGTAGTGCACAGTGCGCAGCTGAACACCACCAGCAGCAATGCCCTGCCGGGTACGCCATGGCGATTGCGCGCAGCCATCGCGACCGGCAGGCGGCCCTCGTCGGCCAGGCTCCAGATCAGCCGGGCAAAACCCTGGATGTACACGTTCATCGAGGCGAAGCAGGCCAGATAGCCGAGCACCGTTACCGGCACGCGCGCCTGGTCGCCAAGCAGCAGCGAGAACAAACGCGGCAGGGCGGCGGTATCGCTGTGCACGTCGCCATAGGTGGCGAAGCTCAGCACCGCCACCGAACAGGCCCAGTACACCAGGCCGGCCAGCAGCACGCCGAGCAGCAGCGCCAACGGAAAGTCGCGCTCGGGATGTTTGAACTCCTCGCCCAGATGGGTGAAGGCCTCAATGCCGACGAAGCACCAGAACATGACTGCCAGCGCCGTAGGCAGCAGGTGCCATTGCCCGTCCATCGTCGGCAGCAGCGGTTGGCTGGCGCGCGGCAGGTCACCAACCCACCAGATCAGTGCCACGCTGGCGACGATGGCCACGGCAATCAGCCCCTGCAGCGTGCCCGATGCTTTTGCTGGGCGTTGGCCGAGTACGAGCATGGCGACCAAGGTCGCCAGTTCGATGAGCAGCAGGCCGGTGCGATCGAGGTCGAACAAGGCCAGCCAGAAACCGCTGGCGATATGCAGGGCAGCCGGCAGCCCGACCGGCAGCACGGCGAGAAACAGCAGGGCGCTGACGCCCTCCATGCGCAGGCCGAAGGCGCGCCCGATCAGGTGCGGCGCGCCACCGGCATGGGGGAAGCGCTTGCCCAGCTGGGCGAAGGTGAACGCCACCGGCAACACCAGGTTAATCAGCAGCAGCCAGGCCCACAGCGAGGCCTCGCCGGCCGCGGTGGCCGCCAGTGCCGGCACCACGAAGATGCCGGTGCCGAGCAGCGATGTGCTGAGCAGCGCGATGCCCTGCAACAGGCCCAACTCCTTGTTCAAGCGACTCATGGGGTATGCTCATCCTCTTTCCGATACCGCCATGGTAGGGCGCTGGCCGTTTGCAGGCTGGCGCCTTTTGCCGACGAAATGGTGGTTTTCCCCGTCAAACTGATTGCCGCCCGAGAAGCCCGTGGACAAGTTCGATCGCCAGATCCTCGCTCTGCTGCGCAGCGATGCGCGTACCTCCATCAGCCAGATTGCACGTGAGGTGAATCTGTCACGTTCGGCGGTCAGCGAGCGGATTCGCCATCTGGAGAGCAGCGGGGTGATTCGTGGCTATCACGCCCAGGTGGCGGAGCTGGGCGAGGCGGGGGTAAAGGCCTTTCTAGAGCTTTTCTATCAGGGCGGGCGTTGCGAGGAATACGTCGAGCGCATGCGCGCGCTGCCCGAAGTGCGTCATTGTAGCGGCATCAGCGGGGAAACCGACATGCTGGTGTTCATCGAAGCGCCGAGCATGACGCGCCTGAGCGAAGTGCGCGGGGCCATCGAGGCGTTCCCCGGCATGCAGAAGGTCAAGACCCATGTGGTGGTCAAGGACTGGGCGATGTAGCGCTACTCGGCGTGCTCGCCTTGCAGTTCCGGTTGCGGGCGCTGCAGGGCCAGCAACGGCAGGCCGGCGCCGAGCACCAGCAAGCCAAGCAATGCGCCACTGCCAGCGTAGAGCGTGCTGGCATACAGCAGGCCCAGGCAGGTCGCGGCGAACAGGATCGGCGTCAGCGGATACAGCGGCACGCTGAACGGCCGCGGCACCCAGGGCTGGCGCTGGCGCAGGCGGATCAGCGCCAGGGCGACGAGGAACATGAACAGCCAGAACACCGGGGCGGTGTAGGCCACCATGGTCTCCACGCCGTTCTCGCTCAGCGCGCCGAACAGGATCAATGGCAAGGTGAATGCGCATTGCAACAGCAGCGCGCGCACCGGCGTGGCGCCGCGCTCGTTCCAGCGCCCGATGAAGGCCAACAGCGGCACGTCGCGGCCCAGCGCGTAATAGACCCGCGCGCCGGTAAACAGGGTGGCGTTCAACGTACTCAAGGCGGTGAGGCAGACGAACAGCGCCAGCAGTGCTTCGGCTCTTGGCCCGGCGACGATGCTCATCAGGTCCGCTGCCACTGCGTCGCTCTGGCGTAGGCCGTCGAGGCCGAAGATATTCAGAAAGACCAGGTTCGCCAGCAGGTAGATGGCGGTCACCACCGCCGTGCCGATCAGCAGCACGCGGCTCATGTTGCGCGCTGGGTTGCGCAACTCGCCGGACAGATAGGCTGCCTCGTTCCAGCCGCCGTAGGTGAGCAGCACGAAGACCATGCCCATGCCCAGCATGCCGGCCAGGTTGCCGCCGGCAGGTGCCGAGGTGGCAGCGGTCGGCTGCGGTTCGGCCAGCGCCAGGCCAGCGAGCACCACCGTCAGCAGTGCCAGTACCGTCACCCCGGTGAAGAACACCTGCGCCCGCCGCGATTCGCGTGTGCCGAGCACATTGAGCAGGGTCAGCGCGACCACTACCGAGGCTGCATGCCAGGCCCCGCCATATTCGCCGAGCGGCAGCAGGCGCTGGGCGTAGTCGCCATAGATGAAGGCGACCACGGCGATGGCGCCGGTCTGGATCACCGTGCCGCGAGCCCAGGCGAACAGCAGGGCGATCTGCGGCCCCCAGGCCAGGCTTAGATAATGGTATTCACCGCCCTGGTCCGGGTGCGTTGCGCCCAGCTCGCCGTAACACAACGCGCCGATCAGCATCACCAGGCCGCCGACCAGCCACAGCGCAAGGTACAGTTCGGCGCTGCTGGCATGTTGCGCCACCAGCGGCGGCAGGCCGAAGATGCCGACGCCGATCACCACACCGACCAGCATGGCCACGGCATCGACGACCGAAAGCCCGGCGCGCTGGGAGGACGCTAGCGAGGTCATGGTTCAGCTCCTGTACGCGACCCAACCCTGCTGCGCGCCGTCCGCCGGCACCGCCTCGATACGATCACCATTGAGCTGGCCGACATACAGCCTGTCGTCGAGGGTGAAGTGCAGTTCGTTGCCCTTCAACTGGCCGCTGAGTCCAGCGGGATGGCCTTCGACCGTGCCCGTGACTTTCTGAAAGCGCTGATCGAGTTCGACCTGATAGCGTTTGCCATCGAGTTCGAGGGTCCACTGGCCCGCCACCTTGGCCGGCACGATCCACAGAAATACCGAGCTGCCGTTGATCACATCGCTCTGATCGGGCTCCCAGTCACCGAGACTGAAGGCGTGCGACACCACCCGAGTGCCGGGTTTTAGCGTGTCGAGAATCACCGGGCGCAGACGCATGTTGACCGTGGAAAGCAGGTACATGGTCAGCACGTCGGCCTCGGAAATATCCTTCTGGAACAGGTCGCCCTGCTCGAAGGTGACCTTGTCGGTCACGCCCTCGCGTTTGGCGTTTTCCTTGGCTTCTTTGACACGCTCGGGGTCCAGATCGATGCCGAGTGCAGCCTTGGCGCCATGATCCTGCACCGCGGAGATGGCGATGCGGCCGTCGCCCGAGCCCAGGTCGATGAGGTAATCGTCCGGGCCGACTTCCGCCAGCTTGAGCATGTGCGCGACGACCGGTTCCGGCGTCGGTACGTAGGGCACGTCGAGCCGCGCTGGTTGTTGGGCCTGCGCGGGGCCGATCAGCAGACCGGCCAGCAATCCGACGGGCAGGGTGAGGGAGGCGAAGCTGCGAACGGATAGAGCGCTCATCGGGAAAAGCTCCTCACGAGGGTGGCGATTTTTTTCCGACTGGCGAGCGGGACCTAGGTTCGTATCGATACGCAGCAGGATCGGGCAAGAACGCCCTTCAACCCAGTGGGCGCAACGCCTGCGGCTGTGTAACCGGATGTGATGCGGCGCCCGGCATTGCCAGCATCCAGCTGCGCAGGCACTGTAGGCGGGTTTTTCGCTTTGGTCGTTTTCGCATGCGCATCCTGCACACCTCCGACTGGCATCTGGGCCAGCACTTCATGGGCAAGACCCGTCAGGCCGAGCACCAGGCCTTTTGTGCCTGGTTGCTGGAGCAGGTACACGCGCATGAAGTGGACGTGCTGCTGATCGCCGGCGATGTGTTCGACACCGGCGCGCCGCCCAGCTACGCCCGTGAACAGTACTACCGTCTGGTCGTCGACCTGCGCGATGCCGGCTGCGCGCTGGTGGTGCTCGGCGGCAACCACGACTCGCCAGCCATGCTCGGCGAAAGCCGCAGCCTGCTGGCGCAACTGGGCACCCGCGTGGTGCCGGGCGTGGGTGTCGATCCGGGTGAACAGGTGCTGGTGCTGCTTGATCGCACGGGCCAGCCGGGCGCGATCCTCTGCGCCATCCCCTTCATTCGCCCGCGAGATGTCATGGCCAGCCAGGCCGGGCAGAGCGCGCAGGACAAGCAACAGTCGCTGCAGCAGGCCATCGCCGAGCATTACCAGGCCTTGTACCAGCTGGCGCTGAGCAGGCGCGAGGCGTTTGCTCCGGCGCTGCCGATCATCGCCACCGGCCACCTCACCACCGTGGGCGCCAGCGCCAGCGAATCGGTGCGCGAAATCTACGTCGGCAGCCTGGAGGCATTCCCCACCAGCGCTTTCCCACCGGCCGACTACATCGCCCTTGGTCATATCCACCGCCCGCAAAAGGTCGGCGGCCTGGAGCACATCCGCTACAGCGGCTCGCCGATTGCCCTGTCCTTCGACGAGGCGCGCCAGCAGAAGGAAGTGCTGCTGCTGGACTTCGGCGAGGGGGAGCTACAATCGATCACGCCATTGCCCGTACCGGTATTCCAGCCCATGGCCAGCCTGCGCGGTTCGCTCAAGGAGCTGGCCGGTGCCATCGCTGCGGCCGCTGAACAGGGCACACCCGAGCGCCCGGTCTGGCTGGAGGTGCAGGTCAGCAGCGACGATTACCTGAGCGATCTGCAAAGCCGCATCAACGCTCTCTGCGAAGGGCTGCCAGTGGACGTACTGCGCATCCGCCGTGAGCGTGGCAATGCGGCAGCCAGCTTGGCCAGTGACTCGCGGGAGACGTTGGACGAGCTGAGCGTGGAGGACGTTTTCGCCCGTCGGCTGCAGCAGGAGGCGTTCGAAGAAGACGATGCCCAACGCCTGCAGGGGCTGTATCGGCAGGTGCTGGAAGCGCTGCCGCGGGCTTAGATGCTCTGGTGCGCTTTGTTCGCTAGCGCATGCCTATGCCGACACGCTCCAGCCCCAGGTACGTCCGCCTATCAACGCCAAGCGCAAGATAGACATTGGGCACCCTGGCGAATCTACTTCGATCAAACCGCCGCTTGAACGCGGCGCGGGAAGCTGGTCCAAAACCACGAGCTAGCAGTTCCCCACGTAGGTTCACTTATCTGAAACCGATGGAACAACGTCGATAAATCGACGTTCTGAATCAGTGTCGTTTCGCTACGGGAATACGCTAGCTGGAACGGATCTTGAGGCCGACTTGGTGCCGAGAAGTTGCTTCAGTCGTAGCAGGTTGAGCGCACTCATCCACAGCTTGATTCGGACAAGGAGCAGATAAATTGTGAAAGCAGCAGCCTACGATACACCCGGCGCCCCTAGTGTTTTGAGATACATCGATCTTCCAAGACCCGCTATTGGTCCAAGTGAAGTGCTGATTTCCGTTGAGGCCATTTCGCTCGAGGGTGGTGACCTGATCAACCGTCGCTCTACACCGCCGCCCCATCCATCTTGGGTAGTCGGTTATGCGGCATCCGGAACCGTGATCGAGATCGGGACGGAGGTCAGAAACCGCAAGGTCGGGGATAGGGTCGTCGCGTTCGATATGCAGGGTTCGCATGCGGAACTCTGGTCTGTGCCGGAGTCGCGAACGTGGTGCATACCCGATGAGCTAGATGCCTCGGGTGCTGCAGTTATACCAATCTCATTTGGAACCGCTTACCACTGTCTTTTCACGCGAGGCGCACTTACACGTGGGGAGACTGTTCTCATCCAGGCGGCTGCCGGCGGAGTAGGGGTTGCTGCTCTTCAGCTTGCAGCACAATCGGGCGCGACTGTAATTGCTGTAGCAAGCGGGGCACAGCGCAAAAATCGCTTGGTCGAACTCGGCGCTGACCACGTAATAGACCGCGCTAACTGTGACGTGGTGGAAGCAGTTCATAAATTCACAGAAGGCGCAGGCGTCGACCTCGCTATCGATCCGGTTGGAAAGACTCTGCAGGCCTCCCTTTCCTGTCTCGCGCATGAGGGCCGTCTTGTCTTTGTCGGTAATGCGGGGGGCGGCAACCTGACAGCTGACCTGTGGCCACCGATGCAGGCCAACCAGACACTCCTGGGCGTGTTCATGGGAACCCTTTTCGAGAGACCCTCCGTACGTTCGAATGTTGACGACATGTTGAAGGCCATTGCTAAGGGCAGTCTTCGCAGCGTCATTGACCGAACGTTTAAGTTATCGGAGGCTGCCGCAGCCCATGATTATGCCGAGAAGGAGAAGCCGCTTGGGCGTATCGTCATCAAACCGTAAAACCCGGTCTGAGCAGGAAGTCGAACGCTCATTCACAGCGGTGAACCGCGCTTCTTCCCAGTTTTGCCCTGTCTGGCCAGTGCCGAAGCCGCTTTGTTGTGACCAATTGGGTTGACCGTTCCAGTTGCCGGGGGGGATTCGGCCCACCTGCGCTCCTCCTTCCCCGCAGCCCTCAGGCGTCGTCTTGTGGTCTATTCCGCTGCAGGCGTTCTATGCTGTGGATGATGGCCATTTGGCTGAGGTGCAAAGGTGCCGTTGTTGAATTCCTTGATACGTGCGCTGAACCCCCTGCACGGGGCGCCCGAGACGACTCGGCAGGCGTTCGTCAGCTGGTATCTGCAGGCGAAGATTCCGCAGATTCGCTACGTCGCATTCCTGACGATGGCGCTGTACCTGATCTATGCCGCCATCGAGCAGAACGTGGCGAGCGAGCAGGTATGGGCTCGTTTCATCGTTCACGGGCTGATGGTGCCCGGAGCGCTGCTGGCAGTTGGGTTGTTGAGTTTTCAGCCGAACCGCCAGCGCACCATGTTCGCCATTCTCATGGTGGCGCCCGTGTGTACGGCGGCAGCCAATCTCTATTTCAATTACGGCACACCGCTGTTCGTCCATTACGCACCGGAGATCTACCTCAACCTGATGTGGACCTTCGCCGTTTCCGGGCTCACCCTGCGTCAGGCCAGCGCAACGGCCTCGGCGTCGGTGCTGGTGATTCTCCTCGTCACTCTCGGTGATTCGCTGCAGCCGGGCATGCAGCGCCTGCACCTGATCTGGATTCTCGCCTCGTTCTCCTTCGGCCTGCTCAGCGCATTTCTGCTGGAAAAGGCATACAAACGCATGTTCCTGCATCAGGACAGCTTGGTCCTGAGCGCCAGCATCGACAGCCTGACCGGGTTGTGGAATCGCGCGCGTACCCTGCACTTTCTCGTCGAAGAAGCTGCACGGGCCAACCGCTACGGCACGCCATTCTCGGTGGTGCTGATCGATATCGACCACTTCAAGACGGTCAACGACACACACGGTCATGCGATCGGAGACAGCGTGCTGCGTCAATTCGCCGGATTGCTGCGCGACGGTGTGCGGGTCGTGGATAAAGTCGGCCGACTCGGCGGCGAAGAATTTCTCATCGTCCTCCCCGAGACCGATGCAGAGCATGCGATGCGGGCCGTGCAGGCGCTGCAGAAGCGTATCAACGGCTTTTCGTTCGACCGCGTTGAGCGCAACAGCGCAAGCTTCGGCATTGCCGAATACCATCCCGGCGAAAGCCTCGACAGCCTGATGGAACGCGCGGATCAGGCCATGTACCGGGCCAAGGCCAATGGCCGCGACCGTATCGAGGTCCTTTGAGTACAGGCCTGAACCGGCCATGAGCCGCTCTGGTCGAAAGCGACTACCCCCATTGCTGTGGAGAGCCTCATGCAAAGACCTGCGCATTTTCTTCTCGCGACTGCTGCCGTTTCCCTCTTGCTCACTGGCTGTGCGAAAAACTCCAGCGAGCAGGACGCCAGGCTGACCGAACAATGGCAGGGCCGCTGGAACGGGCCGGAAGGCACTTATCTGGATATCAGCGGCACGCCTGCCGATTACCGTCTGACCATCGCCAATCTCGATGGTCCGCGGCGCTTCGTCGGCCGTGCGCAGGGAGGGAAGATCGTTTTCGTGCGCGATGGAGAAGTCGAAACCATCACCGCCACCGACGGTGAGGCCACCGGCATGAAGTGGCTGCTGGATAAGCAGAACTGCCTGACCGTGCGCAGCGGCGAGGGCTACTGCCGCGATTGAGCCTGCACGCGGCTGAGGACAATGCCAGAATGAACGCCTTCATCGGCTTACGACCTGTGCATGAAAATCCTCAGCCTGCGCCTCAAGAACCTCAACTCGCTCAAGGGCGAATGGAAGATCGACTTCGCCGCCGAGCCTTTCGCCGGTAGCGGCCTGTTCGCGATCACCGGGCCGACCGGCGCGGGCAAGACCACACTGCTCGATGCCATCTGCCTGGCCTTGTACCACCGCACACCGCGTATGAGCACGCTGTCGGCCAGCGGCAACGAGCTGATGACCCGGCACACCGCCGACTGCCTGGCCGAGGTCGAGTTTGAGGTGAAAGGGCAGGGCTATCGCGCTTTCTGGAGCCAGCGTCGCGCGCGGGACAAGGTCGATGGCGCGCTGCAGGCGCCGAAGGTCGAACTGGCGCGCATTGCCGATGGCGAAATCCTGACCGACAAGATTCGCGAGAAGGAACACCTTACCGCCGAGCTGACCGGTCTGGATTTCGAGCGTTTCACCAAGTCCATGCTGTTGGCCCAGGGTGGCTTTGCGGCCTTCCTCGAGGCCAACGCCAACCAGCGCGCCGAGTTGCTGGAGGAACTGACCGGCACTGAGGTGTACGGGCAGATCTCGCAGCAGGTCTACGAACGTACCAAGGCTTCGGAGCAGGCGCTCAATCTGCTGAAAAGCCGCGCCCAGGGCATGGAGCTGCTGGACGAGACGCAGCGCGCCGAACTGCAGGCCGAGCATCAGCGCCTGAGTCAGGGAGAGGCGCCTCTGCTGGCGCGGCAGCAAACCCTGCAAGGTCAGCGCCGCTGGCGTGAGGCCCTGCAACAGGCCGAGCAGCAACGCGAGCAGGCGCGCCTGGCGCTGGGGCAGGCGCAGCAGGCACGCAACGAGGCGGCCGACGATTTGCAGCGCCTGGTCGCCAGTGAACCGGCCGTTCGCTTGCAGCCGCTGTATCAGAGCTGGCGGCAGGTGCAGGAGGATCGCCAGCGCGCGCAACAGGCGCTGGACGATCTGCAGGCGCAACAACGCCACAGCAGCGAGCGCGAACACCAGCAACTCTGGCTGGCCAGCCGCTACGCCCGGCAATGCCTGAACCTTCGCCAGCGTGAACAGCAGCAACTGGCCGAACAGCGCGAAGAGCTGCAAGCGCGCCTGAGCGCCACCCCGCAGCGAGCGCGACTGGGCGAGTTGCTGGGGGGCTGGCGTGCGCAATTCGATCAGCGTGGGCAACTGCTCAAGGAACGGCTTGCGCTGCAGGCGCGCCTGGCGCAGGAGCGTGAGCAGCTCGACAGTCTGCAACACCAACGTACTCAGCTCAGCACGCAACAACAGGACGCAGCGACACGCCTGGAGCAGGCCAGGGGCTTCGAAGCCAGGCAGCAGAGCGAGTTGCAGGCGTTGCTCGGCGAGGGTGATGAGGCCGGGATGCGTCAGCGCTGGCAGCAGTTGCAAGTGCAGGGCCGGGCGCTGGACCGCCTCGAGCAGCTGGCGCAGAGCCGCGAGCAAACGGCCGAACAGCTCACCGAGCTGGCCTCGCGCCTGGCGCAGTTACAAACGAAGCACGCCGCCAAGAACGATGAAATCACCGGCCTGCGTGAGCGCTACAAGGGGCTCAAGCAGCAGGTCATCGACAAGGAAAAACTGCTGGAGCAGGAGCAGCGCATTCAGGATCTGGAAGCCTATCGTGCCCAGTTGCAGGCGGGTGAAGCCTGCCCGCTGTGCGGCTCGCACGAGCATCCGGCGGTCAGCCAGTATCAGGCGCTCAACGTTTCCGCCACGCGCCAGGCGCTGGAGCAGTGCCGCGGCGAGCTGGCGCAGCTGGAGAACCAGGGCGGCACCCTGCGTGACGAGCTGACCCGCCTGGCCACGCAAATCGCCCAGTTGCAGCAGCAACTGGAGCAGGCCCAACAACTGGCCAGTCAGCAGGAGGCGCAGTGGCAGCAGCACCTGGCCGAACAGGCCTTGCAGATCGCCGATGGCAACGCGCTGCGTCAGCTACAGCGGGAACACGAACAGAGCCTGGCGCAGTTGCAGGAGCGGCTCGCTGCTGTCGAGAACTGGCAGGCACAGCTGGCGCAGGCGCGCAATGCGCGTGAAGTAGCTGAGCGCGCCTTGGCCGATATCCAGCAGCGCCGGGAGCTGCTGGCGCGCGATGAGGACAATCTGTTGGCGCGCCAGCGTGAGCAGGATGAACGTCTGCTGAGCCTGGAGCAGGAGCTGCAGCGCCATGAGCAGGCACTGTTAGCCAGCCTCGAAGGGTTCGCCCGGCAGTTTCCGGCGGACGCTGATGCCTGGCTGGCCGAGCAGGCAACCGCCTGGCGCGACTGGCAACAGGCTCAGGCGGAGGATCAGCAACTGCACGAACAACAGCGCGAGACGCAGCGTTTGCTCGCTGACGCCGAGGCCCAGGCCGAGCACTGGCAGCAGCGTTGGCAGGGCGAACAGGCGCAGGCGCTGAGCGAACCCGAACCAGTGGCGCAGCCCGAGCAGGCCCTGCAAGGTGCTATCGACAGCCTGGCCAGCGCGCAGCGTGAAAGCGATGCCTTGCGAGGCCGGGAGCAGAGCCAACACGCCTTGCTGCAGCAACTGCAGCAGCGCCTGAGCGATACCGAGCAGCGCTGGCAGCAGGCGCTGGTGGCCAGCCCCTTTGCCGATTTGCCGGCATTTCTTGCTGCACTGCTGGACGATGACGAACGCGAGCGTCTGACCGCCTTGCAGGCGCGTCTGCAGCAGGCTCTCACCGAGGCGACGACGCTGCTGGCCGCCGCCGATGCGCAATGGCAGCAGTTGAGTGCTGCTGCGCAGACCGAGCTGACCTTGGCCGAGCTGGACGAGCAGCTACAGGCGCTGCAGCGGGCCTTGCGCGAGCTGAGTCAACGCCAGGGCGAGCTGCGCGCCCAGTTGCAGGCTGACGATGCGCGGCGCAGCAGCCAGCAGGCGCTGTTCGCCGAGATCGCCACGCAGGAGCGCGAACATGCGCTGTGGCAGCAACTCAACGGTTTGATCGGTTCGGCCGATGGCGCCAAGTTCCGCAAGTTCGCCCAGGGCCTGACCCTCGATCACCTGATCCACCTGGCCAACCGCCAACTGACGCGCCTGCACGGTCGCTACCAGCTGGCGCGCAAGAGCAGCGGCGAGCTGGAGCTGGAGGTCTGCGATACCTGGCAGGCTGATGTGGCCCGCGACTGCCGCACGCTGTCAGGGGGCGAGAGCTTCCTGGTCAGCCTGGCGCTGGCCCTGGCGCTGTCGGACTTGGTCAGCCACAAGACCAGCATCGACTCACTGTTTCTCGACGAAGGCTTCGGCACCCTGGATGGCGAAACCCTGGAAGTGGCGCTCGATGCCCTGGACAACCTCAACGCCAGCGGCAAGACCATCGGCGTGATCAGTCATGTCGAGGCGATGAAGGAGCGCATTCCCGTGCAGTTGCGGGTACACAAGGGCGTCGGCCTCGGTTACAGCCGGCTCGATGCGCGTTTTGCGGTGAAGGAAGGAGCATAGCGATGCTGATGCGAGCGAAGGATTCCACCCTACTGGTGATCGACCTGCAGGAGCGGCTGCTGCCGGCCATCGACGGCGGCGCGGCGGTGGTCGAGCAGGCCGCCTGGCTGGTTCAGGTGGCGCAGCGCCTGCAGGTGCCGGTGATCACCACCGAGCAGTATCCCAAGGGGCTGGGGATGACCGAGGCGGGCCTGCGGGCGCTGCTGCCGAGCGAGGGGTTGCGCGAGAAGATTCATTTCTCGGCGACCAGGGGCGCCGGGCTGTTCGATCTGCCGGGCGGCGAGCGTCGGCAGTTCATCGTTTGTGGCACGGAAACCCATGTCTGTGTGTTGCAGACGGTACTCGGCCTGCTGGCGGCCGGGCGCGAGGTGTTCGTGGTGGACGAGGCCGTCGGCTCGCGCCGGCCGCGCGACAAGGCCCTGGGCCTGGCGCGCATGGAGCGTGCCGGCGCTGTAATCGTCTCGCGTGAGATGGTCGCCTTCGAATGGCTGGAGCAGGCGGGCACGGAAGTGTTTCGTGAGGTCAGCAAGGGTTTTATTCGCTGAGCGGGCGCGGCATTTCGCGGCTGAAGCCGCTCCTACGGAACCGTAGCCCGGATGCAAGCCGGAAATCTCGGGCGGCTGGCCCCGGATTGCATCCGGGCTACGAGGGTCAACTGTCGTGAGAGGCGCTTTAGCGGCGATGGTTTGTCGCGGCTAAAGCCCCTCCCACGGTTTGCGGCGGGTTTCTGGGCGGGGCATTTCACGGCTGAAGTCGCTTCTACGGAACCGCAGCCTGAATGCAATTCGAGGATCTCGAGCGGCAGGCCCCGGATTGCATCCGGGCTACGAGGTCAACTGTCGTGGGAGGCGCTTTAGCGACGATGGTTTGTCGCGGCTAAAGCCCCTCCCACAGTTTGCGGCTGGTTTCTGGGCGAGGCATTTCGCGGCTGAAGCCGCTCCTACAGAACAACGCTGTAGGGCGGACTCAGGCGCGTAGGTGAACAGTTCGCCATTGGCGCTTGCAGAGCGTTCCCGGATTGCATCCGGTCTACGCGCACTGTGGGCGTTTCAGGCGCCTGCCTGTCGCCAGGCACTGCGCTGCTCGGCACCCTTGAAGGTCCAGGCCACCAGGCGGCTCTGCTTTTGTCCCTGGGACATGCCGAGGATGCGCACCTCGGCCGCGCCGGCCCTGGCCAGCCAACCCTGCAGCAGCTCGACGTTGCTGCCTTTGGACACCAGGCTGCTGAACCACAACACCTGCGCGGCTACCTGCGCGCTTTCGCTGGCCATGCGCTTGAGGAAGGCGGCCTCGCCACCTGGGCACCACAGCTCGGCCGCCTGGCCGCCGAAGTTGAGCACCGGCAGCTTGCGCCTGGGGTCGAGCTTGCCGAGGTTGCGCCACTTGCGCGTGCTGCCGCGGGTCGCCTCGTCGGCACTGGAGTGGAAGGGCGGGTTGCACAGGGTCAGGTCGAAGCGTTCATCGGCTTGCAGCAGTCCGAGGAAGATATGTTCGGCATTGGCCTGCTGACGCAACTCGACGCCGCCGGCCAGTTGCGGGTTGGCCGCGACGATGGCGCGCGCCGAGGCCAGCGCGGCCGGGGCGATATCGGCGCCGACGAAACGCCAGCCGTATTCGCAATGGCCGATCAGTGGGTAGATGCAGTTGGCACCGACGCCGATATCCAGCGCGCGGATGTCGGCACCCCGCGGTATCTGCCCGCCCTGCTCGCTGGCCAGCAGATCGGCGAGGTTGTGCAGATAGTCGGCACGGCCGGGAATCGGTGGGCACAGGTAGCCATCGGGAATGTCCCAGTGGCGAATACCGTAGTACTGCGCCAGCAGCGCGCGGTTGAACACCTTGACCGCCGCCGGGTTGGCGAAGTCGATGCTCGGCTTGCCGTATGGGTTGGTAATGACGAACTGGCCCAGCTCGGGGCTTGCCTTGATCAATGCAGGGAAGTCGTAGCGCCCCTGATGGCGATTGCGCGGATGCAGCTCGCCCTTGGCTGGCGCGGTTTTCACGGCGGCGGGGGCGGGTTTGCGTGGGCGTTTCGGCGGCTGGGGCATGGCGATGGTCTGGCGAGTCGGGTGCGGATTTTCCCACAGCCTGGCGCGGTGTGGGAGCGGACTTGTCCGCGAATGGATGCGACAGCCAAGCTTCGCGGCCAAGGCCGCTCCCACAGGGGGCGGGTGTTTTCCTCAGCGTCTTGGGCTACAACGGAAAGATCAGCGGCACCAGCAGTACGCTGACGATCATCACCAGCAGGGTGAAGGGTACGCCGATACGCACGAAGTCGCCGAAGCGGTACTGGCCGGGGCCGAGCACCAGGGTGTTCACCGGCGAGGAGATCGGCGTCATGAACGCTGCCGACGCCGCCAGCGCCACGGTCATGGCGAAGGGCAGCGGCGAGGCCCCTAGCGCCTGCGCAGTGGCGATGGCCACCGGGGCCATCAGCACCGCCGTGGCGGTGTTGGAGATGAACAGGCCGATCACCGCGGTCAGCGCGAACAGGCTGGCCAGGATCAGGTGCGGTCCCGCACCGCCCAGGCCACCCACCAGGCCCTGCACGGCCAGTTCGACGCCGCCGGTCTGCTGCAGCGCCTGGGCGAAGGGCAGCATGCCGACGATGAGGATCAGCGTTGGCCAGTGAATCGCGCGGTAGGCGCTGTCCAGGTCGATGCAGCGAAACGCGCCCATCAACAGGCAGGCGATCAGCGCGGCCTGCACATTGGGCACCAGGCCGCTGACCATCAGGCCCACCATCACCGCCAGGCTGAGCAGCGCGTAGGGCGCCTTGCGCGCGGCAGGTGCCACCTCGGCTACTTCCGCCGGCAGGCTGAGCACCAGAAAGTCGCGGTTCAGCCCCTGCAAACGGTGTATATCGCGCCAGGCGCCGGCTACCAGCAGGGTGTCGGAGGCTTTGAGTTTCTCATCCACCAGCACGCCTTCCAGCGCCTGCCCCTGGCGGCGCAGGCCGACCACGTTGAGCTTGTGCCGCGAGCGGAAGCCCAGTTCCTGGATGGTCTTGCCGGGGAGTTGCGACTCCGGCGGCAGTGCCACTTCGGCCAGGCCCAGTTCATGGGCGTGCAGGCTGAAATAGGAATGCGGCAGCGGCATGGGCTCCAGGCCCAGCGCCTGGTAGCTGCCGAGCAGGCCGATGGTGGGGCTGGCGATATCCACCAGCAGCACGTCGCCCGGCTCCAGTAGGGTATTGCCACTGGCCATCAGCAACAGGGTGCGCAGGCGCTGGCGACGCTCGATGGCGATGACGTTGATGCCGTGATCACGGCGCAGCTGCAGCTCGTTGAGAATCTGCCTGGCCAGGGGCGAGTCGGCGCGTACCTGCAGGCGCCGCTCACGCTCGCTCAGGCGATAGCGCTCGGCGAGGTCGGCCAGGGTCAGGCGCGGCGGCTCGGCGTTGCCGTCGGCGTCATTGCGCACCAGCCAGCGCCGGGCGACCAGCATGTAGCCGACACCGAGCACCAGCACGGCCAAGCCGATGGGGGTGAAGGTGAAGAAGTCGAAGCCATCCAGGCCGGCGCGGCGCAGTTCGGCGTGTACCACCAGGTTCGGCGGCGTGGCGACCAGCGTGAGCATGCCGCTGATCAGCCCGGCGAAGGCCAATGGCATCATCAGCCGGCCCGGGGCGATGCGCAGGCGTGCGGCGACGCCGAGCACCACCGGAATGAAGATCGCCACCACGCCGGTGGAACTCATCACCGAACCCAGCCCTGCTACTGCCAGCATCAGCAGAATCAGCAGGCGCGTCTCGCTGCTGCCAGCTTTGGCCACCAACCAGTCGCCCAGGCGGTAGGCGATACCCGTGCGCACCAGGCCATCGCCGATGATGAACAGCGCGGCGATGAGGATGACGTTGGAATCGCTGAAACCGGCCAGGGTCTGCTGCAGGTCGAGCACACCGGTCAGCGGCAGGGCGACCAGCACCAGCAGGGCGACCACGTCCATGCGCGGCTTGCCGATGATGAAGAGGGTGACGGCGCCGGCCAGCAGGCCGAGCACCCAGAGCAGGTCCGGATTCATCGCATATCCCATGAAGGGCGCCTCTAAAAACTACCTGCGTTGTCATCACTGCGTTAAAAACAAGCTCGTGCGCGAGTCCGATCAAAATGCTCATTTACAGCTCGTAAAGTCGAGCGCGACTCCGACCGTTTTTCGCTTGCTTGACTCGCTGGCGCTCGCTCTTCGGGCCAGCCTTCGGCTGTTACTCCCGCTGGTCGTTGCGCCTTGTGCTGACTGCCTCGCCTACGTTTTTAGAAGCGCCCTGAAGTAAAGGCGCGATTATCTCAGGGATAACCCAGCGTCGCCTTGATCTGTTGCAGGTTGGCGGCGATCCAGCGCTTGTCGATCGGCCCCCAGTCTTGAATCCGGTAATGACCGGCATTGTTGCGCTCGCCCTGGTTCTGCGCGAACTGGCAGTCGATATCCAGTTCGGCCAGCGCCGCGAGGGTGTCCTGCGCGGTGCGCCGCGGCATGCCGGTGGCCTCCATCAACGCGGGCACGCTGACGGCCTGGCCGCTGTCGATCAGCCAGGCCACGTAGAGGCGACGGTAGAAACTGGTGCGGGTCTTGCTCGTCTGCATGGTGACTTCCTGTTCGTGTCCGGGCGCCGCCGCGGGTCAGGCGGCGAACAGCAGTATGTAGGTGCCGGCACCGGCCAGGTAGCCGAGAAGGGCCAGGCCGGTGATCTTCTTCAGATACCAGATGAAGTTGATCTTCTCCATACCCATGGCTGCCACACCGGCGGCCGAACCGATGATCAGGCAGCTGCCACCGGTGCCGGCGCAGTAGGCGAGCATTTCCCAGAAGTTGCCGTCGACCACGAAGTTGCGCAGCCAGGGCAGTTCTTCCGCGGCAGCGGTGGCCAGGGTTTCGGGGCTGATCAGCGGGTACATCTTCATGGCGCCGGCGACCATCGGCACGTTGTCCACCACGGCCGACAGCAGTCCGATGGAAATGGCGATGCTGTAAACGTTGCCCAGGCTGTCCTTGAGCAGCGTCGCCACCTGGATCAGGTGGCCGGCGCTGGACAGCGCCGAGACCGCCAGCAGGATGCCGAGGAAGAACAGCACGCTGGTGATGTCGATACGGCGCAGCACGCCGACCACCGACAGCGGGTCCTTCTCTTCGCTGTTCTTGCTGCGGTGGATGATCTCGGTGGTGATCCACAGCAGGCTGAGGCCGAAAAGGATGCCCATGTACGGCGGCAGATGGGTGAGGGTCTTGAATACCGGCACGAAGATCAGCGCACCCAGACCGAGGCCGAACACCAGGTTGCGTTCGAAGGGCGTGGTCGGGTCGCGGCGGCTCTCGGCGCTTTCCTTGATGCGCGGCTCGGCCACGTCGCCTTTGAGGCGGAAGCTCATGACCAGCAGCGGCACCAGCAGGCAGACCAGACTGGGCAGGAACAGCTCGATGATGATACCGGTGGCGGTGACCTGATTACCGATCCACAGCATGGTGGTGGTGACGTCGCCAATTGGCGACCAGGCGCCGCCGGCGTTGGCGGCGACGACCACGATGCCGGCGTAGAACCAGCGCTCGTGGCGGTCGGCGATCAGCTTGCGCAGTAGCGAGATCATCACGATGGTAGTGGCCAGGTTGTCCAGCGCGGCGGAGAGGAAGAAGGTGATCAGCCCCACCAGCCACAGCAGGTGCACGCGCTTGTGAGTGCGGATGCGGTCGGTGATGACCTTGAAACCTTCATGGGCGTCGATCAGCTCGACGATGGTCATCGCGCCCATGAGGAAGAACAGAATCTCGGAAATCTCGCCGAGATGATGGCGCAGCTCTTCGACCACATGATGGGTGTTGGTGCTGGCCCCGGCAGTGCCGGTACCGAGCAGCGGCAGGATGCTGTCGGCGCCGAGCACCAGCAGTGTCCAGGCGATCACGGCGGTGAGCAGGGCGGAGGCTGCCTTGTCGATCTTTAACGGGTGTTCGAGGGCGATGCAGAGGTAACCGAGGACGAATACGAGGGCCATCAACGCATACATGAAGGGGTCCGCCTGTTTTCTTTTGGAGGTATTGGAGGTCGGTAGGCGGGGGGAAGATGCCTGAAATACCTTGTAAAAGGAAACGACTTAATGCCGCAGCTGCGCAGCGAGGGCGATCCATGCCGCTCGCGCGCAGCGGTACGGCTACTGTGCGGCAGCGCTGCTGCGTGGTGGCAGCAGGTAGGCGAGGGCGATGGCCAGCACCGGCATGATCAGGTTGAAGAAGCAGTACGGCAGGTAGCTCAGGGTGGCCACGCCGAGGGTGGCGGCCATGTAGGCGCCGCAGGTGTTCCAGGGCACCAGCACCGAGGTCAGGGTGCCGCCGTCTTCTAGGGCGCGGGACAGGCTGGTAGCCGGCAGGCCGCGCTTCTCATACTCGGCGCGGTACATACGGCCCGGCAGCACCAGGGCGATGTACTGATCGGCGGTGATGATGTTGGTGCCGATGGTGGTGGTGATGGTGCTGACGACCAGGCCGCTGTCGCTGCGAACCAGGCGCAGCGCGCTCTGCAACAGGCGTTGCAGCAGGCCGAGGCGCTCCAGCACGCCGCCGAAGCACATGGCGCAGATGATCAGCCACACGGTGGTGAGCATGCTGCCCATGCCGCCCTTGGATAGCAGACCATCGAGTTCGGCGTTGCCGCTGGCCGACTCGTAGCCGGCGAACAGCGCGCTCCATACGGTTTTCAGTGGGGCCAGTGCACCGGCGGCAGGGTCGCTCAGGCGCGCCATCACTTCAGGCTGGAACACCACGGCGAACACTGCACCGAGCAGGGCGGCAAGAAACACCGCCGGGAAGGCGGCCCACTGGCGCACCGCGAGCAGCAACAGGAAGGCCACTGGCAGCAGCAGGTGCCAGCCCAGGCGGAACTGTGCTTCCAGGGCTCTCAACACCTCGGCGATGCGCCCGGTGTCATGGTTGGCGCTGGCCTGCTGGCCGAGGGTGAAGAAGATCACCAAGGCGATCAGCAGCGCCGGCACGGTGGTGCGCAGCATGTTGCGGATATGCGCGAACAGGTCGGCGCCGGCAGCGGCCGGCGCCAGGTTGGTGGTGTCCGATAGTGGCGACAGCTTGTCGCCGAAGTAGGCGCCGGAAATGATCGCGCCGGCGGTGATCGCCGGGTCCAGCCCCAGGCCTGCTGCCACGCCCATCAGACCGATGCCGAGAGTGCCGGCCACCGTCCACGAGCTGCCGATCGACAGCGCGGTGAGCGCGCAGATCAGGCAACTGGTGAGGTAGAAGTACTCGGCGCTGATCAGCTTCAGGCCCAGCCAGATCATGGTCGGCACGGTACCGGCGAGAATCCAGGTACCGATCAGTGCGCCGACCGCCAGCAGAATCAGGTTGGCCTTCATCGCCATATGAATACCAGCGAGTATGCCTTCTTCGATCTCGGCCCAGCGCAGGCCGTTCTTCAGTCCGACCAGGCCTGCGACGAAGGCCGCGCTCATCAGGGCGATCTGGTTCGGGCCGCTGGAGGAGCCATCACCGAACAAGTAGACGGACAGGCTGAGGAGCACGACGAGCACGCCAATCGGCAGCAGCGCGTCGAGCAGGGAAGGGGAGCGGGGTGTCATTGGGGGTACCGGAAAATCAGATGAACCGTGGGGGGCTTCAGCCGCGACTTTGCGGTTGAAGCTCGCGACTGAAGCCCCTCCCACAAAAAACAAACCCGCGCCGGTTAGGGCGCGGGCCTGTGGGTGTCGCGGGAGGATCAGAGTGCAGCGATCTTGCCGCGCTGCTCGACCATCTTGGCCAGGGCCTGCTCGGCCTCGGCCAGTTTGGCGCGTTCCTTTTCCAGCACTTCGGCGGGCGCCTTGGCGACGAAGCCTTCGTTGGCGAGCTTACCGCCGACGCGTTTGACCTCACCGTCGAGGCGGGCGATTTCCTTGTCCAGGCGCGCCAGTTCGGCGTCCTTGTCGATCAGCCCGGCCATCGGCACCAGCACTTCCATCTCGCCGACCAGGGTGGTGGCGGACATTGGCGCTTCTTCACCGGCAGCCAGCACACGTACCGATTCCAGCTTGGCCAGCTTGTTCAGCAGCGGCTCGAAGTCGGCCAGGCGGCGTTGATCTTCGGCACTGGCGTTGGCAACGATGATGTCGATGCGCTTGGCCATGGAGATTTTCATCTCGCCACGAATCTGGCGTACGCCGAGCATCAATTGCTTGACCCACTCGATGTCCCCTTCGGCGGCGGCGTCGATGCGGCTTTCATTGGCCACCGGCCACGGCTGCAGCATCAGGGTCTCGCCCTGCACGCCGGCCTGGCCCTTGATGCGCTGCCAGATTTCTTCGGTGATGAAGGGCATGAACGGGTGAGCCAGGCGCAGAATCACCTCCAGCACGCGCACCAGGGTGCGGCGGGTGCCGCGCTGGCGCTCGATGGGCGCGTTCTCGTCCCACAGCAACGGCTTGACCAGCTCCAGGTACCAGGCGCAGTACTGGTCCCAGACGAACTCGTAGAGCGCCTGGGTGGCCAGGTCGAAGCGGAAGGCATCGAGCTGGCGGGTGACTTCGGCTTCGGTGCGTTGCAGCTGGCTGATGATCCAGCGGTCCACCGAGGACAGCTCAACCTCTTCACCGTTAATGCCGGTGTCCTGGCCATCGGTGTTCTCGATGACGAAGTTGGCGGCGTTCCACAGCTTGTTGCAGAAGTTGCGATAGCCCTCGACGCGGCCCATGTCGAACTTCACGTCGCGGCCGGTGGTGGCCAGCGAGCAGAAGGTGAAGCGCAGGGCATCGGTGCCATAGCTGGCGATGCCTTCGGGGAACTCCGCCTTGGTCTGCTTGGCGATCTTCTCGGCCAGCTTGGGCTGCATCATGCCGCTGGTGCGTTTTTCCAGCAGTTCGTCGAGGGTGATGCCGTCGACGATATCCAGCGGGTCGAGCACGTTGC
>NZ_DLMS01000011.1:0-215891 GCF_002479365.1 Pseudomonas sp. UBA7530
ACGCGCCACACGGCTCTCACTTCCGCCCACCGACCAAGACTCATCGAATCAACTCACACGACAACTATCCTGACGCGGCGGGTACCCCTGCTGAACAATACCAGTGGGCCGAAGAGCTACTGGAAAGAACAACCTTTGCTGCCCCTGAAAATGCTCCCCATATCTGCATCCTGGATACAGGAGTCAACCATGGCCACCCTTTGTTGGCTCCGGCTTTGGCAGATCCAGACCTTCACACCATTGAGCCTGACTGGGGTGTAGAGGATCAGCATGGCCATGGCACCAATATGGCCGGCCTAGCCCTTTGGAGCTTTAGAGTCAGCTAATCCTATTTCTGTCGAACATCGTCTTGAGTCCGTAAAACTCCTTCCGAGCGACGGTGCAAATGCAGGTGATGAGAAAAAATATGGCTTCAACACCATTGAGGCTGTAGCCCGCCCCGAAATTGCAGCTCCATTCCGGGCACGCGTATTCAGTATGGCAGTTACGACACTAGATGGCCGCGATAGGGGACGTCCTTCATCTTGGTCAGCAACGCTTGATCGACTGACATCTGACGCTGATAACCAAGGTGCAACACCTCGGCTTTTCGTGGTGTCCGCAGGCAATATCAGGGAGCGGGAAGACTGGGCAAAGTACCCTGAGCAAAATTCGCTTATGGGCATTTGTGACCCTGCGCAGTCTTGGAATGCACTGACAGTAGGTGCATTTACCGATCTGGTAGAGCTTCCAAATGGGCTTAGTGCGGTAGCTGTAAAAGGAGCTCTGAGCCCATTTAGCACCACGTCAAAGACGTGGGTAAAACACTATCCTTTGAAGCCTGATGTTGTCTTTGAAGGCGGCAATCTGATCCAAGACGAGATCATGGGGCCAATTACGGCTGGCGAATTATCATTACTGACGACCCACCACCTTCCGATTGAAAGACCCTTAGCCTTAGCGACTGCCACCAGTGCGGCGACATCACTTTGCGCAAGGATGGCCGCTCAACTGATGGCAACGTACCCGCAGCTCTGGCCAGAAAGTATCCGAGCCTTGATCGTCCACTCCGCAGAGTGGACTGATGCAATGAAGGATATGTTTCTCCCCTCAGATCGTGCCCCAACCAAGCAGGATTACGAGCATGGATCAGCCTGCTCCATAATAGGTTCTTGCGATACGTTCTTCGACATGAGCCCCGCAGGAGACCGTGGGATATTTACCGTCTTCTCTCTCAGCCTTGAGGCTCGGAAAGGCGTCAAGCTCGGCGGCATAATCGACCCCGAAGAACTGTGCCAGAGAGTAGCGCTCGCTCTGGCCCAAGTTTACGACGCGATGCGGACGGGATAGGAAGAGATCGTTGGTCCAGCGCTGCATCAGGTCGCCAATATTGATGACGAACGTGCCATTAACCGGGGGAATATCTATCCAGTCGCCCTCGGTACCCAGAGCCTGCAACCCCGGGCGGTCGGCCCAGACGGTGGTGAAAATCTCGAAATCCCGATGCGCGCCTATGCCCAGCTTGCTTAGGTCCCAATCGGGATCCTGGGGAGGGTAATAGCAGGCACGAAGGCGCGACATCGGCTTGGTGTAGATCGGATCGAAGAACGTTTCAGGCAGTTCCAGGGCGAGAGCAAAGCCTCTGAGCATCATGCGACCGAATTCGAGCTGTGTATCGAAATACGTGCCAAGTGCCCAGCGAAAATCCGGCGGGCTCTCCGGCCAGACGTTCGGGCCGTAGAACTTGTTGCCGGCCAAGTGATCTGGATCGGTCACCGGCAGGTCGTGCGCGAGCTCGATGGCCTCATGCATATCTCCCCCTTTGAGCTCCCGGTCGGACTTGATGTTGCCGGTCGCAACGTATCCGCGATGGTTCGGGGAGGTCAGGTAATGAATTCGCATCTTCTCTTCTACCGAGAGCGCAAAGAACTTTCGCATTGCATCGGCAGCGCGATCCATCACCGCGTTCGGCACACCGTGGTTCTTTAGATAAAAAAAGCCGACATTCGTACAGGCATCCCGCAATGCTCGGGCGAACCGCTGCCGATCCTCCTGCCGGCTGGAATACATGCATGCGAAATCGAGGACGGGCACCTCATCGATGACGCCCGTCCTGAACCTGATTCCGTGTCCCGCATCGACAATACTTCCTGGAATATCCGCCATGTGTTTTCCCTCAGACAATAGTGATTTTGTTCATTGAGCCGGAGCCGGCCTTCGGCGAGGTTTTCGAATACGATCGTTCCGGCGCACCGATACTAAGAATGCGCTCGGCCTCGTACTGGAATTGCTGGTAGACGTCCTTTGCTTCCTGACTACGCCGCAGGTCCGCATGGCGCAGGCAGCGAACCTCGTGCCCCTGGTCGGCACTCGCCATGGCAACCGGTGCCTGCGTGCACTTGGCAACCGCCATTGGGCACCGTGAGGCCAGGAAGCATCCCTCGGGAAGGTCGATGGGGCTGGGGATCTCTCCGGCGAGGCTGATCCGGGCAGGCAGGCGCAGCGAGGGATTGGGCAACAGAATCGACGACAGCAGACCGGCGGTGTACGGGTGGCCGGGTCTGCTGAAAATGTCGGTGGCTGTACCGAGCTCGACGATCTGCCCCAGGTACATCACGGCAATGCGATGGCTGATGAAGCGCACCGTGCTCAAGTCGTGCGATATGAACAGGTAGGCCGTGCCACGTTCGCGTTGGATGCGCATCAGCAACTCGATGATGCTTGCGCGCGCAGTCGGGTCGAGGGCCGAGGTCGGTTCGTCGAGTACCAGCAGCTTGGGGTTCGTCACCATGGCCCTGGCAATGGCCACACGCTGTTGCTGACCGGCACTCAGGTCCGCCGAGCTCAGCTGGGCTACGGCGGCAGGCAGGGCAACCTCCTCGATGGCCGCGGCGACTCGGCGATTGCGCTCGGCTTTCTCGATGCCAAGAGCGAGCAGCGGCTCCTCGATGCAGGCGGCAACCCGCATGCGTGGGTTGAGCGACTCGCCTGGCTCCTGGAAAACGATCTGAACCTGCCCCAGCAGATCCCGCGAGCGCCCGCTCAGAAGCCCGAGCAGATCCTGCCCCTCGAAGAGAATCGTGCCGCTGTCGATACCGGTCAGGCCCATCACGCAGCGCCCCACCGTACTCTTGCCCGACCCGCTCTCGCCGACAAGACCGAGCGTCTCGCCGGCAGACAGGTCGAACGAGACGTTGTTTACCGCGCAGACGGTTTTCTTCGAGCCGGCGATCGGGAAGGTCTTAGTGACCTGGTTGACTTGCAGGATCGGGTTCATCGGATCACCGGAAAGTGGCAGCGAATGGCATGGCCGGGTGTGATTTCCCTGGCCTCGGGCACCGTGCTGAAACAGCGGAGCTGCGCCAGCGGGCAACGATGCGCGTAACGGCAACCCTGCGAGTCCGGCCGCGCCGCCTCCGCTCCCGCAGCGCTCCACCACAGACGCCGCAGTGTTTCGTTATGCGAGAACGCCGCCATGAGCATGATGGTGTACGGATGGCGCGGACGCAGGAACAGGTCCTCCTTGCTGGCCTGCTCGAGCATCTGGCCCTCGAACATCACCCCGATGCGATCGCAGAAGTGCGCCGCCACGCCGATATCACGCGTGATGAAAAGCATTGCGCTGCGCCGCTCCTCGCTGAGATTGCGCAGCAAAGAAAGGATCTGGGCCTGCACCGTGACGTCCAGTCCGCTGGTGGCATCGTCGGATATCACGAAGCGAGGCGAACAGATCAGAGCGATCGCGATGACGATTCGCTGTGCCATGCCGCCGCTGAGCTCGTGCGGCAGCGCTTTCATTCGCCGCTCGGGATCGGGTATCTGCACCGCGCGCAGCATTTCCAGCGCCTTCGCCTGTGCCTGGCTGCGACTCAGCCCGAGATGCACGCGCGCCATGGTCGCAATTTGCTCGCCAACCGGACGCAGCGGATTGAGCTCGCTGCGCGGGTTGGCGACGATCATCGACAGGTCACGGCCGCGCATGGAGCGCAGGTTGCCTTCGGCGAGTTGCAACAGATCGATGCCGTTCAGCCGTACCTCGCCGCCGGTGATCCGCCCCGGCTCGGGCGGCAGGTTCATCAGCGCACGGGCCAGCGTGGTCTTGCCGGCGCCGGATTCGCCGACCAATCCGAATATCTCGCCCTGCTGTATGGTCAGGTCGAGCTGGTGTATTGCCTTCACCGACCGCCCGGACATACCGGGGAATTCGACCGAGAGATTGCGTACCGACAGCATCGGCATGGTTTCATCGTGCGAAGGAGCATTCACCACAGCCTTTAATGTCTCTTGCATCAGCGACCTACCCGCGGGTCCAGAACGAAGTTGGTGATGTCCACCAGTAGGTAGACGATCAGTGAAAACACCGAGGCGAACAATACGAAGCCGAGCACCGGAAAGATGTCCGAATTGAGCACGCCCTGGACGGCGTACTGCCCCGCGCCGCCCCAACTGAATACCGTCTCGACCAGTACCGCTCCGCCAAGCAGATAGCCGTACAACACACTGATGATGGTGACCACCGCAGGCGCTGCATTACGCAATGCGTGCCAGGTGACGTATCGGCGCGGCAGCCCCGAGATCACCTCGTAGCGGCTAAAATCGGAACTGAGCATCTGCTCGACCATCGACTGGGTCATCTTCAGAATTGGCCCGGCGCTCACCAACCCCAGCGTCAGCACCGGAAGCAACAGGTGCCGTATGGCCGAGCCCAGTGCTGCCCAGTCGCCCGCGAGCACGCTATCGACTGTCAGCAATCCGGTCACAGTGGGTGGCGGCAGCACGATCATGTCGAGCCGCCCGAACGGCGGTGGTGCCCACTGGAGCAGGGTGTAGAACACGAAGATCATTACCAGCCCCAGCCAGAAGTCGGGGAGCCCGCCGACTATCAGTCCGTAGATGTCCGCTACCCGGCTCAGAAAGCCACTCTTAAGTGCCGCCGCAACGCCAAGCGGCACCCCGATCAGAATGGCGGCAAGCAAGCCGAGGCTGACTAACTCGAGCGTTGCCGGGAACCGCTGGATCAGATCGTCGAGCACCGGCCGGGTGGTCTGCCATGAGGTACCCAGGTTGCCCTGGGTCAGGTTTACGATGAACAGCCAGAACTGCTGCGCCAGGGATTGATCGAGGCCCAGCTGCGTGCGCAACGCCGTGACCGAGGCGTCGGTTGCGTTTGGGCCGAGCATGAGCACGGCCGGATCGCCAGGAATGTTTTTCACGAGCAGGAACGCGATCAGCAGGATGCCGAACAACTGCGGCACCACGAACAACAAGCGGTGGCCGAGAAATCTGACGAGCCCTTTCATGCAACACCTCGCAGCGGGTTGCCGGCCGCTTTTACAGCCAGATCCCGGCTAAGCCGCCGCATCTTTGCGGGGCTGGTCATGGTTTCTATGCTGGCGCCGACCAGGGTGAAGCCACACACCGTCAGGGCCAGTGCGATCCCAGGCATCACCGACGGCCACCACTGACCGGTCACCACGTTTTGGAAGCCGGAGGCAATCATGCTGCCCCACTCTGGTGTCGGTGGCCGCACGCCGGCGCCGATGAAGCTGAGCCCTGCGGTCAGCAATACCGACCATCCGATGTTCACAGTGAACTGTGCGAGGATCGGGCCGATGGCATTGGGGATGATGTGCCGAAGAATGATGCGTCCGTGTGAAAGGCCGGCAACCCGGGCGGCTTCGACGAAACGCATTTCTCGAAGCGTGACCACCTGCGAGCGCATCAGCCGCAGGTAGATCGGTGTATTGACAAAGGCAATCGCCAGCACCACGGTCTGGATGCTTTGGCCGAGGCTGGCCACCAGCGCAATGGCGAACACGAACACGGGAAAGGACTGCACGACGTCCGCGATTCGCATGGTGGCAAAGCTCGCTGCAGAGCGAATGCCCTGGGTCTGGGCGAAATAGCCCGTCCAGGCGCCCAGCACGCTGCCGGCGATTGCCGAGATGAGCGTGCCTGCCAGAGCGATCGTTAGGTCGACACGCGGGGCATGGATGACTCTAGAAAAGATATCCATGCCGACCGCGTCGGTACCCAGCCAGTGGCTGACGCTGGGTGGTTGAAGAAATTCGGCCGGACTGGCTTCGACCGGGTCATAGGGCGCGATCCACGGCGCCAGCAATGCGATCGCACACATCGAGAATACAATGGCGTAGCCAATGGCGAACTGCGGCCTGGCGCGCAGAATGCGCAGCAGCAATAGGCTTCCCTCCGCCATCCTGGCCAGCCAACTCGGGCGAGCAAGGCTGTCACCGTGATCGGTCATAACTGAAGTCCCCCGTTTATTTGCGCGCGAAATCTTGGAAGCGCAGATTGTTCGACGTGTAGTAGGTGAACCCGGTGATGTTCTTCTTCCGCGCCAGCACGTATTTCGGATAGGCGACGAAGCCCCAGGGAGCTTCCTCCATGATGGTTTTCTGCACCTGGCGGTAGATCGCTCGACGCTGCTCGTCGTCCATCGTCTGCATGCCACTATCGATGAGCTTGCTGACCTCGGCGTTGGCGTAGTTGCTGTAGTTGGGGAAGCTGTCCTTGTGGAAGAACAAGCGGGTGGCGTATCCGGGGTCAGGCGCCCAGGGTGCGTCCTGATAAAAGATGATCGGCTTTTGCCGCTTGGTGACGTTCTCGTAGAACACCCCGGCCGGCAGCTTTTCGAGCGTTACTTCAATACCGATCTTGCGCAACGAGGACTGCACGATCATTGCGATGGGCTCCTGCACCGGGTTGCCCGCGTCGAAGGCGATCGTGGTGCTGAATCCATCTTCCAGGCCCGCCTCCTTCAGCAATGCCTTGGCCTTGTCCAGGTCCAAGTCGTAATCGAAGAAACCGGTATCGGCCATCGGATAGATCTTCGGCAGTGGGGCGGTCTGCTTGGACGCCAGGCCGTAAAACGCCGTCTCTAAGATCTGGTCCCGCGGGATCGCATAATTGATCGCTTGCCGCACTTCAGGCTTGTTGAAGGGAGGGATATTGGCGTTCAGTACCATCCAGAGCATGTAGGACGCATCGATCGCGTCGTAGGTGGCGTTGGCTGCGTTTTTCAGCGAGAGGTATTCGCGGGGCTGCAGGAACTGGGCGATGTCTACGGCTCCGCCCTGCAACAGTGAAAGCCTGCTGGCCGAGTTCGGAATCTCGCGCATGACAACCGTCTTCATGAACGGCTGCTTGCCCCAATAATCGGGGCGAGCCTCGAATACCGCCTGTTGGCCACGGACGATCTGCTTGACGCGATATGGCCCGAAACCGGCGCTGTCGTTCTTAAGGAAGGCGGTGCCCCATGGATCCTCAGTTCCACCCACTTCCTTCAGCTTCTTGCTGTCGTAAATGGGGTTGCCAAGAATGGTGTGGATCTTCAGGGCAAGCGGCGTTGGGCCATCCAGTGCGAAGGACACCGTGTCGGGCCCTTCTACCGTCACCGCATCTGGGGACGCCAGGCCGATGACCGACGTGTAGAAGCTGCCCTGAGCGGCCAGCGCGAACTTGCGATCCCAGGACCATTTCACGTCCTCGGCCGTCAGCGGATTGCCCCAGTTGCTGACAACACCCTTCCTGAGAACGAATGTCACTTTGGTGCCGTCGGGCGATATTCCCCAACGCTCTGCCAGCTTGCCCCGCAACGCCAGCCCGCCGATTCGATCGGCATGTACCGAGGTGTCCTCACGCATGACACCCGGCACTTCCGGATCTGGGATGGTTTCGTACTCGACCAGATAGTCATAAAGAGCGCCGAGCACGTCGACGGTGCCCAGGCTCACGTCGTATTCGTTATCCAGCCCCTGCGGCGTCGACGGGCTGGCGATGACCAGGGTCGTCGCCGGGTCCTTGGCATTGGCGTAACCAGGCAACCAGACTGCGGCCGTCATGGCCAGGGTTACCGTCGCCTTCTTGAACGCGGCGAATGTGCGATCTCGCGAAGCTTTTGCGAACCTGAACCTATCCATCTTGCCTCCTGGGCATTTCGCTCTGTATACGAATTCGAGCCATACCGGCTCGCGGCCGGGTGTATACGGGTTGGTATGCAGAAGCTATGCCAAGGAAGCGACAAACAGGCTGAAAGCCGCTTGACAATAGGAATTCAGCGATTGTCCAAGACGCACGAAAGACCTTCTCTGAAACCGCCCGGGCGCCCGGAAAAAGTGCGCCAATGCGCACTGCTGTTCGGCTTTTGTGCAGCGACAGGTCTCCCAGCGATGTCCGCCGCGCAAATTCTCAGGGAACGAAGCTTGGCATTATTTGTGTATACAGAAGTGAATACTGCCTAACTCGCCGGAGTCAGAAATGCCTATGTCTGCAAGCACGCTCGCGCTCGAGCCCAGGGATGAGGCGGCTGCACCCAGCCGCGACGAAGAGATCTATCGAGCGGTGACTGATGCCATCGTCGAGCATCGGCTGAAGCCGGGGACGCGCCTGCCAGAGGACGCGCTAGGAGAAGTGTTCAAGGTCAGCCGGACCGGCATCCGCAAAGTGTTGCATCGCCTCGCCCTGGAGCGCCTCGTCAGCATTCGCCCCAACCGAGGCGCCTATGTGGCGCAGCCCAGCAGCAAGGAAGCCCAAGATGTATTTGCGGCGCGCCAGCTCATCGAGCCAGCGATGATGGCCGATGTGGCTCAGCGAGCTTCCCCCGAAAACATCCAGACACTGCGCCGAATCGTGGTAGCCGAGCATGGGGCTCAGCGGGAAAACAAGCAGAGCCTTGCCATCCAACTTTCAGCCCGGTTCCACGTACAGTTGGCTGCGCTGGCCGGAAATATGGTACTGACCGAACAGGTGCAGCAATTGACCACACGCTCATCGCTGATCATCGCCGTCTATGGTTCGCGTACCAGCATAGGTTGCGATTGTGGCGATCATGGCGAGTTGGTTGCCCTCCTTGAAGCAGGCCGAGCAGACGAAGCGAGTCGCTGGATGGAGCAGCACTTGAGCAGCATCCGCTCAAGCCTGAACGTCGATGAGGAAGAACAGCCCGACATCGACTTTCACACTATTTTTGGGAAGCGATGATCCAATGAAGATTCAGTTGATCAACCCCAACACCAGTCTGCACATGACCGCCAATATCGCCCTCGCCGCCGAAGCTGTCGCGCGCGACAGTACGCAGATACTTACCAGTTGTCCCGAGCATGGCCCGGTTTCAATCGAGGGTCACTTCGACGAGTCGATCGCAACACTGGGCATGCTGGAAGAAATGAAAAAGGGCCTGGCTGCCGGGTGCGATGCACATGTCATCGCCTGCTTCGGGGATCCAGGCTTGCAAGCAGCACAGGAACTTGCCACCGGTCCGGTGCTGGGTATCGCGGAAGCGGCTTTCTGCGTTGCAGGCCTGATCTCAACGCGTTTCGCGATTATTACGACGCTGGGTAGAACCCGGATCATGGCCCACCACCTGCTCGAGCGCTATGGTATGGCCAGTAGGTGCACCTCGATCCGTTGTGTTGAGCAGCCCGTATTGGCTTTCGAGCGCCCAGACACAGTCCTTATGGAGACGATGGCTCGTCAGGCGCACGAAGCTCGCGATCTTGAAGGCGCGGGAGCAATCGTTCTGGGCTGTGCAGGTATGGCGGGCCTCAAGGAGGCTCTCACCGAGGCCGTCGGTATACCTGTGATCGATGGCGTAGCGGCAGCTGTAAAACTGGCCGAATCTCTTGTAGAACTCGGGCTTGGTACTAGCAAGCATGGCGACTTAGCGTTCCCCGTACCGAAGACCTTTAAAGGCCGATTCTCACCTTTTGGCCTTTAAGGAGGGGCTGATCTATCGTCATGCATTCACCATGGTCGGAGGCTGGCGTTCAGTATAAGGATGTGGCTCACCTGCCCCTTAGTGGTGACCACGTAAATCGCAGGAACCCTTTGTTCGATACCCCTGATCGCTAGGTACCTGAAGACTGTATGACTTTCTAATCTCCAGGTACCGCTTGGGCTGAATGGCTTCGGTAGCCTAAGTGCAACCTCAGAAGATGGAGTTTCAAATGAACACTACCGAAGTGAACCTACCAGCCAAGGCCTGCAATGACATTCTTCTCGCCAGGAAGCAGTACAACCTGGAGCGAAGCATCCTACCCAGCCATAACATCGTCATCGAGCGGCTGCTCCTACGTGAGCTAGAGCTGCGCTCTGCATACACCGACCTCTACAAGAAGCTGCATATGCATCCTAGGGCGTTAGATAGCTTCTTCGGCGCCCTCCTTGATTCGGTTGCATTCTGGGGACCGGAACGAATCGTAAAAGCACGGACGGAGCGCGATGAGCTTGTCAGGATCAATGAGCAAATTGCTGAAATGGCCGAAGGTCTAGCCATCCTGCTCAGACGTCGCGAGGAGCTGCACAACAAGTCTGGTTTTCGTAGCAACACCAGCTACCACATTGGTGACCTGATCAAGGAAGCAGGCCAACATAACGGTCACTTCACACTGTATTTGGAAGATGAGCTGGAGACGTTGCAAGCACGTTACGACCTCAAGTATTGGCCGTCACTGGATGCTTGTGTTGATGCCATCGCGGATGATGCATGCGAGGCTGAGATTGAAGCCTCTGACCCGCTAACCGAGGCAGCAACCGTCGCGGCGCGGTCTTCACTGTCTGATTTCTTCAAGGCATGGTTCGTGGCGATTGATGAGCATCGACAGGCGGTGAACGGCTGGATCCCTGATAGCTTCCGCCCCTCAGACAACAGCCTCGCCTATCTCGCAAGTTGCGCGCTGGGCCTCGAAGATGATGACCTTCTCAGCAGCTCGTATGTAAAGCGTTTGCGGCAACGACTCCGAGCCTGAAGTTTTATTGCTACCGCTACCGACGAGGCCTGCCTTCAACCAGAACAATCCTCAAACAGGCCGTCCAGTGGGTGGATGTTTTGCACGGAGCACTAGATACTCAAGCCATACAAGGATGACGATGAGGGGGCGACCATGGTTCGAGTCAGGCACTTGAAGATCCAGAACTTCCGAGCCATCAAAGCCATGGAGTGGATTCCTTCCGATGGCATCAACTGCCTGATCGGCCCCGGCGACAGCGGAAAATCCAGCATCCTTGAAGCCATCGACCTCTGCCTTGGCGCTAGGCGCAGTGCCCGCTTCACCGACACCGACTTTCATCTGCTGAACGTTGCCCAGCCCATCCAGATCACAGTCACCGTTGGGGCCTTGCCCGATGACCTGTTGAACCTCGATACCTACGGCGAGTTTCTACGCGGGTTCGATGCGAACACTGGGCTCGTAGAAGATGAGCCGCGTGCCGATATTGAAACAGTCTTAAGCGTGCAACTACAGGTGGAGGCCGATCTGGAGCCAGTCTGGTCGCTCTTCTCCGAAAGGGCTGTCGCTCAAGGGCTAGAGCGCGGACTGGCCTGGAAGCACCGCGCGCTATTGGCACCGGCACGTCTTGGCCACTACGCCAGTACGCATCTGTCCTGGAATCGAAGCTCTGTGCTAAACCGCCTAACAGAGGAACGCCCCGACCTGGGAGCCGAGCTAGCGCGCGCTGCCAGAGATGCCCGCAATGGGTTTGGCGACCAGGCGAGCGGGCAGCTCGCGAAAACCCTCCAAACGGTGACGCAGACTTCGGCCAGCTTGGGAGTCACTATCGGACAGGCTCAGGCGCTGCTCGATGCCCATGCGGTCTCAATCAGTGACGGCGCTATCGCACTGCATGACCAGGCAGGTGTCCCGCTGCATGCCTTGGGGACTGGCTCAGCACGGCTACTCTCGGCCGGTCTGCAGCGAGCGGCCGCGCAAGCGTCGTCTATCGCGCTGGTCGATGAGGTGGAATACGGCCTGGAGCCACATCGCCTCAAGCGGCTGCTGGACTCGCTAGGCGCCAAGGAAGTCGTGGCGCCTCTACAAGTTTTCTTAACGACCCACTCGCCGGTAGCCCTGCGAGAACTCAGCAGCAACCAGCTTTTCATCGTTCGCAGACAGCCGGATTTACACGAGGTACGCACTCCAGGACAGGAGAATCACGTGCAAGGCACCTTGCGTGCGGATCCCGAGGCGTTTCTGGCCAAGTCCTTGCTGGTCTGTGAAGGCCCTAGCGAGATTGGGCTGGTCAGGGGGTTGGATCAATACTGGACCGACCTCAACCACCGCTCTTTTTTTGCTCTGGGGGGCTCCTACGTCAACGCCGGTGGCAGCACGCCTGACCTGTGCTTACAACGTGGCCTAGTCCTGCGACGCCTGGGCTACCGCGTAATGGTGTTCATTGATGCCGATAAGCCGCACACACCAGCGCTGTTGGCAGAAGTCGTTGCAGAAGGGATCAGTGTGCTGACTTGGCGTCCTGGCCGAGCTCTAGAGGACGAGCTTTTCCTCAGTCTTCCAGACCAGGCGATCGATGCTCTACTCACCTTCGCTGAAGAAGAGAAGGGAACCGAGACAGTCGCGGAGCATGTGCGCTCTAAGTCCAACGGTAAGCTCACGCTGGAGGCAATTCGAGAGTTTCGCGCTCAAGGTGTTCCGTACGCGCCACCGACCCGAGAGATCCTGGGCCAAGCTGCTCGCACCAAGAATGGTTGGTTCAAAAGTGTCACAGCCTTCCAGCACGTTGGGCGCCAAATCGTTGGTCCAAGCGCTCAGCAAAGCGATCCAGGTTTCTACGCTCTGCTAAATGAACTGTGGGGATGGACCCATGCCGCCTGAGATTGACCTCCTCGTCGTGAACCGCGGGTCGGTCACTGCTCCGGCGGGATGCGGCAAAACTCAGCAAATTGCGGAGGCCTTGGGCGCTCACAGAGGGCGCCAACCCATACTGGTGCTCACCCACACCAATGCCGGCGTTGCTGCACTGCGGGCGCGCTTGGCCCAAGCCTCAGTTCTCAGCTCCGCCTATCGTGTGGCGACGATCGACGGCTTCGCGATGCGCCTGGTGGCCAAGTTCCCGCAGCGAAGCGGGTTGCCAGCTGCAGTCCTCGACCTGGCCAATCCCGCCCAGGATTACCCCGCCATTCGCGCAGCCGCAGCACGCCTCCTACAGGCCGGTCACATCACGCAGTCCCTTCGAGCAAGCTACTCTCGACTGCTGGTCGACGAGTATCAGGACTGCAACCTCCCGCAGCACAATATGATCGCGTGGGCGGCTCAAGTGCTTCCCACCTGTGTGCTGGGTGATCCTATGCAGGCCATCTTTGGCTTCGCGGGCCCCTTGGTGAATTGGCAAACCGATGTGGAGGCGCACTTCCCATCGGTTGGCGTGCTCCAGACACCTTGGCGCTGGCGGCGCGCCGGTACGCCTGCCCTGGGGCAGTGGCTGCTAGATGTTCGTGCACAACTCCAGGCCGGGCAATCAGTGGACTTGCAAACGGCGCCTCCCGAGGTGCAATGGGTTCCGTTGCAGCCAGCAACGACGGATGCCCAGCGTCGTCAGGCGGCAATGGTCAGCGGTAACGGGGGCCAGCAGAGCGTGCTCGTCATAGGGGACTCCAGACGACCCGCAAGCCGCAACAACTTCGCCAGTCAAACGCCTGGGACCACCGTTGTTGAACGCGTAGATCTCCCTGAGCTCATCCAATTCGCCAGAACCTTCGACCCAACGGCCGCCGACCCACTAGCCGTGCTTGTTGGATTCGCCGCAAGTGTCATGACGGGGGTGGGTGCCGCACAGCTGCTAGATCGCGTACGCGTTCTGCGTTTCGGCAGACCACAAGTACCGCCGACGCCCATCGAGGCTGCTGCGGTGGCCTTCGCTAATTCTCCTAGCATGCTCGAGGCACAGCGGTTCCTGATTACCCTCAGCCGTGACGCCCAGACACGTGTCTACCGACCGGAACTTCTGCACGCCTGCCAAGCCGCGCTGCAAACGGCTCAAGGCAGCCCAGCAGGCCTGTATGCCGCCGCGCTGCAGATCCGCGAAAGACAGCGTCATACGGGTCGAACTCAGTCTCGCCGGCGCGTGGGCAGCACGCTCCTGCTCAAGGGGCTTGAGGCCGACGTGGCGGTGATTCTGGACCCCCGGGAGATGACAGCCCAGCATCTGTACGTGGCCATGACTCGAGGTGCCCGACAGCTGATCGTGTGTTCCCCCACTAACATACTGATACCGGCGCGCTGACTTGATAGAGCAGCTCGTTTGCTGTTTTGGAAGACAGGATAGGCAGAGGGCAGCGGTCATTTGACCTCAGCCTGCTCTAAGTAGAATTCCTGCGAGCTCGCTCCATGTAGGCGTTCCCCCCTAAAGGCTCATCACAGCCTGGCGGGCCCTCCCACTGATGAGACACACCTGTTGAATTAAGAAGCTCTTCGGGACTTAGGCGGGTACGAATCAGTGCGTCAACATCCCAGTCGAAGTGATGCTGTATGGCAATCCAAGCCTTATCAGGAACTGACGCAAACAGCCTTTTATTTGAAGTATTCATTGGCAGATTCAGTCTCGATATTTCCGACATAGCCCAGACAATTCTCCTCAGCCGAAAATGCCAAACCGACTCTGCATGGAGCTCTATCTGTTGCGAAAGAGCAGGATAAAACTCTTTACGCATCAAAGGGCAGGTCTGAATTCTTCTAGGCAGTAACGCCAGCATATTACTAATATTTACTCTCTTCTGGCCCTGAGCAATACGGTATAAATCACGCACTCCATCGCGAACCAGCCCGGCGTACATTTGATCATTAACACAATCTTTAGGGCTGAATTTTTCCTGAACAATTACCTTCCTACCGAGTGTAGCTAATAGCCATTCTTTATCATTTTCGTTCAACCAGCGAGTAACTTGATAGGCATTAGCCCAGAGGTAATCCATATCCATATCCGGCCTTGCTGCAGCCAGCACTCTAACTTTACTACGGCACTCAGCCCTTTTGCTCTTTGGAGCTTCTTCTCGTGAAGCGCTACGCGACTTTTTCCTTTCACTAGCTATTATGGATTCTTCTAGCAAACGCTTTTCAAAATTATCAACGTCACCAAATAATTGCTGACAGACTATAAGATGCCTCACCAGCGGCATATCAATTTGCCCCCTTGATGAAGAGATCCTAATCCATTGACTCCGAAGTCCCTTACCATATGCCTTATCCATTCGGGAAAGCAGTTCATCTCCATACGCAGTCTTTATGCTGCCCACTAACTTTGCCGAACCTAGCAAACCTCCATTATTGAATCCCTTCTTTATAGCTTGCCGACGGTAGCAGTCTGATAAAATTTTAAAATCAGTGTATGGTAGATCTCGTTGCAAAATATCTTTCGCAAAGATCGCATACTCACGCTCAATATCCGAAGCAGCTGAATATGATGTTGGCGCTAAGGAACTCCACCCACAGGGACAACCTTCCCTCATATCAGGAAGTAACTTGAGCTTTCGAAAGAACGGATGTGAGCAGGCCGGGCATGACTGTAAGAGCACCTCCCCATGGCGCCAACACGCAGTTACCCCTGGCATCTGATGGGCCCGGTGCCAGTAGGAGTATCCAGACTCGACAAGATCTGCTCGTACACAAGACGGACATATTTTCGCTCGATTATGCGTCGAGCTTTCCCTTCGTGGCATCCGAGCAACAGATGCTATTGCCTCATCGCCCTGCTGATATTTCGACAACCCGATGAAAGGCTTGTATGACGGAAAATTAGTATTCTCCATCAGCAACTGAACTAGGTTAGCGTCCTTATCTCCAGGTAACCTAGACGCAAGCGTGTCTAGTTGCTTGGGTATTATCGATAGGGAAAATGGTATCGAGCCAAACAATTCTTGAAAGGTTTCGGATTCCTTCTTATTCCCCGAGAGCACGTGATATCGCGTGATTCGAGACAATAGCATTTCATCCGACATCGATTCGGGGAAAAATAGTATATTCGACATTACAGGGCAGAGCGGCTCAAAACAGGACGGATCTTTATTCGGGTTAACGCATCGTTTTATATTCTACACACTACCTTGTTGAAAGTGTACAACACAGAAAACCAGTAGCGCATATTGACGTTACCAAATAGATACATTTTCATCCAAACATGCATAGCTCGGCATCTGAGAAACTGTAAGTTTCCTAACTCTATCCGCCTACAGTGCGTCCCAGACTCGAGCTATTCACTGTCATACAAGGTATGCGGACGAATAGATGCCGTTTTATATAGCAACGATGGCGTTACCAGCCGGCCATCGACCTCCAGCTGCTGCATAGCCCAAAGCAAGCGCCGCCTGCGAAATTCGCCAGTACTTTCACACGCTGCAACTAGCGCGGCAGAACACAACGGAAGCCTACCAAGCTGCTTTTCAAATCGAGAGACGACATCTAGCTCTCGGGCAATCCTGGATTTGGTTATGTGGATAGGCTTACCAGGGACCACCCGAAGCGCACGAGCACAAACGACAACTTGGCCGGCCAGGGACGCATCCAACTCAGACAGCGGGCGGTCATCTTTCTGATCACACCGGTGATGACCTACTAGCTGAAGATGGGCAGAGAGCCATGCACGGTCATGTCGGTGAAGCCACACGTAATCAGAACACTCATGGGATAGGTGGCTCGTGTACTGGCTTACAAACCGCTCACGGCGCTGCGCCAAATCCCTAGCGTACCTTGCTCGCTGCCATATAGCAGAACCGTCAGAGTGAGCTCTGATAGCTCTATAGACGCTTGCGAGGGAGACGCCGAGTGATGCCGACATTTCATCCGCACTAAATCCCTGCATCACCATGGCCCAAAGATCTTGCGGCTGTGCTGCCACATTGAGGACCAACTTCTCGATCGGAAACACACGCGAGATAACCTGAGCCACACCTGCACGCTCATGCTCCCCACTTCCCCTCAAGGCCTCCTCTCTTTTTTGGATGAAGCTCGGAAGATCAACCTTCATAGCGCTTGCCATCACAAGGAGCTTGAGTGGGTGGCGGGTACGCCTGGGCTTTCTCAACGTCTTGGTGACCCACTGTTCCGGAATCCCCACGGCCCTGGCCTGCAGGATAGAAAACTCACCAAAATTAGGTAACCGCTGAAAGAACGACTCCATATGTGCAGCCAGAGCCCCAAGATGAAGCCGCCCACTAGTGGACGCCAATCCAAGCGCTTTTGCTCCATCTAACAGGGCTGAACGGACTTGCCAGGCGGGGCATGGAGGATTGTTTGCCTGGAGCACCTCCCAAGACATCTGGGAGATTTCAAGCAATGTCGTGTAGTGCTCATCTCTTATGTCGAGATCTAACGTGGTCGACTGAACCTCATCGTCCTCGGGCAACTGAATTCGCTTCCTACAGCGGCTAAACCTCCGATGATCCAGCGCCTTCAATAGGGTCGTGTGGTGTGGGCAGATCCATACGCCCGGCAATTGATGAACTCTGTGCCAATACGCAACGCCCAGGTTCTCTCTGTCTTGATCGACACATGTTGGGCAAAAACGAATACGGGAGGTGCTCTCAAGTCGGCTGGCAATCACGCCTAAACGAAGCTCTAATGCGTGCCCATTTCCACCTGACATTTGAGCAAACGCCGTACGTAGCTGATGCTCTGTCAGGAACGGTTGATAGTATGGCAAAAGGGTATGACGACCTATCAGCACAGGTACCGACAGCTCCGTGCCAACAGGAAGCATGTCGACTAGGTCGGAGAGGTGGCATGGGAACGGAACATTGCCCGAGAACCCCATCCTCCTTAGATCTACAGGAAAACCTCCTCGAGTAGTACCTAAACCATCGAGCCGTGCATACCTGGAAAAGATGCTATGAAGGGTTTCATCATGAAATGGTGTTGGGAAAAAATGGAGCCGCCGCATCATTCTCTCCCAGCCACTCAGCTCTTCCGATAGGCGGGGGAAAACTCAAAGATGTCCTGGTTAATCCACCCTGCCTCACGAAGTGACTGCAATGGGTCATCGCTCTGGCTGATGCCCAACAGCTCGTGCTCCTCAGTAACGGCTACCGCCGCATGTACGACAGGCTTCGTTTCTGGGTTAGCTGCCGATGCCAACGCGCCGCTTGAATATGTACGCAGCATCTTCAATCGAGCACCGCTTGATCCCGGATCAGGCGTCATCATCTCGGCCAGTTGAGCATCCACAGGCAGCAGATCCTCAAATCGGCTCATGGCTTTCGGGTCCCGGCTGCGCAACGCGGAGAGAGCAGGTGCCAGGATTTTCATCTTAGAGTCACTGACCATTCGTATTGACGCTGCTGTGATGCGTTCTTCCCCGCTCTGAATGGCATAGCGCTGAGTCAGAACCAGAAGCTTCACAAGGAAGTCGGTCACCCCCTGGGTACGATCGTATAGAGCATCATAAATTTCATCAGTCAGCCCGGCACGCTGCCTACACCACTGATAACTCCAAAGAGTTTCAACTAGGTTTCGCCACTCTTCGTCATCTCGCTGAAAGTGTTTGAACTCAACCACTCCCAAGCCGCATGTCCGCCGCGCATTTCTCATTACGTCGGAGAAAAGGCTAACCATTGAGTTGGTCCCAATAAATACCACTGGGATCCCAAGGTTGTTAACAAGATGGAGAAAAAAATTCAGCATGCTGTCCTTACCACCAGTTTTAGCAAGGTGGAGGTTCTGAATTTCATCAATGAGCAGCGCGCCTATGTAAAAATTGCTCGCGACCTGCTCCATCTGCTGAAGAGCGTCGTTTATATTTCTGGCACGGTAACGCTTAGGGTAATCCTTATCACCAATTGCCTCACCGATAGAAATGAAAAATTGCTGACAGAAACCAGACAATGAACCATCTCTTGGGCAGTCTAGTTTCAACCAAGAAATTTGCGTATGTACAAATTGCTTACCCTCGTATTGGGTATGCTTAATTGTCTGTGGATACAAACTTAGGATAGATTCGAGCGCCGTAGATTTCCCAATGCCGCTTAGACCGACCAAGCTAAAAGTCTCAGCAGTCGACTTAAATCCGCTATGGTATCCCTTAGACTTAGATAAAGAATGTAGATGCCTGACAGTATCAGGTGATCTTGGGTTACGACCTACATATCCCCATCGAATCAGCGAAGAAAATATTGACTGCAGCTCTAGGTGAATCAGCAATGGTTGAATCACTGAGCGCAAACGATCCACACAGTGGATGCGTAATGAGCAGTCAAGATCAAGCTCATCTTGGGAAGGAATAGGTGGGAAACAGCCAAGTGAAACCATCGCTGCCTCCTCAGTGAGAATCGGAGGTAGTGCTTCAATAAGTGGATTTCCAGCATAATCTTGAATAGGTTGCTTTGTATAACTAGCAAAAACTTGAGACATGCTCATTTATCTGCACCTGGTCTCAAACGTTTAAGCATATCGATAACCTGAGAGCTACGTCCCCCTGCGTAGGAGTCCTTATTTTTTTTCAATATCTGCGCCGGCTGAGCAGATTCATCAACTCTAACGCCATCTGGAACTGTTGCTTTTTCTCTAAGTAGCTCACGCTCATCAGCGCGATTTTTTCGAATATTCTTAATTTTTTCAGACTTGGTAGTCGGTGCTAACTCTTCCTTTTTCTCAGCCATAGCAGTACTTATCGTATTTTCAGTGGTTTGCTGGAGCGAAATAAGGCTTTCGAGTTCAGCACGCTTATGGCTTGGACTAACTTGTCGCGTCGCTTCAAGGACATCAAAAATCTCATCAGAACGATACTCTGCATACTTAACATCAGCCAAGCGCAGCGTGCACCTCTCGAACTTCTTATTATCTCCCTGAATCCAAATATGAGCTGATGAGTTAGGGTCATACCAGCAATCCACAGCCCAGACGCCGCTGCTACGGGATTTAGCAAACCAATTATTAGCAGTCGCTATATCGCAGGTGTAGTACATTCCACGAAAGACGATACCGTTTTTTCTAACAGTAGCCTTATCACGCGGAAGCAAATTGAGGTATATCAAGTCATCAGGTTTATTATTCGAATCGATAACGCCTTTCTCAAGTGCCCATTTCCAGATACTTGCCGGAGTTGGATCAATATTATCGTCAACCATTTCCTTGGTCAGCCTGTCCGGCTGCCAATTAAATTTATTATAATGAAGAACCGCCTTGATAATTATCTTTGTAAATTCTCTTAGATTAAGCGTAGCGTCAAGCCGATAATCACGCTCACCTCGCTCCTTATCTCTCGCCGCTACCCCTCCTGGAAGCCACCTGATTTCAGTAATATTGTTAAGTACCCTAAAGCTACTTTCTACTACTGATTTCCAATCAGGCCTATAAGGAGGTGCATTGCCTATTTCGATTTTCAGACCTTTAGCCAAACCGTCAGAAGCCGCGGCAATCATCTCGCCCCTGTCTGCATAGATTTGGTGGGGAAGGTGGTTACAGTCCCATTCTTCAGCAGCCAGCGTTACACCATGTAAGGCACAATATTCCGCCTTTGAAGAAAAAGCATTGAAGAGTGCTTGTCTAGCACCATTCCAGCTAGGTCCTTCTAACCCCACATACAACCCAACAATCATCCCAGAAAAGCTATCAATAACCACATAAACAACCGGGCGCCCTATAAGCATGTGCCTTGAGTAGCTATTTGTTAGATAGATATCGGCGATAGTTGCATCAATTTCAAATTGATGTCCGGGACCTCTTAGCCCATCACGAACGGTCCCTGAGAGAGGGCGGCGGTCTTTTATCCATTTGCGTTCCCCCATCCGGCCACGCTCTCGCTGAATGGCATCAAAAGCCTTTTCCCCCCAATAAATAAACTGCCGCGCTGAGGGCATCTGAGATGTTGGAAGTAGCTTTATTTCGGCTTCTGGGTTTTTCGAAGTACTCTTAACACTATAAAACTTCGACAGCATTTTATTATAGGCAGACGTTTTTTTAGATACATCCCCATCCGCATACAACGCATACCCAATCTGGATACACTTTATGTCAGCAGCATCTAGAAACTTACACCGATCGACATCAACGCCTTGGTATTTTGGCTTTCTACCTGGAGGCTTTGAGGAGTCGTAGTTCCTAACTGATTTACCAGTATTAGCGTAGTTTTTCAGAAAGGCGTTTTTTATCTGCCCGTTTGCCCAGAAGCGGTAGAGCAATCTGTATATCTGCTTTAGTGTCACCCCTAGCTCAGCGGCACGTTCTGATATCATTCTCCCCATCTGGCCGGGATAAAATATTTGACCAGGGTAATGTGATTCAATTAAAGGAGCTATTACATTCCATTTGTAATCACGATCGGATTTTTGCTTATCAGTCAGGTCCTCTTCAAGAACCAACATATACTCAGGTGTCTGTACAACGACATGCTTCGTATCTCCTTCCGATATAGACTTTGATAGTTCGTCTATCGTTAAATCGAATGGACTCCGCAGCGGATCTTGCAGCCCGATCAAGCTGGCAACATCGTTTTCGATATCAAGAAAAAGAACTCTGACCATACCATGAATCGGTGAGTTCTCCGTCACCGGCTCTAATACATCATTAACTCTGACTTTCAAATCGCAACTCCAGCAGCTGCTTGCACGCCGCAGTCATCGTCATAAATTTCAAAGCTGGGGATTGGTGATTGCATCTGTATTGGCGCTTTAGAAAGGTCAAAAATCAGACGCTTATTCCAAGCAAGATAGAGGAAAATATTCTTTGCGTCCTGATAATTAATATGCATTCTTGATGCTATTTTTCTTAAGCACTCAGCCGCATTCAGAGGATATGGCCGATACTCTACTAGAAACTGAATGAAGTCAGTCTGCAGAGATTGCTCAAGTAAAGCGCGAGGTAGGCTTGAGTAATTGCGAAGTAGCCCGAGGTTCTTAACAAGGTTAGGGGTAAACCTCTCTTCCGTAACTATGTTCCAATCAATACCCTGACTATTCCAGAACAACTTTTCTATTTTTAATTTTTCAAGCGTTCTTAATGGATCTTTACCGGAAAGTTCTTTCGTGTATTTGACGGACCTAGCAACCAGTTTCTCACTACCATCCAATTGCCTGACGGTCAGCAGGAAGTCTGTAGTCATGACCAATGGCACAGATGACCCCGGATACACGGGATGGCGAATGCCGTTTGAAGTGGCAATGGCTTGAGTTTTCTCTCTTGGGAAGAGGGGGTACTGCTCACGGATGTCTATTACGTCTTCTGAGAACTCGCAGGCGAGGTAATAGGCGCGTTCAAGGTCTGAGAATAAGTGGTGGACACGATCAAATTTCAGCCCTGGGATTCTGTGGGAACGACCTTGCGACGGCACATCCTGGACACGCAACCAAGGGACATAGCTAGCCCCGGCACCGTCACCAAACCCCTTCTTCCTGTGCCGTTCTACATCAGCCTCTGTCTTAAATTTACGCCCTCGCAACCCTACCTCCCCTACCGTCTGGCACCGTTAAAGGTCATCCCCGAAAAAAGTATAGGAAATATTCGCTTCCCTGCATGCGCGCAGAGAGGACTTTTCAGGCTACGCCTCTTTTTTCTCGTGGAGCAGAATCCTGACAAACGGGGAGACATAAAACAAAACCCCCTGTAAAAACAGGGGGTTATCAACTTTGTCAGACTATGTTGTCATTTGTCCATCTTTATTGTTTTTTGTCAGACTATGTTGTTCCCAACCAATAGGGGTGTCAGCGAATAAGCTAGCTCATTCCACCGTTACGCTTTTTGCGAGATTGCGTGGCTGGTCGACGTCGGTGCCCTTGAGCACGGCAACGTAGTAGGACAGCAGCTGCAGCGGCACGGTGTAGAGGATCGGCGCGAGCAGGTCGTGGATATGCGGCATGGCCACCACATGGGTGCCCTCGCCGTTGCTCATGCCGGCCTGTTGGTCAGCGAAGACGATCAGCTCACCGCCACGGGCGCGCACTTCCTGCAGATTGGACTTGAGCTTTTCCAGCAGCTCGTTGTTCGGCGCCACGGTGACCACCGGCATGTCGGCGTCGACCAAGGCCAGCGGGCCGTGCTTGAGCTCACCGGCCGGATAGGCCTCGGCGTGGATGTAGGAGATTTCCTTGAGCTTGAGCGCGCCTTCCATGGCCACCGGATACTGCGCGCCACGGCCGAGGAACAGGCTGTGGTGCTTCTCGGCGAACAGCTCGGAAATCTTCTCCACGGTCTTGTCCATGGCCAGCGCTTCGCCCAAGCGGGTCGGCAGGCGACGCAGTTCTTCCACCAGCTCGGCGGCCAGCGCCTTGTTCAGGTTGCCGTGCACCTGGCCCAAGGCCAGGGTCAGCAGCATCAGGCCGACCAATTGGGTAGTGAAGGCCTTGGTAGAGGCCACGCCGATTTCCGGGCCGGCCTGGGTCAGCAGGCACAGGTCCGACTCGCGCACCAGCGAGCTGGTGCCGACGTTGCAGATCACCAGGCTGGCCAGGTAGCCGCCCTGCCCCGGCGCCTTCTCCTTGGCGTTGCGCAGCGCGGCCAGGGTGTCGGCGGTTTCACCAGACTGCGAAACGCTGACGAACAGGGTATCCGGCTGCACCACCACCTTGCGGTAGCGGAATTCGCTGGCCACTTCGACCTGGCAGGGAATGCCGGCCAGCTCTTCCAGCCAGTAACGGGCAACCATGCCGGCGTGGTAGCTGGTGCCGCAGGCGACGATCTGTACGTTCTTGACCTTGGCGAACAGCTCGGCCGCCTGCGGACCGAAGGCCTGCACCAGCACGTGATCGTTACCCAGGCGGCCTTCCAGGGTGCGCTGCACGACCTTGGGCTGCTCGTGGATCTCCTTGAGCATGAAGTGGCGGTACTCGCCCTTGTCCGCCGCTTCGGCGCCTTCGTGGTACTGCACCGCATCGCGCTGCACCGGCTGGCCGGCGGCGTCCCAGATCTGCACGCTGTCGCGGCGAATCTCGGCGATATCGCCTTCCTCCAGGTACATGAAGCGGTCGGTGACCTGGCGCAGGGCCAGTTGGTCGGAGGCGAGGAAGTTCTCGCCCAGACCCAGACCGATTACCAGCGGGCTGCCACTGCGCGCGGCGAGCAGGCGATCCGGCTGCTTGGCGCTGATCACCGCCAGGCCGTAGGCGCCGTGCAGTTCCGGGATGGCGGCCCTGAGCGCGGCCGAGAGGTCGCCGAACTGCTGCAACTTGTGATCGAGCAGGTGGACGATGGTTTCGGTGTCGGTGTCGGAGGTGAAGACGTAGCCGAGGCCCTTGAGGCGCTCGCGTAGCGCTTCGTGGTTCTCGACGATGCCGTTGTGCACCACGGCCAGCTCCTGGCCGGAGAAGTGTGGGTGAGCGTTACGCTCGCTCGGCGCGCCATGAGTGGCCCAACGGGTGTGGGCGATACCCAGGCGCCCGGCCAGCGGCTCGGCCTGCAGGGCAGCCTGTAGTTCGCTGACCTTGCCGACTCGGCGGCGGCGATCCAGCGCACCCAGTTCGGTCAGCAGCGCCACGCCGGCGCTGTCATAGCCGCGATACTCCAGGCGCTTGAGACCTTCGACCAGGACAGGGGTGATATTGCGCTCGGCGATGGCGCCTACGATTCCACACATGGGGCTCTCCTTAGTTTTCCAGCGGCGCGAGGATCAGTTGGATGCCGCGCGCGCGTATCTGTTCGGCCGCCTGGGCATCCAGGCGCTCGTCGGTGATCAGGGTATGGACGCTGCTCCAGGGCAGTTCCAGATTGGGAATGCGCCGGCCGATCTTGTCGCTCTCGACCATGACGATGACCTCGCGGGCCACCTCGGCCATCACCCGCGACAGGCCGAGCAGTTCGTTGAAGGTGGTGGTGCCACGCTCCAGGTCGATGCCATCGGCGCCAATGAACAGCTGGTCGAAGTCGTAGGAGCGCAGCACCTGCTCGGCCACCTGGCCCTGGAAGGACTCCGAATGCGGGTCCCAGGTGCCGCCGGTCATCAACAGCACCGGCTCGTGCTCAATATCGCGCAGGGCGTTGGCCACGTTGAGTGAGTTGGTCATCACCACCAGTCCGGGCTTGTAGCCAAGCTGCGGAATCATCGCCGCGGTGGTGGTGCCGCTGTCGATGATGATCCGCGCATGTTCGCGGATTCGCGCCACACCGGCGCGGGAGATGGCCTGCTTGTAGGGGGAAATAGGCTGCGTCGGTTCGCCGATCAGTTCCTGCGGCACCGGCACGGCACCGCCGTAGCGACGCAACAGCAAGCCGTTCTTTTCCAGGGCAGCGAGATCCTTGCGGATGGTCACTTCGCTGGTGGCGAAGTGCTGAGCCAGGGCGTCCACACTCACTTCGCCCTGCTCGGCGAGCAAGGCGAGGATGGTGTGGCGACGTTGCGGCGTGTTGCGCTTCGACATGCTTAAGTTTCGATTCGAAAGATAGTGGCGCGAATCAAAACATATGATCGAAAGGCCCGCAAGCGTCCGTCGATCAGTTCAGCGTCAGTTTGACCCCGAAACCGACCAGGCACAGCCCTGCCATTTTCTCCAACCCCCTCGCGATACGTGGGTTGGCGCGCATACGCTCGGCGAGAAAGTGTGTCAGCAGCACGATCAGCAGGCCGTAAAGGAAGGTCAGTACCATGATGGTCACGGCCATGAAACCGAAAGTAATCAGCCCCTGATGGCGCAGCGGGTCGATGAACAGCGGGAAGAAGGCCATGTAGAAGATGATGGCCTTGGGGTTGAAGACGGTGATCACCAGGGTTTGCCACAGGTATTGGCGCGGCCTGATCTCCAGCGTCGGGGCAGCACCGGGTTTGGCCAGGGTCATGCGCAGCCCCAGATAGACCAGATAGGCTGCACCGAGCCATTGCACGACATCGAAGGCTGTCGGATAGGTTTTGAGCAGCGCGGCAACCCCGGCTACCGCCAGCCACAGCAGCACCTGGTCACCGAAGATGATGCCGAAGGTCGAGGCCAGTCCACCGCGAATGCCGCCCTTGCCGGTGGACAGGATCAGCGCCAGGTTACCCGGCCCGGGAATGGCCAGCAGGATGATGAAAGCCACCACGAAGGCCGCATAATCCGTCACACCGAACATTCCAGACATCCTCCTGCACGGTTATCCACACCCTGACGCCCAAGGTTCTGTTCAAAACCTCAGGCGAGCCAGGCGTTCACTTCTTGGTCGGACGCTTCCAGCCTTCGATATTGCGCTGCTTTGCCCGGCCGACTGCCAGCGTGTCCGCCGGCACGTCGCTGGTCACCACCGAACCGGCGCCCGTGGTGGCGCGATCGCCCAGCGTTACCGGTGCCACCAGCGCGCTATTGGAGCCGATGAACACGTCCTCGCCCATGACGGTGCGGAACTTGTTGGCGCCGTCATAGTTGCAGGTGATGGTGCCGGCACCGATGTTGGTGCGGGCGCCGATCTCGGCATCGCCCAGGTAACTCAGGTGTCCGGCCTTGGCGCCTTCGCCCATCACCGCGTTCTTCAGCTCCACGAAGTTGCCCACATGGGCCTTGGCGCCCAGTTTGGTGCCCGGGCGCAGACGCGCGAACGGGCCACAGTCGGCGCCCTCGCCCATCTCGGCGCCGTCCAGGTGGCTGTTGGCCTTGACGATGGCGCCCTTGCGCAGCACCGAGTCCTTGATCACGCAGTTGGGGCCGATCTGCACATCGTCTTCGATCACCACCTTGCCTTCGAGGATCACGTTGATGTCGATGGTCACGTCGCGGCCGACGCTCACCTGACCGCGCACGTCGAAGCGATGCGGGTCGCGCAGGGTGACGCCCTGGGCCATCAGACGGCGAGCCATGCGCTGCTGGTAATGACATTCGAGCTGCGCGAGCTGGATGCGGTCGTTGGCGCCGAGCACTTCCATTTCGTCGCTGGCACGTTCGGTGGCCACGGTCAGGCCGTCGGCAACGGCCATGGCGATCACGTCGGTCAGGTAGTACTCACCCTGGGCGTTGCTGTTGGACAGGCGGCCCAGCCAGTCGGCCAGGCGCTTGCCGGGCACGGCGAGGATGCCGGTATTGCCCTCGCGGATCTGTCGCTGCGCTTCGCTGGCATCCTTGTGCTCGACGATGGCCTGCACCACGCCTTGCTCGTTGCGCACGATACGGCCGTAGCCGGTCGGGTCAGCCAGTTCGACGGTGAGCAGGCCCAGCTGGTTGTCGCTGACCAGGGCCAGCAGACGCTCGAGAGTTGCGGTCTCGATCAGCGGCACATCGCCGTAGAGGATCAGCACGCGCTCGGCACTGAGCTGCGGCAGAGCCTGCGCCACAGCGTGGCCGGTGCCGAGCTGCTCGGCCTGGATGACGAAATTCAGGTCATCGGCGGCCAGGCGCTCGCGCACCTTGTCGGCACCGTGGCCGATCACCACTTGGATGCTGCCGGGCTGCAAGCTGCGTGCGGTGTCGATGACATGCCCCAGCATCGGCTTGTCGGCGACCGGGTGCAGCACCTTGGGCAGCGCTGAACGCATGCGCGTGCCCTGGCCGGCGGCGAGAATGACGATATCCAGACTCATAGAAAGCTCCTTGCTGGGCAGGATGGGTCCGCGGCGAGAAAGAGCCGCGCGAAAAAGAACGCTATTTTGCCAGAAACGCAAAGGGGCGACCTAAGTCGCCCCTTTGCGTGATACCGCGTTACGCGATCAGCGGCTGCGGCCGCCGAACTTCCTGCGCATCTCTTCGATGGTGCGCAGTTGGGCAGCAGCCTCGGCCAGGCGTGCCGAAGCACTGCCGTAGTCGAACTCGGTGCCCTTCTCGCTCAGCGCCTTCTCGGCGGCCTTGCGCGCCTCGATGGCTGCGGCTTCATCCAGGTCGCCGGCACGAACAGCAGTGTCGGCAAGAACCTTCACCATGCTCGGCTGAACTTCCAGGAAGCCACCGGAGATGTAGAACACCTCCTCGGTACCACCCTGCTTGATCACTCGCACCGGACCCGGCTTGAGATCGGTCAGCAGCGGGGTGTGGCCCGGCAGGATACCCAGATCACCGAGGTGACCGTGGGCGATGACCATTTCCACCAGCCCCGAGAACAGCTCTTCTTCCGCACTGACGATATCGCAGTGGACTGACATAGCCATAACAATGCCTCGGTTGAGAGGCCGGATCGGGCAGCAGCCCTATCCGGCCCGGACGCCCCCTTGAGGGCGCACCCGTTACTTACAATTTCTTGGCTTTCTCGATGGCTTCGTCGATGCCGCCTACCATGTAGAACGCTTGTTCCGGCAGGTGGTCGTAGTCGCCTTTGAGAATGCCGCTGAAGCCGGCAATGGTGTCCTTCAGGGACACGTACTTGCCCGGGGCACCGGTGAAGACTTCAGCCACGAAGAACGGCTGGGACAGGAAGCGCTGGATCTTACGAGCGCGCGCTACCAGCAGCTTGTCGTCTTCGGACAGTTCGTCCATACCCAGGATCGCGATGATGTCCTTCAGCTCCTTGTAGCGCTGCAGAACATACTGAACGCCACGAGCGGTCTCGTAGTGCTCCTGGCCGATCACGTTCGGGTCCAGCTGACGGCTGGTGGAGTCCAGCGGGTCAACGGCCGGGTAGATACCCAGGGAAGCGATGTCACGGGACAGTACGACGGTGGCGTCCAAGTGGGCGAAGGTGGTCGCCGGGCTTGGGTCGGTCAGGTCGTCCGCAGGTACGTATACGGCCTGGATCGAAGTAATGGAGCCTTTCTTGGTGGAGGTAATACGCTCCTGCAGAACGCCCATCTCTTCGGCCAGAGTCGGCTGGTAACCTACTGCCGACGGCATACGGCCGAGCAGTGCGGATACTTCGGTACCGGCGAGGGTGTAACGGTAGATGTTGTCGACGAACAGCAGAACGTCACGACCTTCGTCACGGAACTTCTCGGCCATGGTCAGGCCGGTCAGCGCGACGCGCAGACGGTTGCCTGGTGGCTCGTTCATCTGACCGTAGACCAGGGCTACCTTGTCGAGAACGTTGGAGTCCTTCATCTCGTGGTAGAAGTCGTTACCCTCACGAGTACGCTCACCCACACCGGCGAACACGGAATAACCGCTGTGCTCGATGGCGATGTTACGGATCAGCTCCATCATGTTTACGGTCTTGCCCACACCGGCGCCACCGAACAGGCCGACCTTACCGCCCTTGGCGAACGGGCAGACCAGGTCGATTACCTTGATACCGGTTTCCAGCAGGTCGTTGCCGCCGGCTTGCTCGGCGTAGCTCGGCGCAGCGCGGTGGATTTCCCACTGCTCTTCTTCACCGATGGGGCCGGCTTCGTCGATCGGGTTGCCCAGTACGTCCATGATCCGGCCCAGGGTCGCTTTACCGACCGGTACGGAGATGGCCTTACCAGTGCTGTTGACGTCCAGGCCACGCTTGAGGCCTTCGGTCGAACCCATGGCAATGGTACGTACCACGCCGTCGCCCAGCTGCTGCTGGACTTCCAGGGTGGTTTCAGCGCCCTGTACCTTCAGGGCTTCGTATACGTTCGGTACCTGATCGCGCGGGAATTCCACGTCGATAACGGCGCCGATGATTTGAACGATACGTCCGCTACTCATCTTTGGTTCCTCTGAATATTTGAACCGTTCTTAAACCGCGGCAGCGCCGCCGACGATTTCCGAAATTTCCTGGGTGATCGCTGCCTGACGTGCCTTGTTGTAAACCAGCTGCAGGTCCTTGATGAGATCACCGGCGTTGTCGGTTGCGTTCTTCATCGCGATCATCCGCGCAGCCTGTTCGCACGCGCTGTTCTCGACCACGGCCTGATAGACCTGCGATTCAACGTAGCGCACCAGCAGCGAATCCAGCAGTTGCTGGGCGTCCGGCTCGTACACGTAGTCCCACAGACCTTTCTGTACGCCTTGCTCTTCGCTCGCGGCCAGCGGCAGCAACTGCTGCACTTCCGGCTTCTGCACCATGGTGTTCACGAACTTGTTCGAGACCAGGTAGAGACGGTCGATACGGCCTTCGGCGTAGGCATCCAGCACGACCTTGACGCTACCGATCAGGTCGTTGATGGACGGCTCTTCACCCAGCTTGCTAATGGCGGCAACCACGTTGCCCCCGTTGCTGCGGAAGAAGCTCGCGCCCTTGCTGCCCACCACGCAGAAATCGGCGTCGACCTTCTGGTCACGCCAACCCTTCAGGCTTTTCAACAGCGCCTTGAACAGGTTGATGTTCAAACCACCGCACAGGCCACGATCCGAGGTCACCACGATATAACCGACGCGCTGTACTTCACGCTCCACCATGAACGAGTGGCGGTATTCCGGGTTCGCCTTGGCCAGGTGACCGATCACCTGACGAATACGCTCGGCGTAGGGGCGACCGGCAGCCATGCGCTGTTGAGCCTTGCGCATTTTGCTGACCGCCACTTTTTCCATGGCGCTGGTGATCTTTTGCGTGCTTTTGATGCTCGCAATCTTGCTGCGAATCTCTTTTGCGCCTGCCATTTCACACCTTTTGGTTCAAGCAGGCGGGGGCCGAAGCCCCCGCTGCGGTTACCAGGTTTGGGTGGCCTTGAACTTCTCGATACCGGCTTTCAGGCCAGCGTCGATCTCGTCGTTGAAGTCACCCTTCTCGTTGATCTTCGCCATCAGGTCGGCGTGATCACGCTTGAAGAAGGCGATCAGGGCCTGCTCGAAGCTGATGACCTTGGCGACTTCGATGTCCTGCAGGAAGCCACGCTCGGCTGCGTACAGGGACACCGACATTTCGGCAATGGACATCGGCGCATACTGCTTCTGCTTCATCAGCTCGGTTACGCGCTGACCATGCTCGAGCTGCTTGCGGGTGGCTTCGTCCAGGTCAGAAGCGAACTGGGCGAATGCCGCCAGTTCACGGTACTGAGCCAGAGCGGTACGGATACCACCGGAGAGCTTCTTGATGATCTTGGTCTGAGCCGCGCCACCTACGCGGGATACCGAGATACCGGCGTTGACGGCCGGACGGATACCCGAGTTGAACATGGCCGATTCCAGGAAGATCTGACCGTCGGTGATCGAAATCACGTTGGTCGGAACGAACGCGGAAACGTCACCAGCCTGGGTTTCGATGATCGGCAGAGCGGTCAGCGAGCCAGTCTTGCCGGTTACGGCGCCATTGGTGAACTTCTCGACGTACTCTTCGGAAACGCGGGAAGCGCGCTCCAGCAGACGGCTGTGGAGATAGAACACGTCGCCCGGATAGGCTTCACGGCCTGGCGGACGGCGCAGCAGCAGGGAGATCTGACGGTAGGCAACGGCCTGCTTGGACAGGTCGTCGTACACGATCAGGGCGTCTTCACCGCGGTCACGGAAGTATTCACCCATGGTGCAGCCGGCGTACGGAGCCAGGAACTGCAGTGCAGCGGACTCGGAAGCCGAAGCTGCTACCACGATGGTGTTGGCCAGGGCGCCAGCTTCTTCCAGCTTGCGTACCACGTTGGCGATGGTCGATTGCTTCTGACCGATGGCAACGTAGACGCAGCGGATGCCGCTGTCTTTCTGGTTGATGATGGCGTCGACGGCCAGAGCAGTCTTACCGATCTGACGGTCACCGATGATCAGCTCGCGCTGGCCACGGCCGACCGGGATCATGGCATCGACCGACTTGTAACCGGTCTGCACCGGCTGGTCGACCGACTTACGCCAGATCACGCCCGGAGCCACTTTTTCGACAGCGTCGGTAGCGGCGGCGTTGATCGGGCCTTTGCCATCGATCGGGTTACCCAGTGCGTCGACGACGCGACCCAGCAGTTCCGGACCAACCGGGACTTCCAGGATGCGGCCGGTGCACTTGGCGCTCATGCCTTCGGCGAGGGTCAGATAGCTACCCAGTACCACGGCACCCACGGAGTCCTGCTCCAGGTTCAGGGCCATGCCGTACACGCCACCAGGGAATTCGATCATCTCGCCGTACATCACGTCGGCGAGGCCGTAAATGCGCACGATACCGTCGGAAACGCTGACGATGGTGCCTTCATTACGGGCTTGAGCGGATACATCAAGCGACTCAATGCGCTGCTTGATGATTTCGCTAATTTCGGAAGGATTCAATTGCTGCATGCCAGTTCCCTCAAATCAGGATTTCAACGCTTCGGCCAGCTTGTTCAGCTTGCCGCGGACCGAACCGTCGATGACCAGGTCACCTGCACGAATGACAACGCCGCCGATCAGGGCGGGATTGACCACGGGCTTGGGCTGGACGGTACGATCGAGCCGCTTGGAAAGGGCGGCAGCCAGAGTTTGCAATTGCTCGGTATTGAGCTCGAAAGCCGACTCGACCTCGACATCGAGGGCGCGTTCGGCTTCAGCCTTCAGCACGGCGAACTGTTCGCGTACTACCGGCAGCAGCGACAGTCGGTCGTTGCTACCCAGCGAGCGCAGGAAGTTGCTGAACGAAGCGTCGATGTGACCGGCACAGATCTGCGCCAGCACATTGACTTTCTGCTCATCGGTCAACGCCGGGTTGACCAACTGCTGGGCCATGGCCGGCGTTTGCACCGCAGCCGCGGTCAGCGACAGCATGTTCAGCCAGGCATCGGCCTGCTGTGCAGCACTGGCAAACTCAAACGCGGCTTTCGCGTAGGGCCGAGCGAGCGTGTTGGTATTGATCATCGCGAGCCTCGCTTAGAGTTGAGAGGCCAGTTTTGCGACCAGATCGTTGTGCGCAGTGCCGTCCACGGAGGACTGCAGGATCTGCTCGGCGCCGGTGACAGCCAGAGCTGCTACCTGCGAACGCAGTTGATCCTTGGCACGGTTCACTTCCAGATCGATTTCGGCTTTGGCGCCAGCGATCAGCTTTTCACCTTCAGAGCGGGCCTGGGCCTTGGCTTCTTCGACGATTGCGTTGGCGGTCTTGTTCGCCCGATCGAGAATCTCGGCAGCTTGCTCTTTGGTCTCACGAAGCATCTGGGCCGCGCGTTCCTGGGCCAACTGCAGATCGCGCTCGGCGCGCCCGGCAGCATCCAGACCTTCTGCGATTTTCTTCTGGCGTTCCTGCATGGCCTGCGTCAGCGGCGGCCATACGAACTTCATGCAGAACCAGACGAAAATAGCGAAGGCAATCGTTTGACCGAACAGGGTCAGGTTAATGTTCACAGCGATTTACCTCGTGCTATCTCGTGTTCCGGGAAGAAAAGCCTGATAGAGGCAGCACGCGTCATGCTGCCTCGAACTCAGGAACTCTTAACCCGCGACAACGAAGATCAGGTACATCGCGATACCAACGCCGATCATCGGAACGGCGTCGAGCAGACCGGCCATCAGGAAGGTCTTGGTTTGCAGCTGCGGGCCCAGCTCAGGCTGGCGAGCGGTGGATTCCAGCAGCTTGCCGCCCAGCAGGGCGAAGCCGATACCGGTACCCAGGGCACCCAGACCGATCATGATGGCAGCGGCGATGTAGACGAGTTCCATAGTTAGCTCCAGAGTTTTTAGAGGTTAAGGTTACGAGTTAGGGGTTTTCGGGTTTTTCGATGTCGATCAGTGGTGATCTTCGTGCGCAGCACTCAGATAAACCACGGTCAGCACCATGAAAATGAACGCCTGCAGCGGGATGACCAGGATGTGGAAGATAGCCCATGGCACGTTGAGACCCCACTGAACGTAGAAGGGCAGCAGCGCGATAAGGATAAACACCACTTCACCGGCATACATGTTGCCGAACAGACGCAGGGCCAGGCTCAGCGGCTTGGTCAGCAGGCCGATGATTTCCAGGAACAGGTTGAAAGGAATCAGCGCCCAGTGATTGAACGGGGTGAACGACAGTTCCTTGGTAAAGCCACCGATGCCCTTGACCTTGATGCTGTAGAAGATGATCAGCAGGAATACGCCCAGGGAGATACCGAAGGTACCGTTGGGGTCGGCGGTGGGGACGATCTTGAAGTACGGCAGACCCATGGCGTGTGCCAGGCCGGGGATGTAGTCGACCGGGATCCACTTCAGGCTGTTCATCAGGAACACCCAGACGAAGATGGTCAGGGCCAGCGGCGCGACCAACGGGTTCTTGCCGTGGAAGGTGTCCTTGACGATGCCCTGGACGAATTCGATGCACATCTCGGCCATGTTCTGCAGGCCGGTCGGCACACCGGTCACGGCGCGCTTGGCGGCAATGCGGAACAGGGTGATGAAGATCAGACCCATGAACAGGGACCAGCCCAGGGTGTCCACATGGACAGCCCAGAAGCCCATTGCCTTCACCTCTTCCGGGGTCTGGGCAATGATCCAGCCCTTCTCCGGGTGAGAGCCGTAGACCAGGTTCTGCAGGTGATGCTGGATATATTCTGCTGGGGTATCAGCCATAAACGCCTCAAACGGTCCAATGCTTCAGAAAACTTTCATGAGTAGGGGCGCACAGGCTGCTGCCAGAAGGGCAAGCAGATACCCGATGAAAAGCCTCATCGGGTCCAGTGGTTCAACCCCTACGAACGCCAGTGCAAACAGCACTGCCGTGATAATCCATTTACCCATGGCCCCGGCCCAGATCGACTGGACAATGGCCTTGGCCGAACGCGCGCCAAAGTAACGAAAGGCCTTGAATGCAAAATACGCGTTGGCCAGCAGGGCTATCAGCCCTCCCAGCAATGCCGAATAGGCCGCGACCCATCCGCCACTGACGGCAAAAATCGCTGTAATCACAGCCGTCACGATGGCCTGAAGAATCAGGATCGGAAAACCTGGCTGACGATGAAACGGGGCCTTACTGGGGATGCCCATCGACCTCTCCCTTAAAGCCACCGAATCTCGGCACATAGCCGACAAAATTGCGCGGGGAGTATATGGGCCAGCCTGCGCCCGATCAACCGTGCTGTAGTAGGAGTGAAGTAGGACTACAGACGGAATTGTTTCAACGAATGTGCGCCAGTACACCCTGCAATTCGTCGAGCGAGCTGTAGCGGATCACCAGCTGACCTTTTCCCTTGCTACCGTGCTTAATCTGCACGGGCGAGCCCAGACGCTCTGCGAGCTTCTGTTCCAGGCGACTGATGTCCGGGTCGGCCTTGGCCTTTGCCGGGGCCGGTTTGGCACTCAGCCACTGGCGCACCAGTGCCTCGGTCTGACGAACGGTAAGGCCGCGTGCGACAACATGTCGCGCCGCTTCGACCTGCTGTTCAAGGGGCAGACCGAGCAGTGCGCGGGCATGGCCCATCTCCAGATCGCCATGGGCGAGCAGGGTCTTGATCTCCTCGGGCAGGGCGATCAGGCGCAGCAGGTTGGTGATGGTGACGCGCGATTTGCCGACGGCATCGGCGACCTGTTGCTGGGTCAGCTCGAACTCCTGCTGCAGACGCTGCAGCGCCACGGCTTCCTCGATCGGGTTGAGGTCCTCGCGCTGGATGTTCTCGATCAGCGCCATGGCGATGGCGGCCTCGTCGGGCAGCTCGCGGACCATGGCCGGGATCTTGTCCTGGCCGGCCAGCTGGCTGGCACGCCAGCGCCGCTCACCGGCGACGATCTCGAAACGGCCCTCGCCAATCGGGCGCAGCACGATGGGCTGCATCACACCCTGGGCACGGATCGAAGCGGCGAGTTCTTCCAGGGCGGTCTGGTCCATGTCGCGGCGCGGCTGGTACTTGCCGCGCTGGATTAGCTCCAGCGGCACGTACTGCAATTCGCGCGTGTCGACCTGGGCGGCCTCTTCCTGCAGTGCGCTGACGGTGTTGCCACCGAGCAGGGCGTCCAGACCTCGACCCAGACCTCGTTTCTTCGCAGCCATGCGGATGTTCCTTAAGCGGTAGCGGTTTTCGCGGCGGCGCGCTGACGGCGCACCAGCTCGCCGGCCAAGGCCAGATAGGCGATGGCACCACGGGATTGTTTGTCGTAGACCAGCGCCGGCATGCCGAAGCTCGGCGCCTCGGCCAGGCGGACGTTGCGCGGGATCACGGCGTCATACAGCTTGTCGCCGAAGTGCTGCTTGAGCTGGGCGCTGACGTCGTTGGTCAGGCTGATGCGCGGGTCGTACATGGTACGCAGCAGACCTTCGATCTGCAGCTTGGGATTGAGCAGCTGGCCGATGCGCTGGATGCTGTTGACCAAGTCGCTAAGCCCCTCGAGCGCGTAGTACTCACACTGCATGGGGATGATCACGCCATCGGCGGCGACCAGGGCGTTGATGGTCAGCATGTTCAGCGACGGCGGGCAGTCGATAAGGATGTAGTCGTAATTCTCGCGGATCGGCGCCAGGGCGTAACGCAGGCGGCTCTCCTTCATCTTCATTTCCAGCAGCGCGACTTCGGCGGCCGTCAGGTCACGGTTGGCCGGCAGTAGCTGATAGCCTCCGTGCTCGGAGAACTGCATGGCCTGGCTCAGGTCGCACTCGCCGATCAGTACGTCGTAGATCGAGTGCTCGAGACCGTGCTTGTCGACGCCGCTGCCCATGGTCGCATTGCCCTGCGGGTCGAGGTCGATCAGCAGCACGCGGCGCTTGGTCGCCACCAGAGAAGCGGCCAGGTTGATGCACGTCGTGGTCTTGCCCACGCCGCCTTTCTGATTGGCGATCGCGAATACCTTGGCCATCTTCCTTCCCCCTTAGACCGAGCGACGCAGTATCAACAGATGGCGCTGGCCTTGGCAACCGGGAACCCGCAGCACGTGGGTGGCACTGAGACGGAAGTCCGCCGGCAGGGCCTGCAGCTCATCATCCGGATGCACACCCTTCATCGCCAGCCAATGGGTGTCGGCGCTGCCCAGGTGGCGTGTCCAGTTGCTGAAGTCTTCGAGGCTGCTGAAAGCCCGCGAACTGATGCCGTCGAACGCCTGCTCGGGTCGATAGGCTTCGACGCGGTTGTGGACAACCTCGAGGTTGGCGAGTTTCAGCTCCAGCTTCACCTGGACAAGAAAGCGGGTCTTCTTGCCGTTGGAGTCGAGCAGGGTGAAACGCCGCTCGGGGAACATGATCGCCAGCGGAACACCGGGCATGCCGCCGCCGCTGCCGACGTCCAGCCAGTTATCCCCACGCTCGGCTACGAACGGCACCACCGACAGGCTGTCGAGCAGATGGCGCGACACCATCTCGTCGGGGTCGCGCACGGCGGTGAGGTTGTAGGCCTTGTTCCACTTGATCAACAGGCCCAGGTAGGCGAGCAGTTGTTCCTGCTGTTGGGTGCTGAGCTCAATACCGAGTTCGCGGGCGCCTTGCAGCAGTTCTTCGGCGTGACGCTGAGTGACCGACATCAGGCGCTCTGCTCCAGTTTCTGCCCGGCGCTGCGCTTTTTCAGGTGAATCAGCAACAGGGAAATCGCTGCCGGCGTAACGCCGGGGATGCGCCCGGCCTGGCCGAGTGTCGCCGGGCGAGTGTTGCCGAGCTTGAACTGGATCTCCTTGGACAGCCCGGAAATGGCGCTGTAGTCCAGATCCTCCGGCAGTTTGGTGTCCTCGCTGGCCCGCAGCTTGGCGATCTCGTCCTGCTGGCGGTCGATGTAGCCGGCGTACTTGGTCTTGATCTCGACCTGCTCGGCGACCTGGTTATCCACAACCGGCGCCTCGGTCAGTTCGACCAAGGTGGCGTAATCGATCTCCGGACGCGCCAACAGGTTGAGCAGGTTGTACTCGTGGGTCAGCGGCGTACCGAAACGTGCGGCGATCGCATCGCCCTGCGGCGTGCCTGGACGCACCCAGGTGCTTTTCAGGCGCTGCTCTTCCCGAACGATGCCTTCGCGCTTGGCCTCGAAGGCCGCCCAGCGCTCATCGTCCACCAGACCCAGCTCGCGGCCTTTTTCGGTCAGGCGCAGGTCGGCGTTGTCCTCGCGCAGAATCAACCGGTATTCGGCGCGCGAGGTGAACATGCGGTACGGCTCCTGGGTGCCGAGGGTGATCAGGTCGTCGACCAACACGCCGATGTAGGCTTCGTCACGGCGCGGGCACCAGGCCTCTTTGCCCTGCGCACGCAGGGCGGCGTTGCAGCCCGCGAGCAGACCCTGGGCACCGGCCTCTTCGTAGCCGGTGGTGCCGTTGATCTGGCCCGCGAAGAACAGGCCACCGATGACCTTGGTCTCCAGGCTGTACTTGAGATCGCGCGGGTCGAAGTAGTCGTACTCAATGGCGTAGCCCGGGCGCATGATGTGTGCGTTTTCCATGCCACGAATGCTGCGCACCACCTGTAGCTGCACGTCGAACGGCAGCGAGGTGGAAATCCCGTTGGGGTACAGCTCATGGGTGGTCAGGCCTTCCGGCTCGATGAACACCTGGTGGCTGTCCTTGTCGGCGAAGCGGTGGATCTTGTCTTCGATCGACGGGCAATAGCGCGGGCCAACGCCTTCGATCACACCGGAGTACATCGGCGAACGGTCGAGGTTGGCGGCGATGATCTCGTGGGTACGCGCGTTGGTATGGGTAATCCAGCAACTGATCTGCTTGGGCTGATGTTCACGCTTGCCGAGGAAGGACATCAACGGCGTCGGGGTGTCGCCTGGCTGCTCGGTCATCACCGAGAAATCCACCGAACGTCCGTCGATGCGCGGCGGCGTGCCGGTCTTCAGGCGGCCGACACGCAGTGGCAGTTCACGCAGGCGGTGGGCCAGGGCGATGGAGGGCGGATCACCAGCGCGGCCGCCGGAGTAGTTCTGCATGCCGATGTGGATAAGTCCACCAAGGAAGGTGCCTGTGGTCAACACCACGGAATCCGCATGGAACCTGAGCCCCATCTGGGTCACCACGCCTTTGACCTGCTCGTTTTCCACAATCAGGTCATCGGCTGCCTGTTGAAAAATCCACAAGTTGGCCTGGTTTTCCAGAATCTCGCGTACCGCTGCCTTGTACAGCACGCGGTCAGCCTGAGCGCGCGTGGCACGTACCGCTGGGCCCTTGCGGCTATTGAGAATGCGGAACTGGATGCCGCCCTTGTCGGTAGCGGTGGCCATGGCGCCACCTAAGGCATCGATTTCCTTGACCAGATGGCTCTTGCCAATCCCGCCGATAGCCGGATTGCAGCTCATCTGACCAAGGGTCTCGACATTATGGGTGAGCAGCAGGGTCTTCACGCCCATGCGTGCGGCAGCCAGAGCTGCCTCGGTACCGGCATGACCGCCGCCGATCACGATCACGTCAAAACGGGAAGGGAAATCCACCACGCACCTCGTGCCTGTTGAGAAGGGGTCTGAAAGAAAGGCGGCAAGTATAGGGACTTAAGCCTGCTGAATGAAGCCTTCTGCACAAAAAATAGCCAATCGGTTGGTCACGTTCCTTTGCCAGCTCCTCGACCTGATCACCCTTGGCCTTGGAAGAAATGCGCTCAGGCTTATAAAGAATAGAAAGAGAGAATTTTTATAAAGCTTGTTCTTTATGTTTATGTATAGAGCCAGGCGTTTCTGTGGATAACATGCTACAGGCCTTGTCAGTTCTGCTGTACAGAGAATGATAAAGCTGTGTCGTTCCTGCTCGATTCCCTTGATAAAGCTGCTGAATCACTGTGGATGGAATGGCCAGTTACCCACAGGGGTTGTTACCCCCAGCTTTTTCATAGGGTTATGGGCAGGGTTCAGTTGCGTTTCTCCACAGGTTTTATCTGCCCCTGAATAACTCAGTAAATGCGCAGCAGTAGCCCATTCATTGGTAATCCATCAATCTCGGTTTGTGGGGGAATTCGCCCGGCGCGTAAAACCTGTCCGTTGTGTGTAGGAGCGGCTGCCCCACCGCGAATCAAGACGACGCGCAGCGGTTCTCGGCCCGGGTGAAAAGCCCAGGAATGACAAGGAGGGGAAGATTAATGGCGGGCACGCATGCTCTTTCGCGGATAAATCCGCTCCTACAAGAACCCTGTAGGCAAGAGCATGGAAGAAGGTTTCACTTGCCAATACAGAAGCTGGAGAAGATCCGTCCGAGCAGGTCATCGCTGCTGAAGGCGCCCGTGATCTCGCCCAGGGCCTGTTGCGCCATGCGCAGATCTTCGGCGAGCAGTTCGCCGGCACCCATCAGGGTGAGCTGGTTACGGCCGTGCTCGAGGTACTGCTCGGCCTGATGCAGCGCTTCGAGGTGGCGGCGGCGGGCGCTGAAGCCGCTCTCTGCAGTCTGTTGATAACCCATGCAGGCTTTCAGGTGCTCGCGCAGCAGTTCCAGGCCGTCTGCGGATTTGGCCGAGAGGCTGAGGGTGACATGGCCATCGGCGCTGGTTTCCAGCTTAACCGCCTCGCCGGAGAGATCCGCCTTGTTGCGGATCAGGGTGACCCGCGCCGGGTCCGGGCGCTGTTCGAGGAATTCGGGCCACAGGGCGAAAGGATCGGCAGCTTCCGGCGCGGTGGAGTCCACCACCAGCAGCACGCGATCCGCCTCGTTGATGGCCTTTAGCGCGCGTTCCACACCGATGCGTTCCACTTGGTCATCGGTGTCGCGCAGGCCGGCGGTGTCGACGACGTGCAACGGCATGCCGTCGATGTGGATATGTTCACGCAGCACATCGCGGGTGGTGCCGGCGATATCGGTAACGATGGCCGCCTCTCGGCCGGCCAGAGCGTTGAGCAGGCTGGACTTGCCGGCATTAGGGCGACCGGCAATAACCACGGTCATGCCGTCACGCAGCAGAGCGCCCTGGCCGGCTTCGCGCAGCACTGTGGATAAGTCGGTGCGAACGGCGTCAAGCTGGTTCAGCACATGGCCATCGGCGAGAAAGTCGATTTCTTCCTCGGGAAAGTCGATGGCGGCTTCGACATAGATACGTAACTGGATCAGCGATTCGGTCAGCGCATGCACGCGTTTGGAGAATTCGCCCTGCAGTGAGCGCAGCGCATTGCGCGCGGCCTGTTCGGAGCTGGCTTCGATCAGGTCGGCGATGGCTTCGGCCTGGGCCAGGTCGAGCTTGTCGTTGAGAAAGGCGCGCTCACTGAACTCACCGGGCCGGGCCAGACGCGCGCCCAGTTCCAGGCAACGACGCAGCAGCAGGTCGAGCACCACCGGGCCGCCATGACCCTGCAACTCCAGCACGTCTTCACCGGTGAAGGAGTTCGGGCCAGGGAAGTAGATAGCCAGGCCTTCGTCCAGCGGCAGCTCATGCTCGGCGAAGAATGGGCCGTGATGGGCGAAGCGGGGTTTCAGCTCGCGTCGGCAGATGGCCTGCGCCAGTTGCCCGGCCAGCGGGCCGGACACCCGTACGATGCCCACGCCGCCACGGCCCTGTGCGGTGGCGACGGCGGCGATGGTGTCTCGGGCATGGTTCATGGTGTTCTACTCGCGGCTGGTGGGCAGTTGTACGGGTTAAATCATCGTGATCTGGGCAATCCGTCGCGAATGAATTCGCTCCTGCAGGGAGGCGGATAGCAAAACGCCCCAATCATGGGGCGTTTGCTTGATGCTTGAAAGCCTTGGTGAATCAGGCGTTAGCCGGTTTCGCTGCCGCCTCGATCTTGCGCGTAATGTACCACTGCTGGGCGATGGACAGGCAGTTGTTGACCACCCAGTACAGCACCAGACCAGCAGGGAACCACAGGAAGAAGAAGGTGAAGATGATCGGCATCAGCTTCAGCACGCGGGCCTGCATGGGGTCCGGCGGCGTCGGGTTGAGCTGCTGCTGGATGAACATGGTCGCGCCCATGATGATCGGCAGGATGAAGAACGGATCCTTGATCGACAGGTCGGTGATCCACAGCAGCCACGGTGCCTGACGCATCTCGACGGATTCCAACAGCACCCAGTACAGGGCGAGGAATACCGGCATTTGCACCAGGATCGGCAGACAGCCGCCCAGCGGATTGATCTTCTCTTTCTTGTACAGCTCCATCATCGCCTGGGACATCTTCTGGCGATCGTCACCGTGCTGCTCTTTCAGTGCCTGCAGTTTTGGCGATACGGCACGCATGCGCGCCATCGAACGGTAGCTGGCCGCGGAGAGTGGGAAAAAGATCAGCTTGATGATGATGGTCAGGACGATGATCGACCAACCCCAGTTGCCGAGCACACCGTGGATCACTTCCAGCAGCCAGAAGATCGGCTGGGCCAGGAACCACAGGAAGCCGTAATCGACAGTCAGTTCCAGGCCCGGGGACAGGGTGCCCAGATGTTCCTGCAGCTTGGGACCGGCGTAGAGGATCGCGCCGGTTTCGGCTTTGGCGCCGGCAGCGACCTGGACGACCGGGCCGGTGAAGCCGACGATGTAATTGCCCTGGCTATCCTTGCGGGTCTGAATCTGGTTGGTGGCATCGTTGTTCGGCACCCAGGCGGTGACGAAGTAGTGCTGCAGCCAGGCGACCCAGCCGCCTTGCACGCTTTCCTTGAACCAGGCGTTGGGGTTGCCTTCGCGGCGCTTCTCGTCCTGCTTGTCGATGTCCTTGATGGAAATCTTTTTATAGGGCTCACCAGGAGTCCACAGCGCAGCACCCAGGTAGGTGGCAGTGCCGGTAGCGGTGGTCGAGGAAGGATCACCGCTGCCGTCGCGCTTGAGCTGGGCGAACAGGTTGCCGCTCCAGGCCTGGTCGCTCTGGTTGTCGATCAGGTAACGCACATCGACCTGGTAGGCGGACGCGTCGATGCAGCCAGGCTTCTTCAGCTCCTGCTCACGCGCGGAGCACTGCGGGTTCAGGCCGCGTTTCAAGCTGTAGCGCTTGATGTAGTTGACGCCGTTCTCGCTGTAGGTGAGATCGACGACCAGGCTGTCCTGGCCTTCGGCCAGTTCGTAGCTCTGCTTCTCGCTGGACCACAGGGCGCGGCCGCTGGATTTGTCCGGAGCGTTCTGGCCGATCAGGCCGCTTTGCGCCAGGTAGGTGCGCTCGCTGCCGTTGTCGAACAGCTGGAACGGCACGTCCGGACGGTCCTGGCGACGCGGGTACTGGGGCAGACGCAGCTGAACGATATCGCCACCACGCGGGTCGATGGCCAGATCGAGGACATCGGTCTTGACGCGGATCAGCTCGTCGCTGGCTACAGCGGTCGGCGCAACGGCAGCTGCAGTGGGCTCTGTCGTGGCAGTGGGGATGTCGTCGTTGCCGCTGCTGGCGGTAGCCACGGGCGTATCGGGCAGGGAAGGCGTCGCAGCGGTCGAGGTACTAACCTCGGCTGGCAAGGCAGCCTGGCCATAGTCCTCGTTCCATTGCAGGACCATGAGGTAGGACACGACTGCCAGGGCGACGATCAGGATCGAACGTTGGATATCCATGATTATTCGGCCATCGAAGGGGAACGGGATGTTTTTACGGGTGGAACCGGATCGAAACCGCCGGCATTCCAGGGGTGGCAGCGACCGAGACGGCGGGCTGCCAGCCAGCCACCACGCAGGAAGCCATGTTGCTCGATGGCTTCGTAGGCATAGCAGGAACAGCTGGGGTAGAAGCGACAATGACTGGCCATCAGCGGACTGATGGCGTAGCGATACACCTGGATACAGGCTAGAGCCGCTTTACGCATGGGGGTTGTCGCTTGTCCCGGGGGAGAGGTCGTCGTCGCGACTGGGCCGGCTTCGGGCCAGGCGTTTCCAGAGTTTGCCGAACTGCTGAGCGAGTTCGCCGTTCTCCAGATCGCCTAGCCCTTTGCGGGCGACCACCACGATATCCCAGCCCACCAGGTTGTCCTGGTTGAGGCGGAAGGATTCGCGGATTTGACGCTTGATGCGGTTGCGCTCGACGGCGAGCTTGACGCTCTTCTTGCCGATCACCAGACCTAGGCGGGGATGATCAAGCTGGTTATCGCGCGCTAGCAGCAGGACACTTTTGCCCGGAGCTTTGCCGCTTGGGGAGTCGAAGACTGCCTTGAAATGCCGGGGAGTCAGCAGTCGCTTTTCCCGGCCGAAGCCTCGACTCACCACCTGTCTGGATGAATTAGACAGTCAGACGCTTGCGGCCCTTGGCGCGACGACGCGACAGGACGGCACGGCCGTTCTTGGTGGCCATGCGGGCACGGAAACCGTGGGTGCGAGCGCGCTTGATGGTGCTGGGTTGGAAAGTGCGTTTCATGGTGCGTTACCTAGGTGATCGACTAGGGTCGGAATGACCCCGGTTTAAAGAGACCGGCAATTCTAGAGAAAGCCGCGCGGTAGGTCAATTTCCAACCAACCTTATTCGCCAGATAGAAATAGAAAGAAGGAAAAGGGTTTAAAGCTCTTTTTCTATGTTTATGTTGATTAGCCTTGCCATGGGTTGTGGACAACCCTCTGTTCGCTGCGTACTCCCTGATCCAGCGCCAAGGATAAGTCTGTCCAAAAGGCGTGCTTCTACTGTGCGCGTCTTGCCTACAACCTGAGGATGGACTGCCGGTTTACCCACAGCCGGGCTATCCGCACGTTCATCCCCAGAGTTTTGCAGAAGCTTATCGAGCGCTTATCCACAAGGTTAATGACGTCGATTGATAGATCTGGTGAATGAAACTAAAGCTTTGATTTTACTTGGCCATCTGCCGCATGTGGTGTGGATAACTCGAACGTTGGCCGCTACAATGACGGCTGTTTTTTGCACCGCCGCCTGGATAGGGGATAGTCAGTGTCAGTGGAACTATGGCAGCAATGCGTCGAGCTTCTGCGCGATGAATTGCCAGCCCAGCAATTCAACACCTGGATCCGTCCTCTGCAGGTCGAAGCCGAAGGCGACGAGCTGCGTGTGTATGCGCCTAACCGTTTCGTACTCGACTGGGTCAACGAAAAGTACCTGAGCCGTTTGCTCGAGTTACTTGGCGAGCGAGCTGGTGGTCTGGTTCCTGCGCTCTCCTTATTAATAGGTAGCAAGCGTGCAGCCACCGCGCGGGTCGCGCCTACTGCACCGTTGCCTGCTGCCGCGCGTGCTGCTCAGGTTCAGGCTGCCGCTGCGGTAAGCAAGCCTGTTCCTCCGCCGGTGCAGGAGGAGCCCTCGCGAGCCAGTTTCGATTCGATGGCCGGCTCGGCGCCGCAACCACCAACACCTGCCGTGGCGCCTCGTACTGAACGTACCGTACAGGTCGAAGGTGGGCTCAAGCACACCAGCTACCTCAATCGCACCTTTACCTTCGACAACTTCGTCGAGGGTAAATCGAACCAGTTGGCGCGCGCCGCCGCCTGGCAGGTGGCCGACAACCCCAAGCACGGCTACAACCCGCTGTTCCTGTATGGCGGCGTCGGCCTCGGCAAGACCCACCTGATGCATGCCGTCGGCAACCATCTGCTGGCGAAGAACCCAAACGCCAAGGTGGTGTACCTGCACTCCGAGCGCTTCGTCGCCGATATGGTCAAGGCGTTACAACTCAACGCCATCAACGAGTTCAAGCGTTTCTACCGTTCGGTGGATGCGCTGCTGATCGATGACATCCAGTTCTTCGCCAAGAAGGAGCGCTCCCAGGAGGAGTTCTTCCATACCTTCAACGCACTGCTCGAAGGCGGCCAGCAGGTGATCCTCACCAGCGACCGCTATCCGAAGGAGATCGAAGGCCTGGAAGAGCGGCTGAAGTCGCGCTTCGGCTGGGGCTTAACCGTGGCCGTCGAGCCGCCCGAGCTGGAAACCCGTGTGGCGATCCTGATGAAGAAGGCCGACCAGGCCAAGGTCGATCTGCCGCACGATGCGGCGTTCTTTATCGCCCAGCGTATTCGTTCCAACGTACGTGAGCTGGAAGGCGCGCTGAAACGGGTCATCGCTCACTCGCATTTCATGGGCCGCGACATCACCATCGAGCTGATCCGCGAGTCGCTCAAGGATCTGCTCGCTCTGCAGGACAAGCTGGTCAGCATCGACAACATTCAGCGCACGACTGCCGAGTACTACAAGATCAAGATCACCGATCTGCTTTCCAAGCGTCGTTCGCGCTCGATTGCCCGGCCGCGTCAGGTGGCCATGGCGTTGTCCAAGGAATTGACCAATCACAGCCTGCCGGAAATCGGCGTGGCCTTCGGCGGTCGTGATCACACCACGGTGTTGCACGCTTGCCGTAAGATTGCTGAACTTAGGGGATCCGACGCGGACATCCGCGAGGACTACAAGAACCTGCTGCGTACGCTTACAACCTGATCGCAGCTCCACGAGGCAAGGGACTAGACCATGCATTTCACCATTCAACGCGAAGCCCTGTTGAAACCTCTGCAACTGGTCGCCGGTGTCGTGGAACGACGCCAGACGCTGCCGGTTCTGTCCAACGTCCTGCTGGTGGTCGAAGGCCAGCAGTTGTCGCTGACCGGTACCGACCTCGAGGTCGAGCTGGTTGGCCGCGTCACGCTGGAAGATGCTGCCGAGCCAGGCGAGATCACCGTGCCGGCGCGCAAGCTGATGGACATCTGCAAGAGCCTGCCGTCCGATGCGCTGATCGACATCCGCGTCGATGACCAGAAGCTGCTGGTCAAGGCCGGGCGCAGCCGTTTCACCCTGTCGACGCTGCCGGCCAATGACTTCCCCACCGTGGAAGAAGGCCCGGGCTCGCTGACCTTCAACCTTCCGCAAGCCAAGCTGCGTCGCCTGATCGAGCGCACCAGCTTCGCCATGGCTCAGCAGGATGTACGTTACTACCTCAACGGCATGCTGCTGGAAGTACAAAGCGGTCTGCTGCGCGCGGTCGCCACCGATGGGCACCGTCTGGCCATGTGCTCCATGGAAGCGGCCATCCAGCAGGACGGCAAGCACCAGGTCATCGTGCCGCGTAAAGGTATCCTTGAGCTCGCCCGCCTGCTCACTGAGCAGGACGCCGAAGTGAGTATTGTGCTGGGGCAACACCACATCCGTGCCAACACAGGCGAATTCACCTTCACCTCCAAGCTGGTGGACGGCAAGTTCCCGGACTACGAGCGTGTGCTGCCGCGTGGTGGAGACAAGCTGGTATTGGCGGATCGTCAGGGCTTGCGTGAGGCGTTCAGCCGTACCGCGATTCTCTCCAACGAAAAGTATCGTGGCATTCGTCTGACCCTGGCTGCCGGCTTGCTGAAAATCCAGGCCAACAACCCAGAGCAGGAAGAGGCCGAGGAAGAGATCGTTGTTGACTACAACGGCAGCGGCCTGGAAATCGGTTTCAACGTCAGCTACCTGCTGGACGTATTGGGTGTGATGGGTACCGAGCAGGTGCGTCTGATTCTCTCCGACTCCAACAGCAGTGCCCTGCTGCAGGAAGCCGACAATGACGATTCGGCTTACGTCGTTATGCCGATGCGTCTGTAATAGCTGTTCAACGGGTAATCGGCTTCAACACAATCAGCTTTGGCATGCTGCGGATTTCATTCCGTAGCATGCCAAGGCTGATTTCGTTTCAGGCAGACCATTTGCCCTCTTCGCCCCGGCTCCGCTCATGTCCCTGACTCGCATCACCCTAACCGCCGTACGCAATTTGCATTCTGCGTCATTGCAGCCTTCGCCACGCATCAACATTCTTTATGGCGCCAACGGCAGCGGCAAGACCAGCGTGTTGGAAGCCATTCATCTGCTCGGTCTCGCCCGCTCCTTCCGCAGCACTCGTCTGCAACCCGTCATTAATTACGAACAACCAGCCTGCACTGTATTTGGTCAGGTGCAGTTGGCCCAGGGCGGCTCGAGCAATCTGGGTATTTCGCGTGATCGCCAGGGTGAGCTGCAGATTCGTATCGATGGGCAAAATGCGCGTAGCGCTGCGCAGCTCGCTGATCTCTTGCCGTTGCAACTTATCAACCCGGACAGTTTCCGCCTGCTGGAAGGCGCGCCGAAGATTCGCAGGCAATTTCTCGACTGGGGTGTGTTCCACGTGGAACATCGCTTTCTCGGCGCCTGGCAGCGTCTGCAGAAAGCCCTGCGGCAGCGTAACTCGTGGCTGCGACATGGTACACTTGACGGTGCTTCGCAGGCCGCATGGGACCGCGAATTGTGCAGCGCGAGCGAGGAAATCGACGCTTATCGGCGAGCCTACATTCAGGCTCTGAAGCCGGTGTTCGAGCGCACCCTTGGTGAGCTGCTGCAACTGGAAGGCTTGACGCTGAGTTATTACCGCGGCTGGGACAAGGACCGTGAGCTGAGCGAAGTGCTCGCCTCTACCCTGCTCCGCGACCAGCAACTGGGTCATACCCAGGCTGGACCGCAGCGAGCCGATTTGCGGCTGCGGCTGGCGGGGCATAACGCGGCGGAAATCCTGTCGCGAGGACAACAGAAGTTGGTGGTGTGTGCATTACGCATCGCCCAGGGCCACCTGGTGAATGAAGCCAAGCGTGGACAATGTATCTATCTGGTGGACGACCTACCGTCGGAGCTGGATGAACAGCATCGTCAGGCACTGTGCCGGTTGCTGGAAGATTTGCACTGCCAGGTGTTCATCACCTGTGTGGACCATGAATTGTTGAGCGAAGTCTGGCAGACGGATACGCCGGTTGCCATGTTCCACGTGGAACATGGCCGTATCACCCAGACCATCGAGCATCGGGAGTGAAGGCATGAGCGAGAACCAAACGTACGATTCCTCCAGCATCAAGGTGCTGAAAGGACTGGACGCCGTACGCAAACGTCCCGGGATGTATATCGGTGACACTGACGATGGTAGCGGTCTGCACCACATGGTGTTCGAGGTGGTCGATAACTCGATCGACGAAGCGCTGGCGGGCTACTGCAGCGAAATCACCATCACCATCCACCCGGATGAGTCGATCAGCGTGCGTGACAACGGCCGTGGTATCCCGGTCGACATGCACAAGGAAGAAGGCGTCTCGGCAGCCGAGGTCATCATGACCGTGCTGCACGCTGGCGGTAAGTTCGATGACAACAGCTACAAGGTGTCCGGCGGCCTGCATGGCGTGGGTGTCTCGGTGGTTAACGCCCTCTCCAAGGAGCTGGTGCTGACCATTCGCCGTAGCGGCAAGATCTGGGAACAGACCTACGTCCACGGTGTACCGCAAGCGCCCCTGACCGCTGTCGGCGACACCGACGGCACCGGCACGCAGATCCACTTCAAACCGTCCGAAGAGACCTTCGCCAATATCCACTTCAGCTGGGACATTCTGGCCAAGCGGCTGCGTGAGCTGTCCTTCCTCAATTCCGGCGTGGGCATCCTGCTGCGTGACGAGCGCACCGGCAAGGAAGAACTGTTCAAGTACGAGGGTGGCCTGAAAGCGTTCGTCGAGTTCCTCAACACCAACAAGACCGTGGTGAACCAGGTATTCCACTTCAATATCCAGCGCGAGGAAGACGGCGTTGGCGTCGAAGTGGCCCTGCAGTGGAACGACAGCTTCAACGAGAACATCCTCTGCTTCACCAACAACATTCCCCAGCGTGACGGTGGTACCCACCTGGCTGGCTTCCGCTCCGCCCTCACCCGTCACCTAAACAACTACATCGAGCAGGAAGGCCTGGCGAAGAAATTCAAGGTCGCCACCACTGGTGATGACGCCCGTGAAGGCCTGACCGCGATCATCTCGGTGAAGGTGCCGGACCCGAAATTCAGCTCGCAGACCAAGGACAAGCTGGTTTCCAGCGAAGTGAAAACCGCGGTCGAGCAGGAAATGGGCAAGTACTTCGCCGACTTCCTGCTGGAAAACCCGAACGAAGCCAAGGCCGTGGTCGGCAAGATGATCGATGCCGCCCGCGCCCGGGAAGCAGCGCGCAAGGCGCGCGAGATGACCCGCCGCAAGGGCGCTCTGGACATCGCCGGCCTGCCCGGCAAACTGGCCGACTGCCAAGAAAAAGACCCGGCGCTGTCCGAACTCTACATAGTGGAGGGTGACTCCGCGGGCGGTTCTGCCAAGCAGGGCCGTAACCGCAAGACCCAGGCGATCCTGCCGCTCAAGGGCAAGATCCTCAACGTCGAGAAGGCGCGCTTCGACAAGATGCTCTCCTCCCAGGAAGTAGGTACGTTGATCACCGCGCTGGGCTGCGGCATTGGGCGTGAGGAGTACAACATCGACAAGCTGCGTTACCACAACATCATCATCATGACCGATGCTGACGTCGACGGTTCGCACATCCGTACCCTGCTGCTGACCTTCTTCTTCCGTCAGTTGCCGGAGCTGATCGAGCGTGGCTACGTCTACATCGCTCAGCCGCCGCTTTACAAGGTCAAGAAAGGCAAGCAGGAGCAGTACATCAAGGACGACGAGGCCATGGACGAATACATGACCCAGTCAGCCCTGGAAGACGCCAGCCTGCACGTCAACGAGAACGCTCCGGGCCTTTCCGGCGGCGCGCTGGAGAAGCTGGTCGGCGAATACCGCCGTGTGATGAAGACCCTGGATCGCCTGTCGCGTGTGTACCCCAAGGAAATCACCGAGCACTTCGTCTACCTGCCGAGCATCGGCCTCGAGCAACTGGCCGACCATGCCGGCATGCAGGCATGGCTGGAGCGCTTCAGCACGCGCCTGAAGGCGATGGAGAAGTCTGGCCAGACCTACACCGCCAGCCTTCGCGAAGACCGCGAGCGCCACGTTTGGCTGCCCGAGGTTGAAGTCAAGGCGCACGGCCTGTCCAGCTACACCACCTTCAACCGCGACTTCTTCGCCAGCAATGATTACAAGACCGTCACGACTCTTGGCGATCAGCTGAACAACCTGCTGGAAGAAGGCGCCTACGTGCAGCGTGGCGAGCGCAAGAAGCCAGTGAGCACCTTCAAGGAAGCGCTGGACTGGCTGATGCACGAAAGCACCAAGCGTCACAGCGTGCAGCGATACAAAGGTCTGGGCGAGATGAACCCGGATCAGCTGTGGGAAACCACCATGGACCCGGAAGTGCGCCGCATGCTCAAGGTGACCATCGAGGACGCCATCGCTGCCGACCAGATCTTCAACACCCTGATGGGCGATGCCGTGGAGCCGCGTCGCGACTTTATCGAGTCCAACGCTCTGGCGGTGTCGAATCTGGACTTCTGATGATCTGCTAGCTGAACCGCTAGTTGGCGTGAAATGAGAAGCCCCTGCCGATGTGAGTCGGCAGGGGCTTTTTAATTTGAACCGGGCTCGCTCCGCGTTAACGCTGACCTTATTTCTTGAAACGCCGTCGCCACGCCGCGCGCTGCCCTCGCACTTCCACCATGGCCACAAGCATGGCGCGGTAGCGCTTGCTGTTCAGCGTCAGCAGGGTACTCAACGGCAGCAGCAAGCCGATGGAGTACAGCAGGTCAGGTGCGCGCCTGCCCCAATGCGTGATGATCACCAGCATGCAGGCGACCATGGCCGCCACGATCAGCCACACCGCCCAGGGGCGGCCGCGAATCACCAGAAGGTTGGCCGCGCACAGGTACAAGGATATTCCGCTGCTGCCCAGCATCATGTAAATGCCATAGTCGTCCAGGCTCGGCGGATAGACTTCCAGCAGCAGAATCTGAGAGACCGCCAGGGAAAATAGCGCCAGAAAGAACGCGGCGATGAAGACCGGGAAGTGCCGGCGCAGTATCGAGAGAAAATCGAGTCCTTGCTTCACTCCAGCTCCTCGTAAAGGCCGATGGCGTAAGTCTGTACCATGCTGCTGCCGAGCAAGCCGAGCCCGGCACCCAGCGCATCTCTGATATTGATCGCCAATGTTGACGAGATCTCACTGGTACTGAAGCGTTTCGGAAGCTCGCCGCTGCTTTGCAGGGCTTTGCGCAGCGCGGGAGTGAGAGCTGGATTGCGGTTCTCCAGAATCTCGTTGGTCAAGCGACGCCGTTCCTGGCGGCTTAGGCCATTCAGGCTCTGATACCAGCTGCGTCCGGTCATGGCCTTGCGCATGTTCATCACACGCAAAATCGTGGCTCCAGCCCCGGCGACGCCACCGAGAGAGATGATATCCAGCGCTCTGGATACGTCCTGGTACCACTGCTGGCTATCCAGCCTATCGAGTGCTTCCGGATTATTCACTTCGGTATAGACGCGAGCAGCACCGGCTACGCATTGCACGGAGCTCGCCGATGCAGCCGCTACGCCCAATGTCGTGATCACCAGGCTGGCACCACCGGTAAACGGCACGATGGCCGTACCGCCGATGATCGCGATCCAGCCCAGCACCGCACCGGCGCAGGCCAGCGTGGTATTGACGCTTTCGGCCACCAGTCGCGACTCGCGTGGGTTGGACCGCACCTGTTGCACGAACTGCTGAGGTGAGACATTGCGCTGGGCTTCGCGGATGATGATGCGCTTGGGTCTGATGCTGCAGATCGGCGTGAACTCGCGAAGGGTCACCGAGTTGAATCTGGTATCGATATACACCACGCCTGCACCGGCGATGGCGGGGTCGGCGTCGATGGCGGCATAGAGCCTGCGCAGGTCGATCATGGCTTCGATGCGCCGTCTTGCCATCATCTGCGATGGGGTATTTTGCAACCCGATCAGGTAGTCGGACATCGGCCCTCCTTGGTTTGTATTCCGATAGCCGCCGGCTCTGCCCGAAAGCGGAAACCAGCGGCGCGCTGTTTAAGCTAGTCACCCGGCGTAACTCAGACGTTCGGGCAGGGAATCGGTGCCCAGTCGCCCATGTCCGGGTTGTTGCACATGCTGTTGACCTGGTTGGTACCGGCCACGGCCACTTGTTGGCTCTTGGCCTGTTTAACTTCGGCCTGTTGCAGAACCTGTTCGGTCTTGACCGCTTCGGTGGGTACCTTGGCCGGCTTCTTGGCAGGGGTCTTGGCTGCGGTGGTCACTTCCGCGCGCGCGACGCCGACGTTCTTCAGGTCAGCCTCGTAGGCCTGGGTGTAGTTGCTCAGGTTCTCGCCAGCCTTGCCATTGACTGCGGTGATCAGGTTATTGGACTCGTTCAGGCCGGCGATGATCTCGGCCAGACGCTTGCGCCCTTCTGTATCGTCGATCGCACCGGACTTGCGCTTCTCCAGCAGGCTGGTGAATTCCTTCTGGTAGCAGCTCTGCGACGCTTCGGCGTAGGCGATGCTGCGGTCGAAGGTGCTGGCACTGGCATTGATGTCGGTGGAGTAGGAGCCGATACGCTGACGGTCGTCGCTGATCTGCTGCTGCTTGGAGGTGTAGTAGGCCGCTGCGCCGCCGACTAGGGCGCCACCGGCGGCGCCAATGGCGGCATTTCGCCCTCGGTCTTCCTTATCGGCGGTCAGGGCACCGGTCAGGGCACCGCCGACTGCACCGAGCATGGCGCCGGTAGCGATCGAACGCGTGATGCTGGAATCGGTATCGCGCAGGTGTTGAACGGGCTGGTAGCAGCTCGGGTAGTAGCTGACTTCGGTGGATTTGCCGACTCGGTTGACCGCAGAGGTGGAGCAGCCGCTGATCAGTACGGTCATCGAGGTGAAACCGATGGCAGCGAGGGTCAGGAGACGGCTGCGAGGTTGCGAGGTGTGTTGCGATGTGGATGGACGCATAGCTAGGTTCTCTGCTGATGGTGGATTGGTGTGTGTGAAACGGCTGATCACGCTCACGGCTGTTGCACCGCTTGCGTTGCCAGCAATTGCTTGAGGATCTCGGCCGGATCGGCCCGCTGCTGGGTCCGGTACAGGGCCACGTGGTTGACGAACAGGGTGGCGCGGTTGACCAGGCTGTTGCCGATCACGGGCTTGCGCGCGAGCTCCTCCTTGATGCGCTGGAACTGTGCCTGGATCACGGCATTGGTGTAGCGGGTGCCGCTGGCCATGTTGTCGATGTAGATCGCCACCGCGCCATCCAGCGCCTTGGTGCCGTTCTGGATAGCGCCGCCGAACACCTGCGCCGAGGTGGCGTCATTGTTTTGCTGCGCCTGGCGCTGGCTCTGGCGCAGGTTGGTCAGGCGGATGTTGTAGTTGTTGATGGTTTCCGCCACCAAGGCGGCGGACTGGATCAGGTTGCCGGCCGCCTCTTCGCGCTGGCGGGCGATCAGCGAGACGTTGCGCTTGAGTTCCTCGTTGACCAATCCGAGCTCGGCTTGCAGGCGCGGATCGGTGGCACTGGCGATGATGCTGTCCAGGCGTTGGGTAGGGTCATCGTCAGCATTGATGTCATCGGTCAGGCCGGCCAGGCGACCCTGCTTCTGCCACTGGGCGAACAGCTCGTCGTAGCGCGAGCGCGGAGCGGACAAGGCGCCGATGGCCACGCGGAAACCGGTGGTTTCGTTGCGTTGCTCGCTGCCGTCAGCACCGAACAACGGGTATTCGCGGCGCATGCCGGTGAACAGCGTGCCCTCGCCTTCCAGGTAGTTGCCGCCCTTGACCACGAAGCCGCCATAGGTGCCCTGGCGGCGCCCGGCACTGACCAGCTGGAACGATTCCTGAACCATTTCGGCGGCGTTGCCGATCACGTCGAACAGACCCAGCGGGTTGGCCTCCTTGGTGCCGATCGGCATCAGTCGGGGGGCCTGACCGGTACCACCTGCCACCTGGTTGAAAACGGCCCATTTGGCCAGCGGGCCATCTTCGTCGCTGCCTTCGACCGGCCGCGGGAACAGCCGTCCCTCCAGTTCCTGACGGCTGACTTCCGAGCCTCCTCGGGCAGCAAACTCCCATTCCACTTCACTAGGCAGCCGGACGAACGCAGCACCGCCCTCCTCGGCCTTGCTACCGCGACCGCTGACCGGCAGCAGGTCGCGGTGATTGGCCAGTAGCCAGGCGCTGTAGACCGCTGCGAAGCGCTCGGCTTCGAAACGCGACAGTTTCACCTGCGGCAGTCGTCCGCTCAGATCGGTGACCGGCGCACACGCTGGAGCAGGCTCGCCGCCGGCCAGTGATTGAGCCTGGGCCATGACCTGGGCGTACTGGCGGGCGGTGACTTCGTATTTGCCGATGAAATACATCATCGGCTTCAGCGGGCTGCCGACGTCGATCCTGGGCAAACGCTCGGTGATCTGTTTCTGCCACTGCGGTGCCAGGTCCTGCAGGCTGAACTGACCGTTGATGAAGTCGCGGCGATAGCCGGAAATGAAAGACTGCTTGTAGCCCGCCTCCCCTTCGCTGAACGGATAGCCCAGGCTGACTTCGCGATCATCCAGGCTGCCCTGCGTCAGCACGTAGACATGACGGAAAACCATCTCTCCGCCACAGGGCAGCGGCAGGCTGACGTCGCCCGGCAACGGCTTGGGGTTATCCAGCTTGGCCAATTGCTCCGCATCCAGTTCGCGGGCGGGCTCGCCGGATGACTGCGCAGGTGTGGCAGCTTTGTTCGCCGCTGGTGGCTCCTCGCCCGGCGAGCAGGCCGCCAGAGCCAGTGTGGCGAACATCAGGGCGGAAGCAGCGAAACGACAGTCAGACATCGCGAATTCCTTGAGAGGCGTCGATCCGGGCCGCACGTCGCCCTCCCAGCGCAGCGGCAAGGGCGCTGGCCAGCAGGACGGCGCCGAGGGCCACCAGGTAATGCTCGGGCAGCAGGCGACTGGCGTAGTCGCCCGGCACCTGTACGAAAAGATGGTTGATGCCGCCCTCCGCCAAGCGGTACAGCAGGGCCGACAGGACACTGGCGAACAGGCCGCTGTACAGCGCCTGGAGAATTACGAACAGCAACAGCGCACCGCTGCCGAAGCCCAGCAGGCGCAGCACCGCCAGTTCACGCTGCTTGCGCTCCACTGCAGCCAGGGCGCCGGCACTGGTTGCCGCTACGGCGCCACCCAGGGCCAGGGCGGTGATCAGCCAGAACAACAGATCGAGGTTGCGGCTCAGGGCCTGTACCTGGGCGATCTGCGCTGCCTGAGTGACCACCTGTACCTGCTGCGTGGCCAGATACTGGCGCAGCGGCTCGACGTCTTCGAGCGTGCGCGCATACAGACGAAATCCCGGGTAGATGCGTGGCGTCTGCCCTGCTGCTGCGCCAGGCCAGTCCAGCGCAGCGACCGCCAGGCCGTCGCGGTAGTCCTCGACGGCTTCCAGCAGGATCTGCGGCGCGAACAGCGCATCGCGCTCGAAGGCGGCCAGTGGCAGCACAGCCAGCACCTGCAACGTGGTCTGTTGCCACTGCAGGTCGCCGCCACGCTGGCGGCCGAAGCGTGCCTGCAACGATTCGCCGGCCTCGACACCGAGTTTCTCGGCAGCGGTATGGCTGAGCACCACCTGTTGCAGCGCCCGTGGCACTGGCAGGCCCTGCAGCAGCGGATCGCCGGGCGCCGTCGGCAGCATCTCCACGCTGACCCTTGCCTCCCCTGGCGCGACCTGCAATTCGCTGGTAGCCGCGATCTGCCGGGTACGCGGGATGGCGAAGGCAACGTCCTCACGCTGGCTCAGTGCCTCGATGAATTCTGGCTGCAGGCGCGTGCCGCCCAGCGGAATGATCTCGCGCACAGCAGGGTCACGTTGCAGGCGTTCGGTCAGGCTGCCGACCAGGCCGTACTTCAGGCCGAACAGCACCAGCAGCGGTGCGATCACCGCCACCAGGGCGAGCACGGCGCAGGCCGACAGGCGCGCTTCGCGGCGGTAGTCCTGCCAGGCCAGGCTGGCGATCAGCAGCGGGCGCATCAGGCAGCCTGCTCCAGATGGGCGCTGACACCGCCGTCGGCGTCACGCCGGCAACTCATGCGCAGAATGTGCAGGCCGGCGCGCTGCGCCAGCGCTTCGTCGTGCGTCGCCACCACGCAAGTCGCACCGGTCTCTGCAGCCTGGGTGAGCAGCAGCTGCATGACGCGTTCGGCGTTGAGCGGGTCCAGCGCCGCAGTGGGTTCGTCAGCCAGCAACAATTGCGGCTCGTGTGCCAGCGCACGCGCGCAGCTGACTCGTTGCCGTTGGCCGATCGACAACTGCGCCGGATACTTGGCCAGCTGCTCCTGCACATCCAGCGCCTGTGCCAGACGCTGCACCTTGCCGTTGTCCGTCATGCCGAGCAGTTGCCGGGGCAGTGCGATATTGCCGCGCACGTCGAGAAAACCGAGCAGCCCGCCGGCCTGCAGCACATAACCCAGATGCCGGCTGCGTAGCTGCGCCAGCTGGCTTTGCCGGCCCTGCCGCCACAGCTCGGAGATATCGCTGACAGTGCCGGCCAGCTCCAGATCGAAAGCCTCGGCGGAATCCGGAGCCAGCACCATGGCCAGCAGATCGAGCAGCGTGCTCTTGCCGCAACCGCTGGGTCCGACCAGCGCCACCTGCGCGCCTGCATGCAGCTGCAACCGCTCGATGGCCAGGCTGTAGCGCTGTGCGCCCTGGCCACGTTGCTTGAGGACCTGCTGCAGGCGAATCATCATGGCAGCGTCGACAGCGGTACACGGTACAGGGCGTCGCCCGGCTCGGCATTGCCGAAGCGCACCCAGTTGGCCATGTCGTTGTGGAAGGTTTCGTAGAGACGAATCTTCGACTCCAGCTCGTCGATGAAGTCCTCCTGCTCGGCCACCGACAGCGACAGCCAGAGATCCTGGGTCATGCTCAGCGCCTTGCTGCGATACGGCAGGCCGTCGAGGTATTCGCCGAGTACGCCGCTCTGTGCCAGGTTGGCGCCCTGGCGCAGTGCAGCTGGGTCGCGGCTCATGTAAGCGCTGGCGCTGGCGATTTCGCTGAAGAAGTCAGCCGGCGAGGTCTTGGTCTTGCGCGCGGCGTCGACGATCAACTTGAGCGACTGCTGCAGGTCGTTGAGTTGCAGCTTGGTCAGCATCACGCAGACCTGCAGTGTCGGCAGGTTGGGGTTGCTCAGGTCGCGGTCGGCGGTCCAGGCGCTGACCAGTTGCGGCGCCTGACTGGCGCTGCGGCGGCCGAGAAAGTCCATGTGCATGGCGTAGCCGATGGCCTGCGACTTGGCCGCGAGGTTGGCGCCACCGGCCAGTTGCGGCGTCTCGGGCGCCTGCTGTGCGCGGATCTGCTGCGCCAGTTCGGCGAAGGTCGAGCCGATCTCGCGTACGCGCTCGCCGAAGGCTTCGACATCACCACCCGGCACCGAGACGTAGAGGTCGCCGATCTGCGGGTTGCTGTCGGCCGTCAGCACCCGATACTGCTGCTCGGCCGAGGCGTGGTTGGACTTGCCGGCTGGTGTGCGCAGATGCAGGGCGAAGATCTTGATCTGCTTGCTCAGCGCCGCCTGGCGTACCTCGGCCTCGTTCATCCGGGTGCTGCTGTGCGGGTCGTTCTTGCGCAGCGCACCGGCGTCGCTGACCAGCAGGATCAGGCGCCCGCCATAATTCGACCAGTCCATGCCCTCGACGGCCTGCATGACGCCGGCGAAGGCATCCTCGTTGAAGGAATGGCTGGACACGCTGGTCGCCTGCACCTGTTCGGCGGCGCGCAGAAAACGCTGCGGGTCGCTGCCGTCCTGCAGGCTGACCAGGGTCTTGCTCAGGTATTGCAAACCCGGGGTGCGCTCGGTGCTGTTGCGATAGCCGACCAGACCGAAGCTGACGTTATCCAGCTCGCCACGTGCCTGCAGCTGGCTCTGCAGCTCGCTGACCACCTGGCGCACGCGGTCGATGTAGGGCTGCATCGACACCGAGGTGTCGACCACCAGCACGATGCCGGTGCGGAAGCCCGAATCGGTGGCAGTCGCCGGCTTGCCGGCAGGTGTCTGAGACTGGGCGGCGTTGCCGGGATCGATCGAGGCGATGTTGAGCAACTGCACCGGCTGCCCCTCGGCGTCGAAGGCTTCGCGGAAGTCGAAGATCGGCATCAGGTAGAACTGATCCTGCGGCACGGCGCTGGCGGTGGGCTCCAGTGCAACCACCTGCGGTACCTGCTCGGGGTCGTTCTGCGCCTTGAGCAGCAGCTCGCGAGCCTGGCTGGTGCGATCGATCAGGCGCTCCACGTCGGCGGCCTGTTGCATGAACAGCACAGGTGCCCGACCGGAGCGTTCGGTGAACTTCAGCACCAGGCTCTGTTTCCAGTCGGTTGCTTGTTCGGCGGCGATCCAGCCCTGCACCCGGCCATCGCTGGCCGCACCGACCTGCAGCCAGGTCTGGCCGTCCTGGCTGCGCTTGGCGTACACGTAGAGCACCGAGAAGGCTGGCAGCGCCTCGCCGCTGGCGGCGCCGGGAGCGTTAAGCAGTTGCGCGCCGGGCTTGGCCAGGATGCGCTGGTAAAGGGTCTTCTTGCCCGGCATGAGCAACGGGTGGTCGCCCGCTTCACCCGTGTCGGCCACTTGCTGTGTATCTGCGACTGGCTGTTCGTCGCGCTGCGGTGGGGTGTCCGAGGCCACCACCGGAGACGGTTGGGCGAGCCACCAATAGGCGCCGCCACCCAGACCCAGCGCGGCGGCTACGGCCACCGCCAGCAGCGCCATGCGAGGGCTCTTGCTACCAGCAGTGGACGACCGCCCCGCTACGCTGGCTGCCGTGGCAGTCGGTGCGGGTGCCACGGTCGGCGCTGGTGCCGGTGCGCTGCGTGGAATCTCGATGGAGACCGGTTGCAGATCGCCGAGCTCGCTAGTCGAGGGCGCGCTCAGCGTGGCCTGCGGGGTGAGCGCTGGACGGATCACGGTCGCATCCGAGTCGGGTGTCGGCAGGGCATCCAGCGCGGCCAGCAGTTCCCCGGCATTGCTGAAGCGTTCATCCGAATTCTTCGCCAGCAGGCGTTGCAGCAGCGTCTGATAGCGGCTGTGCTGCAATGGCAGCTCCGGCAATGGTTGGGTCAGGTGCGCCAGCGCCGTGGACAGGGCATCGGTGCCCATGTACGGCAACTCGCCGACCAGAATTTCATAGAGCACCACGCCCAACGCATAGAGGTCGGCGCGGCCGTCGATATCCAGACCGCGCGCCTGCTCGGGGCTCATGTAGTTGGGCGTGCCGACGGCAAAGCCCACCTGGGTGAACTGAGTACTGTCGTCGAGCGACTTGGCGATACCGAAGTCCGACAGCACTGCGGTGCCGTCGGCGCGAAAGAGGATGTTGGCCGGTTTCACGTCGCGGTGGATCAAGCCCTGGCTGTGGGCGTAGCCCAGCGCCGAGGCGATCTGGCGGATGTACTGCAGGCCCTGCTCGGGGCTCAGGCCGGCGGCGATACGCTCGCGCAGGGTACCGTTGGGCAGGTACTCCATGGCCATGTAGTAGTGCTCGCCGGCGTTGCCGATGTCGTGCACGGTGACCACATGCGGGTGGGCCAGACGCGCCAGGGTCTTGCCCTCGCGCAGGAAACGCTCGCAGAACGAGGCATCGGCCGCCAGCGCCGGGGCCATGATCTTCAACGCCACCTTGCGCTCGAGGGAGCGCTGCAGCGCCAGGTAGACGGTGGCCATGGCGCCTTCGCCGATCACGCCTTCGATGTCGAAACCGGGAATGTTCAGGTCCATGAGGCGGGCTCGCTGGTCTTGATGACGATGGCGGTGATGTTGTCGGGAGCGCCGCGGGTCAGGCCCAGATGAACCAGACTGCGCACCACCTGATAGGGGTCGGCATGGGCCAGTACATCGCGGATTTCGTGGTCTTCGGCGGTGCGGGTGAGGCCGTCGCTGCACAGCAGCCAGGTATCGCCGGGGAGGACCTCGAACTGGCTACCGGCGAGTTCCAGCTGGTCCTGCACGCCGACGGCGCGGGTGACGACGTTGGCGCGAGGATGCAGGCGCGCCTCGGCCTCGCTGAGCAGGCCGCTGTCCTGCAGGTCCTGCACGTAGCTGTGGTCACGCGAGACCGCCTGCAGCTCACCCGCTCGCAGCCGGTACAGTCGGCTGTCGCCGGCCCACAGGCACAGGCCACGGTCGCCACGCGTCGCCATCAGCACCACGGTGCTGCCCATCATGCTTACGCCGCGCAGTTGGGTCTGCTCGCGCACCGCCGCATTGACCTGGCTGAGGCTGTGTCGCAGTACCTGCTCGTAGTCATTCAGGCTGTCGCTTGCGTTGAGGTTGCGCAGGCTGTCGACGATCAGGCTGCTGACATAATCGCCCGCGGCGTGTCCGCCCATGCCATCGGCCACGACCCAGAGGCCGGCTTCGGGCCGCTCCAGATAAGCGTCTTCGTTGATCTGACGAACCAGGCCGACATGACTGTAGGCCGCCGATCGGTAATGCAGTGCAGTCATTGCGCGACCACCTCCGGCCCCAGCAGGTAAACCGCGAACGACTCGGTCGGCGGCAGTCCCTGGCAACGGCGCAGGCCGGCCGCGATGCGTTGCGAGCCACGCCCCCACCACAGGCTGGCGCCGCTGCAGGCCTGGGCGGCCAGCGCTGCCAGGCGCCCCGCTGCATCGACCACCGGCCAGTGTTGCAGGCCATGCGCCTCGTCGTGCGCGGGTGTCACTGTGTCCGGCAAGGGTTCCAGGCGCTGCACCTCGCTTTCGAAGTCTTCGAAGCGGGCGCCCTCTTCCAGGGTGCTCAGCAGCAGGTTCTCGATCCGCTCGAACCACGATTCGTTTGCCTGCAAGGCCAGCAGCGGCTGCCCGCCGGGGATGGGGCAGGCGATGGTCAGCGGGAAGTAGCGGCCCACGCGGTCGATGCTTGGCATCAGCACCCCGGTCATGGCCTCGCTACCGCACACGCCCGGTGCCAGGGCGAAGCGCCACAACGGGCTGGTCAGGTAGGCGTCCAGCCAGTGTTCACCGAGCTGTTGCCGGCTTGTCTGCAGGCCAGCGGAGAGCCAGGCGTCCCAGCTGCGCTGGAAGTCCTTCGGCAGGTTGCGCTCGATGAAGTCGCCGCGGCTGGCGACCTTGCCGTAGAAACCCATCATCGTCATAGCCGCTCCGGCAGGGTGAAGCCGGCCACTGCGCGACTCTTGAAAGGATTGAAGGCACTGCTGGCGCGCAGTTCGTAGGCAACGCTGGAGCGATCCAAGCGTATACGCAGGTTGAAGCGATCCGGCGAGGCACCGCCAATCAGCTCGGACTGGTCGAGCAGGCGGAACCAGGCCCAGGGCCCTTCCAGGGTCAGGGCCGAGCGCCCGCCTTCTACTGGTGGCGACACCGACAGACGTACTACGCCGATGCTGCTCGGGTTCGGCCATTGCACCGCCACCGGACGGCTCGGGCCGTGGTCGAAACCGATCAGTTGGCCGTCGAGATCGAGCTGCGACTGGCTGATGGTGGCATCCATGCTCACCGGCTTGAGGTCGAAGCGCACGCTGGGCTGCAGGCCGCCGCTGCGGAAGAACTCGTCGCGGATCAGCGCCGCGCGCTGGAAGGTCTGCAGCACACCGGCGGAGATGCCCAGCTTCTGTGCCGCGCCCGGCTGCCAGCGCCAGGTGCGTGCGGAGGTATCGACGTAGGGTTGCAGGTACTTGCGGAAGTAGCTGTCCATGACCCCGCCGACGCCGAAGAACTGGCCGAAATCATCCAGCGTGGCGTCGCGCTGGCTACCCGGTACCATGGGGTAACGGCCGGCCAGCGACTGCCGCCAGACATTGACCACATCGCTTTGCCAGGCCGCATTGAGCTGGTTGCGCACCCCGCCCATCATGCTGTTGGTGCTGGCTGCGACGACCGAGCCTACCAGGCCCTGAACCAGCTTCGGCTGACGTGCCGCTGTCAGGTTGACCCTTGCCGCGGCGGCACTGGCCTGGTTCTTCGCCTCGCCGAGCAGCGCCTCGCCGCTGGCGCCGACCATGCTGCTGAGTTGCACGTAAAGTTCGTTGAGATCCGCCAGCAGGCCATCGATGGCCATCGGCGCCGACGGGTCCTGGCTGACCAGGCTGTTGAGCTCGGCGAAATGCGCGCTGACCGGATCGATCTCGCTCACCGCCGCCACGGCATTGCCGGCGGGAGTCTGGCCAAGCAGCGAGCCGAGCTTCTGCTTGAGCTGGTCGACACCCTCGTCGCTGGTCTTGGCCACACCTTCGGCTTCGGGCGCCTGCTGCAGATCGGTTTCCCGCGCCACTGCGATCAGCAACTGCTTGAGCGGCGAGGATGGTCCCGAGAGTATCCGCAGCACGTCGGCGGCCCGGGCCACGCTGGTGATCGACACGAAGTCGAGATCGGCCAGCAGCGCATCCCACTGTTGCACGTAATCGCGCAGGTACAGCTGGCGTACATCGGCGGCCAGGTTCACCGCGTCCTGAGTGCTGTCGAGCTGACGGCCCAGCACCCATTGTTCCTCAGCCACCACGCTGGCCTGGCCGACGCTGGCGCGGAGGAAGGCTTCGCGGTAGCCGCGGCGGGTGTAGAAACCACTCAGCGGATCGCTCAGCGCTTTGCCACTCTTGCGCGTGAAGATCAGCGCGGCGTCGCGCCCGGCGGCTTCGCTGATGCGGAAGTCACTGACCCCGGCCGGCAGCTTCTGCCGCTTGACCCGGTCGTATACGCGCTGCGCCAGCGGCAGACGTTGCAGTTGCATGCGCAGCTCGTCGATCAGGCGCTGATCCAGACGCGCGTCCGGTGGACGACGTTCGAACAGCGCCTGCAGATGCCCGTCGAGCGCCTGGCGCTGCTCGCCCGGCAAGTCACGCGGCAGGCTCTGATCCCAGTCCAGAGCGATCCAGGCCTTGATGAACTCGGCGTCGTAATGTTCGCCGCCACCGAGCATCAGGTAGGCCTTGAGTCCTTCGTAGAGGTAATCGGTGCCACCGCCGGAACGCAGTTGTTCCTCAACGCGGCTGAGCAGGCGCGGGGCGAAGGTGGCTACCAGCAGACGGCGATAGACGCTGGCGGCCTGCTCCTCGAGCATGTCGCCCTGATACAGACCCAGGCCCTTGGCCCAGTCCGGCGGATCGCCAGCAAGGTTGCGTACGGCGCTGAGCAGGGGCAGTACCGCCAGTACATCGCGTTGCGCCGGGCTGAGGCTGCGCACCTGCTGCTCCAGCGGCACGGTGCGCGCGCCGACCTGGGCGATATGCTCGCGGTTGGCGTTGAAGCTGAGCAGCCACAGCGTACTTACCACCAGTACCAGCGCCACGCTGGCAGCCAGCGAGCCGATGGCCAGCCATCTGCGGCGGCGCTCGACCTTTTGGTCGACGCCGACCAGGCCGCGCTCGGCGAATGCGACGCGGCTGAACAGGTGCTGGAGGAAATAGCTGCGGCCGCTGCCGCTCTGCCTGGCCAGGTGCTGGCGGTCGAGGTTCATGCTCTGCGCCATGGCGCCGATCAGGCGGTCGATCGGGCTGCCTTCCTGAGTGCCGCTGGTGAAGTACACACCGCGCAGCAGGGTGCGCTCCTCATAGGCATTGGGTTTGAACACGCCGTTGAGAAACTCGCCGAGCAGGCTCTTGATCGCCGCGAATTGCTGCGGGAAACCGTAGATCAGGTCGCGTCGGGCTGGATCGCGCTCGCGCTGCAGACGTTCGACCAGGCGCTGGTTGAGGCGCTGTTCGAGGGCGATGAACTCGCTGTCGAAATTCTCCAGCGGGCCGCCGATGCTCTTGCCGTCATCCAGGGCGAAGGTAAAGCCCCAGACCTGGGCACGTTTCTCACGGCTGAGGTCGTCGAAGAACTCCATGAAGCCCGGCACCAGGTCGCACTTGGTGAGCATCACGTAGACCGGGAAACGCACGCCGAGCTGGGTATACAGCTCCTGCACCCGCGAGCGGATCGCCGCCACGTGTGCGGCACGTTCGCTGTCGCTGCTCTGCAGCAAATCGGACAGGCTGATGGCGATGAAGGCGCCATCGATCGGGCGGCGCGCACGTTGGGTCTTGAGCAGGTCGAGAAAGCCGAGCCAGGCCGCCTTGTCCACCTGGGCGTGGCTGTCCTGGGTGGTATAGCGCCCGGCGGTGTCGAGCAACACCGCTTCGTCGGTGAACCACCAGTCGCAGTTGCGCGTACCGCCCACGCCGCGAACGGCCCCGGCGCCCAACTGCGCTGCCAGCGGGAAGTTCAGCCCGGAGTTGACCAGTGCGGTGGTCTTGCCGGAGCCGGGCGGCCCGATGATCACGTACCACGGCAGCTGATACAGGTTGCGCCGCTCATCGCCGCCCAGGCGCGCCTTCTTCAGCAACGCCAGGGCTTCGTCCATGCGCTGGCGCAGGGTCGCCAGCTCCTCGGCGGTGGCCACGCTGGCGGCATCCGGTGCTGCCTGTGCAGCCAGGCCGTCGAGTACGTTGCGCTCCTGCTGGCGTTCGCGCAGCAGCCAGAACAGGCGCCAGCCAAGCCACAGGGCGAGCAGCAGGACGATCAGCGTCCAGCGCGTCCAGGCCGGCTGCAGTGCATTGAGCAGCGGACCGATGAACCAGATGATCAGGCTCAGGGCGATCAGCCCGAGCAGCGGGATGACCCAGCGGGTGATGAATCCGAACAGCGCCTTCACTCCACACCCTCCGCCAGCACGGTGATCTCTACCCGGCGATTCTTCGCCCGTCCTTCGGCCGTGGCATTGGATGCCAGCGGTTCGGTGTCGCTCAGGCCCTCGGCGCTGAAGCGCTCGGCCTGGCCGGTGCGCGCTGCGAGGATCTGCAGCACCTCTTCGGCGCGGGCACGCGACAGTGCCCAGTTGGAGGGGAAGCGCAGCGTGGCGATCGGCTGGTTGTCGCTGTGGCCGGTGATGCGCACCTGGCCCTTGACCTTGGCAACCGCCTCGGCGATGCGCAGCAGCAACGGCTGGAAGTCGTCACGGATGCTGGCGCTGCCGGAGCTAAACAGCTCGTCGCCACGGATGGTCACCACCGACCGGTCGACGCCATCCTCGACCGCTACGCGGTTGGCGCGGATGTCGTCGGCGAGGAAGGTGGCCAGGCGCGGGCGCTCCACTACACGCGGCTTGACCACGGCTGGTTCGATGCTCTGCACCGGTACTTCGCCCAGGGCGTGGATCTGCCGGAATACCGGTTCGGCGTCGGCCGCGAGCATCATCCTCAGTGTCATCAGCAGCATCAGCAACAACGCCAGCGCCACGGCCAGGCCGACCCAGGGCGGTAGCAGTCGTGACAGCCTGTCCGGCGCCACGCTGACCCCGCGCCAGTGCGGCGACAGCTCCTGTTCGCGCTCGCCACGCACGCTGCGCAGGGTCGCTGCGGTACGCTCGCGCAGCGCTTCCAGCTGGCTGCGACCGTCATGCATGACCCGATAGCGACCCTCGAAGCCGAGGCTGGTGCACAGGTACAGCAGCTCCAGCAGATCGAGTCGTTCGCGTGGGCTTTGCAGGCAGTGTTCGAGTAGCTGGAACACCTTCTCGCCGCCCCAGGCCTCGTTGTGCACGGTGATCAGCAGGCTTTGCTTGCCCCACTCGCTGGTGCTGCCCCAGGGCGTGCTCAGCACCGCCTCGTCGAGGGCGGTGCACAGCGCATAGCGCGCCAGCAACACGTCGTTGCGCGGCACACCGGCGGCCTCGGCACGCTGTTCGAACTGGCGCAGGTAACCCAGCAACTGGGCGCGAAGGCTGGCCGGTGCGGGATGGGCCAGGGTGCTGCGCAGCCGGGTGAGCATGCTCAGCAGCGGCCCGGCGGCCTGCTCCAGCGGGTTCATGCCACGCGCCTGGCCCGCCGGTAGCGGCGCGGCCGGCATCTGCAGCGGTGCCGCAGCCGGGGCCTCGGCTGGCGCCTGCGGAGCACGGCCACCGGGGCGGGGCATGAACTGAGTGCGGTCGTTGTTCGCCGGTTGAGGTGCTGGCGGCTTGTTCAGCCAGTCGTCTTGATCGGTCATGGATTAACCCCGTATCGCCCAGAAGGCCAGATTCAGGCCGGGGTACTCGCCCGCCACGTGGAAGGCGAAGCCGCCGGAATGCGCCAGCTGCTTCCAGTGTTCGCTGCCACGGTCGAGCTCGTAGTAGGTCGAGCCGGCGTGGAATGGAATCTGCCTTGGCGCCACCGGCAGCGGCAGCAGGTTGATACCCGGCAGCTGCAGGTTGACCAAATCGCGAATGTGCTCCACCGAGCCGATCTTGCTCTGCTGGCCGAAGCGCCCGCGCAGGGTCTCGGCGGGCATGTCGGCGCGGACCACCAAGATGAAGCTGGCGCTGTCCAGCAGGCTGCGGTCGGCCAGCATGGCCACGTGCACGCCGTAGGCCTTCTCGACGATGGGAATGGGTACGGCCTTGCTGTCGATCAGCATCGACAGGGCTTCGCGCAGTGCCTGCATCACCGGGGTGAAGCTGGCCTGCAGGTCATCGTGGATGTAGGGCGGGAACTCCAGCGGCCTGCGCCCGGCGTTGGAGAAGGTGGCGAACTCGCCGGCCAGAGCCAGCAATTCGCTGTACAGACGCTCCGGGTGCAAGGGTTGCAGCTGGGCCAGGTGGGCGAACAGTGGCTGCGCGCGGTTGACCAGTTGCAGCAGCATGAAATCGGCAATTTCCGAAGCGCCGCCGGCGCTGGAGGCCACCACGCGCCCGGCCAGGGCTTCGCCACGCTGGTGCAGCAAGCCCAGCAGTTCGCCACGAAAGGCTGCCAGTGGTGCGCTGGCCGCCACGTCGAGCAGCGGTGGGATGTACTGTTCGTCCAGCACCAGGGCGCGGTCGGCGCGTTTTTCCCGCACGCGCGCCACGCCCAGCACGGCGTATTCCTGCAGGCCATCGGCGGCGGTCAACAGGCGCAGGGCGCGTTCGCCAACCATCACCGGCACACGGCTTTCAAACGCGGCGTTGTCGTCGCGCACTTCGCGGACCTGGCCACGATAGCGCGCGCCGCCCAGCGCTTCACCCGCTTCGACGGTGTCTCGCACACCCGCCCGGCGCAGCGGCAGGGCCAGATAGATCACGCCGTCGCGCAGGTCGTCGGGGATTTCCAATGGCTCCGGCGCCACGTCATCCTGGGGGATGTTGAACGGTGTGCCGTCGGGCAACAGGCCGCGGGCGCTGACGATGGCCAGCTTGCCCTGTGCCAGCAGGCCGATATCCAGCTGCAGCTCGGCGAAGCCCCAGCCGGCGGCCGACAGCGGGCGGCTGCGGGCGTCGATCAGCGCCTCCAGGTAGCGGTCATGCTGCTGGAAATGCTGGGTGCCGATGAACATGCCTTCGGACCAGATCACACGGTTGTTCCAGGACATACAGGCTCCTGTTAGCGAGAGTCGAGGCGGGACGGCGCGGCGAGCTCAGCAGCGCTGGCGGCGTGGGTCCCGAGGTCGATGCGGTAATGGCTGCGGCTGCCCTGCTTTGGCTCTAGGACCACGCGCCACTGCGCCCGGTCAATTTCGCGGTAGCCGACCAGCAGGCCCAGATGACGCGTTTCCGGGTCGAGCGTGCGTTTCAGCTCCCGTGTCTGGCCGGGATGGACCAGCCATTCGTCCTCGGCCACCAGCTCGCCGCCCAGGGTCGCTGCTGCGCGCTCGGCGAGGCTGAAGTAATCGGTCCGGCTGAATGCGGCGGCGCTGCGCAGCTCCAACAGGCGCACACGCACCGGGGCGCTGTAGCCTTCGACGGTAGGGTTCAGTTCGTCGCCGGCCTGCAGTTGCAGCACGACGCTGGTTGGCCCTTGTGCGGCAGTGCTGTCGTCCATCGCGTCCTTGCTGCAGCCGCTGCCAAGCCCTGCCAGCACCAGGCCCAGCAGAGCGGGCCGAAGTAGTCGTTGTCGCACGTTGTCATCCTTGCCCGGGCCCGTCAGGGGCGTCGTTGACGGGCGATATGTTGCTCATAGGCCCGGCCGAACTCGCGGCCGAACAGGTCCTGAAAATCGTCTTCGGCTTCGCGCGACAAGGTCGCGTAGAGCTCCACGAACTGCTGCCAGCACTGCGCCTGGCGCGAGCCCGGCAGCAGGCTGGCCAGCCCGCCTCCCTTGCCCATGCGTGCTTCCAGTGCCTGCGGTTCGAAACGCGCCAGCAGGTGACGGATGGCGGCCTGTACGCCGGCCATGACGGCCAGTTGATGGGCGCGCAGGTCCTCGAAGCCATCCTGTACGGCCTGGTCGGCCGGCATGAACGCCGAGTTGCCGCCACGCAGCAACAGGAGCAAGGCTTCTTCGGCGTTGGGGGCGAACTTCAGCGGGTTGTTTTCCACCGGCTGCACCATGGTCTGCTGAAGGCGGAACTCGCCCTTGAGGCTGCTGCGCGCCCGCAGTACATCGATCAGGCCCTCGACCATCAGGCGATAACTGCGCCCGATGCTTTCCATCTGCGCGGCGGCCTGCTGGCCATCCAGACGCAGCTGATCCAGCCCGGCACCGCGCAGGAAGGCCTGTAGCATTGCATCGTCCGGTTGAGCGCTCTGCGGCTGGATGGCTGGAGCCTGGCTGACCGGCGCAGCAACCGGGGCAGCAGGTGCGGGACTCGGCACCGGCGCAGGTATCGGCTGGAAGGGTTCCGGCGGTGGAGCATGTTCCGGCAAGGGTGCAGCCGGAGCGGCTGCCGGCGCGATGTCATCGAACAGGTTCCAGTCATCGGGGATCAGGCTCGGGGCACTGGGGGTGGGTTCGATGGGCGGGGCAGGTGCCTTGAATTCCGGCGGTCGGAAGTCATGCTGTTGCGCGGGCACATGGTCGGCAACAGGGGCCGGCGCGGCTGTGCTCGGGCCAAGAAAATCGAACAGATCGGGCAAAGTCTCGTGCGGAGCGACGCTTTGCAGATGGGCGCTGGCCGAGGCATCGAAGGGGTTGGCCGGTGCATCGAAAGGGCTGACTGGAGTGGCCTGTTGGTTGGCCATCAGCGCTTCGAAACTGTTTGCAGACGTGGTATCGGGAAACGGCGCGGAGCCCTCTGCAATGGAACTTTCCAGCGCTACTGCAATTTCGTACTCGCCGATTCGAATAACTTCGCCATGCTGCAGAAGTTCACTGTTGCCGCGTTGCATGCGGATACCGGCCTGGAGCAGTTCGACACCGTTGGTGCTGCTGTCGGTGATGTAGTAACGGCCGTCCTTGTTTTGCACAAGGCAATGTTTAGAGGAAACCAGGCGCGCCGGGTCAGGTAATACCCAGTCATTATCCGTGCTACGGCCAATTGCCATCATGCCTTGTTCCAAGGTTTTCTCGGGACATTGGCCGGGGGTGATCTTGTGATAGCTGGTGATGGTCAAGCGCAGCGCCATATGGCCTCCCTGCCCGGCTCTTGTGACACCTTTGAAAACCGTGAAAGCCTTTATTTACAAGGCTTACAGACCGCTTTTAGCCCTGATTGAACATCCGTCTAAGGGGCCCCTGAACGCGGAAACACGCGATCTTACCTATTCTTTCGGGGTTCAAGTATGTGCGCAATCTCACAACTTGACGAAACTTTGCCGAAGTTCACAAAGGTTCTGGGCGGTCGCCATACTACCTTGACTTTATATATTTTTAAGTTAAAAAATGCGCGACGCCATCGACAATGCGTAGTGGCCAATTAACATTAAGCGTTAGTTGGCAAAGTGCCAGCCAGGATGAAGTTTGGGCACTTATTGTGACGCAGTTCAAATCGATAAGGAGATCGAATCCGTGGAGAATTCGTTGTTATTCGCCGCCATTTCGGATACTTCGCCCTGCGGCGAAGATCTGGAATACGACAGCGATTTTCTCCAACTGGAGCGCGATGCGTTGGGGCGCCCCGAGCGCAGCATGGGTGATGCCATCCAGGCCGCCGAGCCGCCCGAGTGGCGCCAGCTGGAACAGGCCTGTCACGCCCTTTTGCAGCGCAGCAAGGACTTGCGCGTCACCCACTACCTGCTGCAGAGCCGCCTGGCGCTGCGCGGTGTCGAAGGGCTGGCCGACAGCCTCGAATTGATCCTCGAACTGCTCTCGCGCTACTGGCCCGAGATCCACCCGCAGCTCGATGCCGACGACGACAACGATCCCACCGTACGCATCAACACCCTTTCCGGCCTCACCTGCGAGACCAATCTCGGCCTGCTGCGCGATGCCGTGCTGGTGCGTTCACGCGTGTTCGGCAGCATCACCCTGCGCGCCGCACTGAACGCCGCCGGCTTGCATCCGGCCAGCAGTGAAAGCCTCAGCATCGAAGAACTTGGTGGCGCCCTGCAGGATGCCGACAGCGAATCCCTGCAGCTCACTCGCGACGCCCTTGGCCGCGCCTTGCACAGCCTGGATGCGATCGAGCGGCTGGTCAGCGAACAGGTCGGTTCCGCGCAGGGCGTGGAGCTGGCGGCGCTGCAACAACCGCTCAAGCTGGCCTTGCAGGTAATCGGCGACAGCCCTGCCGGCGCCGGCGAACATTTGGCAGATGCGTCAGTCACTGACGATGCGCCGATGCAGTCAGCAACGCCTGCCACCGTGCGTGCCAATGGCGAAATCGCCAATCGCGACGACGTGCTCAAGAGCCTGGAGCGGATTCTCACCTACTACGCCCGCCACGAGCCTTCCAGCCCGTTGCCGGTGCTGCTCAACCGGGCTCGCAGCCTGGTCAATGCCGACTTCGCGACCATCGTGCGCAACCTCATACCCGATGGCATGAGCCAGTTCGAAAACCTGCGCGGCCCCGACGAGTACTAGGCCGACTGGCCCAGGTATGCGGGATCACGCTTTACCGTAGACGGCCGGTGGCCGACACGCCGCGTCGCGTCAGGCGACCAGGAGAGAAAGCATGGCGAACAGCAGTTCTCAGAAATTCATCGCGCGCAATCGCGCGCCCCGTGTGCAGATCGAATACGACGTCGAACTCTACGGCGCCGAGAAAAAGGTCCAGCTGCCCTTCGTCATGGGCGTCATGTCCGACCTCACCGGCAAGCCTGCCGAGCCGCTGCCGGCGGTGGCCGATCGCAAGTTCCTGGAAATCGATGTCGGCAACTTCGACTCGCGCCTCAAGGCGATGAAGCCGCGTGTGGCGTTCAACGTGCCCAACGAGCTGACCGGCGAAGGCAACCTGAGCATCGACATGACCTTCCAGAGCATGGACGACTTCAGCCCGGCCGCCGTGGCGCGCCAGGTGGACGCCCTCAACCAGTTGCTGGAGGCCCGTACCCAGCTGGCCAACCTGCTGACCTACATGGACGGCAAGACCGGCGCCGAGGACATCATCATGAAGGCGATCAAGGACCCTGCATTGCTGCAGGCCCTGGCCAGCGCGCCGAAACCCCAGGACAACGAGCCCCAGGCCTGATTCGGAAGACCACCATGAGCGAACAGTTGCAACACGACCAGGCCGCACTGGCCAGCACCGAGCAGACCAGCGAATTCGCCTCGCTGCTGATGCAGGAATTCAAACCCAAGACCGAACGCGCCAAGGAAGCGGTGGAAACGGCCGTGCGTACCCTGGCCGAACAGGCCCTGGCGCAGACCGATCTGATCTCCAACGATGCGATCAAGTCCATCGAGTCGATCATCGCCGCCATCGACGCCAAGCTCACCGCACAGGTCAACCAGATCATCCACCACAGCGACTTCCAGCAGGTGGAAAGCGCCTGGCGTGGTCTGCACTACCTGGTGAACAACACCGAGAGCGACGAGCAGCTGAAGATCCGCGTGCTCAACATCTCCAAGCCGGAGCTGCACAAGACCCTGAAGAAATTCAAGGGCACCGCCTGGGACCAGAGTCCGGTGTTCAAGAAGCTCTACGAAGAGGAATACGGCCAGTTCGGTGGCGAGCCCTACGGCTGCCTGGTCGGCGATTACTACTTCGATCAGTCGCCGCCCGACGTCGAGCTGCTCGGCGAACTGTCCAAGGTCTGCGCGGCAATGCACGCGCCGTTCATCGCGGCTGCCTCGCCGACGGTGATGGGCATGGGCTCCTGGCAGGAACTGTCCAACCCGCGTGACCTGACCAAGATCTTCACCACCCCGGAATACGCCGGCTGGCGCTCGCTGCGCGAGTCCGAGGATTCGCGCTACATCGGCCTGACCATGCCGCGCTTCCTCGCCCGTCTGCCGTATGGCGCCAAGACCGATCCGGTGGAGGCCTTCGCCTTCGAGGAAAATACCGACGGCGCCGACAGCAGCAAGTACACCTGGGCCAATGCCGCCTACGCCATGGCGGTGAACATCAACCGTTCCTTCAAGCACTACGGCTGGTGCTCGCGCATCCGTGGCGTCGAGTCCGGCGGCGAAGTGCCGAACCTGCCGGCGCACACCTTCCCCACCGACGACGGTGGCGTGGACATGAAATGCCCGACCGAGATCGCCATCTCCGACCGCCGCGAGGCCGAGCTGGCGAAGAACGGCTTCATGCCGCTGCTGCACAAGAAGAACACCGACTTCGCCGCCTTCATCGGTGCGCAGTCGCTGCAGAAACCGGCCGAGTACGACGATCCGGATGCCACCGCCAACGCCAACCTGGCCGCGCGCCTGCCTTACCTGTTCGCTACCTGCCGTTTCGCGCATTACCTGAAGTGCATCGTTCGCGACAAGATCGGCTCGTTCAAGGAGCGCGACGAGATGCAGCTCTGGCTGCAGGACTGGATCCTCAAGTACGTCGACGGTGACCCGGCGCATTCCACCGAAACCACCAAGGCGCAGCACCCGCTCGCTGCTGCAGAAGTCGTGGTGGAAGAGGTGGAGGGCAACCCGGGTTACTACAACTCGAAGTTCTACCTGCGTCCGCACTACCAGCTCGAAGGGCTGACGGTGTCGCTGCGGCTGGTTTCCAAACTGCCGTCGGCCAAGGGCGCATAACCCGACCGACAACCCGTAGGAGCGGCTTCAGCCGCGAGCCGCTTGCGGCTGAAGCGCAACGTCGTACGGGACAGGTCGATGGATTTGCAAGGCGAGTGAGATGACCAGGGTCATCCCTAAATTTACGCAGTGGCCCATGCCACCTCAGGAGAAAACATGGCTGTTGATATCTTCATCAAGATCGGTGACATCAAGGGCGAGTCTCAGGACAAGACCCACAAGGACGAAATCGAAGTGCTCAACTGGAGCTGGGGCATGTCCCAGTCCGGCAACATGCACACCGGCACCGGTGGTGGCGCAGGCAAGGTGAGCATCCAGGATCTGTCGCTGACCAAGTACGTCGACAAGGCTACCCCCAACCTGATGATGCATTGCTCCAGCGGCAAGCACGTTCCCAAGGTCACCCTCACCGTGCGCAAGGCGGGCGGTGATTCCCAGGTCGAGTACCTGATCATCAACCTCGAAGAAGTGCTGATTTCCTCGCTGAGCACCGGCGGTTCGGGCAACGACGATCGTCTGATCGAGAACATCACCCTGAACTTCGCCAAGGTCACGGTCGACTACCAGCCGCAGAAAGCTGACGGTACCAAGGAAGGCGGCCCGATCAAGTACGGCTGGAACATCCGTTCCAACGTCAAGATCTGATGCGCTGCCGCCCCCGGCGCTTGCGCCGGGGGCGTTCGGAATTGGGACGACTCCGATTCATCCAGTACTGAGACTGTTTCATGGCCAAGCCATCGTTTATCAATCTGTGGAACGAATATCTCAAGATCTGGGACGAGTATCCCGACGGCAAGGTATGTGATGGCCCATGGGCGAACCAATGCGCCATTCGCATGAGCTACGCGCTCAATGCCGAGCAGACCATCAAGGTCAACAAGGCCACCTACACCGAACCCAAATGCGCTCATGCACATGCCAGGGGCGCCGAATCACTGGCCAACTGGCTGTGGAAACATCACCTGGGCCGACCGCTGATCGTCGGCGGCAGTGCACAGGATCGTCTCAAGCTGGCCGACAAGAGCGGACTGATCTTCTTCAAGGACTGCTTCCAGCAAGCCGGACAGACCGTCGATGAGCGCACGGGCGACCACATCGATCTATGGAAACGCGGCTTTACCGCAGGCCGTTACGATGACCCGAGGCACATGGCCCGGCAGGTCTGGTTCTGGGAGCTGGCATGAGCAAGCGCCTGCGTACACCCTTACTGCTGCTCGGCATGTTGACCAGTCTTTGTGCATGTGCCGAATCGACTCCCCCGCCTGCCGCAGGCAATTCTGACTATCCGCAGCACGTGGATCTGGCAGGGCAGACTTATAGATTGGAGAACGCTGGCCAGGCCTGCGTATTGCGCAAGCCAGACCAGAGCGTACTGCCGCTGGACATTGCCTCGCCGTGTCATTTCAGCGTCGGCAAGGATGGCCAGGCTCATGTCGAAACCTTTCAGGATGTGCCGATCATCATGGTGCTGCATGTAGCCCCCGTGGCGGACAGCAAGCTGGAGTGCCGTTCGCAATACAAGGCCATTCGACTGGTCGAGGGCCAGCTGGAGCCATCGGTGCTGGCGCGGAGTGCCAGTTGCCTGCGCGGTGTCGGTGATCAGAAGAGCTACACCGCGATGTTCGACTGGTAAACCTGCGCATGACCAGCCCCATGACCCCGCGTGAGCGCCTGCAGCCTTCGCTGCTCGACCGTCTGACCGACGATGACCCCGGCAATGCGCAGGAAAGCGCGGATCGTCGCGTGCTGTCGCTAAGCCAGCTCAAAGCCTCGGTGCTGCGTGACCTGACCTGGCTGTTCAACACCATCGCCCTGCTCGATGCCGACACCACGCGGCACACACCAGCCGGTACCTCGGTAATCAACTATGGCCTGCCGGCATTGGCCGGCAGCAGTGTGTCCGGGATCGACATCGCCGCCCTGGAGAGCCTGATCCAGCGCGCCATCGTCACTTTCGAGCCGCGCATCCTCGCCCATAGCGTGCGGGTGCGGGCGCATGTCGGTCACGAACAGATGAACCACAACGCGCTGAGCTTCGAGATCCAGGGCGACCTGTGGGCCCAGCCGGCGCCCCTGCCCTTGCTGTTGCGCACCGAGCTGGACCTGGAGTCCGGCCATGTGCAGGTGCTGCCCGCCGCGCAGCGGAGACGCTCATGAACCCGCGTTTGCTGGAACTGTACAACCAGGAGCTGCAACACATCCGGGACGGCGCGGCCGAGTTCGCCCGCGAATACCCGAAAATCGCCAGCCGCCTCAGCCTGTCCGGCCTGGAGTGCACCGACCCCTACGTCGAGCGCCTGCTGGAGGGCTTTGCCTGGCTGACCGCGCGCGTGCAGCTCAAGCTCGACGCCGAATACCCGGTATTCACCCACAACCTGCTGGAAATCGCCTACCCGCATTATCTGGCGCCTACACCGTCGATGACCGTGGTGCAGCTGCACACCGATGCCAACGATGGCGCGCTCAACGGCAGCTTCAACCTGCCGCGCGACAGCGTGTTGCGCGCCACCCTCGGCAAGGACAGCCAGACTCCCTGCGAATACCGCACCGCACACCCGGTGACCCTGTGGCCGCTGCAGGTGGCGGACGCCGAGTACATCAGCAACCCCGCCGCGGCGCTTGGCCGTCTGGCCGCCAGCGAGCCGCGCGTCAAGGCTGCCCTGCGCATCACCCTGCGCAGCGGCGCGGAAATCCCCTTCGCCAGCCTGGATCTGGACAACCTGCCGCTGTACCTCAACGGCCTCGACGAACTGCCGTTCCGTCTCTACGAGCAACTGCTGGGCAACCGCGTCGCGGTGTTCGCCCGCCAGCCGGGGCGCGACTGGGTCGAACGGCTGCCGGCCGACGCGTTGCGCCCGTGCGGCTTCGATGATGCCGAGGCGGCCCTGCCGGTGGTGCCGCAGGCCTTCCAGGGCTATCGCCTGCTGCAGGAGTATTTCGCCCTGCCGCAGCGTTTTCTGTTCGTCGACTTCTGCAATCTGCGCCGCGCCGTGCGCCAGTGCAGCGGCAACGAGCTGGAGTTGATCGTGCTGTTCGATCGCCTCGACAGCCACCTGCAGAACCAGGTCGACGCCAGCCAGTTCCTGCCGTTCTGCACCCCTGCGATCAATCTGTTTCCGCGGCGCCTGGATCGTATCCACCTGAGCGACAAGGTGCATGAGCACCACGCCATTGCCGACCGCACACGGCCCATGGACTTCGAGATTCATTCGCTGCGCAGCGTCAGCGGCCATGGCAGTGGCCCGGAGCAGACCTTCCTGCCCTTCTATGCCGTGCGCGATCCCGCGCGCTATGGGCGCGATCAGGCCTACTACATCGTGCGCCGCGAGCCGCGCGTACTGTCGGCCGAACAGCGCCGCAACGGTACGCGATCCAGCTATGTGGGCAGTGAAACCTTCATCAGCCTGGTCGACAGCCACCAGGCGCCGTATCGCCATGACCTGCGCCAGCTCGGTCTCAGCGCCCTGTGCACCAACCGCGACCTGCCGCTGTTCATGAGCGTCGGCAGCGGCAAGAGCGACTTCACCCTGGCCGACAGTGCGCCGGTGCAGAGCGTGCGCTGCGTAGCCGGGCCGAGCCGTCCGCGTCCCAGTGCAGCCCACGACAACCAGGCTTGGCGGCTGATCAGCCAACTGTCACTGAACTACCTGTCGCTGGCCGAGCAAGGCCAGGGCGCCGCCGCGCTGCGAGAAATGCTGCGGCTGTATGGCGATGTGCAGAATCCGGCGCTGCAACTGCAGATCGAAGGCCTGCGCGAGGTCAGCGCCAAACCCTGTACGCGGCGCCTGCCGATGCCCGGGCCGATCGTCTTCGGCCGGGGTCTGGAAATCACCCTGGAGTTCGACGAGAACGCCTTCCGCGGTACCGGGGTGTTTCTCCTCGGTGCAGTGTTCGAGCGTTTCCTGGCGCGCTACGTATCCCTCAACAGCTTTACCGAGACGGTGCTGCGCAGCACCGAGCGCGGCGAGATCATGCGATGGAAAGCCCGGCCCGGCCGTCGTCCGAACCTCTAGACACGCTTGCACAGATGCAGGCGCTGCCCTGGGAGTACGACTTCTTCCAGGCTCTGCGACGCATCGAGAACGAGCATCCGCATCTGCCGCGCCTGGGGCGTTCCCGGCGCCTGGCAGACGATCCGCTGCGCCTCGGGCAGCGCCAGGAGGGCACTTTCGCCCCGGCCACCCTGGCCGCTGTGACCCCAGCCAGCGACGAGCGACCGGCACGTCTGGAACAGTATTTCTTCGGCCTCGGCGGGCCCAACGGGCCGCTGCCGCTGCACTTGACCGAGTACGTGCGCGAGCGCCAGCGCAACCACGCCGACAGCACCAGCAAGCACTTCCTCGACCTGTTCCATCATCGCCTGCTGACCCTGTTCTATCGTGCCTGGGCCGAGGCCCGGCCGACCGTCAGCCATGACCGCCCCGACGACGATTACTGGTCGGCTCGCCTGGCCGCCTTCAGCGGTCGCGGCATGCCCAGCCTACGCCAGCGGGGCTTGCTGGACGATGCGGCGAAGCTGCACTACAGCGGTCACCTGGCCGCGCAGACGCGTTACCCCGATGGCCTCAAGGCGATCCTCGCCGATTACTTCGGCGTGCCGGTGCAGATCGAGGAATACGCCGGCAGCTGGCTCAGCCTGCCCGAACGCACGCGCCTGGGCGTGGAGTCCAGCCAGCTGGGCGTGGACTTCTGCCTGGGCAGCCAGGTCTGGGACCGCCAGCACAGCTTCCGTATCTGCTTCGGCCCGCTGACGCTCGAGCAGTACAACGCCATGCTGCCCGATGGCGACTCGTTCGCCGCGCTGGTGGCCTGGGTCGCCGAATACCAAGGCGACGAACTGGACTGGCAACTGAATCTCGTACTGCAGCGCGAGGAAGTCCCCGCGCTGCGCCTCAACGGCCAGGCTCGCCTGGGCTACACCACCTGGCTCGGCCAGCCACAGCACGACGCCAGGGATCTGGTGCTGGCCCGCCATCACGCCACAGCGACCCCGCCGGCGGATCAATCAAGGAGAACTTCACATGGGTGAAATCAGTCGTACCGCGCTGTTCGGCAAGCTCAACAGCGTCGGCTACAAGGCCATCGAGGCCGCCACCGTGTTCTGCAAGCTGCGTGGCAATCCCTACGTCGAGCTGGCGCACTGGTTTCATCAGCTCCTGCAGCTGCAGGACTCCGACCTGCACCGCATCATCCGCCAGTTCAGCCTGGAGCCGGCGGGTCTGGCGCGAGACCTGACCGACGCACTCGACCGCCTGCCGCGCGGCTCGACCTCGATCACCGACCTGTCCTCGCACGTCGAGGAAGCGGTCGAGCGCGGCTGGGTCTACGGCAGCCTGATGTTCGGCGAGCACCAGGTGCGCACCGGCTACCTGATCATCGGCATCCTCAAGACGCCGAGCCTGCGCCAGGTGCTGCTGGGCCTGTCGGGCGAGTTCGCCAAGATCAAGGTGGAAACCCTCAGCGAGCGTTTCGACGAGTACGTCGGCGATTCGCCGGAGAACAACCTGGCCGCCAGCGACGGTTTTGCCGCTGCCGCACCGGGCGAGGCCAGTGGCGCCATGGCGCCAGCGGCGATGGGCAAGCAGGAGGCGCTCAAGCGCTTCACCATCGACCTCACCGAGCAGGCGCGCAAGGGCGAGCTGGACCCCATCGTCGGCCGCGACGAGGAGATCCGCCAGCTGGTCGATATCCTCATGCGCCGCCGGCAGAACAACCCGATCCTCACCGGCGAGGCGGGCGTCGGCAAGACCGCCGTGGTCGAAGGCTTTGCCCTGCGCATCGCCGCCGGTGACGTGCCGCCTTCGCTCAAGGATGTCGAGCTGCGCAGCCTGGATGTCGGCCTGCTGCAGGCCGGCGCCAGCATGAAAGGCGAGTTCGAGCAGCGCCTGCGCCAGGTCATCGAAGATGTGCAGGCCTCGCCCAAGCCGATCATCCTGTTCATCGACGAAGCCCACACCTTGGTCGGCGCCGGTGGCGCGGCCGGTACCGGCGACGCGGCCAACCTGCTCAAGCCGGCGCTGGCGCGCGGCAGCCTGCGTACCGTGGCCGCCACCACCTGGGCCGAGTACAAGAAGCACATCGAGAAGGACCCGGCGCTGACCCGCCGCTTCCAGGTGGTGCAAGTGCCCGAACCGTCCGAGGACAAGGCGCTGCTGATGATGCGCGGCGTGGCCTCGACCATGGAGAAGCACCATCAGGTGCAGATCCTCGACGAAGCCCTGGACGCTGCGGTCAAGCTCTCGCACCGCTACATCCCGGCGCGCCAGCTGCCGGACAAGTCGGTCAGCCTGCTCGATACCGCCTGCGCCCGCGTAGCCATCAGCCTGCATGCCGTACCGGCCGAGGTGGACGACAGCCGCCGGCGTATCGAAGCGCTGGAAACCGAACTGCAGATCATCGCCCGCGAGCACGCCATCGGCATCGACGTCAGCCTGCGTCAGGCCAACAGTGAGAGTCTGCTGGCCGCCGAGCGTGAGCGCCTGGCCGAGCTGGAAAGCCGCTGGGCCGAAGAGAAGCAGCTGGTCGACGAACTGCTGGCGACCCGCGCCAGCCTGCGCGAAAGCGCCGGCGTGGTCGATCAGGACAGCGGCACCGATCACCAGGCCCTGCGCGCGCGGCTGGTCGAGCTGCAGGAGCGCCTGAGCCAGCTGCAGGGCGAAGCCCCGCTGATTCTGCCGACCGTCGACTACCAGGCCGTGGCCTCGGTGGTGGCGGACTGGACCGGCATTCCGGTCGGGCGCATGGCGCGCAACGAGGTCGAGACCGTGCTCAACCTCGACAGCCTGCTGGCCAAGCGCATCATCGGCCAGGACCACGCGCTGAAGATGATCGCCAAGCGCATCCAGACCTCCCGCGCCGGCCTCGACAACCCCAACAAGCCGATCGGCGTGTTCATGCTCGCCGGCACCTCCGGCGTCGGCAAGACCGAAACCGCGCTGGCGCTGGCCGAGGCACTGTATGGCGGTGAGCAGAACCTGATCACCATCAACATGAGCGAATTCCAGGAGGCGCACACCGTCTCCACCCTCAAGGGTGCGCCGCCCGGCTACGTCGGCTACGGTGAAGGTGGCGTGCTGACCGAGGCGGTGCGTCGCCGGCCGTACAGCGTTGTGCTGCTCGACGAGGTGGAAAAGGCCCACCCGGACGTGCACGAGATCTTTTTCCAGGTGTTCGACAAGGGCGTGATGGAAGACGGCGAAGGGCGCCTGATCGACTTCAAGAATACCCTGATCCTGCTCACCACCAACGCCGGTACCGAACAGGTGGCGCGCCTGTGCCAGGACCCGGACAACCTGCCCGACCCGGAAAGCATCGCCCGCGACCTGCGCCAGCCGCTGCTGGAGATCTTCCCGCCGGCGCTGCTCGGCCGTCTGGTGACCATCCCCTATTTCCCGCTCAGCGACACCATGCTCAAGGCCATCACCCGCCTGCAGCTGGGGCGCATCAAGAAGCGCATCGAAAGCACCCACAAGGTGCCCTTCGACTACGACGAGGCGGTGGTCGACCTGGTGGTTTCGCGCTGCACCGAGAGCGAGAGTGGCGGCCGGCAGATCGACGCCATTCTCACCAACGGCATGCTGCCGGACATGAGTCGCGAGTTCCTCACCCGCATGATGGAAGGCAAGCCGCTGGCCGGCGTGCGCGTCAGTGTGGCCGACAACGACCTGAACTACAGCTTCGCCGACAACGCCTGAGCCCGAGCGCGGGTCGGCTAGCGCCGGCCCGCGCCATGGCAGGCCGGAACCCCGACCTATGTTCTTCGCCCAATCTTCCCGCTTTGCCCGCATCACCAGCCCGCTCGGGCCGGACGCCCTGCTGCTGCGCTCGATGCACGGCAGCGACGAGCTGGGCCGTCTGTTCGAGTACGAGCTGCAACTGGTGTCCCACGATGCCAACCTCGATCTCAACCAGTTGCTTGGCAAGCCGCTGACGCTCTCCGTGCAGCAGCATGGCGGCGGCGACCGGCATTTCCATGGCATCGTCGCCGCCTGCGGGCAGAGCGTCGACCGTGGCCAGTTCGCGGCTTATCGGGTCACCCTGCGGCCCTGGCTGTGGCTGCTCAGCCGTACCTCCGACTGCCGCATCTTCCAGCACATGAACGTGCCGCAGATCATCAAGCAGGTGTTCCGCGACCTGGGTTTCTCCGATTTCGAAGACGCACTCAGTCGCCCCTATCGCGAGTGGGAGTACTGCGTGCAGTACCGCGAAACCAGCTTCGACTTCGTCAGCCGGCTGATGGAGAAGGAGGGCATCTACTACTACTTCCGCCACGAGGCCGATCGCCATGTGCTGGTGCTGGCCGATGCCTACGGCGCCCATGTGCCGGCCCCCGGCTACGCCAGCGTGCCCTACTACCCGCCTGATGGGCAGCACCGCGAGCGCGACCACATCAACGACTGGCAGCTGGCCCAGCACGTGCAGCCGGGTTCGATGGAACTCAACGACTACGACTTCCAGCGCCCCAGCGCGCGCATCGACGTGCGCTCGGTTATGCCGCGCCAGCACAGTGCCGGCGACTATCCGTTGTACGACTATCCGGGCGCCTACGTGCAGAGCAGCGACGGCGAGCAGTACGCGCGCAATCGCATCGAGGCGCTGCAGAGTCTGCACGAGCGCGTCGAGCTCGGCGGCAGCGTGCGCGGCATCGCCTCGGGCAACCTGTTCAGCCTCACCGGCTTCGGTCGCGCCGACCAGAACCGTGAATATCTGGTGGTCTGCGCGCGTTATCACGTCCTGCAGGAGTCCCTGGAGAGTGGCAGTGGCGGCGGTGGCCAGTTCGAGTGCCAGCTCACCTGCACCGACGCCCAGCAGACCTTCCGCCCGCTGTGCGGCACGCCCAAGCCAATGGTGCAGGGGCCGCAGACCGCCGTGGTGGTCGGCCCCGCCGGCGAGGAGATCTGGACCGACCAGTACGGCCGGGTCAAGGTGCACTTCCACTGGGACCGCCACGACCAGTCCAACGAGAACAGCTCCTGCTGGATTCGCGTCTCGCAGAACTGGGCCGGCAAGAACTGGGGCGCCATCCAGATTCCACGCATCGGCCAGGAGGTCATCGTCAGCTTCCTCGAAGGCGACCCCGACCAGCCGATCATCACCGGTCGGGTCTACAACGCCGAGCAGACCGTGCCCTACGACCTGCCCGCCAACGCTACCCAGAGCGGCATCAAGAGCCGCTCCAGCAAGGGCGGCACGCCGGCCAACTTCAACGAAATCCGCATGGAGGACAAGAAGGGCGCCGAGCAGTTGTACATCCACGCCGAGCGCAACCAGGACATCGTCGTCGAGGTGGATGAAACCCACTCGGTGGGCAACAACCGGGTCAAGAGCATCGGCATGAACGAGACTGTCACCATCGGCAACAACCGCCTGCGTGCGGTGAAACTAGATGACGTGCTGCTGGTGGGCTCGACCAAGACCGACAGCATCAGCCAGAGCTACCTCATCGAGGTCGGCCAGAACCTGCGCCTGGTCTGTGGCAAGAGCATCCTCGAACTCAACGCCAGCGGCCAGATCAACCTCAGCGGCGTGGCGATCAACTTCCACGCCAGCGGCGACGCGGAATTCAACACAGGCGGCGTGCTCAACCTGAACATCGGCGGCGGCCCTGGCGCCACGCCCGATGGCCAGGGTGATCAGGGCAGCATCGATGCGGCCGTCAAATCCCTGTTCGGGCAAGAGAAAGGAAACTCCTGATGAGCTACACCACCCAAGAGCTGAGCCTGCAACTGCCCACCGAAGAGGTTCAGGACGGCACCATCAATATCCTGCGTTTCCCTGCCCTGGGCACCTCGCTGGTGATCACCCGCGGCAATCTGGGAGCACACGAAACCCTGCGCAGCCACTTCGAGGATCAGCTCGGCAAGCTGGCCAAGCAGCTCAAGGAAATGAAGACCAGCCCGATCAGCGATACCCGCGTCGGTCTGTCCGGCGACATCGAAGCCGTGGAGCTGCGCAACCAGTTCATCAAGGGCACCGAACAGGTGTACCAGTTCCAGCTTGGAGTCAAACCCGCCGAGGGCCGCATCATGTCGCTGAGCTACGTGAAGCCGCAGCCGATGGGCGAGGCCGAGGCCAGCCACTGGGAAAGCATCAAGTGTTCGCTGGTACTCAACGGAGCGGGATAAGCGTCGATGTCCGACCTGTTCTGGGCCGCCCGGCTCGGCGACGATCTTGAACACAGCTCGGTCTTCGCTGACGTTCTCAGTGGCGTGCTGGAGGTGGCCGCCTATGCCGCCGCCGGCGCTGCGCTGGTAGCTGCCACCGGCCTGACCGTGGCCACCGGCGGTATTGCCGGTTGTGTGCTGGGCTTCGCCGCCAGCGTCGTGGTCGGCGTCGGCATGAACCTCACCGGTCTGGACAAGGCCGTCACCAGCGTCTGTGACGGTCTGGCCAACGCCATCTTCCCGCCCAGCCCGCAAGCCAAGATCTCCAGCGGCGCCAGCAAGACCCAAACCAACGGCCTGCCGTCGGCCCGCGCGGCCGGCAAATTGGGCGCGGTGGCGCCGCCGTCAGGCACTGAGCTGGAGAAGCCGCCAGAGCCCAGCTATCTGGACATGGCCAGTAGCTTCTTCAGTGAGTTGTGGAACCCTACCGTAGAGAATCCGGCGCCAGGTGCCATCCCCTGCCCGCTGGACACCATCCTCTGCGAGAAACACCCGCCCATGCCGCTGCAACTGCTGGCCGAAGGCTCCAGCAAGGTCAGCATCGAAGGGCAACCGGCAGTGCGCAGTGGTGACCGCGCCACCTGCGAAGCCAAGGTGGTGGCCGCTGGCAAGATATCCTCCAACGTACGCATCGGTGGCGAATCCGTGGTGGTACGGCCGATTCGCAGCGGCAAGACGCCCGGTGTTGGCCTGGCCCTGAGCGTACTGATGGCGCTGCGTGGCAACCCGCGCAAGTTGCTGAGCAACCTGCCATGCCTGGCCATGGGCATGGTTAATGGCTTTGTCGTCGATCAGGTGGCCGGTGCGGTGACCCGCTCCATCACCGGCGCTCCCAACCCGGTGCATGCCGCCACTGGCGCCAAGGTTCTCAACGGCCTCGATGACCTCGACTGCGTGCTGCCAGCTCTGCTGCCCGTTGAATGGCAGCGCTTTTATTGCAGCCGCGATGAACGCCAGGACGGCCTGTTCGGGCCGGGCTGGAGCGTTGCCTATGAAGTGTCGGTGACGCTCATCAGCAATGCCGCCGGCACGCGCAGTTTCATCTACACCGATGAACAAGGCCGACGCATCGACCTCGGCTGGCTGGAGCCCGGCGACGCGGCCTATGGCCCGGGAGAAGGTCTCAATCTGCGCCGTGATGCCCGCAGCGGAGCGTTGCTGATCGAGAACGACAATGGCCTTTACCGGCTTTTCGAGGCGGCCCCCGATAATCCCCGGATGATGCGCCTGAGCAAGCTGGGTGACCGCAACGACAATCGCCTGCTGCTCGAATACGACGTCCAGGGTCGGTTGGCGGCCATCCGTGACCGTGACGCCGCGCTGCGTGTGGAGCTGTGCTACGACACTGTGCACCCCGCGCGTCTGGCGCGGCTGGAACGCTGCCACGCCGATGGCCGGCGGCAGTTGCTGGCGGCCTACGGCTATACCGAGCAGGGGTGGTTACGTGAGGTGGTTGACGCCAATGGCCAGGTCAAACGCCGCTTTGCCTATGATGACAAGGCCCGTCTGACCGCACACCAGACTCCCACGGGCCATGGCTGCTTCTATCACTGGGGCGAATTCAACGAGGTGGGTACGGTTCAGTCTCGAGTCGTGCGTCACTGGACCAGCGAAGGCGAAGAATACCTCTTCGACTATGACATCGAGGCTGGTATCACGCGTGTCCAAGACGGGCTCGGGCGTACTCGCGAGCACTGCTGGGACCGGCAATACCAGGTCACCCGTTTTACCGATCCGCTGGGTCAGAGCTGGGCTTTCGACTGGAACGACGAGCGCCAGCTGATCGCTGCCACTTCCCCGCAGGGCGCGCGCTGGCAATACGACTATGACGAGTCCGGCAACCTCTGCGGCTGTACCGATCCGCTGGGTCGCCGTGACTGCATCGAATTTCTCGGCCACTGGGCCCTGCCAGTCTGCGAAACCGATGCTGCCGGCAACGCCTGGCAATATCGCTACGACGCGCGGGGCAACTGTCAGGAAGAGATCGATCCGCTGGGCCATAGCACCCGCTATCGCTATGACGACGGTGGTCTGCCGGTAGAAATCATCGACGCTTCCGGTAACCGCCAGACCCTGCGCTGGAACGCGTTCGGCCAGCTCATCGAGCAGGTCGACTGTTCCGGTTATCCCACCCGCTTCGCCTATGACGAGTGCGGCAATCTGGTACAGGTCACCGATGCCCTCGGCGAGATCACCCGGTATCAGCACGACGCCCAGGGCCGACTGCTGCAGAGGCAACTGCCGGATGGCCGCAGCGAACAGTTCATCCGCGATCCGGGTGGGCAGGTCCAGGCGTATCAGGACCCGGCCGGAAAGGGGCTGCGTTATCACTATGACCGCAGAGGCCGGGTGACCGCCGTTCTGGGGCCGCAGGGTAGCCAGATCACCTATACCTACGACAGCTATGGCAGGTTGCAGAGTCTTACCAACGAGAACGGCGAGCCCTATCGTTTCAGATGGGACGACAATGACCGGCTGAGCATTCGCCATGGGCTCGACGGCACGGCCCGCCACTATCGCTACGATGCAGACGGTTATCTGAGTGCCGTGGCTTACACGCCCGCTGCGATCGCCAGTGGGGACGTAGCGCCCATCGTCCACGATTTGCAGCGTGATGCTGTCGGCAGGCTGATGTGCAAAACCACTGGCGACGGGAAGACGCGATTCCAGTACGACGCCCTTGACAACCCGACCGAGGTGCGTTTCACCGACGATACCGATAACGTTCAGGTGCTCAACTTCGCCTACGACCAGCTCGGCAGGCTGGCACAGGAAAGCGGCGCAAGCGGTACGTTGCATCACCGCTACGATGCGCTGGACAACCTGACCGAAACCCTTCTGCCGGACGGTCGGCGCATCAGGCGCTTGTACTACGGCAGCGGTCATCTGCAGATGCTCAATCTCGATGATCACGAGGTCAGCCATTTCGAACGCGACCGGCTGCACCGCGAAGTGCTCCGCAGCCAAGGTCGCCTGACCACCCGCAGCAGTTATGACCGTGCCGGACGCCTGAGCGGGCGCCGCCGCCATGGCGCGGGGCAGCCGGTGCAGCTGCCGGCCCAGGCGGAGCAGCGTTATGACTATGATGCCAGCGACAACCTGATCGGCCGTCTGGACCATGACCCCCAGGCGGGGCGTCACCAGCGGCACGGCCTGCATTACGATGCTCGTGGCCGCATCGTTTCCCGGCAGGATCTGCTCAGCGGGCATCTGGAAACCTTTGCCTACGATGCCGCGGCCAACCTGCTGCCAGGCGCGCAGCAGGATGCGACCGTGGTTCGCCATGATCAGTTGCTCGTCTATCAGGACAAGCGTTACCGTTATGACGCCTTTGGGCGGGTGATTGAAAAGCGCAGCGCCGCACGGCAGTTGCAACGCCTGTTCTACGACGATGAACATCGCCTCGTGGAAGTGCGTAATGCCGATGGCAGCCGGGTACGCATGCAGTACGACCCTCTCGGTCGGCGCACGCAGAAGAAGCACTTTCACGCCCAGGGTCACCTGCTCAGTGAAAGCCGTTTCATCTGGGATGGCCTGCGCCTGCTGGGCGAGCAGAGCAATGGCCGGCACAGCCTGTACCTGTACGACGGCAGCGGCCACGAGCCACTGGCCCGAGTTGACGGGGAAGGTCCGCACGCACAGCTGCACTATTACCACAACGACCCCAATGGCCTGCCCCAGCAACTGACCGACGAACATGGCCGCTGCACTTGGCAAGCCAGCTACCAGGTCTGGGGCAACACCCTGAGTGAGCAACGCCAGGATGCTCACCTCACAGAGCAGAACCTGCGTTTTCAAGGCCAGTACCTTGATCGGGAAACAGGCCTGCACTACAACACGTTTCGCTTTTACGATCCGGATATCGGTCGCTTCCTCAGCCCCGATCCAATCGGCTTGGCCGGCGGCACCAACCAGTACCAGTACGCACCCAACCCAGTCGGATGGGCCGACCCGCTGGGGCTGACGTGCCAGAAGTCGAACCTGCATCAACGTGGCCACAGGCCGGGTCCCGGCGAGCGCAGCCTGACCCGTCAGCAATACAAGAGAATGGTGTCGCAGACGCGCCAACAGGGCGGTGCCTTGCATGCGCAGTTGCAATCACGCCTGCAACACTCGGACTATGTCTACCGTGCAACGAACTACCGGACGCTGAAGTACTACCGCGATGCGGGGCGTATCAACCGTGATGCTTACATGACCTTCGATAATCCGGGCCTGGACCCGAAGGTCAGCATGGACAAGAGCCAGGTATTCGATCACTGGGGCCAGCACGAAGTGGTGCTGAAGATACCCGCTTCACAGGTCATCGACGCCCGCGTCCCAAGGCCGTTGGGAGACTCTCACCCGATCGGCTGGGAGCCTGTGACCGAGGCCTATCCGGCCGCCGGTTCAGGTGGCAACAGCCAGTTCCTTGCACAGACCTCAACCTGGGACGAGTCCTGGGTCATCCCCATGAATGGAGCGCCGCCAAGTGGACCCTGATCAACTCAGCCTGCTCTTGCAGGCTCGCCGCGCCGAGCGAATCACTCAGGACGAGGTGACCGCCTGGGTCGATGCTCACGCCGATGCAGCCAGCAGCCAGCTCAAACGGACCACCTACCTGAAGCTGCGCCGCGGTGACCCGCAGCCGGCATTTCTCGAATGCCTGGCGGCCTGTCATAGCTGCGCAAAGGTCTACCAGGCCGGTGAGTTTCGCGACTATCACGACTTCGAGCAGTGCGACGGCCGCCTGCGTAGCGCGTCGGGCGTCTTTACACCCGTGCCGGCACCCGCGTGGTACACGGCACCGGCCAACGTCCTGGGCGGCGAAGTGCTCTATCAATGCCAGCAATGTGAGGCCATCTGGAGGCTCATCCTGCCCGAACGGGCACAGCGAGGCAGCTGGTGTCGGGTCGGCTAGCCATTGCCCGGCAGAGCCTCGATTTGCCCTGGATTGTTGATATTTCCATACGAAATCGTAACCGCTTCACAAACCCCACCTGCTCATAGCTGGCCGAGCACTGAATACCGAGCTCTCGTAGTTGGAGCTTGTCACCAGGACGCGTCCACGGCACCCAAAGGAAGGAAACGCCCGATGAGCTACACCATTCAAGAAGCAAGCAGCGATCCCAAGGCCCCGTTCGCCAAGTTGGCGAAACAGATCAAGCACAGCCTCAGCCTCAACGGATGATCTGCGATGTCTGATGCGCTCTGGGCCGCCCGGCTCGGCGACGATCTGCTGCACACCACATTGCTCGCCGACATAGTCGGCGGCGTGCTGGAAGTGGCTGCCTATGCCGCCATCACCGCCGTGGCCTGTGCCGCCGTGGTCGCCGCCACCGGCCTGACCGTCCTCACCTTTGGTCTCGGTGGCTTTGCCCTCGCTGCAGTAGTAGGTATCGCCGTGGGGGTCGGCATGAACAAAACCGGCTGGGACAAGGGTCTTACGACCCTCTGCGAAGGCCTGGGCAATGCCATCTCCCCGCCCAATGTTCAGGCCAAGATCGTTACCGGCGCCAACAAGACCAAAACCAACGGCCTGCCTTCCGCGCGCGCCGCTGGCAAGCTGGGCAGCGCCGCTGCGCCGGCAGGCACCGAGCTGGAGCAGGCACCACCCGCCGAGGAGCCTGAGCCCAGCTTTCTCGACATGGCCAAGAGCTTCTTCAGTGAGATGTGGCAGCCGACGGTTGCCCAGCCGGCACCTGGCGTCATCCCCTGCCCGCTGGATGCCATCGAGTGCAAGAAGCACCCGCCGATGCCGGTGCAACTGCTGGCCGAAGGATCGATCAAGGTCAGCATCGAAGGCCAGCCGGCGGTGCGCAGTGGTGATCGCAGCACCTGCGAAGCCACGGTGGTGGAAAGCGGCAACATCTCGCCGAACGTGCGCATCGGTGGTGACGCCGTGGTGGTGCAGCCGATTCGCAGCGGCAAGACCCCCGGCATCGGCCTGGCCCTGGGCGTGCTCATGGCGCTGCGTGGTAACCCGCGCAAGCTGTGCAGCAAGCTGCCCTGCCTGGTCGCCGGTTTCGCCGGCAACATGGCCATGGGCGGTGCGACCGCCTATGCCACCAACTCCATCGTCAACGCTCTTGGTTCGGCCAGCAGCGGTGCACCCAACCCGGTGCACGCCAGCACCGGGGCCAAGGTGCTTGGCGAAGACGACGACCTCGACTTCGTCCTGCCGGGGCTGATGCCCATCGAGTGGCAGCGCTTCTACAGCAGTCGTGACGGGCGTCGTGACGGTTTGCTGGGGGCTGGCTGGAGCCTGCCGTTCGAGATCGCCGTGCAGGTACGCGCCCATCCGGAGGGTGGCGAAGCGCTGACCTATATCGACGAGCAGGGCCGCCCTATCGAGATCGGCAGCCTGCCGCCGGGCGATGCCTGCTACAGCCCGGGTGAAGGCCTGAACTTCCGCCGCGATGAAAGCGGCGCGCTGCTGGTGGAAAGCGTCGATGGTCTCTACCGCCTGTTCGAGCCTCTGCCTGAAGCGCCGCATCGGCTGCGCCTGAGCAAGCTGGGTGATCGCAACGACAACCGCCTGCTGCTCGAATACGACTCCGCTGGCCGGCTGTCTGCCGTGCGTGATGGCCATAACCAGCTGGGCATCGAACTGATTGCCGACGCCCGCCACCCGCAGCGCCTTGGCCGGGTCGAGCGCCTGTTCGCCGATGAGCGGCGCGAGGTGCTGGTCGCCTACGCCTATGACGCACAGGGCGATCTCAGTGAAGTCCGCGACGACAAGGGCCAATTGCTGCGTCGCTTCGTCTACGACAGCGGCCGCCGTCTGATCGAGCATCGGCGTCCCACAGGCCTGCGCTGCTTCTACGAATGGGGCGAGTTTCAGGGTGCCGATGGCCGCGAATGGCGGGTGACACGGCACTGGACCGCCGACGGCGACGAATACCATCTGCATTACGATCTGGATGCGGGCATCACCCGGGTCATTGACGGCCTTGGTCGCACCAGCGAACGCCACTGGAACAGCCAGTACCAGATCACCCGCTATCACGATGCCCTCGGCCAGCTCTGGCTGTTCGAATGGAATGACGAGCGCCAGCTGCTGGCCGCCGTCGCTCCGGACGGCGCGCGTTGGCAATTCGCCTATGATGAATCCGGCAACCTTTGCGAAACCCACGACCCGCTGGGGCGTCGCGACTTCACCCAGTGGCTTGGCCACTGGTCGCTGCCGGAAGCCGAGACCGACGCTGCCGGCAATGCCTGGCAGTACCGCTACGACAAGCGCGGCAACTGCATCGCCGAGATCGACCCGCTGGGCCATGTCACCCGCTATCGCTACGACACCAGCGGTCTGCCGGTGGAAATCATCGACGCTAGCGGCAAGCGCAAGACCCTGCGCTGGAACGCCCTCGGCCAGCTCACCGAACAGGTCGACTGCTCCGGCTACCCCACGCGCTTCGCCTACGACGAGCGCGGCAACCTGGTGCAGATCACCGATGCCCTCGGCGAGATCACCCGCTACCACTACGACAGCCAGGGGCGCTTGCTGCAGACGCAACTGGCTGATGGCCGTTGCGAGGAGTTTCAACGCGACGCCATCGGCCAGCTCAGCGCCTACCTCGATCCTGCCGGCAAGCCCGTGCGCTATCGCTATGACCGCCGTGGTCAGGTTCGCCAGCGCATCGATGCCCTGGGCCGCAGCGTCGGCTTCGAATACGACGCCTATGGTCGCCTGCTCGCCCTGAGCAACGAGAACGACGAACGCTACCGCTTCACCTGGGACGTGCTCGACCGCCTCACCGCCCAGCACGATCTAGACGACAGCGCTCGGCATTACCGCTATGACCCGCAGGGCAACCTCATTGCCCTGGCCTATACCCCAGCCCCATACGGCACGGGCCTGGGCAGTGTCCCCGAGACGCCGCCGGCGCCGATCATCCACCGCTTCGAGCGCGATGCCGCTGGCCGGATGATCGCCAAGCACACCGAAGACGGTCGCACCGAATACAGCTATGACCCGCTCGATCGCCTGACGGGGGTCGACCTCACTGCGGCTGATGGTCAGATGCAGTCGCTGGCCTTCGCCTACGACGCCCTTGGCCAGTTGCTCAGCGAGCAGAGCGCCGCCGGCGCCCTGCAGCATGCCTACGATGAGCTCGGCAACCTGCTGGAAACGCAACTGCCTGACCAGCGCCGTATCCGCCGCCTGTACTACGGCAGCGGTCACCTGCAGTTGCTCAACCTGGATGATCAACTGGTCAGCCGCTTCGAGCGTGACCGTCTGCATCGCGAGGTGCTGCGCACCCAGGGGCAGCTCGTTACCCGTAGCCAGTACGACCGAACCGGACGCCTCACCGCACGCCTGCGTCGGCGCCTGGAGCAACCCGTGCAGCTGCCGGCCGAAGCCGAGCGGCGCTACGCCTTTGATCCCAGCGACAACCTGATCGGCCGCCTCGACCGCGACCCGGCCAGCCAGCGCGAACAGAAGCAGCAGCTGCACTACGATGCCAGCGGGCGCATCATCGCCAGCCAGGACCTGATTCGCGGCAATCTGGAAACCTACAGCTACGACGCGGCTGCCAACCTGCTGCACCCGGTTGGTGGCGATGCTGCCAGCAGCGGCTGGGTGCGCCACAACAAACTGCTCACCTACCAGGACAAGCGCTACCGCTACGACGCCTTTGGCCGCCTGGTGGAAAAACGCAGCGGCCGTCACCAGGTGCAGCGCCTGAGCTACGACGCCGAACACCGCGTGCGGGAAGTCACCAACAACGACGGCAGCCGCGTGGTCATGCACTACGACCCGCTCGGCCGGCGTATCGGCAAAAGCCACTACGATGCCCACGGCGTGCTGCTCGGCCAGACCGACTTCACCTGGGACGGCATGCGCCTGCTCAGCGAGACCCGCAACGGTCGACATAGCCTTTACCTCTACGACGAAGGCAGCTACGACCCGCTGGCGCGCGTCGACGGCCAGGGCGAACACGCCCGCCTGCGCTATTACCACACCGATCCAAACGGGTTACCGCAGCAACTCACTGAAGACGACGGCCGCTGCATCTGGCAGGCCCGCTACCAGGTCTGGGGCAACACCCTGGCCGAACAGCAGGAAAGCTTCTTTGTCGAAGAGCAGAACCTGCGCTTCCAGGGCCAGTACCTGGACCGCGAAACCGGGCTGCACTACAACACCTTCAGGTTCTACGATCCGGATATCGGAAGGTTTATCAGCCCGGATCCGATTGGGTTGGCGGGTGGGATCAACCTGTTCCAGTACGCACCGGAGCCGTATGGGTGGGTGGATCCGTGGGGGTGGGCCCTCACAGGGGTAGACTTTACTGGGAGTAGTGATTTATTCCCCACAGTCGGCTCACAAAAGAATATTGTGGTTATCAAAATGCAGGGAAGTCGCGGGCGCGATTTCACTCAAGCATTTAAAGAGGCTGGTATTTCTAAGAAAGCGGCAACGGGTTACACCTGGCACCATGTTGATGACTTTAACCCGAAAACTGGTACCACCACGATGCAATTGGTTAAGACCTCTGCTCATGAGGCAACATTCCCTCATGCAGGGTCTGTGTCCCAGTATGAAAAAAATTTCAAGGTAAAGTACGAAAGCGCTGAAGCAATTTTGGTATCTTCAAAGAAAGGATGGCTTGCTAATAAGATTCCTAGATCTAAAGTCGGGCGTTGTTGATAAGTGAGGGTTGGTCATGAATGAAAATATTTTCTCTAATACTGAAGCTTCAGTCGATCTGGCGCAGCTGAATAGTTTTGAAGCTAAGGTTGGAAAAAAATTGCCTGATGAGTTTAGGACTCATTATCTTAAATATAATGGTGGCGTTCCTGATCGCACGTATTGGGTTGGTGCGGAAATTGAAGAGCCTTTAGAGGTCGCATCTTTCAAGCCAATTTCCGATTCTCCATCGAATCTGCTATCAACTTACCTTTCAATGAGAGATAAACAGGTGATTCCTGAGAATCTACTTCCCTTTGCTAACGACTGGGGGGGGAATTATTTTTGCCTAAATGTAGACTCTGGGCTGGTTAGCTATTTTACGACTGATAATTTTTACGCCGAGCTCAGCTTTGAAGAGAATCAAAAAAAATCAGAAACGGTAATTTGTTCCAGTTTTACTAATTTTGTCCAAGGACTAGTCCATGAGGAGGACTTGTAAGGAAGTTAGACACAAACCTCTTCAGAGTATCGGTGCTCTTGCGTAACACCAAATGCGGCGCACAGATAGTGCAGTAGAGTATCAAAATTTGGAGATAAAAAAGCTTATTCTTGAAGCATGAGTGATCTAGTTAAAAATAAAAAACGACTATTCGATGGTGCTGAAAGCGATTTCTATGTGTTCAGCTCAATGTTAGATGTGCCAGATTTCGGACCAGTGCTCTTCGATAACCAGCAGGTCCAGTATTTATCGGAACTCGGTGAGCGGCAGGCAGATGCGCTGGTAGGTCTGATTCCTGGCGCAAGAAAACATATGGATTTTCCGGGCGATACGCCCGCGTATAAGCAAGGAAATCTTGCTCTGTACGTACAATGCGTTAATGGTCGAGACGCCAATCGTTCGGTACTTATCGTCGTAGCGGCAGGAGAGGCGCAACCTGCGCGATTCGTGATCGATCTATGTGGCGTGTTTGTGGACGAGTAAAGCTGCCTTCTAATTAGCGTCAGGCTCAGATCATGGTTTTTCGCGAGTGCCGCTATGGCAAAAGGCTTACATGCCGAAGCGCAACGGACCTCTCCCGCCGCGTCCGTGGGCTGGTTAATCTACTCACACCTACCGGGAACTGGATGTCCCGAGTCACGGAAGACAGACCGCGCCAGGAAGGCAAACGACAGGATGTCGGAAGGTCTTAAAAAACCCGCTTCGGCGGGTTTTTTGTTGCCTGCAGAAAAGCCGGGCGACGCTGAACGCTGGTAGCCAGGCATGACTCAGGTCTGCCCGTAAATCCGAGCCCCTCCTATCAGTCCGCCGTGGCCAGAACCTGTGTATTACGCCCGGCGTGCTTGGCGCGATAGAGCGCGGTGTCGGCCTTGAGCAGCATGGCGGTGATGTCATCGGCGACGGAGCTGCTGCTGCCGTAAACACCGGCGCTAAAGCTCAAGGCGATGTGCCTGTCGTCAATCTGTGCCGGGTGCTGGGTCAGGGATTGGCGAAGCTGATCGACCAGCTCCAGCGCGCCGCTGGCGTCGGTGCCGGGCAGGATCAGCAGGAATTCCTCACCACCATAACGGCCGATGCTGTCATTACGCCGCAGCCGTTGCTGCAGATGGTCCGCGCAGTGCCTGAGCACGTCATCGCCGACCAGATGGCCGTGGCTGTCGTTGATCTGCTTGAAGTGGTCCAGATCGAGCATGGCGATGGACAGCGGCGTGTGCTGGCGGCGGGCTCGCTCCAGCTCATCGCTGAGTTGTTCGAGTATCGCCAGGCGATTGGGCAATCCGGTAAGCGTGTCGCGCAGGGCGGTCTGGCGCAGCTCCGATTCGATGCGCTCGCGCGACAGCAGCACCAGGCCGAAGGAGAACATGATGATGGTGGCGGCGCCGAGGGCGACCGATACCGTCTGCTTCAGGTTGCTGACGTCGTAGTGCATCTCCGCCGGCGCGCCGCTGAGGATGACCACCACGCGGATGCCCAGGCCGAACAGGCTGATGCCTGCACCGATCATCAGAATTCGGTGGGCGCGCCCGCCGAGCACGGCATGGAGGCGGCTCAGGTGCAGAATCACCAGACATTGGCTGAACAGCAGCAGGCAGGCCACCAGTTGTCGGGGTTCCTGGGTCTCGATCAGCAGGCTGAGCAGCACACCCAGAAGCAGCGGGAAGGCAAAGGCCAGCCGCCAGGGCGGGCGCCGGCCGTGGATCAGCGGCAGGCTGACCGTATAGAACGCCAGCGCGGTGGACAGCAGCGTGTTGGCCAGCACATAGGTCAGCCACATCGAGGCCAGCCCGAACAGGGTAAAGCCGATGTAGGCCAGCGCATGGGAGAGCATGCCCAATCCGGTGGTGAGCATGCCGTCGCGGTGACGCAGCTGGCCGACCAGGATCAGACAACTGCCCATGATCACGGCGACCAGTGCGACGGCTCCGAACAGTGTCTGGGTGTGGGCGATCATGTCAGCCTTCTTGTTCTCTGGCTTGAGTTGACTCTAGTGCAATCCACAATCCCCGTGCTGGCCTAGGCTCAGGCCCACCAGTAACGCACCATATGGAAGAACACCGGTGCGGCGAAGCACACCGAGTCGAGACGGTCGAGCATACCGCCGTGGCCCTCGATCATATGGCCCCAGTCCTTCACGCCGCGGTCGCGCTTGATCGCCGACATCACCAGGCCGCCGGCGAAGCCGAGCAGGCACACCAGCAGGGCGAACAGCGCGGCCTGCCAGAAGGCGAAGGGGGTGATCCAGCACAGGGTGGCGCCGATCAGCGTTGCCAGGGCCACGCCGCCGATAAAGCCTTCCACGGTTTTCGACGGTGACAGGTTGGGCGCGATCTTATGCTTGCCGAACAGCTTGCCGCATACGTACTGCAGCACGTCGGAGAGCTGCACAACGATGATCAGCCAGGCGATCAGCAGCAGGTTGCGCCCCTCGTAGCCGGGGATGTCCAGGGTCAGCAGCGCCGGTACCGAGGAGATGCAGTACACGGCGATCATCAAGCCCCATTGCACCTTGGCCGCGCGTTCGAGGTAGCGCGTGGTATCACCGCCCAGCGAGGCGAGGATCGGCAGCAGCAGGAACAGATAGACCGGGATGAAGATAGCGAACAGGCCGTACCAATCCAGGGCGATCAGCAGGTACTGCATCGGCAGGGCGAAATAGAAGGCCGCGACCAGCGCCGGATAGTCGCTGCGCCGGGTCGGTGTCAGCGTCATGAATTCGCGCAGGGCGTAGAAGGACACGAAGTAGAACAGCACGACCACGCCAATGTTGCCGAACAGGAAGGCGATGCCGATTACCAGCACCATCACCCACCAGGCGTTGATCCGCGCGTTGAGGTTGTCCACCACCGGGTTGGGTCGGTCGCCACTGCGTCGCTTGAGGACGAAGCCGACCAGGCTGGCCAGCAGGAGCAGGGCACCGATACCGGCGAACAGCAGTAAAGTGTTGTTATCCATCTCAGGCCTCCTCGGGTGCCAGGGCCAGCAGGGCGTTACGCGCGCGTTCCAGGAAGGCGTCTTTGCCCTCGCCCTCGATGCGCTCCAGCGCTGCGCCGAAACTCAGGGTGCACAGTAGAGGCAGCGGCAGCGCGCGGCCCTTAGGCATCACCCGATTCAGGTTGGCGATCCACACCGGTACCAGCTCCACGTCGGGGCGCGCCTGGGCCAGGTGATAGAGACCACTCTTGAACGGCAGCAGCGGCTCGTCGCCGAGGTTGCGCGTGCCCTCGGGGAAGATGATCAGCGAGTCGCCGCCATCCAGCGCATCGAGCATCGCCTGCAGTGGGTTGGCGCCTTCCTTGCGCTCGCGGTCGACCAGCACGCCGTTGAATACGTTATTGATCAGGAAGCTGCGTACGCCCGGCTTCTGCCAGTAGTCGGCGCCGGCCACCGGCCGGGTGCGCTTGCGCAGCTCCGGCGGCAGCGATGCCCAGAGCAGGACGAAATCGCCATGGCTGCTGTGGTTGGCGTAGTACAGGCGTTGCGTCGCCTGCGCGGTGCTGCCGAGCCACAGGGCTCGGGCACCGGTCAGCAGGCGAGCTGCCGAGGTGATGGCGAAAGCGGTCAATGCAGCGAGCATGGCGACTCCTTAAGCGAAAACGATGAAGATTCCGAGCACAACGATTGCGACCTGCAGCAGCAGACACAGCGCCTGTTTGCGCAGCAGGCCGAGCGCACCCTGAGCTCGCAGGCTCCAATCGCGGCCAGCCTGCTGCGCATTCTGCAGGCCCAGATTCTGTAGCGCCTGATCCAGCGCATGAGTCTGGCTGTCGAGCTGTTCGCCGGATTCGGCCAGGCGCTGAAACAGTTCGGCATCCAGCGCCACGCGCAGCGCCCAGTATTTCTCGGCCAGGCCGGCAATCAGCAGCGCTGCGCAGATGAGCGCCATCATCAGGCTTGCCGGGGCGCCGAGCCAAGGCGCCAGGCCGAAGACCACGGCGACCAGACTCAGCGCGCCGGAAAATTGGTCGAGGCTGCGCCCGCGTCGTAGCAGCGCGGCGACCAGCAGCAGATCAGCCTGCATGGGCGACCTCCAGTTCAGCGCCCACGTCGAGCATGGCCTGCAGCGCAGCCAGATGCTGCGGGCCGAGCACGACCTGTGGCCGCGCCTGGCGGATCAGCTCTACGGCGGACTCGACGCTCTGGCAGCGGCCGCTATGTAGCAGCCAGGCGGCCACGGCTGTGGCACTGCGCGAATAACCCAGGGCGCAGCACACCAACAGCGGGCCGCTCTGGCGCAGGCGTTCGATGGCCTCGGCGGCGCGCTGGCAGGTCAGCGCATCGGGCGCCACCAGGTCCAGCGAGGGCAGGCTGCAGTAGGCGCTCGGTGTGTGCAGCAGCGGCAGTTCGGCGCACAGATCGACCACGGCGGCGTAGCCATCGAGATCACCCGGGCCCGGCAGGCGGCCGAGGTCGATGCCCTCCACGACCTGGCTCGGCGCTGGCTGGCGGTATGTCCATAGCCTTGAATTGATCCAGGCACCGAGCAGATAGGGTGCGAGCAACACCGTCGCGGCCGGGCTGAGGCGCCCGTCGGCCTGCTTCTGGAAGCCGCCAGCGCCGAACAGCAGGTAGTTGAGCGCGACCATGACCAGGGCAACGAACGGCCAGAACAGCCACAGCCAGGCGCCGCCCAGCTTGACTGCCAGCACGGCGCATAGCGTTGCGCCAAGCCCATAGCGCAGCGCCAGGCGCCAACGCCGGGGATCGCTGGCCAGGCACATCTGCTTCAGCGGCGTATCGCCCTGCAGCGGCAGCAGCCACAGGCAGAAGAAGCCCGCCAGCGCCCCGGTGGGCAGGTCGATGAAGTGATGCTGCCAAGTAGTCAGCACGGAGATGCCGATCAGCGCCATCCACCCGTGCAGCAGGCCACGCCAGAACAGCCCGCGGGTGTGATTGGCGAACATCGCCCAGATGATCACCAGCAGGGTGATATGCAGCGAAGGCGCCTGGTTGAAGGGTTTGTCGAAGCCCATCAGTACGTCGAACATCAGGCCGAAGGTGCCGTCCAGCGGCGGCCGCTCGAAGGTGAAGCGCAGCGGCCAGAGCAGGAAGCAGGCCACGCAGATGACCTGCGCAGCGAGCAGGCGCAGGGCGTGGCGATCCATTTCGCGGCGGCAGGCTGGCAGCAGGAAGGACAGGCCGTAGAGCAGGTCGATCGACCAGTACGGCACGATGGTCCAGGGCCAGAGCGGGATCTGTGGCTCCCAGGCGAAGACCAGGCTGCCGACATCATCGCGCTGCCCAGTGAACCAGTTGGCGAAGCCGTAGCTGGCGAAGAACAGCGGGCCGAGCAACAGCAGCCAGAGTACGCCGCGCTTGTACAATCCCTGTTCGCGCGTGTTGTCCATCACTTCACCCGTTGGGCAAGGGATACGCTGAAGATACCCCACTGGTCGATGCGCTGCGCCACCTTGCGAAAGCCCGCCGCTTCCACCAGCTGATCCATCTCCGCCTGGCTGCGCCGGCGCATCACCCAGGCCTGACCATCGCGGTGGCTGGTCAGGGCGCGGGCGATCAGCTCCAGTTGCGGGTGCCAGGGCTGGCCGGTGTAGACCAGATAACCACCCTCCTCGACCGCTGCGGCCAGCCCGGCCAGCGAATCGCTGACCATCTGGTTGCTGCCGAACAGTTCATACAGGCCGGACACCACCGCCAGGGTCGGCTTGGGATCCAGCGCAGCGAGATCGTCACGGTCGAAGGCATCGCCTTTGACGAAGCGGGCGATGTCGCCCAGGCCCTTCTGCTCGATCAGCGCATTGCCGTCACGCACGTTAATGTCGCTGTAGTCGCGCAGCAGGATCGAGTCGGGGCGCTGCTGCTGGCCCTCCAGCGATTCGAGGATGTAGCGGCCATGGCCGGCGGCAATATCGACGATGCGCACCGCCCTGCCCGCTCCGCGCAGTCGGGCCATGGCCAGGCGCAGCAGCTCTTCGGCATGCAGCTTGCGCTGACGAATGCCGCGCCAGCCGATGGAGTTCAGGTAGTTCTGGTCGATCAGCCGGCCCAGCGCGCCCTTACCGGTCGGCTGGTTGCGATAAACGTAATCGAGGGTGCTGCCGGAATCGAAACCGGTGTCGAAGCCCAGTTTCACCCCGGCCGAGAGCGTGCTGCCCAGGCGCATGCCGGCGCGGGTGGCGCGCCAGTAGAGGTCGCGCAGCGAATTCTTAGGCAGCGGTGCGGCCAGCTCTTCGGCTTCGGCGCAGGTGGCGCCCAGACGATCGGCATCGAGCAGCGAGGGACGCGTCACCGGTTCCTCGAAGTTGCGCAGGATAAAGCGCCGAGCGCGGCTCAGCGCGTGGTCGCGGTCGCGCTCGCCAAGGGTGTCGTGGAAGAAACCGGGCAGCAGGTGCTTTTCCTTGCGCAGGCTGCCGAGGCGTTCGAAGAAGTCTTCCTGTGGTTTGCGGTGGACCACGAAGTCGGCGCCGGAGATCAGTAGCTGGGTCGGCACCTGGATCGCCTGCGCGTCGGCAACGACGCGATCAGCCGCTTCGTACAGGCCAAGCAGCATGGTCACCGAGATTGGCCGGGCGATCAGCGCGTCGTTTTCGAAAGAGGGAATGCGCTCGGGATCGTGGCTGAGGAACCTCGCCTTCACGTAGCTGTTGACGAAGAAGTTGCCGCGCCAGGCGTGCAGCAGCTTCAGCCCAGGCCGGGCGAAGGGCACGTAGAGTTTGACCTTGAAGGCCGGCGAGGCGAGCACCAGGCAGCGCACCTTGGGCGCGTAGTCATGGGCCCAGGTGGAGACAATCACCGCGCCGACGCTCTGCGCCACCACCGCCAGGTCCTCTTCGGCGATGCCGTGTTGTACGCCGATATGCTCGATAAAGGTCTGCACGTCGCGCACGCTGGTGGCGAAGCTCGGACTGTCGCCGCGCGCGCCAGGCGAGAGGCCATGGCCACGGGCATCCCAGGCGAAGAAGTCGCAGTGCGGCAGCTCCAGCTCGTCCACCAGATGGGCCATGCGCCCGCCATGCTCATGGCCGCGATGGAACAGCACCACGGCCTGGCGCGGGCCGTCTGCGGGCACCGTCGCCGGCCAGTGGCGATAGCTCAGCTCGACGCCGTCGTGGGTGGCAAAGGTATGCAGTTGGACGGGGCGCATGGAATCTCCTTATTCCTTGAAAAGGGTTCAGGCCGTTTCGGCCAGCCCGTGGCGAACGCGGTTGTAGAGGGTATAGAGCAGCAGGGCGAGGATCAGCGCCAGCGCCAGGTTGATCCACAAGGCAGGCAGCAGGCCCGTGGCGACGCCTGCACCGATCACACCGAAGTAGAAGGCGCGATCGCTCTTGCCCATCGGCCCGTCATAGCGGCGGGAGGCGCCGACCATGGGCCCGAGCACGCCGGCGTATTCGCTGATCACCGCCATCACCACCGCCAGGACCACCAGCAGCGGCGAGACGCCAGGCAGCAGGGCGAAGGGCAGATACAGGGCGCTGTCGGCAATCACGTCGCAGAGTTCGTTGAGGTAGGCGCCGAGCTTCGAGTGCTGGCCGAACTCGCGCGCCAGCATGCCGTCGACGGCATTGAGCGCCATGCGCAGCAGCATCCACACAGGAATCAGTGCGAACAGCCAGATGATATGGCTAAACGCGGCTAGCACAGCGCCGAGCAGCACCGAGACGAGTGCGGCGGCGAGGGTCACCTGGTTGGCGGTGACGCCGCGCGCATACAAACGCTCGACGCCGGGGCGCAGCAGGTTCTGGAAGGCGGGTTTGAGCTGGTAGATCGACGGCATGGCAGTGAATTCCCTTTACTGATCCAATCATCGGCCATCGTCGCGAGCGAGACTGTGCGCGCGTCGAGGCTTATATCAATGCGTGCCGGGGGCTGATGCGTTCTGGCATGCGCATCTCAACGGAGGCGAGCCCCGCGGATTGTCGGCAGAAGCGCCACGCGACAACTTATACCCTGTTGAGGATTTTTCCTAGCGCGTCTATTTCGCTTTGAAAATCAACTAGATAAAAGAAGTGATGGCGCTTTGATTGCATTCGATGCACAGCTTATCCACAGATCAGGCCATTTCGCCTAGACGGCTCAGCTGAGGCTCTTCGCCACGCAGTTCGGTCTGCTGCTGGCAGACCCACTGGAAGGCACGCTCGTTGAGTTCGGCAATGGCACGAGGCCCCTCGCCTTCGGCATACATCGGTGCGCCGATGATCACTTCGATGGTGCCCGAGCGCTTGCCCCAGCCCGCCTTGGGCCAGAATTCGCCGGCGTTGTGCGCGATGGGCAGCACTGGCAGGCCGGCATTCACCGCCAGGGCCGTGCCGCCACGGGAGAACTTGCCGATCTGCCCCGGTGGAATGCGCGTGCCTTCGGGGAACACCAGCACCCAGGCGCCCTGCTTGAGGCGCTCATCGCCCTGCTTGGCCAGTTGCTTGAGTGCGGCCTTGGGGTTGCTGCGGTCGATGGCGATCGGCTTGAGCAGCGCCATGCCCCAGCCGAAGAACGGCACGCGCAGCAGCTCGCGCTTGACCACCTGGCTGAGCGGCTCGAAATAGGCGGAGAGGAAGAAGGTCTCCCAGGTGCTCTGGTGGTTGGCGAGGATCACGCAGGGGCGCTGCGGGATATTCTCCAACCCGCGCACTTCATAGCGGATGCCGACGATCACCCTGGCCAGCCACACCGCGCAGCTGCACCAGGCCTGGACGACGAAGCGGTAGCGTTGGCGGAACGGCAGCAAGGGTGCGACCACCAGGCTGATCAGGCACCAGAAGAACGAGCTGGACGACAGCAGCAGGTAGAAAAGCGTGACTCTTAAAGCCTGCAGGATCGCCATGAAGCTTCGCACCTTATGAGAGCAGTCGATCGGCGACAGCCGCCAGATCGTCGAATACCAGGGTTCCTGGCGGCAACGGCTTGGCCAGGGTACGTTCGCCCTTGCCGGTTTTTACCAGCACAGGCTGACAATCGACGGCCAGTGCAGCCTGCAGGTCACCGCTGCTGTCGCCGACGAACCAGATTCCTTTCAGATCCGTGGCGTAGTGCGCAGCGATCTGTTCGAGCATGCCAGCCTTTGGCTTGCGGCACTCGCAGACGTCATCCGGCCCGTGCGGGCAGTGGACGATCAGGCCGATTTCGCCGCCCTGCTCGGCCACCAACTGGCGCAGGCGCGCGTGCATCGACTCCAGGGTCGCCAGGTCGTAGTAGCCACGGGCGATGCCGGACTGGTTGGTGGCCACGGCCACCGTCCAGCCTGCTTGCGACAGGCGTGCAATGGCGGCGATCGACGACGGGATCGGAATCCACTCGTCGAGCGCCTTGATATAGGCGTCGGAGTCTTCGTTGATGACACCGTCGCGGTCGAGGATGAGTAACTTCATAGCGGCAAGCTCCAAGCCGCAAGCTACAAGTCAACAGCGGCCTGCTTGCCGCTTGAAGCTTGTAGCTTGCCGCTGCTGTGCGTCAGCCCAGCACCGAGATATCCGCAACGCCGAGGAACAGCCCGCGCAGGCGGGCCAGCAGGGCGTAACGGTTGGCGCGCACACGCGCGTCTTCGGCATTGACCAGCACCGCCTCGAAGAAGGCGTCCACCGGCTCGCGCAGGCTGGCCAGCTTGGCCAGCGCCTCGTCGTACTGACGGACAGCGGCCAGCGGTTGTACCGCATGGTCGGCCTGCTGGATGGCAGCGTGCAGGGCGAACTCGCTGGGGTTATCGAAGTAGTGCGCCTCGACCTGGGCGGCGACGCCACCTTCGGCCTTGCTCAGCAGGTTCGACACGCGCTTGTTGGCGGCGGCCAGGGCAGCGGCCTGCGGCAGCTTGCGGAAGGCCTGTACGGCCTGCACGCGCTGGTCGAAGTCCAGCGGCGAGGTCGGATTGACCGCACGCACGGCCTGGTACACGGCGACTTCAATGCCTTCGTCCTCGTAGCGCGCACGCAGGCGATCGAAGATGAACTCCAGCACCTGGGCGGCCAGGCCGTCGGTCTTGATCTTGCCGGCGTACTGGGCGACGGCGAAGTCGACTGCAGCGGCCAGGTTCAGGTCCAGGCCCTTCTCGATCAGGATGCGCAGCACGCCGAGGGCGGCGCGGCGCAGGGCGTAGGGGTCCTTCGAGCCAGTCGGCAGCATGCCGATGCCGAAGATGCCGACCAGGGTGTCGAGCTTGTCGGCCACGGCAACTGCCGCACCGGTCAGGGTGCTCGGCAGCTCGGCGCCGGCACCGCGCGGCATGTACTGCTCGTTCAGGGCCAGGGCGACATCTTCCGGCTCACCGTCGTTGAGTGCGTAGTAGTAACCGGCGATGCCCTGCATCTCGGGGAATTCGCCGACCATCTCGGTGGCCAGGTCGCATTTGGACAGCAGGCCGGCACGGGCGGCGCGCTGGGCGTCGCCACCGACTTCGCGGGCGATGAAGCCGGCCAGGGCAGAGACGCGCTGGGCCTTGTCGAATACCGAACCGAGCTGGGCCTGAAATACCACGTTGGCCAGGCGCTGGTTGAAGCCTTCGAGCTTCTGCTTCTTGTCCTGCTTGAAGAAGAACTCGGCGTCGGTCAGGCGCGGACGCACGACCTTCTCGTTGCCGGAGACGATCTGCGCCGGGTCCTTGGACTCGACGTTGGCCACTGTGATGAAGCGCGGCAGCAGCTTGCCGTTCGCATCGAGCAGGCAGAAGTACTTCTGGTTGTCCTGCATGGTGCTGATCAGCGCCTCCTGCGGCACTTCGAGGAAACGTTCCTCGAACGAGCAGACCAGCGGTACCGGCCATTCGACCAGGGCGGTGACTTCATCCAGTAGCGCTGGCGGCACGATGGCGGTGCCCTGTTCGGCAGCAGCCAGTTCATCGACGCGGCGGCTGATGATCTCGCGGCGCTCGGCGAAGTCGGCCAGGACGTAGGCGCTGCGCAGGTCTTCGGCATAGCTCGCCGGGCTGCTGATGCGCACGTCGCGGTTGGCGTGGAAACGGTGGCCACGGGACACGCGACCGGCCTTCTGCGCGAGGATTTCGCAGTCGACCACTGCGTCGCCGAACAGCATCACCAGCCACTGGGTCGGGCGCACGAACTCGTCACGACGGGCGGCCCAGCGCATGCGCTTGGGAATCGGCAGGTCGTTCAGCGAGTCCTGCACGATGGTCGGCAGCAGCTTCACCGCCGGCTGGCCGGGGATGTGCTGGGCGAAGCGCAGTTTCGGGCCGCTGCGGTCGATCTCAGCGATATCCACGCCGCACTTGCGGGCGAAGCCCAAGGCGGCCTGGGTCGGGTTGCCGTCGGCATCGAAGGCGGCCTGCAGGGGCGGGCCGTCGAGGTTCATGCTGCGGTCGGCCTGTTGTTCTTCGAGTTGCTCGATCAACACCGCCAGGCGGCGCGGCGCGGCGTACACGCGGCTGGCTGCATAGCCCAGGCCGGCGGTCTTCAGACCTTTCTCGATGCCTTTGAGGAAGGCCTCACCGAGGCTCTTCAGGGCTTTGGGTGGCAGCTCTTCGGTGCCCAGTTCGACCAGGAAATCTTGTGCACTCATGCTTGCGCCTCCAGCTTGGCCAGTACTTCTTCACGCAGTTCGGGGGTGGCCATGGGGAAGCCGAGCTTGGCGCGTGCCTGCAGGTAGCTCTGCGCCACCGCGCGTGCCAGGGTGCGCACGCGCAGGATGTACTGCTGGCGCGCGGTCACCGAGATGGCGCGGCGGGCGTCGAGCAGGTTGAAGGTGTGCGAGGCCTTGAGCACCATCTCGTAGGTCGGCAGCGGCAGCTCCAGCTCGATCAGGCGGTTGGCTTCGCTCTCGTAGAAGTCGAACAGCTCGAACAGCTTCTCGACGTTGGCGTGTTCGAAGTTGTAGGTGGACTGCTCCACCTCGTTCTGATGGAACACGTCGCCGTAGGTCACGGTGCCGAACGGGCCGTCGGTCCAGATCAGGTCGTAGACCGAGTCGACGCCCTGCAGGTACATGGCCAGGCGCTCCAGGCCGTAGGTGATCTCGCCGGTCACCGGGTAGCACTCGATGCCACCAACCTGCTGGAAGTAGGTGAACTGGGTGACTTCCATGCCGTTGAGCCAGATTTCCCAGCCCAGGCCCCAGGCGCCGAGGGTCGGCGATTCCCAGTTGTCCTCGACGAAGCGGATGTCATGCACTTCCGGGTCGAGGCCGATGGCTTTCAGCGAGCCGAGGTACAGCTCCTGGAAGTTCTCCGGGTTGGGCTTGAGGACCACCTGGAACTGATAGTAGTGCTGCAGGCGGTTGGGGTTTTCGCCATAGCGGCCGTCGGTCGGGCGACGCGAAGGCTGTACGTAGGCGGCGTTCCAGGTCTCCGGGCCGATGGCGCGCAGGAAGGTGGCGGTGTGGAAGGTGCCGGCGCCCACTTCCATGTCGTAGGGTTGCAGCACCACGCAGCCCTGCTCGGCCCAGTAGTTCTGCAGGGCCAGGATCAGGTCCTGGAAGGTGCGCACGGCAGGCTTGTTCTGGCTCACGAAAAAATCACCTGTGGAGGCTTGCGAGGGAAAGCCGGGGAGTATATCGAAACTCGGCGCAGGTCGCAGGCTACGGCTAGCGCGCGCGTGGCTGAGGCAGGAGCGAATTCATTCGCGATGGATAGCACCGCACCGTCCAGAATCGCGAATGAGTTGTCTGCAAGGGTAGGCGGCGTTCGTCATGGCTGTGTTTATATACAGCAGTGGTTATAGTCACCGCTTCATCCTGACCGAGGCTTGCTGCCATGCCCCGCTGCTTCTGGTGTACCGACGATCCGCTGTACCAGGCCTACCACGACGAGGAATGGGGCGTGCCGCAACGCGATGCCCGCCAACTGTTCGAGATGCTGCTGCTCGAAGGCGCGCAGGCCGGGCTGTCATGGATCACCGTACTGAAGAAGCGCGAGCGCTATCGGCAGGTATTGCACGGCTTCGATCCCGAGCGTCTGGCCTGCCTCACTGACGAAGAGATCGAGGTGCTGATGCAGGACCCCGGCATCATCCGCAACCGTCTCAAGCTCAAGGCCGTGCGGCAGAACGCCCAGGCCTGGCTGAAGCTGGAAGACCCGGTCACCTGGCTCTGGTCGTTCGTCGGTGGCGCGCCGAAGATCAACCATTTCAGCGACCGCAGCCAGATGCTGGCAGTGACCCCCGAGGCCGAGGCGATGAGCAAGGCATTGCGCAAGGCCGGCTTCAACTTCGTCGGGCCGACCATCTGCTATGCCTTCATGCAGGCCACGGGTATGGTGATGGACCACGCCACCGACTGCGATCGCTATGCGCAACTGAAGGGCTCATGACCACCATCACCACCCTGGACGAACTGCAGGCCGTTTACGGCGACAGCCACGAGCGCTCGCAGCGCAAGGAGCTGCCGCGACTGATCGAACCCTACCGCGCGCTGATCCAGGCCTCGCCCTTCGTGGTGCTGGCCAGCGCCGGCCCGGATGGCCTGGATTGTTCGCCGCGGGGTGATGCGCCGGGCTTCGTGCACATTCTCGACGACCAGACCCTGCTGCTGCCGGATCGTCCCGGCAACAACCGCATCGACAGCCTGCGCAACATCGTGCTGAACCCGCAGGTGGCGCTGCTGTTCCTGATTCCGGGCGTCGGCGAGAGCTTGCGGGTCAATGGTCGCGCCGAAATCTCCCTCGATCCCGAGCTGCTCGAACTGGGCCGTGTCCAGGGCAAGCTGCCGCGCAGCGTGCTGCGCATTCATATAGAGACGTGCTACTTCCAGTGCTCCAAGGCGGCAGTGCGCTCAGGGCTGTGGGATGCCTCGCGCCAGGTGAAGCGCGCCAGCCTGCCGAGTGCTGGCGATATTTTCCGCCACATCTACGACGAGTTCGATGTCGAAGCCTACGAGCGTGACCTGCAGCAGCGGCTTCGGACGAGCCTTTACTGACTGCGCGGTCGTCCAACGCTACAATTGGCGCTTTTGTGAGCGGTTGGAGTCTGTTGTGGAAAAACTCAAGGGCGCCCTGGTGGTGGGTTTTCTGCGCCTGTTCGCACTGCTGCCCTGGCGTGTCGTGCAGGCCGTGGGCAATGCCATTGGCTGGCTGATGTGGAAATTACCGAACGGCTCACGCGACGTAGTGCGCATCAACCTGAGCAAGTGCTTCCCTGAGCTGAATGAGTCAGCGCTGGACAAGCTGGTTGGGCAGAGCCTCAAGGACATCGGCAAGACCCTGACCGAAAGCGCCTGCGCCTGGATCTGGCCGGCGCAGAAATCCCTTGCTCTGGTCCGCGAAGTGGAAGGCCTGGAGGTGTTGCAACAGGCCCTGGCCTCGGGCAAGGGAGTGGTTGGCATAACCAGCCACCTGGGTAACTGGGAAGTGCTCAACCACTTCTACTGCAACCAGTGCAAACCGATCATTTTCTACCGCCCGCCCAAGCTCAAGGCCGTTGATGAACTGCTGCAGCAGCAGCGCGTGCAGATGGGCAACCGCGTCGCGCCGTCGACCAAGGAAGGCATCCTCAGCGTCATCAAGGAAGTGCGCAAGGGCGGCGCCGTGGGCATTCCGGCCGACCCTGAGCCGAGCCGTTCGTCGGGTATTTTCGTGCCCTTCCTCGGCACCACTGCGCTGACCAGCAAGTTCGTGCCCGGCATGCTGGCTGGCGGCAAGGCGGTCGGCGTGTTCCTGCATGCGCTGCGCCTGCCTGACGGCAGTGGCTACAAGGTGATCCTCGAGGCGGCGCCGGAAGGCATGTACAGCGAGAACGTCGAAGAAGGCGTGGCGGCCATGAGTGATGTGGTGGCGCGCTACGTGCGCACCTACCCGAGCCAGTACATGTGGAGCATGAAACGCTTCAAGAATCGTCCGGACGGCGAGGACAGATGGTACTGACGTGCCGTGACCGAGCATGATGAAGGAAGGCGCCTCGATGGCGCCTTTTTTTCGCCACGCGCTGGGCGCCTGCGCGCTAATGCGCTATTAAAGGCGAAATCGCTTGTCCAACCATGGAGCTGTCATGCCGAACCAGCGTCAGCAGGTGCGTACCCCGATGAAGTGCCGGATCAAGATCAGCCACCCCAGCTTCGGTGAGCTGCTGGCACAGACCCGTGACCTGTCCGATAGCGGCGTCTATGTGAAACACCCGGACATGGCCGCCCTGGCGGTCGGCACTGAGGTCATCGGCCAGGTGCAGGACCTGCCGTTCCCCGCCCCAGTCTTGAAGATGGAAGTGATGCGCGTGGACGCTGAAGGCGCCGGCCTGCGCTTTCTTGGCGAGGCGTGAACGACGGCAACTCTATTCTCTGTCTGCTTGACCGACATGAGATGAATCCAGGCGCGTCAGCAGAGAGCGCCTTGGGTCGGGTTGCCGTTCGTCAGTCATCAGCAGAAAAAATGAACTGGTGTTCGCTTCGGTAGTCCGTCACCGGGACGGGCAGGAAGCATCGTCTCCGATGCAAGGCCTTGATGCGGGTAAGGTTTCCGCTTGAGGCCAGTTACCAAGGTCACTGGGTTTGAATAAGTTTTTCATGTCATTTTGCCTGGGAGGCGCTCTTTTACTGGGAATCTGTACCCAAGCCTCCGCCACCTTTCGCGTCTACACCGTTCCCGCCACTTCGCAAGCGGCCAAGCCCAAACCAGCCGGGGAAGTGATCGACCGCGCCCTCAGCGCGCTGGGCACTCCCTATCGCTGGGGCGGTACCAGCCTGAGCCACGGCTTCGACTGCAGCGGTCTGGTGCAGTACGCCTTCAAGACCCAGGATGACCTCGAACTGCCGCGCACCTCACGCGCCTTGTCGCGTGTGGATGCACCCACGGTGAAACGCAGCGACCTGCAGCCGGGCGATCTGCTGTTCTTCCGTATCCGCAGCCGCTCGGTGGATCACGTCGCCATCTACATCGGTGAGGGTCGCTTCGTCCACGCGCCACGTCGCGGCACCAAGGTGCGTATCGACCGCCTCAACAATGCCTACTGGCAGCGTCATTTCCAGTCGGCCAAGCGCGTGGTGCCGACCGCCTGATCAGGCCCTGAAGGTTTCCAGACGCTGTTTCTGCTGGCCGTCGACGGCGAAGTTGTCGGCTGCCAGCCAGCGCTCGAAGGCCTCTTGGCGCGCGGGCCATTCGCCGTCGATGATGGCGAACCAGGCGGTGTCGCGGTTTCTGCCCTTGCGCACCATGTGCTGGCGAAAGAGCCCTTCATGGACGAAGCCGAAGCGCTCGGCGGCGCGCCTGGAACGCGCGTTGGCGTTGTCGCACTTCCACTCCAGGCGGCGATAGCCGAGATCGTCGAAGGCGTGGCGAGCCAGCAGGTACACCGCCTCGGTAGCGCCTGGCGTGCGCTGCATCGACGCGCCGAAGACCACGTGGCCGATCTCGATGCTACCGTCCTGCGGGGTGATGCGCAGGTAGCTGAACAGCCCCAGGGCGCGACCCGAGCCCTGCTCCAGCACCGTGTAGAACAGCGGATCGCGACTGCCGGCATTAGCGGTGAGCCAGGCATCGAATGCGCTGCGTTCGTTGAACGGGCCGTAGGGCAGATAGTCCCACAGCGCCGGGTCCGGTCCCTGCAGAGCGGCCCACAGGTCATCGCCGTGGCGTGTGGCGTCGAGGCCTTCCAGGCGTACGAAACTGCCCTGAAGCGTGCGCTGATCCGGCGTCGGGCGAGGTTGCCAGTGGCTGAGGTCCTGGGTCATCAAAACAGCTTCCTGTACTGGATGAAGCCGGTGCGATCGGCGATACGGTCGTAGAGCTGGCGTGCGCGGTAGTTGGTTTCCTGAGTCAGCCAGTGTACGCGGCTGGCGCCGGCTGACCGAGCCTGCGCATAGACATGTTCGATCAGCGCCCGACCGATGCCGGTGCCGCGGATGTTTTCGGCGACGTACAGGTCCTGCAGGTAGCAGTAGTCGCCCTCGGTCCAGCAGCTGCGATGGTAGATGACGTGCACCAGGCCGACGGCTTCGCCATCGATCCAGGCGAGTGCGGCATTCATGGGTTCGGTCGGGTCGAGGAAACGCTGCCAGGTCAGTGCGCTGGTCGCGCTGGCAATTTCGGCCTGGTAGAAGCGCTGGTAGCCGTGCCATAGCGGCAGCCAGGCCGCGTGGTCGTCGGCGGTGATCGGGCGGATTTCGAGCATGGCGGTGTTCCTGTCAGTCGAGGGTGAGCATGCGGGCGGCCAGTTCTTGATTGCGTGCATTGGGCGAGGCGCTCAGCCCTGCGCGTACGCCAGCCTGATCGGCGGCCGAACGGTTCTGGCCGAGCTTCCATTTGCCCTCAATTCGGCGAATCGGCAGAGCGAAGCCGACGATGGCGCGCAGCATGGCGTCGAGGTACTCGCGGGGGGCATCGCTTGTCGCCCAGGGCTGCGCCTGCTGGCGTTCATGGCGATCGCTGAGGCCGCTGACCAGTTGCAACAGACGCTCGGGTTCGTCGAACACCTCGGCCTGGCCCCAGGCGTGCACGGCGATGTAGTTCCAGGTTGGCACCACCTTGCTGTGCTCGGCCTTGGCCGGGTACCAGCCCGGGTGGATGTAGGCGTCCGGGCCGCTGAACACCACCAGCGCCTCGGCGCCGCTGGCGAGGTCGCGCCAGTGCGGGTTGGCACGGGCGAAGTGGCCGTACAGCGTGCCGAACTCACTTTCGCCCGGCTCCAGCAACAGTGGCAGGTGGCTGGCTTGCAGGCCCTGTTCGCCAGCGCTGGTCAGTACGGCCAGGCCGCTGGAATCGATCTGTGCATGCAGGGTGGCCAGGTCGTCCTGGCTGAAGGCGGCGGGGCGGTACATGGTGCGTCTCCTGGCGTGATGGGCTCATGCTAGGCAGGATATTGGTTCCCTGTAAGATCCATTTTTAGGCAGTTTCATGGAGCCAATCATGCCCGCTACGCCACCTCTGCCAGTCGACCTTTCCGGCATTCGCCTCGACCCTGCCGCCGGCCTGGCGCGCCAGCTCTACCAGTCGCTGCGCGAGCGTATTCTCGATGGTCGCCTGCCAGGCAATACGCGTCCGCCGGCCAGCCGCGATCTGGCGAGTCTGCTGTCTATCTCGCGCAATACGGTGACCCGCGCCTTCGACCAGCTCTACGCCGAGGGCTATATCGAAGGTCGGGTGGGCGATGGCACTTATGTGGCGGACCTGGCCCTGGCGCGGCCGGCAATGCCAGCACCTCATTGCGCTCCGGCTGCGAGCGCTGCGCTGCAGCGCCAGGCTTTGCCCATGCCGGTGGCGGGTGCGCCGCGAGCCTTTCGCATCGGCGTGCCGGCTTTCGACCTGTTTCCCTTCGAGACCTGGGCACGCTTGCAGGCGCGCTTCTGGCGCCGTCCGTCGCCGGCCCGGCTGGGTTATGGTGACCCGGCCGGCGACCGCACATTGCGCGAACTGGTCGCCGCTTACCTGCGTAACGGCCGGGGGCTGGCCTGTGATCCGCGGCAGATCGTCATCACTTGCGGCGCGCAGCAGGCCATCAGCCTCTGCGCGCAGTTGCTGGTGCGGCCCGGTGAGCGGGTGGCGGTGGAGAACCCCGGCTATCGCGCCGCTGCCCATGCCTTTGCCGCCGCCGGGGCCGATTTGCGTGGAGTACCGCTCGATGGCGAGGGCCTGGATACCAGAGCGCTGTCTGCCATCGAGGGCTGTCGCCTGGCCTACGTGACACCGTCGCACCAGTACCCGACCGGCGTGACTCTGTCGTTGGCGCGACGCCTGGAACTGCTGGAATGGGCCGAGCGCCAGGACGGCTGGATCGTCGAGGACGACTACGATGGCGAGTATCGCTACAGCGGCACGCCGTTGGCGCCTTTGGCCGCGCTGGATCGACAGGGCCGCGTGCTGTACGTCGGCACCTTCTGCAAGATCGCCTTTCCGGCGTTGCGCCTGGGCTACCTGGTGCTGCCGCCCGCTCTGGCGGAAGCCTTCGCCCAGCGCCAGGCGGTGGAGATGCGCCATTCGGAGATCGGCAATCAGGCGGTGATGGCTGAGTTCATCGCTGCCGGGCATTTTCAGCGTCATGTACGACGCATGCGCCAGGCGGCGCGGCAGCGTCGCGATGCCCTGGTAGAGGCTTGGCCACAGGCGATACCAGGCTGCGCGCCATTGCCGTGCGTGGAAGCCGGGCTGCACCTGAGCGTGCGGGTCGACAGCCTGGCCCGCGAGCGCGAACTGGTCAGCGCCGCGCGGGCTGCCGGGGTGGAGATGAACGCGCTCAGTGATTACTGGCTGGAGCACAGCACCGAACCGGGCGATGCACGCGCCGGCCTGGTGCTGGGCTTCGCAGCGGTGCCCGAAGCGCAGATCGTCGAAGCGGTGCAGGTCCTGCGGCGGGCCTGGCGTCTGCTCAATGAGCGATAGGGCCGGTTGCTGTGACCTTCATCTGTATGACAATGCACGCCCTTATTTCCCCTCCGCGAGCCGCGCATGACTGACAGATACACCGATCAGGGTTTTCACCTTCTGCATTGGGCGGAGCAAATCGAGGCGTTGTGTCCACAATGCAGCCAGCCTGGACTGATCATCGGTAATCCGCATTGGCGGAACTGGAGCGCGGCGTTTCATTGCCCAAGCTGCACGCACGCGATGATGACCGCCGATGATTCCTGGCGTGGCCCCGTGTTCGGGAGCGGGCGCAGGCCGTGCGGTGCCTGCGGGCAGCAATGGGTGACCTTCTGCAGCATTTTCCACGAGGCCAGCCAGGCGCCGAGCGTCGGCCGAACCAACTGCCAACACTGCGCTGCCGAGAACGAGGTCACACTGACCTTCAGCCGTGCCGAGCCGGTGGACCATGCCATCGATCCCTTCTTCGGCCTGGAGCTGGCGCTCAAGGAAGAGACCCGGCATGGCACGATCTGGGCCTATAACGCCGAGCATCTGTACGAGCAGGAGCAGTTCATCGCTGCCCGGCTGCGTGAGAACAGCACCAGCAAGTGGTCCTACTTCGCCCGGTTGCCGAGCTGGGTGAAGTCGGCAAAAAACCGCGAAATGGTGCTCAAAGCCATCGCCCGGCTGCAAAGACGCTCGATCACGAAACCGGCAGCTTCGTCGGAAAACCTATCCCGGAAGTCAACAACAGGCTAGAATGCGCGCCGCTCGCGGCCATGTCGGCTGCGGCAGTGGGTTCCCTCACCCCACTCTATGAAAAAGGACATAGACATGACCCTGATTCCCGCGTCGGTCAGTCGGCCCGTGCTGGCCGGCCTGATCGCCTTCCACATTCTCATCATCATCGCCAGCAACTACCTGGTGCAGCTGCCGATCACCCTGTTCGGCTGGCATACCACCTGGGGCGCGTTCAGCTTTCCGTTCATTTTTCTGGCCACCGACCTTACCGTGCGCCTGATCGGCAAACAGGCTGCGCGCGTGGTGATCGCCCGTGTCATGCTGCCGGCGCTGGTGGCTTCGTACGTGGTGTCGGTGCTGTTCCATCAGGGCGTGTTCGGCGGTCTGGCAACGCTGGGCGAATTCAATCTGTTCGTCTTTCGCATCGCTGTGGCTAGTTTCCTCGCCTATGCCTTCGGCCAGTTGCTGGATATCCAGGTGTTCGACCGCCTGCGCAAGATGCGTCAGTGGTGGGTCGCGCCGACGGCCTCGACCATCTTTGGCAACCTGCTCGATACCTTCCTGTTCTTCTCGGTGGCCTTCTGGCACAGCGACGATCCGTTCATGGCCGCCAACTGGGTGGAGATCGCCACGGTGGACTACGTAATCAAACTGGCGATCAGCCTGATCCTCTTCGTGCCGCTGTACGGCATGCTGCTCAGCGCGATTGTCCGCGCCCTGCCGCAGCGTACTGCCACCGCCTGAGTCGGCCGCAAAAAGCTCGCCGCTGAAGCGCCTCCCACGGGGTCGCACTGAACTTGTGGGAGGGGCTTTAGCCGCGATTGCTCCCCTGCTTGTCCAGCTTGCGCAGAAACACCGACATTTCCTTCTCGGCCTGCTTGTCGCCCTTGGCCTGGGCTGCAGCGACCCCCTGCTGCCAGGCCTGGCGTGCACTTTCGGCGTCGCCCTTGGCCTGCAGCGCCTTGCCCAGCAGCTTCCAGGCGGCGGAATAGCTCGGGTCGAACTCGACGCAGCGTTGCAGGTGTTCGGCGGCCTGCGCCGCGTCGCCGCCATCGAGATGGGCCTTGCCCAGGCCGAAGCGCAGCAGGGCGTTGTCCATGCCCTTGGCCAGCATCTTTTCCAGTGCTTCGGTACTCATGAGGTCTCCTTCGTCGCCACGCTCGTGTCGATTGTAGGAGCGAGCTCTGCTCGCGAATCTCAGACGCGCGAAAAGCTTCGCGAGCAGAGCTCGCTCCTACGAGATTTGTCTTCTCCGGCTTAGAAGAACGTCAGGCCGGCCTGGAACAGGCGTTCGACGTCGCGGATGTGCTTCTTGTCGACGAGGAACAGGATCACGTGGTCGCCAGACTCGATCACCGTGTTGTCGTGGGCGATCAGCACCTGCTCGTCGCGGATGATGGCGCCGATGGTGGTGCTCGGCGGCAGGGCGATGCCTTCGATGGCGCGACCGATGACCTTGCTCGACTTGGCATCGCCATGGGCGATCACTTCCAGCGCTTCCGCCGCGCCACGGCGCAGGCTGTGCACGCTTTCGATATCGCCGCGGCGCACGTGGGTCAGCAGGGTGCCGATGGTGGCCAGCTGCGGGCTGATGGCGATGTCGATCTCGCCACCCTGGACCAAATCGACATAGGCCGGATTGTTGATGATGGTCATCACCTTGCGCGCGCCCAGGCGTTTGGCCAGCAGCGACGACATGATGTTAGCCTCGTCGTCGTTGGTCAGGGCGAGGAAGATGTCGGCATCGTTGATGTTCTCTTCCACCAGCAGGTCGCGATCCGAGGCACTGCCCTGCAGCACGATGGTGCTGTCGAGGTTCTCCGACAGGTAGCGGCAGCGCGCCGGGTTCATCTCGATGATCTTCACCTGGTAGCGGCTTTCGATGGCCTCGGCCAGGCGTTCGCCGATGTTGCCGCCGCCAGCGATCACCACGCGTTTGTAGCTGTCCTCGAGGCGACGCATCTCGCTCATCACCGCACGAATATGCGCCTTGGCGGCGATGAAGAACACCTCGTCATCGGCCTCGATGACGGTATCGCCCTTGGGCATGATCGGCCGGTTGCGGCGGAAGATGGCCGCCACGCGGGTGTCGACGTTGGGCATGTGCTGGCGCAGCTGGCGCAGTTGCTGGCCCACCAGCGGGCCGCCGTAGTAGGCCTTGACCGCCACCAGCTGGGCCTTGCCCTCGGCGAAGTCGATTACCTGCAGGGCGCCGGGGTACTCGATCAGGCGCTTGATGTAATTGGTCACCACCTGCTCGGGGCTTATCAGCACGTCGACCGGGATCGCTTCGTTGTCGAACAGCGCCTCGCGGGTCAGGTAGGCCGCTTCGCGCACGCGGGCGATCTTGGTCGGCGTGTGGAACAGGGTATAAGCCACCTGACAGGCGATCATGTTGACTTCATCGCTGTTGGTCACTGCCACCAGCATGTCGGCATCATCGGCGCCGGCCTGGCGCAGCACGGTGGGGAAGGAACCCTTGCCCTGCACGGTGCGAATGTCCAGGCGGTCGCCAAGGTCGCGCAGGCGATCACCGTCGGTGTCGACCACGGTGATGTCGTTGGCCTCGCTGGCCAGGTGTTCCGCCAGGGTGCCGCCCACCTGGCCGGCGCCGAGAATGATGATTTTCACTGATCGCTCCGTTAGCTGTGGCTGGTCACAGCGGTCTTTATCAGCTTGGCATAGTAGAAGCCGTCATGGCCGTCCAGCTGCGGCAGCAACTGGCGACCGTGGGCGGTCTGCAGGCCGAAATCGCCCTCGATGGCGACTTCCCGCGCTTCGGGCGTGCGCGCCAGGAACGCGGCGATGGTGTCGCTGTTTTCCGTCGGCAGTACTGAGCAGGTGGCATAAAGCAGGATGCCGCCGGGCGCGAGGGTCGGCCACAGGGCATCGAGCAGTTCGCCTTGAAGTTGCGCCAGGGCGGGAATGTCTTCGGGCTTGCGCGTTAGCTTGATGTCCGGGTGGCGGCGAATCACGCCGGTGGCCGAACAGGGCGCATCGAGCAGAATGCGCTGGAACGGCTGGCCGTCCCACCAGGCCGCGGTGTCGCGGCCATCGGCGGCGATCAGCGTGGCTTCCAGCTGCAAGCGCTCGAGGTTCTCGCGCACGCGTGCCAGGCGCTTGGCTTCCAGATCGACGGCGACCACTTCGCTGAGGCCCGGCTCGACTTCCAGCAGGTGGCAGGTCTTGCCACCCGGTGCCGCGCAGGCATCCAGCACGCGCTGGTCCGGCGCCAGTTCGAGCAGGTCGGCGGCGAGTTGCGCGGCCTCGTCCTGCACGCTGACGCGGCCGCCCCTGAAACCGGGCAGTGTGGTCACGTCGCAGGGCTGCAGCAGACGCACACCGTCACGGCTGAAGGTGCATGGCTCGGCGGCGATGCCGGCTTCGTGCAGCTCATTGAGGTAGGCGTCGCGACTGCCGTGACGGCGATTGACCCGCAGGATCAACGGCGGATGCGCATTGTTGGCGGCGCAGATGGCCTGCCAGTGCTCGGGCCAGTGCGCCTTGAGCGCCTTCTGTAGCCAGCGTGGATGCGCGGTGTGCAGTACCGGGTCGCGATCAAGTTCAGCGTACAGCGCCTCGTGCTCGCGCTGGGCGCGGCGCAGTACGGCATTGAGCAGACCCTTGGCCCAGGGCTTTTTCAGCGCGCCGGCGCAGCCCACCGTCTCGCCGATGGCGGCGTGCTCGGGAATGCGGCTGTGCAGCAACTGGTAGAGGCCGATTAGCAGGAGCGCTTCCACGTCCTTGTCGGCGGCCTTGAAGGGTTTCTCCAGCAGCTTCTCGGCCAGCAATTGCAGGCGCGGCTGCCAGCGCGCGGCGCCGAATGCCAGGTCCTGCGCCAGGGCGCGGTCGTGGTGCTCGACCTTATCCAGCTGCGGCGGCAGGCTGCTGCCCAGCGAAGCCTTGCCCGAGAGCACGGCCGTCAGGGCGCGCGCGGCCGCCAGGCGAGGGTTCATTGGCCGAGCACCAGGCCGGGCGCGAACTGCTCGCGGCGGCTGTTATAAAGGTCGGCGAAGGCCAGCGGCTTGCCGCCGGGCAACTGCAGGCGAGTCAGACGCAGCGCACCTTCGCCACAGGCGATGGTCAGGCCGTGCTTGTCGGCGGCGAGAATGCTGCCCGGTGTGCCACTGCCTTCGCCGATCTCGGCTGCATGCACTTTCAGCGCCTCGCCAGCCAGCGTGCTGTGGCAGATCGGCCAGGGATGGAAGGCGCGGATCAGGCGTTCCAGCTCCACGGTCGGGCGGCTGAAGTCCAGAAGCGCTTCTTCCTTGTTCAGCTTGTGTGCATAGTTGGCCAGAGCGTCGTCCTGCACCTCACCGACGAGCGTGCCGGCAGCCAGGCCGTCGATGGCCTGCAGCACTGCCTGTGGGCCAAGCTGGGCGAGGCGGTCGTGCAGGCTGCCGCCGGTGTCGCTAGCGCTGATCGGCGTGCTCACCTTGAGCAGCATGGGGCCGGTGTCGAGGCCGGCTTCCATCTGCATCACGGTGACGCCACTCTCGGCATCGCCGGCCTGTACAGCGCGCTGAATCGGCGCGGCACCGCGCCAGCGCGGTAGCAAGGAGGCGTGGCTGTTGATGCAGCCCAGGCGCGGAGTGTCGAGCACCACTTGCGGCAGGATCAGGCCATAGGCGACCACCACCATCAGGTCCGGCTGCAGTGCGGCCAATTCGGCCTGCGCCTCTTCATTGCGCAAGCTGGCCGGCTGAAAGACCGGGATGCCGTGCTCGACGGCGAGTTGCTTGACCGGGCTCGGCATCAGCTTCTGGCCGCGACCGGCCGGGCGATCCGGCTGGGTGTAGACGGCCACGATCTCGTGCTGGCTGGCCAGCAGGGCCTTGAGGTGTTCGGCGGCGAATTCCGGGGTGCCGGCAAAGACGATACGCATAGGGCAGTCACCAAAGAAAAAGGCTTGCCGTGGCAAGCCTTTCGGGTAGTCGGAGGTCAGGCGCGCTGGCGATGCTGTTTTTCCAGCTTCTTCTTGATCCGGTCGCGCTTGAGGTTGGACAGGTAATCGACGAACAGCTTGCCGTTGAGGTGATCGCACTCGTGCTGAATGCACACGGCGAGCAAGCCTTCGGCGATCAGCTCATAAGGCTGGCCATCGCGGTCCAGAGCCTTGATCTTCACCTTCTGCGGACGGTCGACGTTCTCGTAGAAGCCGGGCACCGACAGGCAGCCTTCCTGATACTGGTCCATCTCGTCGGTCAGCGACTCGAACTCGGGATTGATGAAAACGCGCGGCTCGGACTTGTCCTCGGACAGGTCCATGACCACCACGCGCTTGTGCACGTTGACCTGCGTCGCGGCCAGGCCGATACCGGGTGCGTCATACATGGTCTCGAACATGTCGTCGACCAGTTGACGGATGGAGTCGTCCACGACGTCCACCGGTTTGGCGATGGTACGCAGGCGTGGATCAGGAAATTCGAGGATATTCAGGATCGCCATATGCGTTTGTGATGCACTTGTGGAATAAAGTCAAAATCCGCTGCTAAGATGATGAACAGCATTGAAAAACGGCTTCACGCCGCGTATTCAGCGGGTTTGGACGCGGCGCTAGGGCGCTTCACGTGAAGGCACATAATAAAGGGATTCACCGCATGAGGAAATCACTACTCGCCCTGCTCGCAGCCGGCGGAATGGCCCTGACCTGTCTGGCTCAGGCCGCAGTGCAACTCAAGGACGGTCATCCGGACCGTTACACCGTGGTCAAAGGCGATACGCTCTGGGATATCTCCGGTAAATTCCTCAGCCAGCCGTGGAAGTGGCCGGAAATCTGGCACGCCAATCCACAGGTCGCCAACCCGCACCTGATCTACCCCGGTGACACCCTCAATCTGGTCTATGTCGACGGTCAACCACGCCTGATGCTCAACCGCGGTGAATCGCGCGGCACCATCAAGCTGTCGCCGCAGGTGCGCAGCACGCCGATGGCCGAGGCGATCCCGACCATCCCGCTGGAGGCGATCAACAGCTTCCTGCTGAGCAACCGCATCGTCGACACCCCGGAAGAATTCAACGGCAAGCCCTATATCGTCGCCGGCAACGCCGAGCGCGTGGTCAGCGGCGCCGGTGATCGTATCTACGCGCGTGGCCAGTTCGACGAGCAACATCCTATCTACGGCGTATTCCGCCAGGGCAAGACGTATACCGACCCCGAAACCAAGGAGTTCCTTGGTATCAACGCCGACGATATCGGTACCGGCGAGATCGTCGCCGAGGAAGGCGATATCGGTACCCTGTTGCTCAGCCGCTCGACTCAAGAGGTTCGTCTGGGTGACCGCCTGTTCCCCACCGAGGAGCGTGCGATCAACTCCACCTTCATGCCCAGCGAGCCAGCCGGTGAGATCAAGGGCGTTATTCTCGACGTGCCGCGTGGCGTGAATCAGATTGGCCAGTTCGACGTGGTCACCCTGAACAAGGGCGCCCGCGACGGCCTGGAGATTGGCAACGTGCTGGCGGTGTACAAGACCGGCGAAACCGTGCGCGACCGTGTCACCGGCGAGAGCGTGAAGATCCCGGACGAGCGCTCCGGCCTGCTGATGGTGTTCCGCACCTACGACAAGCTCAGCTACGGCCTGGTGTTGCAGGCCAGCCGCCAACTGGCCGTGATGGACAAGGTCCGCAACCCGTAATGCCCAACGAGCCCCGCAAATGCGGGGCTCGTGCTTTCTGGTCGCCAGGATGGCGGCGCAACGCATCAGGGAAGAATCGTCATGCCTACATCCTCCTCGCTGTTCCCCGCAATTTCTCCTGCCGAGCTTGAAGCCCGTCTGCGCCTGCACCTGCTGCCGGAGCTGGGGCCGCGACGTTTTCGCAAGCTGCTGAGTGCCTTCGAGACCGCCTCGGCTGCGCTGAGCGCGCCGGCCAGTGCCTGGCGGGCTCTGGGGCTGCCGGCCGCCTGCGCCGAGCCGCGGCGCAGTGAAGATATTCGCGAGCGAGCGCGTGCTGCACTGCAGTGGCTGGAGCAGCCCGGTCAGCAGGTGCTGATGTGGGACGATCCAAGCTACCCGGCGCTGCTGGCCGAACTGGCGGATGCGCCGCCGCTGTTGTTCGTGGCGGGCGAGCCGAGTGTGCTGGAGTCGCCACAACTGGCCATGGTCGGCAGCCGGCGCGCCTCGCAGCCCGGCCTGGACAATGCACGGGCCTTCGCCCGCAGCCTGGCTGGTGGTGGCTTCGTCATCACCAGCGGGCTGGCGTTGGGCATCGATGGCGCCGCGCATCTGGGCGCGCTGGAGGGCGATGGTAAAACGATAGCCGTGCTGGGTACCGGCTTGCAGTGCCTGTATCCGCGGCGACATGTGGGGCTGGCGGCACGGATCATCGAGCAGGGCGGCGCGCTGGTTTCCGAACTGCCGCTGGACTGCCCGCCGCAGGCGAGCAACTTCCCGCGGCGCAACAGAATCATCAGCGGCCTGTCGCTGGGTGTGCTGGTGGTCGAGGCCAGCCCTTCGAGCGGTTCGCTGATCACCGCGCGGCTGGCCGCCGAACAGGGGCGTGAGGTCTACGCCATTCCCGGTTCCATCCATCATCCCGGCGCGCGCGGCTGTCACCAGCTGATTCGCGATGGCGCCACGCTGGTGGAGAGCATCGAGCACATCCTCGAAGCCCTGCGCGGTTGGCAGACGCAGGCTGTAGCACCCGTGCCCAAGGCAACGTCGGAACAGGCCGAGCATCCGCTACTGGCCTTGCTGCATGCCGCGCCGCACAGTACCGAGGCACTGGTGCAGACCAGTGGCTGGCCATTGGCGCAGGTGCTGGCGGCCTTGACCGAGCTGGAGCTCGATGGCCAGGTGTGCAACGAGGCCGGGCGCTGGCTGGCGCGACCTCGCTGAACGCTTGTCTGCCCTCTCCCGCAAATGGGAGAGAGCAGGCCGTGCCTCCCTATGCACATAGGCTCTACAGTCGTATGGCCGTCTTGGATAGACTGCCGCCCATTGATTCACTGGGAGACGGTCGATGGCCAGCAACTGGCAGATACAGCAAACGGCGCGAGTGGTGCGTGAGGGGGGCGTGATCGCCTATCCGACCGAGGCGGTCTGGGGTCTTGGCTGCGACCCGTGGAACGAAGAGGCGGTGGATCGCCTGCTGGCGCTCAAGGAGCGGCCGATGCGCAAGGGCCTGATCGTGGTCGCCGACGACATCGAGCAGTTCGACTTCCTCCTCGAAGACCTGCCCGAAGTCTGGCAGGAGCGCCTGGCCGGCAGCTGGCCAGGCCCGAATACCTGGCTGGTGCCGCACCAGAATCGTCTGCCCGAGTGGGTCACCGGCGAGCACGACAGCGTCGCCCTGCGCGTCAGCGATCACCCGCTGGTGCGTGCACTATGCCGTTACACCGGCCCGCTGATCTCCACCTCGGCCAACCCGGCCGGGCGCCCGTCGGCACGTTCGCGTCTGCGCGTCGAGCAGTACTTTCCGGGGGAGTTGGACAAGGTTCTGGGTGGGGCACTGGGCGGACGCAAGAACCCCAGCCTGATTCGTGATCTGCGTACGGGCGATGTGATTCGCCCGTCCTGACGCGCTTGAACGCTCGCGGCTAAAGCCCCTCCCACGATTGTGGCGGCTGTGGGAGGGGCTTTAGCCGCGACTGTTTTACGGCAGCAAGATGGTCGAGCCGGTGGTCTGCCGCGAGCTCAGCGCGTCCTGGGCGGCGGCGGCGTCCTTGAGCGCGTAGCGGTTGCTGATTTCCACCTGCAGCTTGCCGCTGCTGATCATCGCGAACAGCTCGTCGGCCATGGTCTGCAGGCGCTGCGCGCTGGTGGCGTAGCCGGCCAGGGTCGGGCGGGTGACGTACAGCGAACCCTTCTGCGCCAGGATGCCCAGATTGACTCCGGTAACCGCGCCCGAGGCGTTGCCGAAGCTGACCAGCAGGCCGCGCGGTGCCACGCAGTCCAGCGAGGTTTCCCAGGTGTCCTTGCCGACGCCGTCGTAGACCACCGGGCACTTGGCGCCGTCGGTCAGCTCCAGCACGCGCTGCACCACGTTCTCATGGCTGTAGTCGATGGTCGCCCAGGCGCCCTGCTCCCTGGCGCGCGCGGCCTTTTCCGCCGAGCTGACGGTGCCGATCAGCTTGACGCCCAACGCCCTCGCCCATTGGCAGGCAAAGGAGCCGACGCCGCCAGCCGCAGCGTGGAACAGGATGGTTTCGCCGCCCTTTAGCTCATAGGTCTGGCGCAGCAGGTACTGCACCGTCAGGCCCTTGAGCATTACCGCGGCGGCCTGCTCGAAGCTGATGCTGTCCGGCAGTTTCACCAGCTTGTCGGCTGGCAGCACGTGCAGTTCGCTGTAGGAGCCCAGCGGGCCGGTGGCGTAGGCGACGCGATCACCCACGGCAAAGCCTTCGACCTCGCTGCCGACTGCCTCGACCACGCCGGCACCTTCGGTGCCCAGGCTCGAAGGCAGCGCGGGCGGCTGGTACAGGCCACTGCGGAAATAGGTGTCGATGAAGTTCAGGCCGATGGCGTGGTTGGCCACGCGAACCTCGCGCGGGCCCGGTACTGCCGGCTGGTAATCGCGGTATTGCAGCACGTCGCTGCCGCCGTGCTGGCTGAACTCAATACGCTTGGCCATCTCGGATTCCTTCTGCTCGAGCCGTCGAAGCGGCGAAAAAGGGTCTATCCAATCCTCTCGATTGACCGACGTCAACTGCGGATGTGCCTGGGTGAATGCTATGCTGCCCGCCGATTCCGCCCTGCTCTCTGTTCAAGGTGCCGCCGTGACTGACCGTACCGAGGCCGTGAAGGCCTATCTGCTCGACCTGCAAGATCGCATCTGTTCCGCCCTGCAAGCCGAAGACGGCCAGGCCGTGTTCGCCGAGGACGCCTGGCAGCGCCCGGCCGGTGGTGGCGGTCGCACGCGGGTGATCGAGAACGGCGCACTGATCGAAAAGGGCGGGGTGAATTTCTCCCACGTATTCGGCGACAGCCTGCCGCCGTCGGCCAGTGCCCATCGCCCCGAGCTGGCCGGGCGCGGTTTCCAGGCCCTCGGCGTGTCGCTGGTGATTCACCCGGAAAACCCCTACGTGCCCACCTCGCACGCCAACGTGCGCTTCTTCAGCGCCGAGAAGGAAGGCGAGGAGCCGGTGTGGTGGTTCGGCGGCGGCTTCGACCTCACGCCCTACTACGCCAATGAAGAGGACTGCGTGCACTGGCACCAGGTCGCCCATGATGCCTGCGCGCCGTTCGGCCCCGAGGTCTATGCGAAGTTCAAGGCCTGGTGCGACCGCTACTTCCACCTCAAGCACCGCGGCGAGCCGCGGGGTATCGGCGGGCTGTTCTTCGACGACCTCAACGAGTGGGACTTCAACACCAGCTTCGCCTTCATACGCGCCATCGGTGACGCCTACATCGACGCCTACCTGCCCATCGTCCAGCGCCGCAAGGCCATGCCCTTCGGCGAGCGCGAACGTGAGTTCCAGGCTTTCCGTCGTGGGCGCTACGTGGAATTCAACCTGGTGTTCGACCGCGGCACCCTGTTCGGCCTGCAGTCCGGCGGGCGTACCGAGTCGATCCTCATGTCGCTGCCGCCGCAGGTGCGCTGGGGCTACGACTGGAAGCCGGAGCCGGGCAGCGAGGAAGCGCGCCTGACCGAGTACTTCCTTACCGATCGCGACTGGCTCCAGGCGGCGCCGTGACCCCGTAGCCCGGATGCAATCCGGGGCATTGACCAGACATCCCCGGATCTCATCCGGGCTACGATCTGTTGCTCACCACCGAGAAATTCCATGGACCGCTACTGCGTCTTCGGCAACCCCATCGGCCACAGCAAATCACCGCTGATCCATCGTCTGTTCGCCGAGCAGACCGGCCAGGCATTGACCTACGACGCGCGTCTGGCGCCGCTGGATGACTTCGTGGGCGACGCCCGCGCCTTTTTCGCCGACGGTCTGGGCGGCAACGTTACCGTGCCGTTCAAGGAAGAGGCCTTTCGCCTGACCGATGAACTGACCGAGCGCGCCCGCCGCGCCGGTGCGGTGAATACCCTGAAGAAGCTGGCCGACGGCCGCCTGCTCGGCGACAACACCGACGGCGCCGGCCTGACCCGCGACCTGCAGAACAACGCCGGTTTCAGCCTGGCCGGCAAGCGCATCCTTATTCTCGGAGCCGGCGGTGCCGTGCGCGGCGTGCTCGAACCCTTCCTGGCGCAGAAGCCGGCCGTGCTGGTGATCGCCAACCGCACCGTGGCCAAGGCCGAGCAACTGGTGCGCGAATTCGCCGATCTCGGCCCACTGGTCGCCGCCGGTTTCGACTGGATCGATGCGCCAGTCGACCTGATCGTCAACGGCACCTCGGCCAGCCTCGGCGGCGAGTTGCCGCCGATTGCGCCAAGCCTGATCCAGCCTGGGCATACGGTCTGCTACGACATGATGTACGGCCGCGAGGCGACCGCCTTCAATCGCTGGGCCGCCGAGCACGGGGCAGCGCGTTGCCTGGATGGGTTGGGCATGCTGGTCGAGCAGGCGGCCGAGGCATTCGAGCTCTGGCGTGGGGTGCGCCCAGATACGGCGCCGGTGCTGGCCGAGCTGCGCCGTCAGCTGGCAGGCTAGCGCATGGACGAGCAAGTGCTGCCTCGTATCAGCGGCTACCACGCCCACGTCTATTTCGACGCCGGCAGCGTCGATCAGGCGCGTACGTTGTGCGAAGAAGCCGCGCGGCGTTTTCCGCTGAAGATGGGCCGGGTGCACGAGCGTCCGGTCGGTCCGCATCCATGCTGGAGTTGCCAGCTGGCCTTCCGCGCCGAACTGTTCGCCGACGTCGTGCCCTGGCTGATGCTCCGCCGCGGTGGCCTGGACGTCTTGCTGCACCCGATCACCGGTAACGAACTGCGTGACCATCGCGACTGTGCGATGTGGATCGGTCGCTCGCACGTGCTGGATCTGAGCGTGCTCGATGACGCCGAGGACTGAAATCCAGCTGCGTAGGGTGATTAGGCGCATATCGCCAATTCAGATGCCCAGCGCATGTTTAGCCGCGCCGTAACCCACCATTGGTGTCACGCGGGAAGATCGCCCGGTGGATTACGCGGCGCGCTATCGCCGCGCGGTCAGGTCGTTCGTGGATTGTGCCGCCCACCCTACGGGTTCGACGCCGCCTCGCTCAGTCTTCGAACTGCACCGGGCAATGCTCGGCGCCTTCCAGCTTGAGAATCTCCTCCACCACCTGTGGTCGTGCCTGGCGTAGCACCAGGCTGCGCTGCAACGCCTGCAGGCGGCGTGCTTCCTGATGCAGCATCTCCACACCGGCATAGTCGATGAAGTTGATGTGCCGTGCATCGATTATCAGGCGCTGGCCGCGGCTGCGCTGCAGCAGTTGCTGGATGTACTGGCAGGCACCGAAGAAGATCGAGCCGTCGATGCGCAGCACCTCGTCGTCGCCGTCGTGCCACAGGCGTACGCGCGGCTGCGAGGTGCGCTTGAGGTAGAAGAACAGCGAAGCCAGCACGCCGGCATAGATCGCCGTCTGCAGCTCCAGCACCAGAGTGGCGGTGAAAGTCAGTAGCATCACCACGAACTCGGAGCGGCTCACCTTGCGCAGCGCGCGGATCGCCGGCAGATCCACCAGACCCCAGCAGATCAGCAGGATGCCGGCGGCCATCACCGGCAGCGGAATATGCGTCAGCAGCGCCGTGCCGAACACCGCGAACAGCGCCACCAGCAGCGCCGAGAACACCCCGGCCAGCGGCGTGCGCGCGCCGGCCTGCAGGTTCAGCGCCGAGCGGGTGAACGACCCGGCCGACAGCGAGCCGGAGAACCACGGCCCGATCATGTTCGACAGGCCCTGAGCGCGCACCTCCTGGTTGGCGTCGAGGAACTGGTGCGATTTCACCGCCAGGGCGCGGGCGATGGACAGGCTGGTGACCAGTCCGAGCATGCCGCAGGCCACCGCTGCCGGTAGCAGGCGCAACACGTCGTCGAGGTCGAAACTCAGCAGGGTCAGAGGCGGCAGGCCGCCGTCGAACGGTGCCACCAGGGCGATGTCAGCGGTGAAACGTGCCGGTAGCAGCCACGCCAGCAGGCTGCCGCAGACCAGGCCGATCAACAGTGCGGGCGCCTTTGGCCAGAGTTTGCGCACGGCCACGCTGAGCAGCAGGGTAACGGCGGCCAGGGTCAGGCTGGGCCAGTGCGCCTCGGGCAGGTGTTGGCCGATCTGCAGCAGGCTGGTCAGGGCCGTGGGTTGGCTGGCGACCTCGACGCCGAGCAGGTTGGGCATCTGGCCGATGGCGATCACCAGGGCCGCGCCGAGGGTGAAGCCGAGCACCACCGACTGCGAGACGAAGTTCACCAGCGCGCCGAAGCGCAGCAGGCCGAGCAGCCATTGGAACAGCCCGGCGAGAAAGGTCAGCAGCAGGATCAGGGCGATGAACTCATCGCTGCCCAAGCGCGCCATGGGCGTGACGCTGGTGAACAGGACGATGGAAATGGCAGCGGTCGGCCCGCAGATCAGGTGCCAGGACGAGCCCCACAGGCAGGCGATGATCACCGGGACGATGGCCGCGTACAGACCGTATTCGGCAGGCAGGCCGGCGATCAGCGCGTAGGCCAGCGATTGCGGCAGAGCCAGGATAGCCCCCGACAGGCCCACCAGCAGATCGTTGCCGAGGGTGCCGCGGCGAGTGCCGGGCAGCCAGCGCAGGAAAGGCAACAGGGTCTGAAGATTGGGTAACGGCATCGTCTGCTGGTTTGCTTCGTCCAGGAAAGTGAAGTGTAAACGACGTGCCAGTTGGCCGCTGGCGGAGCAGCTCGTGTTCCGCCTGCGGTCGCTGCAGGCCGCGCCCGGTAGGCGCAGATTTATCCGCGATCAGGGTCGGGCCCCGCGCCAAGCCCTGTCGCGAATAAATTCGCTTCTACCGGATGAAAGCGCTCACAGCCGTGCCTTCACCGCCGCCAGACCGTCGCCACCGTCGCGCGTGGTGACGCCCTGCAACCAGCCATCGAGCACCTGCGGGTTGGCCTTGAGCCAGGCCTTGATCGCCTCGTCGTTGCTGGCCTGCTTGCTCAGCACCTGATCCATGATGCTGTTCTCCATGTCCTGAGTGAAGCGCAGGTTGCTAAGCAGCTTGCCGACGTTCGGGCACTGCGCGGCATAGCCTTTGCGCGCCAGCGTGTTGACCTGGCCGCTGTCGCCGAAATACTTCTCGCCGCCCTTGAGGTACTTCATGTCGTACTGAACATTCATCGGGTGCGGCGTCCAGCCGAGGAAGACGACGAACTGATCGCGCTTCACCGCACGCCCCACTTGCACCAGCATCGCCTGCTCGCTGGACTCCACCAGTTTCCAGTCGCCCAGGCCGAACTCGTCGGCGTCGATCATCTGCTTTATCGAATCGTTACCCGGCGAGCCGGAAGCGATGCCGTAGAGCTTGTTGCCGAACTTGTCGGCGTGCTTGTCGAGGTCGGCAAAGGTCTTTACCCCTGCCTCGTAGGCATAGGCTGGCACCGCAAGGGTGTATTCGGTGCCTTCGAGGTTCTGCGCCAGCTTGTCCACCTCGCCGCTGGCGACGAACTTGTCGTAGTTGCTCTGCTGCGCCGGCATCCAGTTGCCGAGGAACACGTCGACCTGCCCTTTCTGCAGCCCGGCAAAAATGATCGGCACGGCCAGGGTCTGGCTTTGCGTCTTGTAGCCCAGGCCGTCGAGCAGGAAGCTGGCGATGCCGTTGGTCACGGCGATGTCGCTCCAGCCGGGGTCACCCAACTTGACCGTGGCACAGGCGGCATCTTCGGCCCAGACATTGCCGGCGCTGGTGAGCGCGGTGGCGAGTAACAGCACACTGAATCGGTTCATGGCGTCTCTCCTTTTTTCTTCTGGTTTTCGCGATTGGCAGCTTGCAAGGCTCAGGCCCGTGGCGCGGAGCAAAGGTTCAACCGACGACCGGAAAACGCGCGCGGCGCTCCAGGTCGTCGAGGTCGATATGGTTGCGCATGTATTGCTGGCTGGCGTCGACCATTGGCTGATGGTCCCAACTGGTCAGTTTGCCCTGGCTCAGGGCTTCGGCCACCAGCCGGCGGCGGCGCTGGCTGGCCAGGGTGGCGGTGTGAATGGCCGGGACGTCCCATCGCTCGCGGGCCTCGGCGACGAAGCCTGCTACCGTAGTGCGGTGCTCGGCGGACCCGGCCAGGTTGCGCTGCTCCAGCGGGTCATCGTGCAGATTGAACAGCAGCAACGGGTCCTGCTCGGAATAGACGAATTTCCAAGGCCCGCGGCGGATCATCATCAGCGGGCTGAGCGTGCCTTCGGCCATGTATTCGCCGAGCACTTCGTCATGCCCGCCTTCACTCTTGAGGTGCGGCAGCAGTGAGTGACCATCCAACTCCAGGCCCTGCTCGACCTGGCCGCCGGCCAGTTCCACCAGGGTCGGCAGCAGATCGAGCGTGGAGACCGACTGGCTGACCCGATGCGCGGCGAAGCGACTCGGCGCGTGCACCAGCAGCGGCACGCGGGCGGACATCTCGAACCAGTGCATCTTGTACCAGAGGCCACGCTCGCCGAGCATGTCACCGTGGTCGCCGGAGAAGACGATCAGGGTGTCGCCTGCCAGGCCGCATTCTTCCAGGGTCTTCAGCAACTTACCGATGTTGTCGTCGATATAGCTGCAGGCGCCGAAGTAGGCGCGTCGCGCATCGCGGACCTTGTCCTCGGGCAATGGCTTGTCCCACAGGTCGATGACCTTGAGCAGGCGCTGCGAGTGCGGGTCCTGCTCGGTCTGCTCGACGTGCTGGCGCGGCATGGGGATGTCCACGCCCTCATAGCGGTCCCAGTATTCGCGGGGAATGGTGTAGGGGTCGTGCGGGTGGGTCATCGACACGGTCAGGCAGAACGGCTGCTCGGGCGTCAGGCGCACGTGGTCGTAGAGGTACTGGCGCGCCTTGAACACCACCTCCTCGTCGAAATCCAGCTGGTTGCTGCGCACGCAGGGGCCGGCCTGCAGCACCGAGGACATGTTGTGGTACCAGCTGGCGCGCACGTCCGGCTCGTCCCAGTTCACCGCCCAGCCGTAGTCGGCCGGATAGATATCGCTGGTCAGGCGTTCCTCGTAGCCGTGCAGCTGGTCCGGGCCGCAGAAGTGCATCTTGCCCGACAGCGCGGTGCGATAGCCGAGGCGGCGCAGGTAGTGGGCGTAGGTCGGCACGTCGGCGGGAAAATCCGCGGCGTTGTCGTAGGCGCCGATCTTCGACGGCAGCCGCCCGCTGACCAGGGTGAAGCGCGACGGCGCACAGAGCGGGCTGTTGCAGTAGGCTGAGTCGAACACCACGGCCTGTTCGGCCAGCTTCATCAGGTTGGGCATCTGCACCGGCGAGGCGGCATCGTGCAGCGGCATGATCGGCGCGGCCATCTGGTCGGCCATGATGAAGAGGATGTTCGGGCGCTTCATGGTGGCGATATTCCATACTGTGGGTTTATGCGACAGTGCAGTGCCATAATTCCGGCTGAACGCTGGTAGGGTAAACCCGGCTGCGACACATGCCTCGGATAAGTAAAGCTTATGTTTAAAGTTATCGATGGGCTGTCGCTCGACGCGCTGCGGGTGTTCGAGTCGGCGGCACGCCAGCTCAGTTTCACCGCTGCCGCCAATGAGCTGGGCAGCAGCCAGCCGGCCGTCAGCCAGCAGATCAAGCGCCTCGAACAGCAACTGGCTACGCGTCTGTTCGACCGCGTCTATCGCGGCATTGTGCTGACCGAAGCCGGCGAGTTGCTGCTGGCCCATGTGCAGGAAGGGCTGGCGGCCCTCGATGCGGGGCTGGCTGCTGTCACCGCGCGGCAGCAGCACGAAGTGCTGCAGGTGGCCACCGACTTCGCATTCGCCGCCTACTGGCTGATGCCGCGTCTGCAGCGTTTCAATCGCCTGTACCCGGAGGTCGATGTCAGCCTGATCACCAGCGAGCGTGACCCGGCCACGGTACCCAGTGACATCGACGTGGCGATCCGCTTCGGCGATGGTCGTTTCAAGCACGGCGAAGCACACCTGCTGTTTCGCGAAGAGGTGTTCCCGGTGTGCAGCCCGCGCCTGCTCGGCACACGTCAGCCTCCGCTGCCGACCGAGGCGCTGACCGAACTGCCGCTGCTGCACCTGCGCCCGGAACACCGCTCGCGCTGGTTCGACTGGGAAGGGTTGTTCCGCGCCCTCGGCATCGCCAGCCAGCCGACGCCCGGCGCCCTGCGCTTCGACAACTACACCCTGCTGATCCAGGCCGCCATCGCCGGCCAGGGCGTGGCCATCGGCTGGCGCCATCTGGTGGACGAACTGCTCGCTCAGGGCCTGCTCTGCCGCCTGGGTGAAGCCGAGGCGCAGTCGGCGCTCGGTTATTACCTGGTGCTGCCCGAGCGCAAGCGCCGCCAGCGCCTGACCGCGCGTTTCGTCGACTGGCTGCAGGCCGAGCTGGATTTGCCAGCAGCGAGCGTTTGATCGGGCCATACTGCAAGCGCAAGCGCTGAGTCCTATACTGAGCGCCACCGCACACCGCGACCCTCGTGAAATGTGCTTGCGGTCCCTCCACTCCAACCGGTGAAGTGAATCTTGAAACTCCGTCATTCGATTTTGGGCCTGCTGCTGTGCGGCAGCCTTGTTGTTTCGAACCTCCAGGCCGCGCCGGTCCAGCCCAAGCAGCAGCTGGCCGCCGGCAGCGCATTGCTGATCGACCTGAAGACCGGCCAGGAGCTGTATTCCAGCAACCCGGACCTGCGCCTGCCGGTCGCCTCGGTCACCAAGCTGATGACCGCCATGGTGGTGCTCGATGCCAAGCTGCCGCTGGACGAGGTGCTGCCGATCACCATCCGCGATACCCAGGAAATGCAGGGCGTGTTCTCCCGCGTGCGCATCGGCAGCGAGATCACCCGCCGCGAGATGCTGCACCTGGCGCTGATGTCCTCGGAGAACCGTGCCGCCGCCAGCCTCGCCCACCATTACCCGGGTGGCCACGCGGCCTTCATCGCGGCCATGAACGCCAAGGCCAAGGCGCTGGGCATGCACCACAGCCATTTCGTCGAGCCTACCGGCCTGTCCGAGCACAACGTCGCCACCGCCCGTGACCTGGCGCTGATGGTCAAGGCGGCCAACCAGTATCCGCTGATCCACCAGTTCAGCACCGACTCCGAGGCCACCGTAGCCTTCCGCAAGCCCAACTACACCCTGGGCTTTCGCAATACCAACGCGCTGGTGCGCAAGGCGGACTGGAACATCAACCTGAGCAAGACCGGCTTCACCAATGCCGCCGGCCGCTGCCTGGTGATGGCCACCACCATCGCCAACCGTCCGGTGGCCTTCGTGGTGCTCGGCGCCTTCGGCAAGTACACCCACATGGCCGATGCCAACCGCCTCAAGCGCTGGATGGAGACCGGCAAGGTCACCCCGGTACCGGCAGCTGCGCTCAGCTACAAGCAGCAGAAGCTGGCCGAATGGAGCCTGCAGGCCGCGCAGTGATCTGCAGCGACATGCAGAAAAGGGCGACTCCATGAGTCGCCCTTTTTCGTTTTACCTGCCGTAGCCCGAATGCAATCCGGGGAAACCACGGTTCAGGCCCCGGATTGCATCCGGGCTACGGTCGTTGTGTCTCAGGTCGGGCAGCCGAGTCGCTCGCTGAGGAAATCCAGGAAGCAGGTGATGCGCGAAGCCAGCGCGGTGTTGCGGTAGTACACCGCATTGATTGGCTGGCGCACCTCCACGCGCTGCTCGGCCAGCACCTCCACCAGCGCGCCGCTGGCGCGGGCGGCATCGGTCATGAAGTCGGACAGGCATACCAGGCCCTCGCCGGCCAGGGCCAGTGCGAGGATGGTGTCGCCGCTGGAGGCGCGCAGGCTCGGCGTGATGTGCCAGCGCTCGCCGAGGGCATGACGCAGCGGCCAGTCGTTGAGGCTGTCCGGCTCGGTGAAGCCGATCAGGCTGTGGCCGGGTAAATCCTCGGTGCGTGCCGGCGTGCCATGTCGGCGCAGGTATTCGGGGCTGGCCAGCACGCGGCGATAGCTGTGGCACAGCGGCCGGGCGTGCAGGCTGGAGTCCGGCAGGTTGCCGATACGGATGGCCAGGTCGGTACGCCGCTCCAGCAGGTCGATGATGCGGTCGTCGCTGTTCAGCTCCAACTCGATCTGCGGATAAAGCGCGCGAAACTCGCCGATCAGCGGCAGGATCGCGTGCAGCATGAAGGGCGAGGCGGTGTTGATCCGCAAACGTCCGGCCGGTGCCTGGCGGCGCAGAGTCATCTGCTCCTCGGCTTGCTCGACGCTGGCCAGGATGCGCCGCGCCTGAGCTAGGAACACCTCGCCCTCCTCGGTCAGCTCCAGGCGCCGCGTGGTGCGGCGCAGCAGAGTGACGCCGAGCTTTTCCTCCAGACGGCTAAGCGCGCGGCTGACGCCCGACGCGGTTTGCTCCAGTTGCTCGGCCGCGGCGCTGATCGAACCGCTGTCGACAACGCTGACGAAAGCGAGCATTTCTTCCAGGCTGGTCTTCATCGTTGACCTTCAGTCAAAAGTGTTTGTCAGGTTGACCGCTATTTCCGCATGAGTCTGACGCGGATACTGCTTCCTCTCAACCCGGCCCGCCAAGGGCCTGCAACTTTTGCGCGATCGATGAGGCCGAAACTTCCGTACCCGTTCCGGCCCGATGCTCGGCCAGCGCTGCGTAACCCATGAGGAGTTCTGTATGAAATTCATTCCACCCTTCGGTCTCGGCACTTTCCGACTCAAGGACCAAGTCGCCATCGACTCGGTGCGCACCGGCCTCGAGCTAGGCTACCGGCATATCGACACGGCGCAGATCTACGGCAACGAGGCCGAGGTTGGCCAGGCCATCGCCGACAGCAGCGTGGCGCGTGACGAGTTGTTCGTCACCACCAAGATCTGGACCGAGAACCTCGGCAGTGGCCAGGTCATCGCCAGCTTGCAGGAGAGCCTGCAGCGCCTGGGCCTGGAGCGGGTCGATCTGACCCTGATCCACTGGCCGTCGCCGAATGACGAGATTCCCGTGGCGCAGTATCTGAGCGAACTGCTCGAGGCCAAGCGCCAGGGTCTGACCGCGGCCATCGGTGTGTCCAACTTCACCATCGCCCATTTGCGCCAGGCCATCGAGGCCGTCGGTGTGGAGGAGATCGCAACCAACCAGGTAGAAATCCATCCGCTGCTGCAGAACCGCAAGCTGGTGGATTTCGCCCGTCAGCAGGGCATCCATCTGACCGCCTACATGCCACTGGCCTACGGCAAGGTTCTGGCCGAGCCGGAAATCCAGCGCATCGCCGCTGCTCATGGTGTCAGCCCGGCGCAGGTCGCCTTGGCCTGGTCGCTGCAGCAGGGCTATACGGTGATCCCCTCCTCGACCAAGCGCGAGAATCTGGCCGCCAACCTGGCTGCTGCCGAGCTGCGCCTGAGCACCGAAGACATGACAGCCATCGAGGCGCTGGATCGTGGCGAACGCGTTGCCAATCCAGGCTTCGCGCCGCGCTGGGATTGAGCCGTTAGTGTTGGTGCGCAGGGCGCACCAGACCACGAATGTGTGGGAGGGGCTTTAGCCGCGACTCTGGGCGCTATCTGCCGCCAGCTATATCGATCAACGCGCCGGTGGTATAGCTGGCCTTGTCGTCGAGTAGCCAGACGATCGCCTCTGCGACTTCCTCGGCACGCCCGGCGCGGCCCAGCGGCGTGGTCTTGCCGAGACGCTCGGCGCGATCCGGCTGGCCGCCGCTGGCGTGGATCTCGGTGTCGATCAACCCCGGGCGCACGGCATTGACCCGCACGCCTTCGCCACCCAGCTCCTTGGCCAGGCCGCGGGTCAGCACGTCCATGGCGCCTTTCGCCCCGGCGTAGTCGACGTATTCGAAGGGGGCGCCGAGGCTGGCGGCGATGGACGACACCAGCACCATCGAACCGCCCTCGCCGCCGCGGCTGCGTGCCATGCGTCGGGCACCCTCGCGCGCGGTCAGGTAGCTGCCCAGCACGTTGACGTCGAACATGTGCCGCAGGCGCTCGCCGCTCATCTCCAGCAGCGGCATGGGCGGCGCGACGATGCCGGCGTTGACCACCAGCCCATGCAGCGGGCCGAGCTTGTCCATGGCCGCGAACAGGTGTTGTACGTCGGCTTCGACCGCCACATCACCGGGCAGAGCGATGGCCTTGCCGCCCGCGGCTTCGATCTGCGCCACCACCTCAGCGGCGGCGTCGCGGTCGTTGCGGTAGTTCACCCCGACCGTCCAGCCGCCAGCAGCGGCCAGCAGGGCGGTGGCGCGGCCGATGCCGCGGCTGGCACCGGTTATCAGCAGGTTCTTGCTCATGGCTGGGCTCCCTTGTCGTTTTGGTCTTCAGGTTGCCGAATGTATCCCACGGCCGCCATAGGTGTATCGATGCCAGGCATGACGCTCGGGTATTCAGGCGCTACCATGCGCGCCTCTTTTCGTTCCGCCGCCATCGTCCGGTTCTGCCGGCTTGCCGAGACACCATGAAACCCGCATCCCTTCGCGCCGACCTGCTGGCCGGCCTGACCTCGTCCTTCGCCCTGGTGCCCGAGTGCATCGCCTTCGCCCTGGTAGCCCAGGTCAACCCACTGATGGGCCTGTACGGCGCTTTCATCATCTGCACCCTAACCGCCCTGTTCGGCGGCCGGCCAGGCATGATTTCCGGCGCGGCCGGGTCGATGGCGGTGGTGATCGTCGCGCTGGTGGTGCAACACGGCGTGCAGTACCTGCTGGCCACGGTGCTGCTCGGCGGTCTGATCATGCTGGCGTTCGGCCTGCTGCGCCTGGGCAAGCTGATCCGCATGGTGCCGCACCCGGTGATGCTGGGCTTCGTCAACGGCCTGGCGATCATAATCGCCCTGGCTCAGCTCGAGCATTTCCAGCACGACGGCCACTGGCTGCAGGGTAACGCGCTGTACCTGATGCTCGGCCTGGTGGCGCTGACCATGGTCATCGTCTACCTGCTGCCGCGACTGACTCGCGCGGTGCCGCCGGCGTTGGTGGCGATCCTCGGCATTGGCGCGCTGGTCTACCTGCTGGACCTGCCGACCCATACCCTCGGCGACATGGCGCAGATCGCTGGTGGCCTGCCGAACCTGATGCTGCCGGACATTCCCTGGAATCTGGAAACCCTCTCCATCATCGCCCCTTACGCGGTGTTGATGGCGCTGGTCGGCCTGCTGGAAACCCTGCTGACGCTGAACCTCACCGACGAGATTACCGCCACCCGCGGCCATCCGGATCGCGAGTGCGTGGCGCTGGGCGTGGCCAACATGACCTCAGGCCTGTTCGGCGGCATGGGCGGCTGCGCGATGATCGGCCAGACCGTGATCAACCTCAGCTCCGGCGGGCGCGGGCGGCTGTCCGGCGTGGTCGCCGGGGTGATGATCCTGCTCTTCGTGCTGTTCCTCTCGCCGCTGATCGAGCGCATCCCGCTGGCGGCGCTGGTCGGGGTGATGTTCGTGGTGGCGCAGCAGACCTTCGCCTGGGGCTCGCTGCGCGTGGCCGGCAAGGTGCCGATCAACGACGTGCTGGTGATCGTCGCGGTGACTGCCATCACCGTCGCCACCGATTTGGCCACGGCGGTGCTCTGCGGCATCGTTATCGCCGCGCTCAACTTCGCCTGGCAGCATGCCCGCGAGCTGTATGCCGACAGCGACATGCAGGCCGACGGCAGCAAGCTCTACCGTGTGCATGGCACCTTGTTCTTCGCCTCCTGCACTGCCTTTCTCGCCCAGTTCGAGCCGGCCGACGACCCGCAGCAGGTGACCCTGGACTGCCGCCACCTGAGCTTCGTCGACTACTCCGCCATCGCCGCGCTGAAGACCCTGCGTGAACGCTATGAGCGCGCCGGCAAGCACCTGCGCGTGGTCCACCTGTCCGAGCGTTGCAAGCAGTTGCTCAAGCGGGCCGGCGCTGGTGAGTAGGCCACGCTTGCGGCGTCATAAGGGGATGCAGGTTGCGCTCCCGATGAAAGAGCATTGAAGAGTCCTAAATAAGGACTTATCGTTCCTTAATAGGGACTTAATGGATCTTCATATGCCAAGTCTTTCATTAAGCGAGGCGCTATTCACCGGCACCCAGCGCAAGGTGCTGGGGCTGCTCTACGGCAAGCCGCAACAGAGCTTCTATGCCAATGAAATCGCCCGCCATGCGCAGGTCGGCAAAGGTAGTTTGATGCGTGAGCTGGAACGCCTGCAGCAGGTGGGTATCTTGGTCATGAGCCGTCAGGGCAACCAGACTCACTACCAGGCCAATCCGGGCTGCCCGATCTACGCCGAGCTGCAGGGCATAGTACGCAAGACCTTTGGTATCGACGCGCCGCTGCGTGAAGCGCTCGCGCCGCTGGCCGGGCAACTGGCATGGGCATTCGTCTATGGGTCGCTGGCCAAGGGGCATGAACAGGCCGACAGCGACATCGACCTGATGCTCATTGGCGATGGCCTCAGCTATGCCGAGGTAATGGAGCGACTGTTACCGGTCGAGGCGCAACTGGGGCGAACCATCAACCCAACGTTGTATACTCCGGATCAGTGGCAAGCCAGGAAGGCCGCCGGCAACAGCTTCGTGCTGCGGGTGGCGCAGCAGGACAAGATCGAGCTGATCGGCCACGATCCAGAGGGAACCGAACATGGTCAGTAACGACAATCTGGAAAACCTGCTACGCACGGGCGGCCTCAAGGCCGAACCGGCGGACCGCAAGGAATGCGAAGGCCTGCTGCGTTCGGCCATCGACCGCCTGCAGGACGCCCACAACCCTGCGCTGTCATTCGCCAGCCGCTTCGACCTCGCCTACAACGCCGCCCACGCCCTAGCCCTGACGGCATTGCGCCTGCAAGACTATCGTTCCGACCGCCGCTATCTGGTCTTCCAGTGCCTGGCGCATACCCTCGCCATCAGCAAGGTGCAGGTGCGCCTGTTCGCGCTATGTCATGACCGACGCAATCTGGCGGAGTACGAGGGCTACATGGACGTCGATGAGCCGCTTCTCGCCGAGCTGGTGTCGGCGACCGATGCCTTGCTGCTCGATGTGCGCTAAGCCATGGCGGCGCTCTGGAGCGCATGACGCTCAATCTGCGCCATCTCTGTTTTATGCGAACGCCACGAGCGCGCCGGCTCGGATGAACAGGCAAACTTCGCCGGCGTCGCCAACCGTCTTCGGGCCAATCCGCAGAGCCGGAGCTTCATGTATAGGGAGATAATCGTGAAAAAATTTTGTTCGTGTCGCTGGCCGGGCTGCTGCTCGGTGCCTGCTCCAATCAAGCCGTGCAGCAGGAGCAGGCGCCCTCTGCGACTGAAAACGACCAACGGTTAGTCGGCATCTGGGCGATGCTGCCGCTGCGTAACGGTATTGCCAATGTTGCCGAATACCGCGCCGACGGCAAGGTCCTGCTGCACTCTTTCAACTGCGCCGAGCCTGACAAGCGTGGCATCGAAGAGTCTGACTACCGTTTCAGCGAGGACGGCCGGAGCATTCATGTCTCCTCGCCTCAACGCGCCTTCGACCTTCAGGTGCTGGACCTTCAGCCGAACAGCATGAGGCTCGGTATGCAGGTAGCGGGCTTCGATCTGAATTTTTCCTACCTCAAGCGCAACGAGGTCGCGCCGCTATGCGCGCTCTACGTCGAACCGCAGGTCGATGAAAGTAAGCAGTCAGCGTTCAAGGCAAGCGATTTCGTCGCGGCTCCGGTCATACCGGCACACGCCGATATCGAGCGCTACATGGGGCGCTGGGTGGACGAAAACGGAGAGGTGCAGGTCGAGGTGATCAGGGATTCATCCGGTCGCCCCAAGCTGCATCACGCCAGTGACAAGAACTGGCATTATCTTTTCAACGGCGTTAACTGGCAGGGCGATGAACTGCATTACCAGAGCTTCGCCTACTCGGATCAACCGAGGCTGTTCAGCCATTCGTATCACAAGTCCCAGCATCGCTCGATCCTGTCGCCACAGGCTGAGACCGGAAAGATTCGGTACAGCTTCTTCATCGGCCAGAAACGCTTCGATTACATTCTGATGCGCGCGCGGTAATGCATTAGCGCAGCCGATACTCGAACGAAAAAAACCGCTGCCCTGTCGCCAGGTGCAGCGGTTTTTTTGGGGGGATCGAAAGCGATCAGCGGCGCGCGCCGCGTACCCCTTCGGCCAGTTCGCGGCACAGGCCGAGCACGCCGTCGATGGCTTGCTGCGGGCTCTTCGCCTCGGCGATCTTGTCGATCAGTGCCGAGCCGACCACCGCGCCTTCGGCGCGCTTGGCGACTTCGGCGGCGTGCTGCGGGGTGCGGATGCCGAAGCCGATGCACAGCGGCAGGTCGGTGTGGCGACGCAGGCGCGCCACAGCTTCCTCGACATGATCCATGGTCGCCGCGCCGGCGCCGGTCACGCCGGCCACCGACACGTAGTAGACGAAGCCGGAGCTGCCAGCCAGCACGGTGGGCAGGCGGTCGTCGTCGGTGGTCGGTGTAGTCAGGCGGATAAAGTCGATGCCCGCGCTCTGCGCCGGTTCGCACAGCTCGTCGTTGTGCTCCGGCGGCAGGTCGACCACGATCAGGCCGTCGACGCCGGCTTCTTTGGCGTCACTGATGAAGCGCTCCACGCCGTAGACGAAGATCGGGTTGTAGTAGCCCATCAGCACCAGCGGCGTGCTCTGGTTGCCCTCACGGAATTCACGAACCATCTGCAGCGTCTGCTGCATGCCCTGCTTGCCGGCCAGCGCGCGGATATTGGCGAGCTGGATGGACGGGCCGTCGGCCATCGGGTCGGTGAACGGCATGCCCAGCTCGATCACGTCGGCACCGGCGTCCGGCAGGCCCTTGAGGATGCTCAGCGAGGTGGCGTAGTCGGGGTCGCCGGCGGTGACGAAGGTGACCAGCGCGGCTCGGTTTTCCTGCTTGAGTTCGGCGAAACGGTTTTGCAGGCGGCTCATGCGTGTTTCTCCTGTTCGCCCATGTGGTGCATCACGGTTTGCATGTCCTTGTCGCCACGACCGGACAGGTTGATCACCATCAGGTGATCCTTGGGCAGCTTGGGCGCACGTTTGAAGGCTTCGGCCAGCGCGTGGGCGCTTTCCAGGGCCGGGATGATGCCTTCCAGGCGGCAGCAGTGATGGAAGGCTTCGAGGGCTTCGTCATCGCTGATCGGCACGTATTCGACGCGCTTGATCTCGTGCAACCAGGCATGTTCCGGGCCGACGCCGGGGTAGTCGAGGCCGGCGGAAATCGAGTGGGCATCGGTGATCTGGCCGTCCTCGTCCTGCAGCAGGAAGGTGCGGTTGCCGTGCAGCACGCCCGGCGCGCCGCCAGCCATGCTCGCCGCATGCTTGCCGGTGTCGATGCCGTGGCCTGCAGCCTCGACGCCGACGATCTGCACGCCTTCGTCATCAAGGAAAGGGTGGAACAGGCCGATGGCGTTGGAGCCGCCGCCGATGCAGGCCACCAGCGAGTCGGGCAGGCGCCCTTCCTTGTCCAGGATCTGTTCGCGTACTTCGTTGCCGATCACCGACTGGAAATCGCGGACCATGGCCGGATACGGGTGCGGGCCGGCAGCGGTGCCGATCAGGTAGAAGGTGTTGTGGACGTTGGTCACCCAGTCGCGCAGGGCTTCGTTCATGGCGTCCTTGAGGGTGCCGGTGCCGGCGGTGACCGGGATCACCTCGGCGCCGAGCAGCTTCATGCGGAAGACGTTGGCCTGCTGACGATCGATGTCGGTGGTGCCCATGTACACCACGCACTGCATGCCGAAGCGCGCGGCCACGGTGGCGGTGGCCACGCCGTGCATACCGGCGCCGGTCTCGGCGATGATGCGCTGCTTGCCCATGCGCTTGGCCAGGAGGATCTGGCCGATGCAGTTGTTGATCTTGTGCGCGCCGGTGTGATTCAGGTCTTCGCGCTTGAGGTAGATCTTCGCTCCGCCGAAGTGCTCGGAGAGGCGCTCGGCGTAGTACAGCGGGCTGGCGCGGCCGATGTAGTCGCGCTGGAAGTAGGCGAGCTCTTCGAGGAAGGCCGGATCGTTTTTGGCCTGCTCGTATTCGGCGGCCAGCGAGTTGATCAGCGGCATCAGGGTTTCGGCGACGAACTGACCACCGAAGCGGCCGAACAGGCCGCGAGCGTCGGGGCCGGTACGAAATGAGGTCATGGCGTGCTCCTTGTCGACAGCGCTGGGCTGGCAGGGCGAGTGGTTGATGGGGCCATTCTACCGCCGGCTGAGTGAGATAAAAGCGATTAGATCGAATCGATTCGTCAGAAAAACTCACAGGTCTGATGACGCCAGGCGCTCGTTTCGATAGGCGGTGCAGAACTCGGCGACGCTTGGCCAGTCTCAGCAGCGGCGGCTGCTCAGCCGTTTTTCCAGGGAGAAAAGGGATGCACAAGGTATTGGCGGTAGGCGTGGTGGTTGCGGCGTGGCTGAGTACGGCCCAGGCACAGACACTGGAGCTGGACGACATCGGCGTTTCCCGCGATGTGCCATGCAACGGACTCGACGTGATCATCACCGGAAATGGCAACCAGTTTCGCCTCGCCGGTGACTGTGGCCAGGTTGAAGTGGGTGGCTCCGAACAGCAGGTCAGTTTCGGCGAGGCCACCAGCCTGGTGGTGACCGGCGCGAACAATCGCGTCGAGGCCGAGCGTGTCGGCGGGCTTGATGTCAGCGGCAGCGAACACCGTATCGACAGTCAGGTGCAGGGTAGCGGTCAGCCGGCACAGGTCGCCTTATACGGCGAAGGCCACGTGCTCGATCTGGACTTGAGCGGCCCCGTGCAGATCGAAGTCAACGGCATCGGCCAGCAACTGACTTGGCGTGGCGACGAGCCGCAGATCGAAACCAGCGGCGTCGAGCACCACATCGAGCGCGACTGATTCCATCCGGCAGGTTGGCGGCCCGTCGGGATCGTGATTAGATGCCCTGACTCGTCAGGAAAAATCACCTCTCCCATGAGCCGAGACCTGCCCCCACTCAATGCCCTGCGCGCCTTCGAAGCCGCAGCCCGCCTGCAGAGCGTAAGCAAGGCAGGCGAAGAGCTGCACGTTACCCATGGGGCCATCAGCCGGCAGATTCGTGCGCTGGAAGAACAGCTCGGCGTCAGCCTGTTCCACAAGGAAGGGCGCGGAGTGAAACTCACCGATGCCGGCCAACGCCTGCGCGATGTCGCCTCCGAGAGCTTCGAGCGCCTGAGTAGTGTTTGTGCCGATCTGCGTCGGCAGCAGGCGGAGCGCCCCTTCGTGCTCGGCTGCCCCGGCAGCCTGCTGGCGCGCTGGTTCATCCCGCGTCTGGATCGTTTGCAGCGCGAGTTGCCGGAGCTCAACCTGCAACTGTCGGCCAGCGAGGGCGAACTGGACCCGCGCCGCCCGGGTATCGACGCTACGCTGCTGTTCGCCGAGCCGCCCTGGCCGGCCGACATGCAGGTGCACGCGCTGGCGCCCGAGCGCATCGGGCCGGTGCTCAGCCCGCGTTATGCGCGGCATGCCGAGCTGGCCGGGCAGGCACCTGCGGCGCTGCTCGGCGAGCCCTTGCTGCACACCGCTTCGCGCCCTCAGGCCTGGCCGCAGTGGGCGCATGCGCAAGGGTTGGCACCGGCTGCGCTCAGGCAGGGGCAGGGCTTCGAGCACCTCTACTACCTGCTCGAAGCGGCCGCTGCCGGCCTCGGCGTGGCCATCGCGCCGCAGCTGCTGGTGGCCGATGACCTTGCCGCAGGACGCCTGAGCGCACCCTGGGGCTTTACCGACACCTCGGCGCAGCTGGCGCTCTGGGCGCGCCCCGGCGATACCCGCAGCGAGCGCCTGGCCGAGTGGCTGCGGCGCGAGCTGCAGACGGCGCGCTGAAGCGGAAACCGCTGGTGATAAGTATTCGCAATAGCATGTATGCTTGCTGGCCTTTTCCATCCCCCGCCAGTTGCTCGGCTCTCAAGAGAACCGCGATAGACATGCGCCGCCACTTTTCCTCGCCTTTGCTCAAGAGCTTCCAGACCCACTATGAGGATCTGCTGCGCTTTCTGGCCCGGCGTATGGGCGACTCGCAACGCGCTGCCGATGTCGCCCAGGAAACCTGGCTGCGTCTGGCCCATCAGGACGACGGCGACGCGGTGCGTGACCCGCGCGCCTATGTATTCCGCGTGGCCGGCAACCTCGCCATCGACAACCTGCGCCGCGACCAGCGCCTGGCAGAGCAGCAGGAGGATGGCGAGCTGCTCGAGCAGCTCAGCGATCCGCTGGCCGAGCCGGAGTCGCGCCTGCTCGCCCAGGAAAACCTGGCGCGCCTCGACGCTGCGCTGGCCAGCCTGCCGGCCAATGCCCGCGAAGCCCTGCTGCTCAATCGCCTGGACGGCCTGACCTATGCGCAGATCGCCACGCGCCTCGGAGTCTCCGAGAGCATGGTCGGCAAGTACCTGATCCAGGCCATGCGCCACTGCCGGCAGTGGCGCAGCGAAGAGGAGGCCGACGCATGAGCGAGCTCGACGATCAGGCAAGCGAACTGCTGCTGCGCCTGCATGCCGGTGGCAAGCAGGCCGCCGCGCGCGCCGAATGGCAGCGCTGGCGCCGGCAGAGCCTGGCGCATGCCCGCGCCGCCCGCGACGCCGAGGCGCTGTGGGCAGCGCTGGAGCACACCGACAGCGCCCGCCGCCATCGTCAGCAAAACCGCGCCGCCCGCCGCTGGCGCCTGCCGGCGATGGCCGCAGCACTCTGTCTCGGCCTGCTGCTGACGCTGCTTGGCCGTCCGCAGTTGCTGGAAAATCTCAGCGCCGATCACTACACCGCAGTCGGTGAGCGCCGCCTGATCGAGCTGGAGGACGGCAGCCGGGTCTGGCTCAACAGCGACAGCGCGCTGTCGGTGCGCTACTCCGCCGGCGCCCGCGATCTGGAGCTGCAGCGTGGTCAGGCGTTGTTCGAGGTGGCCAAGGACGCCCAGCGGCCGTTCGTGGTGCAGGCCGCCAACGGCCAGGTGCGCGCCGTGGGCACGCGATTCGATATCGCCCTGCGTGCCGACCGCGTGCAGGTGGAGGTCAGCGAAGGCGTGGTGCAGGTGCGCAGCGGTGCGGCGCCGGGCGTGCGCGTCGATGCCGGCCAGCGGCTCGACTATCGCCAGCGCCAGGCGCCCGGGCCGCTGCAGGTGCTGGATCTGGACAACGCCAGTAGCTGGCAGCGCGGCAAGCTGATCTTCAACCAGCGCCCGCTTGGCGAGGTACTGGCAGAACTGGAGCGTTACATGCCGGGGCGCATTGTTATCGAAGATGCCGCGCTCAGGGAGCAGCGCATCAGCGGCGTGGTCGACCTCGACCAGCCCGAAGCCCTGCTGGCCAACCTCGAGCGCCTGCAGCCGCTGCGCATCACCCGCCTGCCCTGGCTGGTGCTGGTGCAGCCGCGCTGAGGTTCGGACGCCGCCTAGTGGTAGACGCTCTTCAGCGGCGAGCTTTCGAAGCGTGAATCGCGGCTGAAGCCGCTCCTACAGTTGTCAGGCCAGTCGGTAGCCCGGATGCAATCCGGGGCCGAGGCTGAGCCATAGCTTGCCCCGGCAAAAATAATTTTCATCCGGCACTGCAGGATCGTATCGGACGTTTCGTCGTAGAGGGGAACGCGACTTATTCCCAAAAACGAAACTGCCACACGACACGGATAACCCGCCATGCGCCATCCCGTTTCTGCCCTGCACCGCGCCCTCGCCTTCGCGACCCTGATCGGCACTGCCTGGCCGTTGGCCCAGGCCGCCGAGCCGACCCGCTATGACTTGCACATCAGCGCCAGCGACCTGGATGGTGCCATGACCCAGTTCGCCGATCAGGCCGGGCTGCACCTGCTGTTCAACTCCAGCGACCTGCAGGGCCTGCCCAACCCCGGCCTGCAGGGCAGCTTCACCGCCCGCGAGGCGCTGCAGCGGCTGCTCGAAGGCAGCGGCGTGAGCTGGACCTTCACCGATGAGCACAGCGTGCTGTTGCAGCGCAACGCCGCGCCTGCCGCCGCGCCGAGCGGCGAGGCGCAGAGCAACCGCGAGCGGGTGCGTCTGGACGCCATGCAGATCCAGGTGGCGTCGCGCACGCCGACGCAAATCAGCGCCATTCCCGGCACCGTCTGGGTGGTCGAGCAGAAGCAGCTGCGCGAGCAGCTCGACACCGGCGTCAGCCTCAAGGAGGCACTCGGCAAGCTGGTGCCAGGCCTTGACCTGGGCCCGGAAGGCCGCACCAACTACGGCCAGAACATGCGCGGGCGCGGCGTGCTGGTAATGATTGATGGAGTTAGTCAGAACAGTTCGCGCGGCCTCTCGCGCCAGTTCGACAGCATCGCCCCGTTCAACGTCGAGCGCGTCGAGGTGCTCTCCGGCGCCAGCGCTCTGTACGGCGGCGGCGCCACCGGCGGCATCATCAATATCGTCACGCGTAAAGGCGAAGCCGGCCCGGCGCGCTTTCAAAGCAACGCCAGCGTCACCAGCGGCTTCAACAACAGCGATGACCTGTCCACGCGCCTGGCGCAGGCGGTCAGCGGCGGCAACGAGCGCGTGCAGGGCCGCCTCGGCGTCTCCCTGGAGAAGAACGAAGCCTTCTACGATGCCGACGGCGAGCAGGTGTTCCTCGACAACACGCAGACCGACCTGCAGTACAACCGCTCCGTGGACGTGCTCGGCAACCTCGCCGTGCGCCTCGACGACACCCAGCAGCTCGACCTGCTGGCGCAGTACTACGACTCCGGCAACGACGGCAGCACCGGCATTTACTTCCCCAACCTCAATGCCAACGCGCCCTCGGACCTCGACGATGCCGAGATTCGCAACGGCCTCGACACCGACCTCAAGCCGCGCACCCGCCGCACCCTGATCAACGCCAGCTACCGCAACAGCGAGCTGCTCGGCCAGGACTTCTACCTGCAGGGCTACTACCGTCGCGAGGACAACAACTTCCACCCCTTCCCCTACTACAACGCCGGCAGTCCGCGGGGCAGCAACGGCATCTACTTCGCCGGCTCGCAGCAGAACTTCGAAGTCAGCGGCCTCAAGGGGCTGTTCAGCAAGCAGTGGGACGATATCAAGCTGACCTATGGTCTGGACCTCGATCATGAGCGTTTCAACGCTACGCAAAAGGTCTTCGACGCACAGCGCTCTTCGGACAGCGGCGGCCTGGAACTGGACACTCAGAGCAGCGCTGCGCGCTACCCCAGCTATGTGGTCGACGGGCTGTCGGCCTACGCCCAGCTGGACTGGCAACTGACCCAGCACCTGAGTCTGTCCGCCGGCGCCCGCCAGCAGCACATGGACGTCGAGGTCGGAGATTTTCGCGGTGTGCCCGGCGGCAGCAACGACTACGAAGTCGGCCTGTACAACCTCGGCGCGCTCTATGACTTCGCCAACGGTCACCAGCTGTGGAGCAACTACAGCGAAGGTTTCGAGCTGGCCGATCCGGCCAAGTACTACGGCCGCGCCGGACTGTCGGTGGCGGACAATCCGCTGACCGGCATCAAGAGCCGCCAGGTGGAGGTGGGCTGGCGCTTCAACGATGCCTACTGGCAGGCTCAGGCAGCGTTCTACTACATCTGGTCGGACAAGGTGATCAATACCGACAGCGCCACCCTGACCATCAACGTCGACGAACAGAAGAGCCGCGACTTCGGTTTCGAGGCCGCGCTGAGCCGCGACTTCGACAGCGGCTGGCAGGCCGGCACCACCCTGCACCTGGTGCGCTCCGAAGAGGAGGACGACGACGGCGACTGGATCAAACGCGATGCGCGCTACGCTTCGCTGTCCAAGACCACCGCATTCGTGGGCTGGAGCGACGAGCGACGCAGCCTGCGCCTGCAGGGCAGCCACGCAATGGACCTGAGCGACGACGCCGGACACCGCATCGAGGGTTACACCACCTTCGACCTCAGCGCGCGTCAGGACACCGACTTCGGTACCTTCAGCGCCGGTATCCAGAACCTGCTGGACAGGCGCTACAGCACCGTCTGGGGTCAGCGCGCCGCGCTGTTCTATTCGCCAGCGTACGGTCCGGCCTACCTGTACGACTATCAAGGCCGCGGGCGCACCTTCACCCTCGGTTACGAAGTGGAGTGCTGATGGCGGCTGTGGATAAGAAGCGGCTTGTTTCTGAGTGACGGCGCGACCTCTCGGCAGCAGCGCAAGACGCTCGAGATAGCCTGCTCCAGGCGGTAACGGCCGTAGACCAGCCGGCAGAGAAAGGCGCGTGGGCGCTCGAGATGCGCCGGGTCGACCCCGCGCAGTGAGCAGCTGGCAGAAGGTTGCTGCTGCTGCGTCTTCAGCGTCGGCACAGTTGCGCAGCTGGCGCTGGATATGCTGCAGCAGCCAGCGGTGTTTGTCGCTGAAGAAGAGGCGAACTTGGAGGGATCGACTCGATGGTGTCTCATTATTAATGAGAATTTGTCGCATCCTTTCGACTGACCTGAGGCCTGTAAATGAAACCTCTGGCCGGGTGGCTAGTCTTGAAGATGAACCCTTCAATTTCAGGAGCTGAACATGTCCGACCATCACACCTACAAGAAGATCGAGATCGTTGGTTCATCGCATACCAGCATCGAGGATGCCATCGAGAACGCCCTGGCCGAGTGCGCCAAGAGCGTGCGCAACCTGGATTGGTTCGAGGTGCTCGAGACCCGCGGCCATATCGAGAATGGCAAGGTCGGTCACTACCAGGTCACGCTCAAGGTCGGCTTCCGTCTGAGCAATAGCTGATGCCCTGCACGCGGAGGTCGGCGCGGCTGGCGTAGCGCGCCACTCTGCCGGCAGCGGCCGGTAGGTTTCTGCAGGATGGCGGCGATCTCCCGCAGGCTCATGGCGCTATCACCGGCCAGGTTGTAGGGGCCTTTCCGGGCCTGCTCCAGGCCCTGGCGGATGATGTCGGCCACATTCCGCTGCCAGATGAACGCGAAGCGGATGATGCACACGCATGGCAGTCTCCTGGCTGCTGTCACATGGCAGATGAAGCGCCCCGGGATTGTCGGTTTTCGGGCTGTCAGGCTGGTTGCCAATAGCCATTGCGGCCGTGGCGCCGCAAGTCAGCGGCCATGGTGATCGGTGCCAGGATGGGCCAGCGGTTGTGGCCCCGCGCACAGCGGCGGTGCCGGCCGCTGGTGAGGCAGGGCTGGATCGGGCAAGCTGCCTGGGCTGATTTCAGGGAGGAAATGCCATGTTCAGACTCTTGCTGCTGGTGAGCCTGCTGTCGCTTGCGGGGTGCGTCGACAATGATCCGCCACTCGACGAGGAGCGCCGCCTGCTGCTCAGTGGCGAAGATTTCGCCGCTTACGAGGCGCCACAGGAGGGGCGCTACCAGAAGGTGGTGACCTATGCCACGCGCACCATCGACCTTAATTTCGAAAGCCGTGGCAGCGACTGGTTTTACCTCTACACCGGCGTCTCGCTGTATCCACGTGCCGGCGATGCGCTGATGACCAGCTATGCCGAGACCTTCGGTGCGTCGTTTGGCCTGCGCGACAGCGGCCTGGTGCAACAGGATCTGCCGCTGGAAACCAGCCTGGCCAGCCGCGCCAGCCTCAAGCTGCTGGTTCAGGATGGCGAGCCGGTGGGCAATCTGTTCTATGCCACGGTCGGCAACAAGTCGATGTTTACCATCTTCACCGGCGTGTATTTCGAGCAGGCCGGGGACTTCGAGGCGTTCATCGCACCCAAGCTGCTGGCATTGCGCGAATACCAGCACGACGATCCCTTGCTGACCTGGGCGGGCAAAACACTCGGCTTTGGCGAGTGACGGGCACTTAGCCGAAGAACCAATAGCACACGGCAATCGCGGCGATGATCCCGGCCGCATCGGCGACCAGTGCACAGCCCACGGCATGGCGGGCGCGTTGCAGGCCGACCGCGCCGAAGTACACCGCCAGCACGTAGAAGGTGGTTTCGGTGCTGCCCTGTACCGTGGCAGCGATCAGCGCCGGGAAGCTGTCGACGCCGAAGTTCTCCATGGTTTCGATCAGCATTGCGCGCGCTGCGCCGCCGGAGAAGGGTTTGATCAGCGCGGTCGGCAGGGCGTCGACGAAGCGCGTATCCCAACCCAGCGTCTCGATCAGCCAGCGGATGCCGTCGAGGCCGAAATCCAGCGCGCCGGACGCGCGCAATACGCCAATGGCGCAAAGCATCGCGACCAGATACGGCAACAGGCTCTTGGCTACATCGAAACCTTCCTTGGCGCCGTCGATGAAGCTTTCGTACACCGGGACCTTGCGTAGCGCTCCGACCACGAGAAACAGCAGGACCAGGCCGAACAGGGTGAGATTGCCGAGCAACGAGGACAGCGCAGCCAGGGCGGTGGCGCTCATGCCGGCGAGCAGCGCCATGAAGCCGCCGAGCAGCAGCGCGGTAGGAATCAGGTAGGCCAGCACCACCGGATCCCACAGACGCAGACGCTGCATCGCCGCCACCGCCAGCAGACCAGCCAGGGTCGAGGCGCTGGTAGCCAGCAGAATCGGCAGAAACACCAGCGTCGGGTCTTCGGCCCCTTGCTGCACGCGGTACATGAAAATCGATACCGGGAGCAGGGTCAGCGAGGAGGTGTTGAGAACGAGGAACAGGATCTGCGCATTACTCGCCGTCGTCGCGCTCGGGTTGAGGTCCTGCAAGGCGCGCATGGCTTTCAGGCCGATGGGTGTGGCGGCGTTGTCCAGTCCCAGGCCATTGGCGGCGAAGTTCATGCTGATCAGCCCCAGCGCCGGGTGGCCGCGCGGCACTTCCGGCATCAGACGGGCGAACAGTGGTCCCAGCAGGCGCGCCAGCAAGTCCACGAGGCCGGCCTTCTCAGCAATGCGCAGCAGGCCCAGCCATAGCGTCAGGGTACCGAACAGCACCACCATCAGCTCCACCGAGAGCTTGGCCATGGCAAACAAGCTCTCGACCATGGCGCCGAACACGCTGGCATCGCCGCCAAGCAGCCAGCGCGCCAGTGCAGCGACGGCAGCCAGCAGAAAAAAGCTCAGCCACAGGCCATTGAGCATTGCGATCCCCCTTCGTTATGGCGGGGGATGATAACGTGCCGACGGTGACTTATGGGACAGGCTGCAAACTGCCGTCACTCAATACCAGTTGGCATCGGCGCGCAGCTGTTCCATCAGCATCTGCTGAATGTCTTCGTCGGGATCACCCAACCAGCGCAGGGTAGCGTGCTCGCTTGGCACGCGGTCTTCGGGCAGGCCGTCCGGCACCTGCACATAGAGCGCATAGGCATCGTCGTCCTCCCACTCGAAGGCGACATAGGCGCGCTGGCTGAAGCATCTTTGCGCTTCGCATACCTGGCCGACCAGGTAGCGATCGTTGTCGGCTTCCACTGCCTGCATGGGGGTAGACAGGCCGCTGAGATTGATCAGCCAGTCCGGCAGGCGCTCTTCATCTTTGACCAGGTCCTGCCAGGCTTCGCGGTAGTCGGCGTTGCTGCTCAGCAGCTCGCCCGGCTGGAAACTGGCGTCGCGGTCGGCGGCCTGAGCCGCCAGGGCGCCGCCCATCAGCAGGGCGGCAGCGATGGCGTGAATCGAATGCATTAACGACTCCTACATCTTCGGGCGGCGGCCCATGACGAACGAGACGATGAACAGCACCAGGAACACCACGAATAGAATCTTGGCGATACCTGCAGCGGTGCCGGCGATACCACCGAAGCCCAGTACAGCGGCGATGATGGCGATGATCAGGAAAGTGACTGCCCAACTAAGCATGGTGTTTCTCCTCGGTGGATCATGGGGAAGTGGCCCAGGCAGGCCAGAGGTCTTACGCGTTGCTCGGAACCGTTGGCTGGGGCACAGCGCCCGTGGGCAGCTCCAGTCCGGCGGTGTAGCGGCTGATGCACAGGGTCCGGCCAATCAGCAGGACGCTGGCGAACGTCAGACTGAGCAGAAGCAGCGAACTGGCCAGTACCAGAGCAACTATCCACATGGCGGTTCTCCTGTTGCGTTGGAGGCGGATGGCGCGCATTCCGTCTCTTCCTTTCTTGTATCGCGACCGGCGCCTGACCGGTCACCCAGCAAGGACATTGCAGCGCCCGTGCCAGACTTGTTCTTTCAATAAATTCCTTTGGAATCATCTAGTTATATTTATTTGATGGCGCATGATGGCGGGCATCCTGCCCGAATGCGGTTTTTTCTATCGTGCGTTTTGCCCGATAACTTGCAAAAGCTCGGGCGTTGCGAATGGCCAGAATGGTCGCCCGTCGACTGCGCAGTCGGTATACTCGCTGCGCCCGCGTACCATGCGGGTTCCGCGCCCAGAACAACAACCGCGCCGCGAGTCTCGAGCCGATGAACGACTACGAACAGGAAGACCCGATTCCCCAGGGCGACCTCGCCCTGCAGCTCACCGCGTTGCCGCGCGAGACCAATGGTTTCGGTGATATCTACGGCGGCTGGCTGGTGTCCCAGATGGACCTCGCCGGCACCGCGATGGCGAGCAAGGTCGCTGGTGGCCGCGTGGCAACCGTCGCCATCGATCGCATGGCCTTCTTGGTGCCGGTGGCGGTGGGTGCGCAACTGTCCTTCTACACCCAGGCGCTGGAGATCGGCCGCAGCTCGATCCAGATGATGGTCGAAGTGTGGAGCGACGATCCGCTGTCCAACGAATGGCGCAAGGTCACCGAGGCCGTGTTCGTGTTCGTCGCCATCGATGGCAGTGGTCGCACCCGTCCGGTACCGCCGCGCCGCGGCTGAGCGGGCATGCGCCATACAAGCGAATCGCAGTAACGAAAACGCCGGCATAAGCCGGCGTTTTGGTTTTGTCCTGGCAATCAGCCGCGGATGTTGTAGATGTCCTTCTCGTTGCTCTCCGCGTAGTCGTACAGGCGCTGCAGATAGGCTTTCTGATGCTCCCAGACCTTTGTCGCTGCCGGGTCGGCCGCGGCGCTGGCGTCCACCACTTCGGCCGCCACTTCCTTCAGGCGGGCCAGGACTTCATCCGGCAGGCGGCGTACTTCCACGCCATCGGCCTTGAGCTGTTCCATGGCTTCCATGTTCTTGGCGTTGTAGTCGTCGAGCATGTCGCCGTTGACGTCACGGGCGGCGGCACGAACGATGGCCTGCAGATCGGCCGGCAGGGTTTCCCAGGCCTTGAGGTTGACGTCCAGTTCGAACAGAACGCTCGGCTCCTGCCAGCCCGGGGTGTAGTAGTACTTGGCAGCCTTGTGCAGACCCAGGGCCAGGTCGTTGTATGGGCCGATCCACTCAGTGGCGTCGATGGCGCCGGTTTGCATGGCGGTGAAGATCTCACCGGCCGGCATGTTGACCACGGTGCCGCCCATCTTGGTCAGCACTTCGCCGCCCAGGCCGGGGGTGCGCATCTTCAGGCCCTTGAAGTCGTCGACCGAGTTGATTTCCTTGTTGAACCAGCCGGCGGTTTGTACGCCGGTGTTGCCGCAGGCCATCGGCAGCACGCCGAACGGCTTGTACACCTCTTCCCACAGCTGCTGACCGCCGCCGCGATGCAGCCAGGCGTTCATCTCCTGGGCATTCGGGCCGAACGGCGAGGCACAGAAGAACTGCGCCGCCGGGACCTTACCTTTCCAGTAGTACGGCGCGCCGTGACCCATCTCGGCGGTACCGCGGGAGACTGCATCGAACACTTCCAGTGCAGGTACCAGTTCGCCGGCCGCGTACACCTTGACCTTCAGGCGGCCGTTGCTCATTTCATCGACCAGCTTGGCGAAGCGTTCGGCCCCCACGCCGACGCCCGGGAAGTTTTTCGGCCACGAGGTGACCATCTTCCAGTTGAAGGTTTGGGCACTCGAACCCTCTTGAGGTGCTGCAGCGCTCTTGGCCTCTTCTTTACAGCCAGCCAGCGCGGTTGCTGCAAGGCCTACGCCCGCTGCGGCGAGTATGTCGCGACGTTTCATGCAATGCTCCTTTATTGTTGTATTGGTCTTACCACGGGATCGCCGGGGGTAGACCGGGCGTGAATAACATAGGGGTTCGTGACCTACAAGCCTAGCGACTGCGACTAAAGTTGTACGGGCATTGCTGCAATACCCTTTGCCTGCCTAGAATCGCCGGCCTGCGGCCCACAAGGCCGCTGGTGGCGTGATGTGCAGCCAACCGGTCGCTGTCTGCCTCCTACTCATAACGATAAGGACTCACTATGTCCGACAAGCCTTCATTTCCCCTCGCTATTACAAATTTAATCGATGCGCTCAACAGCTGGTTCGGCAAGGCCTGCGCATGGCTGACCGTATTTCTGGTGATCGGTACCGCCATCGTCGTGGTCCTGCGATACGGCTTCGGTATCGGCGCGACAGCTCTGCAGGAGGCAGTTCTATACGCTCACGCGCTGGTGTTCATGGGGGCCGCAGCCTGGGTGCTGCAGCGTAACGGCCATGTGCGTGTCGACATTTTCTACCAGAAGTTCAGCGGCCGCCGCCAGGCGCTGGTGGAGGTCTTCGGCAACCTGCTGTTCCTGCTGCCGGTGGCGCTGTTCCTCGGCTGGGCCAGCTGGGATTACGTCAGCAACTCCTGGGCGACGCTCGAAGCCTCCAGCGAGTCAGGCGGGCTGAAGTTCGTCTATCTGCAGAAAAGCATCATCCTGGTACTGGTCGTCAGCCTGGTACTGCAGGGTATTTCCAACCTGATCAAGGCGCTCTACATCCTCAGCGGTCGCCTGCCGGCTCCGGAGGTGAAACATGGCTGAGTTGATGGCGATTCTGCTGTTCGTCAGTATTTGCGTGGCCTTGATGGGCGGCTTCCCGGTGGCGTTCACCCTGGCCGGCGTTTCCCTGCTGTTCGCCGGTATCGGCGTGCTTACCGGCACCTTCGACCCGGGGTATCTGAGCGCCCTGCCGAACCGCCTGTTCGGCATCATGAACAACCAGACCATGCTCGCCGTGCCGCTGTTCGTGTTCATGGGGGTGATGCTGGAACGCTCGCGGGTGGCTGAAGATCTACTCGAGTCCATGTCGCGCCTGTTCGGTACCCTGCGCGGCGGTCTGGCGATTTCCGTGTGTGTGGTCGGCGCGTTGCTGGCGGCTTCTACCGGTATCGTCGGTGCCACTGTGGTGACCATGGGTCTGCTGGCGCTGCCGACCATGCTGCGCCGCGGCTACGACCCGGCCATCTCCACCGGCACCCTGGCGGCGACCGGTACCCTGGGGCAGATCATTCCGCCGTCCATCGTACTGGTACTGCTGGGTGACGTGATGTCCAGCGCCTATCAGCAGGCGCAGCTGAAGATGGGCATCTTCTCGCCGAAGACCGTCTCGGTCGGTGACCTGTTCGTCGGTGCGTTGCTGCCCGGCCTGCTGCTGGTCGGCCTGTACATCCTCTACATCATCGCCACTGCGATCCTCCAGCCGAAGAAACTGCCGGCGCTGCCGCAGGAAGAACTCGGCCCCATCGAATGGGGCAAGCTGGTCAAGGCACTGGTGCCGCCGCTGATCCTGATCGGCGCGGTGCTGGGCTCGATCCTCGCTGGCTACGCCACACCCACCGAAGCCGCTGCATTGGGCGCCGTGGGCGCGATGTTGCTGGCCTTCAGCAAGGGCAAGCTGAACTTCGGCCAGCTCAAGGAAGTGGCCTATGGCACCACTGAAATCAGTGCCATGGTCTTCATGATCCTGATTGGCGCTTCGCTGTTCTCCCTGGTGTTCCGTGGCTTTGGCGGCGAGGTGCTGATCGAGGACGTGTTCGCGCAACTGCCAGGCGGCGTGCTCGGCGCGTTCTTCCTGGTGATGGTGGTGATCTTCCTGCTCGGCTTCATCCTCGACTTCATCGAGATCACCTTCGTGGTGGTGCCGATCGTCGGGCCGGTGCTGCTGGCCATGGGGCTCGACCCGATCTGGCTGGGCGTGATGATCGCGCTGAACCTGCAGACGTCCTTCCTTACGCCGCCGTTCGGCTTCGCGCTGTTCTATCTGCGTGGCGTGACGCCGCCGAGCATCGCCACCAGCACCATCTACAAGGGTGTGGTGCCGTTCATCCTGATCCAGATTATGCTGCTGGTGATCGCCTACATCTTCCCGGGCCTGATCACCTGGTTGCCGGAACAGGTCTACGGCAAGTAGGTCATAGCTTGCAGTCAGCTGACGCCCGTCCCAGTGACGGGCGTTTTGCTTCTTGCGTGTCACACTATCGTTCATCTATCCCAACGAGAGGTCGTCATGAGCAGCGCCCAAGTCGAACGCGTGGAACTGGATCAACTGACCTGCTGGCGAATCCGCGCTGCCGGCAGCGAGCTGCTGGTGGCTCAGCAGGGTGCGCAGATTCTCGGTTACCAGCAGGGCGAGCAGCCGCCGCTGATCTGGCTGAGCCCGGACGCGGCCTATCAGCGCGGCCAGAGCGTGCGCGGTGGTGTACCGCTGTGCTGGCCCTGGTTCGGCGATCTGCGGCGCAACCCGCAGGCGGTGCAGGCGCATTATCAGCTGGAGCAGGCGCCGGCCCACGGCCTGGTGCGCACGCTTGACTGGGAGTTGCTGAGCATCGATGAGGAGGACGCCGCCGTCACCCTGCGTTTTGCCTACGACACTCGCAACCAGCCGCTGGAGGGTTGGCCGCGGGATGTCGGCCTGACCTTCGTCGTACGTGTGGCGCAGGACCTCGGCATGAGCCTGGAGACCCACAATCGCGGTACGGAACCGCTGACCCTGAGCCAGGCGCTACACAGCTACTTCGCCGTCAGCGACGTGCGTCAGGTCAGCGTCGAGGGGCTCCAGAGCTGTCGCTATATCGACACCCTGCAGGACTGGCAGGAGCTGCGTCAGCAGGACGCCCCGCTGTTCGACGCGGAGACCGATCGCATCTATCTCGATACCGCCGCGCGGCTGAGCATCGTCGACCCGGGCTGGCGGCGGCGCATCCATCTGGACACCCGCGGCTCACGCTCGGCCGTGCTGTGGAATCCCTGGATCGACAAGGCCAGGCGCCTGTCGCAGTTTCCCGATGACGCCTGGCAGGACATGCTCTGCATCGAGACGGCCAACGTGCTGGAGGACGTCGTGCAGCTGAAAGCCGATGAGCGCCATAGACTTGAGCTGCGTCTGTCCAGCGAGCCCAGCGACTAGCCCGTGGCACCGGCCCGGCGCAGGTAGACGGTAGGACGGGCTACGGGCCTGTGCTGCCGTCATCAGTGTCGTGGCTGTGTTTAAAGGTCTTCGTCGGTCACCAGGCGCACTTCGCCCGCTTCCATGGCGTAGGCAGCGTCGGCCAGGTCATTGCTGATCTTCTCGACCTTCAGTTCGCCGCTGACCCACAGCGGCGCGTAGATGTCCTCGAGCGGGATACCCTTCGGGTAGCGCACCAGCACCAGCTGATTGGGCGGTGGTGGCGGCACGTGGATGCAGGCGCCCGGATAAGGCACCAGGAAGAACAGGGTGCTGTTACCTTTCTCGTCGTTTTCCAGCGGCACCGGATAACCGCCCAGGCGGATCGCCTTGCCGTCGAGCTCGGCCACGGTCCTGGTGGAATACATCACCGCTGGCAGGTCCTGGTCCTGCTGGCGCAGGCCGTCCTCGCTGTAGAAGGTGCTGTCGCCTTCGGGGCTGTCGTGGCTGATCTCGGGCATCTCCTCGAGGGCCTTGCGGTCCTCGGGTGGCATCAGGTCGAGCCAGTCGGTTTCCGGTAGTTCGGCGTGGGCCAGGCCGGTAAGCAGTAGCAGGGCGAACAGCAGGTGGTGCATGGAATCAGGCATCTCGTGGCGGCGTGAATGAGAAGCCGAGGGACCAGGCGTCCATCGGCTCCTTGAAGAAGGGCCTCAGCTCTTCTTGATCGCGCCGTAGATTACCAGCAGAACGATGGCGCCGATCACTGCGCCGATAAAACCGGCGGCCTCCCCGGCTTCATAGATGCCCAGCGCCTGGCCGCCGTAGGTAGCGGCGATGGAGCCGCCGATGCCGAGCAGGATGGTCATGATCCAGCCCATGCTGTCATCGCCGGGTTTGAGGAAGCGTGCGACCAGACCGACGATCAGGCCAATTAAAATGGTGCCGATAATGCCCATTGGCGTGTCTCCTTGATGAGTGCCGCTTGTGCGGCAGGCTCGGTATCGGACAGGTGGATGGGCTGTCAGTTCGTCTCGTCGGGCGGCAGGACGCCGTAGCGACGGTAGATCAGCGCAATTTCACCCTCTGCACGCATGCGCTCGAGTTCGGCACCGAGGCGGTCGTACAGCTCACGCCGATCGCTCTGGTAGCGCTTGAGCGAGGCACCGAAGTGGTTGCCCAGCACCTGCCGGTGGGCGTAGTGCGCGTAGCTGTAGTCGCGAAAGCCCATTGCCTGGAGCTGCGCTTCCATCGGCGCAACGTCGAGAACCGCAATGGTGTCGAGCCGTCCGGCGCGGAACATGGCTACCAGCTGCGCATCGTCGCTGGCGAACACGCGGTTCAGCAGATCATCGCTGTCGAAGGGCTCGAAGTAGGCCGTGCCGCGCTTCACACCCAGGGACAGCCGGTAGAGATCTTCGTAGCGGCTCAATCTGCCCTCTTCGCCGGGGCGCGTGACGAAGCGGATATTGAGCTGCTGGTTGCCGATGCTGGGCAGAAAATGGATGTATTCGCGGCGCTGCTCGGTGAGCAGCACGCGTGGCACCAGGTCGACCCGCCCCGAGCGCAGGTCTTCAAGGCTGCGCAGAAAGGGCGCTTCGCGCCAGTGCAGGTCGATCCCGAGGCGCTGTGCGGCGGTCTCCAGCACGCTGATCAGCGGGCCGCTGGGAAGGCCATCGACGGCGTGCATCTCCGGCGGCCGCTCGCGGAAATCGACGCGCAGCACATCGTCGTCGCCAACGCAGGTCAGTGCGAACAACAGGGGCAGCAGGGAAAGGAGACGCTTCATGGAGGAGGCTCTTGAACGACCGCCGTCGTTCAAGAGTTTAGCTGCGAATCGCCCGATCAGTCTGCAGCGATCAGCGCCTGCACGGCGGCGATAGCGGTATCGAGGCGGGCGCGGTCGGCACTGCGCAGGGTGGCGTGGCCAACCTTGCGCCCGGCCTTGAAGGCCTTGCCGTAGTGGTGCAGATGGCAATCGGCGACGCTGATCACCTTGTCCACCGGCGGCACTTCACCGATGAAGTTGAGCATCGCGCTTTCGCCCACCTTGGCGGTGGAGCCCAGCGGCAGGCCGGCGACAGCGCGCAGGTGGTTTTCGAACTGGCTGCACTCGGCGCCTTCGATGGTCCAGTGCCCGGAGTTGTGCACGCGCGGGGCGATCTCGTTGGCCTTGAGCCCGCCGTCCACCTCGAAGAACTCGAAGGCCAGCACGCCGACGTAGTCGAGTCTGTCCAGTACGCGACCGACGTAGTCTTCGGCCAGCGCCTGCAGCGGGTGAGCGGTGCTGGCGATGGACAGGGCGAGAATGCCGCTGTCGTGGGTGTTGTGCACCAGCGGGTAGAAGCGGGTTTCACCGTCGCGGGCACGCACGGCGATCAGCGACACCTCGCCGGTGAAGGGCACGAAACCTTCGAGGATGCACGGCACGCTGCCCAGTTCGGCGAAGGCGCCGGTGACGTCTTCCGGCTTGCGCAGAACCTTCTGGCCCTTGCCGTCGTAGCCCAGGGTGCGGGTCTTCATCACCGCCGGCAGGCCGATGCTGGCCACGGCGGCGTCGAGGTCGGCCTGCGACTGGATGTCGGCGAACTCCGGCGTGGGGATGCCCAGTTCGCGGAACATGGACTTCTCGAACCAGCGGTCACGGGCGATGCGCAGCGCTTCTGCACCCGGATAGACCGGTACGAACTGCGAGAGGAAGGCCACGGTTTCCGCCGGCACGCTCTCGAATTCGAAGGTGACCAGGTCGACCTCGTCGGCCAGCTGGCGCAGGTGATCCTGATCGCCATAATCGGCGCGGATATGCTCACCAAGCGCCTGGGCGCAGGCGTCCGGCGCCGGGTCGAGGAAGGCGAAGTCCATGCCCAGCGGAGTGCCCGCCAGGGCCATCATGCGGCCCAGCTGGCCGCCACCGATCACGCCGATCTTCATTACTGCGCCCTCGGGTCCGGGTTTTCCAGCACGGTGTTGGTCTGCTCGTCGCGGAACTGCTTCAGCGCCGCGTGGAACTGCGGGTGCTGGTGGCCGAGGATGCTGGCGGCGAGCAGGGCCGCGTTGACCGCACCGGCCTTGCCGATGGCCAGGGTGGCGACCGGGATGCCGGCCGGCATCTGCACGATCGACAGCAGCGAGTCGACGCCCGAGAGCATGGACGACTGCACCGGCACGCCGAGCACCGGCAGGTGAGTCTTGGCTGCGCACATGCCCGGCAGGTGAGCGGCGCCACCGGCACCGGCGATGATCACCTGGATACCGCGGGCCTCGGCCTCTTCGGCGTACTGGAACAGCAGATCCGGGGTGCGGTGGGCGGAGACCACCTTGACCTCGTGGGGAATGCTCAGCTTGTCCAGCATCTCGGCGGTGTGGCTAAGGGTGGACCAGTCGGACTTGGAGCCCATGATCACGCCAACCAGTGCGCTCATCAAAGTGCCTCTTCTCTCGGGCGCCTCGCGGCGCGTCAAAAACCAACAAGCCACGCGGGCGGGCCAGCGTGGCTTGTCATGATTCGTTGTAGCCGGGCGCTGCCGGCCGAAGGCCGCGCAGTATAACGCAAAGCCGCCGTCGTCGGGCAGTGGCGACGACCGTTTGTCATGCTGGCCGTGGCCATGCGGAAAAAGCGCCTAAACCTTGCTCTGGAGCAATGCCGGCGTGGGCTGCGCGCGCACACTGGCCAGACACTCGCATGGAAGAGGAACAGCCTATGAACCAGACCATGAAAGCCGCAGTCGTCCATGCCTTCGGGCAGCCGCTGCGTATCGAGGAAGTAAAGACACCACTGCCCGGCCCGGGGCAGATTCTGGTGAAGATCGAAGCGTCGGGTGTATGTCACACCGACCTGCACGCAGCCGAAGGCGACTGGCCGGTGAAGCCGAGCCTGCCGTTCATTCCCGGCCACGAAGGCGTCGGCTACGTGGCAGCGGTCGGCAGCGGTGTGACCCGGGTGAAGGAAGGCGACCGCGTCGGCGTGCCCTGGCTGTACACCGCCTGCGGCTGCTGCGAACACTGCCTGACCGGCTGGGAGACGCTCTGCGAGAGTCAGCAGAACACCGGCTATTCGATCAACGGCGGTTACGCCGAATACGTGCTGGCTGATCCGAACTACGTCGGCATCCTGCCGAAAAGCGTCGATTTCCTGGAAATCGCGCCGATCCTTTGCGCAGGCGTGACGGTGTACAAGGGCCTCAAGGAAACCAAGGCGCGCCCCGGCCAGTGGGTGGCGATCTCCGGTATTGGCGGTCTCGGCCACGTCGCCGTGCAGTATGCGCGTGCCATGGGCCTGCACGTGGTCGCGGTGGATGTGGACGATGCCAAGCTGGAGCTGGCGCGCAAGCTCGGCGCCAGCCTGACCATCAACGCCCGCAAGGAAAATCCGGCCGAGGTGGTGCAGCGCGATATCGGCGGCGCCCACGGCGTGCTGGTCACCGCGGTGTCCAACGCTGCCTTCGGCCAGGCCATCGGCATGGCGCGCCGGCACGGTACGGTGGCGCTGGTCGGCCTGCCGCCGGGTGACTTCCCCACGCCGATCTTCGACGTTGTGCTCAAGGCCATCAGCATCACCGGCTCCATCGTCGGCACCCGTGCCGATCTGCAGGAGGCGCTGGACTTCGCCGGTGAGGGTTTGGTCAAGGCCACGGTGAGCAGCGACAGCCTGGACAACATCAACGGCATCTTCGAGCAGATGCGCGGCGGACAGATCGAGGGGCGGGTGGTACTGCAGTTCTGAGCCGCGAAGGCGCTGGACGGGCCATTTTCCTACAGCGCGGACGCGCAAGGGCGCACAGATTGCCGCCAGGCGGCTGGCTATACTGTGCGCCCTTCATCCGTACAAGGACGTGCCCAATGAAAGCCTATCTTCCGTTTTTTGCCCTCTCCCTGCTGTCCCTCCAGGTTTCGGCCATCGAGCTGGCCAAGCATCCGCAGGTATTCGACGCCGGCCAGGGCGTGAGCCTGGCGCTGGCTCCCTCTGCCGACGGCAAGCAGGCTCTGGTGCAGGTACGTGGTATCAACCACCCGCTCGACGAGGTGGTTTTTCTCACCGAGGTGCGCGAGCTGGGCAACGAGCAGCGCGATTATGGCGTCCGTCTCGATGGTCGTGACTACAACCTGCTGAACAAGCGCCGTGCCTGGGGTGGCGAGAGCTACCAGCTCAACCTGCCCAATACCCAGGGCTTCGAACTCAGCTACAGCGAGGACAAGACCAAAGCGCTCAAGCCCAAGGACCTCCTCGCCCTCTATGAGAAGCAGGAAAAGGACGGCGTTCAGGCGCGCCTCGCGGCCTTCGATCGCAAGCAGCGTCTGGCCGACTACAGCGCCCGCCTGCAGGAGATGGATAGCGAAGCTTCCAGGGCCTGCGGCACGCCGCTGACGACCCAGGTCGACTGGAGCTCGATCAGCGACGAGCAACTGATCAAGCTCAGCGTGCCGAGCTTCTGTGGCGAGGTGGTCAACCAGATGGCCTACCTGTGCGGCAGGGATGATCGCTACAAGACCGAAGCCAAAACCCTCAAGGGCGTCGACTGCCGCTTCGGCGAGGCGATGAAGCTGCGTGAGCAGGACGGCCAACTGCAGTTCACCACTCATCCGGATGAAGCCAACCAGGGCGACTTCATCAACGCCATCCTGCGTAACCGCTGACAGCGATCCCCGCCTTCGGGCGGGGCATCAGCCTTCGCTGTCGAGCAGCTCGAACGCGGTCAGGCGATCGATCCCCTTGCCCATGAACAGGTTGAAGGGCCGCCCGGCCTCCACGGCCATGTGGGTGCAATCGTCGTAATAACGGTCCCCCAGCAGCGTGCGTTGCCCGAGCAGAAAGTGTTTGCCCATGCTGCCGATCTCGAACACCAGTTTCTTGATGGGGGACGTAAGGTGGTCATCGTTATCGATGATCACCTCTATCTGTCTTTCGTCGACGGCCTTTTGCAACTCCGGATCGCTGAAGCGCAGCCTGGCCGGCGTGCGTTCGTTTTCCCTGTCCAGGTAGAGTTGGCCCAAGCTGCCCGCCTGGTCTTCGTCGCCCCGGTTTCGAACTCGTTGAAAGCTCAGCGGTGGCAGTTGCTCATTCAGCTTCACCTCGATACGGCAGAACACTTCCTCCAGTGAGGACGGCCTGTTGAACGCATTGCCGTTCTCCCGCTTGACCAGAAACGGTCGACCATGGGCGACGAACGAGGTACGCAGCGGCGTCGGCAAGTCGTCCTCAATACCGGTGATTTCGAGTGTGGCCGGCCAGTGTTCCCTGGCTTGCACGATCGGCGTGAAGCGTTCGGTCAGGGCTTCACGTTGTGTGGCGTCCAATGGCTTGGATTGCAGCCGGACCCTAAGCGCCTGCTCATCACCATCGACCAGGGTGTAACGCAGATGACCCGGGAGATAGCCGAGCGCCTGAAACTGCTGCTGCAGGCTTTCAAGATAGGAGCCGTCAATGCCGGCGCCCTGGCGAATGGACTCGTCAAAACGCAATTCGACCTGGGGCTCCTGCCCGCACGCGGCGAGTAGCAGGCAAGCGGGTAAAAAGGCGGTACGGAGCGAGTTTCGCATGAGGTTCATCCTTGAAAACGGCCACGGACTCTAGCACGCGCAACCTTTATTGACCTTGCGCGAGTACACGACGTGGGCCTGAATGCCTCTCAACGCGAAAAGCGCGAGGCATGCTTCTTGCGTTCTTTTCTCCCTCCTGCACCGACGGAATGCATCATGCTGCACGCTTCGCTGACCACCTTGCACGTGGTTTCCCTGATCCTGCAACGCTTCGCCGAGCAGCCCGAGTTGCGCCCGCAATTGCTGGCCGGGAGCGGGATTGGTGCGGCCGACCTGGACAATGCCGATGCGCGCATCACCCGGGTGCAGGAACTGCAGGTGTGCGCCAATGCCCTGGCCCTGCGTGCCGACCTGGGCCTCGAGTTGGGGCGCAGCCTGCATGTTTCCTCCTATGGGCTGCTCGGTTACGCCGCGCTCTCGGCTGCCACCTTTGGTGACGCCTGGCGCCTGCTGCTGCAGTACCCAGCACTGCTCGGCACCTATTTTCGGCTCGACCTGCAGGTGGAAGGCGAACTGGCCTGGATCAGCGCCAGCGGCTATCGCCATGCCGAGGCGCTGGAAGTGTTCAACGTGGAGATGTGTCTGGCCTCGCTGAAGCTGATCGGCGACGAGTTGCTGCATCAGCCGCTGCCGCTGGCGTGCGCCGAGTTCGGCCATGCCAGGCCGCGCTACGTGAAGCGCTATGCACACAGCTTTGCCTGTACGCTGCGCTTCGCGGCGCCGCGCAATGCCTTCGCCTTTCCCGCCGAGCTGCTGGAGCGCCGCCTGCCGCTGGCGGACAGCGTCACCCATGGCGATATGGTCGAGCGCTGCCGGCGCCTGAACGTCGAGTTCGGCTGCCGTCAGGCCTGGCTGGAGCGGGTGCGCCAACTGCTCGCCGCGCAACTGGCCGAGCCGCCGGGGCTGGAGAACCTGGCGCAGCAGATGCACTGCTCGCCGCGCACCCTGCGCCGTCACCTGCAGGAACTGGGCACCAGTTACCAGGGCCAGCTTGACGAGCTGCGCTTCGAACGCGCCAAGGCGCTGCTCAATGAGGAGCAATGGCCGGTGTACCGCATCGCCGAAGCGCTCGGTTTCAGCGAGACCGCCAGCTTCCGTCATGCCTTCCAGCGCTGGAGTGGAGTGGCGCCGAGTCGCTTTCGAGCGTAGCGCGGATGCAATCCGGGAATGCCCGGCGCCTTTCCCGATGGCATTAGGGCCACCAGCAGTCTCGTGGGAGCGGCTTCAGCCGCGATAAAGGCTCGCCGCTGAAGCGCCTCCCACGCCGCCGCCGGACATGGGATGTGCGCCACTGCAATCTGGCCATTTCGATCCCCTTTTGGCCGTTGCCAGCGTTCTCGATGCTGGCCGAGCAGGCGAACAATACAGGCACAACAACGATGCCTGGAGCGCCTTGCATGCTCACCTACTACAGTGACGACCACCACCTGCACCACGGCAAATGCGAGCTGATCGACGGGCAGCTGATGCCCTGTTTCGAGAAGCCGCAGCGCGCCGACCACATCCTCGCCCGCGTGCGGAATCGCCAGCTCGGCGAGGTTCGCGCGCCGAAGGATTTCGGCCTGGCGCCCATCGAGCGCATCCACAGCAAGGCCTATCTGGATTTCTTCCGGGGCGCCTGGGCGCGCTGGCAGGCGCAGGGCGGCAAGGGCGACCTGCTGCCGTTTACCTGGCCGGCGCGCACCCTGCGGCCGATGATTCCCAACGACCTGCACGGCCAGCTCGGCTACTACAGCTTCGACGGTGGCGCGCCGATCACCGCCGGCACCTGGCAGGCCGCCTACAGCGCCGCGCAGGTGGCGCTCAGCGCCCAAGCCGAGATCGCCAACGGCGCCCACAGCGCTTTTGCCCTGTGCCGTCCGCCAGGCCACCACGCCGCCGGCGACGTGATGGGGGGCTACTGCTACCTGAACAACGCCGCCATCGCCGCCCAGGCCTTTGTCGATCAGGGCCGCAAGAAGGTCGCGATCCTCGACGTCGACTACCACCACGGCAACGGTACTCAAGACATCTTCTACCAGCGCAGCGACGTGCTGTTCGCCTCGATCCACGGCGACCCGGCCGAGGAGTTCCCGTTCTTCCTCGGTTATGCCGACGAACTGGGCGAGGGTGCAGGCGAGGGCTACAACTTCAATTACCCGTTGCCCATGGGCAGCTCCTGGGAGACCTGGAGTGCGGCGCTGGAGCAGGCCTGCCAGCGCATCGCCGAATACGGCGCCGAGGTGCTGGTGGTGTCGCTGGGCGTGGACACCTACATGGAAGACCCGATTTCGCAGTTCAAGCTCGACAGCCCGGACTACCTGGCCATGGGCCGGCGCATCGCCGCGCTGGGGTTGCCGACACTATTCATCATGGAAGGCGGCTACGCGGTGGAGGCCATCGGCATCAACGCGGTCAACGTACTGGAAGGGTTCGAGGGCGCCTGACTGGCGCCTTAATCAGTGATCAGGAATCTGCCAAACAATAACGACACTTCAGGGGTGACATACACGATGAAAGCCATCAAACAGATGCTCGGCGCCGCCCTGTGCGGCGCCACCCTGCTCAGCAGTGCGGTGCAGGCCAAGGAGCTGCGCGTGTACAACTGGGCGGACTACATCCTGCCGTCCGTGCCCAAGGACTTCCAGAATGAGTCCGGCATCCAGATCACCTGGGACACCTTCGAGACCAACGAGGCGCTGGAGGCCAAGCTGCTCACCGGCAACTCCGGCTATGACCTGGTGATCCCGTCCAACCAGTTCCTCGAAACCCAGATCAAGGCCGGCGTGTTCGCCCCGCTGGACAAGTCGAAGATCCCCAACTGGAAGAACCTCGACCCGGTGTTGCTCGGCCTGCTGGAGAAGAACGACCCGGGCAACCAGTACGGCGTGCCCTACATGTACGGCACCGTGCTGATCGGCTACAACCCGGACAAGGTCAAGGCCGCGCTCGGTGACGATGCGCCGGTCAACAGCTGGGATCTGGTGTTCAAGCCCGAGTACATGGAGAAGCTGAAGTCCTGCGGCGTGGCCATGCTCGACTCGCCTACCGAGATCATCCCCATCGCCCTGCACTACATGGGCCTCGACCCCAACAGCAGCAACCCGGCCGACTACGACAAGGTCACCGAGCTGCTGCTGAAAGTGCGCCCGTACGTGACCTACTTTCATTCGGCCAAGTACATGACCGACATCGCCAACGGCGATATCTGCGTGGCTGTCGGCTATTCCGGCAGCTTCTACCAGTTCGCCAACCGCGCCAAGGAAGCCGGCAACGGCGTGACGATCAACTGGCGCCTGCCCAAGGAGGGTGCGCCGATCTGGTTCGACACCTGGGCCATCCCCAAGAGTGCACACAATGCCGACGAAGCCCACGCCTTCATCAACCACCTGCTCGAACCTAAGGTGATCGCGCCGATCAGCGACTTCCTCGGCTACCCCAACCCCAACGTGCCGGGCATGGAACTGGTGGGCGCGGAAATCGCCGCCGACCACGACCTGACGCCGACAGCGGAAATGCAGAAGTCGCTGTACGTGGTGCAGCCGCTGCCGCAGAAGATCGAGCGCGTGCGTACGCGGGCGTGGACCTCGATCAAGTCGGGTAAGTGATCCACTAAAAGCTCGCGGCTAAAGCCCCTCCCACAGAGTGCGTCGCTTTTGTGGAAGGGGCTTTACCGAGGTGCCCACGTCTAAGTGGGCAACTGCGTTTGCGCCGCTCCGCGTCACATCTGGTGACGCTGACGACTGTGACGATCGTGATGGACGCAGAGCGTCCTGGGCTGCGTTGCCCCGCGGGGCGTGGCAACGATCAAACGGCGGGTAGCGGCCTACACTCAACAAGCACAATAAAAACCGAGGTTTCCCCATGCGCGTTTTTCACTTCAAGACCCTGACGCTCAGCGTCGCCCTCGCCCTCGCCGTCGGCAGCAATGCCGTGCTGGCCGCCAGCCTGGAAGGTGGTGCGGTCGCCGCTCCGGATCAGTACGCCGCCAAGGTCGCCGCCCAGGTGCTAGAGAAAGGTGGCAACGCGGTGGACGCCGCCGTCGCCACCGCCTTCACCCTGGCCGTCACCTACCCCGAAGCCGGCAACATCGGTGGCGGAGGCTTCATGACCCTGTTCATGGACGGCAAGCCGTACTTCCTCGACTACCGGGAAACTGCGCCCAAGGCGGCGACCAAGACCATGTATCTGGACGACAAGGGCGAGGTGATCGAGAACCTCAGCCTGGTCGGCGCCAAGGCGGCCGGCGTGCCCGGCACGGTGATGGGTCTGTGGGAGGCGCACAAGCGCTTCGGCAAACTGCCATGGAGCGAGCTGATCACCCCCGCCATCGGCTACGCGAACGAGGGTTTCAAGGTCGCCGACCAGCAGTTCCAGTACCGCGAAGACGCCATCGGCCTGTTCAACGGCCAGACCAACTTCACCGACTACTTCGACACCATGCGCCCGGGCGAGGTATTCAAGCAGCCGCAGATGGCAGAGACCCTGGAACGTATCGCCGCCAATGGGCCGGACGAGTTCTACAAGGGCAAGACCGCCGACCTGCTGGTCGCCCAGATGCAGCGTGACGGCGGGCTGATCAGTAAAGAGGATCTGGCCGACTACCGCGCCAAGTGGCGCGAGCCGATGCGCGTCGACTGGCAGGGCAACACTCTCTACACCGCGCCGCTGCCCAGCTCCGGTGGCATCGCCCTGGCCCAGCTGATCGGCATCAAGGAACAGCGCGCCGCCGACTTCAAGGGCGTCGAGCTGAACTCCGCGCGTTACATTCATCTCCTGGCCGAGATCGAAAAACGCGTATTCGCCGACCGCGCCGACTATCTGGGTGACCCGGATTTCTCCGACGTTCCGGTCGACAAGTTGGTCGATGCCGAGTACCTCAAGCGCCGCGCCAGCGAGGTCAACCCGACGGCTATCTCGCCGACCGAGCAGGTACGCCCAGGGCTGGAACCGCACCAGACCACACACTTCTCCATCGTCGATGCCGACGGCAACGCAGTCAGCAATACCTACACGCTGAATTGGGATTTCGGTAGTGGCGTGGTGGTCGAAGGGGCGGGTTTCCTGCTCAACGACGAGATGGACGACTTCAGCGCCAAGCCCGGCGTGGCCAACGCCTTTGGTGTGGTGGGCAGTGATGCCAACGCCATCGAACCGGGCAAGCGCATGTTGTCCTCGATGAGCCCGAGCATCGTTACCCGTGACGGCAAGGTCAGCCTGGTGCTGGGTACGCCTGGCGGTTCGAGGATCTTCACCTCGATCTTCCAGGTGCTCAACAACGTCTACGATTTCAAACTGCCCCTGGAAAAGGCCGTCGCCGCCCAGCGCGTCCACCATCAACTGCTGCCCAAGGACACCATCTACTACGACGCCTACGCGCCGCTCACTGGCAAGGTCGCCGACGAGCTCAAGGCCATGGGCTACGTGCTCGAGGACCAGGGCTGGAACATGGGCGACATCCAGGCCATCCGTGTTGACGGGCGTACCCTGGAAACCGCCTCCGACCCGCGCGGTCGTGGCGTGGGCCTGGTGGTGAGGCCCTAAGTCAGAGGCATCGCGCCGATCAGTGCTTTTCTCGGCTACCCAACGTACCGGGCATGCAGCTGGTGGGCGCAGCCGCTGGCCGCAGAAGATCGAACGCGTGCGTAAGCGGGCGTGGACGCCGATCAAGTCGGGTAAGTGATTCATCACCAGCCGCTACTACAGGTTTTGCAGTTTTCTGTAGGAGCGGCTTCAGCCGCGAATGTCTTTGTCCTGCTAAAGCCGGCGCGGCAGGGCACCCTACCCGAAAGCTCAGCCCCCCACTTCCCCCGTCTCCAGCTTGCGCCACAGCAAACGCACCGCCGCCTTGCGCACCAGGGCGCAGCGGTACAGGCGGATTTCCAGCGGGATCTGCCACTGCTCTGCGCCACAGATGGCCAGTTCGCCGCGGGCCAGTTCCGCAGTCACCGATAGCCGTGGCACCCAGGCCACGCCCATGCCCTGCAGCGCCATGCTCTTGAGGCTGTCGGCCATGGCGGTTTCGTACACGGTGGTCGAGCGCAGCGCGCGCTGGCGCAGCAGCAGGTTGACCGAGCGACCGAGAAAGGCGCCGGCGCTGTAGGCCAGCAGCGGTACGCTCTGGCCTGCGTCGAGGTCGTACAGCGGCGTGCCGGACTCGCTCACCGCGCATACCGGCAGCATCGAGGTCGCACCCAGGTGCAGTGAGGGGAAGATCGCCGGGTCCATCTGCAGCGCCGCGTCGGGGTCGTAGTAGGCGAGGATCAGGTCACAGGCGCCCTCGCGCAGCGAGTGCACCGCCTCGCCGACGTTGGTGGCCACCAGGCGGGTGTTGAGCGGCAGGCCATCGCGGCGCAGGCCGGCAATCCATTGCGGGAAGAAACCGAGGGTCAGCGAGTGCGCCGCTGCGATCTGCAGGACTTCACCGCGCTGCCCGTCCAGGTGGTGCAGGTGGCGGATGACTTCGCCAAGCTGCTCCACCAGGCTGCGCGCGGTGACCAGAAACAGGCGGCCGGCCTCGGTCAGCTCGATGGGGGTGCAGGAGCGGTCGACAAGGGTCAGGCCGAGCATCGCCTCCAGGCTGCGGATGCGCCGGCTGAACGCCGGCTGGGTGACGAAGCGCTTCTCGGCGGCCTGGGAGAAGCTGCGTGTGGCGGCGAGAACGATGAAGTCGTCCAGCCATTTGGTTTCCAGGTTCATCGAGTCTCCGTAGCCCGGATGCAATCCGGGGTTGGCCTGTCACGTTGCCCCGGATTGCATCCGGGCTACGCACTATAGGCAGGGCGCGAATCGTGGGAGGCTTCAGCCGCGACCGCTCGCGGCTGAAGCCACTCTAACGGCGATGGTGCACGCCGCAACAGCGTCCGGCGTCACACGAACATTATGCCGATTGTGCATAGGGCAGCAAGCAACGGCATTGGTAGCGAGACGGTAAGAGCCCATATTCTATGGGCATCGCGGCGTTCGCCGTATCTCCCGAGAGTCATCTCCATCATGTCCTCTGCTGCATCTGTTCGCGTCGAAAAAGACCTGCTCGGCACCCTCGAAGTCCCCGCTGAAGCCTATTACGGCATCCAGACCCTGCGCGCCGTGCAGAACTTCCGTCTGTCCGGCGTGCCGCTGTCGCACTACCCGAAACTGGTGATCGGCCTGGCCATGGTCAAGCAGGCCTCCGCCGACGCCAACCGCGAGCTGGGTCACCTGTCCGCCGCCAAGCACACGGCTATCAGCACCGCCTGCGCACGCATCATCCAGGGCGAGTTCCATGATCAGTTCGTGGTCGACATGATCCAGGGCGGCGCCGGCACCTCGACCAACATGAACGCCAACGAGGTGATCGCCAACATCGCCCTCGAAGCCATGGGCTTCGAGAAGGGCCAGTACCAGCACCTGCACCCGAACAACGACGTGAACATGGCGCAGTCGACCAACGACGCCTACCCGACCGCCATCCGCCTCGGCCTGCTGCTGGGTCATGACAGCCTGCTGAGCGCGCTGGATAAGCTGATCCAGTCGTTCGCCGCCAAGGGCCTGGAGTTCGGCCACGTGCTGAAGATGGGCCGTACCCAGCTGCAGGACGCCGTGCCGATGACCCTCGGCCAGGAGTTCCGCGCCTTCGCCACCACTCTCGGCGAAGACCTGCAGCACCTGAAACTGCTGGCGCCGACTCTGCTCACCGAAGTCAACCTGGGCGGTACCGCGATCGGCACCGGCATCAACGCCGACCCGAAGTACCAGGCCCTGGCGGTCAAGCGCCTGGCCATCATCAGCGGTCACCCGCTGACCCCGGCTGCCGACCTGATCGAAGCCACCAGCGACATGGGCGCCTTCGTGCTGTTCTCCGGCATGCTCAAGCGCACCGCGGTCAAGCTGTCGAAGATCTGCAACGACCTACGCCTGCTGTCCAGCGGCCCGCGTACCGGCATCAACGAGATCAACCTGCCGGCGCGTCAGCCGGGCAGTTCGATCATGCCGGGCAAGGTCAACCCGGTGATTCCCGAAGCGGTCAACCAGGTGGCTTTCGAAGTGATCGGCAACGACCTGGCGCTGACCATGGCAGCCGAAGGCGGCCAGCTGCAGCTGAACGTAATGGAGCCGCTGATCGCCTACAAGATCTTCGACTCGATCCGCCTGCTGACCCGCGCCATGGACATGCTGCGCGAGCTGTGCATCGACGGTATCACCGCCAACGAGGCGCGCTGCCGTGAACTGATGGAAAACTCCATCGGCCTGATCACCGCGCTCAACCCCTACATCGGCTACGAGAACGCCACCCGCATCGCCAAGGTCGCCCTGGAAAGTGGGCGCGGTGTGCTGGAGCTGGTGCGCGAGGAGCAGCTGCTGGACGAGGCCACCCTGGCCGACATCCTGCGCCCCGAGAACATGATCGCCCCGCGTCTGGTTCCGCTGCAGGGCTGATTCATCGAATGACGCACGCCGCCCTTGGGCGGCGTGTTCATTTCCGTCCCCGACTCGCTCAGGCGGAGGACGACACCGCTCAAGGCCGCACAGACGGCCCCACAACAACGACAATCCGGGTGTACAACCATATGAGTCAGAGCAATACCGCTTCCCCTTCCCTCCTTGCCCGCGTACCACTATGGCAGCAGATCCTCATCGGCCTGGTGCTCGGCGTCGTGGTCGGCATGCTGTTCAAGAGCGGCGCCCTGGCGCTGGCGCCGGTCGGCGCGCTGTTTCTCAATGCGATCAAGATGCTGATCGTGCCGCTGGTGTTCGTCTCCCTGGTGGCGGGCATCACCGCCATGAGCGACAGCGCCAAGCTTGGCCGCATCAGCGTCAAGACCATCGCCATCTACCTGGTCAGCACCGCCTTCGCGGTGAGCATCGGCCTGGCCTTCGGCACCCTGTTCTCGCCCGGTGAAGGCATGAACATGGTCGCCAGCGGCACTCAGGAGGCCAAGCAGGCGCCCTCGCTGGTGCAGATCCTGGTGGGCCTGGTGCCGACCAATCCGGTGATGGCCTTCGCCGAAGGCAACATCCTGCAGATCATCGTCTTCGCCATCGCCCTGGGCGTAAGCATGAATCTGATCGGCGAGAAGGCCGCGCCGGTGGTCAAGCTGTTCGACAGCCTGGCCGAGGTGTTCTACAAGCTCACCGACCTGGTGATGCGCTTCGCCCCCATCGGCGTATTCGCGCTGATCGCCGGTGTGGTCGCCTCCCACGGTATCGAAGTGCTGCTGCCGCTGGCCGGTGTGATCGGGGTGATCTACCTGGCCAGCATCGCCCACATGCTGCTGATCTACGGCGGCCTGATCGGCGGCCTGGCGCGCCTCAGCCCGCTGCGTTTCTTCCGCGGTATCGCTCCGGCGCTGGCGGTGGCATTCAGTACCTCGAGCAGCTCCGGCACCCTGCCGGTGTCCATCGAGTGCGCGCGCAAGAACCTCGGCGTGTCACAGGGCGTGGCCGGCTTCGTGTTGCCGGTGGGCGCCACCATCAACATGGACGGCACCGCCATTTACCAGGGCGTGCTGGCGCTGTTCATCGCCCAGGCCTTTGGCATCGATCTGAATGCCGGCCAGTACCTGATGATCATCCTCACCGCCACCCTGGCCTCGGTCGGCACCGCCGGTGTACCCGGCGCCGGCCTGATCATGCTCGGCCTGGTGCTGACTTCGGTCGGCCTGCCGCTGGAAGGCGTGGCGCTGATCGCCGGTATCGACCGTATTCTCGACATGGCGCGCACCACGGTGAACGTCGCTGGCGACCTGATGACCACCACACTGGTGGGCAGCAGCGAGAAAGAGTTGGATCGCGAGATCTACAACAGCGACAACGCTGCCTGAGCAACCGTTTTCATAGGAGGCCTTCACCAGCCTCAACCTTCAGGGATGGCTTCGGCCATCCCTTTTTTATCCGTTTGTTGACGCGGTTGTGGTAGCCACTAATTGTGGGAGCGACGGGGGCGCCTAGCCTTGTCCGCGAGCTCTTCAACCATTCGCGGGCAAGCCTAGGCGCCCCGTCGCTACCACAACGACACCTCTATTCAGCGCCTGGTCAGTTGCCGATACAGCTGCGGCAGGTACAGCGGCAGATGCTGTGGCTTGTCGATCAGCGTGTAGCCGCTGGCGCCAAACATGTACGGCAGGTAGTCGCCGGCCTGCTGGTCGATGGTGATGCAGAACGGCAGCACGCCGGCGCGGCGGGCTTCGAGCACGGCCTCGCGGGTGTCCTCCACGCCGTAGCGGCCTTCGTAGAGGTCGAGGTCGTTGGGCTTGCCATCGGTGACCAGCAACAGCAGGCGCTGGCTCTGCTGGCGCTCGCCGAGCAGGCGGGTGGCCTGGCGGATGGCCGCGCCCATGCGCGTGTAATAGCCGGGGCGTACGGCGAGGATGCGACCGCGAACCTGCTCGTCGTAACGCTGGCCGAACTGTTTGAGCTCCTGCATGCGCACCTGCTGGCGGCGCAGCGAGGAGAAACCATACAGGGCGAAATCGTCCCCGGCTGCCGAGAGCGCCTCGGCGAACAGCAGCAGGCTGTCCTGGATCACGTCGATGACCCGTTGCTCGTCGTTGAGGTGCGATTCGGTGGACATCGACAGGTCGGCGAGCAGCAGGCAGGCCAGCTCGCGGCGAGTGCTGCGCTGTTCGAGAAACAGGCCCTTCTCGCAGGCCCCGCCCTGTCGGCGCTGCACCTGGAAGTCGAGCCAGGCGCTGAGGTCCAGCTCGCTGCCCTGTGGCTGCTGGCGCAGCCATTGGCGGTCGTTGCGCAGTACCTCGAACTGGCGGCGCAGGCGCCGTGCCGGCAGTGCCAGGTGCGTCGGCAATGGCTGCGCCTCGGCCGCGCGCGGGTGGAAGAGTTGCAGGCTGACGTGGCGTTCGAGCAGGGCCGAGCGGCGGTAATCCCACTCCGGCAGGTGCAGGCCCGCACCCAGCGGAAGGTCGTCCTGCTCCGGCGACGGCAGGTCGAGGTCCAGATGCAGGCCGCCACCCTGGCGCGTGCGCTGGCGCGACAGGGTCAGCTCGTCGAGGTCCTCGGCCACGCGGGCGGCATCGAGGTCCTCGCTGTCATCGTTGCAGCGGTCCAGCTGCACGTGCTCGGACCAACTGAACAGATTCTCCAGGCGGAACAGCAGCAGGCCGCCCTTGCCGCTGGTGTCGTCGATGCGCGAGGCGCGCTTGCGCAGTGAGCGTTGCGCCGGGTTGGGGTTGCGGGCGCTGCCTTCGCCTTCCTCGGGCAGTTCGCTGGAGGCGCCGGGCCCCTGGCCCTGCGGCGGATACAGCCACAACGCCAATGGCCAGGGGGCGCGTTCGTCGTGGGCGAAATGGGTGACGCTGCCGGGCTCACGCAGCGCCTGGCGCAGGTCGCGCTCCAGCGCCGCACTGGCGGGTGGCAGGCTGTCGGGGGCGGGCCGCAGGCGCAGGTGCGCGTCGACCAGCCGTTGGTAGCGAGGGCGCATGGCCGGGTAGCGTTGCAGCAACTCGTTCACCCAGCGCTGGTTGTCGCGCCCCCAGTGGCGCATGCCGTCGGCGACCGCGCCGAGCATCGCCAGCCAGCGATACAGCTCGCGGTTCAGCTCGGCCTGCGGGAACACGGCGAGGGTCGGCGGCAGGCGCATGTTCTGCGCATCGCGCCAGGCCACCGGCATCTGCCGGCAGGTGCCGGCGACCTGTTGCAGCAGGCTGCGCCACAGCAGCAGTTCGCGCGGCTGCGCGACCTGGATCTGTACGCCACTGGCGCCCCCGACCGCGTGAAAGAGCAGGGCCAGAGCGCGCTGCTGATCGCTCAGCTGCACCTGGGCGTGGGTGAAGTCCGGGTCGCTGCGGCGGGTGATGAAACGGTGCCAGACGCTACCGACCCATTCCTCGACTTCGATGCTGAAGGCCATACCCGACTCCCTGAAAATGAGATGTGGGAGGGCTTTAACCACGACTGTCGCCGCTGAAGCGCCTCCCACCGTTACCCCTTGTCGTCGATCAGGCGGTGGCCATCACGATGTTCTTGCGCTGGATGAAGCTCAGCAGGTAGCAGACCAGGCCGAGGGCGAAGCCGATACCGGCAACCAGGCGCGCCCAGAAGTACGGCGCCAACTGGTCCATGGTGGCCATGAAGGCCATCGCTTCGTTGTCGCTCGGCCAGCGTTGCAGCCAGATCTGCGCGGCGCCGGCGGCGGTCAGCAGCAGGGTGATCAGCACCATGGAGATGGTCATCAGCCAGAAACCGGCGATCTCGACGCGCTGGGCGCTTTCCTGTGGCGCCTCACCGATGCCACGCAGGCGCGGCATGGCGTAGGAGATCATGGTCATGACGATCATCGCGTAGGCGCCGTAGAACGCCAGGTGGCCATGCGCTGCGGTCAGCTGAGTGCCGTGGGTGTAGTAGTTGACCGGCGCCAGGGTGTGCAGGAAGCCCCACACGCCGGCGCCAAAGAACGCGGTCACGGTGGTGCCCAGTGCCCACAGACCGGCGGCACGGTTGGGGTGCTGGCGACGACGACGGCGCACCATGTTGAAGGCGAACAGCACCATGGCGAAGAACGGCAGCGGTTCCAGGGCCGAGAAGATCGAACCCAGCCACAGCCATACGCCTGGTGCGCCGATCCAGAAGTAATGGTGGCCGGTGCCGATGATGCCGGTGATCAGGGCCATGGCGATGATCACGTAGAGCCACTTCTCGATCACCTCGCGGTCGACGCCGGTGACCTTGATCAGCACGAAGGCCAGCATCGCGCCCATGATCAGCTCCCACACGCCTTCCACCCACAGATGCACCACCCACCACCAGTAGTACTTGTCGCGGGCGAGGTTTTCCGGGTTGAAGAAGGAGAACAGGAACATCACCGCGAGGCCGATCAGGCCGGTCATCATCACCACGCTGACCGTGGTCTTGCGACCTTTGAGCAGGGTCATGCCGATGTTGTAGAGGAAGCCCAGGGCGACCACCACGATGCCGGCCTTGGTGATCGTCGGCTGTTCGAGGAACTCGCGACCCATGGTCGGCAGCAGCTCGTTGCCGGTGATCCTGGCCAGGGTGGCGTAGGGCACGGCGAGGTAGCCGAGGATGGTCAGCGCGCCGGCGATGGCGAACACCCAGAACAGGATAATCGCCAGCTTCGGGCTGTGCAGTTCGCGGTCGGCCTCTTCGGGGATCAGATAGTAGGCCGCGCCCATGAAGCCGAACAGCAGCCAGACGATCAGCAGGTTGGTGTGCACCATGCGCGCCACGTTGAAGGGGATCAACGGGAACAGGAAGTCACCGACCACGTACTGCAGGCCCATGATCAGGCCGAACAGGATCTGCCCGACGAACAGCATCAGGGCGAACACGAAGTAGGGTTTGGCCACGGCTTGCGAGGCGAATTTCAGATGCGGATTGGCAGTGGTCATTTCTCAGCCCTCCCTGTTTGGCGGCCAGTCGTTGGTATCGATCTTCGAGGTCCACTTGAGGAACTCGGCAAGATCGTCCACTTCCCTGTCGCTGAGGTTGAATTGCGGCATCGCGCGGCGGCCGGGAACGCCCAGCGGCTGGGCCGCCATCCAGGCATGCAGGAAGCTGCTGAACTGTTCTTCGCCACCGCGGCGGACGAACACGTTGCCCAGCTCCGGCGCGAAGTAGGCGCCCTCGCCCAGCAGGGTGTGGCAGCCGATGCAGTTGTTCTGCTCCCAGATCAACTTGCCGCGCACCACCGCTTCGTTCATCAGGTGTTCGTTGGTGCGTTCGGGGAAGGTTTGTTCGCTGTGGAAGGTCAGGGCCAGGAATATCAGGATGAAGAACACGCTTCCCCCGAAGTAGATATTTCTGGCCATTCCCTTGGTGAAGGTTTCCGACATGGTCATGTCCTCAAAGGCTTGGCGAGGTCATTTTCGGACGGCACCCCGGGAAAACCGCTTGATGGCGATCAAGAAGGCGCAATCGCAATACTGGGCAGGGAAAGGGCAACTCGGGTTGGCGGCGAATTCCGCGTGGGTGCAGAAAAGATCGCGGACAAGTCCGCTCCCACAGGAAGGGCGCCGCTCGCAGTTCTTTTGTGGGAGCGACGAGGACGCCTAGCCTTGTCCACGAGCGGGCGACACCGCGCTCGGGCTCTTGTGGGAGCGGACTTGTCCGCGAATGGGTAACACAGCGCGGTGCCGTGCTGCATGTGAAAAGCCGCGGACCCGCCCGCGGCCACAGTCAAGAAGCGCGACCCTCTTTTGTGGCGGCGGACGTGTTCGCGAACAGGTCTCCGGCTCGCTCAGGGCGTGCCGAAGTACAGCGCGCTCGCCATGCACAGCGACCACGCCAGCAACGATGCGCGCCATAGGCGCGGGCCGTGGCGCAACTCCATGAAGCCGTCGACGATCAGCCAGGCCTTGCCCAGCGCTGCCGCCGACAGCGCCAGGGCGGCCCAGGAGGCGACCGGCGCGGTGACCAGCCACAGGCTCAGCAAAGACAGCAGTACCAGGCCCAGCCAGCACAGGAAGGCGTTCATCCGGCTTACCTCTGCAGATAGAGCAAGGGGAACAGCAGCACCCAGATCAGATCGACCATGTGCCAGTACAGGACGCACGACTCCAGTTCGCCGTGCTTGTCGGCCTGCGCGTACACGCCGCGCCGGCAGCGCCAGGCCAGCCAGGCGAACAGCAGCAGGCCGGGCAGCACGTGGAGGAAGTGGAAGCCGCCGAGAATCCAGTACAGGGTGAAGAAACGGTCGTACTCCAGATCCAGCCCGGCGTCGATCAGGTGCCCGAATTCGCGGCCCTTGAGCACCACGTAGACGCAGCCGCTGGCCAGCGCGGCGAGCAGCCAGACGCTGGCCTGGCGACTGTGCCCGGCACGTACCCGGTGCACCGCCAGTGCGGCGAAGAAACCGGCGGTGAGCAGGCTGAGGGTCAGTGCCAGGCCGATGGAGCCGTCGAGCAGCGCCCGGCTGGCGGCGAATTGCGCGCCGGATAGCGCCTGGGTGATGGCGAAGCTGAGGATCAGCAGGGCGAACACCGTCAGCTCGGCGAGGATGAACAGCCACATCGCCAGGTCGCCCGGCAGGCGGGCGACCTGGCGCTCAGCCGAAGTGGACATCGACCAGGTCCATCAGCGCGGCGACCGTTTGTGCGTCGTCCGACAGCGGTTCGGCCAAGCAGGCGCGACACGCCGTGCGGGCGTCCATGCCGTTGTGGATCAGACGCGCGGCGTAGATCAGCAGGCGGGTCGAGGCCACCTCCTCCAGGTCATGCTGTTCGAGGCGGCGGATGTCCTGGCCGAGGGTGACCAGGCTGCGCGCCAGCGACTCGTTGACTTGCGCCTCACGGGCGACGATCTGGCACTCCTGCTCGACGCCGGGGTAATCGAAGCGCAGCGCCACGAAACGCTGCCGGGTGCTGGGCTTCATGCCCTTGAGCAGATTCTGGTAGCCGGGGTTGTAGGACACCACCAGCATGAAACCGGGCGGCGCCTGGAGGATTTCGCCGGTGCGCTCCAGGTACAGTTCGCGGCGGTCGTCGGCCAGCGGGTGCAGCACCACCACGGTGTCCTGGCGCGCCTCGACCACCTCATCCAGGTAGCAGATGCCGCCCTCGCGCACCGCGCGGGTCAGCGGGCCGTCCTGCCACCAGGTGCCTTCGCTGCCGATCAGGTGTCGGCCGACCAGGTCCGCGGCGCTTAGGTCGTCATGGCAGGCCACGGTGTACAGCGGCAGCTGCAGGCGCTGCGCCATGTGCTGGACGAAGCGCGTCTTGCCACAGCCGGTCGGGCCCTTGAGCAGTACCGGCATGCGCTGTTGCCAGGCCTGCTCGAACAGCAGCTGTTCGTCGCCCTGTACCTGATAGAAGGGGGTGTCGTGCATGACGGTTCCTGTTTCGCTACGGGTTCGGCTGCACGCTAGCGGGCGCGGATGGGCGCTCTCAAGCGCCACGCGCGACAGACTTGATTGCGGTCAAGCGCCGCGGCAAATGCCTCTGTTTATGATCCTTTCCAAACAACGCGCCAGCCGCCAGCTGTATCCGGCAGGCCATATCTACGATGAGGAAATGATCATGAACAAAGCGCTGATTCCGCTGGCGGCCCTGCTGAGTCTGGCGGCCCTGCCGAATGCCCATGCTGCGTCCGGCGAGGAGCTGTTCAAGAGCAAGCCCTGCGGTGCCTGTCACAGTGTGCAGGCCAAGCTGGTCGGTCCGTCCCTGAAGGACGTGGCAGCGAAGAACGCAGGCGTCGACGGCGCGGCGCAAACCCTGGCCGGCCATATCAAGAACGGCAGCAGCGGCGTCTGGGGCGCCATGCCGATGCCACCAAATCCGGTTACCGAGGAGGAAGCCAAGACCCTGGCCGAGTGGGTGCTGACGCTGCAATGACCGGCTGGCCGACTGCGACCAGATCACCCATGAGAGGGCAGGCGTTTGAGGATCGCCTGCCCTTTTTCGTTGGTTCATCGCCACTGCCCGTGATGTTGCTCATTTAGCTGGCAGGGAGTGCTTTTCATCCCTTGCCCCTCTCCCCCAGCCCCTCTCCCATGAATGGGAGAGGGGAGCCAATCGCGTAGTCCTGAGTGAATGGAGTCGTTTTTGTGGGAGCGGCCTTGGCCGCGAATGATCAGGCAGCGATGCAGGACTTGCGCGATCCGCTCCCTCGCCATCTCCCATCCCGAGTGAATGGTGTCGTTTTGTGGGAGCGGCCTTGGCCGCGAATGACCAGGCACCGACACAGGCCGCTCTTGATCGTAATCAAGGAGATCGGCAAGACGCGCGACCTACCATCCGCCGCAATTGAGCAGTGGATGTAGGTAGCCTGATGAAGCCCCAGCTTTTGGCCGTTGGCGCGTTGCGCGCATGGGGGGCCGGTCTCGCCGTTCTTCTGGCCCTGATCGCGCTCGCGCTGCCCTTGCAGGCCAGGGAGTACGACGCCGAGCAGCAGCGCATCGAGCAGTTCTTCCCCGACGCTGACAGCTTCTCCGAAGCTGCGGGCAAGTATCAGGTGCGTACGTTGCGCAAGGGCGAGGAAATCCTCGGCTACGCCTTCCAGAGCATCCACGTCACCGACATGCCCGCCTACTCGGGCAAGCCCATCAACATGCAGGTGCTGCTCGATCCGCAGGGCGTGATCCTCGACGCCTACCTGCTCGAACACCATGAGCCGATCGTCCTGATCGGCATTCCCGAGCAGAAGATCCACGACTTCAACGCCCATTACTCCGGAGTCAAGGCCGGTCAGCGCGTGGTGGTCGGGCGCTCCAGCGATCCCGACGCGGTGACCGTGGATGCGGTGACCGGGGCCACCGTGACGGTGATGGTGATCAACGAGATCGTCATGCGCGCCGCCCATGCCGTGGCGGTCGACCTGGGCCTGATCGAGGCCGGCAGCCATGTGCGGCCGAGACCGTCGCGGGTGCGCGAGGATGTCTTCCACGAGGCGGACTGGAGCGAGTTGACCGGCAATGGCGCGATTCGCCGCCTGCACCTGACCCGTGGCCAGGTCGACGACGCCTTCAACGGCACCGAGGCCGAAGGCATCGATGTAGCTGCGCCAGAACAGCGCGACGAGACCTTCATCGATCTCTACGTCGCGCCGCTGAACCCGCCGACCGTCGGCCGCAACCTGCTGGGCGAGCGCCAGTACACGGAGCTGATCGGCAGCCTCAAGCCGGGTGAGCAGGCTTTTGCCGTACTGGGCAATGGCGAGTATTCCTTCAAGGGCTCGGGCTACGTGCGCGGTGGCATCTTCGATCGGGTGCAGCTGCGCCAGTTCGGCGATGTCATCAGTTTCCGCGACCTCGACTTCATCCGCCTATCGGACGTGTACGCAGGCGGCATGCCCGAATTCTTCGAGATGGCGATCTTCATCGCCCGCAAGCAGCACGCCTTCGACCCCGGTTCGCCGTGGAGCCTGGAGCTGCTGGTGCGGCGCCAGATCGGCCCGGTCGAGGGCATCTTCACCAGCTTCGAGTTGCCCTACCAGATTCCCGAGGACTACATCGAGCGGCCGCAGCCGACCGCTGCGGAGCTGGCGGCGATCGAGGAGGCCAACCGCCCGCTGTGGGTCAACATCTGGTACCAGAAGAGCTTCCAGATCGGCGTGCTGCTGGTGGCCCTCGGGCTGCTCACGGTGATTCTGTTCCTGCAGGACAGCTTCGCCCGCAAGCCGCAGTTCCTGCACTGGTTGCGCCGTGGCTACCTGCTGTTCACCGTGTTGTTCATCGGCTGGTACGCATTGGGCCAGCTGTCGGTGGTCAACGTGCTGACCTTCGTCCACGCGGTGTTCCAGGATTTCCGCTGGGAGCTGTTCCTCACCGACCCGATCATCTTCGTGCTCTGGGTGTTCACTGCCGCCAGCATCCTGCTCTGGGGCCGTGGCGTGTTCTGCGGCTGGCTGTGCCCGTTCGGCGCGCTGCAGGAGCTGCTCAACGAGCTGGCGCGCAAGATCAGGATTCCCCAGTACGAACTGCCCTTCGCCGTGCATGAGCGACTCTGGGCGATCAAGTACATCGTCCTGCTGGTGCTGTTCGGCCTTTCCCTGGAGTCGATGATGGTGGCCGAGAAGGCCGCCGAGGTGGAGCCGTTCAAGACCGCCATCACCCTGAAGTTCGACCGCCAGTGGTGGTTCGTGCTGTACGCGGTGGTCCTGCTGCTGGTCAACCTGTTCACCCGCAAGGTCTATTGCCGCTACATCTGCCCGCTGGGCGCTGCCCTGGCGATCCCCAGCAAGTTCCGTCTGTTCGACTGGCTCAAGCGCCGCAAGGAGTGCGGCAACCCCTGCCAGCTGTGCGCCAAGGAATGCGAGATCCAGGCCATCCACCCGGACGGTCGCATCAACGGCAACGAGTGCCACTACTGCCTCGACTGCCAGATGACCTACCACAACGATAACAAATGCCCGCCGCTGATCAACAAGCGCAAGAAGCGCGGCAAGAAGGCTGCCGACCCACAACTGATTCCCGCCGTCGAGGTGAGCGATGCCTGACCACGAGCCGAACCGGGCTCGCGGCAGGCGTGTTATTTCCCAACAGGAGCGACCCATGAGCGACAAACAAAGCGATAAGGATGAAAAAACCGGTCTGAGCCGGCGCGGCTTTCTCGGCGCCAGCGCACTTACCAGTGCCGCCGTGGCCGCCAGTGGCCTGGTCGGCGGGGTGATGACCCGCGACAGCTGGGCAGCGGCTGCCAAGGAGGCGCAGCAGAAGATCCATGTCGCCCCCGGCGAGCTGGACGAGTACTACGGCTTCTGGAGCGGTGGCCACCAGGGCGAGGTGCGTGTGCTCGGAATTCCCTCGATGCGCGAGCTGATGCGCATCCCGGTGTTCAACGTCGACTCGGCGACCGGCTGGGGCCTGACCAACGAGAGCCGGCACATCCTCGGCGACAGCGCCAAGTTCCTCAATGGTGACTGCCACCACCCACATATCTCGATGACCGACGGCAAGTACGACGGCAAGTACCTGTTCATCAACGACAAGGCCAACAGCCGCGTCGCACGCATCCGCCTGGACATCATGAAGTGCGACAAGATCACCACCATTCCCAATGTCCAGGCCATCCACGGCCTGCGCCTGCAGAAGGTGCCGCACACCAAGTACGTGTTCTGCAACGCCGAGTTCATCATCCCGCACCCCAATGACGGCAAGGTCTTCGACCTCGAGGACGAGAACAGCTTCACCCTGTACAACGCCGTGGATGCCGAAACCATGGAGGTGGCCTTCCAGGTCATCGTCGACGGCAACCTCGACAATACCGACATGGACTACACCGGGCGCTTCACCGCCGCCACCTGCTACAACTCGGAGAAGGCCTTCGACCTCGGCGGCATGATGCGCAACGAGCGCGACTGGGTGGTGGTGTTCGACATCCCGGCCGTGGAGAAGGAGATCAAGGCCGGTCGCTTCATCACCCTCGGCGACTCCAAGGTGCCGGTGGTTGACGGGCGCAAGAAGGACGGCAAGGACAGTGTGGTGACCCGCTACATCCCGGTGCCGAAGAACCCGCACGGCCTGAACACCTCCACCGACGGCAAGTACTTCATCGCCAACGGCAAGCTGTCGCCGACCTGCACCATGATCGCCATCGACCTGCTGCCCGAGCTGTTCGCCGGCAAGCTCAAGGACCCGCGCGACGTAGTGGTCGGCGAGCCCGAGCTGGGCCTCGGCCCGCTGCACACCACCTTCGATGGTCGCGGCAACGCCTACACCACGCTGTTCATCGACAGCCAGGTGGTCAAGTGGAACATGGAAGAGGCCCGTCGCGCCTACAAGGGCGAGAAGGTCAACTACATCAAGCAGAAGCTCGACGTGCACTACCAGCCCGGCCACCTGCACGCCTCGCTGTGCGAAACCAGCGAAGCCGATGGCAAGTGGCTGGTGGCGCTGTCGAAGTTCTCCAAGGACCGCTTCCTGCCCACCGGCCCGCTGCACCCGGAGAACGACCAGTTGATCGACATCTCCGGCGACGTGATGAAGCTGGTGCACGACGGCCCGACCTTCGCCGAGCCGCATGACTGCATCATGGCCCGCCGCGACCAGATCAAGACGCGCAAGATCTGGGACCGCAACGACCCCTTCTTCGCCCCGACCGTGGCCATGGCCAAGAAGGACGGCATCAAGCTGGAGGAAGACAATAAGGTCATCCGCGAAGGCAACAAGGTGCGCGTGTACATGACCTCCATGGCGCCGGCCTACGGCCTGACCGAGTTCAAGGTCAAGCAGGGTGATGAAGTCACCGTGGTGATCACCAACATGGACCAGATCGAGGACGTGTCCCACGGCTTCGTCATGGTCAACCACGGCGTGAGCATGGAGATCAGCCCCAACCAGACCTCGTCGATCACCTTCATCGCCGACAAGCCCGGTCTGCACTGGTACTACTGCAGCTGGTTCTGCCACGCGCTGCACATGGAAATGGTCGGCCGCATGATGGTCGAGCCGGCCTGACGCCGGGGCCGGGAAAGGCTGCCTTCCCCGGCCTCGCTTTCAGCAGCCACACCTCATCGTGGGAGCGGACTTGTCCGCGAGTACTTGTGGATAAACGTTCGAGTCCGCTCCCACAAAACGCGATGCACCGTACGAACAGGTGGACGAAGGTAAGTGCAGTGATCCGATATACCAAGTTCCCCGCGACCTGCGCCGTGCTGCTGCTCGGTGCGGGCTCCGCCATGGCGCAGGTGCAGCCTATCTCGACGCTGCCGCTGCAGGCGCAGGGCGAGAACCGCTGGCTGCTACCGGCAGGCGAGTATCCTGGGCAGTTCGTCATCGACCAGCCCATGCAACTGCGTTGTGCGGCCGGCGCCGTGCTGCAGGCTGAGGGGCAAGGCAGTGCGTTGTTGATCGAAGCCAGCGACGTCAGCGTCGAAGGCTGCACCCTCCTCGACTGGGGCCGCGATCTCACCGCCATGGATGCCGGCGTGCATATCGCCCATACCGCCCACGATGTGGTGGTGCGCGACAACCACCTGAGCGGGCCGGGCTTCGGCCTCTGGGTCGACCGCAGCGAGAATGTCAGCCTGATCGGCAATCGCATCGAGGGCGACCCGGGCATCCGCTCGCAGGACCGCGGCAACGGCATCCATCTGTTCGCCGTGCGCGGTGCGCGAGTGATCGACAACCACGTACGCAACACCCGCGACGGCAGCTACATCGACACCTCCCACGGCAACCACCTGGAGGGCAACGTCCTCGAGGACCTGCGCTACGGCGTGCACTACATGTTCGCCAACGACAACCGTGTGATCGGTAACGTCACCCGGCGCACCCGTACCGGCTTCGCGCTGATGCAGAGCCGCAAGCTGACCGTGGTCGGCAACCGCTCCGAGCAGGACCGCAACTACGGCATCCTGATGAACTACATCACCTACTCGACTATCCGCGACAACGTCGTCACCGACGTGCAGCCCGGCGACACCGGTGGTGACAGCATGATCAGCGGCGATGAGGGCAAGGCGCTGTTCATCTACAACTCGCTGTTCAACAGCATCGAGAACAACCACTTCGCCCGCAGCACCCTGGGCATTCACCTCACCGCCGGCTCCGAGGACAACCGCATCGCCGGCAATGCCTTCGTCGACAACCAGCAGCAGGTGAAATACGTCGCCACTCGCACCCAGGAGTGGTCGGTGGACGGCCGCGGCAACTACTGGAGCGACTACCTGGGCTGGGACCGCAACGACGACGGCCTGGGCGACGTCGCCTACGAGCCGAACGACAACGTCGACCGCCTGCTGTGGATGTACCCGCAGGTGCGCCTGCTGATGAACAGCCCGAGCATCGAGGTGTTGCGCTGGGTACAGCGCGCATTCCCGGTGGTCAGGTCGCCGGGCGTGCAGGACAGCCATCCGCTGATGCGCCCGCCCACTGCAACACAGTCGAATACCGGCCTGGAGGCTGCGCCATGAATGCCGTCGATATCCACAGCGTCAGCCAGCGTTACGGGCGCATGACCGTACTGCACGACCTTGACCTCAGCCTTGGCGAAGGCGAGGTCCTTGGGCTGTTCGGCCATAACGGCGCCGGCAAGACCACCAGCATGAAGCTGATCCTCGGTCTGCTGTCACCCAGTGCCGGCCAGGTGCGCGTGCTCGGCCGCGCGCCCGATGATCCACAGGTGCGCCGCCAGCTCGGCTACCTGCCGGAGAACGTCATGTTCTATCCGCAGCTCAGCGGTCGTGAAACCCTGCGTCACTTCGCACGCCTCAAGGGCGCGGCGCTGAGCCAGGTCGACGAACTGCTGGAGCAGGTCGGCCTGATGCCTGCCGCCGAGCGGCGGGTGAAAACCTATTCCAAGGGCATGCGCCAGCGTCTCGGCCTGGCCCAGGCGATACTCGGCGAGCCGCGCCTGCTGCTGCTCGACGAGCCCACGGTGGGCCTCGATCCGATCGCCACCCAAGACCTCTACCAACTGATCGACCGCCTGCGCCAACGCGGCACCGGCATCATCCTCTGCTCACACGTATTGCCCGGTGTGGAAGCGCACATCAATCGCGCGGCGATTCTTGCCGGCGGCCGCCTGCAGGCGGTCGGCAGCCTCGGCGAGCTACGCAGTGCCGCCGGCCTGCCGGTGCGCATCCGTGCCACGGGTATTCGCGCCGGCGAACGGTTGCTGCAGCGCTGGGACGCGGCCGGCCACTGTGCGCGCAGCCTGGGTGAGCAGAGTGTCGAGGTGGAGGCGCTCAATGGCCACAAGCTGCCGCTGCTGCGCCAGTTGCTCGATGAAGGTGCTGCGCAGGACATCGAGATTCACCAGCCTTCGCTGGAGGATCTGTATCGCCATTACATGGAACGCGCCGGTGCTGCGGGCGTGCTGGAGGGCAAAGCATGAGTCAGGTGTGGAACATCGCGCGCAAGGAGCTCAGCGACGGCCTGCGCAATCGCTGGTTGTTGGCCATCAGCCTGCTGTTCGCCGCTCTGGCAGTGGGCATCGCCTGGCTCGGCGCGGCAGCCTCAGGGCAGCTGGGTTTTACCTCGATCCCGGCGACCATCGCCAGCCTGGCGAGCCTGGCCACCTTTCTCATGCCGCTGATTGCCTTGCTGCTGGCCTATGACGCCATCGTCGGCGAGGACGAGGGCGGCACGCTGATGCTGTTGCTGACCCACCCTCTGGGGCGCGGGCAGATACTGCTCGGCAAGTTCGTCGGCCACGGCCTGATCCTCGCCCTGGCGGTGCTCATCGGCTTTGGCGGCGCGGCACTGGCCATCGGCCTGCTGGTGGAGGATGTCGAGTTGGCCACACTGGCCTGGGCGTTCGGCCGCTTCATGCTGTCCTCGACGCTGCTCGGCTGGGTGTTCCTGGCGATGGCCTACGTGCTCAGCGCCAGGGTCAGCGAGAAATCCAGCGCGGCCGGCCTGGCGCTGGGGGTGTGGTTTCTCTTCGTGCTGGTATTCGACCTGGCGTTGCTGGCGCTGCTGGTGTTCAGCGAAGGCAGGTTCAATCCCGAACTGCTGCCCTGGCTGCTGTTGCTCAACCCCACCGACATCTACCGCCTGATCAACCTGGCCGGCTTCGACGGCAGCGGCATGGGCGTGCTGACGCTGGGCAGCGACCTGCCCCTGCCCGGCAGTGCGCTGTGGCTGTGCCTGCTGGCCTGGGCCGGAGCCTTGCTGCTACTGGCCTACGTCGTTTTTCGCCGGCGCCCGACCTGATGCACCCGCGCGAGTGTGAGTTTCTGTGGGGGCGGCCTCGGCCGCGAAGCTTTTCTGCCCCCCTTATTCGCGGACAAGTCCGCTCCCACATGCATGGCGCCCGTGGGAGCGGACTTGTCCGCGAAATCCCAGCGTCTGCCACCACCGCCCAACCTTCCCACTGACTCGAGGAACCTCGCCCCATGAACTACCTGTACCGCACCAGCGCGATAGCGCTGCTCGCCACCGCCACCGCCACCGCCCTCGCCTTCGGCCTGGCCGGCTGCGGCGACAAGGAACAGACCACGCAGACACTGGAGTCGGTGGCCTTTCATCCGAGTGATGAGTGTCATGTCTGCGGCATGATCATCGCCGACTTCCCTGGCCCCAAAGGTGAGGCGGTGGCCAGTTACGGCGTGAAGAAATTCTGCTCCACCGCCGAGCTGCTCGGCTGGTGGCTGCAGCCGGAGAACCGCGTCAGCGGCGCCCGGCTGTACGTCCACGACATGGGCCGCAGCGTGTGGGAGCACCCGGACGACGAACACCTGATCGATGCCACCAGCGCCTTCTACGTGATCGGCATTTCGCTGAAGAACGCCATGGGCGCGCCGCTGGCCAGCTTCGCCAGCGAGAAGCAGGCGCAGCAGCTGGCGGCCATGCACGGCGGGCGCGTGCTGCGCTTTGACGAAATCGACCAGGCGCTGCTGCAGGAGGCCGCAGGCCAGCAGCATGGTGGCGCCATGCACGGGCATGCACATGGCCATGCCGTTCACTGAGCTGCGATTAACCAGAGGAGATAAGCGCCATGATGGGTTTGAGTGTGTGGAAACTTTTGGTCATCGCACTGCTGGTAATGATGCTGTTCGGCACCCGCCGCCTGCGCAGCATTGGCTCGGATCTGGGCGGTGCGATCAGCGGCTTTCGCCGCTCGATGCGCGATGATCGAGATCCGGTGACGAGCGACGAAGCGCCGCGTGAGCTGAAGTAGTCGCGGACCCCGTTCGCGGACAAGTCCGCTCCCACAAAGCCCGCTCCCTCCAGTGGTGCTGAGAACCTGTGGGAACGGACTTGTCCGCGAAGCGCTTTGCCGGCATGAAAAGTCTGCTGTGCTATACCAAAGTCTCCGCTTATCAGGAGGCAAAGGAATGCCCGCCCAATCCCACCGCTTGCGCCTTGGCCGCCACTGCCAGCCAGGCCGTCCCTACCTGCTGACCACTACCACTCAACGGCGCCAACCACTGTTTGGCGATTTCGATCTGGCGCGCCTGCTGGTGGCCGAGCTGCGTGCCGCCAGCGAAGAGGGCTGGGTGACGTCGTTGGCTTGGGTGGTGATGCCGGATCACCTGCACTGGCTGGTCGAACTGCACGGCAAGCCGCTGGACAAGCTGATGCGGCGGATCAAGAGCAATAGCGCGCGGCATATCAACCGCAGACGTGGGTGTTCAGGCGTGCTGTGGCAGCAGGGCTTCCACGACCGGGCCATTCGTCGGGAGGAGGACCTTCTGCCCGTTGCGCGTTACATCATCGCCAATCCTTTGCGGGCGGGGTTGGTCGAGCATATTGGCGATTACCCGTTGTGGGATACTTGCTGGTTATGAGGCTTGAGGCTTGAGGCTTTGGCCTGGAAGAGCTTCGCGGACAAGTCCGCTCCCACAGTTTGGAAGCCGGTGTGCCGCTGGTTTGAAGGAAGAGACGCCGTCGCTTTTGTGGGAGCGGACTTGTCCGCGAATGGAGCTGCAACGGTGGATCAGGATGATCAGCGAGTCGTTTGGCGAGATGCCCAGGCGCGCTGCGAAATCAGCAGAAAAGCTTCGCGGACGAGTCCGCTCCCACAGGTTGGGAGCGGGTGTGTCGCTGGTTTGAAGGAAGAGATGCCGTCGCTTTTTTTGTGGGAGCGGACTCGTCCGCGAATAGAGGGTTAAGCAGCGATCACTCCCGCACCAATCGAAACCCCAGGTTGCTCGGCGGCACGCCCACCGAGCAGGCGCCGCTGATCGGGTCACGAACGAAGTCGGAGAGCCCGCTGGGATGTTGCCCGGCAGCGATGCGGATACCGCAGAAGTCGCCCTTGCCGAAGCAGCTGTCGGTCCATTCCCAGACATTGCCGGCCACATCGAGCAGGCCGTTGGCGTTGCTGCCCTGGCTGCCGAAGGCCCGCGGGCGCGGGTCCAGCGGCTTGCGTCGGGACTCGCGGTCGTACTCCGCCAGCCAGCGCTGCGCCGGGTTGCGGGCGTCATCGAAAACCTGTGCCTGAATGTCCTGGAACGCCTCGCCAGCGGCCAGGACCCACTCTGCATATGTCGGCAGACGGTGAATTACGCCCGTGCGCTGCGTCAGCCACTGGGCGTAGGCGCTGGCGTCCATCCAGCTGACGCCCACGGCCGGCAGGTCGGCAGCGCTCGCCTCGCGCAAGTCGCCATCCAGTGGCAGGCAGGCGTTGGCCGCGACGCAGGCCGCGTATTCCGCCTGGCTGACCTGGCGGCGCATGATGGCGAAGCCGTCGCTGTGCTGTTCGAAGGTCGCACCGCTGGCATCGGCGGCCTGGTACCGGGCAGTGCCGGCAGCGATCCGTACCCAGTCGTTTTCGTCGATGCCGCTCGTCTGCATACATCCGCCGAGCAGCATCGCACCCACCAGCAGTGCTCTCATCGCCATGCCCTTACTTCGCAGTGATCGGGCCGGGGGCCTTGATCTGCTTCATCAGGTCATCGTTCCACTCGCCTTCCACCTTGAGGTGGCCGGCAGCGCCCAGCTCCATCGCCTCGATCAGGTTGTGGTTGACGTAGGCGTACACGCCCGGCTGCTTGAAGGTGTACAGCGCCGCACCGGCCGAGCCGCCGCGGATGAACCAGGTTTCCAGGTTCTTCTCCGGCGGGTTGTCGAACTTGCCGGTTTCCCAGACCCAGTCGCCGTGGCCACCGATCAGGTGCGGGCGGGTGTCGCGGTTGGCCTGCGAATGGATGAACAGCACGGTCTCGCCGACCTTGGCGGTCAGGGCGCCGTCGCCAGTCAGTGCACCGACCTTGCCGTTGAACACCACGTGGGTCGGGATCAGGGTGCGCATCGCTTCGCGCGAGTCCTGGAAGCTGGAGCCGAGGTCGGGGTAGTCCTTGTACTTGCCGTCCTTGTCCTTGGGTATGTACAGGTCGAATTCGCCGATGGTGTAGGCGCGGTCGTAGTGCAGCGGCTTGCCCTCCGGGTCCTTGAGGCCATCGCGCGGCAACACCATGAGGGTGCCACTCATGCCGGCGAGCACATGCCAGGCGACCATGCCTTCCGGCGCGCAGTGGTAGACGAAGGTGCCGCTGCGGTCGGCCTTGAAGCGCAGCACCACTTCTTCGCCCGGTGCCACCTGGGTCAGCTTGGCGCCGCCCAGCGCGCCAGTGGCGGCATGGAAGTCGATGTTGTGCGGCATGGCGTTGCTGGCCGGGTTGACCAGGGTGAGCTCCACGTAGTCGCCCTCGTGCACGACCATGGTCGGGCCGGGCATGGAGCCGTCGAAGGTCATGGCCTGCAGGGTGGTGCCCTGGCCGTCGATGACCATCTTCTTCTCCTCGATGGTCATGCGGAACTGCACCACCTTCGGCTTGGCGCTGGTGGCCTGCTCATGCGCATGCACTTGTGGCGGCGCGACCAGGTCGACCTTGACCCGCTCCAGGCCAGCGGTGGTGTCGGCCAGCAGCGAGGTGCTGGTGAAGCTCAGGGCGATGGCGCTGGCGATCAGTAGCGGTTTGAAGCCTTTCATGCTGTGTCCCCTTTTATGGTTGGCTGGAACCATTTCAGGGCAAGCGATCTTCGCCTTCTTTGTCCTGGAACAAAGAAGTGGTGGGCAGCGACAACTTACCGCAGCGGCTGACGCAGGCGACGCGCTACGATCAGCACATCCGCCGCATTGCACCGAATTGATGCCTTATGCCTCCCGAACTCGAGCTGATCGCACGCCTGCCTCTGTTCTCGCCCTTGAGCGACGACGAGCTCGAGCACGTCGTGGCGCACGCTCAGCGGTGCGATGTCCTCAAGGGGGATTTCGTGTTCCGGCAGGGCGAGGCGGCCCGGCATTTCTTCTTTCTGCTCGGCGGCCACCTGCAGATTTCCCAGCTGACCCCGGCCGGCGAGCGTGTGGTGGTGCGCTACGTCTGTGCCGGCGAGTTGTTCGGCCTTGCCCGCGCCATGGCGCTGAGCCATTTTCCGGCATCCGCCGTCGCGGTGGAGAACAGCAGCGTGCTGCGCTGGCCATCGACGCAGTGGGAGTCGCTCAGCCGGGTTTGCCCGCATTTGGGCGAGCATGTGGTGCGCGCGCTCGGGCAGCGCCTGCAGGACGCCCACCAGCGTATCCGCGAGCTGTCCACTGAGCGCGTCGAACAGCGCCTGGCGCACGCCCTGTTGCGCCTGGCCCAGCATTCCGGGCGCCGCACCGGCAACGGCGTCAGCATCGATTTTCCCCTGTCGCGTCAGAACCTCGCGGAAATGACCGGCACCACCCTGCACACCGTCAGCCGTCTGCTCAGTGCCTGGAAGGAGCGCGGACTGCTGGAGCTGGGGCGCCAGCACGTGGTGCTCCTCGATTTGGACGGCATCGCCCGCTATGCCGAACCACCGGAGACCGAGCATGTTCAGTAACACCATTGCGACCCGAATGATCGCCTCGTCGGGCAGCCAGGAATCGTCCCGGGTGCAGCATCGCGTTCATCACCAGATCTTGCGCAGCCATCACCTGTTCGAGCCGATGGCCGACGAGCAGCTGGACGAACTGCTGGCCGACAGCCAACTGCTCAACCTCGACAAGGGCGACATCCTGTTCATGCAGGGCGAGCCGGCGCACGCGTTCTTTTTCGTGATCTCCGGGGCGGTGAAAATCTACCGCCTGACCCCGGACGGCCAGGAAAAGGTGTTCGAGGTGATCGGCGAGCGCAATACCTTCGCCGAGGCGATGATGCTAATGGACACCCCCGACTACGTGGCCTCGGCCCAGGCGCTTGGCCCGACGCAGCTGTACCGCTTCTCCAACGCCACCTACATGCGCCTGCTGCAGGGCAACTCGCGACTGACCTTCGCCCTGCTCGGCAAACTGTGCATCCGCCTGCACCAGCGCATCAACGAGATCGAAACGCTGTCGCTGAAGAACGCCACGCACCGCGTGGTGCGTTACCTGCTCACCCAGCTGGCGCGCAGCGAGGGCGACGAAGTGGAGCTGCCGATGGCCCGGCAGCTGATCGCCGGGCACCTGTCGATTCAGCCCGAGACCTTCTCGCGCATCATTCGCCGTCTGGTTGACGAGCAGATCATCACCCAGCAGGCGCGGGTCATCCGCATCCTGGACCGGCAGCGCCTGGAACAGTTCGAGTAGCGCCATGAGCACCCGTACCTGCCTATACTGCCAACGCCCGCAACCCGCTTCAGCGCTCGAATGCGGCGATTGTGGCATGCCCTTGCCCACTCACCTGCCACAGCTGCGCCGGCAGCGACGCTTCCTGTGGTTCTGCATGGGCCTCACGGTGTTCTGCGTGGTGATGATGCTGTGGTTGCCGCGTAGCGTCTGAACGGGCGGCGAAGGTCACTCCATCTCGAACAATCCGTCACGCACCTGCGCGCTGCCCAGGCGCTGGCGAATGTCGTCGTCGATGCGTGCGTCGTCCGGCGCGTAGAGCATCAGTTGACGATAGGCGTTGACCCGGTTGATCTCGTTGCCCAGGTACTGCCAGACCACGCGGGTGCAAGCCGGAGTGCGGCGGTCGCCGCTGGAAACGCCGGTCTTGATGCCGTTGAGGCGGATGATGCGGCTCTTGAAGCTGGGAATGAGGATGGTCTGGCTCATCTCGTTGCCGGTGAGCGACTCGTAGTCCACCAGAAACAGGCGGTCCTGCAGAAAGAACGCGGTGCCCAGGTAGCGGCAGCGCACCCAGTCCTCGCTGCCACCCCGGGTAGACTCCTGACGTTCCTGGCGCTCCTGGCGCTCGAACAGGTAGTTGCCGCGCTCCTCGCGCAGGTGCACCAGCGACAGCAGCACGTGCCCCGGCACCGACATGCAGTTGGAATATTCGAAGTAGTAGCCGCAGTAGCGCTCCATCGGGCTGGCCTGGCGACGCAGCGGGGCGAACAGTTCCAGCAGCGGATCGCTGCCGCCTTGCTGCTGCGCAGCGCCGCTGCGGGCGCCGATCAGGCGGGAGAACTGCTCGGCCGGCATGGCCAGTTCGAAGGGTTCGACACCGAAGAAATCGCAGATACGCTTGAGGTTGTGCGAGGTCGGCCGGCTCAGCCCGGCCAGGTAGCGATTGAACTGCGCACGATTGATCGCCAGCTTGCGACACACCTCGGCAATCGAGCGGTAGTGGCTGCAGAGCAGTTTCAGGTTGGCGCCGAGGGAATCGGACATATAGCTGCTCCAGCTGATGCGAATGACGCGATTCTAGCATCAACTCGCGTCGTTTCGCCGCGACCTGCGAAATTGCCCGATGAGGCCTCTATCGCGAACCATTCCGCAATCCGCCCGGCGGGGCGTAATCCCACTCAGAACAACAAGAGAGAAAGCCTCCATGCTCGATCTTCTCAATGACCTCATCTGGAGCAAGCTGCTGATCGTGATGCTGATCGGTCTCGGCCTGTACTTCACCATCGCTTCACGCTTCGTCCAGCTCCGCTACTTCGGCAGCATGTTCCGCATCTTCAGCGAGGCCTTGCAGCGCCAGCCGGGCCAGCTCAGCTCGTTCCAGGCCCTGATGCTCTCGGTGGCCGGCCGCGTCGGCGCCGGCAACATCGCCGGGGTATCCGTGGCGATCATGCTCGGTGGCCCTGGCGCCATCTTCTGGATGTGGATCGTGGCCCTGGTCGGCATGGCCACCAGCTACTTCGAGTGCTCCCTGGCCCAGCTGTACAAGCGTCGCGAAGCCGATGGCGGCTACCGCGGTGGCCCGGCGTTCTACATCCAGCACGGCCTCGGTCAGCGCTGGCTGGGCATCGTCGTGTCGATCCTGCTGCTGGTGACCTTCGGCTTCGGCTTCAACGCCGTGCAGTCCTTCACCGTCGCCAGCTCGCTGCATGACACCTTCGGCGTTCCGACCCTGGCCAGCGGCATCGCCCTGACCGTGGTGATCGGCCTGATCATCTTCGGTGGCATCAAGCGCATCGCGCAGTTCGCCGACGTGCTGGTGCCGGTCATGGCGTTCTCCTACATCGCCATGGCAGTGCTGGTGATCGGCATGAACATCGGCGAGGTGCCGGCCACCTTCGCCCTGATCTTCAACAGCGCCTTCGGCCTCGAGCCGGCCTTCGCCGGTGGTATCGGCGCAGCCATCATCATGGGCGTCAAGCGCGGCCTGTTCTCCAACGAGGCCGGCCTGGGCAGCGCGCCGAACGTGGCCGCCGTCGCCGAGGTCAAGCACCCGGCCGCGCAGGGCATCGTGCAGTCGCTCAGCGTATTCATCGACACCCTGATCCTGTGCAGCTGCACTGCGCTGATCATTCTGCTCTCGGGCGTCTACCAGCCAGGCATGGAGCAGGCCGGTGTGGTCCTGACCCAGAGCGCCGTCGCGGCCGTGGTCGGCGAGTGGGGCCGGGTATTCATCAGCCTGGCGCTGCTGCTGTTCGTCTTCACCACCCTGATCTACAACTACTACCTCGGCGAGAACGCCCTGGGCTTCTTCAGCCAGAAGCGCGGCCCGGTGATGGTTTACCGTGTGCTGGTGATCGGCCTGGTGCTGTGGGGTTCGGTGCAGGACCTGGGCACCGTGTTCGCTTTCGCCGACGTGACCATGGGTCTGCTGGCGATCTGCAACCTGATCGCCCTGGCGCTGCTGTTCAAGGTAGGCCTGCGGGTGATGCGCGACTACGATAGCCAGGTCAAGGCAGGCGTGAAGTCGCCGGTGTTCGATGCCAAGCAGTTCGCCGATCTGGACCTCGACCCTGCCGTGTGGGACAACCAGTCGAGCAATGCCGCCGACCCGGCGCAGGTCGGTGATCGCGCCTACCAGCGCTGATCTGACTCAGACGGAAAAAAGGGGGCAAGGCCCCCTTTTTCTTGGCCTGCCGAACTCTGGCAGCCATTCTTCGGGCAGTCGTGAGCGATGTTGTGAACGTTGCGTTTGCCCGTGATTTGCGAGGAGAGCCCATGGCGACCCCAGAAAAACTCCTGGTGCTGTACACAGGCGGCACCATCGGTATGCAGATGAGCGCAGACGGCCTGGCGCCGGCCTCGGGTTTCGAGGCGCGCATGCGTACCCAGCAAGCCAGCGAGAACACCAGCGAACTGCCGCAGTGGAGCTTTCGCGAGCTGCTGCCGCTGATCGACAGCGCCAACATGAACCCCGGTCACTGGCTGGCGTTGCGTGACGAGATCGTCACGGCCGTGGAGACGCATGGCCATGACGCCGTGCTGGTGCTGCATGGCACCGATACGCTGGCCTACAGCGCTGCGGCGCTGAGCTTTTTGCTGCTCGGCCTCGACGTGCCGGTGGTGCTGACCGGTGCCATGCAGCCGGCCGGTGTGGACGGCGGCGATGCCTGGCCCAACCTGTTCGGCGCCATGCGTGCGCTGCACCGCGGCGTGACGCCGGGCGTGCACCTGTACTTCAACGGTCAGCTGCTGCACGGCGCGCGCTGTTCGAAGCTGCGCAGCGATGCCTTCGATGCCTTCCAGGTGCTGCCGCGTCAGCGTCAGGCCGAGCATGTCGCGATCAGCGCCCTTATCGACTACCGTCAGGCGCGCGAGCGGGTGAACCTGGCCGTACTTCCGCTGCATCCGGCCGTGCAGGCGGGTCACCTCAGCGCCCTGCTCGACAGTGGCGTGAAGGGCGTGCTGCTGGAGTGCTACGGCAGCGGTACCGGCCCGGCCGGTGATGCCGAGCTGATGGCGGTGCTGCTCGATGCCCATGCGCGCGGCGTGGTGCTGGCGGCGATCAGCCAGTGCGCGCAGGGGCATGTGCAGTTCGGCGTGTACGCCGCCGGCAGTCGTCTTGCCGAGGCCGGGTTAGTGTCCTGCGGCGGTATGACCCGTGAGGCCGCGCTGGGCAAGCTGTTCGCCCTGCTCGGCGCCGGATTGACGCAGACCGAGGTGGAGCACTGGCTGGCGCGCGATCTCTGTGGTGAGATGAGCGACTGATCCACCTGCCCAAACAGAGGAAGGACGATGAGTATCGAAATTCGCCCTGTAGTCGCTGCCGATCACCCCGCCTGGTTGCCCTTGTGGCAGGGCTACCAGCGCTTCTACATGACCGATATCCCGGCCGAGACCGGCGCCGTCACCTGGCAGCGCTTTCTCGACCCCGCCGAGCCCATGGGCGCCGCGCTGGCCTGGCGCGGTGATCAGGCCGTCGGCCTAGTGCACTGGGTCATCCACCGCTCGACCTGGACCACCGGCGATTACTGCTACCTGCAGGACCTGTTCGTCGCCAAGGGCGAGCGCAGCGGCGGCGTCGGTCGTCAGCTGATCCAGCATGTCTACGAGCAGGCACGTGCCGCAGGCTGTTCACGGGTGCACTGGCTGACGCACGAGAGCAACAGCCAGGCCAAGCTGCTGTACGAGCGCATCGGCGAGCGCTCGGGTTTCGTGCAGTACCGCAAGCTGCTGTAGCGCGATGTACCCGCTGCCGTAGCCCGCATTCATCCATAGCGGCGTTCCTTCCCGGATTTCATCCGGGCTGCGCCGCCTCAAGGACGTCGCGCGATGAAATCGATCTCCACCAATGCGTGGCGGGCCAGCCCCGTGGTGCCGATACAGGTGCGCGCCGGGCGCTTGCCTTCGGGGAAGTAGCTGGCGTACACCGCGTTGAAGCGAGCGTAGTCGCCATAGAAATCGGTGAGGAAGGCACGCGCCGACACCACGTTTTCCAGGCCCAGGCCGAGCCCTTCGAGGACCACCAGCAGGTTGTCGAAGGTCTTGTGCGTCTGCGCCTCGATGCCTTCCGGCAGTGGCGCCGCTTCGTTGCCCGGATCGATCGGCAACTGGCCGGTGATGAACACCCAGCCATCGGCTTCGCAAGCATGGGAGAACGGCGCGACCGGCGCTGGCGCAGCGGCGAACATATGGTATTCGGGCATCGACATGGGCACTCCTGGTCTTCAAGTTAGCAGGCTGTTGAAAAACTATCTGCGTTGACAATACTGCGTTAAAAACGGCCTCAAAATGCTCATTTACAACTCGTAAACTGCGCTTTTTCGGCCGTTTTTTCCTTGTCTTGCCTGCCTCGCCTACGTTTTTCATCGGCCTGCTAGTGGCCGCACGACGGTGCGGCCTGTTGCGACCATAGCCTATCGAATCAGAACACCGACCAGCCGATGCGTTCGCTGAGCAGCTCTAGAGCTTTCATGCCGGCCAGCGAATTGCCGGCCGCGTTGAGCTCGGGCGACCACACGCAGACGCTGAAGCGCCCCGGCACCACAGCGACGATGCCACCGCCGACGCCGCTCTTGCCAGGCAGGCCGACGCGATAGGCGAAGTTGCCGGCCTCGTCGTACAGCCCGCTGGTGGCCATGATGGCGTTGATCTGCTTACTCTGCCGGGGCGACAGCACCTGCTCGCCGCTGTGCTTGCAGAAGCCCTGGTTGGCCAGGAAGCCGAAGGCGCGCGCCAGATCGACGCAGCTCATGCGCAGCGCGCAGCAACTGAAGTAGCTGCGCAGCACGGCCTCGACGTCGTTGTGAAAGTTGCCGAACGACTGCATCAGATACGCCGCCGCGGCATTGCGCGCGCGGTGCTGGTATTCGGACTCGGCGACATGGTTGTCCACCGTCACCTCGGGGTTGCCCGACAGACGCCGGACGAAGTCGCGCATCGACAGCGCCGGCGCGGCGTAGCGCGACTGATTGATGTCGCAGATCACCAGCGCGCCGGCGTTGATGAACGGATTGCGCGGCTTGCCGCGCTCGAACTCGAGCTGCACCAGCGAGTTGAACGGCTGCCCGGACGGCTCGTGGCCCAGGCGCTGCCAGATGCCTTCGCCGCTGTGGCCGATGGCCTGCACCAGGCTGAACACCTTGGAAATGCTCTGGATGGAAAAGGGCAACTGCGCATCGCCGGCGACATGCAACTGACCATCGTTGCCATACACGGCGATGCCCAACTGATCGGGCGCCACGCCGGCCAGCGCCGGGATGTAATCGGCCACCTTGCCCTGGCCGATCAGCGGGCGGACTTCATCGAGAATTTCGTTCAACAGCGCTTGCATGTTCGGGCTCGCGAGTAGGCCGGGGAGCGTCCCGGCAGGTCAGTGCTAGACGCCAGCGGACGTCATCGAATCACAGGCAATGGCTTGCCCTGGACCGCTAGCGCCCCTAGGCTCGGTCCTCCCCTGTCGCTGGCGTAGTTCGATGTCCACCGTTCTCAATGTGCTGCTGCCGATCTTCGGTCTGATTCTGGTCGGGTTCATCTGCCGGCGCACCAATCGCCTGGGGCCGACCGCCGCTTCGGAGATGAACCGCTTCGTGGTCTGGCTCGGCCTGCCGGCCTTGCTCTTCAGCCTCACCGCCAAGGCCGACTGGGCGCAGATCTGGCAGCCCGGCTTCCTGCTCGCCTTCACCGGCGGCATGCTCGCGGTATTTCTCGCCACCCTGGCGTATCGCTGGAAAACCACCGGCAGCCTGGTCGACGCCAGCATCGACGGGCTCAGCGCCGGCTACGCCAATACCGGCTACATCGGCATTCCGCTGTGCGTGCTGGTGCTCGGTGATGACGGTATGGCGCCGGCACTGATCGCCTCGCTGATGGTGGTCTGCGTATTGTTCGGCCTGGCGGTGGTGTGCATCGAGGTGGGCCTGCAGAGCGACAAGGGCCTGGGCGGCGCCATCGTGCAGGTGGTCTCGGCGCTGCTGAAGAATCCGCTGGTGGTGGCACCGCTGCTCGGTGCGGCCTGGGCGCTGGGTGGTGTGCAACTGCCGGTAGCGCTGGACGAATTCCTGCGCCTGCTCGGTGCCGCCACCGTGCCCTGTGCGCTGGTCTCGCTGGGGTTGTTCCTGGCGCAGCGGCAGAGCGGGTCGAGTGAAGGTGCCTGGCCGCTGGTGGCGTTGAAGCTGGTGTTGCAGCCGCTGGTAACCTGGTTCATCGCCTTCGTGCTGCTCGACCTGCCGCCGTTCTGGGCGCACGCCGCGTTGCTGTTAAGCGCGCTGCCCACCGGCACCGGACCGTTCATGCTCGCCGAGTATTACCAGCGTCAGGCGGCGCTGGTGTCGCGGGCGATCCTGTTCTCCACCCTCGGCTCGCTGCTGACTCTGTCGCTGATCCTGCTGGCGATCAGCCCTTGAGCTGCAACTCCACGCCCAGCTGCTGCGACAGGCAGGGCCAGCGCCGCCAGGCCAATGTGGTGCTCGGCGCCGCCAGGCGCTCGCGGTAGGCCTGCACTGAGGGCTGGTCGAAGCTGGCGCCATCGAGCATGCCGGCCAGAGCGTGATGCACGGCTTCATCGAGCTGGTTGGCGAAGGGCTCGCCGATCAACTGATGCGCGATCAGATTGGCACGCGTGGTGTCCAGCGGGATCAGTGGCTGGCCGAAGTGGGCGATGTAGCGGTCGTTGACCTCCTCCACCAGGCGATGGGCCAGATAGGCCTCGTCGAGCAGGCCTTCCAGCCCTTCGTGGCCGTCCATCAAGGCCGGTGGTTGCAGGAAGAAATGCTCGGCGATCTTCAGCACGGGCTTCACCGCGGACTCGATTCCGGCTTCGCGCGCCACCTCGGCGGCGGCATCCAGCACGTCCGGTACCTCCTCGATATACGCGATGACGAAGGCAGCCAGCGCGCCCTGCGCGTCGCCCTCGGGCAGGCGAATGGACGGATGCAGGCGATCCAGCTGAGCCTGGAGAAAATGGGCGAGCGCCTGGCTGCCGCTTTCCTGCTGACGAGCATGGGCGATCAATTGACGAAGGGCGGCGGTGTTCATGACTGCTCCTACATATCAGGACATGGACGTGAACCTTAGCCGGCTCCTGCGGTCGGCTAAGACACGATTGTCATAACTTTTTCATACTTATGCGAGTCCGCTATATCCACCTGTATCAGAACGGCTACAGCCCGCAGCAGCCGCGGCGTTTAGGACAAGGGCTGTGTGGCTTCGGCCATTTTCGCTGGTACGTTGCGAGGTGAAAGTCGCCGTCTATACTCGATTTCGAAAGGCAGTACCTGATGGAACCGGACGGGCTCACGCACGGAGAGGTTTCGGCAGCAGTCGCCAGCAGTCGGGTGTGCTTCGTGGACAGTGAGTCCGCAGCGCATGCCCTATTGGCAGTCGATCCCTTAGCCGCAGGCTCAGCCGGCGGGATAACAAGAACAATCAAGGGGAACCCGCAATGATGCGACATCCACGAGTCTGGATGGGCCTCCTGCTGTGGCTGGCATTAGGCTCGGCGCACGCCCAGTGGACGGTCAACATGACGCCTGGTGTAACCGACGTCAGCCGCTCCGTGTTCGATCTGCACATGACCATTTTCTGGATCTGTGTGGTGATCGGCATACTGGTATTCGGCGCCATGTTCTGGTCGATGATCATGCACCGCCGCTCCACCGGCCAGGAGCCTGCGCACTTCCACGAAAGTACCACCGTCGAGATTCTCTGGACCGTCGTGCCACTGGCCATTCTGGTGGTGATGGCGATCCCGGCGACCAAGACGCTGATCGAGATCTACGACACCTCCGAGTCCGAGCTGGACATCCAGATCACCGGCTACCAGTGGAAGTGGCACTACAAGTATCTGGGCCACGACGTCGAGTTCTTCAGCAACCTGACCACACCGCGCTCGCAGATCAACAACCGCGAAGCCAAGGGTGAACACTACCTGCTGGAAGTCGACGAACCACTCGTGGTGCCGGTGGGCACCAAGGTGCGCTTCCTCATCACTGCTGCCGACGTCATCCACTCCTGGTGGGTGCCGGCGCTGGCGGTGAAGAAGGACGCCATCCCCGGCTTCATCAACGAGTCCTGGACCCGCATCGAAGAACCGGGCATCTACCGCGGCCAATGCACCGAGCTGTGTGGCAAGGACCACGGCTTCATGCCCGTGGTGGTCGAGGCCAAGTCCAAGGAGGACTTCGATGCCTGGCTGGCCGAGCGCAAGCAGGCTGCGGCTGCCGAGCGCGAGCTGACCAGCAAGGAATGGACCATGGAAGAGCTGATGGCGCGCGGCGAGAAGGCCTACAACACGGCCTGCGTCGCCTGCCACCAGGCCAACGGCGAAGGCCTGCCGCCGATGTTCCCGGCGCTCAAGGGTTCGGCCATCGCCACCGGGCCGGCCGAGGGCCACATCGACATCGTCTACAACGGCAAGCCGGGCACCTCCATGGCCGCCTTCGGCAAGCAGCTGTCGCCGGTCGACCTGGCCGCCATCATCACCTACGAGCGCAATGCCTGGGGCAACAACCTCGGTGAGATGGTCACGCCCAAGGACATTCTCGATTTCTCCAAGGCGCAGGAGTAAGGACATGAGTGCAGTGATCGATCACGGTCATACTGACCACCACCATGGCCCGGCCAAGGGTCTGATGCGCTGGGTGCTGACCACCAACCACAAGGACATCGGCACGATGTACCTGTGGTTCAGCTTCTGCATGTTTCTGCTGGGTGGCTCGATGGCGATGGTCATCCGCGCCGAGCTGTTCCAGCCGGGCCTGCAGATCGTGCAGCCGGAATTCTTCAACCAGATGACCACCATGCACGGCCTGATCATGGTCTTCGGTGCAGTGATGCCGGCCTTCGTTGGCCTCGCCAACTGGATGATCCCGCTGATGATCGGCGCGCCGGACATGGCCCTGCCACGGATGAACAACTTCAGCTTCTGGCTGTTGCCGGCGGCGTTCGGCCTGCTGGTCAGCACGCTGTTCATGGAAGGTGGCGGGCCGAACTTCGGCTGGACCTTCTATGCGCCGCTGTCGACCACCTACGGGCCGGAGAGCACCACTTTCTTCATCTTCGCGGTGCACCTGATGGGCATCAGTTCGATCATGGGGGCGATCAACGTGGTCGCCACCATCCTCAACCTGCGCGCCCCCGGCATGACCCTGATGAAGATGCCGCTGTTCGTCTGGACCTGGCTGATCACCGCCTTCCTGCTGATCGCGGTGATGCCGGTGCTGGCCGGCTGCGTGACCATGATGCTGATGGACATCCATTTCGGCACCAGCTTCTTCAACGCCGCCGGTGGCGGCGACCCGGTGCTGTTCCAGCACGTGTTCTGGTTCTTCGGCCACCCCGAGGTGTACATCATGATCCTGCCCGCCTTCGGTGCGGTCAGCTCGATCATCCCGGCCTTCGCGCGCAAGCCGCTGTTCGGCTACACCTCGATGGTCTACGCCACGGCTGCGATCGCCTTCCTGTCATTCATCGTCTGGGCGCACCACATGTTCACCGTCGGCATCCCGCTGACCGGCGAGCTGTTCTTCATGTACGCCACGATGCTGATCGCCGTGCCCACCGGGGTGAAGGTGTTCAACTGGGCCAGCACCATGTGGCAGGGCTCGATGACCTTCGAGGCGCCGATGCTGTTCTCGGTGGCCTTCGTCATCCTCTTCACCATCGGTGGTTTCTCCGGCTTGATGCTGGCCATCGCGCCGTCGGACTTCCAGTACCACGACACCTACTTCGTGGTGGCGCACTTCCACTACGTGCTGGTGCCGGGTGCGATCTTCGGCATCTTCGCCTCGGCCTACTACTGGCTGCCGAAGTGGACCGGCCACATGTACGACGAAACCCTGGCCAAGCTGCATTTCTGGATGAGTTTCATCGGCATGAACCTGGCGTTCTTCCCGATGCACTTCGTCGGCCTGGCCGGCATGCCGCGGCGTATCCCCGACTACAACATGATGTTCGCCAACTTCAACATGGTCTCCAGCATCGGCGCCTTCATGTTCGGCGCAACCCAGTTGCTGTTCCTGTTCATCGTCATCAAGTGCATCCGCAGCGGCAAGCCGGCGCCGGCCAAGCCCTGGGACGGTGCCGAAGGCCTGGAGTGGACGGTGCCGTCACCGGCGCCCTATCACACCTTCAGCACGCCGCCGGAAGTGAAATAGGAGGTCTGCCGTGAGCGAGGTCATCGCGACGCGTCGCCTGGTTACCCGTCTGCTGGTCGTGGTGGTGGTGATGTTCTGCTTCGGCATCTTCATCCTGCCGCCGTTCTACGACGCCATGTGCCGGGTCTTCGGCATCAACGGCAAGACGGCCGGGGCCTACCAGGGCGAGCAGTTGGTGGATGAGCAGCGCCAGGTGCGCGTGCAGTTTCTCGCCACCAACGCTGCCGGCATGGTCTGGGAGTTCGGACCAGAGGCCGACGAGATCCTGGTTCACCCTGGGGAGGCGCGCGACATGCTTTTCGTTGCCTACAACCCCAGCGATCACCCGATGAGCGCGCAGGCGATTCCCAGCGTATCGCCGTCGAAGGCGGCGGCCTTCTTTCACAAGACCGAGTGCTTCTGCTTCACCCAGCAGGTGCTGCAACCGGGCGAGCGCATCGAGATGCCGGTGCGCTTCATCGTCGACCGCGACCTGCCGCAGGACGTGAAGCACCTGACCCTGGGCTACACCCTGTTCGATATCACCGAACGCAAACCGCCAGTGGCTCAGGCGACCCTTGCTCGGGCGACTCCATAAGGAGAACAACAATGTCGAGTCACGAAAGTCACGAGAACTATTACGTACCGGCACAAAGCAAATGGCCCATCGTCGCCAGTGTCGGTCTGCTGGTCAGCTTCTATGGCATAGGAACCTGGTTCAACGACCTCTCGGCCAACCGGGAAAGCTCGAACGGGCCGATGATCTTCTTCGTCGGTGGGCTGATTCTGGCCTGGATGCTGTTCGGCTGGTTCGGCAACGTCATCAAGGAAAGCCGTGCCGGCCTCTACAGCGCGCAGATGGACCGCTCCTTCCGTTGGGGCATGAGCTGGTTCATCTTTTCCGAGGTGATGTTCTTCGCCGCCTTCTTCGGCGCCCTGTTCTACATCCGCATGTGGTCCGGGCCCTGGCTCGGCGGTGAGGGTGACAAGGGCGTTGCCAACATGCTCTGGGAAGGCTTCGAATACAGCTGGCCAATGCTGCAGAACCCCGACTCCAAACTGTTCCCGCCACCGAGCGGGGTGATCGACCCCTGGCATCTGCCACTGGTCAACACCATCTTGCTGGTGTCTTCCAGTTTCACCATCACCTTCGCTCACCACGCCCTGAAGAAGAACCACCGCGGCCCGCTCAAGGCCTGGCTGGCAGCGACCATCGTGCTGGCGCTGGCGTTCCTGTTCTTCCAGGTCGAGGAGTACATCGAGGCCTACACCGAGCTGGGGCTGACCCTGGGCTCGGGGATCTACGGCGCGACCTTTTTCATGCTCACCGGCTTCCACGGTGCGCACGTGACACTGGGCACCATCATTCTGATCGTGATGCTGGTACGCATCACGCGCGGGCACTTCGATGCCGATCAGCACTTCGGTTTCGAGGCCGCCGCCTGGTATTGGCACTTCGTCGACGTGGTCTGGCTCGGCCTGTTTATCTTCGTCTACGTCTTGTAGCGCAGCTTCACCAGGTGACGTGAGAAACCAGTTGCCCTGAATAGAAGCCCCAGGCGATCAGGGCAACGGTAATGGCGGTCAGGCCGACACGGACAGTCAGAGCGCCTACCACGCGGGAACCATGGCCTTCGTCCTTGACCAGGAAGAACAGGCCGCTGAACAGGCTGGCGAGCGTAGCCAGCAGCATTAGGACGATCGCGGCCTTGAGCATGCGGGACTCCGGGGGATTGAAGTGATGCAATGCAGTATAGCCAGCAACCCCGACCGTCACGGCAGGACGCAATGAGTGCCTTCCGTCCCGGTTGGCTGCCCAGCCTGCTGGTCGCCCTGCTGCTGCCGGGCCTGATCTGGCTGGGCTTCTGGCAGTTGCAGCGCGGCGAGGAGAAGCGCCAGCTGCTGGCCAGCTTCGAGGCGCGGCGTCAGGCCGAGCCGGCCAGCCTCGAGCAGCTCGAACCCGTGCGTGATCCGGCCTATCGCCGGGTCCAGCTACGCGGGCACTTCGACGACGAACACAGTCTTCTGCTCGATAGCCGCGTGCGCGATGGCCACGCTGGTGTCGAGTTGCTGCAACCCTTCTATGACCAGTCCAGCGGCCTCTGGGTACTGATCAACCGCGGCTGGTTGCCCTGGCCTGACCGCCGTACACCGCCGCAGTTCGAGACTCCCGATGGTGTACTGCAGCTCACGGCCTGGATCTACGTCGCGCCTTCCGGCGGCCTGAATCTGCGCTCCGGCGCGGCGACCGACGGCTGGCCGCGGCTGATCACTCAGGTGGAGGCGGAAAGTCTCTGGCAGCAACTGGGCCGCGGCGGGTTGCCGTTCGAGGCGCGCCTTGAACCGGGGCCAGCCAGTTACCGCGTCGACTGGCCAGTAGTCAGCATGAGCCCGAGCAAGCATCTGGGCTACGCGGTGCAATGGTTCGCCCTGGCCGCCGCGCTGCTTGGCCTGTTCATCTATCTCGGAATTCACAACGCACGGGAGAGCCGTCATGAACCCAGCCATCGCCATGCCTGAGGCGCCGCGCAAGGGGCGTGGTCGCCTGCAGTTGCTGCTGATCCTGGCCATCGCCATCGGCCCGATGTTTCTCGCCAGTGCCATGTACCAGTGGCGCTTCTGGGTGCCGGAGACGCGCAGTTACCACGGCGTGCTGATCGGTGACGGTCGCACCCTGGCCGACCTTGGCGTGCAGGGTGAGATTGAGCCCGGTTGGCAAATTCTGGTGACGGCACCGGGCGCGTGCGAAGCGGACTGTCAGCAGTTGGTTTACCTGGCGCGGCAGATCCAAATCGGCCTCAACCGCGAAACCTCTCGTGCCAGCCACGGCCTTGCGCTGGCCGAGCCGCTGACCGCCGATTACGACGCCACGCTCGCGCGCGAATATCCGCAACTGGGACGCTATCGGCTGGATCTGCAGGCTTACGACAAGGCCGCCGAGGCGGTGCCCGGTGCGCAGCTGTGGCTGGTCGACCCGCACGGCAATCTGGTGCTGCGTTATCCGGCCGGCAGCAACGGCAAGGCGATTCTCGATGATCTGCGCTATCTGCTGAAAATTTCCCTGATCGGCTGACGCTGCGCTCTGTCCATATCGACAGCGCGCCAAGCCCAGTGCCCAAGGAGTCGACATGCACAAGCCCGGTTACCGTCTAGCGTTGTTCGCCACCCTCCTGACCGTGGTGGTGGTGCTGCTAGGTGCCTACACCCGCCTGACCCATGCTGGCCTGGGCTGTCCGGATTGGCCGGGTTGCTACGGTTTTCTCGGCGTTCCGATGAGCGAGCACAAGCAGGCCATCGCCGAGGCGCGCTTTCCCGAGGCACCGGTGGAGGTCGCCAAGGGCTGGTACGAGATGATCCACCGCTACTTCGCTGGCGCGCTCGGGCTGGTGATCCTGATCATCGCTGTCCAGGCCGTGCGCCGTCGTGAGGAGCCAACGCAACCCGTCAAACTGCCGCTGGCGATCCTGGCGCTGGTGATCCTGCAAGGCGCCTTCGGTATGTGGACAGTCACCCTGCAGCTCTGGCCGCAGGTGGTCACCGCCCACCTGCTCGGCGGCTTCGCCACCTTGAGCCTGCTGACCTTGCTCACCTTGCGCCTGTCGGGGCGCTTCGCCCCGCTGCAAATGCCGGGGCGCCTGCGTGCACTGGCGGCTGCCTGCCTACTGCTGGTGATCGGGCAGATCGCCCTCGGCGGCTGGGTCAGCTCCAACTATGCCGCGGTCGCCTGTGTCGACCTGCCCACCTGCCATGGCGAGTGGTGGCCGGCGATGGACTTCGGCAAGGGTTTTCACCTGACCCAGCATATCGGTCCCAATTACCTGGGTGGGCAGCTCGACAGCGATGCCCGCACCGCCATTCACATGAGCCATCGCATAGGCGCGCTGCTGGTGACGATGGCGCTGCTGGTGCTGGCCTGGCGGCTGCGCGCGGCCGGGCTGCCGCGCCTGGCCGGTCTGCTGCTGCTGGCGCTGGCCGCGCAGGTCAGCCTGGGCATCAGCAACGTGATCTTCCACCTGCCGCTGCTGGTGGCGGTGGCGCACAACGCTGGTGGCGCGGCCCTGCTGCTGACCATGGTGCTGATCAACTATCGCCTGCGGAGCGCTTCTGCGACGACTTGTAAAACATCCGATCTGGCGGACAGGCGCACGACGCTCGTTTCCAGCGGTCTGGTTCAAGGCCGGTAAATAACGAATCAGGGAGAAATGCCATGGCGACAATGCTGCGCACCCACTCCGAACGCGCCACCTGGCGCGATTATCTGGAGCTGACCAAGCCAAGGGTGGTGATGCTGATGCTGATCACCTCGCTGGTCGGCATGTTCCTCGCCACCCGTGCAGGCGTGCCCTGGACGGTGTTGTTGTTCGGCAACCTCGGCATCGGCCTGTGCGCTGGCGCCGCTGCGGCGGTCAATCACGTGGTGGACCGGCGCATCGACTCGATCATGGCGCGTACGCACAAGCGTCCGGTCACGGCTGGGCGCGTTTCGCCGGTGGCGGCGCTGACTTTCGCCCTGGCTCTGGCCATTGCCGGCATGAGCCTGCTGATGGTGTTCACCAACGAACTGGCCGCCTGGCTGACGCTGGCTTCGCTACTCGGTTACGCAGTGATCTACACCGGCTTTCTCAAACGTGCGACGCCGCAGAATATCGTCATCGGCGGCCTGGCGGGCGCTGCGCCGCCGCTGCTGGGCTGGGTCGCCGTCACCGGTCACCTGAGTGCCGAGCCGCTGCTGCTGGTGCTGATCATCTTCGCCTGGACGCCGCCGCATTTCTGGGCCCTGGCCATCCACCGCAAGGAAGAATACGCCAAGGCCGACATCCCCATGCTGCCGGTGACCCACGGTGAGCACTACACCAAGGTGCATATCCTGCTTTATACCCTGGTGATGTTCGCGGTGACGCTGCTGCCTTACGCCATCCACATGAGCGGCCCGCTTTACCTGGCCTGCGCTGTGCTGCTGGGCGGCCGCTTCCTGCACTGGGCCTGGGTGCTGTACCGTGACAGCAAACCGCACGCCGCGATCAACACCTTCAAGTACAGTATCTGGTATCTGTTCCTGCTGTTTATCGCTTTGCTGGCGGATCACTATCTGTTGCTGAACATTTAAGGCTCTTCATGACGCGTACCCACACAACGGTTTTCGTTCTTGTCGCAATCGTGGCCCTGGTGCTGGGGCTAACCGTCAACAAGGTGCTCAGCAGCAAGAGCCAGGGTGACCCGGCGGCGTTGCTCGATGCCGGGATTGTCCTGCTGCCGCAGAACCGCAGCCTGCCGGCGCTGAGCCTGGTCGATCAGGACGGCAAGGAAGTCGCGGTTGATCAGCTCAAGGGCGACTGGAAGCTGCTGTTCTTCGGTTATACCTTCTGCCCGGACATCTGCCCGGCCACCCTGGCCCAGCTGCGCCAGTTGCAGGGACAGTTACCCGAAGAAACCCGCGCACGGCTCGAGGTAGTGATGGTCAGCGTCGACCCGCACCGCGACACGCCGGAGCAGTTGAGCAAGTACCTGGGCTTCTTCAATGCGGGCTTCAAGGGCCTGACCGGCGAAGAGGAAACCCTGCAGAAGTTCGCCAACTCGGTGAGCATCCCCTACATCCCGGCCGACACCAGCAAGGAAAACTACACCGTCGATCACAGCGGCAACCTGGTGATCATCGGCCCGGATGGCACCCAGCGCGGCTTCATCCGCGCGCCGATCAACAATGCCAAGCTGGCCGAACAACTGCCGGGCCTGGTTTCGGGTAGCTGATCCGCTGGGGTGCGCTTACGCACCGCTATTACCATCATTTCCCGGATTTCATCCGGGCTACGGCCCGACGCAGACCCGTAGGGTGGGTTAGCGGCGCAAAGCCCCGGTCGCATAAACGCAACTGAACTTGGCGCGCCGCGTAACCCACCAGGCAATGGATGGCGCTGCGCCGACGGTGGGTTACGTCGCCGTAGGAACAGAGAGAGTTATTCAGCAATGCGTTACAGGTGGCTAACTCATCCTACGAAACGCGTCGATCTCACTACAGTGCGAATGGCAGCGGCAGGTTGACCTGTTGACGCTGCGCCAGGCGCCGCTGGAATTCGGCCGGATCATGAATCAGCACTTCCTGCCCGGCGAAGGATTCGGCGGCGATCAGGCGCGACAGCCAGAAGCGCACGCAGGCCACGCGCAGCATGGCCGGCCACAGCTCGGCTTCTGCAGCGCTGAACGGCCGCAGCGCCGCATAAGCGCCGAGCAGCGCACGGGCGCGAGCACCATCGAGGCTGCCGTCTTCGTGCGAGCACCAGTCGTTGAGGGTGATCGCCAGGTCATAGAGCATCGGCCCGGAGCAGGCGTTGTAGAAGTCGATCACCCCGGCCAGATGGTTGCCGTCGAACAGCACGTTGTCGCGGAACAGATCGGCATGCAGGTTCGCCCGCGGCAGAGCGAGGATGCGCGGTTTCAGCTCGGCGATCTCGGCCAGTGCATCACGCAGCAGCGGCAATGCCTGCGCATCGAGTTTTTGCGCCTGGCTCGGACCTTCGGCGAGCATCCAGTCCAGGCCGCGGTCGCTGCGGCGTTCGATGGGCGCATCACGCGTGGCCAGGTGGATGCGCGCCAGCAGGCTGCCCACCTCCTGGCAGTGGTGGGCGTTAGCGTCGCGCACATGCTTGCCGGAAAGCCGCGGCTGCAGCAGCGCCGGCTTCTCCGCCAGGCTGCGCAGTGCCGCGTCGTCCTGCGTGCGCAGGGCGTAGGGCACCGGCAGGCCGGCGTCGTGGAGCACGTCGAGCAGTTCGATGAAAAATGGCAGGTCGGCCACCGGGCCGCGTTCGACCAGGGTCAGGACGTACTCGCCCTGCTCTAGGCTGACGAAGAAGTTGCTGTTTTCGCTACCCGCAGCAATGCCCTGAAAGTCACGCAACCGCCCAAGCCCGTAGGGCGCCAGGAAGACTTCGAGCTGATGACGCTCCAGGGGGGTGAATACCGACATATCAGACCTTAATCGCTTACCAGCTAAAGATTTCCCACGAAGGGATCAGCATGTCCGGATCGTCCGAACGTACAAAGTTGCCGTCGCTGCCATCGGCGCGAACGAGAAAGTAGGGTTTGCCGTTCTTCGGGATGACCTTGATGGCATAAAGGAAGCCATTGACCCGGTATTCCTGAATGGTGCGGTCGCCGTCCTGGCGAATGGTCACGTCCGGGTCGCCCGAGACCGGGTCATCGGCATGCGCGGCAAGTGGAAGACAGGCCAGCAGGCCGACCAGCAAAAGGCGATTCAATGTACCCATGATAACCTTGCTCCTTGATATTCACCGATGCAGCCATTCTACCGCTGCACCCGCCGAAAAGGTTGATCCCGCGCATGAGCCAAGCTCCCCTCGTTCTGGTCGACGGTTCCTCGTACCTGTACCGCGCCTTCCACGCCCTGCCGCCGCTGACCACCTCCAGGGGCATGCCCACCGGAGCGGTAAAGGGCGTGCTGAACATGCTCAAGAGCCTGCGCAAGCAGTACCCGAACAGCCCGTTTGCCGTGGTCTTCGACGCCAAGGGCGGCACTTTCCGTGACGAGTTGTTCGCCGAATACAAGGCCAATCGCCCGTCCATGCCGGACGAACTGCGGGTGCAGGTCGAGCCGCTGCATGCCAGCGTGCGTGCCCTTGGCCTGCCGCTGCTGTGCGTCGAAGGTGTGGAAGCCGATGACGTGATCGGCACCCTGGCCCGCCAGGCCGCCGGCGAAGGTTGCGACGTGGTGATTTCCACCGGTGACAAGGACATGGCGCAGTTGGTCTGCCCGCACGTTACGCTGGTCAACACCATGACCGGAAGCGTGTACGACATCGATGGCGTGAAAGGGAAATTCGGCGTCGGCCCTGAGCTGATCATCGACTACCTGGCGCTGATGGGCGACAAGGTCGACAACATTCCCGGCGTACCGGGCGTGGGCGAAAAAACCGCGCTCGGCCTGCTGGTCGGGGTCGGCGGTGGCCTCGATGTGCTCTACGCCAACCTCGATAAGATTCCCGAGTTGCCGATTCGCGGCGCCAAGAGCCTGCCGGCCAAGCTCGAGGAACACCGCGACATGGCTTATCTGTCGTATCAGCTGGCGACCATCAAGACCGACGTGCCATTGAACATCGCCATCGACTCGCTGCATCCCGGCGAGCCGGACCTTGCCGCCCTGGTCGAACTGTACGGTCAGCTGGAATTCAAGAACTGGCTCGACGACCTGTTGCGCCAGAACAAGACGCTGGCGGCCAAGGCAGTGGCCCCTGCCGGCGACCTGTTCGCCGAGCCGGCCAGCGAGGCCGTCGAAGACGCGGCCGAGCCAGCGCCGGCCAGCGCCGGTGACTACCAACTGGTGCTGGAGCAGGCACAGTTCGATGAGTGGCTGAAGAAGCTGGAGCAGGCCGAGCTGATCGCCTTTGACAGCGAGACCACCAGCCTCGATGCGCAGCAGGCGCAACTGGTCGGTCTGTCCTTCGCGGTCAAGGCCGGTGAGGCAGCCTACGTGCCGCTGGCGCACAGTTACATGGGCGTGCCGCAGCAGCTCGATCGCGATGCGGTGCTCAAGGCGCTCAAACCGATCCTCGAAGACCCGGCCAAGGCCAAGGTCGGCCAGCACGCCAAGTACGACATCAACGTCCTGGCCAACGCCAGCACACCGATCACGGTGCAGGGCGTGGCCTTCGACACCATGCTCGAATCCTACGTGCTGGACTCCACCGCCACCCGTCACGACATGGACAGCCTGGCGTTGAAGTACCTGAATCACAGCACCATTCGCTTCGAGGACATCGCCGGCAAGGGCGCCAAGCAGCTGACCTTCGATCAGATCGCCCTGGAACAGGCCGGCCCCTATGCCGCCGAAGACGCCGACGTGACCCTGCGCCTGCACCAGGAGTTGTGGCGCCGCCTCGAAGCCGTGCCGTCCCTGGCCAAGGTGCTGCGCGAAATCGAAATTCCGCTGATGCCGGTGCTGGCGCGCATCGAGCGCAACGGCGCGCTGGTCGATGCCAAGCTGCTTGGCGAGCAGAGCGTCGAACTGGGCGAAAAACTGGTGGAGCTGGAGCGCAAGGCCTTCGAGATTGCCGGCGAGCCTTTCAATCTGTCCTCACCCAAGCAACTGGGCGTGATCCTTTACGAGAAACTCGGCTACCCGGTGATCAGCAAGACTGCCAAGGGCCAGCCCTCAACCGCCGAGGCGGTGCTCGCCGAACTCGCCGAGCAGGATTTCGAGTTGCCCAAGGTGCTGATGCAGTACCGCTCCTTGAGCAAGCTCAAGAGCACCTACACCGACAAGCTGCCGGAGCAGATCAACCCGCGTACCGGGCGCATTCACACCAGTTACCATCAGGCGGTGGCGGCAACTGGCCGGCTGTCGTCGAGCGACCCGAACCTGCAGAACATCCCGATCCGCACCGCCGAGGGGCGGCGCATCCGCCAGGCCTTCGTTGCGCCCCAGGGCTACAAGCTGATGGCGGCGGACTACTCGCAGATCGAGTTGCGCATCATGGCCCACCTGGCCAAGGACGAGGGGCTGTTGAGTGCCTTCCGCGACGATCTGGACGTGCACAAGGCCACTGCCGCCGAGGTATTCGGTGTGGCGCTGGAGGAGGTGACCAGCGATCAGCGACGCAAGGCCAAGGCCATCAACTTCGGCCTGATCTACGGCATGAGCGCCTTCGGTCTGGCCAAGCAGATCGACGTCGAGCGCAAGGAGGCACAGGCCTATATCGACCGCTACTTCGCCCGTTATCCAGGCGTGTTGACCTATATGGAGCGCACGCGCGCCCAGGCTGCTGAGCAGGGCTATGTGGAGACGGTCTACGGCCGTCGCCTGTACCTGCCGGAAATCCATGCGCAGAACCAGGCGATGCGCAAGGGCGCCGAACGTGCGGCGATCAACGCGCCGATGCAGGGCACTGCAGCGGACATCATCAAGCGCGCGATGATCGCCGTGGATGGCTGGTTGCAGGAGAGCACCATCGATGCGCGCATCATCATGCAGGTGCACGATGAACTGGTACTGGAGGTGCGCGAGGAGCTGGTCGATGAGGTTGGAGCCAAACTCAAGAGCCTGATGAGTGGCGCCTCCGATCTGGACGTGCCGCTACTGGTGGAAGTAGGCGTTGGTACCAATTGGGACGAAGCGCACTAAGTTAGGCAGCGCCGCGGCGTACAGCCGCGGCCGCTCTGGCTTAGGGGTTTGAGGAATCAAAAGACACTTTCTTATGGCAAATGGTTTTTAGGGCGCCGATGAACTTTCCCCAAACCCGTCCGGTCAGATTTCATGAATGGCCGTTGAGGCCTTCATGCTCCTTTGTTGTGTTAAGTGTTGGCAGACATCTGAACCCCGCCCTAGCGGTTCAGACCTTGGACCCCGAACTTCTCCCTCCCCATACGAAGCTCGGGGTTTTTTTTGCCTATAAAAAACTGCCGCTAGCGGCATTCTGATGACCCTCTCCCATTTATGGGAGAGGGTGCCCGAAGGGCGGGAGAGGGCGCTTGTGATGCTCTTTCACGTCCAAACGGGCTGCTGCAGCTCCGTCGGTGCTCCGCGCGCACCGAACATTGCTACGTTCCCGGCGCGCCCTGCGTCTTATTCCTGCTCGACGCCTTCCTCACCCTCTTCCGGCAACAGATCCAGCCAACCGGCCAGCACCATCTGCGCCTCTTCCACGCCCATGCGCTTGGGCGCCGAGAACAACTGGATGCTGATGCCTTCGCCCCACTGCTTGCGAATGTCCTGACGCACCTTGAGTAGGGCGTTCTTCGCCGCGCCGAAGGCCAGTTTGTCTGCTTTCGTCAGCAGGATATGCAGCGGCATGCCGCTGGCCACCGACCAATCCAACATCATGCAATCGAATTCGGTCAGCGGATGGCGAATATCCATCATCAGCACCAGACCGCACAGGCTTTCGCGACTGCCCAGGTACGCTTCCAGATGCTTCTGCCAGTGCTGCTTGAGCGGGATCGGCACCTTGGCGTAGCCGTAGCCGGGCAGGTCCACCAGGCGGCGTTCGTCGTCCAGGCGGAAGAAGTTGAGCAGTTGGGTGCGCCCTGGCGTCTTCGACGTGCGCGCCAGGCTGGCATGGGTCAGGGTGTTCAGCGCGCTCGACTTGCCCGCGTTGGAACGGCCGGCGAAGGCGACTTCCAGACCGCTGTCCTCGGGGCACTGGTCGACCTTGGCGGCACTGATGAGGAAGCTGGCCTGCTGGCACAGACCGATGATGGGGTTCTTCGGGAGCATGGAGGGTATCCGGTGGTTGCCTCGATTCCGTGAGAGGGTGCCTACAAATTGCTGCGCTCGACCATGCTGCGTTGGAACCAGCCTCAAAATGCTCATGTACCACTCGTACATTCCGCGTTCTCGGCTGCCTCCGCCTTGCCTGACCTTCGCTCGCTGCTTTGTAGATACTCCTCTGGCGGCTCGAGGGCTTGCGACATTTCCGCGCACCTGCTGCACGCCAGGTGGCGTGGCAAGCGGCGTCGTTTCCGTTTCAGCGTTGCCAGTATATAATGCCGCAGATTTTGTGTGCGCTTTGTCCCACCCGCAGGAACCCAATTGCCGGGAGCGATTACATCTCTGCTCGATAGAAAGCAGGACGCTTCCAACCCTGATGAGGTTGATCTGATGAAGAAAATGCTGCTCGCAGCCGCCGTCATGACTCTGTCGTTCAACGGCTATGCTGCTCAGGATCCGCAAGCGGTGTACGACCGCTCCTGTGGCGTATGCCACAACGGCCAGATCCCCACGGCGCCCAAGACGGGCGACAAGGCCGCTTGGGAACCACGCCTGGCCAAGGGCATGGATACACTGGTGCAGAGCGTCACCAATGGTTTGAATGCCATGCCGCCGCGCGGCCTGTGCATGGACTGCACGGCCGAGGATTACCAGGCGGTCATCAAGTTGATGACCGAATGAGTAAGCCCAGCCGATAACCCTTTCTCTCTTAGCCGTAATTGGATTAGCTGATGAACAAAGTACTCGTGAGTCTGCTGTTGACCCTGGGCCTCACCGGTGTGGCTCAGGCTGCTGGCGATGCCGAAGCCGGTCAGGGCAAAGTCGCTGTCTGTGGTGCCTGCCATGGCGCCGATGGCAACAGCCCTGCGCCTAACTTCCCCAAGCTGGCCGGTCAGGGCGAGCGTTACTTGCTCAAGCAGCTACACGACATCAAGTCCGGCGCTCGTCCGGTGGTCGAGATGACAGGCATGCTGGACAACCTCAGCGACCAAGACATGGCTGACATCGCCGCTTACTTCGCCAGCCAGAAGATGAGTGTCGGTGCTGCCGATCCCAAGCTGGTCGCACGTGGTGAAGCGCTGTTCCGTGGCGGCAAGCTGGAAGAAGGCATGCCATCCTGCACCGGCTGCCATTCGCCAGACGGCGCTGGCCTGGCTGCTGCCGGCTTCCCGCACCTGGGTGGCCAGCACGCGCAGTACGTGGCCAAGCAGCTGACCGACTTCCGCGAAGGCAATCGCACCAACGACGGCGACGCGATGATCATGCGCGCCATCGCCGCCAAGCTCAGCAACAAGGATATCGAAGCTGTTTCCAGCTTCATCCAGGGTCTGCACTGATTAGACCGCCGTTGCTTTTGGCAAGACAAAGGGTGGCTTCGGCCACCCTTTTTCGTATGCGTCATGGCTACAATGGGCGGAACCGGCCCAGCGGTAGCGAGTCATAGTCTCGAATCGCCATCAGGGCGAAGCTTATCCAGCCAAGGAGTACCCTCATGCGTAACCTGATTCTCGGCGCCGCTCTGGCGATCAGCAGCCTGTTCGGCCTTACTGCCCACGCCGAACCGGTCGCAGGCCAGCAGTATGTCGAGTTGAAAAGCCCGGTGCCGGTGTCCAAGCCCGGCAAGGTCGAGGTGGTGGAGCTGTTCTGGTACGGCTGCCCGCACTGCTACCAGTTCGAGGCGACGCTCAATCCCTGGGTCGAGAAACTGCCGGAAGACGTCAACTTCGTCCGTGTCCCGGCGCTGTTCGGCGGCGTTTGGAACGTGCACGGCCAGGCATTCATCACCCTGGAAATGATGAAGGTCGAACACAAGGTGCATGACGCCGTGTTCAATGCCATCCATCAGGAGAAGAAGAAGCTGGCCTCGGCTGAAGAGTTCGCCGACTTCGTCGCCACTCAGGGCGTGGATCGCGACGCCTTCCTCAAGACCTTCAATTCCTTCGCCGTCAAAGGCCAGATGGAAAAGGCCAAAAAACTGGCCATGGCGTACCAGATCACTGGCGTACCGGTGATGATCGTCGGCGGCAAGTACCGCTTCGACCTGGGTTCGACCGGCGGCCCGCAGCAGACCCTTCAGGTGGCTGACCACCTGATCGCCAAGGAGCGCGAGGCGCTCTAAGCGCCCCGCAGGCGCTAAACATGATGCGCCGCTGGCGGAAGACACGTGCGGTTGGTCTGTGCGATCCACAGATCAATCCGCACTGCTCGCCGCAGGCTGACTGGCCAGCCGACAGCCTTTTGCGCCTGCTCAGTTTCAATGTCCAGGTCGGCATCAACACCCAGCGTTATCACCACTACCTGACGCGCAGTTGGCAGCATTTACTGCCCCATGCCGGGCGCACCGGCAACCTGCAGCGCATTGGCGATCTGCTCGCCGATTTCGACCTGGTGGCGCTGCAGGAAGTCGATGGCGGCAGTCTGCGCTCGGGCTATGTCAATCAGGTTGAATACCTGGCCCAGCAGGGTGCCTTCCCCTACTGGTATCAACAGCTCAATCGCAATCTCGGGCGTCTCGCCCAGCACAGTAACGGCGTGCTTAGCCGCTTGCGGCCTACCTTGTTGGAGGATCATCCGTTGCCTGGACCACCTGGGCGGGGGGCGATCTTTCTACGTCTGGGTGAAGGCGAGCACGCGCTGTGCGTGGTGATGATGCACCTGGCCCTGGGTGCCCGCACCCGTACCCGGCAGCTGGCCTACATCCGCGAGCGGGTCAGCGAGTTTCGTCATCTGGTGCTGATGGGCGACATGAACACTCATGCCGTCGATCTGCTGGAGAACTCCCCGCTGCGTGATCTCGGTCTGCTTGCCCCGCAGGTCGAGGCGACCTTTCCCAGCTGGCGCCCGCAGCGCTGTCTCGACCATATCCTGCTCAGCTCTGAGCTTGAACTAGGACGCGTCGACGTACTTAGTCAGCCCATTTCCGATCATCTTCCCGTGGCCGTGGAAATCCGCCTGCCAGGAGCACAGAATAGCGCGCAAATGCCTATGCTGAAGACGCCATCTCCTGAGTAAGCCGTATGAGCGATGACGCGCAACGCTGGAAAGACAAATACCTGAGCAGCCTGGAGCAGCAGGAAAAGCTCGAGCGACTCTGGGAGTCGCGTCTGGATCTGTTGCGCCGTGGCCTGGTGCGCAGCAGCTTGGCTGCCGAGGGCGCGGACAAGGCGGTCGATCAATGCATGCAGGAAATGCGTGACATCCTCCGTCGTGATGAGATGGATGCCGCCTTGGGTGGCCTGATTCCCCGTCTGGAAAAGGCCGTGCTGGATTCCGAGCAGCGCCGCCAGCAGCGTGCCGGCGAGGCCGCCACGGCACTGGCAGGTCTGATCGAACAGCTCCAGCGCCTGCAGCCACCGCGTGAGGTGCGCAAGGCGCTCAAGTCGCTCGGCAAGCAGCTGCAGGATGCCACCAGTCACCAGTATCTGCTGCCCGCGCTGCTCAGCCAGCTGAGCAATCTACAAGGGCAGGCGCTGACAGTTCTGCAAACGCCGGTGCAGGAGCAGCCGGGCTTGCTGCAGCGTCTATTCGGCTCACGCGGCGAGAGCGGCGAAGAGGCCGCACATACTAATCCTGCACCTGCACCTGCACCT
>NZ_DLMS01000011.1:216159-254895 GCF_002479365.1 Pseudomonas sp. UBA7530
CCTGCACCTGCACCTGCACCTGTATCTGTATCTGAGCCTGAGCCTGAGCCTGCAGCTGTCTCTGAGCCTGAAGCGCGGGCGCCATTGGTCGCCGCGCATGCGAGCACGCCAGTGGCTGTCGTTCCCGAATCATCGGTGCATCGCCAGGCCAGCGACGCGATGCCGGTGCTCGACAGCCTGCCGTTGCCACCTGGCCTGGTGCTGCATGAAGAACCCAGCGACAGCCCGTTCTCCCTGCCCAGCAGCGAGCCGGGCTACAGCGCGGTGGCACCGCACATCGCCAACAGTCTGCGCGGTCTGCTCGACGAACTGCACCTGCCGGCACGCCATCTGCCGCAGGGCGAGGCGTTGCGCCAGCGCCTGGAGGGCAACCTCAACTGGTATGAGCTGGTGCCGGTGCTGGATGACCTGGCCGTGCTGGTACTGGCGGTCAGCGACAGTGGCCAGCGCGATTTCGCCGGTTATCTCAAGCAGCTCAACGAGCGCCTGGCCGCCTTTATCAGCACCCTCAGCGAAGCGCACGAGGGCTACACCGCGTCGGTAGAAAGCACGCGAAACTTCAACCAGCAGCTGCGCGATCAGGTCAGTGACCTGCAGAGCAGCGTGCAGGAGGCGGCCGACCTGGATACGCTCAAGCAGGCGCTGGAGCAACGTCTGGAGGGCCTGTTGCAAAGCGTCAGCAATCACCAACGCCAGCGCGACGGCGGTGAGGAGGACGTGGCCGAGCGGCTGCAGGGCCTGGTCAAGCGTGTTGCTGAAATGGAGGTCGAGGCGCAGCAGTTCCGCCAGCATATCGAGGAGCAACGGCAGAAGTCCCTGCTCGACCCCCTGACCGGCTTGCCCAACCGCGCTGCCTGGAGCGAGCGCCTCGATCTGGAAGTCGCGCGTCGCCAGCGCTACGGCGGTCAGCTGCTGATGGCCGTGTTGGATATCGACCACTTCAAGCGGATCAACGATGGCTACGGCCATCTGGCCGGGGATCGGGTGCTGAAGATCATCGCCGGCGAACTGCACAAGCGCCTGCGCAAGACCGACTTCATTGCCCGCTTCGGTGGCGAAGAGTTCGTTCTGCTGATCCCGGCGACTCCGCTGGAAGGCGGCGTTCAGTTGCTGGAAACCCTGCGCGCGGCGGTCGAGGCCTGCCCATTCCATTTCAAGGGCGAGCCGGTGACCATCACCTTCTCTGCCGGTATCGCCGAATTCCGCAATGACGAGGCCACCGAGGCCACCTTCGAGCGCGCCGACCAGGCGCTATACCGCGCCAAGGGTTCCGGACGAAACCGCGTCGAACAGGCCTGACTGCTGCCCCGGGCAATCAGACCGGGGCAGCCATCAGAGCGGGTCTGTTCGGGGCTAGGAAGTCATCTCTGCCCGTTCCTTTTCTGCAGGCGCGCCCGTCCGTGGCGCAGGGGCGTGATCGTCATCCAGCAGCGGCACTTCATTGCCCTGAGCGTCATACAGCTTGCCGTCGATGAAGTGGTCGCCCTCGTGCAGTGCGGCGATGTCGCGGTAGCGCAGGCTGCGTTCGGTACCGGCGACGAACACCGACTGCTGATCCGAATTGCCGGTCGTGAAGTGGTTGAACAGCAGGTTGAGCAGGATCGCCATGATCGCCGCCGAGCTGATGCCGGAGTGGAAGATGGTTTCGAACCAGGCCGGAAAATGGTGATAGAAGCTGGGCATGGCGATGGGGATCATGCCGAAGCCGATCGAGGTGGCGACGATCACCAGGTTCATGTTGTTGCGGTAGTCCACCTTGGCCAGAGTGCGGATGCCGCTGGCCGCGACCGTGCCGAACAGCACGATGCCGGCGCCACCGAGTACCGAGGTCGGCACTGCGGCTATGACCCGGCCCATGATTGGCAACAGGCCAAGGGTGACCAGAATCAGGCCGCCGGTGGCCACCACGTAGCGGCTCTTGACCCCGGTGACGGCAACCAGGCCGACGTTCTGGGCGAATGCGCTCTGGGTGAAGGAGCCGAACATCGGCGCGACGACGCTGGCGATCATGTCTGCGCGCAGGCCATTGCCGAGACGTTTGGAATCGATCCTGGTGTCGATGATGTCGCCCACGGCGAGAATATCGGCCGAGGTTTCCACCAGGATCACCATCACCACGATCAGCATGGAGATGATCGCCGCCACCTCGAACACCGGCATGCCGAAGTGCAGCGGTGCCGGGAAGGCCAGCACGGGGCCTTCACTGACCCTGGAAAAGTCGGCCATGCCGAACGCCAGGGCGACCAGCGTGCCGATTACCATCGCCAGCAGGATCGACAAGCGCGAGATGGTCGCGCTGCCGACTTTGCTCAATAGCAGAACGGTAGCCAGGGTGAACGCGGCCAGGCCGATGTTGGCCATGCTGCCGAAGTCCGCGGCCTGGCTGTTACCGCCCATGGCCCAGCGCGCGGCTACCGGCATCAGGGTGAGGCCGATGGTAGTGATGACGATACCGGTCACGAGCGGTGGGAAAAATTTGGTGATCTTGGAGAAGATTGGCGTGATCAGCAGGCCGATCAGCCCCGCGCCTATCACAGCACCGAACACCACCGGCAGCCCACCCTCGCCGCCATTGCTGCCGACTATCGCCACGATGGTGGCGACGCTGGCGAACGAAACGCCCTGCACCAGTGGCAGCTGACAGCCGAAGAACGGCAGGCCGATGGTCTGCAGCAGGGTGGCGGCGCCGCCGACGAACAGCGAGGCCGCGATCAGCAGGCCGATATCGGCGGGTGACAGGCCGGCCGCCTGGCCGACGATCAGCGGAACGGCAACGATGCCGCCATACATGGTCAGTACGTGTTGCAGGCCGTAGAGCAGATTGGAGCCGATACCGAGGTTCTCGTCCTCGGGGCGCTGAGCGGTGGAGGTCATGGGGAAAACTACTCGCTGTTGTTCTTGTGCAGTCAATGTAGACATTTTGTTCCAATCTTGGCTACTACTTTGTATACATTTCTACGAATGGTCGCTGCCATGAACGCCGCTGCGTTTTCGGTCACGAAAGCTCCGCCCCGGCGACAATGCGAGCATCCATGCGCGCGCGGACTCGCGAGGTGACCCCGCAGGCCCTAGACTATGCGCACCTGTCAGCGGAGCTAGCCATGGACATCTTCAGCATCGCCGTGCTGATCTTTCTCGTCACCGACCCTTTCGGCAATATCGCCATCTACATCGCTGCGCTGAAGAACGTCGAGCCACGCCGGCGCATCTGGATCGCCGCGCGCGAGCTGCTGTTCGCCCTTGGTCTGCTGCTGCTGTTCCTCACCTTTGGTGACAAATTCCTCACCAGTCTCGGGCTATCACGCGAGGCAACGGCCATCGCCGGCGGTATCATCCTGTTCGTCATCGCCATGCGCCTGATCTTTCCCAGCCCGCAGGGCCTGCTCGGCGACGTGCCGGACGGCGAGCCGATGCTGGTGCCGCTGGCCACGCCTGCGGTGGCCGGGCCTTCGGCACTCGCAGTGCTGATGACCCTGCGCAACACTCACACCGGGCCGCTCTGGGAGCTTTACCTGGCCTTGATTCTGGCCTGGGCGGTGACGGCATTCATCCTGTTGCAGGCTTCGTTCCTGCAACGGTTCCTCGGTAATCGCGGGTTGATGGCGGTGGAACGTCTGATGGGCATGCTGTTGATCATGCTCAGCGTCGACATGCTGCTGGACAACCTGCAAAGCGTATTCGGTCACGCATGAAGTCTCTTTGCCTTGCCCTCGTTATCGTTCTGCTCGCCGGCTGTGCTGGCGGTCTGCGTATCGACGACAGCCATACCGCGACTGGCCAGAACAGCCGCGTACAGTACGTCGTGCTGCACTACACCTCCGCTGACTTGCAGCGTTCGCTCGAGCTGCTAACGCAGACCGAGGTGAGCAGCCATTACCTGATCGGCGATGCGCCGCCGACCGTCTACCGACTGGTGGACGAGAACCGTCGTGCCTGGCACGTTGGCGTCAGCGAGTGGAAGGGACGTACCTGGCTCAACAGCACCACTATCGGCATCGAACTGGTCAACCAGGGCTACTACCAGACGCCGGCCGGTCGCTACTGGCAGCCCTTCGCCCCGCAGCAGATCGACACCCTGATCGTGCTGCTCAAGGACATCGTCAAGCGTCACCAGCTACCACTGGGCTCGATCATCGCGCATAGTGATGTAGCGCCGCAGCGCAAGGTCGATCCGGGCCCGCTGTTCCCCTGGAAGCGCCTGGCCGACGAGGGTCTGGTGCCCTGGCCGAATGAAGACGCGGTGGCGCGCCAGCAGGCGCTGTTCAGCACCAGCCTGCCCGGCGTGCAGTGGTTCCAGGAGCAGTTGGCGCAGCACGGTTACACGGTGCCGCAGCATGGCGAGCTGGACGAGGCGACGCGCAATGTCATCGCCGCGTTCCAGATGAAGTACCGCCCAGCCAACTACGACGGCCAGCCGGACGCGGAAACCGCAGCGCGCCTGCTGGTGCTCAACCGGCAGGCATCAAGCTAGAGCCTCTCGGCAGGTGTCGTAGCGATCAGCCGCGAGTCGTCCAACGCTGCACTGCGATGAACGGTGGCCGCTTGGTATTCAGGGTCGGCGAGCATGCTCAGAAAGGCTGCGGATGATGGATAACGCACCAGAAGAAGCAGATCCCAGCGTTCTTCCTGCGGCGCGATCAACGCCAGGTGAACGTCAGCCATAACCTGTACCTCGCCGCCCACGCCCTGAACCTTGGCCAGCGCGGTGCGGCTGTAGCGGGCATAGGCTTCGCGACCACTGCAAGACGCAAAGGGGCTGTCTACGTCATACGCAGCCTGACTGCTGAAGCGAAGCAGATTGAGCATCACAATCGGCGTGTCGCTTGGCATGCGTTCGGCGAACGCCTGCAAATCCACGCTACTTGGGTTGATGCTGGGCATGCATGTTCCTCGCCTGGTGTTTTTTCCGAGCCTCTCGCCTGAGATCAACTACCGCAAGCGCTATCGATCCGCTTGATAGTCAGCCATCTGTTCAGCGTGCTGCGGCTTACGCACGGTATTGCCTGGGCCTTGGCTGATCAGCGCAGGTCGGGTTGGAAGTCGCGCGCGTCGCGTGCCCAAACATCCAGCACCGGCTTGAGGTCATCCAGGGTCAGCTGGCTGCTGCTGTTCTCCAGTGCAAGGCCGTGGCCCTTGCGCACCACCCGCAGCACCGGCTCGCTGGTGCGGGCATCGAGCGCTTCCAGTTCGATGAAAATCTCCGTGTCGCGATCACGCGTGCCGGCAGCCGTGCTGGCTGCAGCGATCACCAGGGTCACGGGGATCACCTCGTAGGCTTTGATCCCTTCGGTCGAGACGTTGACGCCGGTGATTGCGCTGCGCAGCACCAGGCTGTCCATGCTCGGGGTGTCGACCAGCCTCAGACGTGCGTTCGTCAGCTCGCGCAACAGTGCCTGATGCAGGTAGTCACGCACCTGTTCCAAGGTCTGCGCGCTGACCTGGTCGCTGGGCGCGGGAGCGGGGTAAAAGCTTGGCTTCTCGACGTAGACCGATGTGTAGCGCTCGCTGCTGAACTGCGGTGAAATCCAGCGCAGCACCGGTGCTCCGGTGGCTGAGGTGGCAGGCTGCAGTTGGGAATAGTCGGCAAGATAGCCGGAGAATTGCGTGGGTTGGGTCGTCTGACTGGCGCAGCCGGTGAGCAGCAAGCCAGCGAGAAGACCCAGGCGAAGCGAAGTGGCGTAGCGCATCGGCGGACTCTCCTGTCCATTGGTCTGGAATCAGACTAGATGCCGCTCCGTCAGTCCGCCAGTTCGCCCAGCCGTTGTGCCAGCAGCCTGAAATCGTAGGGTTTGACGATACTTTCGGTAGCTGCCCCGCTGTCGCGAGCGCGCACTTCTTCGAGCAGTTGACGCTCGTCGTAGCCGCTGGCGAACAGCACCGGCAGGGTCGGCCGCAGCTGGCGAGCGGCTGCCACCAGCTCGCGCCCGTCCATGCCGGGCAAGCCGATATCGCTCATCAGCAAATCGACCTGTTGGTCGCTGCGCAACAGGTCGAGCGCGCTGGGGCCGTCGCACAGGGCGTGTACGCGGTAGCCGAACTCACCGAGCACCTCCGCGGTTAGTTCGCGCACGACATCGTCGTCCTCGACCAGGACAATGGTCTTGACGCGGGCGCAATCGGTTTCGGTCATGAACTTCTCTGTTTCAGCGCGCAGAATGCGCAAATGTTTGGCAAACTTCGGAGTCTGCACGCGGTCAGTGTGCCACACGCCTTCCCCCGATAGATAAGAAGAAGCGAGACAATCACCGAATGGACGTCCCTATGTCGAATGAATCCGCAATGGACGAAAGAGGTTTTCGCCGCATTCTCAATCGTAATGTCGGGCTGCCGCTCGGCCTGGGCGTGGTGGGCGCCCTGTTCTTTGCACTGCTGATCGGCTTTCTGCTCGATGTGATCCGCTGGGTCGAGCATACCGACCAGGTCCTCAATCGGGCCAGCGAAGTGTACAAGCTGACCCTGGATCTGGAGACCGGCATGCGCGGCTTCCTGCTCAGTGGCGAGGAAGATTATCTGGCGCCCTATGAACAGGCGCGCGGCAAGTTTCGCCCGTTGACCGAGCAACTGATCGGCATGGTCGCGGACAATCCGCCACAGATGCAGCGGCTCGAGCGTCTGCTGGCGCTGCAAGAACAGTGGGATCTGTTCGCCCAGGAAGTCATCGGCAGCCGTCGCGACGGCGGCAATTACCTGGTCGAAATTGGTCGGGGGCGCGGCAAGAACCTCACCGATGGCATGCGCCGCGAGCTCGATACCTTCATCAACAGTGAGCGTGAGCTGCGTCAGCAGCGCAATGCCGATGTCAGCAGTACCACGCTCTGGGGCGCCGGCATCTACCTGGTGGTGAGCATTCTGTTCAGCGCCTTGCTGGCCTTTTTCGGCCGCCGCGAGCTGATGAGTCTCTCGCAGACTTATTCCCAGGCCATGGCCAAGCAGGCCGATTACGCCGATGAGCAGGGGCGTCGTGCCTGGCTTGGCGGTGGCCAGACGCTGCTGTCGGAGCGTCTGCTCGGTCAGCCGCAGGTGCAGGAGCTGGCCGATCGCTCGCTCGAATTCCTCGCCGAATATCTCAATTGCGTGGTCGCCGCCCTGTATCTGCGCGACGGCAAAACCGGCGACCTGAAGCGCGTTGCCGGCTACGGCTTCAGCAAGGATGCCAGCCTCAAGGAGCAGTTCTATAAAGGAGAGGGGCTGGTTGGTCAGGCTGCCCGTGGCCGCCGCCTGGTTTGCCTGGATGATTTGCCGGCGGATTACATCAAGGTCGCTTCAAGTCTCGGCGAGGGCCAGCCAGTCAGCGTTGCCCTGGTACCGCTGCAGTCCGATGACAGTGTCAATGGCGTGATCGAGCTGGCCTTCATGCGCCCGCTCGAGGCGCGTGAGCGGGAGTTCCTCGAAGCCATTGCCGGCAGCGTCGGTATGGCTTTGGAGGCCGCGCGCTATCGCCAGCGCTTGCAAGAGGTGCTCGGTCAGACCCAGCAGCTCAACGAGGAGTTGCAGACCCAGCAGGAGGAACTGCGCGCCGCCAACGAAGAGCTGGAGCAGCAGGCGCGCGTGCTCAAGGAGTCCCAGGCCCATCTGGAAACCCAGCAGGCCGAGCTGGAGCAGACCAACGAGAAGCTTTCCGAACAGGCGCAGACGCTGGCCGACCAGCGCGACGAGCTGGACCAGCGCAACACCACGCTCGGCCGCATCCAGGCCCAGCTCGAAGAGCGCGCCGAAGAATTGCAGCGTGCCAGCCGCTACAAGTCCGAATTCCTCGCCAACATGAGCCATGAGCTGCGCACGCCGCTGAACAGCTCGCTGATTCTGGCCAAGCTGCTGGCGGAGAACTCCAGCGGCAACCTCGACGATGAACAGGTCAAGTTCGCCGAGTCGATCTATTCGGCCGGTAACGATCTGCTCAACCTGATCAACGACATCCTCGACATCGCCAAGGTCGAGGCCGGCAAACTCGAGGTGCGCCCCGAGCGCACGCCGCTGGCGAGCATGCTGGAAAGCCTGCGCGATGTGTTCGCGCCACTGGCTGGCGAGCGTGGCCTGGGTTTCCAGATCGAGCAGCAGGGCGAGCTGCCACAGGTGCTGTTCACCGACCGCCAGCGCGCCGAACAGATCCTGCGCAACCTGCTGTCCAACGCCTTCAAGTTCACCGACCGTGGCGGCGTGACCCTCAGCGTCTCGCGTCAGGAGGGTCATTACCTGGCCTTCGCCGTGCATGACACCGGCATCGGTATCGCGGCCGACCAGCAGCAGGCGATCTTCGATGCCTTCCGCCAGGCCGATGGCACCACCAATCGCCGTTACGGCGGCACAGGCCTGGGGCTGTCCATCTCGCGTGACCTGGCGGGGCTGCTCGGCGGGTCCATTTCCGTCAGCAGCGTGCCCGGCGAGGGCAGCACCTTCACCCTGCTGCTGCCCGAGCAGATGGCCGAAGGCGCAGCCCAGAGCAAGCCGGCGGCGCCGCTGGTAATGGCGCCGCCAGCGATGCCGGCCACGCCGGTGATTCCTGCCGCTGCGGCGGCGATGCCGCGTCCCCCGGCGCCGTTCGCCGATGATCGCGAGCAGCTCGACGCGCACGGCGGCCGCCGTGTGCTGGTGGTGGAGGATGAAGTGCGCTTCGCCCGCATCCTCTTCGATCTGGCCCACGAACTGGGCTACGCCTGCCTGGTCGCCACCAGCGCTGACGAAGGCCTGGAGCTGGCGCGGCGTTATCGTCCCGATGCCATTCTGCTCGACATGCGCCTGCCCGATGGCTCCGGCCTCAGCGTGCTGCAGCGCCTCAAGGATGACGCACAGACTCGTCACATCCCGGTGCATGTGGTCTCGGTCGAAGACCAAAGCGAGGCGGCCCTGCACCTGGGAGCAGTCGGCTATGCGCTCAAGCCCACCAGCCGCGACCAGCTCAAGGAAGTCTTCGGCAAGTTGGAGGCCAAGCTCAACCAGCAGGTCAAGCGCGTGCTGCTGGTCGAGGACGACCCCCTGCAGCGTGACAGCGTTGCCCGCCTGATCGGCGACGAAGACATCGAAATCACCGCTGTTGCCCTGGCCGGCGAGGCGCTGGAGAAATTGCGCAGCACGGTCTTCGACTGCATGATCATCGACCTCAAGCTACCCGACATGCTCGGCAATGAGCTGCTGCAACGTATGGCTGAAGAGGACATCTGCTCCTTCCCTCCAGTGATCGTCTACACCGGGCGCAACCTGACCCGCGACGAGGAAGCCGAACTGCTCAAGTACTCGCGCTCGATCATCATCAAGGGCGCGCGCTCGCCGGAGCGCCTGCTGGACGAAGTCACCCTGTTCCTGCACAAGGTCGAAGCCGAATTGTCCAGCGAGCACCAGCGCATGCTCAAGACCGCGCGCAGCCGCGACAAGCTGTTCGAGGGGCGGCGCCTGCTGCTGGTGGACGACGATGTACGCAACATCTTCGCCCTGTCCAGTGCGCTGGAGCAGAAGGGCGCCACCGTCGAAATCGCCCGCAACGGCCATGAGGCGTTGGCCAAACTGCATGAACACGACGACATCGACCTGGTGCTGATGGACGTTATGATGCCGGAAATGGACGGCTACGAAGCCACCCGGCAGATTCGTTTGCAAGACCGTTGGAAGAACCTGCCGATCATCGCGGTGACGGCCAAGGCGATGAAGGATGATCAGGAGCGCTGCCGCGAAGTCGGCGCCAACGATTACCTGGCCAAACCCATCGACCTGGATCGCCTGTTCTCCCTGATCCGCGTGTGGATGCCCAAGCTGGAGCGTCTCTGATGCCTGACGAAATCGAGCTGCGCCTGCTGATCGAGGCGATCTATCTGCGTTACAGCTATGACTTTCGCGATTATTCGAAGGCCTCGCTCAAGCGCCGTGTACGTCAGGCGCAGGCGCAGCTCGATTGCCCGACCATTTCGGCCCTGCAGGAGCGCATCCTGCACGAGCCGCGGGCCTTCATGCAGCTGTTGCAGTACCTCACCATTCCTGTCAGCGAGATGTTCCGCGACCCTGACTACTTTCTCGCCCTGCGCGAGCAGGTGGTGCCGCTGTTGCACACCTATCCGTCGCTGAAGGTCTGGGTGGCCGGCTGCAGCACCGGGGAGGAGGTGTATTCGCTGGCCATCCTGCTGCACGAGGAAGGTCTGCTGGAGCGCACCATGATCTACGCCACGGACATCAACCCGCATTCGCTGGAAAAGGCCGAGCAGGGCATTTTCGCCCTCGACAACCTGCGCACCTACACGCAGAACTACCAGCTGTCCGGCGGCAAGCGGGCATTTTCCGACTATTACTCGGCAGCCTACGATCGCGTGCTGTTCGACAAGTCGCTGCGCGCCAACGTGACCTTCGCCGACCACAGCCTGGCCACCGACAGTGTGTTCGCCGAAACCCACCTGGTGTCGTGCCGCAATGTGCTGATCTACTTCAACCGCGACTTGCAGGATCGTGCGCTCGGCCTGTTTCACGATTCGCTCTGTCACCGCGGCTTTCTCGGCCTGGGTAGCAAGGAAAGCCTGGATTTCTCCGCCTATGCCCGACAGTTCGAAGCGGTGTCGCGCCCCGAGCGGATTTTCCGCAAGCGATGAGCGGCCAACGGATCAACCTCCGCGGTCAGGTTCGTGCGCCGCTGCAGGCGCTGCTGATCGGCGCTTCGGCCGGTGGGGTGGAAGCGCTGCTGAGTCTGCTCGAAGACCTGCCGCCGGACTATCGGCTGCCGGTGGTGTGCCTGCTGCATCAGCCGGATCGCAATGACAGCCTGCTCGCTGATCTGCTCGCGCGGCGCCTGAAGTTGCCGGCCAAGGAAGCCGAGGACAAGGAATACCTGCAAGGTGGCACGGTTTACGTGGCGCCCGCGGGTTATCACCTGTCCATCGAAACCGAGCGCAGCTTTTCCCTCAGCCGCGAGGAGCCGCGGCATTTCTCCCGGCCCTCGATCGACATCCTTTTCGAGTCCGCTGCCGATGCCTACGGCGAGCAGCTGGCTGCCGCGCTGCTGACTGGCGCCAACGAGGACGGCGCCGCCGGCCTGCTGGCCGTTCAGCAGGCCGGTGGTCTTACGCTGGTACAGGAGCCGGCCGACGCGCTGGTGCCGACCATGCCGAATGCCGCGCTGGCGCTGCTCAAACCGGATTTTCTCCTGTCTCTCAATGCCATGCGCCTGCTGCTGGCCGAACTGGATACCCTGCCATGCTGAGGAAGACCGAAGCCAAGGTGCTGATCGTCGACGACCTGCCGGAGAACCTCCTGGCACTGCGTTCGCTGATCCAGAGCGAAGATCGCACCGTGTTCCAGGCCAGCAGCGCCGATGAGGCGTTGTCGCTGCTACTCGAAAACGAATTTGCCCTGGCCATCCTGGACGTGAAGATGCCGGGCATGAACGGCTTCGAGCTGGCCGAGCTGATGCGCGGCACGGAGAAGACCAAGCACATCCCGATCATCTTCGTCAGCGCGGTCGGGCGCGACATGGACTACGCCTTCCGCGGTTACGAGAGCGGCGCTGTGGATTTCCTGCACAAGCCGCTGTCGCCCTTCGAGGTACGCAGCAAGGTGGCTATGTTCGTCGAGCTGTATCGTCACCGCAAAGCGCTGAGCATGCAGCTGGAAGTGGTCGAGGCGGCGCGCCGTGAACAGGAGGCGCTGCTCACCGAGCTGCGCGAGACCCAGGCTGAGCTGCAGAAAGCGGTGCAGATGCGCGACGTGTTCATGTCCATTGCCTCGCACGAGCTGCGCACGCCGCTCAATGGCCTGATCCTTGACGTGCAACTGCGCCGGCTACGCCTGGAGCAGGGGCGCATGGATGCCTTCGCCCCCGACAAGCTGCAGGAGATGATTACCCGCGACGAGCGGCAGATCCGCAGCCTGAGCCGCCTGATCGACGACATGTTGGATGTTTCGCGCATTCGCACCGGCAAGCTGTCCGTGCGCCCGGAGCCGGGCGACCTTGGCGTTCTGGCCGGCAGCGTGGTGGAGAGCCTGGCCGCGCAGTTCACCAGTACCGGTAGTCATATCGAACTGCAGGTGGAGGGGCCGGCGCCGGTGATGATCGATGAATTCCGTATCGAGCAGGTCCTGGCCAACCTGCTGACCAACGCCCTGCGATACGGTGGCGGCAAGCCGGTATCGGTGCGGGTAAGGGTCGAGGGTGAGCAGGTTCGTGCCGAGGTGCGTGATCAGGGGGTGGGCATCTCCGAGGCGGATCAGCGGCGGGTATTCGAGCAGTTCGAGCGTGTATCCGATACCAGTACTGCTCAGGGGCTTGGCCTCGGCCTGTTCATCAGCGAGCAGATCGTCCAGGCCCATGGTGGCCGCATCGAGCTCTGCAGCCGCCTCGGTGAGGGCTCGTGCTTCAGCATCGTGCTGCCGCGGCGCAACTGATCGTGCAAATTGCACGTGTCGTGATTCATGCATCTTGCAAAGTGCATTGGGGTAACACATTTTTAATTGTTTAAGTTGTTGATTTATAAGGGATTTTTTATATTTTTAGATTGGCATGAGCGCTGCAAAATCGTCATGTAAGTCCCGACTGACCTGCTGATGGAGAAGCGCCATGAACATCTTCCGACTGAGCCTGTTTTGCGTCGCTGCATTGCTGGTCAACGGGGCTTACGCCAAGGATTTCACCGGCTCGGCTGGCGCGATCGCCAAGACGGCCGAATTCACCATCTCCAACTCGCCCGTGTGGGAGTCTCGTGTCGGTACGCAGCAGGGCGCTGCTGCCGAGCTGCGCAAGCAAAGTGCCCATAGCGTCGGTGACGATGCCAATTGGCTGCGCATCTCCGACGATGGCGACACCGGCACCGCCAATCGCGAGCCACGCGCTGCCAACAGCACCCCGCGCTGGGTGTTCTGACCGACAAGGAGTCCTGCCATGTCCAGAAGTGCCATCCTGTTGTTGATCATGACCCTGTCGAGCCTGGCCGCGCTGTGGCTGAGCCCAGGGCTGGAAGAAGGCTTCGCTCTGTTGCTGAAGGGTGCCAGCGTCGTTTTCGGCCTGGGCTTTCTGGTGGCGCTGATGGCCGGGCGCCGCATCAAGTTCGACCCGGTCCTGCGCTGAGCCCGACCGGTTCCGGTCCCGCAAGAAAACGCCGCGACGATCGCGGCGTTTTTTTATGTGCGGGCGAGCAGCCAGGTGTTGCCAGGCATCGAGCTTAGACCGGCAGGCTGAAGTAGAAGTTGGAACCTTCGCCAGGGCGCGAGTGAACGCTGAGCTGGCCACCGTGCAACTGCACGATCTCCCGCGCCAGCGCCAGACCCAGGCCAACTCCGCCTTTGCGCCTGCCGACCTGGACGAAGGGTTCGAAGATTCGTGTCTGTTGTTCGAAGGGGATGCCTTCGCCTTCATCCTGCACGCTGACGATCACCTGCTCGCCATGGCGACGCACCTGCAGGCGCACCTTGTCGCCCGGGTTGCTGTAGCGCAGAGCGTTGTCGGTCAGGTTGTCGACCAGCCGTTCCAGCTGTGTGGCATCGACGTTGAGGTGCGGCAGCGGCTCATGGACCTCGCAGACCAGTTCCACCTCACGCTCCGCGGCTTTTTCGGCAAAGCGTTGAGGGGTTTGCAGGAGCATCTCGGCCAGGTTGCAGGGGCGGCGTTGCAGGGTTTGTACGCCGTTCTGGTAGCGCGAGAAGTTAAGCAGGTCGTCGATCAACTGCACCAGGCGGTGCATTTCCTCGTCAACGGTACGCATCAATTCCTGTTCGCGGCCGCTCGCAGGCAGCGACAGGCGCTCGCGTAGCAGGCTGAAGGCCATGTGCATGCCGGTGATCGGCGTACGCAGCTCATGGGAGGCACGCAGGATGAATTCGCTGCGCACACGTTCGAAGGCGCGCTGCTTGGTGACGTCACGCAGCACCATCACCGCCCCTACGCTACCTCCCGCGCCCACTTGCACGGGGGTCAGGGCCCAGGCCAGCAGGCGGGTTTCACCGTCGCGTTCGATGTGCAGGTCGGCCGGTGGCTCGTGCAGTGGTTCGCCGGCCAGCACCTGACGCAGCGCCTCGTCGACGGCGTGGTCCGGCAGCAGTGGGCCGATCGGTTGGCCGAGAATGTCGGCGTGCCAGGACAGCTGGCGCAGCGCTACCGGGTTGGCATGTTCGATACGGCCTTGCTCGTCGAGGATGACCAGACCATCGTCGATGCTGTCGAGCACCGCTTTCAGCCGGCCCTCGCTGCTGAGCAATTGATTGAGGTTGCTCGAATGGTACTCGCGCAGCGCCTCGGTCATCAGGCCGAAGCGGCGGCTCAGCACCGCCAGTTCCACCACCGGCGACACCGGCAGCACTACATCGTATTGGCCCTGGCCGATCTGGTCGGCGGCACGCGCCAACATGTCGATGGGGGCGCCGAAGCGCCGGGCGATGCCATGGGCGGTGAGCACACCGATCGCCAATACGGCGAGGCCGGTCAGCACCAGGAGCCCGGCGATCAGCTGAGAGCGCTCGCCGGCCTTTTTCTCGGCGGCGACGACCCGCTCGACGACCTGATCCTGTTCGTTGAGCAGGTGGTTGCGCAGGCGCTGGAAAGCTTCGGTGAAGGGTTTGTGAGCACCCAGATTGTGCGGAGTCTGCCCGGCGGGGGTACCGCTGGCGGCGGCCTCTACCTGCTGTTCGTAGAGCGCGGCAGCTTGCTCGAGGCCTTGTTTGTAGCGCGTACCGAGGTTCGCCTGCAGGCCTTCGGCAAGGGTGGCGCGGAAAGACTCGCGTGCCTGCGCCAGTCTTTCCGGCGCCGGCTTGGGGTCGAGCAACAAGATCAGTTCGTCGCCCAAGTGCTGGCGCAGCTTCTGCCCGACCTGCACGGCGGTGAAGCCGCGCTGGATCAGATCGCTCTGGCTGCGCGCCATCTGCGTGACGCTGAACAGGCCGAGCAGCAGGCCGAGCAGTGCCACGGTGATCAGCGCGGAAATGCTGAGGAACAGGCGAGTGCGAAGCTTCATCGACAGCTTCATGGTGATCCCATGGTCAGAGGTTGTACTGCTTGCGTTTGCGGTAGAGGGTCGAGGTGTCGATACCCAGGGTCCTGGCCGCCAGGTCGAGGGTGCTGCTGCTGGCCAGCACCGCAGCGATGTGGGCCTTTTCCAGCTCCTCGAGGCTCATCGGCGCGCCGACCCGTACGGTGCTGCTTGGCGCTTCGCTGCTGCCGCCGAGGCCGAGGTGGGCGATCTCCACCGCTTCCTGCTGGCAGATGATGCTGGCCCGTTCGATGACGTTGCGCAGTTCGCGGATATTGCCCGGCCAGTGATAGGCCTGCAGGGCGGCTGCCGCCTCGGGCGTGAAGGCACAGGCCGGACGGCCGTAGTCGCTGACGAAGCGGGCGAGAAAGCGTTCGGCCAGGGACATCACATCCTCATGACGCTCACGCAGCGGCGGCAGCTTGAGGGTGATGACATTGAGGCGGTAGAGCAGGTCTTCACGGAAGCGCCCTTCGCGCACCATTTCGTCGAGATCCAGATTGGTGGCGGCGACGATGCGCACATCGGCGCGGCGCGTGACCGGATCGCCGACGCGCTCGTATTCCTTGTCCTGGATGAAGCGCAGCAGCTTGGGTTGCAGCGCCAGCGGGAAATCGCCGATCTCATCGAGGAACAGGGTGCCGCCGTCGGCCTGGCTGACCCGGCCCTGGGTGCTTTCGCTGGCGCCGGTGAATGAGCCGCGGGCGTGGCCGAATAGTTCGCTCTCCATCAGCTCGGCGGTCAGCGACGGGCAGTTGATGGTCACACAGGTGCGTTTGGCACGGCGGCTCCAGCCGTGAATGGCGCGCGCCAGCTCGCCCTTGCCGGTACCGGACTCGCCGAGAATGAGGATATTGGCATCGGTGGTAGCGACCTGCCGCGCGGTTTCCAGGATCGACATCATCGCCGGGCTGTGCGAATCGAGTCCGTCCTTGACCTTGCGTACTTCGCCCTCCAGTGCCTCCAGGCGCGCGGCCAGGGTGCGCACTTCCAGCTGCTTGGCAGCCGCCAGGCGCAGTTGATCGGGGGTGCAGGGCTTGACCAGGTAATCGGCAGCGCCGGCCTGGATGGCGTCGACTGCGGTATCCACCGCCGAGTGGGCGGTGACGATCACCACGCGCATCCACGGCGCCTGGATGCGCATTTGCGCCAGCAGATCGAGGCCGCTGTCTTCGCCCAGGCGCAGGTCGAGGAAGCACAGGTCGAACACCTGACGATGCAGCAGGGCTTCGGCCTGCGCTGCGCTACTGGCACCCGCGACATCGTAGCCTTCATCTTCGAGGCAGTAGCGGAAAGTACGCAGGATTGCCGCTTCGTCATCCACCAGCAAAATGCGCCCGCTAGTTTGCTCTGCTACTGCCATTTATATGCTCCGTCTCGCTGGTCAATGCAGCTTAGTCAGGTAAAAACCGTGCAAGTTGCACGGCCTGACTGCGCCGATACTGCACCCTGCATGCAGGCAGGGTGCCTTTATTATTGTTAACTATTTGTTTTTAAAGGAATTTATCTGTCTTTTTGGGCTGGCATGAGGCTTGCGATATTGCTTGTATCGTCTCACGAACAGGAGTGAACTTATGCCCCCGTTCAAACCCTTGATACTGGCTGCCAGCACAGCGCTGCTGCTCGGCCTTACCCCACTGGTCAGCCAAGCCACCGAGGGCGCGCTGGCTCCCCAGTTGGACGCTGCCCGCCAGGAAGGTTCCATCTGGACAGCCTTTGCACTCAATCGCCATCTCAATCCGTACAAGCTCGATATCGACGTGGAGGATGGCGTAGCCACGCTCGACGGTAAGGTCGAGAACGGCGTGCAGAAAGAGCTCGCCGAGCAGGTGGCGCTGAGCATAGAGGGCATCGACTCGGTGGACAATCGCATCGAGGTCGGCAGCGATGCCGTCAAGGGCAATCCGCCCGGCATGGTTCAACGTCTGGAAGATGCCAGCCTCGCCGCAACCGTGAAGTCCAAGTTGCTCTGGAACAGCAACACTCGCGGCCTGGACATCCAGGTCAAGAGCGAGACCGGCAACATCACCTTGAGCGGCCATGCGCAGACCCCGGCGGCCAAGGAACTGGCCGGCCAGTTGGCGGCCAATACCGATGGCGTGAACGAGGTGTTCAACCACCTCAGCATCAGCACGGCCGACAGCAGTAGCAGTGAGGTGCAGACGACCCTCGACGAAGCACGCGAGAACATCAGCGACGGCTGGATCACCAGCAAGGTCGAGGCCAGCTTTCTCTACAGCCGCAACCTGGATGCGATGAACATCTCGGTGGACACCAGCGACGGCTTGGTCAGCCTGCGCGGCAGTGTGCTGAGCAGCGCCGAGAAACGTCTGGCGGTCGAGATTGCCCGCAATATCCGCGGTGTTCGCGGCGTCGATGCCGACGCCCTGCGCATCAGCAGCTGATTCACGACCCGTCGGCCGCCGCAGCGACCGGCAACCCGAAAGTCCCATCGCCAAGGAGAGAATCCATGAGCAGCAAGACCGCACAACTCAATGAACTGATTGAAATCACCCGTGACGGCAAGCGCTTCTACGAGCATGCCCACGAGGAGGTCAAGGATGTCCGCCTGCAGGCGCTGTTCCGTGACATGGTGCGCGCCAAGACCCAGGTGATCGATGCGCTGAGCGTCAAGGTCGCGGCCAATCAGAGCGAGCCGGCAGCCGGCGGCACCATGCTGGGCAAGCTGCGCCAGTTCTATGCCGACACCCGCGCGACCCTGGCCAAGGATGAAGACGCCACCTACGTGGCGCAGCTTGAGGACGCGGAAGACCGCATCCTGCATGCCTTCGAAGACGCGCTGGAGAGTGCCGACCAGGACGTCCGCGTGCTGCTGGCCGTCGAAATGCCCAAGGTACGTGCCTGCCATGAGCGCATGCGCGCGTTGAAGCAGAACATGCAGTAATCGCTGCTGCGCTGTTACGAGCCCCTGCACGCAAGGCGTGCGGGGGCTTTTTTTGTTGCGCAGATCGGACTGGCAAGTTGTGTGTTCTTTTGCGCTATTTATATCCGGGCAAAGATCATTGGCATGTCGATCTTTCGTCTTGGTTTCGCCCCTTACGGGCGAGTCACTTTCTCTTGCTTGCCCAAGAGAAAGTAACCAAAGAGAAGGGCACCCCACCATCCGGCCCCGGCTGCGCCGGGGTTCCCTCGCTCCATCACCGCTCCAGGGGCACGCCGTGAAGGGCCATCCCTGGCCCATCACGGCTCTCGCGACATCCATGTCGCTCAACCCCTTCCACGGCGATTCCACTCGGCCTCCTGAAGGGGACTTGGGCGTCGCTTGTGAGATCGCGCTTCAAGAGCAAAAGCCAAACGCTACCCACTTTGATCTTCCGGATATTTCGCGAGCTCGCGGTCCCGTAAGTAGGCCAAGCCATCGGCAGCACACACTTAATTGCCAGTCCGGTATCAACCCGCCTTTCACCAAAGCGCCTTTCGCTGCCAAAGCGAAACGTCACTGGTGTTCATTTAACTGTCACATTCGTTTCATACAGTGTTCACGTGGCCTGCAGATACTTGGGCCCGTTCCATCCAACACAACACAATCTGCTAGGAGCAAGGCATGAAACTGAAGCGTTTGATGGCGGCCCTGACTTTCGCCGCCACTGGCGTAAGCGCCGTATCTGCTGTAGCCGCCGTCGACCCGGCTCTGCCGACCTATGAAAAGACTTCCGGTGTGTCGGGCAACCTGTCCAGCGTTGGTTCCGACTCGCTGGCCAACCTGATGACTCTCTGGGCTGAAGAGTTCAAGAAGAGCTATCCGAACGTGAACATTCAGATTCAGGCTGCCGGTTCTTCCACTGCCCCGCCCGCTCTGACCGAGGGCACTGCCAACATCGGCCCGATGAGCCGTCCGATGAAAGACAGCGAAATCCAGGCCTTCGAAGAGAAGTATGGCTACAAGCCGGTCGAAGTACCGGTCGCCATCGACGCCCTGGCGGTGTTCGTGCACAAGGACAACCCGATCAAGAGCCTGGACATGGCTCAGGTCGACGCCATCTTCTCCAGCACCCGCCTGTGCGGTGGCGAGAAGGACATCAAGACCTGGGGTGACCTGGGCCTGACCGGCGAGTGGGCGTCCAAGCCGATCCAGCTGTTCGGCCGCAACTCGGTCTCCGGCACCTACGGCTACTTCAAGGAAGAAGCCCTGTGCAAAGGCGACTACAAGTCCAACGTCAACGAGCAGCCGGGTTCGGCTTCCGTGGTGCAGTCGATCTCCAGCACCCTGAACGCCATCGGTTACTCGGGCATCGGCTACAAGACTTCCAGCGTGAAGACCGTTCCCCTGTCCAAGAAAGGCGGCGAAGCCTTTGACGCCAACGAAGCCAACGCCCTGGCTGGCAAGTTCCCGCTGGCTCGCTTCTTCTACGTCTACGTCAACAAGGCTCCGAACAAGCCGCTGAGCCCGCTGGATGCCGAGTTCCTGAAGCTCGTCCTGTCCAAGCAGGGTCAGGAAGTCGTCGTCAAGGACGGCTACATCCCGCTGCCGAAGAAAGTCGTCGACAAGACCATGAAAGAACTGGGTCTGTAACGACCGCGTAAGGCTGCAATCCGAAGCCCGCCTCTATTCGTAGAGGTGGGCTTTGCTACGTCACCGTGCTGTAACTTTTCTGTCATACGAAACCGCTAGATTGGCCGGGCTCGTGAAACAGACGAAAAATACGGCGCGCTCATGGCCGCGCAGAGAAGCTCTCAATCATGAATGACCTGGCTAGTGAAACCATGACCGCCTCCACCAATTCTTTGGGGCTGGACTTCAACACTCCTGCCCTGCAACGCAAGCGCCGCCTGCGCGCTCTCAAAGATCGCCTGGCTCGCTGGGGCGTTTCCGTCGGTGGCCTCGCCGTGCTCGGCGCCATCACCCTGATTTTCTTCTACCTGGCCTATGTAGTACTGCCCATGTTCCAGGGCGCCGACCTGCAACAGCGCGAGCCGGTACAGCCGGCCTGGCTTGCCGAGGCCGGCAAGCCGCTGCTGATGGCTGTCGAGGAGCAGAACCAGGTCGGCATGCGCCTTGCCAATTCCGGCAGCGTGCAGTTCTTCGATGCCAAGAGCATGGCCGCGCTGAACGCGGTCACGCTGCCGCTGCCGGCGGGCAGCGAAGTGACTTCCGTCGGCGAGGATCAGCCGGGCAGCAACCGCGTCGTGCTGGGCCTCTCCAATGGCCAGGCGCTGGTGTTCGAACACAACTATCGGGTCAGCTACCCCAACGACGTGAAGACCATCACGCCGGTCGTTTCCTACCCCTTCGGTGAGGAACCGCTGACTCTGGACCCGCAAGGCCGCCCGCTCGAGCACATGGGCATCAGTCTGAGCAGTGGCACCCTGGTCATCGCCGCCTCGGTGGGCAGCGAGCTGCACGCGGTCAGCATCAGTCGCGAAGAGAACCTGATGACCGGCGAGGTCAGTACCAGCGAAGATCGCCTGGCGCTGCCGCAGATCGCCGATCCGATCAAGAGCCTGATCATCGATCCGCGCCAGCAGTGGCTGTACGTGATCAATGGCAGCGCCACCGCCGATGTCTTCGACCTGCGCCGCAACACTCTCAACGGCCGTTACAAGCTGCTCAACGACGGCTCCAGCGAAGTGACCTACGCCACTTCGCTGCTCGGCGGCATCTCGCTGCTGGTCGGTGACAGCAAGGGTGGCATCGCCCAGTGGTTCATGGTCCGTGACGAAGACGGCAAGTCTTCGCTGAAATTGGTGCGTGACTTCAAGATGGCGGGCAGCCCGATTGCCCAGATCATCTCCGAGCAGCGCCGCAAGGGCTTCATCGCCATGGATAGCGCCGGTAACCTGGGCGTGTTCCACAGCACCGCGCACCGTACCCTGCTGGTCGAGCAGGTCGCCGATGGCCACACCATGGCGGCCATGTCGCCGCGCGCCAACCGCATTCTGCTGGAACACGACGGCAGCCTCGAGCGCCTACTGCTCGACAACCCGCACCCGGAAATTTCCTTCAGCGCGCTGTGGGGCAAGGTCTGGTACGAGAACTACGACAAGCCGGCCCACGTCTGGCAGTCCACCTCGGCCAACACCGATGCTGAACCCAAGCTGAGCCTGGCGCCGCTGGCCTTCGGTACCCTCAAGGCGGCTTTCTACGCCATGCTGTTGGCCGCTCCGCTGGCGATCGCCGCGGCGATCTACACCGCCTACTTCATGGCGCCGGCGATGCGTGGCAAGGTCAAACCGGTGATCGAGCTGATGGAAGCGCTGCCGACGGTGATTCTCGGCTTCTTCGCCGGCCTGTTCCTCGCGCCCTATGTCGAGGGACACCTGCCCGGTATCTTCAGCCTGTTGATCTTCACGCCGATCGGCATCGTGCTGGCAGGCTTCATCTGGAGCCGCCTGCCGGAGTCCGTGCGCCTGCGCGTGCCGGACGGCTGGGAAGCTGCGCTGCTGATCCCGGTCATCCTGGTCGTCGCGTTCTTCTCCCTGAGCATGAGCGGTCACCTGGAAAACTGGCTGTTCGACGGCAATATGCGCCAGTGGCTGAGCAATGACCTGGGCATTCCGTTCGACCAGCGCAACGCCCTGGTGGTCGGTCTGGCCATGGGCTTCGCGGTGATTCCGAACATCTACTCGATCGCCGAAGACGCCGTGTTCAGCGTGCCCAAGAGCCTGACTTTCGGCTCTCTGGCCCTCGGTGCCACGCCGTGGCAGACCCTGACCCGCGTGGTGATCCTGACTGCCAGCCCGGGCATCTTCTCGGCGCTGATGATCGGCATGGGCCGCGCCGTCGGCGAAACCATGATCGTGCTGATGGCCACCGGCAACACGCCGATCATGGACATGAACATCTTCGAAGGCCTGCGCACCCTGGCCGCTAACGTGGCGGTGGAGATGCCGGAGTCGGAAGTGGGCGGTACCCATTACCGCGTCCTGTTCCTTTCCGCGCTGGTGCTGCTGACCTTCACCTTCGTCATGAACACTCTGGCCGAGCTGGTGCGTCAGCGCCTGCGCGTCAAGTACGCATCGCTCTGAGGACTGCAAGACTATGTCCGTGAAACAGAACAACATGAAATCCTGGTTCAAGAGCGGTTCGCCCTGGATCTGGATGAACGCCGGCGCGGTGTCCATCGCCATCATCATGGTCATCGGCCTGCTGTCGGTGATCGCGGTGCGCGGTCTGGCGCACTTCTGGCCGGCCGACATCATCGAAGCCAACTATCAGGTGCCCGGCCAGGAGGCCAGGGTGATGGCTGGCGCCGTGGTGCAGATCGAGGAAATCCCGCGTGCCCGCTTGGCCGCCTCCGGCCTGCCGGTGGATGTCGAGGGTGGCGAGTTCATGACTCGCGAGCTGATCAAGGTGGGTAACCGCGACCTGTACGGTGCGGACTTCACCTGGGTTGTCGGCGAGTGGCTGAGCGAGCAGCGCAAGCCGGTGGACATCACCGCCTTCGAGCGTCGCGAGTGGGGCAACTTCTACGGCTACCTGGTCAACGTCAAGGAAAATGGCCAGCTGGTCGCTGAAGGCGACGCTGCCTGGGCGGAGCTGCAGAAGCGTCTGCAGCGCGTCGAAGACCTGCATGGCGAGATCGTCAAACTGGAGAAGCGCGACATCGGCCGCATCAACGCCGGCCTGGAGCGTGTGCGCCTGCAGACCCGCAAGCTGGAGCTCACCAACCAGCTCACCGATGCTGCCCAGGCCGACCTGGCTGCCGAGCGCGCCCAGTGGGACGCCGAGTACAAGGTGCTGGAGGCCGAGCTGAGCGCGCGTTACGAGCAGTTCAACCGTGACAGCATGACCGTGCGTTCGGCTGACGGCCGCGAGCAGGAAATCAGCCTCGGCAAGGTGGTACGCGCCTTCCGCCCGAACGCCATGTCGACGCTGGACAAGCTGAGCCACTATGGCAGCAAGGTCTGGGAGTTCGTCAGCGACGACCCGCGCGAAGCCAACACCGAAGGCGGCATCTTCCCGGCGATCTTCGGCACCATCATGATGACCCTGATCATGGCGGTGATCGTTACCCCGTTCGGCGTGATCGCAGCCATCTACCTGCGCGAGTATGCCAAGCAGGGCCCGCTGACCCGGGTGATCCGCATCGCGGTGAACAACCTGGCCGGCGTTCCGGCGATCGTCTATGGCGTATTCGGCCTGGGTTTCTTCGTCTACGTGCTGGGTGGCTCGATCGACCGCCTGTTCTTCCCGGAAGCAGCGCCGGCGCCGACCTTCGGTACGCCAGGCCTGCTGTGGGCCTCGCTGACCCTGGCGCTGCTCGCGGTACCGGTGGTGATCGTCGCCACCGAGGAAGGCCTGTCGCGCATTCCGCGAGCGCTGCGTGAAGGCTCCCTGGCCCTGGGCGCGACCAAGGTGGAAACCTTGTGGCGCGTGGTGCTGCCGATGGCCAGCCCGGCGATGATGACCGGTCTGATTCTCGCCGTGGCCCGCGCCGCCGGCGAAGTGGCGCCGCTGATGCTGGTGGGTGTGGTCAAGCTGGCGCCGAGCCTGCCGGTCGACGGCAACTATCCTTACCTGCACCTGGACCAGAAGATCATGCACCTGGGCTTCCACATCTACGACGTCGGCTTCCAGAGCCCCAACGTCGAGGCCGCGCGGCCGCTGGTATACGCCACCGCGCTGCTGCTGGTGCTGGTGATCGCGGTTCTCAACCTGACGGCCATCTACCTGCGCAACCGCCTGCGCGAGAAGTACAAGGCCCTGGACCACTAAATCCGAGCCGCAAGCCCCAAGCCGCAAGCTTCGAGCAGAAGTGCGGCGACCGGGCTTGCAGCTTGTAGCTTGCAGCTTGCCGCTGCGAACGGAGTGAGCACTTATGCAACACGAAAACGCTACCCACGGTATCGACCTCGCGGCCCTGGGCCGAGACAAGCAAAGCCTCAACCTGGCATCCGAGACCGTGGCCATCCAGGTGCCGGGCCTGAATCTCTACTACGGTGAGAAGCAGGCGCTGTTCGACGTCAAGATGGATATCCCCAAGCAGCGCGTGACCGCCTTCATCGGCCCGTCCGGCTGCGGCAAGTCGACCCTGCTGCGTACCTTCAACCGCATGAACGACTTGGTCGACGGTTGCCGTGTGGAAGGTGAGATCAACATCGACGGGCGCAACATCTACCGCAAGGGCGAGGACGTGGCCGAGCTGCGCCGCCGCGTCGGTATGGTGTTCCAGAAGCCCAACCCCTTCCCCAAGAGCATCTACGAGAACGTGGTGTATGGCCTGCGTATCCAGGGCATCAACAGCAAGCGCGTGCTCGACGAGGCGGTGGAGTGGGCGCTGAAGAGCGCGGCGCTGTGGGATGAGGTCAAGGACCGTCTGCATGACTCGGCCCTCGGCCTGTCCGGTGGTCAGCAGCAGCGTCTGGTGATCGCCCGTACCGTGGCGGTGCAGCCGGAAGTGCTGCTGCTCGACGAACCCTGCTCGGCGCTCGACCCGATCTCCACGCTGAAGGTCGAAGAGCTGATCTACGAGCTCAAGAGCAAGTACACCATCGTCATCGTTACCCACAACATGCAGCAGGCCGCGCGGGTTTCCGACTACACGGCATTCATGTACATGGGCAAGCTGATCGAGTTCGGTGACACCGATACCCTGTTCACCAACCCGGCCAAGAAGCAGACAGAAGACTACATCACCGGTCGTTACGGCTAAGGCCATGGCAAATACTCCCTGGCTTTGTCGGGCGCGCTTGCCGTACTACTCGTACTGTCAGCGCGCGCCCTTCGCGCCAGAAAGCATTTTCCAAGGGCCTTAGTGCTGAAACTCAACGTGTAGGGTGCGCCGTGCGCACCATGGTCACCCAAGCCGGCAGCTTTCGCGGAGCGAACCCAATGATCAATAAAGACAACCTTACCCAGCACATCTCCCAGCAATTCAACGCCGAGCTGGAAGAAGTGCGCAGCCACCTGCTGGCCATGGGCGGCCTGGTGGAAAAGCAGGTCAACGACGCCGTCACCGCGCTGATCGAGGCCGACTCCGGTCTGGCCCAGCAGGTGCGCGAGATCGACGACCAGATCAACCAGATGGAGCGCAACATCGACGAGGAGTGCGTACGCATCCTCGCCCGTCGCCAGCCGGCGGCCTCCGACCTGCGTCTGATCATCAGCATTTCCAAGTCGGTGATCGACCTGGAGCGCATCGGCGACGAGTCGACCAAGATCGCCAAGCGCGCCATCCAGCTGTGCGAAGAGGGTGAGTCGCCGCGTGGTTATGTCGAGGTCCGTCATATCGGTGATCAGGTGCGCAGGATGGTGCAGGAGGCGCTGGACGCCTTCGCTCGTTTCGATGCCGACCTGGCGCTGTCCGTGGCGCAGTACGACAAGACCGTCGACCGCGAGTACAAGACCGCGCTGCGCGAGCTGGTCACCTTCATGATGGAAGATCCGCGTTCGATCTCCCGCGTGCTCAACGTGATCTGGGCGCTGCGTTCGCTGGAGCGCATCGGCGATCATGCGCGCAACATCGCCGAACTGGTGATCTACCTGGTGCGCGGCACCGATGTGCGCCATATCGGCCTGACCCGCATGCGCGAAGAGGTCGAGGGCAAGCCCAAGGAGTAAGGCCTGCTTCATACCGACGGCCCGGGATTTCCCGGGCCGTTTCGTTTGCGCGATTTGTTGTGCGTCCGGCGTTTTCCGTTGGCCTTAGGCCACTGGCCATGACTATGCTTACTGCCATTCGTACAGGAGTAACCGATGAGCAAAGTCAGTGTGCTGGTGGTGGATGACGCGACCTTTATCCGTGATCTGGTCAAAAAAGGGCTGCGCGATAACTTCCCCGGCGTACAGATCGAGGAAGCGATCAATGGCCGCAAGGCCCAGCAGATGTTGAGCCGTCAGGTGGTCGACCTGATTCTCTGCGACTGGGAAATGCCGGAGATGTCCGGCCTCGAGCTGCTGACCTGGTGCCGCGAGCAGGACAACCTGAAAACCACGCCCTTCATCATGGTCACCAGCCGTGGCGACAAGGAGAACGTGGTGCAGGCGATCCAGGCCGGTGTCTCCGATTACATCGGCAAGCCGTTTTCCAACGAGCAACTGGTGACCAAGGTGAAGAAGGCGCTGAGTCGTGCCGGCAAGCTGCAGGCCCTGGCCGCCAGCGCGCCGCCGAAGATGCTCAGCACCGGCGGTTTCGCCAATGACTCGCTGGCCGCACTCACCGGCGGCAAGGCTGACGTGGTCAAGCCCAGCGCACCGACGCCGGCCCCTGCTGCAGCCGCGCCGGCGGCCAGCGCCGCGCCAGCACCCGCTGCAGCCAGCAAGGCGCCGGCCGGTCGTGGTCAGGGCCAGCTGCGCCTGCCGGCCGGCAGCATGGCCTGTGTGATCAAGGCGCTGAGCCTGAAGGAGGCGCTGCTGGTGGTCAAGCGTACTGAGCTGTTGCCCCAGGTTCTGGAGAGCGCGGTGCTCGACCTGGAGCAGGGCGACGCGGCGGAAACCGCACGGCTCAATGGCTATCTGCACGCGGTGGCAGCGTTCGAGCCCAAGCCCGAGAGTGAATGGCTGCAGCTGACCTTCCGTTTCGTCGACCGCGACCCGCAGAAGCTCGACTACCTGTCACGCCTGATCGCCCGCGGCACGGCGCAGAAGCATTTCGTCCCTGGCGCCTGAGCGGCGCGATCGCGGCGGGCTGTACCCGCCTACGCTTCCCCAGCACCATGGCGCCGGTGCAACCCGCTGCCGTCCATGGTGCTCATCCGACCGGCGGCGGTGAGCCGGTTCACAGCCTGACGGCCGGTACCTCGCATGTGCCGTGCCGCGCTGCTAGTCTTCACAACCCGGATATCAAAAAGCCATAAGATCCGAGTCGTTATGCTAGGGCGTCTGATCATTCTCTGCAGTCTGCTGGCCTTCTGCGGCCAGGCCGCTGCGCTGACCATCTACAAATACGTCGACAACAACGGCGTGGTGACCTACAGCGACCAGGCCGCGCCTGGCGCGCAGGTGTTCGTGTTCAACGATCGCATGGTCGAGCGTCTGGACAACCAGGTGAAGTTGGAAACCAGAAAGCACGAAGCCGGTGAAACCCTGCTGGTTCGCAACGACCTCTATGCGCCGGTGGAAATCGAGCTGAAGCTGGAGCAGGTGCAAAACGCCATCGGCGCGCCGGACAAACCGATTCGCTGGGTACTGCCGCCGCGCAGCAATATCCGCCTGGCCACGCTGACGGCGCAGGACGTGTCCAAACCGCTGCGCTACAAACCCAGGCTGCGCTATGCCCTTGGCGATCCACGTCTGCAGCCGAGCATCCATCGTTATCCGCTGCCCTGGCGCGGCGGCCCCTTCCGCCAGACCCAGGGCGCCAACGGCACTTACAGCCATTTCACGCCCAAGGGCCGTTACGCGGTGGATATCGCCATGCCCGAGGGCACGCCCATCGTCGCGGCGCGCGGTGGCGTGGTGGTCAAGACCGAGAACCAGCAAAGCGGCCGTGGCAACAACCCGGCCGGCAATTTCGTGCGCATCCTGCATGACGACGGCACCATGGGCGTCTACCTGCACCTGATGAAGGGTTCGGTCAGCGTGCGCGAGGGCCAGCGCGTGGAGACCGGCAGCCTGCTGGCGCGCTCCGGCAACACCGGCAATAGCACCGGCCCGCACCTGCACTTCGTGGTGCAGCGCAACGTCGGTCTGGCTGTCGAATCCATCCCCTTCAACTTCCGCCAGCCGGTCAACAGCCTGCCCAATTTCGCCGTCGGGGGCGAGTAACACTTCTCGCCTCGCCTCGCCTCGCCTCGCATCGCAATCCATTCCAGCCCCGGCGCCACCCCGTGGGGACGTCGGAAAAGCTTCGCGGTCAAGACCGCTCCCACAGTTCGAATGCTGCAGGTTCTGGTTCTTCTGTGGGAGCGGACTTGTCCGCGGACAAGAGGATGGGCGGCGAATAACCCTTCGTGCCCCGCGTCGCAATCCGTTCACGCCCCCCGGCGCTACGCAGTGGTGATGCCGGAAAAGCTTCGCGGTCAAGACCGCTCCCACAGTTCGTGCGCTGTCAGGTACTGGAGTTCTGTGGGAGCGGACTTGTCCGCGAACAAGACGGTGGGCGGTGAATAACGCTTCGCGCCCCCGCGTCGCAATCCATTCCTACCCCGGCGCCACCCTGTGGGGACGCCGGAAATCTTCGCGGTCAAGACCGCTCCCACAGTTCGGGCGCTGTCAGGTACTGGCTCTTCTGTGGGAGCGGACTTGTCCGCGAAGAGGATGGACGGCGAATAACCCTTCGCGCCCCGCGTCGCAATCCGTTCAAGCCCCCCGGCGCTACGCAGTGGTGATGCCGGAAAAGCTTCGCGGTCAAGACCGCTCCCACAGTTCGGGTGCTGTCAGGTTCTGGCTCTTCTGTGGGAGCGGACTTGTCCGCGAAGAGGATGGACGGCGAATAACCCTTCGCGCCCGCATCGCAATCCATTCCAGCCCCTGGCGCTACGCAGTGGTGATGCCGGAAAAGCTTCGCGGTCAAGACCGCTCCCACATATCGAATGCTGCAGGTTCTGGTTCTTCTGTGGGAGCGGACTTGTCCGCGAACAAGAGGATGGACGGCGAATAACCCTTCGCGCCCCGCATCGCTATCAATCCAGCCCGGCGCCACCCTGTGGGGACGCCGGAAAAGCTTCGCGGTCAAGACCGCTCCCACATATCGGGCGCTGCCAGGTTCTGGCTCTTCTGTGGGAGCGGACTTGTCCGCGAACAGGACGGGCAGAAACCCTTCAGAACCTCCGTCACACCATCCGTGTCATGACGCTTGCGCTTAAGCGGCATGCCCTCAGGGTCGCCTGTGTAATGGGTACGTCCGCGGCCCGCGCGACACGGGCGGAAGTCAGCCTTCCGCTTGTCGCTCGCCGCCGCGCGAGCGGAAAGGATCTTTCACCTGGCGGTTAGCTTAAAGCCTTTAATATCAATGGCTTAGTTTGTTGGCACCGCTATTGCTATCTCACAGGAAAACGGGTGTCCGACTATGGCTATCGATTCAGATTACGTTCAAAGCATGGCGACCCAGCTGGCCCAGTACGAAGTTCAGGGCCAGTTGGCCAAGGCCAATCGCAACCAGGCGTCTTACAAAGCGCAGCTCAATGCTCTGACCACGCTGGATACTGCGCTGAAGAGCTTCAAGAGCGCCGCCAGCGGTCTCAAGCTGGCCGGCAGCAGCATGCTGGTCAACAGCGCCAGCTTCACCCAGGAGGGCTATGCCAGCGCCACGGTAGGTAGCAAGGCCGTGGCAGGCAGTTACGATTTCTTCGTCCAGCAACTGGCCAGCAAGAGCCAGGTTGCCCTGCAGGGGTTGCAGGACGGCAACCTCGGCAGCGGCAGCCTGACCATCGGTCAGGGCAGTGGCTCGTTCAACATCGATCTCGGCACCGTCGCGACCCTCGACGAACTGGCCAAGGCCATCAACGCCGCCGCCGATAACGAGGGCGTGAAGGCGACACTGGTGCGCAGCAACGGCCAGGTCAACCTGGTACTGACCAGCGAGAAGACCGGTGCCGACCAGGCCATCAGCCTGAGTGCCAGCGGCAATGCTGCGTTCGAAGGGGCCGTGGCCGGGCGTCAGGAACTCTCCGTGGCCAAGGACGCCATCGTGCGCCTGGGCGGTGAGACGGGTATCGAGCTGACCAGCACCAGCAACACCTTCGACAACCTCATCGATGGCGTCAGCCTGACCTTCAGCAAGGCGCACAAGAGCGGTGATGCACCGCTGACCATGGAAGTCGGCCAGGATCAGAAAGCCACCAAGGAAAAGGCGCAGACCTTCGTCAATGCCTTCAACGCGCTGATGACCAGTTTCGATTCGCTCACCGCCAGCGGCGGCGAGAGCGGCGGTCGTGGGGTTCTGGCCGGTGATGCCAGCGTGCGTGCCATCGAGGGCATGCTCAATCAGTTGGTGCGCACCTCGTTCGGTGGTGTGAGCCTCACCGAGTTCGGCATCGCCGCCGACCGCAACGGCAAGCTGACCATCGACAACGCGCGCTTCGAGAAGGCCGTGGCAGCCAACCCGGAGGGCTTCGAGAAGCTGTTCACCGACAAGGGCAACCTGCTCGACACCCTGGACAAGAACCTGGCGGCTTACACCAGCAGCGCCGGCGGCCTGCTGACCGACCGCAAGGACAACCTCAATACCCAGCTGCGCCGTGTCGATCAGCAGTTCGACACCATCCAGAAGCAGTACGACTCCTACTACGCCCGCTATCTCCGCCAGTACACCGGTCTCATGCAGACCATGGCGGCGATGGAACAGACCTACGGAATGTTCTGATGAGTGCCTACAACCTCAACGAAAGTTACGACAGCTACCGCACAGTGGATCTCGAGGCGCGCGCTGCCGCCGCCTCGCCTTACGAACTGGTGCTGGTGCTGTTCGACGGCCTGCTCGACGAGCTGGCCCGTGCCCGTGGCCATATCGAGGCCAAGCGCTACCAGCAGAAGGGCCAGTCCCTGGAGAAGTGCCTGAACATCCTCAATGGCCTCAATGGCGCCCTCGATTACGAGAACGGCGGCGAGCTGGTGCAGGGTCTGGCGCGGCTTTACGACTACTGCATCTATCGACTCTCCGACGTCAGCGTCAGCCTGTCGCTGGAGGGGCTGGACGAGGTGGTCGGCCTGCTCGGCGTGCTGCGCGAAGGCTGGGAAAGCGTGAATGCAACGCGCAAGTGAACTGCGCGCGCTGCAGCAGTTGCATGCCCAGCTGACGCAAGCGCTGGAGCAGGGCGACTGGACGCGCATCGGCGAGATCGACTCGCGGATTCGCGCCTGTCTGCAACTGCTGGCCGCTCTGCCGAGCCTGAGCGACAAGGTGCGTGAGGCCAGGGAGCAACTACGCCAGTTACACGGGCAGGCGCGCAACGCCTGCGCCGAGGAATGCGAGCGGGTGCGTCGGCAGTTGCTGACGCATCTGGAATACGCCGAAGGACGCAGTGCTTATATGCGCGTCGATCTGTATCAAGCCGGGAGATAAAAGGGTGCTGCAACTGATCAATGCCAACGCTCGGGTCAGCCCGAGTGGTTCCGCCGAGCAAACGCTGCCGTCGGGGTTTGCCCAGGCTGGCAGCGCGGGCGATGCGACCCGGCCGTTCGATCAGCAGATGGCCGTGCAGGGCTTCGCTGCTGCCGATGCGCAAGCGGTGCCCGGCTTGAGCGTGACGCCCGAAGCCATCCATCTCAGCGAAGCGGATGCCGAGCAGTGGCTGGCCGGCATGCTGGGGCAGCAGGCCGTGCGTATCGAGGCGCGCGAGGCGCCGGAGCCGGTGCAGGAGGAGCAGGAACAGGTGCAGGAAGAACAGGCCGAGCCGGCCGCCGTGTTACCTGCCGCACTCCTCGACCAGGCGCACGTGCAGTCTCGTGAGCAGCGCTTGCCAGCGGAGACGTTGCGCGCTGCCACCGCTACCGCACCCGGCCAGCCGCCAGCGCCAGTCGCGGACCCATTGGCAGTGCCCAAGCCGCTGCTGACGGCCGAGACCGCGACTCAGGCTGCCGCGCCGCTGGTGCTGGATGACGTCGTCGAGCTGAAGGTGATCGAGCGCCTGCCGGGCAGCAGCACGGACAGCGACAAGGCGATGCCAGGCAGCGCTGCCGCCACCTCGGCCGCCACCTCGGCCGCTGCCGCGCCGCTGGCGACCGAGCGCCCGCTCAAGCTGCATGCGCCGCAGGCGCAGTGGGGCGAACAGATGCTGGCCAGCCTGCGTGAGCATGTCGACCTGCAGATCAATCAGCGCATTCAGAACGCCACCATTCGCCTCGACCCGCCGGAGCTGGGCAGCCTGGAAATCTTCCTCAGCCACGAGTCCGGCCGCCTCAGCGTGCAACTGTCCGCGGCCAATGCCGATGTGGCGCGTCTGCTGCAGCAGACCAGCGAGCGCCTGCGTCAGGAGCTGGTGGGGCAGAACTTCGTGCAGGTCAACGTACAGGTCTCCGCCGATGCGCAGGGCGGGCGCCAGCAGCAACAGGCGCAGGCTCAGGCCTGGCTCGCCGAAGACGCTGTGGCCGCAGCCGCGGTGCTGCCGAGCGGTGGCGAGCGCAGCGCCACGGAATCGGCCAGCGATGTGCTGGTCACCGTTTAATTTCCCGTTAGTGAATCGAGAGTAGTCATGACAATGCCGCGCATCCTCCTGCTGCTGGTTATCTTCAATACCCTGGTGGTGATCGGCGGCAGCATCTTCAACTACGCCACGCTCAAGTCGATGCAGACTGGCCAGGCGGTGCTTGGCATTTCCGCTGGCAATGCAGGCGGCGAAGAGGAAGAAGCCAGCAGCGAATACCGTTTCTTTCCCATCGAGAAAGTGATCGTCAGCCTGCAGGGCGAGACCCGCGAGCATTATTTCGTCCTCGACCTGGTGCTGCAGGCCGACCTGGAGACCGATCCGAAGAAGCTCGAGCAGATCGACCCCATGGTGCGCAATTCGGTGGTGGCGCACCTGTCCTCGATGACCTTCGAGAAGCTGCGCGGCATGCCCATTCCCGAGTTGCAAGGCACCCTGGAGCGGGTGTTGTCCGATGATTTCGCCAGCAAGAAACTGGCGAAGCCCTTCGCCAGCGTGCTGGTCAGCAAGCTGATCGTCCAGTAGGGCGCAGCGAGCGACTGCGCCGGAACCGGAGCCGACTATCCATGAATGCCAACTGCGCCATCGACTACCGCTATGCCGCCGAACAGGGCGGTGCCGCGCTGTTCGCCCCCGGTGCCGAGCAGAAGTGGCTGTTGCAGTACCTGCCGCTGGTCAAGCGCATCGTCAGCCAGCTGGCGCTGCAGGCCAACCAGGTGCTCGACCGCGAGGATATGGAGCAGATCGGTCTGATGGGACTGCTCGAGTGCCTGCGCCGCTACGGCACGCCGGACGAGCAGTTCGGTCGTTTCGCCGCCTTGCGCATACGTGGCGCGATTCTCGATGAGCTGCGCCGTCAGGACTGGCGGCCGCGTCAGGTGCGCCAGCAGACGCACAAGATCCGCGATGCCATTCGCCAGCTGGCGCGGCAGCTGGGGCGTGTGCCGCAGGAGGAGGAGATCCTCCAGGCGGCCGGGATCAGCGCCAAGGATTACCAGGAGTTTCTCCAGGCCGATGCCTGCGAGGCCATCGAAAGCCTCGATGAACTGCTGCAGAACGGTCACGAGGGTTTCGCCTGCGGCAGCAGCGCGGTCGAGGAACGGGTGCTCAAGGAGCGCCTGCTGACCCAGGCGCTGAGTCAGCTCAGCGAGCGCGAACGGCTGGTGCTGACCCTTTACTACCAACACGAGCTGAGCCTCAAGGAAATCGCCCTGGTGCTGGAGCTGAGCGACGCGCGCGTCTGCCAGCTGAGCAAGCAGGCGATCGCCAAGGCCAGCCGCTACCTGAACGAGAGAGGCTAGGGTGCAGAAGTTATTAGGTGCATTGATCATCGTCGCCTGCGTGCTGGGTGGCTACGTCATGGCTCATGGTGAGCTGGCCATGCTCTGGCAGCCGGCCGAGGTGATCATCATCGTCGGCGCAGGTTTTGGTGCCCTGGTGGTGGCCAACCCCAAGGACGTGCTGCTGGATATGCTGCACCAGATCAAGGGCGTGTTCGTTTACAAGAAGCGTGGCGAGGAGTTCCAGCGCCAGTTGCTGATGATGCTCTACGAGCTGCTGGAAATGGTCGACGTCGGCGGCCTCAAGGTACTCGATGCGCATATCGAGGAACCCGAGCAGAGCGACCTGTTCGGCAAGTACCCGCTGATCCGTCAGGAAAAGAACCTGATGGCCTTCATCGCCGACAACTTCCGCCTGATGGCCATGGGCAAGATCAGCGCGCACGAACTGGAAGGCTTCCTCGAGCAGGAGCTGGAAGCCATGGAGCACGTGCTGATGCAGCCGTCGCGCTCGTTGCACAAGATCGGCGAGGCCATGCCGGGCTTCGGCATCCTCGCGGCGATCCTCGGCATCGTCATCACCATGGGCAACATCGGCGGTTCGGTCGCCGAGATTGGTGCCCACGTGGCAGCGGCGCTGGTCGGCACCTTCCTCGGCATCTTCATGTGTTATTGCGTGATGGACCCGCTGTCGAGCGCCATGGGCCAGCGCATCAAGACCGAGATGTCGGCGCTCGAATGCGTGCGCACTACTCTGGTCGCCCATGTCGCCGGCAAGCCCACGCTGCTGGCGGTGGATGCCGGACGCAAGCTGATCGAGCAGGACGTCAAGCCCGCGTTCAAGCAGCTGGAAATCTGGGTCAACCGTTACGAAGATGAAAGGGACGCCGCATGAAACAGCGCGGCGGTGACGGCCACGAGATCATCGTCAAGCGGCGTGGCAAGAAGGGCGGCCACGACGCGCATGGCGGTGCCTGGAAGGTGGCCTTCGCCGACTTCACCATGGCCATGATGGCGCTGTTCATGGTGCTGTGGATCATCCAGCCGCAGACCCAGGACGCCAGCCGTGCCAATGCCGACATGCTGAACAATCCGTTGGTCGATGGTGGCGCCGGCATTTTCGACGGCACCAGCACCACACCGCTGGAACTCGATGGCGTGCCGGTGCAGGTCGCCCCGCGCCGTGACCCCGAGAACCGCGCGCGCACGCCGCAGGAAGACCCCGGCGCAGCCCTTGCCGAGGGCCAGCCCGGCGAGCCGCGTCGCCCGCACTTTAGCGAGTCGCTGCAGATGCAGGAGCTGGCCACGTTGATGAAGGAGCTGGCCCTGCAGCTCGACGCCGAGGCCAACATCGAAGTGCAGGTGGTGCCTCAGGGGCTGCGTATTCTGATCAAGGACGATGAGCAGCGTTTCATGTTCAATCGCGGCAGTTCCCATCTGAATGCGCATTTCGAAACCCTGCTGCAGCGTCTGGCCGGTATCCTCGGGCGAGTCGACAACCACCTGATCATCAGCGGCCACACCGACTCCATGCCCTATCGCGGCGTGGTCGGCGGCTACAATAACTGGAACCTGTCCGGCGACCGCGCACTGCGCGCGCGCAACGTGCTGGTGGAAGCCGGCCTGCCGACCGGCAACGTGCTGCAGGTCGCGGCCCAGGCAGACGGCATGCCGTTGCTGCCGAACGATCCGCAGAACGGCGCCAATAGGCGTATCGAGCTGCTGTTGCTGACCAGCCAGGCCGAAGGCCTGTATCGCGAGCTGTTCGGCGAGGCTCAGGTGCGCGCCGAGGTTCGCGCCGAAGGCGTCCAGCTCAGCCTGCCGGAGTCCTGAGCGGTGGTGCCTCTTGCGCTAAGGATTGCGCCCATGGCAATAGACCTGCCGGGTTTCCAGCGCGTAGAGGCAGCCATCGACGCTGGTCAGGCGAATGGTCGATCCCTTGTGGCGGCCGTAGAGCAGATTGAACACCAGCTCGTCGTCGATCTCGCTGGCCAGCCCGGTGACCTGGCCGTCCTCGACACGCAATCGATAATTGCCAAGGAAGCCATAGTCCACCACGCCCGAGGTTTCCAGAATGCTGTCGCCCTGCCGGGTCATGGCATAGAAGCGACCGTCGTTGACCTGCAGGCTGTGGCTGATGTCCAGTACGCGCCCGTTGCTCAACTGCACCTGGCCGGTGGACAGGTAGCGACCATCGAGTTCCGCGCTAGAGATGAAGCTAAGCCACAAGGCAAGCATGCCCAGCAGCATCGTCAGAGCCGTGGCGAACATGGTGAGCAACCAGCCGCCGCTGATGCCGCACTGCTTGCTCTTGCTCATGGCAGGCACCTGCTCAACTGGGGGTCGGCCACCTGATTCAGCTGGCTTTCGTGCAGCATCAGCGAGCGCGCGCCACCGTTGGGCTGCAGGCACAGCAGTTCATAGAAGCCTCCATGCAGGCGCAGCACCAGGCTCGCCGGCTTGCTGGCCAGAACCGCAAGCCGGCTGGTCAGGCCATGGGTTTGCAGAATCAACTGCTGCAGACGCTGCGAGTCTTGATCGATGTAGTGAACGTGCAGCGGGCCCAGGTTCATTTCGCTACTGTGCAGATCCTTGGGTTGGCTGATGTTGTACAGCGCCATGAACAGGGCGATGCCAATGAGGCCGAAGATACTCAGCAGAATCAGCCAGGATGTTCGCTGCCGGCTATGGCGGCGCAAAAAGGCGGGTGCTGGGGCCGGGGTATCGAGTGGTTCGCTGACTTCGCCAATGTCATCGATGCTCGGCGGATAGACCAGATAGTTGGGGTTGAGCAGATAGCCGCGGCGCGGCAGGGTCTGGATGATTTCCCGGCTTTTCTCGTCTCCCAATATCTGGCGCAAGGTGTAGATCTGCTGGTTGAGGCTGCCCTGGCCGACGACCCGGTCGGCCCAAGCATGATTCATCAGCTCGTCGCGTGACACCACCTCGCCGGGCTCCTGCAGCAGGCGTTCGAGCAGGCGGCTACCGGAGTAGCCCAGGTCGATCTTCTCCTCGATACCACTTTTAACCAGGGTCAGCTGATACAGCGCCGGGTAAAAGTGTGCATAGCAATCGCTTCGTCCGGTCCTGATGATCAGACAGGCGATATTGCTTCCCGGCTCGGCGAGCGGCGTTTCGGAGCTGGAATTCATGCGGTCCTTGGGGCGAGCGGTGTTTCCGTTTGGAAAGTCCGGGCTATAAGTGGGTCGGCATTCTGGCGTCAGGAAAATACTGTGGCAAGTCTTGTGCCATAGCTTTGATTGCAGTTGTAGGACAACAATTGAACTCGTTCAAGGCTGATAGCGACCGGGCAGCCAGTTAAACGGGCACGATCAACGCGAATTGCGAATTGGCTCGATCATTCCGAAATGCTGTTACGGTTGATCGATTGCGGCGACAGATGGCGATGGTCCGATGGACCATGAAGAACGCCCCGCGAGAGCGGGGCGTCGGAGGGTGTGGCGCAATCCGTTGCGCCTGGATGACGCGGGATCAGCCCAGCAGGGACATGACCATGCCCGGCATCTGGCCGGCCTGCTTGAGCATGGAAATGCCGGACTGCATCAGCATGCTGTTCTTGGTCATGTTGGCGCTTTCCTTGGCGAAGTCGGCGTCCATGATGCGACCCTTGGCCATGTCGGTGTTGTCCTTCATGTTGGCCAGGTTGTTGGCGGTGTGGTTCAGGCGGTTGATGTTGGCGCCGAACTGGGCACGCAGCGCGCCGATGTCGTCGAGTGCGTCGCTCAGCGTATCGATCATCGCGTTGGCGTTGGTGTTGACCGCAGTGGTCGGATCCTGAGTGGTGGCCAGTTCGGTACCCGGAGTTCCAGCGGTGGTGTAGGTATCGGAAATCGCCGCCAGGGAGGTGCCCAGAGCGGTCAGCTTGGTGCTGACGTCCAGCTCCAGGGTTTCGGCAGAGCTGGAGCCGATCTGGAAGTTGACTGCAGCGGACAGTTTGCCGTTGGAGCCGTCGACGGTAGTGCCGTTGCTGAACAGGTTCTCGCCGGCATACTTGGTGTTTTTGACGATGTTGGCCATTTCCTTGCCGAGCTCGTCGTATTCGTTTTGCAGGGCGATCAGGTCGGCGCCGCTGTTGGTGGCGTTGGAGGCCTGGGTGGCCAGGTCCTTCATGCGCTGGACGATGTCGGTCATCTCGCTGAAGGCGCCTTCGGCGGTCTGCAGCAGGGAGATGGAATCACCGGTGTTGCGCATGGCCACGTCCATGCCGCGCGACTGGGCATTGAGGCGGGTGGCGATCTGCAGGCCGGCGGCATCGTCGGCGGCGCTGTTGATGCGCAGGCCGGTGCCCAGGCGCTGCTGGTTGGTGCCCAGGGCGTTGTTGGTCTTGCCCAGGTTGGTCTGGGTGACCAGCGAGGAGTAGTTGGTATGAATCGAGAGAGCCATAAGAGTATTCCTTCGTGCGTGAACGCCTGGAAGCGGTGCTGTAGGAACAGGGCGACCGTTTTCGCGAATGCCTTAAGGGCGGACGGCGTTTAGTCGTGCATGTGGAGTGGCGCAGTCCCTTGCGCCTGGAAAGCCCGTGATCAGCCCAGCAGGGACATGACCATGCCCGGCATCTGGCCGGCTTGCTTGAGCATGGAGATGCCGGACTGCATCAGCATGCTGTTCTTGGTCATGTTGGCGCTTTCCTTGGCGAAGTCGGCATCCATGATGCGACCCTTGGCCATGTCGGTGTTGTCCTTCATGTTGGCCAGGTTGTTGGCGGTGTGGTTCAGGCGGTTGATGTTGGCGCCGAAACTGGCACGCATCGCACCGACATCGTCCAGCGCGCCTTCCAGCGCGGTCATCGCCGCACCGGCGTTGGCTGCAGTGTCGAGGGTCAGGGCGGCCACGTCGGTATTGAGGGTGGTGTCCAAGGTGCCCAGATCGGTGCTGACGTCAAAGCTCAGGGTTTCTGCCGAGCTGGAGCCGATCTGGAAGCTGACCGCGGCGGCGAGCTTGGTGGTGAACAGGTTTTCGCCCGCGTATTTGGTGTTGTTGAAGATGTTGGTGATCTCTTTGGCCAACTCGTCGAATTCGGACTGCAGGGAGGTGCGGTCATCGGCAGAGTTGGTGTCGTTCGCCGCTTGGGTGGCCAGATCCTTCATACGCTGCAGGATGTCGGTGGTTTCGTTGAACGCACCTTCGGCGGTTTGCAGCAGGGAGATGGCGTCGCCAGTGTTGCGCATGGCCACGTCCATGCCGCGCGACTGTGCGTTGAGGCGGGTGGCGATCTGCAGGCCGGCGGCGTCGTCGGCGGCGCTGTTGATGCGCAGGCCGGTGCCCAGGCGCTGTTGGTTGGTGCCCAGGGCGTTGTTGGTCTTGCCCAGGTTGGTCTGGGTAACCAGCGAGGAGTAGTTGGTATGAATCGAGAGAGCCATGAGTGTATTCCTTCGTGCGTGAACGCCTGGAAGCGGTGCTGTAGATACAGGGCGACCGTTTTCTCGAATGCCTTAAGGGCGCTGGCGTTCAGTGGTGAAATGGGTGTGGCGCAGTCCCTTGCGCCGGCTAAGCGCGTGATCAGCCCAGCAGGGACATGA
>NZ_DLMS01000011.1:255104-827445 GCF_002479365.1 Pseudomonas sp. UBA7530
TCAGGCGGTTGATGTTGGCGCCAAGCTGCGAACGCAGAGTGCCGACGGCGTCCAGAGCGGTTTCCAGCTCGTCCATGGCGCTACCGGCGTTGGTGGCGTCATCGAGGGTCTCGGCCTTGATGGTGGTGATCGCACCGGTAACGGCGGTCAGGTTTGCACTGGCGTTGAACGACAGGGTTTCGGCGCTGCTGGAGCCGATCTGGAAGGTCATTGCAGCGGTCAGCTTGCCACCGGCAGCAAACAGGGCTTCGCCTGCGTACTTGGTGTTGCTGATGATGTTGGTCAGCTCGTTGCCCAGCTCGTCGTACTCGGCCTTCAGCGAGGTACGGTCGTCGTCGCTGTTGGTGTCGTTCGCGGCCTGGGTGGCCAGGTCCTTCATGCGTTGCATGATGTCGGTCATCTCGCTGAAGGCGCCTTCGGCGGTCTGCAGCAGGGAGATGGAATCACCGGTGTTGCGCATGGCCACGTCCATGCCGCGCGACTGAGCGTTGAGGCGGGTAGCGATCTGCAGGCCGGCGGCATCGTCGGCGGCGCTGTTGATGCGCAGGCCGGTGCCCAGGCGCTGCTGGTTGGTGCCCAGGGCGTTGTTGGTTTTGCCCAGGTTGGTCTGAGTGATCAGCGAGGAGTAGTTGGTATGAATCGACAAGGCCATGATCGTAATCCTTCGTGCGGTAGGCGCGGAATGAAGCTGGCTGTGATTGCCTGCTGTAGGTGAAGGGCGACCGGCTTTTGGCGCTGCTTAAATGACGCCGAAGATTTTCCTGCACTGCGCAAAGGTTCGGGCACCTGCCTGGGCCTTTAATGAAAACGGCGACCCGAAGGTCGCCGTTGTGGTATTGCCAAGGCCGATCAGCCGATTTCGATCATCTCGAAATCCATCTTGCCGACGCCGCAGTCGGGGCACAGCCAGTCTTCCGGCACGTCTTCCCAGCGGGTGCCGGGGGCGATGCCGTCATCCGGCCAACCCTGGCTCTCGTCGTAAATCAGTCCACAGACCACGCATTGCCACTTCTTCATATCGACCTCGGGTGAATCTCACGGTGCCGGCAAGCTACCGCAATTGGCGGGATGCGCCAAGCCGGCTGGCGGCAATCGCCGCCAGTCGGCGGACCAAGCACAGTCGGGTCGTGCGATAGACGACCCGTGTGGCGTCAGCGCGCGGCCATCAGCGGATCGGTCAGCGCCATGCCGTACATCGCCACCAGCGCGATCACACCAGCCATGGTGAGGTAGTACAGCGTCGGCAGAATGGTCTTGCGCAGGGTGATGCCTTCACGGCCGAGCAGACCGACGGTCGCCGAGGCCGCCACCACGTTATGGATGGCGATCATGTTGCCCGCCGCCGCGCCGACCGACTGCAGTGCCACCATCATTGCCCCGGACACACCGAGCAGCTGCGCCGCGTTGAACTGGAACTGCGACAGCATCAAGTTGGACACGGTGTTGGAGCCGGCGATAAAGGCGCCTAGCCCGCCCACCGCGGGGGCGAAGAACGGATATACGCCGCCGACGCTATCGGCCACCAACTGCGCCATGGCTACCGGCATCGACACCAGGTCGCTGCCATTGACCCCGGAGTTGATCAGGATACGCACCATGGGGATAGTGAAGATCAACACGAAGCCGGCGCCTAGCAGGGTCTTGCTCGACTCGCCCACCGCCGCCTTGAGCTCGGAGAAGCGCATGCGATGGAGGAAGAAGGTCACCAGCACCACCATGCACAGGATGCCGCCTGGCAGGAACAGCGGCTCGATGGTGCCGGACACGCCGGTCTCGCCGAGGATGTCTTTCCAGCCGAAGGTAACGCTCATCAGTGCCGCTTTCACCTCGGGGAAGGTGCGCGAGATCACCAGGAATGCCGCCAGCAGCAGGTAGGGCGCCCAGGCCATGGGCACCGAGATCGGCGCCTTGCCTGCCACCTCGTCCAGTTTCATTTCGATCTTGCCCATCCAGTCGGACGGCCAGTCCTTGGGATCGGCGAAGTCCCAGGTCTCCTTGGGCAACAGAAAGCCCGCCTTGGCAGCCGGCACCACGATGGCCAGGCCGACCAGGGCGCCGATCATCGAGGGGAATTCCGGGCCGAGGAACACGCCGGCAGCCATGTAAGGCAGGGAGAAGGCAAAGGCGGTGAAGATGGCGAACGGCGCGATGGCCAGACCTTCCTTCCAGCTCTGATTGCGGCCGAAGAAGCGCGTCATGATCATCACCATGATCAGCGGCATCAGCAGGCCGATCAGGCCGTGGGTGATGGCCACCCGCGAATAGATCAGGTGGAAGAAGGTTTCCCAGGTGCTGCCGGTGGCCACCAGTTGCTCGGTGATACCGGTCTTGTCCAGACCGGCGCCGACGCCCACCAGGATTGGCGTACCCACCGCACCGAAGGATACCGGCGTGGATTGCACCATCATCCCCAGCACCACTGCGGCCAGGGCCGGGAAGCCCAGCGCCACCAGCAGCGGCGCGGCCACTGCGGCCGGGGTGCCGAAGCCGGAGGCGCCCTCGATGAAGCAGCCGAACAGCCAGGCGACGATCAGCGCCTGCACGCGACGGTCCGGGCTGATGTTGGAGAAGCCCCGACGAATCGCCGCGATGCCACCGGAGTGCTTGAGGGTGTTCAGCAGCAGGATCGCGCCGAAGATGATCCACAGGATCGAGGCCGTGAGAATCAGTCCCTGCAGACTGGAGGCAATGACCCGGTTGAGGGACATGTCCCAGGCCAGCAGGCCGATCAGGGCTGTGAGGACGAACACCAGCGGCATCGCGTACTTGGCCGGCCAGCGAAAGCCGATCAGCAGTACACCCGCCAGTACCAGTGGCACGAAGGCCAGGATGGAGAGCAGCGTTTGACTCATGGGTTGGTTCCTTCTTTTTCTTGTGAACCACAGTTTTCCGGGGATACCCGGCGCCACGCATCTGGAAGGGCCGGGCACCACGGCGCCGACCTTTCCGCGAGCCGCGACGGCAGGGATCACCCGCCACCGCGCTCATGCTCGAAAGCCCCGACGGTCAGCGACCGTCAGGGCTTGTTTCGTGGAGGCTTTCGGCTCCGTCCACGATGGTTAGTCTGCTTTTTGTGGGAGGGGCTTTAGCCGCGAGCTTTTTGTAGTTGTTTTGTCGCGGCTAAAGCCCCTCCCACAGTAGTTCAAACCTCCTGCTTGAAACGCAGCCGCCAGGCATGCAGCAGCGGCTCGGTATAGCCGGACGGCTGCTCGCGGCCCTTGAACACTAGATCACAGGCAGCGCGGAAGGCATGGGATTGTTCGAAGTCAGGTGCCATCGGGCGGTAGGCCGGATCGCCGGCATTCTGTCCGTCGACCACCTGTGCCATGCGCTGCAGCGTCTCGCGCACCTGGGCCTCGTTGACCACGCCGTGGTGCAGCCAGTTGGCGATGTGCTGAGCCGAAATGCGCAGGGTGGCACGGTCTTCCATCAGGCCGACGTTGTGGATATCCGGCACCTTGGAGCAGCCGACGCCCTGCTCGACCCAGCGCACCACGTAACCGAGGATGCCCTGGCAGTTGTTGTCCAGCTCCTGCTGGATATCGCTGGCGCTCCACGGCCGCTCGGCGCTGACCGGCACGCTGAGTAGATCGTTCAGCAGGCTGTCGCGCTGGCTGGCCAGGTCGATCAGTTCCAGCTCGCTCTGTACCGCCTGCACGTCGATCTGGTGATAGTGCAGGGCGTGCAGCACGGCGGCGGTCGGCGACGGCACCCAGGCGGTGTTGGCGCCGGCTTTCGGATGGCCGATCTTCTGCTCCAGCATGGCTGCCATCAGATCCGGCATGGCCCACATGCCCTTGCCGATCTGCGCCTTGCCGCGCAGCCCGCAGGCCAGGCCGACCAGCACGTTATTGCGCTCGTAGGCCTGGATCCAGGCGCTGGATTTCATGTCGCCCTTGCGCAGCATCGCGCCAGCTTCCATGGCGGTGTGCATTTCGTCGCCAGTGCGGTCGAGAAAACCGGTGTTGATGAAGGCCACACGCGCGCTGGCGGCCTCGATGCACGCCTTGAGGTTGACGCTGGTGCGCCGCTCCTCATCCATGATGCCCATTTTCAGGGAATTGGCCGGCATGCCCAGCAGCTGCTCGACGCGACCGAACAGTTCGTTGGCGAAGGCCACTTCGAACGGCCCGTGCATCTTCGGCTTGACGATATACACGCTGCCGGTGCGCGAGTTGCCGCGGCGCTTGAGGTCATGCAGGGCGATCAGGCTGGTCACCACCGCATCGAGGATGCCCTCGGGAATTTCCAAGCCTTCACCGTCGATGATCGCCGGGTTGCTCATCAGGTGGCCGACGTTGCGGATGAACAGCAATGAGCGACCGTGCAGGGTCAGTTCGCTGCCATTGGCTGCGGTGTAGATGCGATCCGCATTGAGGCGCCGGGTGATGCGCTTGCCAGCCTTTTGCAGATCTTCGGCCAGATCGCCCTTCATCAGGCCCAGCCAGTTGCGGTAGACCACCACCTTGTCGGCGGCGTCGACGGCAGCGACGGAGTCCTCGCAGTCCATGATGGTGGACAACGCCGCTTCCATCAGCACGTCCTTCACGCCGGCGGCGTCGGTACGGCCGATGGGGCTGCTGGCGTCGATCTGGATCTCGAAGTGCAGGCCGTTGTTCTTCAGCAGCACGGCGCTCGGCGTGGCAGCATCGCCCTGGAAACCAACGAATTTCTCCGGTTGCGCCAGCGAGGTCTGCGCGCCGCTGCTCAGGGTCACCTGCAGTTGGCCGGCGACTACGGCATAGGCACTGGCGTCTGAGTGCGAGCCCTGGGCCAGTGGCGCGGCCTGGTCAAGGAAGGCGCGGGCGAAGGCGATCACCTTGGCGCCGCGCACTTCGTTATAGCCCGGGCCCTTGCTGGCACCACCTTCTTCGCTGATGGCATCGGTGCCGTACAGCGCGTCGTACAGCGAGCCCCAGCGGGCGTTGGCGGCGTTCAGCGCGTAGCGCGCATTCATCACCGGCACTACCAGCTGCGGGCCGGCCTGGGTGGCGATCTCGCTGTCTACGTTGGCGGTGGTCGCTTTGACCTGCTCCGGCTGCGGCAGCAAGTAGCCGATGGAGCCGAGGAAGGCGCGGTAGGCGTTCATGTCGGTGATCGGCCCAGGGTTGGCGCGGTGCCAGGTATCCAGCTCGGTCTGCAGACGGTCGCGCTCGGCCAGTAGGGCACGGTTGCGCGGCGCCAGGTCGTGCACCAGCGCATCGAAACCGCTCCAGAAGGCCGCCGCCTCGATACCGCTGCCGGGCAGCACTTCGCTTTCGATGAATTGCTTGAGCTCGGCGGCTACCTGCAGGCGCTGACATTGCACGCGTTCGGTCATTTTTCTGTTCTCCTGTCTAATCGCTTGCGAGAGGGGCCAGGCGTTGTCTGTTGGAACCCTCTTCCGTCACTTCGTGACACCTTCTCCCGGAGGGAGAAGGTCATCAGTTGGCGGCTGCGCCGCATGTTTAAAGGGCCGCAATACCCGCCTTTGCCACCTGCGCATCCTGTTCGGCCTTGACCCCGGATACACCGACGGCACCCACAACCTGGCCATCCACCAGAACCGGTACACCGCCCTCCAGCGAGGTGATCAGCGGCGCGCTGACGAAGGCGGTGCGACCGCCGTTGACCATGTCCTCGTAGCCCTTGGTTTCGCGGCGGCCAATGGCGGCGCTGCGCGCCTTCTCGGTGGCGATGTAGGCGCCGATGGGCGCGCAGCCGTCGAGGCGCTCCAGAGCCAGCGGATGACCGCCGTCGTCGACCACGGCGATAGCCACGGCCCAGCCCTGTTGCTGCGCTTCGTTACGGGCGGCTGCGATGATCTGACTGACTTCGCTCTGGCTGAGTACGGCTTTGTGTTGCATGGCATACCTCGTGTTCTTGGTTTTTCTCCCCTCTCCCGCATGCGGGAGAAGGTGTTCAGTCGCGTAGCCCGGATGCAATCCGGGAATATCTGGCGCTTTGCCCGGATTGCATTCGGGCTACCGGGCAATCACCGTGGGAGCGGCTTCAGCCGCGATAAAAGCTCGCCGCTAAAGCGCCTCCCACAGGCGGGACTCATTCCTCCGCTTGTGCGTTGCGGTACATCTGTAGCCGTGCGCGTGGCACCGGCTACGCGTGATCAGCCCATCGCCTCCTCGACGATCTCGATCCAGTGGCGCACCGGTGTGCGTCCGGCACCGTCCAGATGGGTCTGGCAGCCAATATTGGCGGTGACGATGGCGTCCGGTTTGCCGCTTTCCAGGGCGTTCAATTTGTTGTCGCGAAGCTGCCGCGACAGTTCTGGCTGGGTCAGCGAATAGGTGCCGGCCGAGCCGCAGCACAGGTGACCGTCCGGCACAGCGGTCAGGCCGAAGCCGAGGCGCGTCAGTACGCCTTCAACCGCGCCGCCGAGTTTCTGCGCATGCTGCAGGGTGCAGGGGCAGTGGAAGGCCAGGCGCTGCTCGGCGCGTACCTGCAGCTGTTCCAGTGGCTCACCCAGCAGCACCTCGACCAGATCCTTGGCCAGGGCGCTGACCCGCGCCGCCTTGCTTGCATACGCCGGGTCACTGGCGAGCAGGTGGCCGTAGTCCTTGACGAAAGCGCCGCAGCCGCTGGCGGTCTGCACGATGGCCTCAGTGCCGGCTTGGATGGCCGGCCACCAGGCGTCGATGTTCTGCCGCGCGCGTTGCAACCCGGCTTCCTGGGCGTTGAGGTGGTAATCCACGGCGCCGCAGCAGCCCGCCTCGCGGATCGGCGTGACGCTGATGCCAAGGCGATCCAGCACGCGTGCGGTGGCGGCGTTGGTGTTGGGCGACAGCCCCGGTTGCACGCAGCCTTCTAGCATCAGCACGCGGCGGGCATGCTGCTGCGTCGGGCGCGGCTTGGCCGGGCGAACCTCGCGCGGCAGCTTGGCCTTGAGCGCGGCCGGCAGCAGCGGGCGCAGGGCCAGACCGGTCTGGGTCAAAGTCTTGAACAGCGCCGGGCGTGGCACCACGGCGCGCAGGCCCTGACGCAGCAGGCGCTCGTTCAGCGGCCGCGGCACCGCCTGCTCGACCACTTCGCGGCCGATATCCAGCAGGTTGTGGTACTGCACACCGGATGGACAGGTGGTCTCGCAGTTGCGGCAGGTCAGACAGCGATCCAGGTGCTCCTGGGTCTTGGCCGTGACTTCGCCACCTTCGAGCATCTGCTTGATCAGGTAGATGCGTCCGCGCGGGCCGTCCAGCTCGTCACCGAGTAGCTGGTAGGTCGGGCAGGTGGCGTTGCAGAAGCCGCAATGCACGCAGGAGCGCAGGATGCGTTCGGCTTCCTCGGCGCGCGGCAGGCGCTTGGCCTGTTCACTCAAATTGGTCTGCACGTCTTATACCTCGGCGTACATGCGGCCAGGGTTGAAAATACCCTGGGGGTCGAGCTGGTTCTTCAGCTGGCGCTGGTAACGCAGCAGAGGAGCAGCCAGCGGCTGGAAGGGTTGTACCTGGCCGGCGGCGAAGCAGGTGGCGTGGCCGCCGAGCCCCCCCGTCACGCGCTGGATCAGCTCGCCATCGGCGTCGGTTTTCAGCCAGCGCTGCGCGCCGCCCCAGTCGATCAGCTGGCGGCCGGGCAGGTCGAGCAGGCCGCTATTGGCCGGCAGCGACAGGCGCCAGAGCGTGCCGCTGGCGCTGAAGAACGGCAGGCGCTGTTCACGCAGTTCGTGCCAGTAAGCGTTGTCGATCTCTTCACCGCCCAGGCGCTGGCGCGCAGCCAGAACCGAGCCTTCGCCGCCCTCAAGGCGCAGGTGAAGCGCGACACCGTCATGGCTGGCGGCGCTGATTGGCAATGGCTGCTGGCCCCACTCGGCAAGCTTGTTGAGCGCGTCGCGAGCACTCATGTCCAGGCGCAGGCTGAGCACCTGGCGCGGTTTGGGCAGCACCTTGAGCGAGACTTCGGCGAGCAGGCCAAGGCAACCGAAGCTGCCGGCCATCAGGCGCGACAGGTCGTAGCCGGCGACGTTCTTCATCACCTCGCCGCCGAAGCGCAGCAGCTTGCCCTGGCCGGTGATCACGCGGGTGCCGAGCACCTGATCGCGCACCGAACCGGCCCAGGGCCGACGCGGGCCGGACAGCCCGGCGGCGACCATGCCGCCCAGGGTGGCGCCATCGCCCAGGTGCGGCGGTTCGCACGGCAGCATCTGGTTGTTGGCCTCCAGCGCCGCTTCGATTTCTGTAAGTGGTGTGCCGGCGCGGGCGGTGAGCACCAGTTCGGTGGCGTCGTAGCTGACGATGCCGCGGTGCATGCGGGTATCCAGCACTTCGCCGGTGGTGGCGCGGCCCAGATGGGCCTTGCTGCCGCTGCCCTGGATGCGCAGCGCCGTGGCGCTGTTGAGCGCGTGGTTGACCTGTTCCAGCAGCGCGGCGCTGGCATCGAAATCCTGCTGCATCAGAAGCGCTCCAGTTCCGGGAAGGGCAGTTGGCCGTGGTGCACGTGCATGGCACCGAACTCGGCGCAGCGGTGCAGGGTGGGGATGTTCTTGCCCGGGTTGAGCAGGCCGCTGGGGTCGAACGCCGCCTTTACCGCGTGGAACAGGGTGATTTCGTCGCTGTTGAACTGCGCGCACATCTGATTGATCTTCTCGCGGCCGACGCCGTGCTCGCCGGTGATGCTGCCGCCGACCTTGACGCAGAGTTCGAGGATCTTGCCGCCGATGGCCTCGGCGCGCTCCAGCTCGCCCGGTACGTTGGCATCGAAGAGGATCAGCGGGTGCATATTGCCGTCGCCGGCATGGAACACGTTGGCCACGCGCAGGCCGTACTCCTCGGACAGCTCGGCGATGCCGCGCAGCACGCCGGGCAGCTCGCGCCGCGGGATGGTGCCGTCCATGCAGTAGTAGTCCGGCGAGATGCGCCCGACCGCCGGGAAGGCGTTCTTGCGCCCGGCCCAGAATTTCACCCGCTCGGCTTCGTCGCGGGCCAGGCGTACTTCGGTGGCGCCGGCCTGTTCCAGCACCTCACGCACGCGCTCGCAGTCGTCGGCGACGTCGGCCTCCACGCCGTCCAGCTCGCAGAGCAGGATGGCCTCGGCCTCCACCGGGTAGCCGGCGTGGATAAAGTCTTCGGCGGCGCGAATCGCCAGGTTGTCCATCATCTCCAGGCCGCCGGGGATGATGCCGGCGGCGATGATGTCACCGACCGCGCGGCCGGCTTTTTCCACCGAGTCGAAGGCCGCCAGCAGCACCTTGGCAACCTGCGGCTTGGGCAGCAGCTTGACCGTCACCTCGGTGACGATGCCGAGCATGCCTTCGGAGCCGGTGAACAGCGCCAGCAGGTCGAAACCCGGCGCGTCCAGGGCGTCGCTGCCGAGTGTCATGAACTCGCCTTCGACGGTGAGGATGTCCACCTTGAGCAGGTTGTGCACGGTCAGGCCGTACTTCAGGCAATGCACGCCGCCGGCATTCTCGGCGACATTGCCGCCGATAGAGCAGGCAATCTGCGAGGACGGATCAGGGGCGTAATACAGGTCGAACGGCGCGGCGGCCTGTGAGATCGCCAGGTTACGCACGCCGGGCTGTACCCGGGCGAAGCGGCCTTCACGGTTGATCTCGAGAATTTGGTTGAAGCGCGCCATCACCAGCAGGATGCCCTTCTCCAGCGGCAGCGCACCGCCGGACAGGCCGGTGCCGGCACCGCGCGCCACGATCGGCACGCCACGGGCGTGGCAGAGCTTGAGCAGCTGTTGCACTTGCTCGATGCGCTCGGGCAGCACCACCAGCATGGGTGTGGTGCGGTAGGCGGACAGGCCATCGCACTCATAAGGCTTCAGGTCTTCGACGGTATGCAGGATGTCGAGGTCGGGTAGGCACTGGCGCAGCTCGGTCAGCAGCGCGGCCTTGTCGACTTTGGGCAGCGCGCCGTCGACGCGCTCGTCGTACAGAATGCTCATGGCAGGCTCAATCGGGAACGTTGTTTTTATAGGCGGTCATGCCGCGACCATGGCCTTATGTTTAGGCCGCCTGAATTTTTACGTCCATCGTCTTTATCACTGGTAGGACCAGTTTCTTTCGTCAACCTTTCGCACAAGGCTGCTCAAAGTGCTTATTCTCATAGGCTTTGAACATGGCTTTCGGATGAAGGGCGTATGCTCGCGTCAGCTGGTACGACCAGTTGAAGGGAGGGTTGAAATGGATACGAATCAGGCTGTCGCAAGACGGCAGGTCAGCGACGTGGTGGCCGAGCGCATCGAGCGGCTGATCGTCGATGGCGTACTCAAGGTGGGTCAGCCGCTGCCCTCGGAGCGGCGCCTGTGCGAGAAGCTGGGCATTTCCCGTTCGGCGCTGCGTGAAGGGCTGAAGGTCCTGCGTGGGCGCGGCATCATCGACACTGCGCAGGGGCGTGATTCACGGGTGGCCAAGCTTAGCGGCGAGCGCGATGCCAGCCCGCTGATGCATCTGTTCGGCTCGCAACCGCGCACCCTGTACGACCTGCTGGAAGTGCGCGGCCTGCTAGAGGGCGAGTCGGCGCGCCTGGCGGCGCTGCGTGGCACCGACGCGGATTTCGTCCTGCTGACCCGGCGCTACGAGGAAATGCTCGCGGCCCACGCGCAGGAGCATCCGGTCGACCCACGCGAACACGCACGCCTCGATCACGCCTTCCACTTGGCCATCTGCGAGGCGTCGCACAACCCGGTGCTGGTGCACACCTTGCAGTCGCTGACCGACCTGATGCTCAGCACCGTGTTCGCCTCGGTGAACAATCTCTATCACCGCCCGGCGCAGAAGCGGCAGATCGACCGCCAACACTCGCGCCTGTATCACGCGGTGATCGAGCGCCTGCCGGAACAGGCCCAGCGCGCCGCGCGCGATCACATCAACAGCATCCGCGACAACCTGCAGGAGATCGAGCAGGAAGAGCAGCGCCTGGTGCGCGCGACCATGCGCCTGGAGGGCTGGGCGTAGGGCGGGTGACACCCGCCGGTCAATGGTGGCGGGCTGCACCCGCCCTACATATTTGTGGGAGGGGCTTTAGCCGCGACCCGCCAGACCCGCTCGCCGCGCAAGCGCCTCCCACGTGGCATGACACCCTACCTGAAGGTGCTGGTGACCACGCCATCTTCCACCACCTGCGCCTCGATTACCTTCTGGCTACCGAGGTTGCGCACGCGGATCACCTCGCCTTCGCGGCCATTGGCCAGCGCCTCGCCGGTGGCCGAGGCGGAGATACCGTCCTGGCTGGCGATGATGGTCACCTGCTGGCCGCGGCGAATCAGCAGCGGTGCGGTGAGCAGGTTTGGCGCGATCAGCTGGCCGGCGCGCACGCGGCGTTTGGCGCCCTGGCCGACCACCTCGTCGAGGTCGTTGTAGAAACCGCGCGATGCCTTGCCGATGTTCACTTCCTGCAATTGCAGCTGTTCGGCGCTGATGGTCTGGCCGCGTTCGATCACCCGCGCGGCATGTACCACCGGTAGGAAGACGTTGGCCTGCACCAGGGCGGTGATGCTCCAGCCGGGGGTGTCCGGGCAGCTCAGCTCCAGGCGCTGGCGCGCCAGCGCCGAGGGATCATCGCTGGCGACCGCCACGCTCAGGGCCTGGGCGCAGGCCGGCAGTCGTTCCGCGCTGCCCACCAGCGTTGTATCGAGGCTGTGGCGCTGGCCTTGCCAGGCCTGGCGTTTGGCCTCCTCGGCAAGCTTCTGCTGCATATGCGTAGCGATGGCCTGATTGATCTGGCCGGCGGCGTCGGCCTGCGCACGTGCCGTATCCGCAGGCAGTGCGGCGAAGAGGAAGAGCACTGACGCCAAGGCGGAAAAAGCCTTTCCGCTTTTCCCTCCGGCGATGCGGCGATGCGGAAAAAGGGCGACGCGAAAGGCGCCGGCGGTTCTCAAGAATCCCTGATAAATCAATGTAATACGGCTCTCTTATGGGTTGGGCACGCTTTGTGCTCAAGGCACCTGGGCACAACCTTGGGTTAAGGGTACCGGTGAATGAGTATACGGATTGATGACGTGGTGGGGCTGCATTCGCGAGCCATCGAACTGCGTATGCAGCGCAGCGAGATTCTCGCCGCCAACCTGGCCAACGAAGACACGCCGGGCTTTCTCGCCCGCGACATCGATTTTGCCGGCGAGATGCAGCGGCTCGATCCACAGCAGGCGTTCAGCGCCAGCACTGCCGATCTCAAGTACCGCGTGCCGACCCAGCCGTCGCAGGACGGCAACAGCGTCGAGCTGAGTGTGGAACAGGCCGCGTTCTCCAAGAACAGCATGGACTTCCAGACCAGCCTGACCTTTCTCAGCATGAAATTCCGCGGCCTGAAACAGGCCATCGAGGGACGCTGACCATGGCTTTCGATTCCATCTACCGCATCGCTGGCTCGTCGATGAACGCGCAGACCGTGCGCCTCAACACCGTGGCCAGCAACCTGGCCAACGCCGACTCGGCCGCGGCCAGTGCCGAGGACGTGTACCAGGCGCGCAAGCCGGTGTTCGCCGCCGTCTACAACAACGATCAGCTGACCCGCGGCGTGGGCATGGGCGGCGCCCATGTGCAGGTGCTCGACGTGGTCACCGCCGGCCGCGAGCCGGTGCGCCGTTACGAGCCGGACAACCCGCTAGCCGATGACAAGGGCTACGTGTTCTACGCCGACATCGATCAGATCGAGGAAATGACCGACATGATGTCGGCCACCCGCAGCTTCGAGACCAGCGTCGAGGTGCTCAATCGCCTGAAAAGCATGCAGCAAGGCCTGCTCAAGCTCGGAGAATCCTGATGGCCACGGTCAGCAACAACAGCCAGAACAATCCCGCTTACAGCATCGACGAAGCGGTGAAGCAGTCGGTCAACGTCAGCGACGCGACCCAACTGGAAAACAACTTCCTCACCCTGATGGTCGCGCAGATCCAGAACCAGGACCCGACCAAACCGGTGGACAGCACCGAATTCCTCAACCAGTTCGCCGCCATGAGCCAGGTCAAGAGCCTGGAGAACATGGCCTCGCTGAGCAAGAGCAACCTGGTGCTGCTGGACAACCTGCAGACCCTCACCGCTGCCGGCCTGGTCGGCCAGGAAGTCAAGGTCGCCACCGAGCAGCTGGAGCTGGATGCAGACAAGGTCAAAGGCGAGGTCAATCTCGAGCACGCCGCCGGCAAGCTGGCCCTGGTGGTCACCGACAGCAACGGCGTGAAGAAGGAAATCGACCTGGGTTCCCAGGCGCCGGGCCGCGTGCCCTTCGAGCTAGACCCCAAGGCCCTTGGCCTGGCGCCAGGCCGCTACAAGGTCGAGGTCAAGAGCGACAGTGGCGAGTATCCGAAGGTCGAGGTGGCCGGCCGCGTCACCCAGGTGCGCGTCAGTGCCGAGGGGCCGGTGCTGGAAGTCGTCGGCATCGGCTCCGTGCCCTTCTACAACATCACCGAATTCGGCCAGACGCAGACCGCCGGTCTGCTCTGAACCCACCCAGTCGTTAATTCAAAGGTCCAGTCGCCATGAGTTTCAATATCGCCATGACCGGCCTCAGTGCCGTCAACGAACAGCTCAACACCATCAGCCACAACATCGCCAACGCCGGCACCACCGGCTTCAAGTCCTCGCGCACCGAGTTCGGCAGCATCTACGCCGACAGCCAGGCGATGGGCGTGGAAGTGCTGGCCACCACCCAGAGCATCAGCCAGGGCGGCTCCCTGGTGACCACCGGGCGCAGCCTCGATTTGGCCATCTCCGGCGGCGGCTTCTTCGTTACCCGCGGCGGCAATGGTGATGTCAGCTACACCCGCGCCGGCGTGTTCGGCGCCGACAAGGACAACAACATCGTCAACGCCGCCGGCCAGACCCTGCAGGGCTACCCGGTGGACGCCGCCGGCAATCTGCAGGTAGGCGCCATGGGCGACCTGCAGCTGCAGAACGCCAACCTGCCGGCGCGCGCCACCGACAGCCTGGCCTTCGTCATGAACCTGGACTCCAACCAGACTGTGCCGGCCACCGCGCCGTTCGATCCGGCGGACGTCAACACCTACAACTCCACCTACACCACCAAGGTGTTCGACTCCCAGGGCAAGGAACACACCCTGACCCAGTACTTCGTCAAGACTGGCGATAACAACTGGGAAGCCCACTATTACGCCGGCGGTGCGGCTGTAGGCGCCCCTCAAACTCTGACCTTCGGCACCAACGGCACGCTCACCGCGCCGGCCGGCCCGGTCAACGTCGGTTTCGCCCTGCCCGGTGTCGACCCGATGGCCATCGCCATCGACTACAGCAATTCCAGCCAGTACGGCTCCGACTTCGTCGTCACCACCAACCGCGCCAGCGGTTATGCGGCGGGCGAGCAGACCGGCTTGTCGGTAGAGAAGGACGGCATGGTCTATGCCAACTACAGCAACGGCCAGCGCATGCTGCAGGGCCAGGTGGCGCTGGCCACCTTCGCCAACGCTGGCGGCCTGAAGAACATCAGCGGCACCGCCTGGGTGGAAACTGCCGACTCCGGCGCGGCGCTGATCGGCGTGCCTGGCGTCGGCCCGTTCGGTGCGCTGGTGGCCGGTTCGCTGGAGAACTCCAACGTCGATCTGACCCAGCAACTGGTCGGTCTGATGGAGGGGCAGCGCAACTACCAGGCCAACACCAAGGTGCTGACCACCAACAAGGAACTCACCCAAGTGCTGTTCGGCGCGATCTGAGGCTGAACCATGGACCGTCTCGGTTACACCGCAATGACCGCCGCCAGCCGCACCATGAGCTCGCTCACGGTGCGCGCCAACAACCTGGCCAACGTCAACACGCCCGGCTTTCGTGCCGACCTCGAACAGGCTCAGGCCGTCGCCGTGGAAGGCTACGGCTACGACAGCCGCCACCTGGCACGGGTGAAGAACAACGGCGTCAACCTGGCGCCCGGCGAGCTGATGGCCACCGGCCGTGATCTCGACGTAGCGATCCAGGGCCGCGGCCTGTTCGCCGTCGAGGGCGATGAAGGCGCCGAGCGCTACACCCGCAACGGCGCGCTGCAGGTCGATGCCGAGCTGCGCCTGACCCTGAACGGCCGCGCCGTGCTGGGCGAGGGCGGCCCCATCGTGCTGCCCGAGTACGACAGCCTGCATATCGGCCGTGACGGCACCGTTTCGGTAATCCCGCGTGGCGATTTCGTCACCGCCGAGGTGGACCGCATCCGCGTGGTGGATGTCGACGCCGCCGACCTGACCAAGGACGCCAGCGGCCTGCTGGCGCGCATCGATGGTCAGCCGGCAGAGGGGCTGGAAGCGCCGGTGCTGGTGTCCGGCTACCTGGAGGCGAGCAATGTCGGCGCCATCGATCAGCTGGTGGCGACCATGAGCCTGAACCGCCTGTTCGAGACCCAGGTGAAGATGATGAAGGCCGCCGAGGACCTGTCCGAGGCCGGCAACCGCATGATTCGCGGCAGCTGAGCCGGAAAGCCGGCGGCCGTGTAGGAGCGAGCTTTGCTCGCGAATCGAGTTTCGCCAGACACAGCTTCGCGAGCAGAGCTCGCTCCCACGAAACACAGGCGCACGTCGTTGATAAGGCGTTCGCCACAGCGAAGAGGTAACGCACATGAGTTCCGCACTTTGGGTCAGCAAGACCGGCCTGGCCGCACAGGACAAGGCCATGAGCGCCGTGGCCAACAACCTGGCCAACGTCAACACCAACGGCTTCAAGAGCGACCGCGTGGTGTTCGAAGACCTGTTCTACGCCATCGAGCTGCAGCCGGGCGCGCAGGCCGATGAGGTCAATACCGTACCGTCGGGCATCCAGCTCGGCAGCGGTGTGCGTGTGGCCGGTACGCAGAAGGTGTTCACCGAAGGCAGCATCCAGACCACTGGCCAGCCGATGGACCTGGCGATCATCGGTGCCGGCTTCTTCCAGGTGGAAGCGCCCAACGGCGATATCTACTACACCGAGAACGGCCAGCTGCAGCTCAACGCCGAAGGCATGATCGTCAACTCCCAGGGCCTGCCGCTGACGCCGGCCATCGAAGTGCCGGCCGGTAGCAGCCGCTTCACCGTGGGCAGCGACGGCATCGTCACCGCCGTGCTGGCCGGCGACACCCTGCCCTCCGAGCTGGGCCAGATCACTCTGGTCAACTTCACCAACCCGGGCGGCCTCGAGGCGCTGGGCGGCAACCTCTATCGCGAAACCGTGGCCAGCGGCGAGCCGCAGGAAGGCGTGCCGGGCGAGGAAGGCCTGGGCAACCTCAAGCAGGGTGTGCTGGAAGGTTCCAACGTGCAGGTGGTCGAGGCCATGGTCAACATGATCTCCATTCAGCGTGCCTACGAGGCCAACGCCAAGGTGCTCGACGCTGCGTCGGGCATGCAGCAGTTCCTCAACCAGACCGTGTGATCGCCATGACCCGCCTGCTCCCGCTCGCTCTGCTTCTGGCCCTCGGCGGCTGCGCCAGCTTCAACGAGATGCTGCCTGAGGAAGACTCCAGCCACTACGAGCCGCTGGCGCTGGACTACAGCGTGCCGCCGACCACCGGCGGTGGCCTGTTTCGCAGCGGCTACAGCGGCTCGCTGACTGGCGACAAGCGTGCAGTGCGGGTCGGCGACATTCTCACCGTCGTGCTCGACGAGTCCACCCAGTCGAGCAAGAGCGCCGGCACCAGCTTCGGCAAGACCTCGGGCGTTTCCGTCGGTATTCCCACCGTCCTGGGCAATACCTACGACCGCCTGGAAAGCTCCGCCTCGGCCGAGCGCGATTTCAATGGTTCGGCGCGCAGCTCGCAGCAGAACACCCTGCGCGGCTCCATCGCCGTGACCGTGCATCAGGTGCTGCCCAACGGCACCCTGCTGATCAAGGGCGAGAAGGCCCTGCGCCTGAACCAGGGCGACGAGTACATCCGCCTGGTCGGACTGGTGCGCATGGACGACATCAACCGCGCCAACCAGGTGTCCTCGCAGAACGTGGCCAACGCGCGCATTTCCTATGCCGGCCGCGGCGTGCTCAACGACAGCAACTCGGCGGGCTGGTTGACGCGTTTCTTCACCCACCCGCTGTTCCCGCTCTGAGGCCCGGTCATGCTCAAACGCTCACTCGTCGCCCTGCTCCTGACCTGGCCACTGTCGACCCACGCCGTGCCGCTGATGGACCTGGTGGATATCGAAGGGATCCGCGGCAACCAACTGATCGGCTACGGCCTGGTGGTCGGCCTCGACGGCACCGGCGACAAGAACCAGGTGCGCTTCACCAGCCAGTCGGTGGCCAACATGATCAAGCAGTTCGGCATCAACCTGCCGCCGAACGTCGACCCCAAGCTGAAGAACGTCGCGGCAGTCACCGTGACCGCAGAGATTCCGCCGTCCTATAGTCCGGGGCAAACCGTGGATATCACCGTCGCCTCGCTGGGCGATGCCAAGAGCCTGCGCGGCGGCCAGTTGCTGCTGACGCCGCTGCAGGGCGTCGATGGCGAAACCTATGCCCTGGCCCAGGGCGCCGTGGTTGTCGGCGGTCTGAATGCCACCGGGCAGAGCGGCTCCAGTGTGGCGATCAACTCCGCCAACAGCGGCCGCGTGCCCAACGGCGCCACCGTCGAGCGGATGATCCCCAGCGATTTCAGTACGCGCGACGAGGTCATGCTCAACCTGCGCCAGCCCAGTTTCCAGACCGCTGCCAAGGTGGTCGAGGCGGTCAACGGCCGCTTCGGCAGCGGCACTGCCAGCGCCCTGAATTCGACCAAGATCGCCATCCGTGCGCCGATCACCAGCACCCAGCGCATCGGCTTCATGGCCATGCTTGAAGGCCTTGAGGTGGAAGAAGGTCGTGAGCGACCGAAGGTGGTGTTCAACAGCCGCACCGGTACCGTGGTGGTTGGCCAGGGCGTGCGGGTCAAGGCCGCTGCTGTGGCTCACGGTACCCTGACCGTGACCATCAGCGAGAACCCGCAGGTCAGCCAGCCCAACGCCTTCTCCGGCGGCCAGACCGCCGTGGTGCCGCGCTCCGACGTTGCCGTCAGCCAGGACAAGAACGCCATGTTCAAGTGGCCCGATGGCGCCAGCCTGGACAGCATCATCAACACCGTGAACAGCCTCGGCGCCACCCCGGACGATGTCATGAGCATCCTCCAGGCGCTGGAACAGGCCGGTGCCCTCAACGCTGAACTGATCGTGATCTGAGCCATGAGCATCGTTTCCCTCGCCCAACACATGAACAGCCACCGCGGCAGCGCCGACGGCATCGGCACCGCCCGCGAGCAGCAGCTGCAGGCTGCGGCCGAGCAGTTCGAGGCGCTGTTCCTGCAGCAGATCCTCAAGCAGATGCGCAAGGCCAGCGACGTGCTCGCCGAAGGCAACCCGATGCGCAGCCGCGAGATGGACACCATGCGCGACTTCTACGACGAAGTGCTGGCCGAGACCCTGGCCGGGCGCAAGCAGACCGGCATCGCCGACATGCTGGTCAAGCAGCTGTCCGGTGGTGGCAATAGCGCGGTGGACATGGACGCGGCCGCCGCCGCTGCCCGCTCGGCAGAATTGCCGCAGCGTTCCGCCAGCAGCCTGCTGGAGCCGTTGCGCAGCACCTGGCAGCGCGGCATCGACAGCCTCGGCAAGGTCTGGGACAAAGGCTCGGCAGGCTTCGTCGCCCTGGTCGATCGCGTCATCCAGCAGGAGTCGGCCGGCCGCGTCGACGCTGTATCGCCCAAGGGTGCGCGCGGCCTGATGCAGCTGATGCCGGACACCGCGCGGGAAATGGCTGCCGAACTCGGCCTGCCCTTCAGCGAGTCTCGCCTGACCACCGACGCCGCCTACAACAAGCGTCTGGGCAGTGCCTACCTGGACAAGATGCTGCAGCGCTACGACGGCCACCAGGCGCTGGCGCTGGCGGCCTACAACGCCGGCCCCGGCCGCGTCGACGAGTGGCTGAAGGTCAACGGTGACCCGCGCAGCGGCGAGATCGCCACCGGCGCCTGGATCGAGCGCATCCCCTTCCAGGAAACCCGCGACTACACGCGCAAGATCCTTGGCGACCTGGCCAAGACGGAGATGCCGGCCAAGGACGATGTCCAGGCCAGCAGCCCGCTCAGCGCGCAGACCCGCCAGCAACTGGCCAGCGCCCTGAGTGCCGACAGCGGCCTGTTGCTCGGCACCGTGGCCGGCAAACAGGCGCTGACGCGTGACGAATTTAAGTCCGTCGCTGATTCCGTCGCCCTGTCATCGGTAACAGCCCAATTCGCTGCCGACGACGCCCGTGCGCCGCGTCTGGCGGCTTTCGCTCAGCCGATGCGCTTCGAGCGGCAGGAGAGTTAATTCGTGAGCATCCTCAACCAAATCGCCTACAGCGGTGTGCGTGCCAGCCAGGTGGCCCTGGCCAGTACCGGGCAGAACATCGCCAACGTCAACACCCCGGGTTTCAGTCGCCTGCAGACCATCACCGGATCGCTGGCCGGGCAGGGTGGCCTGAGCGTCGGTGGCGGCGTGGAGGTGATCAGCATCCGCCGCATGACCAACGAATTTCACAACCAGCAACTGTGGCGCGCGACCACCGAGCAGAACTTCTATGGCGCCTCGCAGCAGTACCTGACTGCGCTGGAGGCGCTGATGTCCGGCACCGGATCGAGCATCAGCGCCGGTCTCGACCAGTTCTTCGCGGCCTTGAGCGAAGCCAGCGCTACGCCCGGTTCCATCGCCCTGCGCCAGCAGATCATCAGCGAGGCCGGGAACCTGGCGCAGCGCTTCAACGGCCTGAGCAGCAACATCGACGCGCAAGTCAAGGCACTGCAGGAGCAACGCAGCGCCATGGCCACCGAGATCAACGGCCTGACCGAGAACATCGCCCTGCTCAACAAGAAGATCGTCGAGACCGAATCGGTCAAGGGCGACAGCACCGCGCTGCGCGATCATCGCGAAAGCCTGATCGGCGAGCTCAGCCAGTTCGCCAAGCTGCGTGTCAACGAAGTGCCCGATGGTTCGGTCAGCGTCGCCCTGGCCAACGGCCAGCCGCTGGTGGCCGGTCCGACGGCCGGCCAGCTCAAGGTGGCGATGACCGCGAGCGGTGAACAGGAAGTCAGCCTGGCCTTCGCCGGCACCAGCTTCCCGCTGCGCCAGGATGGCTTCGGCGGCGCCTTCGGTGGTCTCCACGAGGTCGAGTACGGCAGCCTGCGGCCGAACCTGGACGCGCTGCATGACATGGCCAGCCAACTGGCGCAGATGGTCAATGACGTGCTCGCCACCGGCTTCGACCTCAATGGCAACCCGGGCCAGCCGCTGTTCGTCTACGACCCGACCAGCACCACCGCGCTGCTGCGTGCCGAGCCGCTGACGGCCGAGCAACTGGCGCTGTCCTCGGCTGCCGGGGAGACCGGCAACAACGAAGTGCTGCTGGATTTGCTCGGGCTGAAGAACCAGACCATCACCTTGGGCGGCAGCCAGGTGACGCTCAACGACGCCTATGCCGGCCTGCTTGGCCAGGTCGCCAGTGACAGTCGGCAGAATCAGGCCGACCTCAAGTCCGCCACCGCCGTGACCCAGCAGGCCCAGTCGCAGCGCGACAGCGTCAGCGCCGTGAGCCTGGACGAGGAGGCGGTCAACCTGATGACCTACCAGCAGGCCTACCAGGCCAACATGAAGGTCATCAGCACCGCCAACCAGTTGTTCGACGACATGCTTTCCGCGTTCTGACGCGGCTCTAGAGAGATTCAGCCATGATGCGCATCACCAACTCGCAGATCACTTCGATGATGCACAGCTCGATGAACGCCAGTTCCGCCGAGTTGGGCAAGCTGATGCAGCAGATGGCCACCGGCAAGCGCATCCTGCTGCCGTCCGACGACCCCGTCGCCAGCGTGCGCGTGCTGCGGGTGGAGCGTGAAGAGGCGAGCCTGGAGCAGTTCCGCAAGAACATCGCCAACGTCTCCGGCAGCCTGTCGACGCAGGAGGCCAACCTCAAGTCCACCTCCGACGCCATGCTCAACGTGCGTGATCTGCTGCTGTGGGCAGCCAACGGCTCCAACGCCAGCGAAGACCTGGCCGCGATGGCCGGCGAGCTGTCGATCATCGAGGACACCATCTTCAGTTTCGCCAACGTGCGCGACGAGGAAGGCCGCTACCTGTTCTCCGGCACCCTCAGCGACACGCCGGCGCTGGCCTTCGACGCCGCGACCCAGACTTACAGCGTTACCGGCAACGACAAGCATCGCCAGGCCGCCGTGGCCAACGGCGTGCTGGTCGACGAGAACGTCACCGCTGCCAGCGTCTTCGGCGCCGGCGTGGACGTGCTCAACGAACTGCGCGGCCTGATCAACACCCTGCAGGACCCGGCGCTGGACGCCACCGACCCGGCCGTCCGGCAGCAGATCGTCGACACCTTGGGCGCCCTGGACGAGGCTCATGGGCGCGTGATGGGCTCGGTCACCGAACTCGGCGGCCGGCAAAACGCCCTGACCCTGCTGACCGACAGCAACGAGGACGTCTCGCTGGTCAACCAGAAGATCGAGGGCGAGCTGTCGAAGCTGGACTATGCCGGCGCCACCATCGATCTGAATAACTACCAGCTGGCCCTGGGGGCAACGCAGAAGACTTATCTGAAGATCAACGAGATGTCGTTGTTCAGCCTGCTGTAAGGAGCCTGCGGTGATCAAGGTCGATAAACAGCTACCGGTCGTCACGCCCCTCGATCCGCAGGCACGGCGCCCGGTGCAGGGCGAGCAGGCGGTGCAGCGCCAGCGTAAGCAGGCGCCCGCTGCCGAACAGTCTGCGCAGCCTCGCGGCAAGAGCGCCACCTTCAACCTGCAGCTCAATCAGCAGCTGACCTCGATGCAGGCCGCCGACAGCTATCTGGGCGAACTGGCCGGCCGCCTCGGCCAGCTCAAGCTCAGCCTCAGTCGCGAGCTGAGCAACGCCCAGGCCGGCGAACGCGAAGGCCTCAAGCGTGAGCTGGAGCAGGTGCGCAAGCTGCTTGGCGAACGCAGCCAACGCTCCGGCGAGGCGCTGGATGCCGGCTTCAAGCTGCGCCTCAACGAGCCGGTGCGCAGCCGCTTCAGTCTGCAGGGGCTGGATTCGATCGCCAGCGTGCAGCAGGCCGGCAAGGAAACCCTGTTGTTCAGCGCCGGGCGCAAACTGGCCGAGCCGCTGGCAGTAGTGCTCGACGAGGGGCTGAGTGAGCAGCAGATCCTGCGCCGCTTCAATGCCGGCCTCGCTCCGGCGGGCATTCGCGCCGAAGTCGATAACGGCGGGGCGCTCAAGTTCAGCGCCCGCGAAAGCGAGTGGCAGCAGCTCAGGGGCGAGCTGCGTATGCAGGGCGAAGGCAAGCTGGCGGCCAAGGCCGCGGCGCCCGTCGTCAGCCAGGAAGACCAGCTGCTGCGTCTGCCCGAAGCTGCGCGCCTGGACGGCGCGCGAGAACTGCGCCGGGCGCTGGACGAAGTGGTGGCGGCGCTGGACAAGATCGGCGCATTGCGTGAGCAGCTCAGCCATCGCCAGGACGAAATCCGCGAGTTTCTCGCCCGTCATGCCGAGCACAACGAGCGCGAATGGGCGCGCGACTTCGCCGGCGAGGTCTTCAGCCTGATGCGCCGCAGCCCCAGCAGTTATGCCGCGGTGACCCAGACCGTCGTCGCCCAGGCCAACATCAGCAGGTCCACGGTGGTCAGCCTGCTCTCCTGAGCATCGATACTCCGACTCCTCAGCCGTCAGTCGCTCTTCCCCTTGTTTCATGGCGACTGGCGGCTTTTTTATGCGAACGCTGACGACCAGTCGTCCGCTTCATGACTGGTCGCACAGAATGATGGCGTTTTAGCAGCTATCATTGCGCCCTTTCCGCAGCAACTGGGCCTTGCGCCCGTCGAACTGCCCCTCGCATTCCAATAAAAACCCCGCACTCAAGGGTTCACCCATCACTGCTGGCGCACGCCTGCGGTGCATTGCCTCGTCCCCGAATTGGAGTACCGACGTGTTGAAGAAGTACCTATCTCTTATTCTGCTCGCCTGCACCGCGCTGGTGAGCATGCCAAGCCTGGCGCAACTGACCGATTCCGAAGCCATGAACATGGCCGGCCTGCAGCGCTCGCTGACCCAGCGTATGGCCAAGAACTACCTGATGCTGGGTGCCGATGTGCGCGTGGACGTGGCCCAGCGCCAGCTGCAGGAAACCATCCAGCGCTTCGATGCCAGCCACACCGCGCTGATCGCCTATGCGCCCACCGCCGAGATCAAGGCTGCGCTGGCCAAGGTCGATGCCACCTGGACCGTCCATCGCCAGCAGATCGAAGCCAAGCCGGAGCACGCCAAGGCTGCGCAGATGCTCGCCACCAGCGAGGAATTGCTGCAGCAGACACAGCACGTCAGCGACCTGATGGGCCAGCACCTGGGCGCCATGGGCGCCTCCGTGCACCGCACTGGCTGGGCACGCGTGCAGACCCAGCGCATCGCCATGCTCTACATGGCCAAGTCCTGGCGTGTGCCGGCGCCGGACCTGGACGCCAAACTGGACACGGCCGTGAGCGATTTCGAGACCATCCTCAAGGAGCTGGAAGCCCGCGGCACGCCGAGCGAGGAAATCGCCAACACCCAGCGCCGCGCCCGCGCACACTGGGGCTTCACCCTCAAGGGTATCGATCTGCATGCCGAGCGTGACTTCGTGCCGACCGTGATCACCGTCAGCACCGACTCGCTGTTCCGCCAGCTCAACGAGCTGACCCGCCTGTACGCCGGCCTGCAGGCCAAGGAAGCCTGATAGCCATTCGCCAGGCCGTCACCTTGGCCGCCCGTTTTTGCGCTATAACGGAGCGCAAGGCGGGCACAGGTGGCGGACATGAGCGAAGCAACTGATCAGGCGGTTTACAAGACCCTGCTGGAGTCCACCCGGGCGATCCCCTGGAAAATCGACTGGAAGACCATGACCTTCGCCTACATCGGCCCGCAGATAGAGAGTCTGCTGGGTTGGTCGCAGGCCAGCTGGGTCAGCGCCGAGGACTGGGCCTCGCGCATGCACCCGGACGATCGCGAGAAGGTGGTGCAGTTCTGCGTGTCGCAATCGCAGAACGGCGTCGACCACGAGGCCGACTACCGCGCGCTGACCGCCGCCGGCGACTACGTGTGGATTCGCGACGTGGTGCATGTGGTACGCGACGACAACGGCGAGGTGGACTCGCTGATCGGCTTCATGTTCGACATCAGCGAACGCAAGAAGACCGAGGAGCAGTTGCTGATCCTGCAGAAGCAGCTGGAAGAGTATTCCTACAAGGACGGCCTGACTGGCGTGGCCAACCGGCGCATGTTCGACACGGTGCTGGCCACCGAGTGGGCCAATGCCCAACGCACCCAGCAGCCGCTGTCGCTGATTCTGCTGGATATCGATCACTTCAAGCAGTTCAACGACCATTACGGCCATATCCAGGGCGACGATTGCCTGAAGAGTGTCGGCCAGGCACTGAGCCGCGCCGCCAGCCGGCCACGGGATTTCGTCGGCCGCTTCGGTGGCGAGGAGTTCGTGCTGGTGTTGCCGGAGACCGACGAGGCCGCCGCCCGCCATATCGCCGAACGCTGCCGCCAGCAGGTGCGCCAACAGCGCATTCCCCATGAGCGCTCGTCAGTATCGTCCATGCTCACCATTAGCCTTGGTGTCGGCACCATCGTGCCGGGCGCGCACGACCGCCCGCTGGATTTCCTCAATGGCGTCGATAAGCTGCTCTACCTGGCCAAGCAGCGAGGTCGCGACCGCTTGGAAGTAGCCAAGATGCCTGCTCGCTCTGGGTTGGACGGTGCCGCCGACGCCCGCGCTTGAGCAATCGTTAACCTGGGCGTAACGATTGCGCCGCCTGCTTGATTGATGACCCTAGGGTCACGCTCCTAAGGTGCCTCCACGACAGCGGAACTCGTGGAGTCATCGATGACAACAACAATATCCCCACCGCCGCAGTGGTCGCGCCGTCGCGCGGAAAAGGCGCGGCGACTCGATCAGGTGCGCACCCTCGCCGATGGCGTGGTGTTGCCCAGCGACAAGATAGTCGCGGCACTCGAAGCGCTGATCGCTCCTGGCGATCGGGTGGTGCTCGAAGGCAACAACCAGAAGCAGGCGGATTTCCTCTCCCGCTCGCTGGCCCAGGCCGACCCCGGTCGCCTGCACGACCTGCACATGATCATGCCCAGCGTCAGCCGCGCCGAGCATCTCGATCTGTTCGAACGCGGCATCGCCCGCAAGCTCGACTTCTCCTTCGCCGGGCCGCAGAGCCTGCGCATCGGCCAGCTGCTCGAAGACGGGCTGCTGGAAGTCGGCGCCATCCACACCTATATCGAACTCTACTCGCGTCTGCTGGTGGATCTGATCCCCAACGTCGCCCTGGTCGCCGGCTTCCAGGCCGACCGCCACGGCAACATCTATACCGGGCCGAGCACCGAGGACACCCCGGCGCTGGTCGAGCCGACCGCGTTTTCCGACGGCATCGTGATCTTCCAGGTCAACGAGATCGTCGACGAGCTGCCGCGTGTGGACATTCCCGCCTCCTGGGTCGACTTCGTGGTGGTGGCTGACAAGCCTTTCTACATCGAGCCGCTGTTCACCCGCGACCCGCGCCATATCAAGCCGGTGCACGTGCTGATGGCGATGATGGCGATCCGCGGCATCTACGAGAAACACAAGGTGCAGTCGCTCAACCACGGCATCGGTTTCAACACCGCCGCCATCGAGCTGATCCTGCCGACCTACGGCGAATCCTTGGGTTTGAAGGGCAAGATCTGCCGCAACTGGACGCTCAACCCGCACCCGACGCTGATCCCGGCCATCGAGACCGGCTGGGTCGAGAGCGTGCACTGCTTCGGCACCGAGCTGGGCATGGAGGGCTATATCGCCCAGCGCCCGGACGTGTTCTTCACCGGTCGCGACGGCTCGATGCGCTCCAACCGCATGATGTGCCAACTGGCCGGGCAGTACGCGGTGGACCTGTTTATCGGCGCCACGCTGCAAGTGGACGGCGATGGCCATTCTTCGACCGTCACCCGTGGGCGCCTGGCCGGTTTCGGCGGCGCGCCGAACATGGGCCACGACCCGCGTGGTAGGCGGCACCCGACCCCGGCCTGGCTGGATATGGCCATGCCCGGTGGTGAAGCCCCGGTGACCATGCTCGAACGCGGCAAGAAGCTGGTGGTGCAGATGGTCGAGACCTTCCAGGAGGGCGGCAAACCGACCTTCGTCGAGCGTCTGGATGCAGTGGACGTAGCCAAGAAAGCCGGTATGCCGCTGGCGCCGATCATGATCTACGGCGACGACGTCACCCACCTGCTCACCGAGGAAGGCATCGCCTACCTGTACAAGGCGCGCTCGCTGGAAGAGCGTCAGGCGATGATCGCCGCGGTCGCCGGCGTGACCGCCATCGGCCTGCGCCACGACCCGAAAGAAACCGCACGCATGCGCCGTGAAGGGCTGATCGCGCTGCCGGAGGATCTCGGCATCCGCCGCACCGATGCCAGCCGCGAACTGCTCGCAGCCAAGAGCATCGCCGAGCTGGTTGAGTGGTCGGGCGGCCTCTATAACCCGCCCGCCAAGTTCAGGAGCTGGTGATGAATGCACTGACTGCAATTCAGCCACAGCTCTCGCTGTCCCTGGGCGATTGGCTGGCGGACCTGGCGGTCGACGCCCTGATCGATGAGGCCGACCTGTCGCCCAAGCCGGGGCTGGTCGACCGGCGTGGCAGCGGCGCGCACACCGATCTGCACCTGGGGCTGATGCACGCTTCGGCGCTGGCCCTGTGGCCGAGCTTCAAGGCCATGGCCGAGGCCGCGCAGCATCGTGGCGAGATCGGTCTACAGCTGCGTGAAGATGTCGGCCGCATAGGTCGCGAAGGCGAAGAGGAGATGCTGCGCGTAACCGGCGGCGTCAACACCCATCGCGGCGCGATCTGGGCGCTGGGCCTGCTCAGCAGCGCAGCGGCGCTGGACGTGAGCATGCTGGCGCCCGCACAGGTCGCCCTGCGCGCCGCCCGCCTGGCCCTGCTCAACGACCGCGCCGCGCCCGTCACTGGCGACAGCCATGGCGCGCACGTGTGCCGTCTATATGGCGTACATGGTGCCCGCGAGGAGGCGCAGCTGGGCTTCCCGTCAGTGATCCACCAGGCACTGCCGCAGCTGGCGCGCAGCCGCGCCGCCGGGGCCGGGGAGCAGAACGCCCGCCTGGATGCGCTGCTGGCGATCATGACCCAACTGGCCGACACCTGTGTGCTGTATCGCGCCGGCATGGCCGGGCTGACGCGCATGCAGAGCGGCGCCCGTGCGGTGCTCGCCGCTGGCGGTTGCGCCAGCCTCGACGGTCGCCGCTGCCTGCGTGATCTGGAGCGCGACATGCTGCACCTGCGTGCCTCGCCTGGCGGCGCTGCCGATCTGCTCGCCGCCACCCTGTTCCTCGACCGCCTGCAGCATGGCCTGCCGGCGCAGCTTGGGAGTCTGTGAAATGGAAACCCTGTCTTTTCAATTCCCCGCCGGGCAACCGGCCAAGGGTCGCGCGCTGGTCGGTTGCGTCGGTTCCGGCGACCTGGAAGTGATGCTCGAACCCGGCCAGGCCGGCACGCTGGCGATCGAAGTGGTCACCTCGGTCAACGGCAGCGCGCCGCGCTGGCAGCTCTTGTTCGAGCGCATGTTCGGCGAGCAGCAGCTGCCCGCGCTGAACATCGTCATCCATGATTTTGGCGCCACGCCCGGTGTGGTGCGCCTGCGCCTGGAACAGGGCCTGGAGGAACTCAACCATGGCTGAGCAGAACATCCAGCGCCTGCTGGCGCAGCGCAGCTTTACTGAACTCGGTGCCCGCGAACGGGCCCGCGCACTGCTCGATGCCGGCAGCTTCCGCGAGTTGCTCGATCCCTTCGCCCGGCTGATGTCGCCCTGGCTGCCCAAGCAGGGCATCGTGCCCCAGGCCGATGACGGCGTGGTCGTGGCCAAGGGGCTGATCGACGGCCAGCCTGCGGTGGCGATCGCCATCGAAGGCGCCTTTCAGGGCGGCAGCCTTGGCGAAGTGAGCGGCGCGAAGATCGCCGGTGCCCTGGAGTTGGCCGCCGAAGACAACCGCAATGGCACGCCGACTCGCGCCGTGCTGCTGCTGGAAACCGGTGGTGTGCGCCTGCAGGAAGCCAACCTGGGCCTGGCGGCTATCGCCGAGATCCAGGCCGCTATCGTCGAGCTGCGCCAGTATCAGCCGGTGATCGGCCTGGTCGCCGGCCCGGTCGGCTGCTTCGGCGGCATGTCCATCGCCGCCGGGCTGTGCAGCTACCTGCTGGTCACCCGTGAGGCGCGCTTGGGCCTCAACGGCCCGCAGGTGATCGAACAGGAAGCCGGGCTGGACGAATACGACTCGCGCGATCGGCCCTTTATCTGGAGCCTGACCGGCGGTGAACAGCGCTACGCCAGCGGCCTGGTCGACGGCTATGTGAGTGATGACGTCGAGGCCATTCGCAGCGAGCTGCACGGCCTGTTCGCCAAGGGCAAACCGGCCCAGGAACGCAGCCGTCGCCACGCCTGGTTCCTCGAGCACCTGCGTGACGTCGACACCTCGATTCAGGCCGATGCCGCTGCCGTGCGCAGCGCCTACCAGGGAGCATGAACATGACAACTGCACAGCAACAACGCGGCTTGCACTGGTTCCAGGCCCTGGCGGGCGATGCCCAGCCGCAACAGGGCTTGCCTGCCTCGCTGCGGGTCGCCGACGGCGAAGTGGCCGGCCAGGCGGTGCGCTATCTGGCGGTGATCGCCGATGCCAACAACCCATTCCCCCGTGCCCGCAACGGCGAGGTCGGCCTGCTCGAAGGCTGGGGCCTGGCCCAGGCCGTGGATGCAGCCATCGAGGCGGATCGCGACAATCCACACAAGCGCGCGCTGATCGCCATCGTCGACGTGCCGAGCCAGGCCTATGGTCGCCGCGAGGAAGCCTATGGCATCCATCAGGCGCTGGCCGGCGCGGTGGACGCCTATGCCCGAGCCCGTCTGGCCGGTCATGCGGTGATCGGCTTGCTGGTCGGCAAAGCCATGTCCGGCGCCTTCCTCGCCCACGGTTACCAGGCCAACCGCCTGATCGCCCTGCGCGACGCCGGGGTGATGGTGCACGCCATGGGCAAGGCCGCCGCCGCGCGCATCACCCTGCGCAGCGTCGACGAACTGGAGGCGCTGGCCGCCAGCGTGCCGCCGATGGCCTACGACCTGGACAACTACGCCTCGCTTGGCCTGCTGGCGGAGGTGCTCGATGTGGAGCAGGCCGCGCAGCCGACCAGCGCTGATCTGGCCCATGTTCAGGACGCCCTGAGTCGCGCCCTGGCCGATATCGCCGCCAGCCCGCGTGACTTACGCAACCGCCTGGGCGCCGCCAACCGCGCGGCTTCCTCGACGGTGCGTGAGGCCTTGCGCGCGCAGTGGTGAAGCGAAATGGCGGGTTGCACCCGCCCTACAGAGGACTCTGCGGCACCTTGTGCACATGAGCTGCTGCAGACAAGTAGGGCGGGTGAAACCCGCCAACCCCGAATAACGCGAAATGGTGGGTTGCACCCACCCTACGGAGAAACCGCGATGCACCCGACACCCCGTCCACATGATCTGCTTTGGGGCCTGCGCCCCGAGCAGCTGCCACAGGAGGCGCCGGCCTGGGCTCGCGCCGCCCTGGGCGGGCATGTGCCGGTGGTGGTGCGCCGTGCGCCTGCCGAGTCCGGCTGGGCGGCGGTGGGTGTGCGTGGCGCCGCGCGTGAGCAGCGTTACGCCACCTGGATGCGCCTGAGCGAGATCAGCCAGGTGATCAGCCCCGAAGCGGTTGCCCGCGCCGGGCACTGGCGCCAACACGCACAGCCGCAATGGCCGGCATTGCAGGCATTGGAACAGCTGGCGCAGCAGTTCGATGCGCTTGGCCTGAGCTGGGGCGTGACCGGTAGCCTGGGCTTCGAACTGGCCAGTGGAATCGCCGCCGCGCACGCGGACAGCGATCTTGACCTGCTGCTGCGCGCCCCGCAGCCGTTGTCTCGCGACCGTGCGCGCAGGCTGTGCGACAAACTGGATGCGGCGCCGTGCCGGATCGATTTGCAACTGGAAACCCCGCAAGGCGCCGTGGCGCTGCGCGAATGGGCCGGCGAGTCGCCGCGCGTATTGCTGAAAACCCAGGAAGGTCCGCTGCTGATCAACGATCCCTGGCAAACGCAGCAGGTGGCGGCATGAGCACGCTCTGGGCCTTTCCGGGCCAGGGCGCGCAGCAGCCCGGCATGCTGCATGCCTTGCCTGATGCGCCTGTGGTGCAGGCCTGCATCGAGCAGGCGAGTTCTGCGTTAGGTGAAGACGTACGCCTGCTGGATTCAGCCGAAGCCTTGCAAAACACTCGCGCCGTGCAGCTGTGCCTGTTGATTGCCGGCGTGGCGGCGGCGCGCGTGCTGAGCGAGCGTGGCCATCGCCCGGACTACGTCGCCGGGCTTTCCATCGGCGCCTATGCCGCCGCCGTGGTAGCCGGCGCGCTGGATTTTGCCGACGCGGTGCGCCTGGTCGCCTTGCGTGGTGAACTGATGCAGCGTGCGTACCCTAATGGCTACGGCATGACCGCCATCCTCGGCCTCGACCAGGGCAGCGTCGAGCGCCTGCTCGCCGAAGCCGAAGGTCCGGTGTACCTGGGCAATATCAACGCCGAAACCCAACTGGTGATCGCCGGCAGCGATCCCGCCATGGCAGTGGTCGCCGAGCGCGCCCGAGCACTGGGCGCCGGCTGTGCCAGGCGCTTGGCCATGAGCGTGCCGTCGCACTGCGAACTGCTCGCTGCACCGGCTCGCGAGCTGGCGGCGGCGTTCGCCAAGGTTGAACTGCGGTCGCCCCAGGTGCGCTACCTGAGCGGCAGTTCGGCGCGCCTGATCCGTGATCCCGAAACCCTGCGCGACGACCTGGCTTACAACATGAGCCGCGTCGTCGACTGGCAGGCCACCCTCGTCATTGCCTATGAGCGCGGCGTGCGCTTGCACCTGGAATTGCCTCCAGGCAGCGTGCTGACCGGCCTTGCCCGCCGCGTATTCGAACCTGGCCAGGCGATCGCCTTCACCGGCGCGCGCCTGGATACACTCGACGCCATGTTGCGTCAGGAGGTAAGCCGCGACCGCTGAGCCGTAGCGTTTACCGAAGCACAAAAACAACAACTTCGAACGTAAAACGAGGACAACAACAATGATCATCTACGGTGTCGCCTTTCTGGCGTTCTGCACCCTGGCAGGCATCTTCATCGGAGAGCTGCTGGGCAAACTCATTGGCGTGCCCGCCAACGTCGGCGGTGTCGGTATCGCCATGCTGCTGCTGATCTTCCTCGGCAGCTACCTGAACAAGCGTGGCCTGTTCACCGGCAAGTCGGAGCAGGGCGTGGAGTTCTGGAGCGCGATCTACATCCCCATCGTGGTCGCCATGGCCGCCCAGCAGAACGTCTACGGTGCCCTCAGCGGCGGGCCGATGGCGATCATCGCCGGGATCGCCGCCGTCGCTGCCGGTTTCGCCCTGGTGCCCGTGCTCAGCCGGGTCGGGCAAAAGAAGCCTGAAGCCGATGTCACCTCCTCCATGACCAAAGCGCCACGGTGATCGCCATGTACGAATCCCTGCTCAAGGTACTGACCAGCTACGGCATGCTCAGCGGCTTCGCCATCATCGGCATCACCATGTGGGTGTCGTACTGGATGTCCGACAAACTCACGCGCGGTCGCCTGCACGGTTCAGCCATCGCCATCCTGCTCGGCCTGCTGCTGTCCTATATCGGTGGCGTTTATACCGGTGGGCAAAAGGGCCTGGTGGACATACCCCTGTTCGCTGGCGTGGGCCTGCTCGGCGGCGCCATGTTGCGTGACTTCGCGATCGTCGCCACGGGCTTCGGCGTTAGTGTCGAGGAACTCAAGCGTGCAGGGTTCGCCGGGGTGCTGGCACTGTTCGTTGGCGTGCTGTCGTCCTTCGTCGCCGGGGTAGCAGTGGCCATGGCCTTCGGCTACACCGACGTGGTCAGCCTGACCACCATCGGCACCGGCGCGGTGACCTATATCGTCGGCCCGGTGACCGGTGCGGCCCTCGGCGCCAGCTCCGACGTGATGGCACTGTCCATCGCCGCCGGCCTGATCAAGGCGATCCTGGTGATGGTGGCCACGCCCTTCGTCGCCCCCTATATCGGCCTGAACAACCCACGCAGCGCGGTGATCTTCGGTGGCCTGATGGGCACCTCCAGCGGCGTCGCCGGTGGCCTGGCGGCGACCGATCCCAAGCTGGTGCCGTACGGCTGCCTGACCGCGGCCTTCTACACCGCGCTGGGCTGCCTGCTCGGCCCGTCGCTGCTCTACTTTCTGATGCGAGGCCTTCTGGGCTGACTCTTTGCCCGCCGCCATGGCGGGCTTTTTATTTAGGCTGAACGCGCTGCCCTGTGGGAGGCGCTTCAGCGGCGACGCTTGCGCCTACGACTGCCTGCTATACATCCGGCACTCGGCGAGCAGCGCCAACAGGTTCGGGTCGCGTTCCTTGGCCTTGAGGAACACCACGCCGATATGCTGTTGCAGGTGGTACTTGGCCTGCAGCGGAATCAGCTTCACCCGGTTCTCGTACACCGCGGCCACGCGCCCCGGCAGCAGGGCGTAGCCGACACCGGAGCTGACCATGCTGAGCAAGGTGAAGATATCCTTCACCTGCATCGCCACCTTCGGCTCGAACCCGGCCTGCTGAAAGACCCGTTCGCCGTCTCGGAAGGTGGCGTAGCCCTGGGTGAGGGTGATGAAGGTGTCGTCGCGCAGGTCGGCCAGATCCACTTCGGCCTGCTCGGCAAAGGGTGAGTCGTTCGGTGCGGCGAGGAAGATGTCATCGGAGAACAGCGCCAATTGCTCGCAGTCCGGGTCGCTGACGCTGTCGTCGAGGGCGATGAGGATGGCATCCAGCTCCATGTTCTTCAGCTTGTACAGCAGGTCGACGTTGGAGCCGAGCACCAAGTCGATGTTCAGCTCGCTGCGGCGCAGCTTGAGACCCATGATCAGTTGCGGAACCGTCTTCACCGTCAGCGAGTAGAGCGCGCCGAGCTTGAAACGCTCGGCGCCGAAGCCTGCTGCCTCACGGGTCAGGCGCACCATCTCCTGGGCGTCCTGGATCAGCTTTTGCGCCTTCTCCTCCAGCATGTAGGCGCTTTCCAGCGGGATCAGGTTGCGCCCTTCGTGCTTGAACAGCGGGCAGCGCAGCGCACTTTCCAGCGAGTGGATGGCGCGGTGCACGCTGACATTGCTGGTCTGCAGCTCGCTGGCGGCGCGCGCCAGGTTGCCGCTGCGCATGAACGCCAGGAAGACCTCCAGCTTTTTGAGAGTCAGTTCTTCGTCGATCAGCATTGGCCTGTCCTTTTCCAGCGGTAGACGATTGTGCCGCATTCTCGAGGGGCTGCGGTGGTCGATCGTTATGACTTTGGTGGCATGAGCAGGCATTGCCAGGCCACGCGGATTACCTTGGCGTGCGAACTGTGCTGTAGTGCGAGCGATGTCCGCTTCTTCTCGCGCCCAGGAGTCTGCCCATGCAACTGATCTACGCCGCTGCCTCTCCCTTCGCCCGCAAGGTTCGCGTGCTGGCTGCGGAAACCGGCCTGCTGGCACGTATCGAACTGCTCGATACCGCCGTATTGCCAACCACCGTCAATGAACAGGTCAACGCGCGCAATCCGCTGGGCAAGATTCCGGTGCTGCTGACTGAAGACGGCGAGGCGCTGTACGACAGCCGGGTGATCTGCGACTACCTCGACACTCTGCACCAGGGCCGCAAGCTGCTACCGGACGGCGCTGCACGCTGGCAGGTGCTGCGCCTGGCGGCACTGGCTGACGGCCTGATGGACGCGGCACTGCTGGCGCGCTACGAGCGCAGCGTGCGACCGGTCGAGCTGCAATGGCCGGCCTGGCTCGACGGCCAGCTGGGTAAGGTGCAGCGCGCGTTGACGGAGCTGGAACGCCAGATCGACCAGTTGCAGGGGCCGCTCGACCTGGCACAGATCGGCGTCGCCTGCGCGCTGGGCTATCTGGACTTTCGCTTTGCCGACCTCGACTGGCGCGCCGAGCATTCAGGGTTGGCGGCATTTCAGCAGACCTTTTCTCAGCGCGCGTCGATGCAGGCAAGTGTGCCTGGGTAAGATCGTGCATGGCCTGCGTATCTATCACCAGACAACGCAACCTTTGGCTGCGTAACTCCGTAGCGGATGTCAGGCAGCCAACGCCGCGGGCGAGACGGTGTTAAGTGTTCTGGCAGGCTTGGTCGAGTGGCATCGAGTGTCGGGCATGCCAATTGGCCATTCAAACGGAGCCATCGAGGCTTCCGCCACTGATTCCCGAAAAGATTCACAACTTGGCGCGCGTTCTACGTTCGTATGGGAGGACAAATGTGTAAGTTGTCACTTATCATACGTCCTACAACTGCGAAGGCGGTTGTGAATCCCGGCGCCGCAGCCGGGTCTCATTCAATGTCCCGGTGGTGCCTTATGCGCCATCCACTGACAGGAGAACGCCATGCTGAGTCTGACTGGCCACAATTACATCGGCGGTGAGCGCCGCGCCGCCGGTACCGTCGAGCACAAGAGCCTCGACGCCAGCAGCGGTGAAGCGCTGCCTTACACCTTCATCCAGGCCACGCCGGAAGAAGTTGACGCTGCCGCCCAGGCTGCCGCTGCCGCTTACCCGACTTACCGCAACCTGTCGGCCGTGCGCCGTGCAGAGTTCCTTGAGGCGATCGCCGACGAAATCGACGCCCTCGGCGATGACTTCGTTGCCTTGGTTACCCGCGAAACCGCACTGCCGGCTGCTCGCATCCAGGGCGAACGTGGTCGTACAAGTGGCCAGATGCGTCTGTTCGCCAAGGTGCTGCGTCGTGGTGACTTCTACGGTGCACGCATCGACCGCGCCCTGCCGGATCGCCAGCCGCTGCCGCGCCCGGATATCCGTCAGTACCAGATCGGCGTTGGTCCGGTCGCCGTGTTCGGCGCCAGCAACTTCCCGCTGGCCTTCTCCACCGCTGGTGGCGATACCGCTTCGGCCCTGGCTGCCGGCTGCCCGGTGGTATTCAAGGCGCACAGCGGCCACATGGCCACTGCCGAGTGCGTAGCTGATGCGGTGATCCGCGCGGCCGAGAAAACCGGCATGCCCAAGGGCGTGTTCAACATGATTTTCGGCGGCGGCGTCGGCGAAATTCTGGTCAAGCACCCGGCCATCCAGGCCGTTGGCTTCACCGGTTCGCTGAAAGGCGGTCGCGCCCTGTGCGACATGGCTGCTGCCCGTCCGCAGCCGATCCCGGTATTCGCCGAGATGTCCAGCGTCAACCCGGTGATCGTCCTGCCGGGCGCCCTGAAGGCGCGTGGCGCCACCGTTGCCAAGGAGCTGGCTGGCTCCGTGGTACTGGGCTGCGGCCAGTTCTGCACCAACCCGGGCCTGGTTATCGGCATTCGCAGCGCCGAGTTCAGCGACTTCGTCGCCGGCCTGGCCGACGCCATCGGCGCCCAACCGGCGCAGACCATGCTCAACGCCGGCACCCTGCGCAGCTACGCTGGCGGCGTCGCGCAACTGAAAGGCCATGCCAAGGTCAGCCGTCTGGCGGGTAACGAGCAGACCGGCAACCAGGCGCAGCCGCAGCTGTTCAAGGCCGACGTCAGCATGCTGCTCGAAGGCGACCACCTGCTGCAGGAAGAGGTCTTCGGCCCGACCACCATCGTCGTCGAAGTCGCCGACAGCGCCGAGCTGACCCGCGCTCTGCAGAGCATGCACGGCCAGCTGACCGCGACCCTGATCGCCGAGCGTGAAGACCTGACCGCCTTCCGCGACCTGCTGCCGCTGCTGGAAGTCAAAGCTGGCCGCGTGCTGCTCAACGGCTACCCGACTGGCGTGGAAGTCTGCGACTCCATGGTCCATGGCGGCCCGTACCCGGCGACCTCCGACGCCCGCGGTACCTCGGTCGGCACCCTGGCGATCCACCGCTTCCTGCGTCCGGTCTGCTACCAGAACTATCCGGATGACGTCCTGCCGGAAGCGCTGCAGAACGCCAACCCGCTGGGCATCCAGCGTCTGGTCGACGGCGTGCACAGCCGTGACGCGCTGAGCTGATCCGCGCGCTGAAATGAAAAATGCCGCACCCTTGGGTGCGGCATTTTTCGTTGAGGCGACGGCGAGGTTTACTTCGCGGCTGCCTGGGTTTTCTCCACCGCCTGGATGATCACCTTGGCCACATCGCTCGGGCGCGACTGCTGCGGTACGTGGCTGGCGGTAACTTCGGTAGTGTGCGCACCGATTTTCTTGGCGAAGTCGCGCTGCATCTGCGGCACGATCATGCGGTCATCATTGGCGACGACGTACCAGGACGGCTTCTGCTTCCAGGCTTCCACGCTGGTGCGTTCATCGAATGCGGCGGCGCGAATCGGACCCTGCGTCGCGGTCATCACCGCGGTCTGCTCGGCAGACAGATCCTGAGCGAAATCGGTCGCCATGCCCTGCGGTGTCAGGTACAGGAAACCGTTCTTGTCGGCGGCGATCTGGCTCGAACCGGGTGCGGTAGGATAGCCGGCGTAGAGTTCGCCGGTGGACTGGCCTGCATTCGGTGCGAACGCCGCGACATAGACCAGGCTGCGTACCTTGTCGTCGGTACCGGCCTGGCTGATCACCGTGCCGCCCCAGGAATGGCCCACCAGAACGACATCACCGTCCTGGTTGTTCAATACGCGCTGGGTGGCGGCGACGTCGTCGGCCAGCGAGGTCAGCGGGTTCTGCACCACGGTAACCTTGATGCCTTTATCCTGCAGCAGCGGCACGACCTTGGCCCAGTCGGAGCCGTCGGCGAAGGCGCCGTGAACGATAACTACCGAAGGCTTGGCGTCGGCGGCCTGGGCATTGACTGCGAAGAAGGGACTGGCGATGGCGAGGACGAGGATCAGCGGCTTGGTATTGAACATGATTGAATCTCCTGTGCTTGGGAGATGCCAGTGTCGGTAATGCGCCGAGGCTGCGGTATCGGTCGTTTATCCGAGGCGTGGAAAAAGGAGAGGTATGCAATGCAGGTGAATGACGCCGTCGCGCTGGAAGACGCCCTGCTGGCGCTGGCCATGGTCGGTGACCTGAGCATGGGCCAACCGATCGATCAATCGCGCCGTACCGCGCGCCTGGCCCAGTGGCTGGTGCAGGCCAGCGGCGGCGATCAGGCGCAGATCGCTGCGGTGCGGCAGGTGGCGTTGCTGCGCTGGTCTGGCTGTACTGCCAACGCTGAGGGGTTCATGCGCCTGCTTGGTGACGATGTCGGCGGGCGCCGCGATATGCTCGCGCATACGCTCGATGCTGCCGGCCGGCGCGCCATGCTGCGCACCACGCCATTGGCCGTGGTGCACTGCGAAGTCGCCGGCGAGGTGGCGCGCACACTGGCGCTGGGAAGTGACGTCGAGCATGGCCTGCGGCACATTTTCGAATGTTACGACGGCAGCGGCCGCCCGCTCGGTCTGCGCCATCCGGATGTTCCGCAAGTGGTGTATCAGGTGGTGTTGGCGGGCGACCTGGAAATCCTGTCGAGGGCTCATGGGCTGGAGGCAGCGCTGGAGTGGATCGTCGCTCAGGGCGATCGCCGTTACCCAGCTGCGCTGGTTGCCGCACTGTCACGCCACGCGACGGATTGGCTGCAAGCCTTGCGTACGCCCGAGGTCGCCCAACCGAGAACAGGGCCGGAAGTACCCCTGACCCTGGTGGGCGACGTAATCGACCTCAAGCTGCCCTGGCTGGCCGGCTATTCGCGTCAGGCTGCCAACCTCGTGCGTGACGCCGGCCGGCTGTGGGGCCTACCCGAGCCGCGCATCGAGATGCTCGCCAAGGCGGCGCTGATTCATGGCCTGGGCCGTGCGGCCGTGCCCAATCGGGTCTGGAGCACGCCCGGGCCTTTGCTTGACGGCGATCTTGAGTCGGTACGTCTGGTGCCCTACTGGACGCATCGGGCCTGCAGCCAGATCGACGGCCTGAACGAAGCCGGACAATTGGCTGCGCATGCCTACGAGCGTCTGGATGGCAGCGGCTATTTTCGCGCCCTCGGTGGCGAAGCCCTGCAGGCCGAGCATCGCCTGCTGAGCGCAGCGTTGGCCTGGCAAGCACTGCGTGCCGAACGGCCCTGGCGCGCAGCTTTAGATGATGATCAGGCCGCCCGGCTGCTGCAGGATGAAGCCGAGCAGGGCCGCTTTGATCTGCGAGCCTGCCAGGCGGTGATCAGCGCGGCGCACGGCGAGCATGCGCCGCTGGCCAGCAAAGCTGGCAACGGCCTGCTCAGCGAGCGCGAAACGCAGATTCTGCAGCGCATCAGCGGCGGGGCGAGCAACAAGGCGGTGGCGCGCGACCTGGGCATCAGCCCGAGCACCGTGCGCACCCATGTCGAGAGCGTGTTCCGCAAGCTGCAGTGCTCGACGCGCGCCGCTGCGACGCTAAAGGCGCTGACCTTGGGAGTGATTTGAGACAGGAGCGACGGATCAGTCGCCCCCGCCGCCACCATCGCCCCCGCCGCCCGAGTCGAAGCCCCCGTCACCGTATCCGGGGCTGGAATCCTGCCCGCTCAGGCCGCTTCTCCTGCTTTTACCCGCGCGTGACTTGGGCCTCGAGCGTTGCCACGAATAGATGCAGAACACCACGAATGCGATAGCGATCAGCGGCAGAATATCCATGCGTATTTCTCTCCATTGCGTGGCGATGGTCCTGGCGGCACTGGCCTGCTGATCTCGGACGCCTATCCAGCTAGAACCTCGCCGCTAGAGAGGCGTCCGAGTCGCCTACAGCGCACTTTCCGCAAGCGCCGGCACGGTGAACTGAAACTCCGAGCCCTTGCCCAGTTCGCTCTGGACGCCGATATGCCCGCCGTGGGCTTCCACGATGCCTTGGGTAATGTACAAACCAAGACCCGTCCCGGTGGGATTGCCATCCTTTGCCGTCCAGTAACGGTCGAACACATGAGGCAGGTGCTCCGTGGGGATGCCCTCGCCGGTATCGCGCACGGTGAATACGATGTCATCGCCGACAGATTTCGCACGGACTCCGACCTGGCCCTGTCGCGGGGTGAACTTGATCGCATTGCCGATCAGGTTCGAGAGCACCTGAAACAGCCGCTCTGGATCAGCATGAATGCGCAGATCAGGATCAGCCTCGAAGGAAATACTGATGTCCTTATCAAGCGCGAGTGGTGCGAGCAGCGATTGCGCTTCTTCGAACATGTGCCCGACATCGAGCTTTTGCGGGGTGATGGTATAGCGCCCGGCGTCGATCTTCGACGTATCGAGCAAATCCTCGAGCAGCGTGTTCATCCGTCCGGCGGCCTGCTGCATGGTGTCGAGCGCGGTAGCGATGCGTCGCGAGGTATGCGGGCCGTCAGAGCTAAAGGTCTTTTGCATCATGCCGCAGAGCATCGAAATCACCGTCATGGGGTTTCTCAGGTCATGCGAGACCACGGCAACCAGCTCGTCACGGGCACGCACCGCCTCCTGCTCGCGGCGTACTTGCCGGGCGAGATCATGCTCCAGCGCCGAGCGGCGCAAGTCGTTGGCCGCAAACAAGTCTCCCTGGCTCCATTTGGTTGAGATCCCGGCCATCTCCACCTTCCAGATTTCGAACGATGTGCGAGGCCGCAAGCGCAGGCCAGCATCGGAATTTTCCAGATCCATGGGTTTGCGCGGATCGCCGCTCCAGTTGATGCTTTCCTTCACCTCTGGACGAAACCACAGAACCCCGTTATCCACCGGCTTGGGCAGGCTCATCGCCAGTAGGCCGCTAGCCACCTGCGGATACTGCGCGGCGGGCGGATAGGCAGCAGAAAGGCAATGACTGGAAAACACCGGCTCGCCCCGGTCCTGCAACCATTGGTGCAGCGCACGGATTTCCTGAGGCTCCGGGCAGTTGCCGTATCGGCGTAGCTGCTTGTCTTCGATGACTGCGACACCGCCAGCCCCCGTCAGCGCCATCAGCACCTCAGGTTGCGCTGCCAACCCATCGAAAACAGTCTGCGAAGAATCGATCATGGCCTGATTGAGCAGCCTCAGCGCATCGATCTTCGCTTCACGCTGACGGTTGATCTCCAGCGACTCCATGGCGCTGATCTGCAGCGACAGTACCTGGCCGATAGTCTGGCAGGCGCTACGCAGCTCATGCGGTACGTGCAACGGCTGGCGATTGCCGCAGCTGATCAGGCCCCAGAGTTTGTCGTCCTTGAGCAGGGAGATACTCATCGACGACAGCACCCCCATGTTCTTCATGTATTGGCAGTGAATCGGGGAAACGCTGCGCAGCGTGGCGAAGCTCAGGTCCAGCGGGGTCTGCGTGTCGGGACGCAGCTTCGGCACCAGAGGCACCGGTTGGTAATCGGCGTTGGGGATGATCCGCAGCCAATTGGTGCGATACAACTCGCGGGCCTGTTCGGGTATGTCCGAGGCGGGGAAGAACAGGCCATTGAAGAGCTCCATTGACGGCGCGGTGGCTTCAGCGATTACCTGACCATGGCCCTCTTCCTCGAAGCGATAGATGAGCACCCGGTCATAACCGGTCATCGCCTGAATTTCCTTGACGCTGATGTCGTACAGCTCCTGCAGCGTGCTCGCTTGTTGCAGGCGCTGGAGCATGCGTCCCAGGTTGGTGTTGAGCCCCGCGACGTTTCGCGGCTGGAAATTTTCCACGTGGATTTCCAGCTCCAGGATCAACACGCCCTGATGCCGATGCAGCAAGCCCTCGAATGTCATGCCATTGATGTGAAAGTGAAGTGGCCCGGCGTCGGCGAACGCTGGCCGCAGCAACGCCTCGCGTACTGCTTCGGCGTGGGCCTGGCCAATCAGCTTGTGTAACGGTTGGCCGATCAGTTCTTGCGGCGTGTGCGCCAGCAATGTTTCGACATTGGCGCTGATCTGGATGATCTCGAGATCCGGTTCGCTGAGTGTCAGCAGCAATCCATGAGGCTGGATCGCCCCGGGGAAGCGGATTGGCTCGTCGGCGCAGTTGGCCAACAGTTCTTCGAAGGCCTCTTTGTTCTGCGGGGTCATATCAGTACCTCTCTGCGTTCGAGCCAGCGCTCGAAACAGGCGAATGTGGTCTGGGCCGCCATGACAACGGCTTCGCGCTCGTCCGTATCCAGGGATTGACTTCCCAGATACGTAATAAAACTGCGCCAGCGTCGCCCGGTTTCCGCGCCATAGATATCGAGGAACGCCGCTCCGTTGTCGGCGTTCAGGCCTAGTCGTGAAGCCATTTCCCGGCGCAGGATTTGTCCACCGAGTGTGGCCCCTTCGAGCACATACAGAACGCCCAGGAAGGCGGGCCTGCAGTTTATTGCAGGTAATCTCTGGCAGATCGGCAAACGCTCGATGGCCTCGGCTGAAAGGCCTAGAGCATGCAGGTCCTTGCACAGGGTCGGTGCTTTGAGGCGCGACACCAGGTCGAAATCGGCAGGTATCACGTCGCTATCGAGCAAGGCATTTTCAAGGGGCAGATAGAAGCCGTAGTAGGCCTGCATCAGCCGTTGAAAGGCGTTTCTGTCGAGAAGGTCAGAGAAAAAGGGAAGTTGTTTTTCCAGACCGATGTGCATTTTTGCAGTACCGGCCCGCAGATCCTGTAGCACCGGCAGCACAGGAACTTCGCGTGCCTTGGCTTGCATTTGGGACGCTCTTGTGAGGGCCGCGTGCGGCGGCCAATTTTAAGATGAGCAGGGACTAACCCTATCACGCGAGGTGCCATACCCAAGCTAAAAACGGTTTATTCCAGATAAGCGGGGTGCTGGATGGCCGAAGGCCAGCCCAGGTGTAAGCGCCATCGTGAGGCACGCCGACTGGCTGCAGAGTGGGTTCGAAACGCCAGCCCACTGCTATCCGGACCGTTGAACCGCGTCATGAGCCTGATTTCCGAGAGCCCTATATAAGCACGTCGTCGCACCGTGTGCTCAAGCGTGATTTCGCCGTGTGCGCCGGGCGCTGAGAATGAATGCACCAAGCGCCTGTTGGAAGAACCTAGTCCTTGCATCAGGCCTTGGTTCGAAGCGGGCATTCGCCCTCTCATATCCATGAGACAGCACCCATCGAAAAAAAGGGCCGAGGTTTTCACCTAGGCCCTTGTTTTCTATCTGGCGCATCCGGCGGGATTCGAACCCTCGACCCCTGCCTTCGGAGTCCTAAAAGTCACCCTTTACGATCAAGACGTTAGCGCGGAACAGCTAGAAAATCAAAGAGTTGTGGACGCTGCCGTTAGCGGGTTTGCGCCTCGTTTAGCGGAGCGAGTGTGGCAAATTTGTGGCATCCAATAACCAGAAATGCGTTAGACAGTTAATTCTTTTGCAATCATCTCCGCCTGCTTCAGTACCGTTTCCGTAGCAAGCAACTGCATGTCTGGCGGATAGCCAAACTGACGCAAAGTACGTTTCACGATCACCTTGAGTTTTGCTTTGACGCTTTCTTTGATGGTCCAATCGATAGAGGCGTTTTCACGCACTCGCAAGGTTAGCACCACGGCCAGCTCGCGCAATTTATCTTGTTCCATCAGCTCACGAGCGCTGTCGTTGTTGGCCACGGCACTGTAGAAGGCGTACTCGAAATCCGTCAGGCCCATGTTCTTGGCTTCATCGTCCGAGGCCACGATTTCCTTGCTGATCTTGATGAGCTCGTCCATCACTTCGGCGGCAGTCAGGATTTTGTTGTGGTACTTCTTGATGGCGTTTTCCAGCATCTCCATCAAGCTCTTGCTCTGCACCAGATTCTTTCGGGTCCGCGCTTTTAGTTCGTCGTTTAGCAGCTTCTTAAGCACCTCAAGCGCCACGTTCTTGTGTTTGTGGTCCTTCAGTTCGGCCAGAAACTCGTCGGAGAGAATAGAGATATCCGGTTTCTTGATGCCTGCCGCATCGAACACGTCGATCACCTGTTCCGATACCAGCGCCTTGTCGATCACCTGACGGATAGTGGTTTCGATGTCTTCATCGCTGCGGCCTTCACCAGTACCGCCGTCGAACTTGACCAGGCGGGCTTTGACCGCCTGGAAGAAACTCACTTCGTCCTTGGCATCCAGCGCTTGCTCATGGGGCACCGCAATGGCAAAAGCTTGCGACAGTGCAGAGACTTCCTTGATATAGCGGTTACGCCCATCTTCCAGCCCGAGGATATATTCTTCCGCCGCCAGGATCAGCGAGAGCTTTTGTGCAGTATCGGCCTCGAAGAAGTCTTCATAAGCGAACCCGTGGTACATGGCTGAGATCACCTCGATCTTCTCCAACATCAGCGCCACCGCTTGCTCCTGCGCCAGGGTCGGGTCGCCTTTGCCGCCGGCATCGGAGTAGAACGACAGCGCCTCTTTCAAATCGGCGGCAATGCCCAAATAGTCCACCACCAGGCCGCCCGGCTTGTCCTTATGCACGCGATTCACCCGGGCGATGGCCTGCATCAGGTTGTGGCCCTTCATCGGTTTGTCGATATAGAGGGTATGCATGCTGGGTGCGTCAAAGCCCGTCAGCCACATATCGCGCACGATCACCAACTTGAGCGGGTCGGTATCGTCCTTCATCCGCTCGGCTAGCATTTTGCGTTGTTCTTTGCTGGTGTGGTGTGTGGCCAACATCGGGCCATCGCTGGACGAAGCGGTCATCACTACCTTGATCACACCTTTGCTCAAGTCATCCGAGTGCCACTGCGGACGCAGCTTGACTATCTCGCTGTACAGCTCGGCAGCAATGCGCCGCGACATGCTTACCACCATGGCCTTGCCTGCAAAGACCTCCTGGCGGGCGTCGAAGTGGGCAACAATATCGCCTGCAATGTTCCTAATGCGTTGCTCGCTGCCGATCAGTGCTTCCATCCGCGTCCACTTGGCCTTGGCTTTCTGTGTTTCGGTCAGCTCTTCCTGCTCCAGCTCTTCGTCCAGTTCGGCGATCAGCTGTTTGCCTTCTTCGCTGAGCGTCACTTTAGCCAAGCGACTCTCGTAAAAGATGCGCACCGTAGCGCCATCGTCCACGGCCTGGGCGATGTCGTAGATATCCACGTAGTTGCCAAACACGGCGGGCGTATTGACGTCGGTCTTCTCGATGGGGGTGCCGGTAAAGCCCAGGTAGGTCGCGTTGGGCAGGGCATCGCGCAGGTACTTGGCGAAACCGTAAATCACCTTCTTGCCGATCAGGGTACCGTCGGCGCTTTTCTCGTCCACCGTTTTGGCCGCAAAGCCGTACTGGGTGCGATGCGCTTCGTCGGCGATCACTACTATATTGCGGCGCTCGGAAAGCTCTTCGTAGACGTTGCCTTCCTCAGGTTGGAATTTCTGAATAGTGGAGAACACTACGCCACCGGAGGCCACCTTGAGCAATGCCTTGAGGTCGTCACGGTCCTTGGCCTGCACCGGCTCCTGGCGCAGCAGCTGCTTGGAGGCGGCGAAGGTGTCGAATAGCTGGTCGTCCAGGTCGTTACGGTCGGTGATCACCAGAATGGTTGGGTTATCCAGCAGTAAGACTATCTTGCCGGTGTAGAACACCATGGAAAGCGATTTGCCCGAACCTTGGGTGTGCCACACCACACCCGCCTTCTTATCGCCTCGGGGCTGCCTGGTCACGCCGGGTAGGCCATAGCTGGCAGGGTTTTCCCTGGTGCTCAGGCCTGAGTCCATATCCACGGCCCGCAAAGTGGAGGCTATCGCCGCATTGACCGCATAATACTGGTGATAAGCCGCCAACTTCTTCACCGTGTTGATGGTGATCTGGCCGGTTTTCGGGTCTTCCTTTCTACCCTTCTCGAACACGATAAAGTGGCGCAGCAGGTCAAGCAGCGTGGCCTTGTTCAGCATGCCGACGATCAGGGTTTCCAACTGACTGACTAGGTGCGAGGCCTCGGCCTTGCCGTCGGCACTCTTCCACGCCATAAAGCGCGACAATCCCGCCGAGAGCGAACCGGCCTTGGCTTCCAATCCATCCGAGATCACCACGAAGGCATTACTGGCGAACAGGCTTGGGATGCTTTGTTTGTAGGTTTCGATTTGCTGGTAGGCGCTTTTCAGCGTGGCGTTTTCCGCGGCGGCGTTTTTCAGCTCGATCACCACCAGGGGCATACCGTTGACGAACAGCACCAAATCCGGTCGTTTGGTCTGGTTGTTCTCAATCACGGTGAACTGGCTGGCGACTACGAATTCATTGTTCTCCGGGTGAGCGAAGTCGATCAGCCAGACCCGTTCGCCACGCTCGTCACCATCCTTGTGCCGACTCACCGGCACGCCTTCGCTCAGTAAACGGTGAAACGCCTCGTTATTCGCCAATAGTTCGGGGGACTGCACGCGCTGCACATTCTTCAACGCGTCTTGGACGACATCCACCGGCAGCTTGGCGTTGATGCGCCGAGCTGCCTTTTCCAACCGGCCAAGCAGCAGAACTTCGGCATAGTCGCTCCTCTCCGGATTATCACTGTCCGGCGCGCTATCGGGGGCGTGAATGGCCTGATAGCCCAGGCGTTCGAACAACCTGATGGCGAAGGTTTCGATAGCGGATTCGGTTAGTGTGGACAAAATGGATTTCCCTATGGATGTTCTGGCGCCGCCAGCATGTTCATGATCAGGCGGATCAAGGTGTCCTTCTGCCTGGGGTCCGACTCCGCTACCAGTAGGGGCAGGGCGGCCAGGCCGGTATCGTTGATCACCGGCTCCCCGCGAGTATTGAGCAAACGCCCGTTGCGGTGCAGAAAATCGACGAACAAGAAGGCCCCGCTGCGCTTGTTGCCATCGGTAAACGGATGATTCTTCACCACGAAATAAAGTAGATTCGCCGCCTTGCGGATCAGCGCCAGGGCCTGCTCCAATTCGGCAGCGTTCTGTTCGAAGCGGACCTGATGCAGGCTGTAACCCTGGACCAGATGCTGACGCAGTACCTGAGTGGCCCACTGACGAAAGCGCGTCCCCTGCACTGATTTGACCCGGTAACCCACCGAGATGATCACATCCAGATTGTAATGCTTGACCTGGTAGGTCTTACCGTCCTCGGCAGTATGTGCAACATTTGCACATACTGAATCGGCATCCAGCTCGCCTTCGGCGAAGATATTGCGCAAATGCTTGGTAATCACCGAACGCTCGCGGCCAAACAACTCACTCATCTGTTCCTGGCGCAGCCAAACCGTGTCTGCCTGGATATGCACATCGAGCTCGGTGCTGCCTTCAGCGGTTTGGTAGAGGGTGATCTGGCTTTGCGGTTGCGGGGTCATCTGCACAGCCTTCCTGCGTGGTAGGTAACGCCTCGACGCTTACTGAAATCTTGCGACTTGACATTAGGGCCGTGAATAGAGCGGTAGCCGAACTTCCCAAGTAGTCCAATCATTGGGCCCGATAATCTGCTCACTCGTCACCCTCAGACTCTAAGAAGATCTTGTATTCTGTTTGATAGGCAGGCAGATCTACATTGTAAAATATTTCGCTAGCCGTATAGGAGTACTCGCCCATTGCAAATTCACCAAATGATTCGTCCCAAAAATCATTGAATTCTTCGTTATCCTCATAGGCAGGCATAGTTTCTTCATCAGAAATCGTCTTCGATTCGACGGTAGATTTTCTCTCCTCAAAAGCTCGGATTAGAAAAACAGCTATTGAGAGTGTGCTGTCGATCAGGAAGTCCTTCGTCATTTCGTCAAATTGACTGTTTCTGTTTTTAAGCTCGTCTAGAGTTCGTCCGTGAGATGTGGGGCTGATCTGGTTTCTTAATGTTCCAACTTGTAATGCGATTGTTGTCAGGCTTCTAGATATCTGACTAACGTTATTTGAGTTGCTATAGCCAAGAGCAGAAAATGCACACCTTACAATCTGATGGAAGTCCTCATTTTTTAGTACAACGTCATTTGCTTGGCAGAGTTCTTTGCTGATGGTTTCTATCATTGCCTTGGAGTTTTCAAGCGCAAGGCTAAAGTCAATAGAAGCTGAAGCCTCAATGCGATCAATATACTCAGAAAGACCACTCCATCTATGGTGCTGAAGAACCAATGCGCGAAGCTTTTCCATCAGTAAGATACCCTTACTTCACCACTTACTAATTTTGGTAATAGGGTGTCGCGCAGCTTTTCGAGGCTGTTGATTTGTTCGCAGCTCCGGATAATTTTGTCATTTATTGGTTTGGCCTCATTCTCAAAACGCTCAATAAAATTGATTGTGGGAATTGATGAGGTAATGGTTTCAAGATCCGATTTGCTGATTGAGCCAAAAACAGTGCCTTCATCGTTAAACTTCATGATCTCTGTCATCAAGGAACGAAGCTTGAAGTATGTGTATGTATAGAAATTACTGTTGCTTCTGTATCGAAATGCAGCAATACCGCGACCTATACAGCACTCTTGGTTTGCCATGTTTTGTGCTCCAACAGGGGCGCGAACGCTGATCAGAGTATCCATTGGTTGTGCGAAGCGTTTTGGTTCTGTGGTGAAGACTCTATTTTTCGGAAAGCGAAAACCAAAATCCGCATTCCCCTGGAACATTGGTATACCAATATATTCTGTGTTGAACGAATCGCCTGGTGGAGACTGCCCCATCGTGAAGTCAAACTCATCACTTAGCTTTCCCGTCGCCCAACTCTCCTGCGCTTCTTCTACAAACCACTGGCGGAACAGAGTTTCGGCTATGGTTTCGAGAGTTTTGTTTTGGCGGTGGAGTAGATCGATTTTGTCGTCGAGGTTGCTGAGCACAGATGCAATGGCTTTTTGTTCTTCCAGCTTTGGCAATGAAATAGCCATCCTTCTAAGCTGGCCTAGGTTAAATCCCGGGACGGCCGCGCCTATTCCATTATTTAGAATCTCTTGCTGTTTTTCTGGTCCAGAAAAAAGATAATAAATAAACAATGGATCAGCTTTGCTTCGGTCAACGCTGAGCTTCATTTGTTTATTTGAGATCACATAGTTAGGGTGGCTTGCTCTGCTATCAATTAATCCGACCTGATTAATTGTTCCCCAGCATGTAAATATTAAGTCCCCTGCACCTACTACAGAGCGACTGAATTCCTCTGCTTTATCTTTGGAAACAAAAACCAACCCCTCATCATTAAGGCGTTTGCCGACCTCTGTGCTTAGATTTCCTCCTCGAATTACAGGCACACCCTGTTCAACAAAAAATTTAGAGCTGATTGATGAGCCGAATGGGCCAGTCGCTAATGAATTTTTACCCGGCGCAGCGATATCTTCGACCAAAAAGACTTGCCACTCACTCATAGCTGCAATCTCGCCAGATTCTTGGCGATAGCCTTATTAAGCTGCGCCTCCTCCAACAACTGCGCCTCAAATTCTGCCTTTAATGCGGCAAAACGCTCAGCAAAGTTAAAGTCGTCGTCCTCGTCAGGTAGGCCCACATAGCGACCCGGCGTCAATACGTAGTCAAGCTCCGCCACCCGCTGCAGGGGCACCGAGGCGCAGAAGCCCTTTACGTCTGCATAGCCGTCTTCGCCGGTGCGCCAGGCGTGGTAGGTGTCGGCGATTTGCTGAATATCCTCGGCGCTAAGTTCCCGGGTGCGGCGGTTAATCAGGTGGCCGAGGTTCCGGGCATCAATAAACAGCATTTCACCTTTGCGCGGGTGGCCATTGCTGCGGGCGCGGTTCATAAACCACAGCGCAGCCGGAATTTGGGTGTTCAGAAACAGCTTGGCCGGCAGGTTGACGATGCAGTCGATCAGGTTGCCATCGGCAATCAGCGCCTTGCGGATATCGCCTTCGCCGCTGCTCTTGCTGGTCAGCGCGCCCTTGGCCAGCACCACACCGGCACGGCCATTGGGTGCCAGATGGTGGGCGAAGTGTTGCAGCCAGGCGAAGTTGGCATTACCCACCGGCGGGGTGCCGTACTGCCAGCGGCCATCACCACGCAGCAGCTCGCCGCTCCAGTCGCTGACGTTGAACGGCGGATTGGCGATGATAAAGTCGGCTTTCAGGTCTTTATGCGCATCATTAAGGAAGGAGCCTTCGTTGTTCCACTTCACCTGGGAGGAGTCGATGCCGCGAATGGCCAGGTTCATCCGTGCCAGGCGCCAGGTGGTCTGGTTGCTTTCCTGGCCATAGATGGAGATATCGTTGACTCTGCCCTGGTGCTCTTCGACGAACTTTTCCGACTGCACGAACATGCCACCGGAACCGCAGCAGGGGTCGAATACCCTGCCCTTGTAGGGTTCCAGCATCATGACCAGCAGCTCGACGATGGAGCGCGGGGTATAGAACTGGCCACCCTGTTTGCCTTCGGCCAGGGCGAACTCACCGAGGAAGTATTCGAACACATGGCCCAGCACATCGGCGCTGCGGTTCTTGGCATCACCCAGGGCGATATTGCCCACTAGGTCGATCAGCCCGCCAAGGCTTGCAGGGTCGAGGTTCTGCCGCGCGAACACCTTGGGCAACACGCCCTTGAGCGAAGGGTTTTCCTTCTCGATGGCGTCCATGGCGTTGTCCACATGCCGGCCTATATCGGGTTGCTTTGCCATGCTCAGCAGATAGAACCAGCGTGCTTCGAGCGGCACGAAGAATACGTTTTCGGCCTTGTACTCGTCCTTATCCTCCGGGTCTGCCCCGGCGTACTCGCCTTCGCCGGCTTTGAGCTTGTTGTACATGTCTTCGAACGAGTCGGAGATGTACTTGAGGAAAATCAGGCCGAGCACCACATGCTTGTACTCGGCGGCGTCGATGTTTTTGCGCAGCTTGTCGGCGGCTTTCCAGAGCTGTTTTTCCAGGGGCTCTTCTTTGCTCGATTTTACTGCTTTGGGCCTAGCCATTTGGTTCCTATCCACTCGTGAAATCGAACGTGGGCTCCTGAGAGCATCACGTATGGGTTTTATCGGGCCTGCGTCACGAACATCCTGATGAAGGCTTTACCCCTTCAATAGGTGTTCACTTGGTTCGGGACAGGCTTGAATTTATGCCGGCAAATAAGCTCGCTTGAGAGGAATGAGGCGTTTTATTTCGGAGTCGGTGCTTTCATAATGCTCGACGAGTGCGCGTACCAAATTATCTAACGTCCAAAGAGTCAGCGGTACGCTGGCGCGATCGGCCTCGTAATAGGCGTCCTTGGTGAAGCCGCCGGTACTTACGTAGAGTCCTCGATCATCCTTGTGACGGCCACCAAGAAAGCTGCGGACTGCCTGGCTGCCCATCTGCCCGTTGCGGTGTTTCACCTCGACAATGATCCGCGGATTTTCAAAACCAAATCCATCGGGCGAGGCGATGATGTCTTTGCCTCGGTCGGGGCCGGCGGGGGAGACTTGGGTCTTGTAGCCCATCGCGCGTAGCAATCCTGCAACCAGCTCCTGCATCTCATTCCAATCGAGAGAGTTGACCAAGTCTTTGATACGCTCAATAGCCAGGCTTTCTAAGCCGCTCAGCGGGTCAGTTTCGATTTCCTCCTCAGCAGTTTCTGACAGGGCCGGTACAGGCTTACCCGCAGCATTGGCTAGCAGCTCCAGCATGGCAAACTCTGGCACAACGAACACAGTAAGCGTGGAGCCCAAACTGTTCTTGCTGGCGGTAGCAAGGCTATCGCGCTCAATTTCCTTGTTTTGCCACTGCACAGGACGGATCAGAGGCATGTCGTCGGCAGCCCAGTCGGGGCGATATTCATAGGGGCCGGTGATCTTGCCCACTAGGTAGGTCCGGTTGGCAGGAGAATAGGTAACGACCCAATCCTCAGGCTTGATTTCATTGATGAAGCGCCAAACCTGTGAGGCACCAGAGATGGCCGTGCCGGATTTGATGTTGGGCTCCATCCCTTGGTAAAGAGCCGTGAGTTCTTTACGTGTCATGTTTGGCTTGGCGACTGCGGCCAACTGCGACCACCCGATAGCGGCCACTTTCCGCTCGCGAAAGTCATCATAGAGCCGCCCACTTTCACCCCTGATCATCCACATCTTTGCCATGATCGTTCCTCTTGTGTCTTCGAGCAGTGTTTCCACACTGACGCTATTCAGCGTTAAGGGCTTGTTCGTAAGCTTTGGAGAAGCTTGTGAGGTCCGTACCCAGTACAAGGCAAAGGTCCCGAAGCTGGACGACGTCTAGCCGTCTCACTCCGCGTTCCACATCACTCATGAATGACTGCGGCCGGGTAAGGGCAGCGGAGCACTGGGCCTGCGTCAATCCGGATTCGATTCGGAGACGTTTCAGCAGCTGAAGAAAAATCTCGTGCTCGCGTCGATAGATAGCTTTGGTCATGGCCGCGTCTAGTTGAGGTGCGGCTTGCCAAACTATATCTGCTTTTAAGATATCCGATTTTCAGATGTTTTCGTTTCAAACATTGGCGCGAGGACAGGAGATGAGGCTGGTATGGGAGCTGATGCGGACGTTATGGGTCGTCGGGTGCATTCCGGTCGGAGCGCTGCTGTTAGTTGTCATGGTGCTGTGCGGCTTCAACCTACCATTTTTCCTGGGCATCAGCGGCGGTGCTGACCCGGTTGTGCGCTGGTTGTTCTGGGCCTTGGTCATGTACTTCGTTGGCGGGTGCTGGTTATTCCGGTGGCTCGGTCAACGCTATGCCAGCAAGCTGAAACATCTAGCCGCAGAGTTGCAGGCCCAGGTGGATGCCCCACTCACGCCGTGCAACCTCAAGCACGCATTGAAACAGCGCGAGCTCGCGTTTGACTGTGTTGCCCTTGCGAATCTTCAGGCGCTCGTCGCGGTAGCGAGCGAAGTCGGAAGAGGTGAGGGTGGCGACAATGCGGCCGGCCAAGGGGTGCCGTTTGAGGGCTTCGGGGCGCTTGATTTCTGAGTAGGCACCCTTATGCTTGGGAGCAACCTCGGCGATGTAGCGATCGATGAGCTCGCTGAATAGCGTGCGCTCTGCTTAGGCTCGGGAGACGAAGACGCCACGGTCCATTTCGCTTTCGATCATGCGCGCCCAGGCTTGGGCATCGGCTTTGGTTTCGAAGGTTTTGCGCTGGGCTGGATAGCCCTTGCGGCGGATCTGCACTTCCCACTGATACTCGCCGCGATTCCTGATCGTTGCCATTCCTACCATCCACGGCACATCAACTGTGGCAAATTTGTGGCAAAAACGACTTTCAGGCCTAGGACGGGTTTTCGTTAGAAGCGCATCCCTTTGATCTCAAAGGGAAAAAGATGGCGCATCCGGCGGGATTCGAACCCACGACCCCTCCTTCGGAGGGCAATGCGGTACAGATATTTAGGTTGGCGGCAAAGGTTCAAAAATGCCTCTAAGTACCGTCCTGCAAGGCTTTGGCCTTATCTCGCTGCCTGCAGTTTATAGCTCTTAGCGGTATCTAAGGGTGGTTATCTAGGGCACAAAAAACGAAATGGGGACCAGCGCTTTTGACACCTAGCCAGCCCCTAGCTCGTCCTGCCGTCTTCTCACCGAACCTGAGTTTCTACAAGCGGCTGGTGGCCTACGGGCAGCGACTTAGCCCAGCATTGTCACAGGTCGCAGTGGGCATTAACACGATCAAGTAACACCTGCCGCTTTGGGCTTTCCCGCGTCCACACAAACCTGTTCTGTTGCCCTCGGCTGTTGCTTTACATATAGGCAACTCAGGAGTGCGCAAGCCCTAAAGTTAGCGATGCTTTTCTGGTGGAAGACTCTACTCTCGCAGGGGCCAAAGCCGTGCAAGATGCGTCGGGGTTAGTGCAGCAGTTAGCTCACTCGTCCTTGGCGTTTATCTCGGCAGAGATTTCGCCAAACGACTCCCAATGGCCAACCAGTTCATCAACGCGATCAGGAATGCGCGGTGACTTACTGAGCACCAGACAGCGGGTCGTACCCACGTATTCCTCAAGGAGGTAGAGCGTGTCCCCAACGTCGACGCCCATTTCCTGTAGAACGTCGTCAGGCAGGCGAATGGCGCCATCGCCGTCCCAGTCTTCGATCACAACGTGATGTTTCATCGCGGCTCCAGAAGACGGTTGGATGAGATGTCCGCAGGGGGAGGCAGTGGCACGCTGCCAACTAAGTCCCGCGGCGCAGGCCGGCAGCATAGCAAAGAGCGGGCAGGCTCAGGGAGAGGTAACGAACGCGTCTACCCAGCCATTGCTGCCGGTGGACGAAAACTCACCCGAGCAGCTCAACTGCGCAAGTCGGGAACGAGCACCCGGAATGGGGCGTCAGGAATGCGCTCAATCGATTCAGGCCACGAACAGAGCGATACCAGATGCCAGGCACTTACCCGCTGCATGATGCGCCAAATGACGCTACAATAATGCCATATGTCGCATCTGGAGGAATGCTCTATGGTTTCCGCCGACACTCGCACTCGCACCCGCAAGGCAGCACCCGCCGCCCGTAGGCCAACGGAATACCTTTTCCAAAGTGACTCTGACCAGCTCAGTCCGGTCATGGTCTACAGGCTCACGGTCAAAGGCTTCGACCTGAAAGACGTGCAAGACATGCTTGCGATTTCTGATCTGTATTCGACGAAGAAGATCATGAGTCGCATTGTGGGCAAGTCCATCAGGACGATTCAGCGCCAGGGCAGCAAGCAACCAGCACACCTCAACTCCCAACAGAGCGCCGTGGCATTTCAGTACGCGAAGGTGCTGGAACACGCGATCAATGTATTCGGCACTCAAAAGCTGGCCGAAGAATGGCTAGGGCGCCCTTGCAAGTATCTGGACGGTGACGTGCCGCTGGACGTTATCGACAACCCAGTGGGTTTTCAGGCAGTCGAGGACTATCTGGAGCGCATCGAGTACGGGGTCTATCAGTGAACCCATTTCCCTGGTCTGGCTCATGGTACGCATGGCGCCTCGACCGTGAGCTCTACAAGGACACCTGGGACAGTGGCATTGGTGCCCACAAGCTGGGTGGCCGCTGGAACGCTCCGGGGCGAAACGTTGTGTACGCATCGGCAGATCCCTCAACCGCCATCCTGGAGGTGGCGGTGCATGTCGGCTTCGATGCGTTGGATACGGTTGCGCATGTGCTCACATGCTTCGAAGTGCTCGATCAAAGCCTTATCAAGGTCGTACAGCCTGAAGATGTTCCCAATCCTATCTGGCTGACGAGTGCATCCGCTTCACCTAACCAGCAGAAGTTTGCAGACGCCCTGCTGGCCGAGCATCCGTTCGTACTCATCCCATCCGCCGTCACTCGCCACTCTTGGAACTTGCTTGTCAGTCGCGAGCTGGCCGAGGGCAGGTATCGAATGATCAGCCAAGAGCGCTTCGGCCTGGATACGCGTCTCGTTAAGGTCTGAGTGGCTTGCGCTGGCTGAGCCAGCAGTGTCTTTCAGGTGAATGCCTTTAGATTGCTTGACAGCTTTTCACGTAGCCGTAGCACCAGGACGTGTACCGGCCAGAACAACAGGCCCTACCTGTCCCCCCTGATTTACAACGCCCCAGCCTACGGCACAGCAACCAAGCCAGTGAAAGCTCACTTGGGCCTTTAAACTGACGCCGCTCTTTTTGAGTAGGAAACGACGGAATACCACCGGGGAAATTCACTATCCCCATGCCGCACTCAGCTAATCCACCAGCAGCTCACTGATAGGTCATCGAGACTTCGCTCTGTAGCCACCGTGGCTGCACTCGATTACCGCAGAATGTCGGTGGCAGTCCTGCAAAAACCACTGAGCCGCCACAAGTGCTCACTGGGACACCTTCGCCGAACTAGCCAAATACACCCTCGTGACGACAGAACCCTCCACCAAATCGCCAATACCCAGCGTGCGCCCCCGGAATAAATCGTTAAACCTCGACTGGCCTGGCCTTTCACTCGCCCTATTCAAATGACACCGCCCCTGCGGACCATTAAACGGAGCCCACCCACCAGGACAAATACGTATCATGAGGCAGCGGGTTAGCTTGGTAAGCTCGCTCTCAGACAACTTTTGTCAATGTGGCCGTCATGGAAGAAAGCGCGCAACAGCGTTCAGAACGCTATGTATCCGCCCGCAGCCAGCACCCTGCGTGGCTTTTGCTCGCCTCACGGCGTGCTCCGCTCGTATTGGGCTGCCTGCGCACGCTGTTCGAGCGGGCGCACGATGGGATTCCCATGGAGGATGCGCTGCAAGCGCTGTCCGAAATGCTGGCTGCTTATGCCAGCCAGGAGCTTTACGAAATCGACCCGGATGCAACGCATCTCCAAGCAGGTCGTGAACTTCGTGAATGGATCAAGCGGCGTCTCGTCGTAGAGCGAGAGGGCCGTATCTACGCAACCGACGCGCTGGAGTCAGCCATCCAGTTCGTAGATTCGCTGGATAGTCGGATCATGACTTCCACAGCATCTCGCCTTTCGGTGGTTCAGCGCGAGATCGAAAACTTGGAAACGGGTCTGAACCCCAGCCCAACTGGCCGTATTGCCAGCCTGCGCCGCCGAATCCAGGATTTGGAGCACGAGCTAGCGCGGGTAGAAACTGGCCACGTCGTCGTGCTGGATGAAGCGCAGGCGATAGAGGGCATACGCGAGGTATATAACCTGGCCACCAGCCTGCGCGCAGACTTTCGACGAGTTGAAGACTCTTGGCGCGAGGCGGATCGCGCCCTTCGACACTCCATCATCAGCGAGCAGTCTCACCGTGGAGAAATCGTCGATCGGTTGTTGGACGGGCAAGATGCTCTACTCAACACTCCGGAGGGGCGTGTCTTCGAAAGTTTCCAGCAGCAACTGAGGCAGTCCGCTGAGCTGGAAACCATGCGTGAGCGCTTGCGCACCATCCTTCGTCATCCAGCGGTTCCAAAGGCGCTGAATCGTCCCCAGCAACGTGAGCTGCGCTGGCTGGCGTTACGCCTGGTTCGGGAGTCGCAGGCTGTGCTCCAAGCGCGCGCCCGAAGCGAGCGCGATGTTCGTGGCTTCATGAAGACGGGGCTGGCCGCCGAGCATCATCGCGTCGGACAGTTACTCAACGACTTCTTCAATCTAGCGCTCAGCGTCGACTGGCAACGCCAGTCAGAACGCCGTAAGCCTGCATGTTTACCACCAGTTGGTGTAGCCATTACCGGTGTCCCAGCAATCGAGCGTCTCCGCTTCAAGACTCTGGATGACGATGATACGGGCGAGCTGGATCTGAGTTTGAAGCCTGCGGGGTTGGAGCAGATTGATGATGACTTCTGGGATGCCTTCGACGGGCTGGATCGTGAAGCGCTGATTCATGACACCCTGGCTGTGCTGGTGGAGCAGGGTCGCCCCGTGAGTCTCGTGGAGCTTGCGTCTTTGCTTCCACCTGTTCACGACCTGGAAACCTTTGCGCTCTGGCTGGCGATGGCGCGCGAGGCAGGTATCGAGGTGCTGACAGAGGAACGTCAGCTCGTGGAGCTGGTGGACGAGGATGAGCAACGCTGGCGCTTCAATCTGCCTTATGTCGGACTCGACCACGAGGCACTCAAGGACATCGATTGGGAGTTGTGAGCATGGCAGGGATCTTCGATCGAATTGCAGGCGCCTCTGGCGCCGACGAAACGGAGCTGACGGTGGAGGCCATAGCGTTGGATGACGGCATGGATGATGAACAGCCTCTTATGAGCGCCGCTGTTCAGGTCGATGAGCGCCGGACGCCGCAACGGGTACGTGAGGCCGTACAGGAAATGCTCAAGTACGGGCTGCTGGAAGAAAGTCACAAGCCCAATCTGTATCGCTCGGCGCTTGCCAATATCGAGGCGGTCGACACAATCCTGGAACCCCTCGACCTGGCCATGGGGGTCGACGAGGTTCGCGGGCTGGTGTTTGTTACCGTTCGCCAGGGCGAGGTAGCCGAGCAGGATGACTGGTCGCACCCCCTTGTGCGCAGGCAAAGGCTGAACCTGGAGCAGTCCCTGCTGATCGCCATTCTGCGCCAGCATTTCATCGCCTACGAACAGGAAAGCGGTACGGGTGCCACTCAGGCACTGGTAGCTGTTGATGAGCTGATTCCGCAATTGCAGGTTTACCTGGGCGAGCTGGGCAGTGAGGCGAAGGAGCGCAATCGCGTCATCACGCTGCTGGATCAGCTCAAGGGGCATGGTTTGGTGTCGGCTCTGGACGCCCATGACCGCGTCATCATCCGCCCCATCATTACCCACTTGGCCAACCCGGAGAACCTGCAGGCACTGGTGGTTTGGCTGCGCGAGCAGGTGGAGGGCGCGACTACCCCGGCTGCCGCTGCTGAGGAGGACGAGGCGTGAAGCAAGCACTGCTCTGGCGTGACAGCGAGACCTTCATTCTCAGCAGCATCGAACTCTATAACTGGGGCGGCTTTCAGGGCTATCACCGTGCCGAGATCGATCCCTCAGGCACCGCCGTGATCGGCCCAACGGGTAGCGGTAAAACGACGCTGGTGGATGCTCTGATGACATTGCTGTGCGCCAACCCGCGCTACAACCTAGCTTCCACAGGTGGGCATGAAAGCGACCGTGATCTGGTGTCCTATGTGCGCGGGGTTACCGGCCCTGGAGACGGAGGTGTAGAGCAATCTCATATCGCGCGCCAGGGTAAGACGGTCACCGCCATTGCCGCCACGCTCGAGCGTGACGGTGCGCAGGTGCGACTGGGCGCTGTACTCTGGTTCGAGGGCACCAGCTCCTCGGCGTCCGATCTGAAAAAACTTTGGCTTTTAAGCGAGTCCCCCGAGCAGACGCTGGAGCATTGGCTGAGCCAGCATCACGCAGGTGGCATGCGGGCGCTGCGTCAGATGGAGAAGGATGGGACGGGTATCTGGCCTTATCCCAGCAAGAAAGCTTTCTTAGCTAGGCTAAGGGATTACTTCGAAGTGGGTGAAAACGCCTTCACCTTGCTCAACCGCGCTGCCGGCCTGAAGCAGCTCAACAGTATTGATGAGATCTTTCGAGAGTTGGTGCTGGATGATCGCTCTGCCTTCGAGCGGGCTGCCGAGGTCGCAAGCAGCTTCGATGATCTAACGGACATTCACCGAGAGCTGGAAACCGCTAGAAAGCAGCAGCGCTCATTGCAACCGGTCGCCGATGGCTGGGAGCGTTACAAGGCCTTGCAGCAACAGTTACACGATAAACAGACGCTCGAAGGCATTCTTCCGGTCTGGTTCGCCGAACAGGGGTATCGCCTGTGGTTGGCTGAAACCAACAGGCTTGAGAAGGCGCAAAAACAGGCCGAACTGAATCAGGAGCAATGCAGGGGACAGTTTGATATCCAGAAGGGCGTGGTCGATCAGCATCGTCAGCGCTACCTGCGAGTAGGCGGTGCAGAGATAGATCTATTGCGCGCGCGCATCGCGGATTGGGTTCGGGAGTTTGATAAACGGCGCCTGAAAGCCGAGCAGTACCAGCGTTTGGCCAAAGGGCTAGGACTCGTGGTGGAGTTATCAGCCGCTGCGCTCGAGGAAAATCAGCAGCAGATCACGGCACGCCTGGAAGTACTGGCCGAGCAAATTACTGAGGCACGGCAAAAGGCGTTCGATGCAGGCATCGTCCAGAAAGAACTCGATGGCCGCCTGCAGAGCTTGCAGCATGAGCGTGCCGAGGTTGAGCGACGGCCCGGCTCGAACCTGCCTGGGCATTTTCATGCTTTTCGAGGTGATCTGGCGCAGGCGCTTTGCGTCGATGAATCGGCCCTTCCTTTCGTCGCCGAACTGGTGCAGGTCAAGCCCGAGGAGCTGGCTTGGCGGGGGGCCATCGAGCGGGCAATCGGTAGCCACCGGCTGCGTATCCTGGTGCCGCAGGGCTCGTCCGAGGCTGCATTGCGCTGGGTGAACCAACGACACAACCGCTTGCATGTGCGCTTGTTGGAGGTCAAGGAGCCGTCATCGCGGCCAGTGTTCTTTGACGATGGTTATACCCGCAAGCTGACTTTCAAGGAGCATCCGTACCGAGAAGCTGTAAAGGTTCTACTGGCGGACAACGACCGACATTGCGTGGAAAGCACAGAGCAATTGCGTCATACCCCTTACGCCATGACGGCCCAGGGGCTGATGTCGGGCAAAGAGCGCTTCTTCGACAAGCAGGACCAGAAGCGCCTCGATGAAGACTGGCTGACCGGCTTCGATAACCGCGACCGTCTGGCCTTCCTGACTGAACAAATTCGCGAGGTCAATGAACAGCTCGCGCCTGCCAAGCTGGCCTTGGATGCTGCCCAGGGCGATGTCCGCAAGTTGGAGGATCAAGCTTCGCTGCTGCAGCGCGTCGAAGAACTGCAGTTCGAGGAGATTGATCTGCCGGGCGCCGAGCGTCAGCTGGAGTCGCTGCGTGCTCAGCTGGACACCCTGACACGCCCCGACTCTGACCTCGCCCTTATCAAGTCTGAGCTGGATGAAGCTGAGGCATTGCTGGACTCTCTGGATCGACAGAGGCAACAACTTATCGAGCAGTGCGGTCAGTTGAAAATTCAGTTCGAGCAGGCCGCATCCGCTACCCGTAAGGCCTATCGCGGCGCCGAGAAGGGGCTGAGCGATACGCAGCGTGAGTTGGCGCAAGCGCACTTCCCGACCCTGGCGGCAGATGACCTCGGCGATATTGTCGAACTGGAGCGCCAGCATACGCGTGAGCTGCAAGGGCAGCTCAAAGCGCTCGGCGATAAACTGGGCGACCAGAAATCGGAGCTAGCCAAACGCATGTCCGACGCCCTGAAGGTGGACACCGGTGCACTGTCAGAAGTCGGGCGAGAGCTGGTGGACGTACCCAAGTATCTGGAGCGTCTGCGCGTGCTGACCGAGGAAGCCCTGCCCGAGAAACTCAAGCGCTTCCTGGAATACCTCAATCGTTCCTCGGATGACGGCGTCACCCAGCTGCTCAGCTATATCGACCATGAAGTCGTGATGATCGAGGAGCGCCTGGATGACCTCAACAGTACGATGCAGCGTGTCGACTTTCAGCCCGGACGCTATCTGCGCTTGGTCGCGAAAAAGGTCATTCATGAAAGCCTTCGCACCTTGCAACAGGCTCAGCGTCAACTGAACTCGGCGCGTTTCATCGATGATGAAGGCGAGAGCCACTACAAGGCATTGCAGGCGCTCGTTGGCCTGCTCAAAGATGCTTGCGAGCACAGCAGGAATCAGGGCGCCAAGGCGCTGCTGGATCCGCGCTTCCGCCTGGAGTTCGCGGTCTCGGTGATCGATCGCGAAAGCAGGAGTGTCATCGAAACCCGAACAGGTTCTCAGGGGGGTAGTGGTGGCGAGAAAGAGATCATCGCCTCCTATGTGCTGACCGCTTCCCTCAGCTATGCGCTCTGTCCCGACGGCAGCAGCCGGCCGTTGTTCGGCACCATCGTGCTCGATGAGGCGTTCTCGCGCAGCTCCCATGCTGTTGCCGGTCGGATCATCGCTGCGCTGAGGGAGTTCGGCCTGCACGCTGTCTTCATCACCCCCAACAAGGAAATGCGCCTGTTGCGCCACCATACGCGTTCGGCAGTCGTTGTTCATCGGTGCGGCGTGGAATCCAGCCTGGTTTCCCTGAGCTGGGAAGCGTTGGATGAGCATCATCAACAGCGCATCAAGGCCATGCATGAAGTCGCCCACTGAAATCGGCCGCAGCTTGGCCAGGCAATGGCAGCGCTCCAGCGTGCGTTTGGAGCGCTTGCTCAATCCCGCTAGCTGGCCGCAAACCCTCAACATCGGCAAACCTTCGCCACGCCTGTTCACTGACAACATTCAGGCGGTGCTCCGGCATGTGGAGAACTGGCGGAGCGTGAACGTGGGTACAGTCGACTGGCAACCCGTCAGCTACCGAGCAGGGCTGGCCCCCATTTCCTTGCCGATACGTTGGCACTTGCACAGCCCCTCCGAATGGATTGCCGCAGCCAATGATTCAGCGGTCAGCCAGGAATACGCTCAACTCGAATATCTGGTCGAACGGGTAGACAGTGCCTTTCATGCACTGCTGGTGGCTCAACGCAGCCTGTGGTTGGCGAAGCCCGCTGAAGAAGTCGTCGCCACGGCGCAACTCGCCACCCGCTTGTCGCCAGGCTGCGCCCGAGGCCGTCCACTGCGCCTGCTTGCCGAGCATGGCGTGGACACCAAGTTTTTCGAGCGCAACGCCAGCTTGCTGACCAGGCTCCTCGACGAGCGCTTCGCAGGCGCGGCGTCCGAACAAGGCCTGACGACGTTTCTGGATGCCTATGAAGAAAGCGCTCACTGGGTTCTGGTCGTTCCTCTTCAGCCTGGGCTGCTGCCCTTCAAGCGGCTCAGGCTCACCACTGCGGAACTGGCCAAGACCGCACTTCCCGGTTCGCGCTTGCTCGTGGTGGAAAATGAGCAATGCATTCACTTGCTGCCTGAGAACTTACCGGACACCCTGGCTGTGCTGGGCTCAGGACTCGATTTGCAGTGGCTAGCGTCCGCGCACCTGGCCGGGAAACAGATCGCATACTGGGGCGATATGGATACCTGGGGCTTGCTGATGCTGGCGCGAGCGAGACTCCATCAACCAGCAGTCGAAGCACTATTGATGGAGCAAGAGCTGTTTGAGCAGCACTCACCGGTGAGCGCAGTCGTCGAGCCGACCAAAGCTCTGGATTCGGCACCGCCTGGTTTGCTGGCTGACGAAGCGGACTTCTATCGGTATCTGCTGGTGCAAGAACGAGGACGTCTTGAGCAGGAGTACCTGCCAAAGGAACAAGTTGAGCGCGCTATCGAGCAGTGGGCTCGAAAGATCCCTGTATAGAGCGGCTGGCGGTGGGCTCAATAGCCCTGTAATCCAGAGACCGCCTACCCTTAAACCACAGTCTTCAGATATTCCTTCTCTGAAAATTCCAACGTTGATCACTTTAGGCGGCCGGTTTTCAGCGATGGTCTGCAACGAGCCTTTCCACCTCGTCGACGATCTCGGCTGCGGTGCAGCCTAGGGGTGTAGCTAGCTTGATCAAGGTGGTGATCGTTGGCTGGTTGATGCCCCGTTCCATCAGGCTGACGTAGTTACGCTGCAATTCCGCCTCATGGGCCAATTGCTCCTGGGTGAATCCTGCTTCGACACGCCGTCTGCGCAGGACCTTTCCGAACGCCAATCCGACTTCCACAGATGACTCCCCAAAAGGGAGGACTATCTGGGCGGCGTCATCTCTGGTCTTCACGGTATATTGTGAATTTGGTAGAACGTGACCTCATGGCATGGCGTCACCCCAGCGAATTGCAGGGCTGCCTTCCTACATGCCGTCTTCGTAATCGGCTGTAATTCAGTGCAAACGATTAATTTCCGATAAATAAGCAGTTAAATAGAAGGATGTTAAAAGTATATGAGGATTATTGGTATGGCTGCTTTCGTGTCATTTGCACTGTCTTTGCAGTCTGGAGCCTCCGCTGGCGAAACTGGAGTTCAGCAACTTGTTAAAAGATGCGAGGCTGCTTCCAAGGCGCACGGATCCTCACCTGCGCTCTGTTCGTGCACGTTGGAAAGAATGCAGGAGTATGGGTTCACTGATTTGGAGATTGTTAATTTTTCTCGACGAGACTTTAAGCCAAAGGATCTACATGAAACTGAACGCCATATGGACTACAGCATTAAGATTCGATTAATAGCAGGGCAATGCGGCTGATTAGATTTTCCACAGTCGTCAGTCTAGTCGTACGTCATTGATTATGTGATTTGCCGTAAAGGATTTTATGCGGAACTTTTCTGGGTTTGTTTCATTAGCTCTTGCTGGATCTATTCTTGCTGGTTGCGGCAGTGAGGATTTCACAGGCGCGTATCGTTATAAGATACCCGGTAGCGAGCGGGTAATGGTTCTCAACGTTCACGGTGATGAGGCTGAGATATTTGGAGAGGATGTGAGCGACGGTCGCATCAAGCCGCTGGTTAAGATGAAAGTTTCAGTAAAAGATAAAAAACTTCTCCTTGATGATGTTAATAGTTCCGAACGCTTGGCCCTCACGCGAAATGTAGATGAGCAGAGTATCGATTGCCTCAACTGCAAGGTGCTTGGCATCAATGACGCGGCGGTTTGGAAATATGACCCTCAAGGGCCTTATGACGTAGAGCGGATGCTGAAAGACCAAGCCCTTAAGGATGAAGAGGCATTGAATGCCGAGCTACTCAAGATGCAGGAGCAAATTTATGAGCAGGCCAAGCGAGACGAAGAAGCAACCAAACTAGTCCCATATGAAGGCGATTGGGTTTATCAGAGAACAACGAAACAAGACCCCTTGATCATCATGACTATCTGGCGCAAAAGTCAGATTAAACGCTGGTCGTTCCGATTTGAATCCATGGATCGCATAGGACAGGAAGTACCAGGGTTCGAGGTCTCAGATGTTGGATTGAAGGTCAAAGTTGGCTCTGAGAGCCGCCTATACAACCTCAACCCTGATAAGCAGATATTGACCTGCACTAACTGCAATAGGCCTGAGCGCTGGGTCAAGGCTGACCCCAAGAAAGACCTAAGCGATCGCCATTACGCTCGACAGATGGCTGGTAATCCGTAAATCGTAAGAGACCCTGTCCAAATTTGCATTGAACAGGGGCTTATTTCGCTACTGTGCGTATCGGAGTTCTGAGATTTGGGCAATTGCCTCCGATACTCATACCAGTTGAGCCGCTCTCAAGAGGAAGAGAGGAATATCTGAGTGTTTTCCTCCCCAGCCGCCGAAACTTTACACCTGATGCGCTCCATGATTTCTTCTCCAAGCTCGCGTGATGTAAAGTCGAACCTGAGCTGGTAAGACTTTTCGCTGCGCTCGGCTTCCCAATACGAAAGCCCCTGATCAAACTGGATGGTCAGTTGATTACCGGAGCGCAGCTTAAGCTGTAGCCGGCGGTAGTGCGGCAAGGTAGGCAGGCTTAGCACCTCTCCCTCGCGGCCGCAGTACGCCAGAGCCTGGCGGAGGGCCTCATCGCGCTCGCGAGCTGAGTGCCAGTCATGCCGGCACTGCCAAGGCGAGCGATTGTCTTCCCGCTGATATTGTCGGCCTAGGATTCGGATAGCGAAATCTGCATCACTCAGCCGTCCGAGCTCGTGGATCACGCTGACCAGCAGATTCACAACTAGCGGGCTGCATACGTAACGGTCGCTGTAAACCAGTTCTGTAATTGGATCCTTGCCTGTGAGGGCATCATTAATCAGGCCATTGGCCTCAGTACCTAGGTGCTCCCAGAACCGACGAGCAAAGTTGTCGAGCGAGCCATCCAGCTGATTGCCGATCTCGATCTTGATCAAGCCAGAGGGTGGGGCCGGCATGAGATCGGCAGCATTCAAGATGCGCTCTGCCTTGAGGTCGGAGGGGGTGCCTCGGATGATCCGTGCACCGGCCTCCGCTAGATCCCATGTGTGGCCAGGTGCGGCCAGGTTCGTATTGTCGCTAGCCCAGGCAATGCAGCCTTGTGGGCCTTGCAGTGAGACATTGAATGCCAGCGCCCCGAGATCCGGTATGGAATTGTGTAGGCATATCTGTACTCCGTTGAAGGCTAGCTTTGCCAACCATTCCTTTTGGTCTCTTGGCAGGCTGGAAACGGTACTTTCCAGTAAATGTAATTGCACTAGGTGTCCGACGCTTTCCCAGCTATGCAGTTGATGCCTCAGGCGGCGTGCGACAGCAAGATCCCACTCTTCGGCGGGTGCAGTGAAGTAAATGGCTACGGTCTTCGCGTTGTCGTCCCTAGTAATCGCTCTTTCGACCGCTTCCTGTAGAGTGGAGATTTCTGCCTGGCTTTTCGGACCAAAGACAGCGAGCTCGGCAGGCAGCGCCAGACCGGCCAGCCAGGCCGGGTTGATCCATGCCAGCGCGGCATGGCGATCCAGGCGATCGGCCTCGAAGCGGGTATCGAAACTGAGCAGGCAGCGCTGGCAGGCATGCGAGCAGTTGCAGCTGTCCAAGCGGGTGATGACCCGCTGCCACAGGCTGGCTTCATTCAGCCGCTCTGCGGCCTGGGTGGTATAGCCACCGCTGCGCAGGTCGAACACGCGGATGGCGCGGGTTGGCTGGCCATCGACCTTGATCGGGTGGCTGTCGCAGCCCAGCTCTTCGGTCTGTATGCCCAGATCGGCGGCAATCGCTTCGCGCAGCGCCACGGCAATCGAGTAGGCGGTGATATCGTCGTTGAGCAGTTCGCCGCTGGTAGGGTTGCGCAGCACCAGTTCCAGCGCATCGGTCAGGCTGTCATGGCCGAGGTGGACGTTCTGCTTGATCTTCCAGCTGTTGTGGCTGCCGGGGCAGATGTTGTCGCCGTCGTCGCTCCTGCCGCCGCGCAGGCGGCGGTGCTGCGCCTTCTGGCGGAAGATGGCCGGCAGATACTGTTCATTGGCAGGGGCGGATGCGTCGGGATAGCTGAGCATCGGCTCGGCCTTGCCGCACTCCAGGCAGATGGCAAAGCCCTTCTGGTTGGCGCCCGAGGTGTAGTTGAACAGCTGCGCCTGCTGGCTGGCGCGGAACTGGCCGAGTGCCGGGTTGGCCAGGCAGACCCAGCTGGCCGGCACGTTCAGCCAGGGCGCATTGACCGGCACATACTGCAGGCGGCTGATGTCGTTGTGCGGCTCGTCGAAGAAGTCCACGGCAAAGCCGGAGGGCACCAGATATTCGCGAATATGTTCATCTTTGATCGGCTCACCGCACGCCTGGCAGTTGATCTCCCGTCCGGGGTTGATGGCCGTGCTGCTGGCACCGCACTTGTTGCAGTGCCAGGCCTTCTTGAACAGCTGCAGCTCCTTGACGTTTTCGGCAGACGCGGGAGCGTGCCAATTCAGGGTGATGCCGGAGGACTTGTAGACCAGCCCATCCATGACCAGCTCGGCGCCCGGCGCATATTCGCGCAGGCCGGTGATGCGGTCGCGGGAAGCCAGCGAGCGGTAACGGGCGCGGTTGTCCTCGCGCTTGTCGCCGTCCTCCTGCTTCAGGGTCTGCATGCAGCGGTTGTCGAAGCTGACGATGTCGGTCGGGAAGCCGTAGCCCGGCAGGAAGCGCCGGTCAGCCAGCTCGCTGAGCAGGTACTCCTTCGCGATGCGGCTGAGCTGTGCCTCCATAGCGCGGTAGGCGGCGGCCTTCTTGTCGGTAATCTGCTGCAGTTGGGTGTGGCTGGCCGAGTATTCCTGCTGCCATGCCTGCATGATCTCTTTCATGCGGCGGCTGGCATGCTTGAACAGCTCGGGCTGCGGGGTGGTGTCGAGGATGCTGCGGCGGGTGATGTCCTTGAGGGCCTGTCCCACCAGCGTTTCGGTATCGACCGCCTGGTTGTCGCACCACAGGCAGAAACGCGCGGCCAGCGACATAGGCAGTTCGCCGTCGAGGAAGAAGGCACCGGCGGTCATCGACTTGATTTCCTGGGCGGCGACCACGTGCTTGAGCCAGTGCGACAGCAGCCAGGCATTGACGTGGCGCTGTACCAGATCGGGGCTCTGCAGGGACACCTTGGGCATGCGCATGGGCGTGTTGAACGGCCAGAGCGGGTTGTTGAACACGCTCTGGTCGTGCGGGGTGTTCTTGCAGACGGCCAGGGCCAGCGAGCGTCCCTCGCGGCGGCGCCCGGCACGGCCGGCACGCTGCAGGTAGTTGGCCGGGTGCGGGGGCACGTTGTTCATCGCCACCACGCTGATGCCGCCGATGTCCACGCCCATTTCCATGGTGGTCGAGCAGCTCAGCAGGTTCAGCTTGCCGGTCTTGAACTTGCCTTCGTAGCTGTCTAGTTTGCTCTTCGGCTGCTGCGCCGAGTGCTCGGCGGCACGGAAGTAGTGGCCCCCCTCGATGACCCGGTCCATGACGTCCGACCAGAGCGCGTCATTGCGCAGCTGCTGGATCTGCGGCTCGCTGTTCAGCCAGTCGCGGATCGCCAGCAGGCCCTCATCACCCGGCACATGCAGGAGCGCCTCGGGCGGCCGCGGCAGGGTGTAGGGCGTCACCTTGACGACCATCTCGCGGTCGGTACGTGGCGTATAGGGACTGAGTTGCTCGAACGGGGTGTCGATGAAGCGCCGCGATACCGGGCACAGATAGACCGTTTCGGGCAGCCGGAAACTCAGGTCCTTGAGGTCGAGCTGATAGCCGTCGCCTGACGTAATCAACAGCTTTGCCTGCTGGGTCAGTACCCGCCAAGCCTCACTCAGGATCGAGTCGATCTGATTCTGATGGATCGCGGTCGACCAGTTGAATGCCTTGCAGAGCAGCAGAATGGCCCGCGACTGGATGCCATTGACGGTGTTGACCGCTGGCCAGCGGACAAAGCGGCTCTGCAGCTTTTCAGGCTTTTCCCCCAAGACCGGCGCAACTACCCATTTGGGGCGAATGCGTGCGCCGATCAGTGACTGCCAGCGTTCGTTGATGTTCAGGATGGTGTTTTCGCGGACGAAGAAGTCCAGCAGCACTTTCAGGTAGGTACGCCAAGACTCGGCATCCAGGTGCGCGGGCCAGGCCATGGGTTTGCCGGTGACGTTGGCCAGCTTGGGATAGCAGACCTGTACCAGGCCCAGGGTTTCCAAGCTGTTGGCGCGCTTCGGGCGGCGATAGAACTCGCGCGCCAGCAGCATGCTGGCCAGGGCGACACTGTCCTGCTTGCCGAAGGTATTCGGCGCGAGGTTGTTGTAGTAATCGAGCATGCCCATCTGCAGCTCTGGGGTGCCGGCCAGATGGTTGGCCATATCTGTCCAGCTTATTTCCGCTCCCTTTGTAGCTTCAGCCTGCCTGTCGAGCAAAGACTGCAGGTGTTTCTGCTCGATACGACTCAGTTGCGTTGCTGTTTGTAGGTCTTGCAGATCCTGCAAGTCCTCTGCGGACAGTCCATCGATCGGTTGTGCCTGCAGCAAACGCTGATATATCAGCCCGCGGATCCGATTGCGCTCGGAGTCCTGCTGCAGCTTGATGGCAATACGCGCCGTGCCCTGGCGACTGTCGGTGAAGGAAATCAGCTTGCGGCCCTGGAAAGGCTTGCCGGTAGGCATCGGATCTGGTGGGCAGAATTCCAGCAGGGTGCCGATCACCGTGCTCAGGGTGAAAGGCGTGCCGATGCGCGCCGGACGTAGCAGGCTGCGGCCCTGGATATTGGCGCCACAGCAAGGGCATTCGTTCTTGATGGTGCGGAAGAGCTGCAGCTCGATACCGCCATCCGCGGGACGATTGGGGGTCAGTCGCTGGGTGGTGCGATCGAGGAAGTCGCCACTGTAATTCTTGACGGCGCGATTAGTGATCAGGATCTGGATAGATGACACAGTATCTTCGGCCTGATCCTCGGCCCCCGTAGAATCTTCGTCGAGGGCGAACTCGTCGACCTGTTGCTGAGTCGGGTCGACCAGCTCGCTGCTACCCTTAGTCCCCGCCTGCAGGAAGCTCTCGTTGCACTCCTCGCAGGACACCAGCGGCATTAGCGGCGCGCCGCAGCGGCAGTGAGTTCGCTCTTCCAGGTAAACCATGCCAAACGGCCAGTCGGCATGCTCCAGCGCGGTGCCGGCCTTGTGGCTGCAGTGGCGGTCCACGCAGGCGCGGATTGCCGGAATCACGTTATGGAACAGGTGTGCGCGCAGCGGCAGGAAGGACAGGCCCTCGGCACTCTTGGTGCCGGACAGCAGATCCAGCCAGGCGAGCACCTGCGCCGAGGGTAGACCGGACTCACGGATCAGCCCTTGCAGGCTTTGTGGTTTCACCTGGCCATCAGGCATGAACAGGGCGCGCAGCCGCCGAGCGGTGGGGCTAGCTTCCAAGCGCTGGTAGCGCAGCGTCGACTGTTCCTGGTCCGCCTCGATGGCACAGATGGCTTCAGGGGTGTCCTGCTCGGCAACCGGGGTGGCGTTCAGCAGCGTCGGGATATCCCGATGTCCCTGCACGACATGCACCTGCTGCGGATCCACTCCGCCGATATCGGCGAGGAAGGTGCGCAGGCTCTCGATGGTCTGAGTATCCGAGCCGAAGGTGGCCGAGGTCGCCACGAAGCGCACATCCTGTGGCTTGACTTGGAAGGCCAGCATCACCCGGCGCAGCAGCAGCGCCATCTCCGCGGCCTGGGAGCCGATGTGGGTGTGCGCCTCGTCCAGAATGATCCAGCGCAGCTTGCCGGCCGACTTCTGCAGGATCGGCTCGTCATCCTTGCGGATGAGCATGTACTCCAGCATGGTCGCGTTGGTCACCAGCAGTTGCGGCGGGCTGGCGCGCAGGCTCTTGCGGTCGATCACCTGGCCATCGTACTGCTGGTCTCTATTCCTGCGTTCGTTCTCCAGGGCACCGGTGTATAGACAATGGCGAATCTGTCCGCCGAATCCGTGGGTCCAGGCATCCAGGCGGTTCTGTTGCGAGTTGATCAGGGCGTTTAAAGGGTAGATGAACAGGGCGCGGACACCCTCCGGGTCTTCGCCAGCGTCGATTTCCTTGGCCAGCTGGCTGAGGACCGGTACCAGGAAACACTCGGTTTTGCCCGAGCCGGTGCCGCTGGTCACCACCAGTGATTGCGGCTCGGGACGGTTGAGAATCTCCCAGGCCGCCAACTGGTGGGTGAAAGGATGGCGATTGCTGGGGAAGGCATATTCCTCTGCAAGATCATGGGGCTCCTTGGGCGGGGCCGCCATGGCTTCGGCAAGGCGTCGGTGTAGTAGGTCACCGCCGGCCAGCGAACTCATGGTTTCAGAGCTTTCCTGCCAGCCGAAGGTCGGTTCGAAGACCGGGTCGGCCAGCCAGGCGCCCGGAGTGCCGGGGGCGGCGGTCAGCTGATCATGCAGGAACTGCCGCAGCTGCGGATTGCCTAGACTGAGCAGGCCCTGGGCGGCGCGCTCGCTGCGGGTACTCAGGTTGCTGGTAAGAACGGAGAAATAGTTCTTCTGATAGAGCATGGGATTCACTTCTGCATCGAGGCGGCTTGCGCCATGGCCAGGCCGAGTTGATAGGCGGAGTCAAACCAGACCGTATCGAACTGGCGAGCGTTTCTTAGGCTGAACAGGCGTGCCGGATCGGCTTGCCACTGCTGTCCATGGCCGGAGTAGGTATCGAAGGCGGCCATGAAGGGCAGCATGACTGTGGTCAGCTTGAAGTCGTTGGCGGGGAGCTTGCAGTGGCGGAGGAGCATTTGCCCGTGGGGTGTTTTCAGGAATTCCCCGATATCCGTATTGCCACTGCCAGGATATTGATGGGTTTCAGCGGGATTGCGTCGGAACATCTGCTGCATGGCCGAGTGCTCGCCATCCAGCAGTTGAGACAACCAGGAGTCGGTGAGCATCGCCGGATTTCTCAGGAAGAACGCCACATCTGGGCTTTGTAGATCGAACGAGTGGTGCAAGCCCTGATCGAAGATAAAGCGCAGCGCCGGCTGCCAGCGTGACAGGAACTGGCTCTTGCTCTGGATGTCGTTGCGGATCACCGACAGCAGGCGGGGATTGTCGGCTGCCAGCTGCTGGCGCAGTGTCGCGAAAGTGTCGAACCAGTGCTTTGGCGCGATCAGCAGCCACTCGAAGGGCAGCTCGCAGGGCAGGCGCTCTGCCAGCCGGCTGGAGAAATCGTCCAGCAGCAGCGTTGCCGTGGCCAGAGCCTGCGGCTCGCGGATTAGTGCCTGGCAGATGTCCAGGCTGGCCAGCGGCAGGTGGTGCAGCCGGTCCAGCAGCAGCTCTAGTGTCTGCCAGTCCTCGGCTTCCGGGTCTGCTGCCATGGTGTGTAGCGCAGCCCGGAGCTGGCACATGCGCTCTTCGCCATTGGCTTCGCAGAGCGCCTTGCGCAGCGGGGTCAGGGGCTTCGACAGTTGGCTCGCGGTCGGTGGCACGATGGTCGCACGGCTGTGTAGCGGTGACTCGGCAGAGGTGTACAGCAACCAAGGGCCGACGGCATCGTCTGGCAGGCTGACCAGCCAGCTGCCGGTGAACACCTGTTCGGAAAAATGCAGCGGCAGGCTGACCGGGTCATGTTCCGGTTCTGCCAGTGGCAGGCCCAATATCAGACCCTCGGCATGCGGCTGCTCAAGCAGAACGTCGGAGCCGCTATCGTTCAGTGACGCCATCTCGCGCTGGCTGTGCAGGCGGATGCGCGTCGAGTAGCGGCCCACCTGTAGGCGAGCGTGGGTCTGGTGGGCATGAATCAACTCTAGCTGCACGACATGATCGAGCCCCGGGTGGCAGGACAACATCTGCTGTATCGCCGGGATCAGCTCGAACAGGCGGATTTCACGAATCCCGGTGTAGCGAATTTCCTGAGAGAGGGTGGAGCGGGCATCGGCGCCGCTGGACGTCAGGCGAATCTGCCAGTTCTCGGCGCCCTGTGCCGACATCAATACCGCACGGCATCCGATCAGCTCTTCGATGGTCAGGGCCTGATTCAGCTTGAGAGGAGTGTCGTTGCGCAGCAGCGTGACGCCATAGCCGGGGAAGGGTAGAGTGAGCCTCTGCTCGCCGTCGGGCCACTGCAGACACAGCGGAACCGTGGTGGCCGGCCGGCTGCCGTTGCTCTTCAGCCGCAGGAGCAGGCCTGTCCCATCATGGCGGCGCTCCAGCGCGACCTGTTCGCTCTCGCAGCGCACCGGCACATCAGGCCAGTGGTGCAGGCGAATGCTGCCCTCGAGGGTGCTGGCGCCCGGCGCGTAGGTGATGGAGGCTTCGTCCGGGAGAAGCACGGCGCGGGTGTTCAGCAGGCGCTGGCCATTCTTGCGCCAGATCAGCCGGCACAGCCCTGGCGCCCGGGCTTGGGCGAGCGGCAGCTCCCTGCCTTGAGTGCGGACAAACAGCTCATGGGCGGGCGCATAGCTGGAAAAGCCCGTTCCCTGCTCAATGCGTAGGCGCGGCGTGCCACGGAACAGCAGCCCCGGCACGGAGAGCGCCTCCAGACTGTTGCCATGCCAGTAGGCTTCCGGGTGGCGGGTAGCGCTGGCGCTGATGGTGACAACGAAGGGCTGTTGTTTGTACGTGAGCCGGGTGGTGCCGGCGGGAAGTTCCATCAGCATTTGCCCGTCGGCCAGGCAGTCATGCAGCTCGCGAGCCTCGCCTTCTTCGGCATACACGATGGTTCTCGCCGGCATGGCCGCCAGTGCCGACTCGCCCTTGACCAGCGCATCGCCCTGCGCGAGCAGGCGGGCAAAGGGATAGGTATTCTCGAAGATCAGCGGCTCGTCATGGCTCAAGGCTTCGCCGCCCGGTAGGTTGGCAATGTGCAGGGTGGCGCCCCAGCGGCTGACGATCAGCTGCGCGGCATTGTGCAGGCTGTGGATGGCCGGCAGCGGCCTGGCGATCAGCTGGTATTCCTCGTCTCTAAGCAGAGCTTCGCCGACCAGGTATTCCCGCTCGCCGATGCGCAGCAGCAGCTGGAAGTGTGGCGGCAGCGCCTCCATGGCCATCCCCAGTGCTTCGGCCACCTGGTCGCGTCGGGCCTGAGCCTGCATCGCGAATGTCAGCTCGTAGACGGGCATTGAGCCATCGGAGCTGAAGCGCAGACCGCGCTGGATCTGGAAAGGAGGCCGCCGCGACTGGGGCGTGATGCTGACTGTATCCCGGACCAGGCCTTTGATCAGGCTGGCGGCGGCCTGAGAATCGAGGGCGATGGGGAAGAGATCTTCCCAGTGAGGGCACTCTCCCTGCAGCCGGGCGATTGGGTCTTGGGCGCCCTGCAGGGCATAGGTCTTGCGGATGTGCAGCACCGCCTTGACCAGATTGTCGAGCAGCTCGTAGACCGGCGCCTGCTGGTAGCAGGCGGGCAAGAGCTCGGCTTGGGCCTCGATAGCCTGACGCAGCTGCTCATCCTGCAGCTCGTAGCGCAGCGCCTGCTCGGTGACCATGCGCAGCAGGCCGGACAGCCCGCCCTGCGCCGACTCGACCAGGCGCATGGGCAGGCCGCCATTCACTGCGACCAGGCCGATGAAGCGCTTGCCTTCATTCTTGATGGCGGTCTGCAGACGCCATAGGTGGCGTCCGTCGATGACCAGTCTGCGGGTCTTATCCTGGGGCAACCCCTGCTGGCCGGCTGCCTCGCACAGTGGTCCCCAACGCCATGCTCCTCCCGGATATTCGCGCTTCCACCATTCGGCCGCAAAGAGTAGCCAGGCCTGAGCATATTTGGGGTGCGCGTGTTGCCCCACGTTGAGCCCATGCAAAAGCTGACGCAGTGTCTCGAATTCTTCTGATGAGGTCTTATAGGCGAATAGCGGGCGACTATCCGGTTCTTGCAGTCCACGCCTAGATAAAAAGTCTGAAATCCATTGGACAAGCGGCACACATAATTCCTTTTTTGTGAACGAGTGAGCTGCCTCAAAGGCTGTCCTTGGATCGTGTCCTTTTTTCAATCTCAAAACAAGGCGACAGATTCATCTAGCTCGTGGTGCTTGGGACGAGGTGTCCGATAACTGGGCCATGTTGGATGGCGGTGTTTCATATCCACCAATAGATCATTCTCGTTTCCCAGCCTGGGATCTGACGAAATTTCTGGCACCAGCGTTAACACAACCGAACATCGGGTTACCGTGGTATCTCGTAGGTAATCGGGAGTGGGAGTGCACGCTGATGAGATGGTTTTGCGTAGCGATATTTTGCGGTGGCATCGGGCTTTGGCTAAGTACCGAATACCAAATCCCGCAATGGCTGCTTTGGTCTTTGCTGTCGCTAGGAAGCACGATGTGGGGCCTGGCCAAGTGGATGGAGCGGCAGGAGGCCAAGACGGAGTGCAGTCATGATTGAGCACACAGATCCGGGTTGGTCTGCATGCCCAAGACTGCAGGCTTTGCAGCTTTCTGCACGGCAAAAACTAATTGGCATTGCACCTTATCTGGAGCGGTTTCACAGCGGGCGGGAAGGCCTGCAGGAATTCCAGGTTGATGGACTGCTGTTCTACCCACTGGAGCTAATCAAGGGCGTGCTGGTACTTTCGCCTCAATGGCCGCGGCGCTTAACTACGCGCTGTGTGATGGACGATGGTGAGCCAGCTATCCAGGACTTTGAGTTCATGACCAGGAGACAACGAGATTGACTCTTCCTTTTGAGAGAACACGCGCCATCGTCAAAACAGAGGAGTTCCTGCGTGAGCTCTCCCGTCATTCGGGGTTACCGCAGGATATCCGCAGCTATGCGAAAAGCCTGCTCAGGCACTATCCATCTGCCGATCAAATTTTCTCGCTGGGGCGCCTTGAGGAATGTCTGGTAAACGAAGCGCTTGAAGATGAATACCGACGGCGGGTAATCGCCTTCCACCAGCCACTGCTCTGCTCGTCGCTGGAGTATGAACGATAGCAATGGCCCGCTATTTGTCTGAACCGCCGGTATCTCAACTCGTTATGCAACGGGTTAAGCGGCTGCGAAAAGGAAGACCTTTCAGCATCAGAGACTTCGCAGAGCTTGGTACGAGTACGGCCATCTCCAAAGCAGTAGCCCAGTTGGTTCGGCGGGGCGAGCTTGAGCGTGTGTGTCGTGGCATTTACATGCGACCCAAATACAGCCAATGCACTGGCCGAGCTGTGCGTCCTGGACCATTGGACTTGGTAAATCTGATTGCCAAGCAAAACCGTTGGACACTGCAGATTCATGGCGCTGATGCAGTGAGGCGATTCGGTCTGAGTACACAGATGCCGGTCATTCCAATCTATTACACCAGCGGCCCTAGTCGATCGATATATGTAGGGAAGGCAGAGATCAGGCTCATGCATGCTGCTCCGATGGTTATGCAGCGCGCAGGTGGCAGGGTCGGGATGGCCATCAGCGCGCTTTTTTATCTCGGTAAAGGCGGCACCACTCCGGAAAATGTTGCTGTAGTCAAAAAAGCTCTCAGCCCCGAAGAGATGAAAAAACTATGGGCCTGCAGAATGCCGAAATGGATGCGCATAGCGCTGACTGAGAAATAAGTTCAGTCTGGAATTTCGTCGACGCGCGGCGGAAATACCTGACAAGGAGGAGTTGGCCGCCCCTCTGTAAAACCCGCGCATGCGCGGAAATATCATATGGCTGAACAATTTTTTCGCAGCATGGATTGATCAAAAATCTGCTCGCTACCCGTCATTTCCTAAGGACATGGGAGCTTCTGCGTCTGCGCGGAACCGGTAATGAAAAATCTCGGTCCGTGCTCATGTCCGAATGAGGGGTTTGGCGCTCCCACTATGAAGGTGAACCCTTTGTAGAGCGACAACCACATGAACCGACAAGCGCTAATTTCTCTAGCCTCAGAGCAGGGCCAATCCGGCCAGGTAATCGGGCAAATCCTCGATGTTATTTGTGCACACCCTGACCTAATCGACTTGCCACGGATGGTGGCAGGGCTGCTACGCGCATTGCGCGTATCCGAGCTTGGTTCCCCTATCAAAATAGGAAACTGTGATCCGCTCGTATGGCGAGAGGCATCCCAGTGGATCGTCTCGCTGAGCAGTCAGCCCCACATCTCGGAGCGTTTGGGTAGCCGCTTCTGGTTGGGGACGCCCCCGCCTACTCGAAACCCTGTGCTGAGCCGGGGTGTGAAAACGTATGGGTTCCCGTACGCCGCGCTGTGGCATGCGCCACGAGACACAGAGAATGCACCAGACTACGACCGCCTGATTGCTCAATTGATAGCGGCAACGCAGACATCTAGTCAGCTTCAACTGTCTGCCCAGCGCTATGCCGCGTTCCTAGATCTGAGGTGGTTGTGCGAAACGCGCCATCTGATCATTCCCTCAGAACTGAGGGTTTGGGGTACCACGGCCAGTTTCGTGGCGGCATGCCGAGGTTTCTCAGCACCCGACTCCAGGTCGGAAAATGCGGATCGATTCGCTTCAATTACCCGATTGGTCCGTTACAGCCAGGGAGAGGTGCCGCAGACGAGGTCGAACGGGGGTGGCAGCCGCGGCAGACGAGGAAAATCGGATACTCCGGAGCTAACGCATTTCATTGCTGAGGACCACCGTGGGTTTGTCCTGGGTGATCCAGATGATCCGGATCAGTTGCCGGGCCACTATCAGATTCTCACCAAATCACCAACGATTGATGAGGATGTCGATGGGCTGGCTCCAGATGAATTGAGTCCTGCTGCTGAGATCTGGCTACTGGACGATGACGGTATTGAGCGACCGTTCGTTGCTGACCTGCTAAGCCAGCAGGGAATCGAGAATCACATTGTACGGAGCCGGCAGCAGTTGCCGTTTACTTATGCCCAATTCACGCTTGCGGAGTTGAGAGATCTGCTGTTCGGTGCCAGCGATCTATTCATAGCATGTCGGCAAAAACTGAATAGCAACCAAGACTGCGTGCAGGCTCAGCTACGGATGGAGGCCATCCTGATGCTGCACCTCAGTCTGTGGCTCGGACAACCTCCAATCCATGTCGTTCAGTTGATAGTGGTGGATCGGGAGATGGACTGCTCCGACGGAGTGGCCTTGGTGAGAGGGGCGCCCGGGCAGTTCAGCGTAGGTGTTCGACGTCCGGAGCTGGCAGGAGATGAGCGTTGGCAGGCCTCAGCCGGAATCCGATCCTCACAGACTCGCCTGCTACTGCCCGATCTGGCCGGCAGCTCTGCATTGATCGAAGCGCTACTACGACATTTTCCTCGAGCATCCAATCGTGTTTTTACACATCAGACCGAAGCGCTGGTCACAGAGGCCAGAAGGGTTCTCTCGATTCTGGGTAAAGGCGACCCTAGGTATACCCTAGGAAAGGTAAGGAATTATTTGTTCCACCGACTTGTCGCGGATACTCACGACATAGCCATCGCTGGGATGTTGTCTGGCGTTCGAGTGCCATCTGCGCAAACGCCGCAGTATTACCTGCAGCCTAGGGTCAGCCATTTACGACGCATTTACAGTGCGTCCCTAGGGCGGGTTCTACAACAGGTCTATGCCTGTGCTGGGCTGGCGTACGAATTGCCAGAGCTGGATGAGAGTGATCATGACGGTAGCGTAGGTGCGACGCACTGCCTGTTGCCCGAGACGATTTCAGCGAATGTGAGCGCCTTGGCGAGCATACTGCGTAAGAGGCCGCCCTCTACTCTAGATGGCCAAATTGCTTGGCATAACGCGTACACGCTGTGGGTTGTGCAAATGTTCATGCTATCCACAGGTTGCCGGGCTATCCGCAACCCGCTGCGGTTCGTTGACGAATTCGATCCGCTGCTGAGGATGGGCGCTATAGCTGATAAGGACAGCGGCGATCGGCACATGAGCCGGCTGGTCTGCGTGCCTGAAATGCTGCAACGGCAATTGGCCCACTACTTCGCACATTGCGCGGCGATCTCGAAAACCCTTCTCTCTGCCACCGTGGAGGGTGACGAGCGATGGTCCCGCGGCTTCCTCCTCTCGCACAGTGAGAGCGGAGTCCGCCGCATAGAGATCAGGCCCGCCACCCTGTACCTACATATGGAGCAAGTGGCTGGCTATATCCCGCACCGCATTAACGCCTACCGGAAGTTTATCCGCACAGAACTGTTCGAGCGTGGCTGCCCTGCAGAGGCGCTAGCCGCATTCATGGGCCACTGGCTGCGCGGAGAAGAGCCGCAAGATCACTATTCCTCGTTTTGCCCCGCAGCCTATGCCGAAGAAATGAGCAGTTGGATTACGCGGCTGTTGAAATCACTGGGCTGGTACGTACAGGGGAGCCGGTGGAGTGTGATGCGATGAATATGTCACGCCTGAATGACCAGCAGATCGAGTATCTGTGGTCCGCCGCTCCTCATGAGCCGGACTGGAAAAGAGAAATGCGTGAGCGCCTGAGGCTGATCGCCGGGAGTTGCGGAGTGCCGCTGGGCCAGTGGTTACTGGGTACGCGTGCCATTCGAGAAGTTACGGTTGAGCATGTGCGCGAATTGGAGGCCCATCTAGGTACTGACCACACGCTGCGCAACATGCTGCGCAGCATTACTCGGCGGGTGCGTAGCCAGCTCCCGGGGTTTCCGCTGGCGCGTCTGGCTATTGCTGTTGAACGGCCAGCAAACCCGATCAATCCGGATCTGTATCCCGCTGAGCGATTACGTCTCAGTCGTCAGTTGCTCCAGGCCATGCAGGATGGATTCAGACGGGAGCTCGACTCCCTGATTCCTACAGAGCGCGTCGGCCTATTCTTGATGAGTGCCTCGTATGGCGCTGGCCTGATGGAAGTCGCGCAACTGAATGCTCTCGTTTCGGTGTCCCCGAAGCAGATCGACTGGCTTGCGGGCTTGCCTGAGATCAGGCTGCCGTTACCCATTCGTGGCAAGGCAGAGGCTGAGTGCCGACAATGGTTTCCGGATCCGGCCACGCTCGCTCTGATGTTTCGGTGCGCGGATGACCTCCTGGCGCTGAAGGAGCAGCTGCAGCGTAAGGGCGGCAAGATCCGATGCGTCCGGGCGTTTTTAACGTCAGTTGGGGTATCTGGTAGCGATCTTCCAAGCAGTTTGACTGGGCTACTGGATTTACTGCGCCTACAGATGCAGTTACGCCTGCCTCAGATAATGGTCAATTTTGCCTGCCGGCAGAAGTTTGTTTCCCAGTCTCTGCGCCCCTCGGCATGGGGCGAGCTGTTTGGGCTAATCGGACTGGAGGACCCGGCTGATGCGTATGGAGGCAGCACCGGAGGTGCGACTGAGGTACAGGAGAAGGAGGACGCGCCTGGCTGGCTAATGGAGCTATGCCAGCAGATTCGTGCCGACCTACCTATCCAGTCGGGCCAGCATGCCGGGGAGCATGAAATCCTAGTGAAGGAGTGGGCGGGCTACATGCTGTCTGGGGGCTCGCTGTATGGCCACGTTATAGGACGGTCAACGGTAGCCCGCTATGTTCGGCTGCTTGGGGGGGCTCTGACGCAGCTGGATGGTCTGACGGTTTTCAGGCTGGAGCCAGATGCATTGGAAAGCGTCTACGAAGGTCTACTCGAGGCCCAGCCCACGGATGGCAAGCGTCGGGTTTTGGCCAAGGGGATTTATGAATTTCATACGTTCCTAGAGCGTCGCTACCACTATCCTCCGATTAGTCCATATGCCGTGCTGGGTATCGGTCAGGACGTTGTAAGCGTGGATGCACGTATCCTCTCCGAAGATCAATATCAGGCGGTTTTGCGCGCCTTGGATATCTGTGGACTGGAGTTGCGAACGCCGCGCCTAGTGACTGCTGCCAAACTGTTTCTAGTTCTTGGATTCCGACTTGGTCTGCGACGCAACGAAGCTCTAAAGCTGCGGCTATGCGATATCCATCTGCCTCAGCTAGCAGCAGATGCCAGCAAGCGCATTCATCAAAGTCACCCAAACATGCGCAAGCTAACGCTGGCAGAACTGGATTTGTCCGTTGACCTGCTCGTGCGTCCCCACGCACAGCGTGGCCTGAAAACCCAGAACTCGGTCAGGAGGCTGCCGCTTCGAATGCTGCTGGAGCCTGACGAACTTACGTTAATGATGAGCTGGTATCAGCAACGTCAGATTGAGGAAAGCGAGGCGCATTTTTCGGAGTTTCTGTTCTGTATCCCGGAGCTGAAAACACAATGGATAAGCGAAAGCACGCTGCTGCCGGCTTTGCATGCTTGCATGCGATCGGTAACGGGATCGCAGCTAATTCATTACCACCATCTACGCCACTCATGCGCTACCTGGTTGATGCTCAAGCTGACGGGATTGATCACTGATGCGTCGCCAAGCCTTATTTTCGGTGATTTACCGCAAACCAGCCGGTGGCTGCAGGATCTTGGTAGGTTGCGTAGTGAGCTGGTACTCCTTAATGGCGGGCCCACACGGCGCATTGTTCATATTGTCAGTGCCCTGCTTGGTCATGGCAGCCCCAAGACCACATTGCTGCACTATGTTCACTGCCTGCCACAGGTCCTGGCACTAGCCTGGCAGTGGAACCCCAAAGCTTGGCAGTTCAGTGCACATAACGTCGCCTCGATTGCTCGAGTGAGCCTTCCCTTGATGGCTGGGACCTCAGATGCTGAGCACCTGTTGAAGATAATTGGCCGGACCAAGCAGCTCAAAGCCAAGAAGCGGGCTCGGCAAGCTGCCGTGCAAATACAAACGAAGAAAATTGAAAATCACTGGGCGATCGGGCGAATTCAAACGATCGAGTCGATGCTGGCCTATGCCTCATATGCCGAACAGACAGGTCGGGAGATCAACCTCGACTGGGTCGAGTTTGCTGCTGAGGAGCGTGCGCTAATGTTGGAGCGGGCACGCTATATCCGCGACATGCAGCAGCGTCCTGGCACAAGTAGCCAAAGGCCTAAACATAGATTGCAACCTACTCTGCATTCAGAAGGTTCGTCGTATCTATCGCTGTTGCCTTCACCTCCCAAACATGGGGGCCGGGAGGCCGTGGCCGAGTACGCTCAGCTCCTATACGAACTGCTCGAGGGCCCAGATAGCGAACGCGCCCAGCGAGTGATTGATGATTTTGTTGAACGTTGCTGGAAGACGGATACCACGTTGCGATTCCAGCGCGATCGGGATGAGGAACATGCTCAGGACTATCTGTGGCTGCTGAGTGCTATAGGTATTCCGGCTCGATCTATCGAGCTGATCGTCTACGACGCTAACAAGCCGAAGACGACCAAGTCCTACTGGCGTCAGCAACTCGGGAGCACTCGCCGGTCGTTCAGTCAGCACGCGCCGGAGAGTAACGATGTAGCGAATCTACATTTGGGTATAAGGGCGAAGCTTGAGCTGAAGGGTGAGGCAAGGCAGAACCATCACTCCGGCGCGGCCTTGCGCTACCTGATGCTGATGGCCTCCATCGACTGGCATTTCCGTGCCTGACCAAGTCCGGAGAGCATTCAGCCCTCCGGATCATCCTGCAATTCCAGCAAATCCCCCACCTGGCAGTTCAGGTACTGGCAGATCGTTTCCAGGTCCTTGAGCTCCACCCTCTGCGCGGTCTCGTGATAGAGCCGCGTGAGGGTTCCGCGGTTGATCCCGGTGTCCCTGACCACGTCACTGATCTTCAGTTTCCGCTCGCCGAGTAAGCGAGACAAATGGCACTTGACCATCTAAATCTCCAAAAATGATCTGCAGAAGATCATTTTGTCCTTGCAAAGCTCAAAATGAGCGCTATATTGATCTGCAGGAGGTCATTATGAGCACTCAGAAGCTCATAAGAATCCGCTGTCGTTCAATTTAGCAGAGAGGGCATAGCCATGTCTCACACATACCTGACTACCGAGGAACTGGCCACGCGCATGAAGTACGACGCGCGCACCATCCGTAATCGCTTGAAAGATTCAGTCCTCCTGGAAGGGATTCACTACTTCCGCCCCTTTGGCGGCCGCAAGATTCTTTTCATCTGGGAAGCAGTCGAAGAAGACATGCAGAAATTCTCGCGGACTTCCGGGCTGGTGCCGATGGCCGGCGGGGGTATCTGCCATGGGTAAGATTCGAGCGCGTGCAGACAACGAAAAGTTGTTCTTTGACTTCACCTACCTGGATCAGCGCTGCCGCGAGCAGACCACGCTGCCTGATACGCCCGCAAACCGGAAAAAACTGCAGAAGATCCTGGAGCGCATCGAAGCAGAAATCACCCTTGGGAGCTTCGACTATGCCACCTACTTTCCTCAAAGCAGCAAAGTACTGGAGATCAGTAGGCTGCAGGCTGGCTGTGCATCGCTGAAAACACCGCTGTTCAGGGATTTTGCCGAACTGTGGTTTGAGGAGATGAGGGTCGAGTGGCGTGAAACGCACGCCAAAACCGTACGGCTTACTCTCGATAAGCATTTGCTGCCTGAGTTCGGCAAAAAAGAGGTCAGCGCCATCACCAAAGCAGAACTTTTGTCCTTCCGCTCGGCACTCGGCAAAGTCCCCGGGCAGAAAGGTCAGAGTCTGACAGCGACGCGAATCAACCACATCATGACGCCATTGCGCATGATCCTTAGTGAGGCAGCTGACCGCTTCGAGTTTACCTCGCCATACCTCAACATCAAATCACTGAAAGTCCCGAAGACAGACGTGGAGCCCTTCACCCTGGATGAAGTGCTGCAGATCCTCAGCACAGTGCGTGAAGATTTCCGCAATTACTACACGGTGCGTTTCTTCACCGGCATGCGCACAGCCGAAGTTGATGGTTTGCAGTGGAAGTACGTCGACTTTCAGCGGCGGCAGATTCTGATCCGTGAAACCTGGGTGGGCGGCAAGCTCGACTACACCAAGAACGACGGCTCACAGCGTGAAATCGACATGTCCGAGCCGGTTTACCAGGCCCTCATCGGCCAGCGGGAGAAAACCGGCAGCGGCCAGTTCGTCTTCTGCACCCGCGAAGGTACGCCGCACGCATACCGCAACATTAACGACCGGGTTTGGTACCCGCTGCTGCGCCACCTGGGTTTGCGCAGGCGGCGCTCCTACCAAACCCGCCATACAGCCGCGACCCTCTGGCTGGCGGCTGGTGAAAACCCAGAGTGGATCGCCCGGCAGATGGGACACACCACCACCGAGATGCTGTTCCGTGTCTATTCGCGCTATGTGCCCAACCTGACGCGGCGTGATGGCAGTGCCTTCGACAACCTGATCAAAGCCAATCTCAAGGCCTGAGGAGTTCCACCATGAAACTGATCAAACGTGACAACGTAACCCCTCTGTATCCATCGATGGAGGCTCGCGAGCATAAGTACCTCAAGCATCTGGCTTCAGCCATGAGTCACTACCTCGAGAACCCCCATGGCACTGAGCTTGTTTGCATCCTGGGCTCTGGCTACGAGAAGGATAACCGGCATGCCCTCGAAACCTGGGTCGCCTACCACCGCAACGAAGTTTTCGAAAAACGCCTGGAGGGGCGTAGCCCGCTGGATTACCTGATCGAGAAGCTTGAAAGCCTGTTGGCTAACTAAGTTCACAAGGGGCCGAAAGGCCCCTTCATCGTTCTACCCCGGCAGCAGCTCATACCAATATTTGCTGGGAGCAAAAGCCGCGCTGTTGCTACAGCTCAACTTGAACATCCAGTCAGGCAGTTAAAGACCCGGATTGAAGGATTGGTTTACTATCCGGACGCGAACCAGAGCACATTTTTCTCTTGCCCGCAGATGGGCAAGAGGGAGGCCGGGAGAACAGGGACAGTGGTAAACAAGCAACGCGTATTGGCCAGTTGGGTTGGCGGGAATGATCTCAAGGCAGTCGCAGGCACTGAGGCAGGCCCGATTCTGGCGACCCTTAACACGGTTTCCGTTGATAGCGTCGAGCTTCTGTGCTCATACCCTGCCGAGCGCGTTGAGCCCTACCTGGCCTGGCTGCGCGGTCAGGTAGATGTACCGATAACCGCACATTACGTTTCCCTGTCCTCGCCCGTTCATTTCGGCGAGATCTACCAGGCCGCCAGTCAGCATTTAAAGCGCCTCAATACTCCCGCAAACCAGCTCTCCATTCTGCTCAGCCCCGGCACGCCGGCCATGCAAGCGGTGTGGATTCTGCTGGGCAAAACCCGATACCCGGCGACCTTCTTCCAGTCCTCCCTTGAACAAGGCGTGCAGCAGGTTGAGGTGCCGTTTGAGATCGCCGCCGAGTATGTGCCAGCCGCCACTGCCATCAGCACCGACAAGCTGGTTCAGCTCGCCGGGCTGGATGCGCCTGTGGATGCAGCCTTCGACAGCATCGTGACGCAGAGCGAGCGCATGCTGGTGCTCAAGGCGCAGGCGCAAATACTCGCGGCGAAGCAGGTGCCGGTGCTGATTTACGGCGAAACCGGCACCGGCAAAGAGCTGTTTGCCCGCGCTATTCACAATGCGGGTCCACGTTCTGCTGCACCCTTTGTGGCGGTGAACTGCGGTGCCATCGTGCCGGAGCTGATCGACTCCACCCTGTTTGGCCACAAGAAGGGCGCATTCACCGGCGCGATTGCCGATCGGCCTGGGGTGTTCCAGCAGGCCCATGGCGGCACGCTGTTTCTCGATGAGTTCGGTGAGCTGACGCCGGATGTGCAGGTGCGACTGCTGCGTGTACTGCAGGAAGGCACCTTCACCCCAGTCGGCTCCAACCAGGAGTTCAAGGTCGATGTGCGGCTGATCACCGCCACCCACCGCAACCTGATGCAGGAAGTCGCTCACGGGCGCTTCCGTGAAGACCTGTTCTACCGCATTGCTGTGGGTGTTCTGCACCTGCCGCCACTCAGAGAGCGCGAAGGTGACCTGCTGTTGCTGTCCGAAGCGCTGCTGGCAGGCATTGCCAGCCAGGACACCAGTCTCGGCGATAAGAAAATTTCCGCAGAAGCAAAAAATCTTATCCTTCAGCATCCCTGGCGTGGCAACGTTCGTGAGCTGCAATCCACCTTGTTGCGCGCAGCGCTCTGGTGTCAGGGTGATTTGATTACTGCCCACGATATCGAGCAGGCACTGTTCAAGCTGCCGCAAGCGCAGGCTGATGTATTGGCCATGGATGTTACCCAAGGTATTGATCTGCAACAGGTAATGGCTGAGGTGGCAGGGCATTATCTGCGCAAGGCGCTGACGCTTACCGGCAACAACAAAACCCGTGCTGCCAGCTTGCTAGGTCTGAAAAGCCAGCAAACGCTGAGCAATTGGATGGACAAATACGGCATCGAATAAAACTGGCACGGTCCTCGCTATAGGACCGACATGGACAGAATCGCCTTTATGAAATCAGTCAACTTCGAGTTCCTCCGCTCCGGCAACGAGCTGCTGGCCAACCTCGCCGGGCTTGCCGAGGCTGTTCTGCACATCGATCCGGGCAGCGCGCTCACCCGTCTACGCAGCTTTGCCGAAGAGCTGACCAAAGCCATCTACAAGGAAGAACTGCTGCCGCGCATGCCGCAGTCGAGCTTCTACGACCTGGTGAAAAATCCGGTGTTTGTCGATTGCGTCAGCAAGCCGCTGGTGCACCAGATCAACTTCCTGCGCATCCAGGGCAACGACACCGCCCACGGTGCCGAAGGTGATTTGCGCAATGCCCAGCTGGCCCTGAAAACGGCCTACCAACTGGCCATGTACATGGCCATCAAGTATTACGGCACCGCGCAGGCTTCGATCCCCGCATTTGCCGAGGTCAAAGACCCAACGGCGATGCTGGCCAGCCTGCAGAAAACCGTCTCCAGCTATGAGAAGGAACTCAACCAGCAGCAGGAAGCGCTGCAGAGCGTGATGGACAAGCTGGAGCAGGAGCGCACCCGCCACCTCGACAAGGTCGACCCGCCCGCCAAGCCTGACCAGCAAAAGCGTCAGCAGCAGAGCCAGAAGGTGGCCGATAGCCTGCAGTGGAACGAGGCCAAGACCCGCGCATTGCTGATCGACGCCATGCTCTTGCAAGCCGGTTGGGATGTCAGCAACCCCGCACAGGTCGGCCAGGAAGTGGAGGTCGACTTCCCCGGCAACGTCTCCGGCAAGGGCCGAGCTGACTACGTGCTATGGGGCGACAACGGTCAGCCCCTGGCCGTGATCGAGGCCAAGAAATCCGGCAATGTCAGCCTGCAAGCCGGGCGCGAACAGGCCCGCATGTACGCCGACGGCTTCGAGCGCATGGGCATGCAGCGCCCGGTGATTTTCTACAGCAACGGCTACGAAACCTTTATCTGGGACGATAAGCAGTACAACACCTACCGCCCGGTGTACGGCATCTACAGCAAGGACAGCCTGGAATACCTCGCCTATCAGCGCCAGTACCGCGTCCCAGCGCTGGAGAAACACAACCCCGAGCTGAGCATTGCCGACCGCCCTTACCAGATCGAAGCGATCAAAACCGTCGCCGCGCACTTCCAGCAGCAGCGCCGCAAGGCCCTGATCATTCAGGCCACCGGCACCGGCAAAACCCGTGTGGCCATCGCCCTGGCTGAATTGCTGCTGCGCACCGGCTGGGCCAAACGTGTGCTGTTCCTCTGTGACCGCAAAGAGCTGCGCGTGCAGGCTGATGAGGCCTTCAAGCAAAACCTGCCCAGCGAGCCGCGCTGTGTGATCGGCGAAACCGGCAAGGTCGACCAGACCGCGCGCATCTACATCGCCACCTACCCGGGCATGATGAACCGCTTCGCCCAGCTTGATGTGGGCTTCTTCGACCTGATCATCGCCGACGAAAGCCACCGCAGCATCTACAACAAGTACCGCGACCTTTTCGACTACTTCGATGCGCTGCAGGTCGGCCTCACCGCCACTCCGGTGAAGTTCATCAGCCGCAACACCTTCGATATTTTCGACTGCGAAACCACCGACCCGACCTTCGAGTTCGGCCTCGATGCTGCCATCAATAATGAGCCGCCGTATCTGGTGCCATTCCGCGTGAAGGACCTCACCACGGACTTCCTACGCGATGGCATCCACTACAACGACCTCAGCGAAGATCAGAGGCGCCAGCTCGAAGAGGACCTCGGCGAGGAGGAGGCCAAGCGCACCACCATCGCCGGCAAAGACATCGGCCGCAAAATCTTCAGCGAAGACACCGACCGCATCATCCTGGAAAACCTGATCAACAACGGCATCAAGGATGAGACCGGCTCACTGGTCGGCAAAACCATCGTCTTCGCCCAGCGTCAGGACCACGCCGAGCACCTGGAAAAGCTCTTCTGCAAGCTCTACCCGCAGTACGGCACCAAGGTCTGCAAGGTCATCCACAACGCCATCCCGCATGTGGACACCCTGATCAAGGAATTCAAAAAGCCAGACAACGACTTCCGCATCGCCATCTCGGTCGACATGCTCGACACCGGCATCGACGTGCCGGAAGTGGTCAATCTGGTGTTCGCCAAACCGGTCAAATCCTGGGTCAAGTTCTGGCAGATGATCGGCCGCGGCACGCGCCTGCGCCCCAACCTGTTTGGCCCCGGTAAAGACAAAACCGAGTTTTTGATCTTCGACCACTACGGCAATTTCGATTTCTTCGAGCAGGAGTATCAGGAGCCGGAAGACACCGGCAGCAAATCCCTGCTGCAAACCACCTTCGAAGCCCGCCTGGCGCTGGCCCAGGCCGCCCTGCGTCATAACCATGCCGCCGCCTTTGATGCCGCCATTGCCCTGTTGCGTGCTGACATTAACGACTTGCCCGACACCAGCGTGGCGGTAAAGCGTGAACTGCGCGCCGTGCACCAGTTGCAACAAACCCAGCAGCTGCAACAGTTCGATGGCAAAACCCAGCACCTGCTGGCCAACACCATAGCCCCGCTAATGTCCGCCCGCGTGCTACGCGACAAAAACGCCACTGCGCTGGATAAGCTGATCGCCGGTATTCAGTGCTGCCTGGTCGAGCAGGCCACCTGCTTCGAGGACGGCAAAATTGCCCTGCTGGCCGAGCTGGACAAGCTCGCTGTGAATATTCAGGCCGTACGCCAGAAGGATGCCCTAATCGCCGAAGTCCGCAGCGCCGAGTTCTGGCTGCAGCCGGGCATCGACAAGCTGGAAAACGCCCGCCAGGAACTGCGCGGCATCATGAAATACCGGCAAACCGGCACTCTGCCGGGTTCCGGTATAGAAACCACCAAAACCAAGGATGGCAACCTGCTGGGCGACGAGCGCGCGGTTTATATCAACGGTGCCAGCGAGGCCATGATCTACCGCCGCCGTCTCAAGGACATCCTTGCCGGTATGCTCGCCGCCAACCCGACCCTGCAAAAAATCCACAAGGGCGAACCGATTGCCGAAACCGAGCTGAAAACCCTGACCTCGACCATCCTCACCAGCCACCCCGGCGTCAGCCTCGAGGTGCTCAATGAGTTCTACGGTCGTACAGCGGATCAACTGCACCTCACCGTGCGCGAAATCATCGGCCTGGATACCCATGCCATCGAGGAACACTTCAAACAGTTCCTCCATGCCCATCCCAGTCTCACCGCCCAGCAGGTGCGCTTTATGAACCTGCTGAAAAACTACATCGCCCAGCACGGCAGCATCGTGATTGAAACCCTCTACGACGCGCCGTTTTCCAGCATCTCCCACGAGGGCATCGACGGCGTGTTCGCCCCCGCCGATGTCACCGAGCTGGTGGCCGTGCTTAAGCCCTTTTTGCGCGGGGATATTTACGTTGAGCTCTATGAGATAGCGATTCGTCGAGCAGGCCAGGCACAGCTCGCGGAAAAGTCCGGATGCCCAGACCGCCTGGACCCGAACAAGAGCTATGCAACAACTCCCCTAAAATCAGGCAAGGCCGAAATCAGCTGTTCAATTGTGGTCGACGTGGAATTGCCCGATGACGTTGCCGGTTTTATCGGGAAGGCTTCGATGCATTGCTGGAGTACTACCAGCATGGCCATTGCAAAGTCTTCAGCCCCAATAACGTTAAAGCAGCCTAAGGAATGACAATGTCCAATCCGGAAGTTGAAAGCGTTGTACAAGAGGCGATGGATGCGTTTTGGGCGGTAGTTGCCAAGCGCTATCCAGAAGCCAAATCAGGTGATCTGTCGCCTGGGCGGGTTTTCTCTTTTGAGGCCGAGGCTACTTCGGCGGTGGAAGAGTGGAAGCTGTCCAACGTGAAGTGAGCATTTCGCTCAGTAAACTTAAAAGTCCAACCGGCATGCACCTCCCGGTTGGGGGTTGCATGCCGGTTCACAACTGGAGCCACACCATGCAGCCTTCACTCAAAATCAGCGCCACTCAAGCCCCTCAGCTTTTGCTGGATGCGCCTTACAAGAAATCGTTTGAGCCGATTCCACGGAAGGAGCTAGATGCCATTCGTTGCTTCTTCTACATCAACCCCATGGTTGCCGAGGAAGATCTGCAGCAGTTTGACAACTGGTTCTTGCAGCTTCGTCGCAAACCCGAGGTTTACTCCATTAGCCGCTATCGACAAGTAACTTTTCACGCCACTATCGGTGGTGATCATGAACCTGTCGACTGGCTGATCTATCGCACCTGGGCCAACACGTTCCATTTGCGTTACGAGGAGATTCTCAAGGCGATCGGATTGAAAGCAACTAGTCCGTTCATCCATCCTGAAAAGCAATTCATGGTCACCGCCATGATGCTAACGCAGGGTGTTCGACCGAAGGCGCTGGCTGAGTGCACTCTCCCGAGTGTGCTGAGCTAGTCGTCGGTTCATGCTGTAAACAAGACGCCCCCGGATGTATTGGGGGCTGTCTTTGCAGGACCTTTATGAATGCACCTGAAGCAGGTATATTCATAAGCATTCCTGGCCCCTCTATGTGAGTGGCTTGAATCCCAGCTGGTGGTTTACCAGCACTTAACAGGACATCCGTCCTCAGCCCTTACCGGTGTGTTTCCCCGGTTGGGGAGCATGCCGGTCTCGTTTTAGGAGATTCGCCATGCAAGCTAAAAACTCCCCATTCCAGGTTCTCGTGATTCTTACTCAGGAAGACATCGCGACCTTTCGTATGGGCAAAAAACCGCACAACGTCATCGAGTCCGATTTTGCCACTCAGGCCGAATTAGACGCGTATGTGAGTGGCTTCGATGTTTACGACGACGCCGAGGTTGGGCTCGAAGAGTTGAACGTTATTGGCTCCAAAGTGACTTTCAACGTGATCGAAGGAAATTCTGTCATCGAGCATCATTGCGAGGAGTTCAGCACCCCAGCTGAAGCCGAAGCTGTTGCTGCTGACCGAAAACTGACCCAGTAGAGGCTGTTCTGCCGACTGAAAACTGACCCAGGTGTTCAACTACTTCTGCTCAATTTTTGAGCAGGAGAACACAGGGTGATCAGTATGGAAATGATGGGCAAAATTCGCCGGATGTATTTCCGCGACAAGCTGTCGCTGCATGAGATAGCCAAGCGCACCGGGTTGGCGCGCAACACGATTCGCAAGTGGGTCAGAGCACCTGAGGCCAAGCCGCCGGTCTACCAACGCCGCGCGATCTTCAACAAACTCAGCCCTTTTCACGCCACGCTGGAGCAGGCGCTAAAAGCCGATTCGCTGCGGCCCAAGCAACAGCGGCGCAGTGCCAAGGCGCTGTTGGCGCAAATCAAAGCCGAAGGTTATGACGGTGGCTACAGCCAGCTCACCGCGTTTATCCGTGCCTGGCGAGGGGGACAGGGCAAGGCGTCGCAGGCCTTTGTGCCGCTGACCTTTGCTCTTGGCGAGGCGTTTCAGTTTGACTGGAGCGAGGAAGGCTTGCTGGTCGGCGGCATTTACCGGCGTATGCAGGTGGCACATCTGAAGCCGTTATTTGGCCGCGCTCGATGCAGCTGATCGGCATATTCCTAGCGCCTCGGAGCCAGACACCGCAAGCCTGGAAGAGAAAATCGCCAAGCTCAAAGCGCAGATGAAAGAGTTTCAGGGGATAGAAGTTCAGCTCAACGAATCGCCAGATAAACAGGTTTCGCTGACCGACCCGGATGCCCGTTCGATGATGACGCGCGGCAGCGGGATCGTCGGCTACAACGTACAGACGGCGGTCGATACGCAGCACCATTTGATCGTTGCTCACGAGGTCACCAACAGCGGTTCAGACCGTGACCAACTCAGCTCAATGGCGAAGCAAGCTCGGGAAGCCATCGGCTCAGAAACGCTGTCCGTAGTGGCTGACCGAGGCTATTTCAAAGGCGAGGAAATCCTGGCCTGTCACGACGCAAACATCACCGCCTACGTGCCGAAGCCGATGACCTCCAGTGCTAAGGCAGAAGGTCGATTCAACAAAGATGCCTTCGTGTATGACGCGACGAAAAATGAATACACCTGCCCGGCGGGAGAGGCACTGACCTGGCGATTTTCCAGCGTTGAGAAAGGCATGAATATGCACTGTTACTGGAGTTCTAAGTGCCAGAGTTGCGCGCTGAAAACCCAGTGCACACCAAGCACAAATCGTCGAGTAAGGCGCTGGGAGCATGAAGCTGTGCTGGAGGAAATGCAGCGTCGGTTGAACCAAGCGCCAGAGATGATGCGGGTTCGAAAACGGACTGTTGAGCATCCCTTCGGGACGCTCAAACAATGGATGGGCGCAACGCACTTCCTGACCCGAAAGCTGAACGGGGTGTGGCTCGGGAAAAGCGTGTGCTTGAGCAGCATAAAAACACGCTGACTGTGCACATTGATGATCTGGAAAGCCGCATAGAGCAGTTAACCAGTGCCCAGAAGACTCAGACGCCTTTCCCAGCCATGTCGCTGATGGATTCTGGAAAGGAATTTCGAGCAAGCATGGAGCACGAGTCCGTGCCTGGACTCAAACAGTTTGCTGAAGAGCTCCAGCATCGTATTGCTACGGCGGAAGAGCAGGTTGAGCTGTTTTATCCCCTTGAAGATATTCGCCTGCTGCTAGGCGGATTGGCTATGAGTCAGCTGCATGTCTTCCAGGGCATTAGTGGTACGGGTAAGACCAGTCTGGCGAAGGCTTTTGCCAAGGCCATGGGCGGCTTCTGTACCGATATTGCCGTCCAGGCGGGCTGGCGTGATCGGGATGATTTGCTCGGCCACTACAACGCCTTTGAGCGACGTTTCTACGAGAAGGATTGCCTGCAAGCCCTTTATAAGGCGCAAACACCGCGCTGGAGAGATACCTGTAATGTGATTCTTCTCGATGAGATGAACCTTTCTCGTCCCGAGCAGTACTTTGCAGAGTTTCTCTCGGCTCTTGAGAAAAACAATAGGGATGAGCGTCTGATCAGCCTTGCAGAGACGGCCATGCCCAATGCGCCTGTCATGCTGCGTGATGGGCGCAAGATTCTTGTGCCTAGCAACGTCTGGTTTATCGGTACCGCCAACCATGACGAAACAACCAATGAGTTGGCTGATAAAACCTATGACCGCGCGCATGTGATGACCCTGCCGAAGCAGGACCACCGCTTCACGATCAAACAATACGACCCCGCAAGTTTCTCGTATGCCTCTCTGAACAAAGCCTTCGACGAGGCATGCAATAAACATCGGCAGGAAGTCGGTGACCTCCTGAAGTGGCTCAGCGAGGATGATCTGACCAAGCAATTGGAAACAGATTTTGGGTTGGGTTGGGGAAATCGGTTTGAGAAGCAAGCGATGCGCTTCATTCCGGTCATTAAAGCGGCGGGTGGATCCGAGGGTGAAGCTCTGGACCATCTGTTGTCCACGCGTGTGATGCGCAAGGGTATTGCCTACTCGTTGCAGTATCAAGATCCGAACGCATTTTCCCGTGCGTTTAAGAGCTGGACCGGATGTTCGCCGCAACACTGGAGAAACACATCCTTTAGTTAGCTCCGCTCAACGATCAGGCGATGTTTGGTTGCAGGTGCAATCCTTCTGCTTAATAGGTCAAGGGGCAACCATCATCTCGAATGGTAATGCCGACGCGGCCAAGAACCTGCATGGCGCTGACTTCAATCGACTGGTAGTGAACAGCACCAATGAAGGCGGCTGGCTTTTCGTCGGCCCGGATCACAGATTAGGCCAGACGATAAGAGTGCTTCGTCGCACAGCCAAGCACAGCCTATGGGCTGTGCTTGGCCATTCCCATGGAGCCCGTTAATTTTCCGGTGCCTTATGTTGCTGTCTGCGATAGACCGCCGGACTACAGCCGGACCAGCGTTGAAAGGCATGGATAAATGCGGCTGATTCGGCATAGCCCAATTTCCCCGCAATAGTTTCTACCGATAGTTGGCTGTTCTCGAGTAGCTGCCGTGCGCGATTGAAACGCAACTCGTCCAGAATGCGTCGAAACGACGTCCCCAGGCTGCGCAGCTCATGGCGCAAAGTCCGTTCGGGAAATCCCAGAATCGCGGCCACCTCTGCAGCTGTAGGAAAGCCTTCAGTGAACAGAGCTAGGTGCGCGCACACCTGTTCAGCCAGGTTACTGCTGGCCTGCTCCTGTTTTTGCTGTTGCAACAATTGATCGCATTGCTGACGGTAAAGGGCTTTGGCAGTCGGATCGCCACTGGGTAGGTGCCACTGCAAGTGTTCGTTGTGCATCCAGAAACGCCCTTTGGTCGCGGCAAAGTTCACTGGGCAGCCATAGAACTGTTCATAGAGCTGGGCTTGCGCGGGTTTGGGGTAAGGAATGTCGACCTGAATGACATACAGGTCTTTGTGCAGACTGGTCTGAATGTCGCGTATGAACTTGTAGGTGCCGGCCATCTGGAGGTCGATCATCAGTCGCCGTGCCGGCTCTGCCAGCTTGAGCGGTGTCAGGGTCAGAGCACTGGTTTTTTCACCGGGATGAAAACCGAGCTCACTGAACAGATAGGTCAGTTGCTGATAACGCAACCCGCAGTGCATAACCTCAAAGACGGTATCGCAGCTCAACATAAGCAAGCCCAGAGAGCCGTAGCCGGCAAAGCCAACGCCATTGCCCATGCTCAGGCCTATGCTTGGTTCTTCCAGTTCTTCGGCCAACTCGCAGAGTAGGCGCAGTTCCAGATTGCGATCAATACGGGCATCGGGGGCTAGGTGCTCCAGGTTCAGACCATAGCGCTGCAGCAAGGGCGAGACATCCAAGCCCTGCTTATGCAGGCTCTTGATGATGTAGATAAGTCCGAGGATGGGATGACTGGCCATATTGGTTTTATTAGCTTGCCGAAATTATCAATTTATTCTCAACCCTAGCATATCCTCCGCAAATACAGGTTCCTAGACTGGCCGCGTTAAGTTCTCCTCCCGTCCAGGAATGCCTATGAACAGCTCAGCGCAAGCCGGTACCGGTGCCAGCAAAATTATCGATGTTGTCATCATTGGCTCAGGCTTTGGTGGCCTGGGCATGGCCATCAAGTTGCGCGAGACAGGCAATGAAAACTTTGTCGTGCTGGAAAAGGCCGACGAAGTAGGTGGCACCTGGCGGGAAAACAGCTATCCAGGTGCAGCCTGCGATGTGCAATCGCATCTGTATTCGTTCTCCTTTGCACCGAAGCACGACTGGAGCAAACGTTATGCCGGCTGGCAGGAAATCCAGCAGTACATCCTGGATACAACAGAAAAGTTCGGCATCCGTTCATTCGTACGCTTCAACCGTGAAGTCTGCGGTATGCACTTCGATCAGACCCAGGGGCTGTGGGCAGTCGACACCGTGGCAGGTGAGCAGTTTGTCGCCCGCCATGTGGTAATGGCTTCCGGCCCCCTTCATGTCCCGTCAATCCCTGCGCTGCCAGGACAAGAAAACTTCAAGGGTAGGATCTTCCACTCAGCGCAGTGGGACCATGATTACGACCTGGCAGGCAAGCATGTGCTGTCGATTGGCACGGGCGGCAGCGCTATCCAGTACGCTCCGGAAATTGCGCCTAAAGTGGCCAAATTACACATCCTGCAACGCACCCCTGCCTGGCTGATCCCACGTGATGAGCGGGCTTATGCCGGTTGGGAAAAACGCTTGTTTGCAAGCCTGCCTTTCACCCGATCGCTACACCGTGCACGGTTGTACTGGAGCAATGAAGCGCGCGTCTGGCCGCTGTTCGCCCCCCGGGTTGCTGCGGTTGTACAGAAGCTGGCCAAACTGTTTATCACGACCAAGGTGCGCGATCCGCAACTAGCCCGCCAACTGACGCCGGACTACACCTTTGGCTGCAAGCGTCTGCTGATTTCCAACAAATGGTTGCCGATGTTCAATCGCGACAATGTCGAGCTAGTCAGCGTGGGTATCCAAGAACTGCGCGAACACTCGGTTCTGCTACGCGACGGGCGTGAGCTGCAGGCTGATTGCATCATCCTCGGGACCGGTTTCGTTACTGACCCCCGGATCTACATGAAGAACTTTCCCTGCAAAGGCTTGCCCGGCCACGACCTGATGCAGGACTGGAAAAGCAATGCCGAAGCCTATTACGGCACCACCGTGACCGGTTTTCCAAACTTCTACCAACTGGTCGGTCCAAACACCGGCCTCGGACACAACTCGATCATTTTCATGATTGAAGCCCAGGTGCATTACGTCCTGCAGTGCATCAAACGCCTACAGGAAAAGGGTGCCGATTATCTGGATGTGAAGCCGCAAGTACAGCGTGAGTTCAACGAGAAACTGCAGACCAAGTTCGCCGGCACCGTGTGGTCATCCGGCTGCTCTAGCTGGTACCAGCAAGCCGACGGTAAAAACATCCTGCTCTGGCCAGGGTCCACCTGGCGCTTCTGGCTGAAAACTCGACGCGTGCGCGATGAGGATTATGTATTCGTCACATGTGCCAGTCAGCCGAAACAGGTCGAGGCGCTGAGCGAAGCTTCGAGTGCTGCCTGAAAACAACCTTTTAGATGTTTGCCATGACCAGCCAAAAGTGGACGTGTTACCTACACCAAGCAAGCGCTGATTGTGTGACTGCAAATCTTGTCCGCCCATTGTTCTTACCCACAGCCCACTTATTGGTTCGTCTGGGTGTGCTGCAGCAGATTTATCGAGGAAAACTTGCTCATGCATGAGTTCGATTACGTGATTGTGGGTGGTGGTTCAGCTGGTTGCGTGCTAGCCGCGCGCTTGAGCGAGGACCCGGCAATCAGCGTTTGCCTGCTCGAAGCTGGCGGTACGGGTAATAGTCAAATCGTCAACGTTCCCATGGGCATGGTAGCGATGATGCCGACCAGGCTGAACAACTGGTCCTTGCAGACCGTTGCTCAACCTGGTCTGAACGGTCGGGTCGGTTATCAGCCACGCGGCAAAATGCTGGGTGGCTCTAGCGGCCTCAACGCCATGGTTTACATCCGTGGGCACCGCTGGGACTACGACCACTGGGCCGAACTCGGCAACCTTGGCTGGTCCTATGATGAGGTGCTGCCGTATTTCATTCGCTCGGAAAACAATGAAACCCTGCGGGATCATTTTCATGGTCAGGGCGGCCCGCTCAACGTTGCTGAACTACGCACCGACAACCCCTTTCAGCAACACTATCTGGATGCCGCCAAGCAAGCCGGTTTCGCCCTAACTCGCGATTTCAATGGCGAGCAACAGGAAGGGGTCGGCATCTATCAGGCCACGCAGAAAAACGGTGAACGTTGCAGCGCCGCGCGCGCCTACCTGCACCCGCAAATTCATCGCGCAAACCTCAGTGTGATCACAGCTGCTTCGGCACGCCGCGTGCTGTTCGCCGAAAAACGCGCGATAGGTGTCGAGTACAGCAAAGGCGGTCAGATACGCCAGGTACACGCCCGTTGTGAAGTGCTGCTCAGTGCGGGAGCTTTCCAATCTCCACAGCTGCTGATGCTTTCTGGCGTCGGCGACAGCGCACAGTTGCGCCAAGTAGGTATCGAGCCATTGCACCATCTTCCAGGTGTCGGGCAGAACCTGCAGGATCACCCGGATTTTGTCTTTATTTATAAGGCTAAAAGCCACAGCCTATTCGGCCTGTCATTACTCGGCAGCCTGCGTATGCTCAAAGAGTTCTGGCGCTACCTGACTGGCCGCCGCGGCATGCTGACGAGCAACGTCGCCGAAGGGGGTGCCTTTCTCAAAACTGACTCAGCACTGCCCGCACCCGACGTGCAACTGCACTTTGCCACCGCACTGGTGGAAAACCATGCCCGCACCATTCGTTTGGGCCACGGCTACTCTTGCCACGTCTGTCTGTTGCGACCAAAAAGCCGCGGTAGCGTGAAATTGCGCAGCGCCAACCCGGATGATACGCCGCTCATTGACCCGAATTTTTTCGGCGAGTCGGAAGACCTCGAAACTATGGTCAAAGGTTTCAAATTGACCCGTCAGATCATGAATGCTCCGGCCCTGGCCGAACGACGTGTTGCCGAACTGCATACCGAGAATGTGCACAGCGACGAGCAAATCCGTCAGATTCTGCGCGAACGTAGCGATACGGTTTACCACCCTGTCGGCACTTGCATGATGGGCCAAGGCCCGTTGGCAGTGGTCGATGCCGAGCTACGCGTGCACGGCCTGCAAGGCTTGCGTGTGGTCGATGCCTCGGTCATGCCAACCCTGATCGGCGGCAATACCAACGCACCGTCGATGATGATCGGCGAGAAGGCAGCGGATCTTATCCGCACGTCTTACACAGCCGCGTATTCACGCACCAGTATTTCGCAGTCACTGGCTTAGTCGAAGCCGACTAAGCCCCATCAATTTTTCACCAGGAGCACCGTGATGAACCGTAATGATTTTCACAATAAGGTCGTCGTCATCACTGGCGCAGGCTCTGGTATCGGACGAGCACTGTCACTGCAGTTTGCTGCAGCCGGGGCCCGACTGGCGTTGTCCGATGTCAACCGCACCGGCCTGGACGAAACACTGGCATTGCTACCCGCCTCCAGTGAAGCTCGCGGCTACAGTGTCGACGTCTCCTCACGCGAGGCCGTATATACCCATGCCGAAGATGTTCGTCGTGACTTCGGTACCGCACACGTGCTGATCAACAATGCCGGTGCCGCTCTGATTGGCACTATCGCCCACACCAGCATCGAAGAGTTCGAGTGGCAGATAGGCATAAATCTGTGGGGGGGTAATCTACGGCACCAAGGCATTTATGCCGATGATGTTGGAACAACGTGATGGCTGCATCGTTAACATCTCTAGCATCTTCGGCCTGATTGGCTTTCCCCTGCAAGGTGCCTACAACATCTCAAAATTCGGCGTGCGTGGCTTTACCGAATGCCTTTGGCACGAATTGGAAGGTACCGGTGTACGGGCAGTTTGCGTCCATCCTGGCGGGATTAAAACCAATATCGGCAAGGCCGGACGTCTGGTGATGAATGCAGGCAAGGAAGAATCAATTTTCTCTGCCTTGGCCGACAAGATGCTGCTCACCTCACCGGAAGAGTGCGCCGCCGATATTCTCAAAGGTGTGCTCAGCGGCCAACGACGAATTCTCACTGGAAACAAGTCGAGCACAATGCACTGGCTCGCCCGGTTACTGCCTAACAGTTACCCAGCGATCATTCGCTTTATCGCGCGCTAAGCGCCGCCCGCTCGTGAAAATATGCACTGTGCTAGGAAACGGGTTTTCGCAGGGACTGGGCTTGCTGGCGAAAACCGAAGGACTGCACAAGACACCAAGCATTACTCAGAGAAAAACAAAAATGCCGAATAACCAACACGCAAACTCGCTGATCACCAAGGTCTTTTGGCTCGCAGGTGGCTACAACATTGTGGGTGTTCTGACGTTCTCACAGTTCTTCACTAATAGCCTGCTCTCGGCCACCGACCCAGCTGTCTTTTCCTGGCTGGGTCTGGTTTCCATCATGCTTTGGGGCGTGGCCTATACGTCTGTGGCCAAAGCCTATCGAGCTGTGCCTTATCTCGTGCTGCTGTTTTTCGTGGAAAAGATGCTCTACGTCCTGACCTGGCTGATGTGGCTTAGTAAAAATGCCAACACCCTGCCGGCGCTCTTTGCTGAATCGCCGCTGACCGCAATTTTCTATTCGATCTATGGCGCGGGAGACTTGGTCTTTGGCTTGTTCTTTCTGTGGGTGGCCTGCCATAGCCTGTCCCAAAAAAGCCTCTAAACGTCTGCGGCGCGCGATGTCTAGCCAGGAACCAATATGAACACACCTATCTCGAAACTGTGGCTGCTGTATGGCGCAACTGGTTACTCCGGAAAACTGATAGCGCAACAGGCGATACGCCAGGGGCTGCAGCCAATACTGGCTGGCCGCAGCACCGCCGTATACGAACTGGCCACTTCACTCGGCTTGTCGGCACGAGTGTTCGATCTCGCGGACCGCAAAGCGACCCTTGCGGCGCTACAAGCCATCGACCTCGTGCTCAATTGTGCCGGCCCGTTTTCCGCGACCGCGCAGGCGATGATCAAAGCCTGCCTTGCACGTAAAGCTCACTACCTCGATATCACAGGCGAGATCGCTGTATTCGAATACGCGCACAGCCAGCACGATGAAGCGCGCGAGCAAGGTATCGTACTTTGCCCAGGTGTCGGCTTCGATGTGATCCCAACCGATTGCATGGCTGCAGCCTTGAAAGAAACATTGCCCGACGCCTGCGAACTGATGCTCGGTTTCGATACCGCCAGCGGCCTCAGTCCCGGCACCTTGAAAAGTATGATCGAAGCCCTGCCGCTGGGCGGTATGGTGCGCCAGGATGGTCGCATCATCGGGGTACCGCTTGGTTATAAGATTCGCACAGTGGATTTCGGCTTTGGTCTGAAGAGCGCAGTCACCATCCCCTGGGGCGACATCTCGACCGCTTATCGCACCACCGGCATTCCGAACATAGAAACTTATATTGCTATACCGAAAACGGTCGCCTATCTCATGCGCTACTCAAACTGGACGCGTGGTTTGCTCAAGCGTCCGGCAGTGCAGCGCTTTCTCAAGCGCTGCATCGAACAATGGGTAAAGGGGCCCGATGCAGAACAACGCGCAACGCTGCGTACCGCTGTCTGGGGTCAAGCCAGGAACGAACACGGCGATATATGCAGCGCGCGTATCGAGACCGACAACGGTTATGCATTGACGATCACCGGGGCGCTGGCATTGACCCAGCATCTACTCGGTAGCGCTCCTGCGCAAGGCGGCCATTACACACCGGCCAAGCTTTGCGGCTGGCGCCTGATCGAAACCCTACCTGGGTCGGGAAAGATGCAGATAAGCATCTTGCCGAGCACGTCGACTGCCGTCTGACTATTCCCCCTACTTCTTATCGAGAGAAATCATCATGGTCGACAAGCATGTACGCATCCTGTTTGGTTCCGGTGCGCTATTCAACCTCATGGCCGGCTTGTCGATCCTGTTCGCCGGCCCGCTATTTGGTCGCCTTATCGGTATGGAGCCGCTACCGGGTCAGGGTTTCTTCGAGCAAGCGACCGGTTTTGCCATTGTTCTATTTGGCTGGATGTACTGGCTGGTAGGCCAGGCCCCCGTCAAATATCGGCCATATATCATGATCGGCATCATCGGTAAGCTTGGCACCGTCACCCTCGCCTTTTTCAATTACTGGACCGGCATGCTCAATTTGCCGCTGCCGTTGCTGACACTGGTAGACCTGATCTATGCCGCCCTGTTCTGGCGCTACCTGAGCGGCACCAGATAATCATGCAGACCTTCAAGACCAACACCGATCACCTTGCCTAGGGCGTCGCTCAAGGAAAAGGGGCCATTGCCTTATCCGACTAGAGCTGGCGACAGATGAGATCGAACGGGTGAGCTAAAGAGCAACTAAAGCCCCTGGCCATTGGGGCGATTTGCAAGGCCAACCACGGTGTACGGGCAAAGAACCAACAGAAAGTGCACCTAACGCAGTTGACCGACTGCCACGGCTGACTTCTGGTAACCCACACAGGGCACTCCTCATATAGCGGTAGTGTCTGGCGAAAACCGGCCGCTGGGCCACTCGTAGAATTACCGAGGTAGATACATGGCTGACTACAAAGCTCCCCTGCGCGATATGCGCTTCGTGCTCAATGAAGTGTTTGAAGTTTCCAAGCTGTGGGCCCAGTTGCCGGCCCTGGCTGAAGTGGTCGATGAAGACACTGCAGCGGCCATTCTCGAAGAAGCCGGCAAGGTCACCGGCGGCGTAATCGCCCCGCTGAACCGTAGTGGCGACGAAGAAGGTTGTTCCTGGGCCAACGGCGCGGTGAAAACCCCAGCCGGCTTCCCGGATGCCTACAAAACCTACGCCGAAGGCGGCTGGGTTGGCGTTGGTGGTGATCCGGTATTTGGCGGCATGGGCATGCCCAAGGCAATCTCGGCCCAGGTCGAGGAAATGGTCAACTCGGCCAACCTGTCCTTCGGCCTCTACCCGATGCTGACGGCCGGTGCCTGCCTGTCGATCAACGCACACGCCAGCGAAGAGCTGAAAGAAAAATACCTGCCGAACATGTATTCCGGCGTCTGGGCGGGCTCCATGTGCCTGACCGAGCCGCATGCCGGTACCGACCTGGGCATTATCCGCACCAAGGCCGAGCCGCAGGCTGACGGCAGCTTCAAGGTGTCCGGCACCAAGATCTTTATCACCGGGGGTGAGCACGACCTGACCGATAACATCATCCACCTGGTACTGGCCAAGCTGCCGGACGCCCCGGCCGGTCCGAAAGGCATCTCGCTGTTCCTGGTACCGAAGTTTATGGTCAACGCCGACGGTTCCCTGGGCGAGCAGAACAGCCTGTCCTGCGGTTCCATCGAACACAAGATGGGCATCAAGGCCTCGGCCACCTGCGTGATGAACTTCGACGGTGCCACCGGCTGGATCGTCGATGCGCCGAACAAGGGCCTCGCCGCCATGTTCACCATGATGAACTATGAGCGTCTGGGCGTCGGTATCCAGGGTCTGTCCCTGGGCGAGCGCAGCTACCAGAACGCCGTGGAATACGCCCGCGACCGTATCCAGAGCCGCGCGCCGACCGGCCCGGTAGCCAAGGACAAAGCCGCTGACCCGATCATCGTGCACCCGGACGTGCGCCGCATGCTGCTGACCATGAAAGCGCTGAACGAAGGCGGCCGTGCCTTCTCCAGCTACGTGGCCATGCAACTCGACACCGCCAAGTACAGCGAAGATGCCGCCACCCGTAAACGCGCGGAAGAGCTGGTTGCTTTGCTGACCCCGGTGGCTAAGGCCTTCCTCACCGATATGGCGCTGGAAACCACCACCCATGGCCAGCAGATATTCGGCGGCCATGGTTATATCCGTGAGTGGGGCCAGGAGCAGCTGATCCGTGACTGCCGCATCACCCAGATCTACGAAGGCACCAACGGTATCCAGGCCCTCGACTTGGTCGGCCGTAAAGTGGTCGGCAGCGGCGGTGCGTTCTACAAGCACTTCGCCGAAGAGATCAAAGCCTTCACCGATTCCGCCGACAGCAGCCTGGCCGAGTTTATAGAGCCGCTGAAAGGCGCCATCGCCAACCTGGAGCTGATGACCGCTGACCTGCTGGAACGCGCCAAGGCCAACCCGAACGAAGTCGGCGCTGCCTCGGTCGAGTACCTGCAGGTGTTCGGTTACACCGCCTATGCCTATATGTGGGCTTTGATGGCACGCACCGCGCTGGCCAAGCAGGATCAGGACGAGTTCTACGTGAGCAAACTGGGCACCGCGCGCTTCTTCTTCGCCCGCCTGCTGCCGCGTATCCACTCGCTGACTGCGTCGGTCAAGGCCGGTAGCGAAAGCCTGTACCTGCTCGACGCTGCACAGTTCTAACGATTGAGCGTTACGCGGGACCCGCACTTGGGCCCGCGCTTTTTATCTGTTTGCATTTGCCTACATTGCGGTGAGGGCTAACTAGCTGACACCTCAGCCAAGACCGCCAGCGAAAGCCTGTACCTACTAGATGCCGCAAGGTTCACCACCGCCTTGGTCGGTGCCCTAGCCACCCGGTTGGTGCGACCGGCTCGCGGCTCACTCTCATCCTGATCAACTCGCGACAGAACACCAGTGGTAAGCGTGGCGAAACTACCTTTTGCATTAGCGACGGCGAAGCTGGAAGGGTGTATGCCTCTCCCCCGCCCCTTACACCGCTTCGGCCAGCCGAAACGCAACGATGGCTCCAACCGAAGGCGGGAGAAAGTCCGCGAGGATGACCGCCACGAACAAATCCTGGCAAACCGCCGTTACGCCCCGCTAGAGCACTTGGCTCCCATCAAGTTTCTGACTCTCGAGAATCTGGATCGCCAGCTCATCCATATCGATGATGCTGCGCGTTAGATAGAACTCGATGCCACCAGAGGGTTGGTGGACGCTCTTGCTCAGTAACTGGCCGCGTACGAAGCGGTAGTTTTTGTGAATCGCCTCGAAACTTTTGGCGAACTCCTCATGACGTTTGATCAACTGTACGAAACGTTCATTGATGGCTGAGTCCTGCGCTTCAAGTTGCGTATCACTCATGCCAACGGAGCTACCAGCTGCCAGAGGGTAGGAGCGAATCTGGTAGTTCAGCAACATGTGAGACATCGCCAGGCTCTGCTGATGCAGCTCACGAGCCCTCTCAAATCTTGCCCCACTCTGCTGGCGATATTGCTCATCGGCCCAGGACTCTGCCTGACGTTGTAATTCCAGCAGGTGCATGAGTTTTTCTGGATACAGGCCGGCATCCTGCCGTGGCATGCGCTCCAGGCTTTTCATCAGCCCTTGCATGCTGCGCTGAATCTCGACCATATGAGATGGCTGGCCGAGCTGCACCGTTCGCGTGTGTAAGCGCATCAGGCTGTCGTAATTAGAGGCCAACGCGCGAGGATCGGGCGACTTGATCGCGGGGTTGAAGTAAAGCATCGCGCTGGAACAAAGCAGGTAGCTACGTGTGCGAATTTCGTGGAGAAACTGCAGCCTCTGGTCATCCGCCCAAGTATCTGCAGAGCACAACATCCAAAACATCAGAAGAATACCGGCTCGCATACCCCCTCCCCGCCCACTCGTTGATGAGTGGTATGGAACGGTCTTTCTCTAGCTTTTCCGCCCCCCAAAGTCGGGGGGTGGCAAGTAAGCCAAACCTCCTCAGGATCACCGGGTAGAGATTCAACGATACCGCCCGCCGTCCACCTCGAGGAATAACAATATGTTGTACGAAAGCATCGATACTGCCGCCATCAATGACGAAGATATGCCATGGGTGCCATTCACGCCCTACAGCAATGAGGTTTTCATCAAATACATCAAGTGCGATCCGGTTCGCGGCGAGACTATCACCCTGCTCAAAGCCCCTGCGGGCACTACCCTGCCCAAGCATTACCACACCGGCACCGTGATCGTTTACACCATCAAAGGTGGCTGGAAGTACCTCGAGCATGACTGGGTATCCAAACAGGGCGGAGTAGTGTTCGAAACCGCAGGAACCAGCCACACCCCTATCGCCCTTGCCGAGTATGGCGACGAGATCATCACCCTGAACATCACCCAGGGCGATCTGCTGTATTACGACGAGAACGACAACATTTGCGCCATCGAAAACTGGAAGTCCAGCGTGGAGCGCTATCGGGCCTTCTGCGCTACCAATGGCATCGAAGCCAAGGACATAACCAGCTTCTCGGTCTGAGCCGCCCTCTCGCCGCAGCCTGGCCACAGCGCCCGGCGGCACATCACCACAAGAACAACAATGGATGGAGATCCCATGAGCCAGAAGCGCTCTATTCCCCAGTATTTCCCGCTTAAGCTGAGCTTGCTACTTGCCAGCTCAATCGCGTCAGCACAGGACACGCTGCCCTTTCCGCCTACGCCTTCGGCCAGCGAAGCCAAGCCGACCTTGCAAGCGTCTAAACACCAGAAGCGTCAGCAACAACCGCACCTGCCGACCGATGCGCCGAATATTCTGGTGATCATGCTCGACGATGCCGGCTTCGCGCAGGCAGACACCGTCGGCGGCACCATTCATACGCCGACCCTCACCCGCATCGCCGATAGTGGCGTGCGTTACAACGCCTTCCATACTACGGCGATCAGTTCGGCGACTCGTGCCGCCCTGCTCACCGGCCGCAACCATCACCGGGTCGGCAATGGCGTGATCGCCGAGCTGGCCACCGACTGGGACGGCTACACCGGGAAGATCCCGAAAAGCTCGGCGACCATGCCCGAGGTGCTCAAGCAGTACGGCTACAGCACCGCCGCCTTCGGCAAATGGCACAACACCCCGACACTCGAAACCACGGCTGCCGGTCCGTTCGATGCCTGGCCGACCGGCTATGGCTTCGAACACTTCTACGGATTCATGGCCGGCGAAACCTCGCAGTACGAGCCGCGCTTGTACCGCAATACCACACCGATTGAACCGCCACACGATCCGCAGTACCACCTCAGTGAAGACCTGGCGAATCAAGCGGTGAGTTGGCTCCAGGACCAGCAGTCCTACGCCCCGAACAAGCCTTTCTTTCTTTACTGGACCCCGGGTGCAGTGCACGGCCCGCACCATGTAAACGCCGAGTGGGCGGACAAATACAAGGGCAAGTTCGACAGTGGCTGGGACCTCTACCGCGAGCAAACCTTCACTCGTCAGAAGGCACTCGGCTTTATTCCCCAGAACGCCAAGCTCACGCCACGTCCGGCCGAACTGCCTGCCTGGGACAGCCTCAGTGCCGAACAGAAGCAGTACCAGGCACGCCTGATGGAGGTCTACGCCGGCTTTTTGGAACACACCGACACCCAGGCAGGGAAGATCCTCGACGAGCTGGAGCGCCTGGGAGAACGCGACAACACCCTGATCTTCTATGTCCTAGGCGACAATGGTGCCTCTGCCGAAGGCATGGAGGGGACGATCAGCGAACTGCTGGCCCAGAACGGTATTCCGGTACCCAAGGAGCAGCAACTGAAGGTACTCAACGACATGTACGGTGGGTTATCGGCCCTTGGTGGTCCAAAGCTAGAAAGCATGTACAACGCCGCCTGGGCCTGGGCCGGCTCAGGGCCGTTCGTCGGCACCAAGTTGGTGGCCGGCTACTTCGGCGGTACTCGTACCCCCATGGCGGTTTCCTGGCCAAAGCAGATCAAGGCTGACGCCGAGGTTCGCGGGCAGTTCCACCATGTCAACGATATCGCCCCGACGGTCTACGACATCCTTGCCATCACCGCACCGAAGCAGGTCAACGGCGTCGCCCAAGACCCGATCGACGGCATCAGCATGCGCTACACCTTTGCCGACGCCGAAGCGGCGTCGAAGAAGCCCGCGCAGTACTTCGAAGTTCTCGGCAGCCGTGGGATCTACAAGGACGGCTGGATGGCCTCGGTGTTCGGCCCACGCAAACCCTGGGTCCAGGGCTTCTCCCAGTTTATGGGTTGGAACCCGGAAACCGATCAGTGGGCACTCTACAACCTGGACAGCGATTACTCGCAAGCCACTGACGTGGCCGCCAGCAACCCAGAAAAGCTTGCCGAGCTAAAGGCCGAGTTCGATACCCAGGCCAAAGCCAACCATGTCTACCCACTCGGCGCGGGCCTGTATCCGTTTCTTGATCCGAGCGCTCGGGTTGGCACCAACCAACGTGAATGGCATTTCAGCGACCGGATCAAGCGCCTGCCGGAGTTCGCCGCGCCCAGCCTGGGCAGCAAAAACAACAAGGTTGTGGTGGAAGCGGTGCTGCCGAAAAATGCCAGCGGCGTGTTGTATGCCATGGGCGGGATTGGTGGCGGCGTGAGCCTGTATTTAGATGACGGTTATCTGGTCTACGAGTACAACGCGCTGGCCGTTGCCCGAGTAGAACTGCGCTCGGCTGAGAGAGTTCCAGCCGGCAATGTCAGCATCGAGGTACTCACCACGATGACGGCCAAACCCGGCTCACCGGCCAGCCTCAATCTTCGGCTGAATGGTCAGGAAGTCGCCAGTGGCACTACGCCCTTCACACCGCCGCTGGCCTTCACCGCTAGCGAAACCTTCGACGTAGGCGAAGACCTCGGCTCGCCGGTGTCCCTCGACTACTTCGACCGCGCGCCTTTCGCGTTCAACGGCAAGATCAGTGATGTGCACGTTGCCTATATGCCCTGAGACGACAACGACCGCCCCAGGCTGACTGGGGCGGCTTTCGCATTATCGGCAACGCACGCACGTTGGAGCTGAAACACTATGACTGTACTCGTTGAACTGCCAGACCGTCCAAGTCTGAGCCAGCGCCTGCTGGCGGGCATCTTGCGCAACAGCATGCGCCTGCTGTTCCGCGGCTTGGTGCGCCCGCCAATGCCGATTGTCGGGCAGCGCGGGATTATCCGCTGCCTCACCGCCACGGCTGCAACGCCACGTGGCATCAAGCGGTGCAGCAGCACCTTGGCGGGCAGAGCCTGCGAGTGGCACCGCCCGCCTCAGGATAATGGCCGTGTGCTGCTCTACCTGCATGGCGGTGCCTACCTCATCGGCGCACCGGTGACCCATCGCAGCATCACCAGCCATCTGGCTAAGCACTGCGCCATGCCGGTGTGTGCGCTGGCCTACCGGCTGGCACCCGAGCACCCTTATCCGGAGGCGCTGGAGGATGCAATGGCGGCTTATCGTGCGTTGCTCGCGCAAGGCTACGCGGCTAAACAGATCGTGATCGGCGGCGACTCGGCGGGTGGCAACCTGACACTGCTCACCGCACTGCAAATAAAACAGCAGGGGCTACCAATGCCAGCCGCACTGGTGTGCTTCTCACCCTGGACGGATGCGACCGGCACTCAGCTGCACAATCCACCAGCCGGTGACCCCGTGATTCATCCCGCCTGGATGCATCAAGCCGGTGAGTTGTTTCTCCCGAAAGGCATGGATCGACGCGACCCCGGGCTATCGCCGCTTTATGCCGACTTGACAGGGCTCCCACCATTGCTGATTCAGGTGGGCGAGGATGAGTTGCTGTTGAACGACAGCCTGCGCTTCGCCAAGCAAGCCACAGCTGCTGGAGTGCCGGTCGTACTGGAGCGTTATCCGGGGTGCTGGCATGTATTCCAGATCCATGCCGGCATGCTCGATGTGGCCGATCTGGCCTTGGCTAGGGTTGCACGTTTTCTGCAACAGCTGGATAGCTGAGTTTGACAGCACTTTGGCCAACGCTCTTTGCGCTATCTACGACTGTCGGTGCCCCTTTAGCGAGCGCTTCTGTTGAGCCGTACCAGGCTCGACGATAGCATCCAGGAGGTTTCGGCGGCGGCCAGCAGGGCATGGCCGTCAGCCGAGAACTTGCGCAATAGCCAGTGGATTGAGCGGATGGCGAAGCACTTTCGCACCGGAGCGACTGATACCGTGCGCTGCGGGGGCGACGCAGCTGATCGGACGCGCCAACTCAGCGCGTTGCCCAAAGAGACACTCTGAACCTCAATCACCACGGATGATCAGCGGCCCCTTGAACGCCTGCATGATGTGCGATGCCGGCAACCCACGGCTGACCAGTTGCGCCATGGCGTTCATGTACTGAGTGATATGGCCGAAGTAATGTTTGTAGCTGGGACATAGGTAGTTCAGTCCCGGCTCGCCATCGGGCGTGGCGGTAAAGCGGTTCTTCGGGCATTCGCCGTGACAGGCGAACAGGTAGGGACAGGCTTTGCAGTAATCCGGCAGAGTTACTTCCTTGGCGGCGCCAAATGCCTGTTGGGCCGGTGACTCGACCAGGGCCAACGGATCGTCTTGGAGAATGTTGCCCAGCCGGTACTGCGGGTACATGAAGTGGTCGCAGGAGAACACCTCGCCACTGTGCTCGACGATCAACGCTTTGCCGCAGCGCGGCGCGAACAGACAGACGCTCGCCGGCAGCTGGCACCAGGCGGCTAGCGCCCACTCGAAATTCATCACATGGACGCTGCCGACATCCTCGCGCACCCACTCGTCGAAGATCGCGGTCAGGAAGCGCCCGTAGGCCTCCTGCCCGACGCTCTGTCCACTGAGCCTTGGTCCGCCAACGCTGGTGATCAGGCTATTCCTGGCCAGTTCCGGTGGTGTGGAAAAATGCAGGCCGGTGTCCACATCCGCCCCTTCAGGCAGTCGCTCGACCACCGGATTGAACTGAATAAAGCGCACACCCTCGCTCTTAAGAAAATGGTAGATCTCCAGTGCGTGACTGGCGACATCATGAGCCACGGTGACCAGCACATTGACCTTCACACCTTGTTCGAGCAACAAACGCAGGCCGCGCAGCGTGTCGTCAAAGCTCGAACGCCCGCGCTTGTCGAGCCGGTAGAGGTCGTGGACGTGCCGCGGCCCATCTAGGCTGAGGCCAACCGTAAAGTCCTCATCGTGCAGAAACGCTGCCCAGGCTTCATCGATCAATGTGCCATTGGTCTGCAGGGTATTGCGGATTTTCTTACCGTTAGCGAACTCGCGTTGATAGGCAGTAGCCTCACGAAAGAATTCGAGGCCCACCAGCATCGGCTCACCGCCCTGCCAAACAAACTCGACCTCAGGCGTCGGCTGCGTGGCGATATAACGCTGCACGTAAGCTCGCAACACCTCGTCCGGCATGCGAAAGCGCTCGCGCGGCGGATACAGCTGTTCCTTCTCCAGATAGAAGCAGTAACTGCAATCGAGGTTGCAGATCGGACCGACCGGCTTGGCCATCAGGTGTAGGCCCTGCATGTGGGGGGTGAGTTCGCTCAATAGGGTCTCCCGGATGGCTGTTGGTCTAGCTCGTTACGCCAGGTTTCGACTCTACGACCGACAGCGCTCCCGTACCCCCCCAGACAATGGGGGGATAGAGAAAGTGCAAAGTACGTAAGCTGACCGAGAAGACGCTAGGCAACTGTCGGCTAGTCCATAAGCAACGGAACATCGAAGCCTTGCAGGCGTTGCAGTACAGCTCGAGGCGACAGCTGTCAGTGGAGCGTTTCAAAGATACTGACTCACCCTCGCCTGAGACGGGTAAGCGTTCAGCCAAGGTTTGCGCCGATGACAATTGCTCGAAAGTAGGTAGCCAGATGAAAACAATAATAATGCTGTCTCTAGCCGTATTGATGATTACAGCCGTCAAGCTGCTCAACGACGCCCGGGTGGAATCGCAGCGTCTAGCGGCCAACGAATGTCAGGCGAACCATTACGCGTGCTTCAGACCTGCAGTGGGTTTCGCCTCTTTGCGCTGATCCCTCGCAGCACCAGAATCTGCTGTCGAGATCGGTCTTCCGGTGCTTGGCAATAAAGGCGCAGGCAGCACGTCGAGACGCGCCTCGAAGCCCCCGCTCTCCAGCGCCTCTAAAAGCGCATATTCGGTACCTAAGGCAATTCGCTCACGGCCGAGCAGCATGTTGATGATTTGCGGCATGGTCTTGGCACTGGTATCGCCCTACACATCGAGTACAGAGAGGTGATCCTGGATAGCGATGCCCCGCTCCGTAGAGGAGCGCTTTATACAAACCATGAAAGCCTTGTCCATACCAACTGGCTAACGCGCCTTGCGGACGTAAGCCAACACCCGCACGGTGCCGAGGGCGCGCTGCTGGTCCGGCAAAGCATCCTGCTCAGGAATGATCATGTCGTGCCTCAGGCTGGCAATCCCGGCCAGGCAGCGCAGGCGCGGCACACTAATGAACGACTTTCCTGGACCGATAAACGAAGCCTAGCCTGGCACCGCGGTGCCAGGCTCCAGCAGATTTTTATCAGCGGACTTTCTGCAGCAGAAAGTGCGAGAGAGCGGGAATCAGCACCAGCGCACCGACCATGTTCCAGATGAACATAAACGTCAGCAGGATACCCATGTCGGCCTGAAACTTGATCGGCGACCAGGCCCAGGTGATCACTCCGGCAGCCAGAGTCACGCCGACCAGAGCCACCACCTTGCCGGTGAAAGCCACCGCATTCTTATACGCGTCCTTCAACGGCACGCCAGCACGCTGCTGTGCCAGCTGCACGCTGAGCAGGTAAAGCGCATAGTCCACCCCGATACCCACGCCGAGCGCGATCACCGGCAAGGTGGCGACCTTCACGCCCATACCCAGCCAGACCATCAGGGCCTCGCAGAGGATTGAGGTGAGCATCAACGGCACCACGGCAACCACCACCGCACGCCAGCTGCGGAAAGTGATAAAGCACAGCAGGATCACTGCGCCATAGACGTAGAGCAGCATGGTCCGGTTGGCCTCACGCACGACGATGTTGGTCGCCGCCTCTATGCCGGAACTGCCGGCCGCGAGCAGGAACTGGCGTTCCTCGTTGCTGTGCTCATGGGCAAACTGCTCGGCGACCTCGACCACACGTTCGAGCGTTTCGGCTTTGTGGTCCGTTAAGTAGGCCACCACCGGCATCATCGAGCACTCGTTGTTGAATAATTCCGGATTGTTCACCGAGGCTTGTTGAGCGCCGTAGTTCAGCACTTCCTGGTTACGGGCGACAGTCATCCATTTCGGATTACCCTCATAGGAGCCGGCAGTGATCTGCCGCACGGCATCGACCAGCGATACCGTGGTCTGTACGCCAGGCTGCTGTTGCAATAACCAACCCAGCCGATCCGCCTCAATCAGAGTCTCGTACGTCAGGCAACCTTCCACTGGAGTTTTCACCATCACCGCAAATAGGTCGCTGGAGAGCGCGTAGTTGGCAGTGATGTAGGCATTATCGCGGTTATAGCGTGAGTCGGAGCGCAGTTCCGGGGCACCTGGGTCGAGGTCACCGATTTTCAACTGGGTGCTGACCATCAGGCCCCCACCGGCCATCAGTCCCGCCACCACCACGGCAATGGTCGCCCAGCGCCGCTCGGTAAAACGATCCAGCAGATCCCAGAGCGCTCCCAGGCCTTTTCCCCCCTGATTACCCTCGTTCAGACTGCGCTGCGCCGCTGCTTGGCTGACACTGGTGTAAGACAGCAGGACCGGCAGCAACACCAAGTTGGTGAAGATCAACACAGCCACGCCTATGCTGGCGGTGATCGCCAAGTCCTGGATCACCGGAATGTCGATCAGCATCAACACCGCAAAGCCCACGGCATCGGCCACCAACGCGGTAAGACCGGCGAGAAACAAGCGACGGAAGGTATATCGCGCGGCCACCAGCTTATGGGTACCACGCCCCACGTCCTGCATGATGCCATTCATCTTCTGCGCGCCATGGGAAACCCCGATGGCGAATACCAAGAAGGGCACGAGAATGGAAAACGGATCGAGGGCGTACCCGAATAGGGCTACCAGGCCGAGCTGCCAGACCACCGCAACCACCGAACAGGCCACCACCAACGAGGTGCTGCGCAGGCACCGGGTATAGGCGTAGATGATGGCGGTAGCGATCAGCGCAGCCACGCCGAAATACATCATTACCTGCACTAGGCCATCGATCAGGTCGCCCACGAGCTTAGCGAAACCGATCACTCGGATCTTGATCTTGCCCGAGCCTTCTTGATCCGCCGAATGCATACGCGCGTCGCCGGCATACTCGAAGCGGTTGCGCAGCTTCTCTTCGAGCAGACGCGAGAACGCGTGGTAATCGATGGATTGACCGCTGACCGGGTCTTTGTCGAGCAGTGGCACGAAGATCATCGACGATTTGAAGTTATTACCAACCAGGCTGCCGACGATGCCAGAGCGGGCAATATTTTGTCGCAACTGCTCCGCGCCTTTGCTTGAACCGTCATAGGAATCCGGCATCACCGGACCGCCGCGAAAGCCCTCCTCGGTTACTTCAGTCCAACGTACCGCCGGCATCCACAGCGACTTCATCCAGGCGCGATCCACTCCGGGGGTGAGGAACAGCTCATCATTGACTTGCTTGAGCAGCTCCAGATATTCCGGATCGAAGATATCGCCTTCAGTATTTTCCACCACCACCCGCACCGAGTTACCCAGCCCGCGCAACGAATGGCGGTTCTCCAAGTAATTTTTGATGAAGGGTTGCTCGTGCGGGATCATCTTTTCGAAACTGGCATTCAGCTCCAGCCGGGCTGAGGCAACATAGCCCAACACGACAGTGGCGAGCAGGCAGGCCAAGATCACCAGCCGTCGATTATTGAAAATCAGCCGTTCCAGCAGATTGCCGGAGCGCGGATCGAAGTCCTTCAGCTCGCGTATCACGGGCATCGAATCGAGCTTGTAGTTCGCCATGAGGTGTTGTCTCTCTTTTTAATGCTTATTCAACCGGTAGCACGCGTACGCCGCGCACACCGGCCAGGACCAGCGACTCATGTCCTTGTCCAGTCATAACCACAGCGGAAACGGGTGACAGTTGGGGCCGCTGACTCAGGTGGAAGGTGGCGCCATCATCCCGGCTCACAAGTACATGGCCGGCTTGTGAGAGCAGGACGATCCAGCCGTCGCGGGTCACGGTGCCCGCTGTGACGCTCAGCGGCACAGCAATCTCGACCTTGCTCCAGTTCTGCCCCGCATCGGTACTGCGATAAACGTTGCCGCGTAGGCCAAAGACCAGCACCACTCCGTCTTTTCCGGTAATGCCAAAATAGGTGCCGTTGTAGGGCGTAGGGACAGCAGTAAAGCGCTGGCTGATTTGGTCCAACTTAAGTACCAGCCCTTGTTCACCGACGATATACAGCTCCGCACCGATAGGGCGGATCGCATACAGATGCAACATGCCTGGGTTATCCAACTGCTCGAGCAAAGGCGTCCAGTTACGGCCACCGTCATCAGTGCGAAAGATCAGGTTGAATGCACCGACGATGTAGCCAACCCGCTCACTCTCAAACCAGACATCCAGAAACGGCTTATCGGCACCCTGCTCGCTCATGCGCTGCGATTCCTCCACCAGCGCGGCAAATGTCGAGTCATCCGGCCGGATGGCCAGCAGCTTTTGGTAGTGCTGCAACATGACTGCCCCTACATGGCGGCCATCGAGCTGGCGGTTCCAGGTTTCGCCGGCGTCGCGACTGTGGAGCACTACACCATCATGGCCGACCGCCCAGCCCAGCTTCGGTGTCGGGAAATGCACGGCGACCAGGTCCGAACTGACCGGTACCTGAGCCTGCCGCCACTGTTTGCCAGCATCATCTGAATAGAGGATGTGCCCGCGCTGACCGACAGTGACCAGACGCTCACCTGCCTGAGCCAAACCAGTGAGGATGCCCTGGACGGCCAGCGGGCTCTGCATCGCTGGGGTGTCCAGTACTTCGGCAAAATCCGCAGCAACCACGGCCCGTGTAAATGGCATTGCCAGCGCAGCTACTAGCGCCGCGAACAGTACCCATTTGAATATATGCATGGCTGTTTCTCGGGGTAAAAAACCGCCGGGCAGCGTGCGAGCACGCCACCAGACGGCAAAAACCTGTAGGGGTTCGATTCAGCGGATACCTGTACCAGCCAGCGACTCGGCCGACCACTTGGCTTTCGAGAGCGGTTCGATGTACTTGATCCCGCCGTATGGTCCGTACATGCCGGTGATGTTGTAAGAACCCGAAACGAAGTCATAGAACATATGGTTATCCGAGTTCGGTGCCTGCACGTCATAGCTGTAGGCCATATGCGCGAAGGAGCCACGGAACAGCTGGCCACGGGCGTCATAGGACTCGGCCGCCAGGGCGATCCAGCTGTCCTCGTCGACATAGAATGTGCGCTTAGCGTAGATATGGCGCTTGCCAGGCTTCAGCGTGGCTTCCACCACCCACACACGGTGTAACTCCCAGCGCACCAAATCAGGGTTGACGTGGTTAGGCGTGGTGATGTCGGCCGCTTTTTTGTGGTAATTCAGCTTGTAGGTGTTGTACGGGACGTACATTTCCTTCTTGCCGACCAGCTTGAAGTCGAAACGGTCCAGGGCCCCGTTGAATACCCACGCATCGTCGTAAGTGGACGCACCCGCCGAGCCAGGGTTCGGCGTGTCGTAGGCGATATCCGGTGCCAGCTTGACCCGACGCTGCCCGGGCAAGTACTGCCAGCCACGGCGTGGTTGTTTCAGCGGATTGACTGCATCGACGAGCAGAATTGCCTCACCGGCGCGCCGCGCCGGTCCCTGATAGTAGAGCTTGGTTTTGAAGTAGACATCGTTCGCTTTGGCCGGCTCGGTGCGAGCAGGGTCATATAGAGGGTACTCAAGGAACGCATTGCCGGTGGTGGCCAGCGAGGCGTGCCCAGATGAGTCGACGTTCCATGAATCGTACTTGGAGTTGAGAGCGTGGCCCTGGTAGCGCAACAGGTGGTTCCACATCACTTCATTGCCGGTTTGCGGAATGGGAAACGGTACGCCAGCCAGGGCATTCTCCATGGCCACTCCACCTTCGACCGACATCGCATTCACGGCGTTTTTCACCGTGTTATCGAGAATGCGCTGCGGCAGGGCCACCGTGCGATGCGTCGGATACACATCGATCCGGTAACTGGGGAAACGCTTGAGCAGCTCTTGGGTTGCCACAGTCAGTTTGTCTTGGTGTTCTGTGGCATTTTTGCCACTGATCACCAAACGTGGCGTCTCGCCTGCAAAAGGGTCAGGACGGAATGAACTGCCCTTCTCGTAGGTGTCCGGAGGCGTGGTCAAGCCACCGGTGTACTCAGGGATACTGCCATCGGCGTTGCCGCTTTTTTCTGCACCAATCAGAGTCAGGCTGGTGCCGAGCTTAGCGGCTTCTTGCGGGGATACGGCGGCCTGGGCGGCACCACCTATGACTACTGCCAGGGTAGTGGCCAGTAAGGATTTAACTAGTTTCATGTGCTCTCTCCTGCAATCAGGCAATTCGGCGATCAGAACGATGTCTTGAAGGTCAGGGTGACCATGCCACGATCTTTTAGTTGAGACGGTGTACCCGCAAAGGCTGTCGTCTGACCGGGCGTGCATTGGTACATGCCGTTGGCACCGGGAGCGGCGCCATCACCCTGAATACCGCCGGCAGGCACCGTGCCTGCGTTCTCGCAGGTATCAAACGGACCGAAGTTGTCGACATACTTCAGGTCGAAGCGATATTGGCTACGCACATCAACACCGACACCCACCGAGTAGCTGCCCGAATCCTCATTGCCACCCAACTGCACAGCCGAATGGCCATTCAGCCCGACGTTGTAGCTGACCGGCATGTACATATCGACGCCGGGAAATACCTGGTACCAAGTCGGGTTGAAATTTACGCCGAGGATAAAGTTGTCTTTGCTGACCTTGTCGACGCCGCGATACCAGCTCTCGCCCTTGAACAACTGTTCGTTCTCGGTGACGTCCAGCCAGCGGCTGTAGCCCAACTCGACTAGCAGCGAAGAGGCATCCCAGATCGGCGTATCGCCAAAGGTGACTAGACCGTTGAGTACCGCGTGCACGGTGTTGCCACGAGCCACACCGTCGTCACCATCGAAACTGCCGACAAAGCCGGGTAACCCTGCCGCGGCAGCAGCTGGGCTGACGGTGGCAGGCACGCTGGCCAGAGGCATGTTTTCACGGTAATTCAGGTCAAACCCAACGCTGACACCCGCGATGCTCTTAGACAGACTAATGCCGTAGATATCGATGTCGTCAACGTAGAATTGGTTGTAGCTGCCGATGTTGCCGGAGATCAGTTGGGGCATGCCGACAGCAGTTGGCGACAAGGCCAGATTCGGCAGAATGTCGGAGGTATTGCGGTAATAGAAACCCAGGGTACCGTCCAGCCAGGCAGGGCTCCACTTGGCCATCAACCCGAAGTCACCGCTGTCGTCCGGCGTAAAGGTCTTGCCATTGGACAGACGCAGGTATTGGTGAACACCGTGTGGCCCAGGGGCGCCAAAGAATGGATTGAGCCCTCCTATCAGCGACAGATTATGTCCACCGCTCTGGATGCCATCGTTGAACCCCAGATAGGTTCCCGATTCCGGCAAGCGCGAGGCATCCCAGTCGAAGAAGTACTGCGCCCCCAGGGTCAGTTCCGAGTTGACGGTCAGGCTGGTGGACAGTTGGTTACGCGGGATAAACAACTCTTTTGCTTCTGTCCCCGGAATGGCAAGAGCCTTGGAGATATCCAGGCCCGACTGGCCATAACTGTTGCCGTGGGCGAAGGCCAGAATGCTCTCACCCCAGTACTGAGTGTGACTGCCGAGTTTGGCACCGAGCAGCGACTCCTCGCCGATCTCCATGCTGCCAAAAACAAAGGCATCAAGGATCTCGGAGGACGGACCGTTGTAGTAGCGATCCGCGTAACCGCTGATATGACGAGAGTCCGCTTGGCCGTCGTTGATCTGATTGGTTGCCGGGTTATGACTGCCGACATTGTCATAGGCATGGTCATACCAAGTGTTGGCACTGACCCGAAAACCCATCTACTGCTTGAACACCACGTCCAGCTCGGACAACACATCGACACGCTGCGAAACCGCGCTACCCGAGGAAAAATTGCGATTTCCGTCGTTGTTGTTCCAAGACTCGGCCAACTTAGAGTTGGCACTTTCCACCCGCTGTGCATAGTTCAACTTGAGGGTATTGTCGAAACGGATTGACAGGTCTTCATGACCTGTATCGAACTCAAAGGCATGTGCGGGAGGCAGTCCCATGCCGGCCAGTATCGCAGTTGCTAACACTCCTCGTCGGAGGCTGAGATGACATATCTTATTGTTGTTATTCATTGCGCTTACTCACCTTCTCTGTAGTTACACCAAAGGATGTTTATTTCACTCATCGCTACGCCTGCGTCTCCCATCATCAGATGCGCTGCAGAATGGTTACCGATACTGAGCGGCCAAGTGCCGCGCTGTGCTGAAGCGCCGTTCGCGCCCCGGGTACTTGCCGCGCAGCTGCCTCGCCACGCAGTTGCCAAACTAATTCGGCGATCTGTGCCAGAGCTGTCGCGCCAGGAGCATGCCCGCGACCCAGCAAACCACCTGAAGGGCAGACCGCCAGGGGACGCCCAAGTAGGCTGCGTTCCTGACGTACGAACGCATCGATCGCATCTTCACGACAAAAACCCAAAGCGGCGCTGTAGACCATGAGATCTCCCACGCTCTGGTCGTGCAGCTCAGCCACCTCAATCTCGTCCGCACCAACTCCCGCCTGCTCATAAGCCTGTCGAGCAACCCTGCAAGTGGTGGCACGCCCGAGTACATCCAGCACATTGTTCGACTCCAGCTCCGAGAGGCTATCGCTGCTGCGCACACTGGCGAGAATCGATACACCACCACGAGCCCCATAGCGATTCACAAACTCACGCGAGCAGAGCAGTACTGCTGCAGCACCACAGGCCGGCGGGCACAGGTATGGCGCTAACCAGCCATCACGCTCGGAAGAGCGATTCAATACTGCGTTAGGGTTGAATTTGGCCTGCGAGTGGGCCTGGCTGAGCACTCGTTCAAAGCTGCTTTCGGAAATACCCAAGCGGCTCAGTAGCCAACTGGTCTGCGCGGCGAACAGCGCCGCCGGATGCTGGCGGCGGGACAGCACCGTCAAGGGATCACGGCGCTGCGCCAGGCTGTCCCACTCCTCGCTCGGGTATTCGTCGAGGCCGAAAAACGCACGATTGGAAATGCCCGCCGGCATACACTCATAGCCGAGAACCAGCACACACTCGGCCTCACCCGCAAGCACGCTGGTGCGGGCCAGCTGTAACGCGATGCTGGCTGACGCGCAGCCGTCGCTGATATTGAATATGGGAATTCCGGCAACACCTACTTGAGCCAGCACCTGCTCGCCGCTACCGGCTGCACCGTGTACACAGGAAGTGAACACCTGGTCGATAAGGTCATAGTCAATACGCGCGTCTTCAAGCGCCAAGCGAATAGCCTGCCCGGCAAGCTCGGCCGTGCTAACACGGGCGCTAAGCGGGACGAACGGGGCCATACCCACCCCCGCAATCAGCACTCTTTCAGGCATTAGCCTATTCCTCGATAATCAGCACTCGGCCGATCAGTCCATAGAGCATCGCTACCAACCGGGTAATCCGATCAGGGACAGAAACTTACCTTGGACTCAGACTATGGCTTCGCCGACAGGCACACCCCCCCAGCGTATGGGGGGGGGCAATTTGAGGAGACGGGATGGGGGCGGCGCTGGTTCTGCCGCGTGAAGAGCAGAAGGCACGCTTACTATGAAGGCGCTGCCCAATGGGTTTTGCACGCAGCAAGCATTTTGACTACACACGGCTTGAAAGGTATCGCGAGGCGACCGAGTGGTACCTAAGCAACGGGAGGTTTAGCCGGCAGGCTCAAGGATGCCCAACATGTAGGCGCGATCCACTACATGCTTGCGAGTACCGGCCTGAAATTTTCCGAACAAATTCTTCAGATGCCACTTCACGGTTTCTTCGCCGACATTTAGTGCCAGCGCTATCTGCTTGTTCGACAGATTACGTGCAAGCAACTGCAGCACCTCACGCTCCTTTGGCGTCAACAACCGACTGGGCGAAACGCTCGACATCAGGGGTTCCGGACGTAAAATCGGTGCAGACTGAACCGGAGCTGGTGCAACCAGCTCTACGTTTTCACGGCGGACCTTCTGCAGCCACTTGAGCAAATCGGGATGGGTGTCCTCCACAATCCGCTGTAGGCCGTATTCATCAGCGAGGCTGGTTGCTTCGAGCAGGCAAGATAATCCGTCGCTCCCCAACTCCTTCAGCGCCAGTGCCTTAAGCAATTTTACCTGAACAATCTCTCGCCCCCGGCGTAGGCGCTCTGCCGTCTCATTAACGGTGATCAGTACGTTCAACAAGGCCTGCCAGTCACGCTGCACAAGGGCGATATAAGCACTTGCCAATCCAGCCACCATAAATAGTTCTGGCCCCAACAAACCGCGTTGTTCGCGCGCGAAATCCGGCATCAGCTCATCCAGCCGTCGCCACAATGCCAAGCAGGTGTCAACCCGCCCATGCAAGGCATGCATACGAATCTGCTCACCCAGGGACACCATGCTAAAGCGTGCAATGCCGCGCTCTTCGCCCAAAGCGAGCAGTGCCTCCAATAAGTCGTAGCCACGATGGGTTTGCCCCTGCAGCACAGCCAGACGTACCGCCGTTAGGAACCCCATCACGATCGCATCCGGCGCGGCCAACCGCTCGACGATATCCAGGCGGTTGGCGAGGACTGTCGAAGCCTCCTGAATCTCACCACGCTCAAGAAGCGCAGTGGCCAGCCCACAGGCCAGTCCCACCGCCACCGAACTGCGCCGACCAATGTCCTGCTCGGCACGCAGCAAGCTGTCTCGCAGAGTGGCCTCGGCTGGCAGCATACGACCCTCGTTCAGATAGGTCATTCCGACGACCCACTCACCGAATCCACGGATTGCATCAAGCCCTGGGCTCCAGACATAGTGCGGTGCGCGCTGAAAAATACGTCGGGCCTTTTCTGGTTGCCCCTGAAACAACGTCAGCCGGGCGACCGCATTGGCGAGAATCGCTTGCAGCTTGATCGAGCCGGAAGGCGGCGCATCAGCCCAGGGGGCGATGATCGCCAGCGACTCGTCTGGACGATCGGCAAAGTAGGCCGCAGCAGCGGCTATCGTCGCCGCTTCGCAGCGAATGACCTCATCCGCTGTCGGGTCGTTCTGGATGCTGACGAGCAACTTGGCCGCTTCCACATTCCGCTCGCTCATAGCCAGCGCCCAAGCGGCAGCCAGGCACATTCGCGGACGGGGCTCCACTTCCTCGGGGGGAAGTTCTTCGACCCACCCCAACACTCGGCCAAACTGCCCGCGCAGCATGATCTCGTACAAGCATTGCTCGATCATCTCGTAGGCCTGCGCGGTATGCCCCGCCAGCAGGTACTGACGTGCAGCCTCCTCGAAGAACGAGTGTTCTTCGAGCCAGCTCGCGGCCCGTTCATGGAATGTCTGCCGCTGCGCGAGGGGTAAGTTGGAAAAGCGCCCGAGAAGAAACTCCCTCGCCAAGGGGTGGATACGCACCCAGTCGCTGTCGATACCCTCGACGAAGATCGGCGTCGAGACGCAAAGCCCATGCAGTAGTTCGTGTGCCCGTTCGTTACAGGTCAGTGCAACACAAAGCGAGGGATGAACCATGTCCAGCAAGGCAATGCATGTGAGGAAGTCGACCTGTTCAACAGGTAAACGGGCAACCAAGCTGTCAACGAAATAGCGCTGGATATCACCCGAACAGGCCGATAGATCTTCGATAGCCTTAACCAGGTTAGCGCTCTTCTCAATAGCGGCAATCGCCAGCTGCAATCCTAGAGGCCAACCCTCGGTGAGTTCGTGCAGTCGTACGCAAAGGTCCGGGTCGATACGTGCGCCAAAGCGGCTGCTGAGAATCTCCACAGCCTCCTCAATGCGAAAACGTAATGCATCGGCCATTATTGTGACGTAGAGACCGCGTGCAACTAAGTCAGCTACATGTAGGTTCAAACGACCACGCGAAGCCATAATGATGCGTAAGTTGGCAGGGGCGTTGTGCAATAGATAGGTCAGGGAATGACGAATGGTCGCCTCGGGCAATGCATCGACCTCATCGAGAATCAGCACAGTTTCACTGCCGAGATCGGCCACTTCGGCCAGCCAATCGGTAAGCCCCTCCAGCTCGTCGCGGCCATGGCCAGGCATACGTTCAAACGCACCGGCGAAAGACTGCCTGCCACTGCCTATCGCCATGGCCGCGGCCAGGCCTTGAGCAAAGCGGATGCCATCGTCATGACCATCAAGCATTAGCCAGGCAACCACCGCCCCGCGTGAAAGGAACTCCCGGCGCCATTGGGCCAATAAGAAGGTCTTGCCGAACCCCGCCGGAGCATGGACAGCGATCGCCACCTTGTCCGCAAGCTCGGGGGCCTCAATACTGAATCGTTCCCGCGATTGAGCCGTTTTCTGGCTTCGGGGTGGAGTGGTCTTAAGGACCAGCTCAGGCTCTATGCGATCCACGTTGGTCATGCCTCTCTACAGTCCAGTGCACTGCGTGGAAGAGACAGAGTACCGATGTACAGGCATCAATTCCTTCTCATTTATTGTTCTTAGATATGTACAGAGTGAGTGTTATGCATTGGCAGTGTCAGGCATTTTGTAGCACTACTCGGAGTGGCGCGCCGCAGACCCGTCAGCCACCCCGAGCCTAGCTCATCTTTCCTCGGCTAAACGATAGTCCCTAAATTGCTCGCGCAACTTCATTTTTTGCAGTTTGCCCGTCGCCGTATGCGGCAACTCCTCGACATAGGCCACATCATCCGGCAGCCACCACTTCGCCACGCGGGTTTCAAGGAAGTCCAACAACTCTTCTTTATTAGCAGCCTTGCCGGGTTTCAGCACCACAACCAACAGTGGCCGCTCCTGCCACTTCGCATGTGGAATGCCAATTACAGCCGCCTCCGCAACTGAGGGATGACCTGCTGCGGCGTTTTCCAGATCGATCGAGGAAATCCACTCACCACCTGACTTGATAACATCCTTGGCCCGGTCGGTGATCTGCATGTAACCGTCAGGGTCGATGGTAGCGATGTCACCGGTATCGAACCAACCGGCGTCATCGAGGATGCACCCACCTTCACCTCGGTAGTACTGGCTGGCAATCCAGGGCCCCTTGACCAGTAAGTGGCCGGAGGCCTTGCCGTCGCGGACCTGCTCTGCCCCCTCCTCATCGACGATTTTCATTGATACGCCAAACAGCGCACGTCCCTGCTTGGCCTGCAAGTTGAGCACTTCGTCCAAAGTGGCATCACTGTGTTTAGGCAGCAGGTTGCAGACTGTGCCAAGCGGGGACATCTCCGTCATGCCCCAGGCGTGAAGAACACTTGCACCAAAACGGGTTTCAAATGTTTCGACCTGAGCCCGTGGCGCTGCGGCGCCGCCGATCACCACCCGATTCAGGCATAGATCGTTTGCAGGGTTTAGCCCCCTGGTTTCGACATGCTGCTGCAACATCATCCATACCGTAGGCACGCCCAGGGCCAGGGTTACCTCTTCGGTACGCATCAGCTCGTAGAGACTCTCGCCATCCAGCGCGGGTCCTGGCAGCACCAACTTGGCCCCGCACATCGCTCCCGCATAGGGCATACCCCAGGCGTTGACGTGAAACATAGGCACCACTAACAAAGCCGAATCCGCCACCGACAGTCCAACGCCATCACGCGAGCACATCGCTAGAGAGTGCAGGATCGTCGATCGGTGTGAATACAGCACACCCTTTGGGTTACCTGTGGTGCCTGAGGTGTAGCACATCGACGAAGCCGCTCGTTCATCAAGGATCGGCCACTCAAATTCGTTACTTTGTCCCCCGATGAAGTCCTCATAGCAGAGCAGGTTAGGCACCTTAATTGCTGGCATGTGGCTACGATCCGTAAGGGCGATAAACGCCTTAACGGTCTTCATCTGCGGCGCGAGCTGCTCAACTAAAGAGGCGAACGACAGATCGAAGAACAGGTACTGGTCTTCGGCGTGGTTGGCGATGAACTCGATCTGCTCGGGGAAAAGGCGCGGGTTGATGGTATGCAGTACTGCCCCCATTCCCGACACACCGAAATACATCTCCATATGGCGGTAGCCATTCCAGGCCAGGGTACCGATCCGCTCGCCAGGTTGTACTCCCAGCTCGGTCAGGGCATTCGCTAACTGTTTCGCGCGCTGGCCTATATCGGCGTATGTACAGTGATGCATCGGTCCCTCGACCGTGCGCGAGGCAATCTCACTCTTTGGGTGCGCTGTGAGTGCATGCTCGAGGACGGACGAGATAAGCAGTGGTTGATCTTGCATTAAGCCCAGCATGGCTTTGTGCTCCATTCAGATTTTGTTGGCGTGCGCCCAGATGAAACGAGCCACTTATGTCGAACAGGCAGCATAGGAGCTTGCACCTGTCCTTTTACCCCCCAATACGAGGGGTGTCTGATTGCCTGCTAGGTTTGCTTAATAGCCATTCACGGGGAGTGAGGGGGGCAGCAGTGCAGGTAGAACGACTTACTACTGACGATGGTGCACTTGTTTACTGGGCAAGGTATCTCCCGATGAAAATGTCGCCCACGCCCTGCTGGATGAAGCCAATGTGGCGGTGGTACCGGGCAGAGCTTTCGGCTATGTACGCATCGCCTATGCGCTGGATGAGGCGTCGCTAAGAAGCGCCTGGACGCCGCCACCCTCGACGGAGAGGCTTCAGGTGCCCCTTTCGCAGGCACCGGGCTCCCTCCGGCCTCAAGCGTAGATGCTGAGCATCTTTGACGAGATACTTCACTACCTTGTGGACATGACGCCGAATCGCTCGATCGCTTCGCAGGATACGGCCAACACCACACCCGCCACCGTATTGCTCCTTATCGTGATTGCAGCTGTGCATGTAGCCCTGGCCATGCGTAATGTCCTCCCACAACTCACCTAGCTGGATGGCCTTGTAGACATCTCCACGCACCTCGTTGCCATTGAAGAAGTAGGCGGCATGGGCGTGGTAGCCACCGCCATCATTCCGATCACCCTGTTCGACCGCATAGATGTGGCCGATGAGATGCTCGAAGGTTGGGTTGTCCTCATGCTCGGCAATCAACCGTTTCAGATCATCGAACACATGCTCGACACGTAACCTGGCCTGCGCCTCAGAACGGTAATGGAAGTCGACCCTGACGATGGTAATGCGCGAGTAAAGCTCGCATAAGGCTTGAGCATACTCGCAGACACGGATCTCCTGCAGCTCAGCCAGATCACGACGATCCCCAGCCCTACGTCGGTAACACCGTTCACGAGTCAGTTGACGGATCCGGGCGACCAAGACGTTCATGCTGCGATGATGATCCAGGTAGGCAGTGCCCCCTTCGTTCAGACAGAGCGGACCACCAGGGTGACGCTCAAGGCCGATGTCATGACAGGCCTCCCTGAACGCTTGCAGGTGCTCGCTGTAGCTGTACTGCACTCGATCATCGAACAGGTCGACCATCTGCTTGATGTGCGTGAAGTAGCACGAGAGCCTGGTCGTTTCGATACGCTCGTAGCCTGAGCGGCTTTGCGTGATTCGGAATGCTGGTGTCTCGGACTTCTCGATGGCTTGGACGAGTGACTCAATCTGCAGGGCTATGTCGGATTGTGAAAGGTGGGTGTAGGTCTTACGATTGCTCATGGTGGGTACCTGGTTGGTTGAACTCATACCAAGTACGTGATGTGTATTTTTTGACCGTTCTCCTTTTCCTCTGCTGGTAGTCAATGCTGGGTATGGATAGTGCTGACTACTATTGAATGGCTAGAACAGATAGGTAATAGCTATATCAATAGATGCAGCGCCGCCCATTGCCGACCATCCCGGCGAGACAGGACAATCGGGAACAACATTGCCTGGCCTGGCGAGAATTTTTCAGCATTGCATCCTGGGAGAGTTAGCTGAGAGTGCTGCGCCCTCGGCAGCGGCATAAACGCCATGACCAACCTTAGCTGGTCATGGCGCTTTGATCAGCTCTAGCTGGCCATGCTTAGGTGGCCGGTGGCGCGCACCGCTGTTCCCTCGGTCTGGTCGCGTTCTTCAATCCTGGCCAGGATCCAATCGTGCACCTCGCTATCGACCCAGCCGACGCAGCGGTCGCCAAGGGACACCGGTTTCGGGAAGGTGCCTTCCGAGATGTATTTGTAGATAGTCGACCGGGCAAGACCAGTCGAATCGATGACTTCTTTCAGGCGGATGATTCGCATGAGCAGGCTCCTCTGTATGGCTCAGAGGATGTGCAGGGGCGATTTAAAATTACCTAACCTCTCAACAAGCGCTTCGCAGGTGGCGTCACCAATCCAAACTGGAATCGGTAGCTCAACGGCATCTCGGCTTCTGACCCCCAGCTTTTAGGGGCAACGCCATCGCGCCCACCGTCCCGAAGAACCGTGCATGCGGACAGTTCTTTAGGCCGCGGATGCAAAAGCATCGCAATACATCTTTCTCTCTCATCATACGACACCGGCAAGATACTAAACCCAGCAGAGCTGAAACCAACCCCGTTCGCCACTTCAAACCTTGCCCTGTATACCGACGCGACTCTTACAACCAAATTACAAAAATGGCTGATAACAGCTCTCCACTCCAGATCAGCACTGACATCTCCGAGATTGGGGTCACTCGAACACTGCAAGACAGCCTCAATCCGCTCGGACAACCATTCGTAATGGACTGGCCCCTCACGCGCAAGATCAACCCAGTGACGCGAGAGCAACTCGGAGGCGCATTGATAGATGATGAGCCGCAATACATCGATGACTGAACGCCGCTCATTGGCTAGCAAGTGAATAACTTCAATGGGGGTCTCTGACGGGCTCACCGGTGAAACGGTGCGAGCCGCCAAAATATCCCGCCACAGTACATCTACAGCGTCGGTTTCAGCTTTGCTTTCACTCACCACGTGTACCATAACGGCACAGTCACCCGTCACACCAAAGCCCGGATGATTTAGGTTGAGGAAATACGTACTGTTGACCCTCCTGGCACGGAAAATTGAACTCGTCACACCTGGCACACAACCGCGCAGGCTCGGCGACCGGATGAGTCAAAAGCAACGACTCAGTCCAAATCTTCTTCAATCGCAGCCTGATGCGCTCATCATCCTTCCGTTGATCGGCTAGACGACCTGCCCGTATGGCTTCGATTTCAGCCTCGCGTTCCTTATTAACAGCACGCTGTTTAACCTGGTCACTGGAGTTGGTAAGTCCAAGTTGACCGGCTACCTCTTCAACCGTGGTTGGGAAGTCCCAGCCTTTCAGCCACATGAGCAGCTTGAAGCCGTCATGGAATGAACCGCAGGTGTTGCACATCCCTCCCCCAGTTTCGAGGAAGTCTTTTTTGAACAGCTTGAAGCCATCACCTTTTGTACCACCGCTGTGAACGGGGCACGCAACGTGACGACCGAGCTTTGTGAATGCGCCTTCAGGAATTTCTGGGGCCAGCCTCGAAAGAACCGAGTCCCATTGTCCAAAAGCAGCTTTTTTTACAACGCTAGCGTCAAAGTTCTTCATGGTAATCCTCCAGTCAAAAACCCCAGCTTCGGGGCTTCCTAAAACCCCCGAGATAGGGGCTTGAGGAAGCCCCGAAGCCGGAGTAGGAAACTGAAGGGACCTCACCCGCAGGGGGAGAGAGTCCCCCCAGGGGTTATGCAGCCTTTAGCGTTACACGCCGTTGTTTGTTGAAATCAGATCGAGCCTGTTGAATATCGTACTCACCGACGAGGCGCATCGCAGCCAATACGACACGCTGGCGCTGAATATGCGTGCGGCATTGCCCAAGGCGATGTTCCTGGCCTTTACCGGTACGCCGCTGATTGCCGGCGAAGAGCGCACCAAAGAAATCTTCGGCGACTACGTTTCTATCTATGATTTTCAGCAGTCCATCGAAGACGGCGCCACCGTGCCGCTGTTCTACGAGAACCGCACGCCAGAATTGCAGCTTATTAATCCGGACTTGAACGAGGACATCTATCAACTGATCGAAGATGCCGAACTCGACCCAGACCAAGAAGCCAAGCTGGAGCGCGAGCTGGGCCGGCAATATCATCTGATCACCCGTGATGATCGGCTGGACACTGTGGCGGCCGACATCGTGCGGCACTTCCTGGGCCGTGGCTTCGTCGGTAAGGCCATGGTGGTGTGCATCGATAAAGCCACTGCGCTGCGCATGTACGACAAGGTCAAGCAGCACTGGGCTGCTGAAAGCGCACAGGTGCAGAAAGAGCTGGGTGAACTCGCATACCAAGCACATAGCGGTGGAATGACCTCGGATCAGGCAAGACGCGATTTACGCGCAGCCGAACTGAAACAACGCTTAGAGGTACTGATCACCACAGACATGGCCCTGATTGTTTCACCAGGGCAAAATGAAATTCAGCAAATGCAGAGCTTAGGGCTGGATATCGAACCGCATCGCAAACGAATGTACGAGTCGAATCCGGGCTTGGATGAGAAGTTCAAGGACACCGAAGACCCGCTGCGCATCGCCTTCGTTTGTGCCATGTGGCTGACCGGCTTCGACGCACCAAGCTGCTCGACGATCTACCTCGATAAGCCGATGCGTAACCATTCGTTGATGCAGACCATTGCGCGAGCTAACCGTGTTTTCCCTGGTAAGCACAGCGGCGTCATCGTTGATTACGCCAACGTATTCGCCTCCCTGGAAAAGGCGTTGGCCATCTACGGCGCGGGCAAAAATGGCAAGAAGCCGGTCAAAGACAAGCAGCAGCTGGTTGAAGACTTGCGTAAGACTGTGGCTGAAGCGACCACATTCTGCGCCGCTCATGGTGTGATATTGGATGAGATCGAGGCTACACCCGTTGGTGGCTTGGAGCGCTTGCAGTGCATCGCTGACGCAATGAACGAACTGATCTCGCCTGATTCATTGCGCCGTGACTTCTTTGCGCATGAAAGGCTGGTCAGCACGCTGTACCAGGCAGTCAAACCTGATCCGTCTGCGCTGGAGTTTGCCAGTCGTGTTGCCTGCATATCGACGCTGGCTGATTGTATCCGCACCAGTCTGAGCCCGAATCCGCCTGACATTTCGCTGGTAATTAATAACATCAACAGTTTGCTGGATGACTCCATCACCGGGCATGCCATCCGCGAGGAAGGGCCACCAGCGCTGGATCTATCAAAGATAAACTTCGAAGCATTGGCCAAGCGCTTCAAAGAAGCCAAGCACAAGAACACCGACCTTGAGCAACTCAAGGCGGCGATTCGCGCCAAGCTTGAAAAAATGATTCAGCTGAATCGAACTCGTGCCGACTTTGCCGAGAAATTTGAAGCGCTGATTGAGAGCTACAACGCTGGCAGTCGCAGTATTGAAGAGCTTTATCAGGAGCTGCTAGACCTAAGTAACAACTTGAATCAGGAGCAGGAGCGGCATGTCCGCGAGAACGTGACTGAGGAAGAACTGGTCATCTTCGACATCCTCACTCGTCCTGCCCCAAACCTCAGCCCGGAAGAGCGTACTGCGGTCAAAAAAGCCGCCCGCGAACTGCTGGCCCGCCTCAAGGAGTTGCTCGTCATCAACTGGCGACAGAAGTCCACAGCACGTTCACAATTAAAGTTAGCCATCGAAGACACTCTGGACCTCGGTCTGCCTCGTGCCTATACACCTGAACTCTACAACCTGAAATGCTCAGCCCCTCGGCAACGATGTAGTGGTCGATCAAGCGGGGAATGTGGGCGTACTCCCGTGCCCAGCGCCGCTTGTCCATGCGCGAGCGCTCTGCCAGAACGCGGAAGAAGAAACTGAACAGCTTGTATAAATCCTCTGCGGTCACCGCGTAGTGCTTGCAGTGCAGGCAGTTCATGAAGTTCATGCAAGTCGCGCCCTCGCGCTTCGGGGCGTACTGGCCGTTCACCGGGTCGGTGCAGCGGCCCATGGGGGTGTCCCAGTAGGTCGCACCGATGGTCCGAGTCAGCAACTCCTGCACCAGTACCTCTCCCATGAACTGCCAATTGCGACGGGAATTCTCGTCGGGTGCCAAGTAGCTTTGGCCGGTCACCTGAGGGGTATTACCGAGGGCTGCAGCGGTGGTTGCCACATCGCCATCGGTCAGCTCGAAGATGCGGTTGGCGAAGGTCTTGCGCAGGCGCGAGATGTTGATGCGCAGCGGCTCGCTACTACCACTGCCTCTACTGGTTTCGATCGGGAGACTGACGGTGTTTTTGGCGATGCCTCGGTTCCTGACCAGGTGATTGCCGTGACCTTGCCTGATGGCTCGGTCGGTTCTTGGCTAATCTCGCAAAACCTCACCTGCCGCTGGGGTGAAATCAACGATTACAGAGCCGACAAAAAACCTTTGAAACCGTTGATCGACAACCCTCAGCTGTTTGAGAGCCTGCAAAATCAGATGTGGGAGGAGTCGACATTTATCGTTCGTAAGGATGGCCAGTACGGGGTCCTTTTCGAGCGCGAATACGCCACGCAGCATTCAGAAGTCAATAACATTGACCCTGATAGTCCCCGCTACGAAGAGGAGCTTGCCTCCTACGACACCGAGGCTTCTGCACATTCCTTTCTGCTCAAGGCCGTCGAAAAATTGGCTGCCGAGTTCCCGAATGTTCAGTTTTGTCTTCCCCCAAAGGAAGAGATGATTGAAGAACGCTTGGGGCTGTGGGCATCCATGATGCTCGCCAAGCAGACCTGTCTGCTGAGCTTGCAGCCTTTGGTTGTAAATCACTCATCTCCGCAGGTGCAAAGCCTCAGGACATGTCAGCCTTAGCTGGGCTGGTCTATGTTGGGAACGATGAAACGAAGCAGTGTCTCGTGGCAGCTCTTAGCTACTGGAAAGAGCAGGGTATGTGCGAGCCGACTGAACGGTCTGATGAGGTCCATGACCTTGCCACCGCCGGCGGCGAAGTAACTTCTGCTTCCGAAGAGGATGTGGAGGCCCTGATCGCACAGCTCAACAACATCCCGACTCCGCTCGACTTCCATCAACAGATGGCGGGAGCGCTGATGGGCATTGATGCAGATGCTCCGATCGTAGTTGTTGAAATAAAGGGTGGAGCCTTGTGCGGTGTTCGCACGTCGATGCCGATGGATGTAGTGACGGTTGGCGGCTTTCAGAATGCTGGGCGCTTTCAGCATGGTACAGGTCAACAATCTTCTGCCAGTCCTCGACCAGGCCTGCCCAGGCTGGACCGTACTTGGCCATCTCGCCCATACGCGGCACCCAGGCAGGAAACAGCGCCAGCAGGCGCACACAGCGCCCCAGGTCGCTCGGGTCGTGCGGTGCATCAACGTCTTCATAGTGCTCACCAAGCATGTGAGCCAAGATGGAAGTACTCGATGTGCCCGTGTCCTCGGAAAGCAGCCAGGCGATTGCGCGTTGTTCATCAGTTTTCATAGGGCGTTCCTGTTAGGCGAGAAGTTGCTTCAGCCACTGGCCAGCGATGTTTTCTAGTTTTGCCCTGGCCATCTCAGCCGAGGGCAGTCCGGTCATTTCCAGAGTTGAGCCATGGAGCGTGCACTTGGCCTCAAACGTTCCATCTGGACAGCCACGAATGCCGCCGGCCAGGTTTGATCCAATGCGCAGTTCTTGTGAGCCTTCAGCTGGGCCTGCTGTCCAGCGAAGCGATACTGCATCGAGCAGGTGCGCACGTTCGCCGGTAAGGGCGACCACCTTCAATTCCAGTTTTTTGATTTTTTCGGCGTTTTTTTTGTACGCCTGATAGGCGTGCCACGACTGGCCTTTGCTGGCGCTGGTGCGGATTGCCGCAACGTCATCGCTTGAAAGGGTTGTCAGTGGGTGCTCGGGGGTCAGCAGCATCAAGCGGGAGTCCCAGTCGAAACCGGCCTGCATGCTCACGATGCGCGAGACAGGGGTGCCGCCTATAGATCCAGGGCGAAACACGCGTACAGCGAGCGAAAGAGGCGCTACGGCCATGCGGGGGCCGTTGATGTGCTCTGTCAGAAGGTGCAATGCATCTTCTACGGTGAGAGGGGGTGTTTCAGGGGTGCTGGTCATGTGAGCACGGCCACCTGTTCAAGTAATCAATACGAGTCAGGTGAGTCTGTCACGACCTATCAGGATGCAAGGCCCAGTTCGGCCCATTTTCGGGGGATAAACAGACCACGGCCACCGGTGGTGACCATGGATCAGAAGTCGCTGAAAGAGGACATGCTGTAAGAGTCATCGATCATGCAGGCGCTGTTCGGATCAGAAAAAGACGAATAAATGTCGTCGGTCGGCATAGCGTTATACACCAGTGGAGCGCCAGGGTTTTCAGTGCTGCACATATTGCCAAGGGCGTCGAAAAAGATGCTTGCGAATAGATTAAACATGGTGTGTTTCCTCTGTAGTAAATGGCCTTCAGGCCCCGTAATTTCTATACTTCTAGTATCTCGCACTTCCTCAAACTGCAACCTCGAAAAGCTGTATTTAGACGTGTTTATGGGGTTAAATTATGGCTCTTTTTGTGGGCCTTATTGCCCTGTTAAGCGCCTGCTTGCATATTTGCAAGTCCGGGTAATCATCCAGGCCTACAAACCTGGTAGGGAATGCTTTGTGGATAGCTATCTGAACGAGTCCGGTAATTTTGACGTTAAGCTTTGGGCGGCTTGGGCTGAAAAGCGCGGTTATCTGCCTTGGCAAATGACGTTGGCTGAGTACAGCGCTTTCCTTGATCGCGACCGCAAGCCGCTGGCGCAGCAGACGGGGCATGTCAGCTTGCAGGGGATTGCCCTTGCTGAGCAGGAACGCCTGTCCATGAAGCGGATGCAGCTGGAGAACCACAAGCGGGACGTTAAGCAGGCGTTTACGGCTGGCAAGTCCGTACGGGCCGAGGTTCTCGCCGAATACGACCTGGGCGGGGCTGTGCCGGTGCCCTACATCGCTGCCGGCATTGCTCAGGCCGGCGTTTCTCAACAAAATTCGTGTGGTAAGGGGCTATGAATTCTGACGCTTTAGACGCGATTGTGCAGAACCTGAGTCCAAAACTGATAGCCAGCCTTGGCACCAAACCAGACACTGTTCTGGCGGCAGAGTTCGAGGTAAGCGTTAAGATCGTCAAATTGGCACGTAAGACGAAAAACATTCCCAGAACCACCTACACCCAAGGTCTCCTGAATAACCCAGAGTTCATGAGTCTCGTTGGCAAAGCACCTGACACAAGTCTTGATATCAAATTCAACTGTCCCGGTGGAACAGTGCTAAGAACTCGAACAATTCTTGGTCTCCCGGCTTTTGTACAGGAGCCTACCCAAGAGTTAATAGACGCCTTGGGTACGATGCCTGATAGTGATATCGCATCTAAATTAGGATTCGCACTAAGCTTTGTACAGAACGTGCGCAGGAGACTGAGTATACCAGCGGGAAACCATACAAACCTATTGGCTTCAAATGAAGAATTTCTGTCTTCACTAGGTGAATTAAGTGATGAGGAAGTTGCCTTTAAATTTCGCTGCAGTAGTAACTTTGTCGCGAAGAGACGAAGAATCTTGTCCATCCCCTCGAAGCATAATCACTCAGTTTCTGTGGGGGCGGCTTGGCAGGCCAAGTATTTGCAAGAAGTGATTCCTCTACTGGGCACAATGCCAGACGCGGAGTTGGCACGCCTTTATGGAGGGCTAACCTCGCGCTATCGGCATTTGCGTCTAAAGGAGGGAATCCAGGCATTCCAGCCAGAGCCTGACGTGGCAGCTGTTAAAGCGCCTAAGCAGGTGCCGCAGCCCAAAGCCGAGCGAAAGTTATCGCGGCGCAGCCGAACTAAGCCAACCTATACCCTGCCAGATGGAGTCATTGAGCTTCTGGGCACTATGAACGACCGGCTGCTTAGTGAAGAGACTGGCGCACCATACGAACACATTCGGCATTACCGTGCCTGGCTCAAAATTCCTCCAGCCCGTAGCAAAGTATTCATTCCTCAGGAGCTAATTGACAGTCTTGGAAAAATGAAGGATGAGGATGTTGCTGAAAAATTTGGCCGCCCTCACATTTGGGTCAGAAAAGAACGAAACAAGCGGGGTATCCCCCCTTTTTATCTCTATTCAATACCAGGAGTAGTTGAATCCCTGGGGAAGATGACCGACTTCGAAGTTGCATCGAAATACGATGTGTCGCTCGGCTGGGTAAGGCGAGCCCGACAACAACGTGGTATTCCGTGTTTTAAACCAAAGAAGGGCGCTAAGTTGTCTGAGTAAGACACCGATTCAGTGCTTGGCTTGCATAACCCAGGGCCCGTGAGACGCTGCTCTTTATCGAATAGCGAGTACTTCGGAAATGAAAACAGCATTGCCGTTTAAGCGAAAGCCAGGGTTAGGTCATTACAATGCATCTCGTGCGGACTGGTACGCCGCATATCGGGAAGCGCGAGTGGCCATTAAAGCTGGTCACAAGCCTGACCATACGCTCTTCGGGGTGCGCTGGAAAACGCAGTTGATTGTCGCAAATGAACGAGATGGTCAAGGCGATCTGCTTCGGTTCGATGCACCTACCAAGCTGTACATGCATCGCCTAACTGATGAATTTCTCAGTAATAGCCGCGCAGGTAAGGAAGCTTCACTATGACCATCGACGATCTTTTCAAGGGCATTGGGCTCGAAATCGTAGACGGCAACGGCCGAGCCCGGGCACTCCTCCAAATTGGTCATGAAATCACTGCGACCGACGGGAAGGGGGCCAATTACGTCATCGCCATCAAAAATGGCCAGTTGTCCTGCACCGCTGTCGAGAAGGGCCAGTGCCCGGCCCCGCCAATGTTGATTGTTCGCCCAGCGCAAGATTGATTTGAGGATAAGCAAGGTGCCAACAGGCCTTGCCATCTTCAGCCAAAACTAAAAAAAGACTCCCAAATACTGATGGTGATCTTCTTCGTCATTTTGGCCAAGGCGGCAGTGTCCTCGATGGCGGTAAGCCAACTGGCCCGATCCAGGTTCTTGGTCAGCCGGTCTTCGAGGTGGTTTTCAGAGAGCCATTCAGCAAGTTCCTCGGTTGTAGCCCGTGCAGGACTCACCGGGATGTCCATCGCGAAGAGTCTGTAGTGGGTAGCCTCGTGATCTGCCCAGCAGGGTATGTAACTGGAGCGCTGTCAAGGACCAGTTCTACACCGCCAGAGCAGCACCAGCACCTGTGGGATGAAAATAAAGTGTCATCCATAATAATAAAGTGTCATCCATTAAAATAAAGTTTCATCCAAAACCGGCATGCGCTATGTTGAAATCATCGATGCGGATGCTGGTTTGCTTATGGCTGGGACATTTAAGGGCCTGACTCAGGCCCAAATCGACAAAAGGTTCAAGGAAGGTCGTGGCCAAGGCCAGGGGGCAGACTACAAACCGTTCATCTACACCAGGGATGTGTCCTCGCTGGGGCGCTCCCATCGCCTGCTCGGCAGCAAATCTCGCCGTCTGCACCATTTCCTCTCTGATCTTGAGCTGGCAATTTTCCTGACTCTGGACTGGTCTCCCCGTGTCACCGATATCCGGGAGCAATTTCCGATGATGGTCGTGGACACTGTTCGAATCGCCGAGGAGTTCGGTCTTGCTCATGGTCGCTACCAAGGCATTCCACAAGTGCTGACCAGTGACTTCCTTGTGGATTTCGATGACAAACAACGGCCGACAGTTGCGATTCAGGCCAAGTACAGCGCCGACCTGCAGAAGCCTGAAGTCATCGAGAGACTTGAGTTAGAGCGGCGCTATTGGCTCGAGAAAGGAATTCCTTGGGTCATCGTTACGGAACGAGAGGTGCCAAAGGAAGCAATTGCCAATATTCAATGGCTCTACCCTGCCCAATCAGAAGACGATATTTCTGCGGATGAACTTGAGCACTACCGGCAACTGTTCCTGTATGAATTTCGGCGTGATCCTGATCGGAGGCTGACGGCCATTGCTCAAGGACTGGATGTGTCTGGCGAACTGGAGCCGGGCCAGGCGCTTTATTGGCTTCGCCAATTGCTGGCCAGGCACTGTTTTCTGTTCGACATTGGTAAACCTTACCGGGAACTCAGTACGAAAGACCTTGTAGTCAATCCTCACTACGAGTTGCAGGAGCTGAGCAGTGCTGCCCGTTAACCAGGTTTTTAGCATGGGGGAGTTGCGCAAGCGCCTGATTTGGTCTGATGCCGCGATGGCCGTCTGGATCGATATTGATTCGGACACGGCTTTGCCCGAACCGATAAAGGTTGTAGAGCTGGAACGTCTGCTGATGGACGGGGAGCTAGTGTGTATTGTTGACCCATTCGAGGAGGCGGTTCTGCGGGAGGTGGAAGAAGGCTCTCTTGATCAGCAGAAGCGCGATGCTGCCTGGGAAATGCTTGCGGATGTCGCTCAAAACCCTGGGTTGTTCATTCGCAAATCAAGAGGACAAATCCTCATAGGCATCATGGAACGCCATGGTGTTACTAAGCAGACGGCATACAGGCTGTTGAGGCGCTATTGGCAGCGGGGTATGTGCAGGAACGCCCTATTGCCGGACTACGTCAATTCGGGCGCGCTCGGAAAACGACGAAAACCAAGCCAAGCCAAGCTGGGCAGACCCAGGGTTGTGAGAGAGGGGCGGGGGAGCAACGTCACACCGGACGTGGAACGTATTTTCCGTCGAGTCATCGATGAGCGCTTACTAAAGCAAAAACATCCGTCCATCCCAGACGCTTACGCATCCGGGTTGAATCTGCTCCATGCAGTCCTACCGATGCGGTCTGTCGCCGAGCTGCCGACTTTGGAGCAGTTCCGCTACTTCTACAAACGTGAATACCACTTCACGGAAACGTTACCAAACAGGATGTCCGCCGTTGATTTCGCCAAGGACATCCGTCCGATCACAAGTACATCGACGGCCGAAGTTCTGGGCCCTGGGTACCGCTATCAGATCGACGCTACCGTAGCTGACATCTATCTGATTTCAGAGCAGGATCGCAGCCGCATCGTCGGTAGGCCCGTCGTGTATATGGTGATCGACGTGTTCAGCCGTATGGTTGTTGGCATGTACGTCGGTTTCGAGGGACCTTCCTGGGTCAGTGCAATGGTGGCTTTGGCCAACACGGTCACCGACAAGGTCGAGTACTGCCGCCAGTATGGCGTGGATATCGATGTTGGCGATTGGCCGGTTAAGGGCTTGCCGGATGCGTTTCTGGCCGACAAGGGCGAACTAAACGGCACCAAGGTCGAAGCATTTTCCAAAGCATTCGGTGTTCGTATCGAGAATGCGCCGGCCAGGCGCGGGGATGCCAAGGGTATCGTCGAGCGCTATTTCCGGACGGTACAGGAGAATTTCAAGCCCTATGCCAGCGGCGTGGTCGGAGATACCACAAGTCGGAAAAGAGGTGGCCACGACTACAGGCTCGATGCCAGTCTGACGCTAGGCGAGTTCACTCGAATCATCATCGCAGGCGTACTCTGGCATAACAACTTTCATACGCTGGGCAAGTACGACAGAGCTGCTGGTATGCCGGGCGGTCTGCCGGCTATACCTACCATGCTGTGGAGTTGGGGGCTGGCCAACCTAACTGGTCGGTTGCGCACTGCACCTGAAGATCTGGTCCGGATCAACCTTTTACCTCATGATCAGGCCACGGTTTCGGAGCTGGGAATCAGGCTGTTCGGCTGCTTCTACACCTGTCAGGAAGCAATCAAGGAGGGTTGGTTTCACCGAGGCCAGGGGCGTAGGCCGACAGGGGTAACGGTCGCATACGATCCGCGTAGCGCCGACCACATCTATCTGCGGCCATCTAATAGCCTCAAGGACTACTGGATTTGCGATCTTGCTGACCGTAGTCGACGTTTCAGGGGGATGACCTTCTGGGATGTCTGGCTGTTGTCCAGAGAGGAACGTCGTAGCGATGCCAACGCGGCGGCGGAGGCCTTAATGGAGAGAGGCAAGCTTCTGGAGCGGATCGAGTCCATCGTTGCCCAGGCAGAGGATGCTAGTCCGGTCAAAACGGGTATGACCAAGAAGGATCTTGGAACCCAGATCCGTGAGAACAAGCAGCAGGAAAAGCGTCAGGAACGCCGGAAAACGGCATTCAAACCGGCGAAAGTGCAGCAAGAAATACCTGCCGAAGTTATCCCGCTGCGAGGCGAAAAGCAGGAAGACTATGCCTTCCCAGATCTCAGTGACCTGATATTCAAGGAGGAAGGCGATGACTGAAGAAATCCGGCGCGGAGTTATCCCCCCGGCTCGTTACCATGAGCAGCAGCTTCCCGAATATCAGGAAAATCCACTCATCAGCGCATTGCCCCCGATACCTGATCTGCAGGAGGTGGTCGGCTTGTTGCAGAAGCTTCCCAGTTTCGAGCCGCAGGAGGTACTCCTGGATGGTAGGCTCAGGGCTCATGCAATCGCCCGGCTGTTGCACGGCTTCTTCCAGCCGCTCAGCCACCACTTGGAGCTGGAGAGCAAGATCAGCCTGATGATCCGTCAGGGCTACATCGGTCGGAATCCTGCCTGCGGCGCTTGGTATGCTCACTTGCAGAATGGCTATCGCCGGATCGAGGAGGAGAATCTGGATGCGGTGGTTTACCAGAGTGTCTCCTCCACGGCCAACAGCTTGTCGCTATTCGGCTGCTCAGGTTGCGGGAAAACGCGCACTCTTGAGCGGATTCTGGGCATGTACCCCCAGGCTCTACATCACCCAGATTACAACATCACCCAGCTGGTCTACCTGAAGGTCGACTGTCCCATCGACGGTGACCTGGATGAGTTGTGCCTGAGTTTCTTCAACGAGGTAGACAAGATTCTTGGTACAACCTATAGCCGCAGCCATGGTCGCAAGAAACTGGGCACCAAGCGCCTGATGGCATCCATGTGCCAGGTGGCCAACCTGCACGCGCTTGGTGTGCTGATCATCGACGAGGTTCAGAACCTCAACGAGGCCCGCTCCGGTGGTGCCGAGAAAATGCACAATTTCTTCGTGTCGCTAGTGAATACCATCGGTGTTCCGATCATTCAGGTCGGGACCCACCGAGCCAGTAAGTTCTTTCAGCGCACATTCCGAGCCGCGCGTCGAGTCTCCGGGTTGGGCAGCATTCGCTGGGACAGGTTGCCTCGGGATGAGCACTGGAAGCGCCTTTTGAAGCGGCTCTGGAAGTACCAGTGGCTGCGAAATGCGGCGCCGCTGGACGACGAGTTGGAATCGACTATGTACGACCTCACACAGGGGGTTATGGACATTGTCATCAAGCTGTTCGCGTTGGCGCAGATCCGGGCGATAGTGACTAGCGTCGAATGCATCAAGCCACTGTTGCTACGCAAGGTTTTCGAGGACGAGTTCAAACCGGTCCAGCCCATGCTGGCTGCCTTACGGAGCGGTAGACCCGAACTGATCGCCAAATATGACGACCTGCTGATGCCTGAGATCGAGGGACGGTTGCTGACATTGACGCGCTCTCTGGATAACGTCGCCCAACCGAAACCGCCGACACCTTCGGCTGATGACAAGGCGAAGCGACTGGCCGCCCTGCTCGAAGAGATGGATATCCCTATGGATATCGCTATTCCCATGGCTGACGAATTGTTGGCAAAGAATCCGGGTATCCCGATGGCGGCCCTGATACATAAGGCCACGGCCTACCTCGTGCAGGATATCCCCAAAAAGCCCAGTATTTCCAGGTTAAAGCGGACAGAGTGGGGATGCCTATCCGAGGAGGATCTGCGCAGGCGTTATGCTGACGGGTCTGAGAGTGAGGTCTACGACAGATTTAAACAGGCCGGCCTGATCCTCGATCTGCGGCTTTTATTGAAGGCGAGCTGACATATATTTCCCCAGGCTTTATCCGGACGAGCTGCTCTACAGTGGCATTGCTCGGTGCAGGGTACATCTGGGGATAGGTAGTCATAAAACGCTGCTGCACATGCTTTTTGGTGACAGTAAGGTAGCCGCTATAACCGACCTGCCCACGCATCTGACCGCTCTGGCGAACAATACTGGGCTGGATACGGCGAACGTGATAATGCATCACACACTATTTCCGCTCTATGCCCCCTTCATTCCACAGGCTCGTCGTACTGACCTTTTCCAGGCCATGCTCGCTGCTGATCGGTCGACCATCGGTCTTGCAGGGGCTTCGACGGCCTTGGTCAAGTGGCCCGAGTGGCTGCGTTACTGCCCTGTCTGTTTCGAGGACATGGCCGCCTGTTTCGGTGAGCCCTACTGGCGGCGTAGCTGGCAGATGCAAGGAATAGACGTTTGTCCCGAGCATGCCTGTCAGCTCTTGGATTCACCCATTCCGTTCCGTCGAGCGCAGCGACACGAGTTTCACCCAGCTTCTCCACTGTTTTTGTCCCGTAATGTTCGCGCTAGACTCGCAAGCGAAGAGGCAATCAGGCTCGCCAAGGCAGCTACGCAACTTCTGGCGCTCGAAGAGGCGCAATCGACTGGTTACGGGCACTGGACTAACCTGTACCGGTACTTGGCAGAAGAGTGCGGTGCCAGGCGCGGCCGACAGGTCAGAGCCGAGGTCTTATGGGATAAGATCCTAGCATCTCACCATAGGGATTGGCTTGTTGCGAACGGTTTGCTAGCAACCGGGGAGCCTCCGCCCTGGCTTTTGGCGATGTTCAGGAAGCATCGCAAGGGATTTAGTGCGCTGCAGCATCTTATCATTTGGACAAGCCTGCGCCCCGGCCAGCATGCTAGCGATCTGATCGGCGAGGCGAAGACTCGCCAGGTCGATCTTTCCATCGAACATTCAATGCAGCTGCTCTCCGACGTGTTTGAGCAAAAGCAGCTGTACCGAGCTGTTTGGCTGCAGGCACTGGATAGGAACGCTGGAGCCAAGGCAGCTAGACAACACGGAGGGGAGGCATGTTATGCCTGGCTCTATCGTCATGACCGAAGTTGGTTGATGGCTGCGAACCAGGCAAGGCAGCGTCGACAGGGTAACAACAGGCACATAGACTGGCTAGCACGCGACAGGAAGTTGGTGCGCCTGCTGATTCGGATTGGCAGAAACAGCGAAGAAAATCTGAGTCTTCCACGCAGGAGCCGCAACTGGTTCCTGCAGCAGTTACCCCACCGGGCATCAGTCGAGCACCATCTTGATCAACTGCCTACGTGCCGTACCTTCCTGGATCGTTATGCCGAATCCGTCGGCGAGTATCAGATCCGTCGCCTGACTGTAGCCGTACAGGAGGATGTAATGGATGGTATGCCCATGCCGTCTAGGCGCTGGAAGCTAGAAAAGCGTTGTGGGTTGGAAAAAAGCAGGGAGGCACCGCTGACTACTGAGTTCATTCGATTGATAGGAAGATGGATTGAATAGGACCTTATTCCGTCAGATTCAGACCGGATCTAAGCTGCGGGCTATTGGAAATTTCTACAGAGCACCCTCTCCGGAGGCTCGGTGGTGCATGGCGGCACTGTTTGAGTGCGATGGCCAGCCGCAGTTCAAGCAGCTCCCATTGGAAATGTCCTGTGTCCTCGCGACTGGTCGCGAGTTTCTTGGGGCAGACGGGGTTCCTTTCCGCTCCAGTGGTTTCAAGAAAACGGTGGTGCTGCCTGCAATAGATACCTGGCGGGAAAAACATTTGGGCGAGTGTCCACGTCTGGCCAGAAGGCTGGCAGCAAATCCTGAGATATCTGCACAGCGATGCTTTGTATTCGAGGTTAATGGCCTGACAGTCTGGCTACCGAAATTTGAGCTTGCGCGAAAACTATACTTTCACGCGGCTTTTATAGTCCGTGCAGCCTTTGTACCGAATGGCCTAGACATGGCCTTCACGATCTATAACGAGGGCGATGTTGTTCATATTCATACGCCCCCTAAGACAGGCGCGCCAAGTAGGCTCCTCAAAGTCAAGGCGTACAGAGACTATTTAAGTTGGCTGCTGCTGACTCAGGATGTGAAGCGATCCTTCGAGTCAATCTGGAAAAGCCTCAACCAAGCGCAAGAGCAGGTATCACAAAAATCGGCTTATGCCAGATGGCAGTTCGACTTCCAGGCACCTCCTTCTATCGCGGGTACCATGATGGATGTGCGAGGCCCCTTTGATCCAGAAAGCAAAGAGTTGCTGGTCTGGGAGATCGAAACGCTCCAGGGACTACAGTTTAGCCATCGTGGAGAAATTTTCTTCCATCACCCTGCTCTCAAGTTACCAGTTAGGGGAGAGAACTCCGGCTGCGGAACTGTGCCATCGGGGGCTGACGAAGTTGAGGTGGATGCTGAAGAAGATCCCACTGCCGCGAAGGAGCCGAGTTTGATTCATTTGCCTGTGGAGGGAATCAAATTTGATGCTCAGATGAATACGATGATTGCCTTCAACGGGGAGCATGCCAGCGGTCATGGCAAGGAGGTCAATGATGAGCAATCTCCGGGCAAAGAAAGCAAACTCCTCGGTGTTGCTGATCCCGTGAGCGACGGCAGCACAGCTCCAGGGGAGTTCCAGAAACTGGGAGAGATAGAGGACAAGGACAAGGACGAAGACAAGGACGAAGACAAGGACGAAGACAAGGACGAAGACAAGGACGAAGACAAGGAGCATGATCGGTTTGTTGGTCGCTTCTCGCTTCTCCGTGAAATCATTGAGCAGATCCCCCACGAGTCCGATATTGCGCTGGTATCACTGTATGTGAAGCCACTGCCTCCTGTTCCGCGCTGCAGCTACCATATGTTTGATCACGAAAAGCCACGCTGCTATTTGATGGCAATGTTCAAGCTGAAAAACGGTAATCAACGCTACCTTCTAGAAATAGATACCTCAGACAATCGTAAGACCATGTCAACGCGAGTCATGGGCTTCAAAGCAGATGTTGAGGTAGAAAAATGCATAGGCCGGATCTTGAAAAATACAGTGAAGGGCTCGTTGCGCTGGCCAAGCAATATGGCGGACTTCTGTGAGCCTTTGCACTCCGTACATCACCCGAAAGAAAGCCAATCCAGCACCAACCATGCCAGGGTGAACGACTGGAAGCAGCGTATACGTGATGTCCTGAAGTGATCGCAGAACTCTGCTAGAAGGCATCTCAAGCTGATCAAACCTGGTAAAGGTACTTCTGAAACCCACAAACGCTTTTCGTATGCTATCGGACGTCTCAGATCAGCGAATGCATACGCAATCGCGTGTTGTATTTGAGCTAATGGCCCCAGCTTAACTTCGTCGAGCTCATCCACGTCGGCGCTGAGCAAGTACGAAATTCAAAAAGCCTGCAGCTTGGTATCCGTCCGGCCAATACACCTTCCTGACCCCGACACCATTTCTAGCCTTTTACCCGAGGCAGGAACCGTATGCGGTAGTTCCGCACTTACGGATCTGTGCGGGGAATGGCAGGTAACTGCCATCCCTACCGCAACCTCCCTATTAATGTACATGACAACCTTAAGTTAATAGCTGGACCAGACCTGTCTCATGCCGCTTAGAACTGCGCGGCGCCGAGCAGATACAGGCTCTCGCTGCCGGCCTTGACCGAGGCGCTCAGCGAGTGGATGCGCGGCAGCAGGCGGGCGAAGTAGAAACGCGCTGTGCCCAGCTTGCTGGCGTAGAACTCGTCCTGGTCTACCTTGCCCAGCGCAGCACGGGCCATCAACGCCCACATATAGGCGTAGGCGGTGTAGCCGAACACCTGCAGGTACTCCACCGAGGCGGCGCCGATCTCGTTGGGGTTGCCCTTGGCGCGGTCCAGCACCCAGGCGGTCAGCTCGTCGAGGTTGGCCACCGCGGCGGCCAGCGGCTGGGTGAACTCGGCCAGCGAGGCATCGGCGTCGGCGACGAAGGTCTTGATCTCGTCGGCCAGGTGCCGGTAGAAGCTGCCGCCGCTGCCGACGATCTTGCGCCCCATCAGGTCCAGCGATTGGATGCCGTTGGTGCCTTCGTAGATCTGGGTGATGCGGCAGTCGCGGATCAGCTGTTCCTGGCCCCACTCACGGATAAAGCCGTGGCCGCCAAAGATCTGCTGGCCGTGCACGGTGGTTTCCAGCGCCATGTCGGTGAGGAAGGCCTTAGCCACCGGGGTGAGCAGGGCGACCAGATCTTCGGCGCGCTTGCGGGTGGTGGCGTCTTCGCTGTACTTGGCGGTATCCAGCTGCATGGCCACGTAGCTGGAGAAGGCGCGACCGCCCTCGTTCAGCGCTTTCATGGTCAGCAGCATGCGACGCACATCCGGATGCACGATGATCGGGTCGGCGGCTTTGTCCTTGGCTACCGGGCCGGTTGGCGCACGGCTCTGGATGCGGTCACGAGCGTATTCCACAGCGTTCTGGTAGCTGCGCTCACCCAGGGACAGGCCTTGAATGCCGACGCCCAGGCGCTCGTAGTTCATCATGGTGAACATGGCGGCGAGGCCCTTGTTCGGTGCATCGACGATCCAGCCGGTGGCGCCGTCGAAGTTCATCACGCAGGTGGCCGAGGCCTTGATGCCCATCTTGTGTTCGATCGATCCGCAGGACAGCGCGTTTTTCTCGCCCAGCGAACCGTCGGCATTGACCATGACTTTCGGCACCAGGAACAGCGAGATGCCTTTCGGGCCAGCCGGTGCGTCCGGCAGTTTGGCCAGCACCAGATGGATAATGTTCTCGGTCAGGTCGTGCTCGCCGCCGGTGATGAAGATCTTGGTGCCGCTGACCTTGTAGCTGCCGTCGGCCTGCGGCTCGGCGCGGGTTCTGATGATGCCAAGGTCGGTACCGGCGTGGGGCTCGGTCAGGCACATGGAGCCGGCCCAGACGCCGGCGTACATGTTCGGCAGGTACTGCTGCTTCAGCTCTTCGCTGGCGTGGTTGAGGATCGACAGGCAGGCACCGGCGGTCAGCATCGGGTACAGTCCGAAGGACAGGTTGGCCGAGTTGACCATCTCCTCGACCTGGGCCGAGATTACCTTGGGCATGCCCATGCCGCCGAAGCGCGGGTCGCCGCCGACGCCACCCCAGCCGCCCTCGGCAAAAGTCTTGTAGGCCTCGGGAAAGCCGGCCGGCGTGCGCACTGCGCCGTCGTGCCAGCTGCAGCCTTCCTCGTCGCCGCTGCGGTTGAGCGGGGCGATCATCTCGGCGGCGACCTTGCCGGATTCCTCGAGGATGGCGTTGGCGGTGTCTTCGTCCACCACTTCGGCCAGGGCCGGCAGTTCGGCCCACAGCTTGGAGACCTCAAACACTTCGTTGAGCACGAAACGCATATCGCGTAGGGGAGCTTGGTAATCAGACATGCTTGAGTCACTCAGGTAATGCGAGGGCATGGAACATGCCCCGGTTAATAGAAGGGTCAGCCGCGCAGGCTGGCCCCGGGAAAGCGCAACGGCACTACGGTTGCGCCATCTGCAGCCGCGCTCGGCTGCTTGAGAACGCCGGCCAGGGAACCGAGGACGATCGCGCAGATCACCTCCTGCCGCTGCGCCCGGCTCAAACCGGATTGATCCAGCCAGGCCGGCAGGTTGTTCAGCCAGGCGACGACCGCCTGCACGGTGGCCTTGAGCACCGGCAGCGGGCCGCTGGCGCCGGCCTCCAGCAGGCGCGCCAGGAGCTTTTCCTCATAACGCCCGCGCATCTGCCGGATCTGGCCCTGGTGCTGCGGCGAGAGACAGCGATACTCCCGCTCGGCCATCAGGAAATGCAGACCACGGTGCTCGTGCAGTGCGATATGGGCCCGCAACAAGGCCTGCAGGCGGCCGTGCACGGCGTCCTTGTCGCTGAGCAGGGCCGCCTCGAGCAGGTCTTCATAGAGCTCCTCGATCAGCTCAAACAGCAGTTGCTCCTTGCTCTCGAAATGGTGGTACACCGAACCGGCGCCTATCCCCAGATGGAGGGCCAGCTCACGCATGCCCACCTCGGCAAAGCCCCGCTCGGCGAACAGTTCCAGCGCCTTGCCGCGGATCTGCTCGAGTCGCGAGAGCGCTGCCCCTGACTCGTCAGGGTACGATCGCTTGGTATTCATGCCGACATGCCTCCCGGAAAACGCCAGCGCTGGCCCATGGTCAGCCATAGCGATAGAAGCCATGGCCACTCTTGCGCCCGAGGCGACCGGCTGCCACCAGTTCCTTGAGCAGGGAGGGCGGGCGATATTTGGGGTCGCCGAAGCCCTGCTGGAAGGACTCCAGAATCGCCAGCAGGGTATCCAAACCGATCAGGTCGGCCAGCGCCAGCGGCCCCATGGGCTGACCACAGCCCAGCTTCATGCAGGTGTCGATGTCCTCGGCACTGGCCAGGCCCTCCTGCAGGGTGAAGATGGCCTCGTTGAGCATCGGCACCAGGATGCGGTTGACCACGAAACCCGGACGGTTGCCGGCGCTGATCGCGGTCTTGCCGATGCGCTCGGCAAACGCTAGGGTGCGGGCATGGCACGCCTCGGCGGTTGCCAGCCCACGAACCACTTCCACCAGGCTCATCAGCGGTACCGGGTTGAAGAAATGCAGGCCGATAAAGCGCTCGGGATGACTGACAATGGCCGCTAGCTGACTGATCGACAGCGACGAGGTATTGCTGGCGATGATGGCCTCGGCAGCGACCTGCTCACTGATCTGCTTGAGAATGCGCAGCTTCAGCTCCAGGTTCTCGGTGGCCGCTTCGATCACCAGGCTGGCGCTGGCTAGGCTGGTATAGTCGGTGCTGGTGCCGATGCGCACCAGCGCCTCGGCGCGCTGCTGCTCGCTCAGCATGCCCTTCTCCACCTGCCGGCCGAGACCGCTGGCGATGGTCGCCATGGCCTTGGCCAGGGCGGCCTCGGAAATGTCGACCAGGGCGACGGACAGACCTGCAAGGGCACACACCTGGGCAATACCGCTGCCCATGATGCCGCCACCGATGACGCCGATACGTTCGTCGCTCATGGTCCTGCTCTCCTGCCTGCTCAAACGCGCTCGAAGATCGCGGCGATACCCTGGCCACCGCCGATGCACATGGTCGCCAGGGCATAGCGGCCCTGGGTGCGCTGCAGCTCGTGGATGGCCTTGGTGACGATGATCGCCCCGGTGGCGCCGACCGGATGGCCGAGGGAGATGCCCGAACCATTCGGGTTGACCTTAGCCGGGTCGAAGTCCAGCTCGCGGGCCACGGCGCAGGCCTGGGCCGCGAAGGCTTCGTTGGACTCGATCACATCTAGGTCGGCGACCTTCAGGCCGGCCCGCTGCAGGGCCAGACGGGTGGCCGGGATCGGCCCCAGGCCCATCAGCTCGGGCTCGACGCCGGCATGCGCGTAGCTGACCAGGCGGGCCAGCGGGCGCAGGTTGTCGGCCTGCACCGCCGCGCCTGTGGCCAGCACTACCGCCGCCGCGCCGTCGTTGAGTCCCGAGGCGTTGCCGGCGGTGACCGTGCCGCCCTGCTTGAACGCGGTGCGCATGCCCGCCAGTTGGACGAGCGAGGTCTCACCGCGCACATGCTCGTCGACCTCGAACAGCTGGGTGCCTTTGCGGCTCTTGATCTCGACCGGCACGATCTGGCCGGCGAAGCGTCCTTCGGCAATCGCCCGCGCCGCCCGCTGTTGGCTTACCAGTGCCAGGGCATCCTGGTCTGCGCGGCTGATGCCCAGGCGCTCGGCGATGTTCTCGGCGGTGATGCCCATGTGCATGCGCTGGAACGGATCATGGAGGATGCCGAGCATGTAGTCGACGGCCTGCATGTCGCCCATGCGGCCACCCCAGCGCGCCCCCGGCAGCAGGTACGGGCCGCGGCTCATGGACTCGGCGCCGGCACCGATGGCGATATCGCATTCGCCCAGCAGCAGGCTCTGCGCCGCCGAGACGATGGCCTGCAGGCCGGAACCGCAGAGGCGATTGACGTTGAACGCCGGGACTTCCTTGGGGATACCGGCATTCATCGCGGCCACCCGGGAAATGTAGGCATCGCGCGTCTCGGTAGGAATGACATTGCCCATCACCACATGCCCGACCCGTTCGGCGGCGCAACCGCTACGCTGCAGGGCGGCGCTGACCGCGGTCGTGGCCAATTCGCAGGGTGGGGTATCCTTGAGCGTGCCGCCGAAGGAGCCGATTGCGGTTCTGACGGCGCTGACGATATAGACTTCGGGGTTAGGCATGGGAGACTCCGGTGGCAGTGAGATGCGGCTGTTTGCCGAGCGGCGCGACCGTGATGGCACGCGCACCACTCAAGCCTGGATTAGTATAGAAAAGGCGATTGGCCCCGGCCTATGCCGAAAATGACCGATTTGACTGATGCTTTTTGCCACTCCTGGCAACTGACCGCAGCGAGCGAGCGTTATGCGAGAGAAGGACTCGGTGGCCGTGTATTTCGTCCGGGCCGCCCTCTACGGACTGCGCAACAATCCGCAGCGCCGGGCGCAACTGCTGTGCCAGGCAGGCATTGCCGAAGAGCTTCTGGACGACCCTAGGGGCCGGGTCGCGGCCTTGCAGCTGGCCAAACTGTGGCTGGCCATAGCCGAGGAACTGAACGACGAGTTCCTCGGCTATGACTCGCACGGCATGCCGCTGGGCAGCTTTGCCCTGATCTGCCGCGGCCTGATCCAGGCGGACAACGTTGGCCAGGCTCTGCGCCAGTGCCTGAGCGGCCTGGGCCTGTTCTTGCGGGATATCCGCGGCAGCCTGTCGGTACGTGGCGACCGCGCGGTGATCAGCCTGCACAATCGCCAACCAGACCCGCTGGCGCGCGGCGTCACCGAGGAAATCTACCTGACCGTGGTGCTTGGCCTGCTGTGCTGGCTGGCGGGGCGGCGCATTCCAATCGACCGCTCGCAGTTCGCCCACCCTCGACCGTCGCATGGCGACGACCATCTGTTTTGGGGGCCGAACCTGACATTCGAGGCCGCCCAAAGCGAAATCGAATTCGCCGCCAGCTATCTCGACCTGCCGGTGGTGCAGGACCTGGCCTCGCTGAAAACCTTCCTCGGCACCTCACCGCAATGGCTGATCGTACGCTTCAGCAACCGCCAGGGGCTCAGTGCCCAGGTATACAAAGAGTTGCGCAACTGCAGTTACGAGCACTGGCCCACCCTGGCCGACATGGGCGAACAGCGCGCCCTGAGCATCGCCAGCTTCCGCCGCCAGTTGCAGCGCGAGGGTTTCTCCTTCCAGGAACTCAAGGACGAGGTGCGCCGCGCCATCGCCTTCGAGTGCCTGCGCAACAGCGACCTGAGCATCACGGCGATTGCCGAGAAGGCCGGCTTCCGTGAGGCCAGCGCGTTTCACCGGGCGTTCAAGCAATGGACCGGCGAAAGCCCCGGTCAATACCGGATGAAATGGCGTAGCAGCGGATAATCACGCCCTTGGGCTATACCTTCTGCGCGTCGACAAACTCGCGTCGAGCATGCGTCCAGCAGACCAGGTGTTTGATGCCTCTTGAATGACCACGGCGTTGTAACCGGCGTAGTTGTCGGTACTCATGTAGCCGCAGTAGCCGTCGAGCAGGCGCAAGGGCTCCTCCTGCGCTCGGCTGGCGGTGTTGTCGAAAAGGACCACCGGTTTGTCGGGTGGTGGCCCACCGCTTTGTACTTAAATCCAGGACTGCGCGCTGGAATCGTATCCCGGTTCATGCTGCACCTACAGGCATGTTTCGTCGCAGTGCAATAGCGGTTACTTCAGCAGCGTGTCGCGCATTAGATTGAGCAGCGGTTACAGTTGCTCGCCACGTTGGATCACCCAGCGCCCCAGGGGCTGGCGTGGGATGTCGACGCCGTGGTGGCTGAGCATCTTCTCGAAGCGGTACAGCGGGATGCCGTTGGCGTACTTGGCGGTCAGTAGTATCGCCAGCACGCTGGGGCTGGCCAGGCTCTTCTCGATCAGTTGCGGCGGGTCGGCGCTGCTTCGCAGACGTAGGTCTTACGGATGTGGCGGAGACAGCGGCTTGCGCTTGCCTCGACGCTTGGCCGGTGTAACGACTTCTTCGGCTTCGCTTGACGCGGCTGCGGGCTCTTCGAGCAGCTCTCTTCTGCCATAATGGCCAGCTGCGGCGAGTTGGCGTCTTTTGGGCTGCGCTCGGACTTTGTGGGCAGCAGGGCGACCTGTTCTCGGAGTCGTGCCACCTTCCCGTGCGCCAACAGCAGCACAGTCCGGTGGCCTTGTCACTCACATCGGGCTTGGTCTTGAAACGCTCGGCTTCAAGACGCCTGGGCTACAGGCAGAAACCATTGCGCTCCCAGGACAGGATCTTGACCTGGCTGCGAGAGTGGTTGTATTAAAAGCCTCTGTTACCGCTCGGTGGCGCCGCCACCCAAGAGGTTCTAGTACATCCGCACCATATTAGCGAAGCTGTTGCTTGGCGCCCCCTCCATCAGGTGCGTATCAGCGCGCGGCCGGAGCTGCACTTGATCGAGCGAGTTGGATGCGAGCTTTTGGTCAACCTGTAGGCGAAGGGTAGGGATAACGGCTACGGGAACGGCACCTTCCGTTTGAGGAAGTCGAGTTGCCGGGCGCTGACCTGTTCGAAGGCTTCATCTAGGTAGATGGCAAAGTGGCCTTCTTGGCACAGATGTACTTCCCCATCCGGGGCTTGTCCGGCATAGCGCAGTGCCGGGCCAGCCGGGGCCACGCTATCGGTCCGGCATATGCAGAAGAGCGTTGGGCACTGAATTTTTGCGGTTTGCCTGCCTGGCGAGTAACGCAGAACCGACAGTGCTATGCGTGCCGCCACCTGGTTCTGAAAGGAACAGTGTTCCGGCTTCAGGGCGAGGTAGCCAGGTTCTGCATCTGCTGCGGTCAAGAGCGCTGCCGAATGCCTGGGTCCAACCAGCTTGACCATAACCGGTGCGGCGCCGAACATGGAACCGACCATATCTGCCAGCGCCAGCGCGCCCACCTTGAGCAGGCTCAAGGTGTCCATGGCCCGGCAGGCAGCGGGGCCGTCGGTAAAGGGACCTTGGACCATCGCGGCGGCGATAGCGGAGTCTGCGGCTGCCACTTCGAGGACATGCCCTCCACTAAAAGAGCTGCCCCACAGGATGACGCGCGTTGCATCCAGGCTGTCTAGGGTTCTGGCGTAAGCCACCGCAGAGCGCCAGTCCTGCAACTGGTGCGCGATATCCAACAGCTGTCGAGGTTGGCCTTCACTGGCGCCGAAATGTCGATAATCGAATACCAGGCAGGCATAGCCGGCCCTGCAGAATTTTTCGGCATAGGCATCCAGGCGCATCTCGCGAGTGCCGCCCAGGCCATGGGCCATGATTATGACGGGATGGGGCTCTTGCCGTTCCGGCTGATACAGCCAGGCTGCACAGTGCACTTCGCCGGACAGGAATAGGACATCGGTACGCTGGATCATCACGAGCTTCCCTCTTATGGGGGCGAAGTTATTGCGGGCGTCCCGGCATGCCGGACACGGATCTGCGGTTGCCCATTTTGATTAGGCTGCGGCTGCTCTCGCACAGACCGGCGCCAGGCTGCGTATCCCACGGTCGCGACTGGCCTCCATCGGCTCCTGCAGATTCTTCGGCGGCTGGCCCGGTTGGAGGGGGGTTATCTACTAAGGATGTGGATGGCCACTTCCGCCTCTTCGATTCCCTGCAGGCCACCGCCATTCTCCTGGATCGCATGCCGGGCGTCTTTAACCTGGCGCGCGCCGGCCTCACCGCGCAGCTGGGTGACAAGTTCGTACAGCTGGCCGATGCCCGTAGCGCCTAGTGGATGGCCTTTGGATTCCAAGCCGCCGGAGGTGTTGATGGGCAGGCGCCCGCCGAGGCTGAACTCGCCGCGCTCGGCGCATACGCCGCCCTGGCCGAGAGGCGCCAGGCCAAGGTTTTCCGCATGGATGATCTCGCCCATGGCCGATGCGTCATGCAGCTCGGCGACGTGCATGTCCTGTGGGCCGAGGCCCGCGATCTCGTAGGCCTGGAGGGCGGCGAGTCGACTGACATGCTTTTCCGGTTCGTCCAGGCGGCGGTTGCTGAAGCTGCGCAGGACGCTGGCGGATATTTTGATGCAGCGCTTCTTGTCGGCGCCGATTCGCTTCAGCCCTTCTTCCGTACACAGAATCGCGGCGGCGGCACCGTCGGAGAGCGGCGCGCACATGGGCAGGGTGATCGGGTAGGTGATTGGTGGGGCCGCCAGCACTTCGTCGATGCTGAACGGCTTGCGGAACTGCGAGTAGGGGTTGTGTACCGAGTGTTGGTGGTTTTTCGCACAGACCGCAGCGATCTGACGTTGAGTGGTGCCATAGGTGTGCATGTGCCAGCGGCACATGGCGGCGTAGATGGCCATGAACTTACTGTAGGGCTTGTCCGATTCGGAGCCGGCTGGCGGGGTGATACCCGCGCCCATCTTGACCAGGATCTGGTAGTTCTCCTCGGCGCGGGAAACATCCCAGCCAGCCTCAAACAGGGCAAAGGCCTTCATCTTGTCCGGGATGTTCATCTTCTCGGCGCCGATGGCCAGGACTACGTCAGTGGTGCCGGCTTTGAGGCACTGCACAGCTAGGTTGATCGCCGAGCTGCCGGAAGCGCAGGCGTTCTCGACGTTGACGATGGGGATCTGCTCGATGCCGAGCTTACTCAGCACCACTTGCCCGGGGATGGAAATCTGTCCCTGTAGGGGACCATTGGTCATGCCGGCGTAGTAGGCCGCGCCAAGATCCTGGGTGCTGCACCCGGCATCTTTCAGCGCACCGCGCAGGGCCTCACCGGCTAGGTCGTCCAGACTGCGTTCCAGGTGGCGACCGAACACGGTCATGGCGATACCAGCGATATAGATAGTGCTCATGAATGACTCCTGTGGATGGCTTGCTGGGCTGGTGTGTCGGTTACTGCGTGGGCATTTGACTTTTAGTGTCTGCCTTTTGCGGTCAGTGCGAAGCGAGTCAACTGGCGTTGCTCCCGCTGGCGGTTTGCAGGCTGCTGGTGTTGCGTAGATAGCGCCAGAACAGCAGAGCGAAGATCAAATCGCCGAAGGCCAGGATCGGAAAGTGCAGGCCGGTGTTGCCGCTGAGCCAGTGGCCAAGGATCACGCTGGCCACCAGCAACTTCAGGACAATACTGAGGCCGATGTAGGGGCGATAACGTACGGGATTCCGGGCGATGAGCCAGTAGGTAAAGCCGAACACCACGACCACGCCCATGGTTATGTGCATGAACAGTATGGCTGCCGGGTTGAGCGACAAGCCCAACAGGGCGGAGGCCGGGCCGGGGGCCAGCAAGAGGGGCAAGCCCGCTAGCAGACTGAAGAGTGCTGCGGAGATAAACAGTTTGCGGCTATGACGTTTGGACATCGGTTTTCTCCAGCGCTATCGCCCCGCCTTGTCCGTTAGACGAAGGCGGCTACGTGGGATTCTTGCTTCAGCAGTTGGACTTCACCCAGCTGCCAGCTTTGTCGAATCGACTCGACAGTGGTGCCGCCCTTGCAGCCCATCATGATCCTGGCCGACTCGAGCAGGTAAAGGGGGCATCGACAGCTTCTGATCATGCAACGCAGAGCGTAGTTCGGCGGCCAAACGGGAAGGCTTATGACGGCTGTTGCGGGTTTTGGGCATACCAGCGGAGTGATGTTTTGAGAGTCCGCAACGGTTCTGTAGGCAGAAAAAACCCGTGCCAGAGGGCACGGGGGACGCTCAAATCTTCCTGCCGCTTTCTTTCCAGTAATGCTCGCGAAGATCCTTCTTCAGCACCTTACCGACTGGGCTGCGGGGCAGGTTGTCGATAAAGTCGATTGTCTTAGGCGCCTTGACCGACCCCAGATTCTCCTTGCACAGGGCGATAAGGTCTTCGGTCGAGACACTCTGGCCCTCGTTCAGTTGAACCACGGCCTTGACCGCCTCGCCCCAAGTTGCGTCGGGCACGCCGATCACGGCGCAGTCCTGCACGGCTGGGTGGCCCCAGATAACCTGCTCGACCTCGCTGGGGTACACATTGAAGCCGCCGGAAATGATCATGTCCTTCTTGCGGTCAGTGATGTGCAGGCAGCCCTCGGCATCGATGTGGCCGATGTCGCCGGTGTGCAGCCAACCGTCGATGATGGTTTCCGCAGTCTTGTCCGGAGCCTTGTAGTAGCCTTTCATCAACAGGTCGCCACGCACGCAGATTTCGCCGCTCTCACCCTGTGCCAGGATCTGATTGTTGTCGCCCAGGATCTCGACCTGTATCAGCGGGTTGGGCCAGCCGACCGAGGACAGCCGTGTATCGTCGGCGATTTGCCCGTTGCGAAAATGCGCATCCGGTGGCAGGTAGGCGATGGAGCCTGGGCACTCAGTCTGGCCATAGCCGCCCATCATCACCGGTCCGATGACCTCGATGGCCTGCTTGAGCTTTTCCACCGACATTGGCGCGGCGCCATACATCAGGTACTTCAACGCGGAAAAATCGACCTTCTGCTTGAGATCCGGCACATCCAGCAGGCGGTAGATCACTGTCGGCGGCAGGAACAACTCGGTGACCCGGTGTCGACTGATGGCGCCCAGCAGCACGGCCGGATCAGGACTGGTGACGACCACCACGCAGCCGCCGCGGGCGGTGGCCGGTATCGATAGCAGGCCGGCGGTGTGGGTCATAGGCGCCGCGGCCAGGTTCACCGGCCGTTCCTCGGCGCCGTAGGGACAGCCGATCATGAAGTGGGCAAATAGGGTCTGCAGGCTGCGGTGGGTGTTCATCACCCCCTTGGGCATGCCGGTGGTGCCACCGGTCGACATCAGCGCCACCACATCGTCCATGTCCACCGCGAGGTTGGGCTTGCTCGCCGGCTGGCCGGCGATCCACTGCTGCAGCGTCAGGCTGCCGGTCACTTGCGGGGCGGCGCCGTCGATGCAGATCCAGTGGCGGACCTTCGGCAGGCGCGGCTGCAGATCGGCGATCACCTTGGCGAAGTACTCCTGGAAGAACAGCACTTCACAGTCGAAGGCATCCAGCACGTAGTGGTTTTCCTCGGTCGAGTTGCGCGCGCCGACCGGAATCCAGCTCATGTTGGCACGCCACAGGCCGAGGGTGCAGGTCCAGGCGGTGACGTCATTGGTGGCCCATACCGCGCCGTTGCTCTGCACTGGCAGACCGGATTCGAGCAGCGCGTTGGAGATGCGGCAGGACAGCTCGCCGACTTCGCTGAAGCTGAACTCCCGCTCGTCCTGGATATAGGCGGCGCCCCGGGGGTTGCTGCGCCAGCCGCGGTCGAAGAAATCGATGATGGCCATGTCGTAATCCTGAAAATAGACGTGGGTTCCAGGCACGGAAGCCACGCCAAAGGGTAGTAATTAGAGCTCACTGACGCTGGCGCGGGCCAGACCGCGCTGCTCGAGGAATCCAAGCAAGTAGCGGTGGCCGAATGCCTTGGAACCGGAGGCGAAGCCGACCTTGTTGGTCTCGCCGTCGAGCAATTTGATGGCGGCTGCGGTCTGCAGGGCGCCTGTGGAGATGTAGGGGGCAACGCCATGCACGGTGGCGCGTACGGCAGCCAGCTGGCCGCGTCCGATGGCAACGTCGACGCTGCGCTGAACGGTGGTGCGCTCACGTGGCGGCATGGTCGGCGTAGTCGACTCGACCAGGCTCTTGACCACGGCGTCCTGCTGTTCCTTGGGCATGTGCTTGTATTCGGCTTCCCACTTCTGGGCCAGGGTGTGGACCATCTGCATCACATTGTTGTCGTAGAAACCCACGCTGGAAATGCAGCTGCGTACCCGTGAGTCCTGCTCGGGGTTGTACGCCGGAATCCCAGAAATTTCCGTCAGCCCAGCTCCAGTCCCGCCACGAGCGCATCCAGGTCGATGAACTTGCCGTCAGTCTGGAAGGTGTAATGCCCGTTCAGCAGGATGTGCCGCCAGGCCGCTGGCGACATCTGCGTGATCAACGCCAGCGCCTTGGCATTGCCAGCTGCCTCGTACTTCGTCAGCAGCAGGGACAGGATCGCCGAGTTGTAGAAGATGATCGCGTTGCCGATCAGCCTGGCGCACTGGTTGCTGATCTCGATTTCGATGTCGGTGCGGCCGGTCAATTCCTTCTTCCCACCGACTTGGGCGATGGTCGAGCGTAGCTGGTGATAGGACTCAATGCGGTTCTGCGAGCGGTGAACATTACGCTCCAGTTGCGGGTCGCGCAGGTAGCGCAGTGTGTAGATACTGCGGATGAGCTTGTCGAACTCGAAGATTGCGCGCCGCGTCGGGTTCGGCGCCGTATAGGTGCACAGCTTGCGGATCAGCGTGCCCTGCGTCATTTCCTTCAGGCCCAGTGTGGCGACGATTCGGTCGATGTTCGCCTTCTCACCGACGATGAGTTGCCGGTCGATCTGGCCAGCCGGCCGGATCAGGCATTTCTCGTACAATGCCAGATCATCGGCGCAATACAGCTCTTGCAACTGGTCGTCGAGGTCGGTGAAGCGCGGCTCGAAACGAAGTCCGAACCAGTGCAGGATGGCGAAGTTGGCCTTGTTGATGCTGTGCATGTCGCCGGTGATCGCGCTCGGCACGATGTCCGACGTGTTGCGGTACCAGATGTCGAACACGTGGTGAGCCTCGTACTCGTGTGCGCCTATCAGGTAGCCGTTCAACGGCACGTGATTGCACAGCAGCGTGTAGGCGACGACGCCCTTGCCGCGGCCGAAATATTTGCGCGAGTAGCGCGCCTTCACAGTTGGTCGCTCGACGCCGAATTTCTGCCCATCAACGGCACCGTACAACGAATCGAGGTCGAACGAGTAATGCGGGAAGATCGGCAGTGCGGCGATGGCGTTGCTGATGCAATCGTTGGCCACATGTAGCGTCGCCTGGCGCAGGTACTGCTGGTAGGTACTCTCCAGGACGTGGTACGGGATGTCGCTGGTACGTGCCATAACCTGGTTGCCGTGGTTCATGGCTTGGGCAATGATCACCGCCATCAGACTGTCGGCGTCGGCTACCTTCTTCGCATAGCGTGGCTGCAATGGTGTCAGCGCCGACAGGAACTGGCACTGGCCGTTGACGAAGCGAAACACGTCGGCGACATCGCAGTATGGCAGTTGCTCGTAGAGAGCTTGCTCGCGCGCCTTCTGGTTCTCCCCCTTGGGCTTGCGCCAGGTCAGTCTCTGCGTGTCCTTGTCGTATTCCAGGTGCGTCAGCTTGCCCTGTTTCAGCTCGCGATTGAACGCCACCCATTGCGCACGCAACTCGGCCGCCAGTGCATCGAGCTGGGCACTGACCGGCTGCCGCAGGAAGGGGATGTCCATCTGCGCGAGCACAGCGGCTTTCTCGTCCATCGAAACCAACTCGTCGGACAAATGCCGGTGCTGCAAGCTGTCGTCAATGTAGAGCTCGCCCGCCTGGAAGCGTTTCCTGACCTGACGGTAAAGCCAGAATTCGTAACGATCGGCATGCAGGCCTGTCGGCGTGCCTTCGGCATCGAACATCAGCAGGTACGGACGCAAGCGTTTCGGCAGCGTTGCCGCCGGACATTCGTCGAGTGGCCGTTGTGATAGGCGCTGCTGCTTGGCGAACACGCTCTTGGCCCAAGTCAGCGCCGCGAGCCATGGGTTATCGGGGGCCGTGCCGGCGAAGTCGAGCGCGACGTACAGCGGCCGTAGATGGCGTCGAATGCGTTCGGCCAGGCCGTCCACCGCCTGCCAGTGCAGCGCCAGTTTGTTCAGTGGCTTGACGCTCATGCGCTGCGCCGTGTTTTGCAGCAATTCCCTGGACATGATTTTGTAGGCGCGTTGGCGCACCTCGCCGAACGGCGTCGGATCGGCCACGCTGTCGTCCACGTACAGCGACAGCAGGCGGCCAACCTGCGGCGTTTCCTGATGGCGTCGCAGCTGTTCGGCGACAAAGGACTGTTTCGCACCCGTGCGGCTCTCGTCCTCAAGTTTTTTCATGTGGAAGGCCATCGCGTCGACCAGGTTGTCGGTGAGCTGCCGGTAACGTACCCAGGCATAGCACAGCAGGTAGAGCCGGGTCTGCTCCGCCTTCAGGTGGCGCAGGTCATGGACGGTATAGAAGTTCGCCAGGCTCGCGTAGTACAGCAGGTTCTGCTGCGAGATGCCGAGCTTGGGCAGCAGCGCCTTGGCGATCCCGTGCAAGGACTTCAGCGTGGCGCGCTTCTCGCGCTCCCCTGCCATCTGACGCCAGCCAAAATCTTTAGCGTCCTGCTTGAGCGCTGCCAGTTGAGACAGGGTGTCGTCACGCACCAGGAGCTGGCCCAGCGCAGCTTTGGCCGATTCGTCCAACACTTCTGCCAGCAAGCCGCCCAAGCGCCTGCGTTCGGTGGACAGGGCTTCACTGACCAGCTCTTGTAAGGTGGTGTGGCCGGGCCGGATGATTTTGTGCTCGCTGAGCCAAACGATCAGTTCGGCGGCCACGAATCCTGGCATTACGTCGCGCCGCACGATCTGTTCAGCCTGCTGTGCCAGTTGCGGCAGGAAGCTAGCCGCCCACGACCGGTAGCCGAACAGTTCGGCGATCTGACCCCTCTGGCTGTAGTGCTCATGCTTGGTGATCGCCTTGCGTTCGAACGCTTCGCCGTGGAAATAGCGACTCAGCACGAAGGCGCAATCGTCCTCGACCTCATGCCAATCGAAGCGGAAGAAAGCATGCTTGGCCTTGAAGTAGCCGATCTGCAAGACGCAATAGACTTGGGCCTGCAGGCTAGGCCGGCTGCTGGCGAACGCCAGTTCAGATTCGGTCAACGCCAGGTATTCCAGCCGCTGAGCATCGTCGAAGTCCGGTAGGCCGTACAAGGCTTCCTGCTCTGCGTCAGAAAAGACGGTGAGTAGCTTATTCTTGTTGCTCATCGACCGTCCTTCCCGCACCACGCCAACCTGCTCGCGTCAATGTTTCGATCAACGTAGTGCGCTTGACATTGAAGTTGCGGCACACCGCCGCCTTAGACATGCCGCCATCGAGCGCGGCGACGATGGCGTCCAGCTTCTCACCAGTGATCGCCTGCGGCCGGCCGCCGATCCGGCCGCGTTTGCGTGCGGCGGCCAAGCCCGCGACGACGCGCTCCTGAATCAAGGCGCGCTCGTACTGCGCGAGCGCACCGAACACCTGGAACAGGAATTCGCCCGAGGGCGTCGTAGTGTCCAGGTTCTCTGTCAGCGAGCGGAACGCCACCCGCTTGTCCTTGAGCGAAGTCACAATGGCGAGCAGGTGCGACAGCGAGCGACCGAGCCGGTCGAGTTTCCACACCACCAGCACATCGCCGGCTCGAACGAACTCAAGCGCCCGCGCCAAGCCGGCACGGTCATCCTTCGCGCCAGAGGCACGATCCTCAAACAGGTGACGCGGATCGACGCCGGCGGCGAGCAGCGCGTCGCGCTGCAAGTCCGTGCTCTGGCGGTCGGAGTCCGACGACACGCGCATGTAGCCAACCAACATAGGCGGATAACCATCAAAAACAGGTTTCCGCATAATAGTGAATAGCGATAGAGTTTTCCGTACATTTTTGAGGGGGTGTTGCACAGGTAGCACAGCGGCGGCTGACAGCCTGTCGCAAAACAAATGTTTTACGACACCTCCTTGAGGTTGCCGCGTTTACATCATTACCTGAACAGGTATAAAATTCCGTCATGACAAACAAAGAAAAACCGCTCGAATGGATCGCGAGCAGCCACAAGGATTTGATGGCGTTGCCGTCCGACGTGCGTCGCCGTTTCGGTTACGCGCTCTCGTTGGCGCAGATAGGCGATCAGGATGACGCAGCAAAGGTGCTCAAGGGGTTCGGTGGTGCCGGCGTGCTGGAGGTCGTCGAAGACGATGCCGGCGGCACCTATCGAGCGGTATACACGGTCAAGTTTGCGGAAGCGATGTTCGTCCTGCACTGCTTCCAGAAGAAGAGCAAGAGCGGAATCGCCACGCCAAAGGCCGACATGGACATCATCCGCGCTCGGCTGAAGGTGGCCGAGGTATTGGCACAGGAGCTACGAAATGCAAAAAGGAATCATTGAAGGCGTCGAGGTTCAGCGCAGCTCGGGCAACGTCTTTGCCGACCTTGGACTGCCTGACGCTGAAAAGCTCAAGATCAAGACCGGCCTGGTGGTCGAGATCAGGAGGGCCATGCGCGCCCTTGGGCTGACTCAACAAGCGGCGGCCAAACGCATGGGCATCCCGCAACCGAAGGTGTCGGGCATGATGCGCGGCGACTTCACCAATCTATCCGAACGCAAGCTGATGGATTGTCTGAATCGCCTCGGCTACGACATCGAAATCAAGGTACGGCCAGCAGCCGAGCCGATCGGGCATCTAACGCTCGCAACCGCTTAATCGGAGCTCTCCTGATGGCAGCCCGCATCACCGACGACGAATGGGACGAACTGACTCCCGAGAATTTCGATACCACGGCACTGCTGCGTGCAGTCGATGCCGTGGACGTGCTGCGCGGCGATTTGAATGACAGCGCAGACGGCGCACCTCCGCAACTGCGCACCGACCTGTTGAAGCTGCATCAACTGGCAATGGCCGCGTTCAACGAGGGATCACGCAGCCGAGTGGCTGAGCTATTTGATCTCGCCGTGGATCTTCAGGATCAGGTTGATCATCTGATGACCTCGCTGGAACAAGTGCAAGAAACCCTGTCCCGGTTGACGGCGCTCTACCCAGAAAGCCTGTCCTGAATGTTCTTGGAGACAACCACATCATGAGCCGCAGCCGCCGCAAAACGCCCATCGTTGGGCACACGACCTGCCGTAGCGAGCGCGAGGACAAGAAACTCTGGCATCAGCGCTGGCGAACCCACGAGCGCACCGCGCTGGCCAGCGCGTCGCCGGAAGCTCTATGCGCCCATCTGCCTCTACTGGAAAACCAGGTCAGCAACGTCTGGTCGATGGGTAAGGATGGCCGCTCCTACTGGCCCATCAAGCGCCAGGCCGCCACGGCGGATCGCATTGCCAACCACAAGGGACGCAATCCGCAAGAGCGCGCCTCCCTGAAAAAGCGTCTGCTGCGCAAGTGGATGAGCAAATGAACCTGTCCACCATCGAGGCGCTGGCTATCGCTTGGGCGCGAATCGCTGAAGAAGCAGAACTCCCAGCCGGCTACGAGGGCACGGCGACGCCAGAGGCGCATCGGGCCTGCGAGGTGATCCAGGAGCGGATTCGAGAGCACGTCGTCGCCACCAATGACATGCGGCTGTTCGGCCTGCTGCACCTGCTTGGGCAGGCGTCGCTGCGCATGGAGCAAGCGCTGTGGCCGGAAGAATATGCGCGGATGACCCGCGAGGTCGAGGAAGCTCTCCGAGAGGCCGACGACCCCAACGCCAAGTCGTACACCCACGAAGAAGTCATGCAGGCGATGCAGGAACGCATCGACCGAGCGCGAGACAAAGCCATGTTGATCGGCTGACGGAAATTTCGGCGGTTCCGGCTGATCCAAGAATCTTGGCGTGACCTTACCTCCGCTCTACCGCTGGGTGCCAGCCTCGGCGCACGCCTAACCACCCAACTCAGAAAGGAAAATAAGTTGGTAAAACGCATTCCCGTATCCGAGCTTCGTCTCGGCATGTACATCCACAAGCTCGCCGGCTCTTGGGTTCGACACCCATTCTGGCGCGGCAGCTTCCTGCTGACCGAGCCTCAGGATCTCTCTGCCATTCGAGAATGTGGCGTCGGGGAGGTCTGGGTCGACTTGGCCAAAAGCCAAGTCGACCCAGAGAGCCCAGAGAGCCCAGAGAGCCCAGAGAGCCCAGAGAGCCCAGAGAGCCCAGAGAGCCCAGAGCCCAGAGCCCAGAGCCCAGAGAATTGTCGGAGGAGCAATCTCTGCCGTCTAGTCCACTAAGCAAGAAAAGTGACGGCGCAACCTCAATGGAGAGCGAAATGTGTTATGCACGGAAACTCTGTCTTGCGGCCAAGTCCCAAGTCATGGACATGTTCCAGGAAGCCCGGCTTGGCAAGGCCGTCGACCCAAGCACGACGTTGCCGCTGGTCGGAGAAATCGCTGCCTCGGTGCTGCGCCAACCTCATGCCCTCATCAGCGTCGCACGCATCAAAACGCACGACGATTACACCTACCTGCACTCGGTTGCCGTCTGCGCCCTGATGCTATCGCTGGCCCGGCATCTCGATCTAGACGAGGAGCAAACGCGCCTGGCTGGCATCGGCGGACTGATGCACGACCTAGGCAAGGCCGCGATGCCGCTGGAAGTGCTTAACAAACCAGGCAAGCTCACCGATGCCGAGTTCGCCATCATGAAGCGCCACCCTGTGGAGGGCGCAAAGATGCTGCGCGCAGGCGGGGCCGAGCCCGGGGTGGTGGACATTGCCCTGCACCATCACGAGAAGATCGACGGAACCGGCTACCCGGATCGCTTGGCCGGTGACGCCATTTCACTCCTGGCCCGCATGGGCGCAATCTGCGACGTCTATGATGCCGTGACGTCGGAGCGAGCCTACAAAAAGCCGTGGGACCCGTCCGCGGCGATGCGGCAGATGGCCAAGTGGGAGGGCCATTTCGACAAACGCATCTTCCACGCCTTCGTCAAGGCCGTGGGCATCTACCCCGTCGGCTCCTTGGTTCGCCTGTCCTCTCAGCGTCTGGCCGTTGTCGTTGAGCCGGGAATGGAATCACTGCTGACTCCCAAGGTTCGCGTGTTCTTCTCGCTACGCTCGAGAGAGCCGATCCCGATGCAGACCATCGACCTGGCGGCCACGAGTTGCAAGGACAGTATCACTGGCCCCGAAGACCCGACGCTCTGGAACTTCAAGAACCTCGACGACTTGTGGATGGAATAGCCCCCACAAAACGACGGCCCCGTGAGGGAGCCGTTGAACATCGTCGAGCGATGCCCGTCCAGGGAGGGATGGCCGAGCTCGATTCTCCAGAAGGTAGCTGGTGACACGAGTGTTGAGCCCACCCAACTAGGGTGACGGAAATTTCTGGGGTTCCGGCTTACATCCCCTGCTCGAAATAGACCGGCAGCGAGGTGCCGCTCCAGGGCAGGGAGAACACTGGCTGGATGAAGTTCGGGTCGACGATGTTGAACGCAGCGGTGACCTCATGCGCTTTCAGCTTGCCGTCCCAGAGGTAGCACTGCTCGGAGCGGAACAGCTCGAAGATGGACGCGGCCGATCCCACGCTGACGCCAGCGACATCGCGCGGGCCGCGGCACATGGCGGCGGTTTCCAGGGCATCGATGCCCTGGGTTTCCAGGGCCAGCTCGGCGGCGATTTCGGAGAAGCTGTACATGTAGGAAATGGACGGCGACACCAGCAGGCCAGCCTGGCGATACAGCTCGCCGAACTGCTCGCGCACTTGGCGGATGTAGCCCTGCTCGCCGGTGGTGTCGAGGTGGTGGCAGCCGGCCTTGAGCGCGGCCTCGACGGCGGTCAGGCCGAAATTGACGAACGGGCCGACGGTGTTGCACACCACTTTGGCGCCCTTGAAGGCGCTGACCAGGGCGTCGACGTTGTGTTCGGCCTCGATGATTTCATAGGTGGCGGATTCGAGACGTACCACCCGCTGGGCCATCATTTCCTGGGTGCGCTTGGCGTTGCGGGCCACGGCGGTGAAGGGGATGCCCTGGTCGATCAGCCAGTCTATGGTCAGCATGCCGGTGTAGCCGCTGGCGCCATAAACAACTACGGGGTACTTAGCCATTTCTCTTTCCTCTCTCTTGCTCTTGTTAGGTGGGGCCGTGGGGGACGGACACTCAGTTCTGTGTCCAGCCGTCCTCGAACAGCTGTTGTGCGAGGAAGCCGAGGCGGGTGGTCAGCATGTAGCTGTCGCCGTCCTCGATAAGTGCGGCGCGGGCATCGCGGAACAGTTTCTCCAGCGGGTATTCGCGGGTCAGGCCGTTGCCACCGAACAGTTGCAGGGCCTCGCTGACCACGTGCATGGCTTCCGTGGTTACGGTGACCTTGCCGGAGGCGGTGGCCCAGGGGTGGCCCTGTGGGCTGAGCCGGGCATAGGCCAGGGAGCGGCGTGCGACGGCCCGGCACAGCTCGACGCGGCGCAACATGTCGCCGATGCGGTGGCGGGTGAGCTGGTGATTGATCAGCAACTGGCCGCCCTGTTTGCGCTCATGGCAGTAGGCCAGGGCCAGTTCGAAGGCGGAACGGGCCACGCCAGTGAACATCTGTGACATGTGGGTGCCGGCGAACGACCAGGCCGAGGCGACATTTCCGTAATACTCGTCCTGCAGTGCGATGGCGAAGCGCTTGGGAATCCTGACGTTGTCGAAGTAGACCTCGCCCTGTGGCAGGGCGCGCTGGCCGATCTTTTCCAGCGGCTTGCCCTTGCTGACCCCAGGCAGATCCAGCGGCACGATCACGGTGACACCGTTGGGTCGGCCTTGGGCATCGTAGAAGCCGTCACCATAGTCGGCGGTCATGTAGGCCAGGGCCACCTGCGCCACCGCACCGTTGGACACCCAGGCCGAGCACTGGCCGTTGATGACGATCTCGTGCTCGCCGACCTTAGCGAACAGGTTGCCCTTGTTGCCCGGTTGGCCAGGCACCCATTCGCGCTGCAGGTCGAAGGCGCCGACGTCGGAACCCTTATCCGGATGGGTGATCATCCAGCAGCCGATCTTGCCGGCACACAGGTCGATCAGTTCCTGGTTGCCGACGGTCTTGGCCATCTCGCTCGGGAAGGCAGTCACGGTCAGGGACACCGCCAGGCCGGCATCGCCCCAGCCCATTTCCTCGCCGATCATCGACTCGACGCGCACGGCCGTTTCCGGCGGCAGTTCGGCCAGCAGATCGGAGTCCAGGCCAAGCTTGGCGGCTTCGCTGAACAGGCTGTAGTACGGCGAACCCGGGGCGATCACCTGCTCGGCGCTCATCTTGTCGAGTTCCTGGCCGAGGGGGCGCATGAAGTCCTTGGCAAAGCGATGCACGCTGTCCTGGATGCCGCGCTCGATCTCGCTCAGCGGCGTTTCAAAGCCGGTCATTGAAATGTCTGGCAGATTGATCCGATTGCTTAGTTTCATGGTGGGCCTCGTCATGCCGCTCGGTTTTCTTATGACCTGTACTCTAGGTGTCGATGCCAGTCGCGGCTTTCAACAAAGACCCGTATATTTGTCAAAAAAGACTCATCCACGGAGGACGCTTGCATGCCTGCACCGAGTTGGCTGAAGGTTCGTCGGGAACTGGGGCATAGCCCCATCGTCGAGGGCCGCATAGGCGGTTCGGCACCGCTTTATGTCGAGCGCTACCTGTATCAGACGGTAGAGCGCACCGTGTCCGGCAACGACATGACCAGCCTGGTCACCCAGTTTGGTGGCGGCCGTGTGCGGGAAGGGGAGATCGACCACTGGCGCAGCCTGAGTCTGCCAACCCAGTCGCAGCTGTTACCGGGCGGTGTACCCACGCACTGGTACTACGCTGGCACGGTGGATTTCGCCGTGTTCTATTTTCTCGATGGCGGCAGTAGCGCCATGCAGAGCCTGAACCGGCTGGCCGCTTCGCGCGATGAGCCGATTCCGTTCAGTGACCCGTTGGTCGGGGCACTGGCGCTGCAACTGGTCAATGAGCTGCAGAAGGGGCGCCTGGCCGATCAGGGGTTCATGGCGCAATTGGCCGAACTGATGCTCGAACAGACCTTTCGGCTGCTGACGACGGCCGGGACGCGCGGGATCAACCCGCGGCATGTGCATTTTGCGCGACTGCAGAGGGTGCTCAACCATATCCACGAGCATGTGGCCGAGGACTTGCGTACGGCGACGCTGGCCCGGCTCGCCGATGTCAGCCTGGCCCATTTCCGCCGCATCTTCGAAGACGCCATGGGCATGCCGCCGCACCGTTATATCCTCAGCGTGCGCCTCGAGCAGGCGCGCAAGCTGCTGACCCTGTCGCCGATGCCGATCGCGCAGGTCGCTCAGGAGTGTGGCTTCAGCAGCCAGAGCCATCTGACCGCCTGCTTTCGCGCGACCCATGCCGTGACCCCGGCCCACTATCGAATGGCGACAGGGGCCGAGCGACAATCCGGTAACTAGGCGGCCCCCCCCGGGCTTGCTGGTGTTCAGTCGGCAGTCTGCGCCAGCGTCATCGCCAGCTCGTCGAGATCGAGCACCGCGCGACTGAGATAGAACTCGGCACCGCCCTGGGCGCGGCTGTTTTCCTGCTGCAGTTCGCCGCGCACGAAGCGATAACTGCCCCTGACCTTGGTCAGCACCTCGGCATGCGCCGAATGCGCCGCCAGCGGCCGTCGAAACGCTGTTCGATGGCGCAGTCGAGGGCCAGCCGTTGGGCCGGCGTCAGGGCGAATTCCGCTTTGTCCGGCAACGGGTAGCGGCGCAATTGGTAGTCCAGCAACAGATTGCCCAGGGCCTGGCTCAGCGCATTGAGCGGTTGCAGCGGCTTAGCTACGAGCAGGCCGGGCTGCGCGCGTGAGTAGGTATCGGTGGCCTGCTGCAGCTGCCGGTGCGCTACCAGCAGTTGTCGCACCAGTTCCGGATAACGCTCGCGTTGGGCATGCGGCAGGCGGTCCAGTTCGGCGAACAGGCCTTTCATGGCGCGCACTGGCTGCGCCAGCTGGTCCGGCTGGCCGAGCTGCAACACGTGGGTCTCCAGGCTGTTGAGGTGATGAAAGACCGCAGTCAGGCTACGTGGGTCGGGACTGCGCTCCTGCGGGTTGAAATAAACCATGGCACTGGCACACAGCAGCCGGCTGCGGCTGCCGACTTCGCTGAGCTGCTGGGCACTGCGCCCATCACCCCAGGTCAGCGGACTCAACAGGTACAGCAGAAACAACAGCACGGTCGTTCGCATCTTGTCCATTCTCGGTTCTGGTGGTTCTGGTGGTTCTGGCGGCTCTGGCCGGTCTTGGGCTTCAAAACCCCCAGTGCAGTAACAGCAGCACCAGGGCGACCAGGAAGACCGTCTCGCCGACCATCAGCAGGATCGGCTTGATGCCGACTGAGGCCAGCTCCTTGAGCTGGGTCTTCATGCCCAGGGCAGCGATGGCCACCACCAGGCACCAGCGCGACAGCTCGTTGATCCCGCCCTGGACCAGCTGCGGCACCCAGCCGGTGCTGTTGACGCAGGCCAGGATGACGAAGCCGACGGCGAACCAGGGCAGCAGTGGCGGGCGCTTGCCGGTCGGGTCGGCGCCCTGCATGCGGGTGATCATGGCGGCGACGACGATCACCGGCACCAGCATGGCCACCCGCATTAGCTTGACCACGGTGGCGGTGTCGCCGGTCTCCGGCGACATGCTGTAGCCGGCGCCGACCACCTGGGCGACGTCGTGGATGGTGGCGCCGAGGAACACCCCGGCTTCCTGCGGCGACAGGGTGAACCAGTTGGCGATCATCGGATAGACGATCATCGCCAGGGTCGACAGCGCCGAGACGCCGATCACGGTGAACAGGGTGGCGCGCTCCTTCTGCGGATCGTTAGGTAGTGCCGCCGCCAGCGCCAGTGCCGCCGAGGCGCCGCAGATGGCGGTGGCGCCGCCGGTGAGCATGCCGAAAATGCGCTTGAAGCCCAGGGCCTTGGCCGCTAGCACCGAGATCCCTATAGTCACCACCACCACGATCACCACCAGCGCCACCGGCTTCCAGCCGAGGCCGACAATCTGTTCCAGGGTGATGCGCATGCCCAGCAGGGCGACGCCGATACGCAGCACGCTGCGCGCGGTGAACTCGATGCCGGCCTTGCACTGGCCGTCGGCGGCCAGGAAATTCAGGGCCATCCCCAGTAGCAGGGCGAACAGCATCACTGGCGCGCCGTAGTGCTCGGAGAGGAAGGTGGCCGCTGCGGCGACTATCAGGCTGACGACGAAGCCCGGTGCCAATTCGCGTACGCGGCTGTGGATGCTGGCGACAGCGATGCTGCTCATGGTGCGGATTCCTCTGAAGTTATGCTGGGCGAACTGGGGCGGCCGTGATTGGCGCGTAGCGGTTGAGGGTCTTTGTTCATGCACCGGCTAATGCGCTTCCGGGCTCGCGCCACAGGCTCCTGCTGCGGCCTGTGGATGAGCTGCCGGTGTGCTGCGCCACTGGCGCTCCGGCAGGCACTATGCAGCCTCAGACCTTATGACTGGGCAGCAGGAAGTGCGACAGCGCCGGGATCAGGATCAGCGCGCCGAGCATGTTCCAGACGAACATGAAGGTCAGCAGGATGCCCATGTCGGCCTGGAACTTGATCGGCGACCAGGCCCAGGTGATCACCCCGGCGGCCAGGGTCACGCCGACCAGAGCCACGACCCGACCAGTGAAGGCCACCGCGTTCTTGTACGCCGCCGCAAGCGGCAGACCCTGGCGCTGGAAGTGCAGCTGGACGCTGAGCAGGTAGAGCGCATAGTCGATACCGATGCCCACGCCGAGGGCGATCACCGGCAGGGTGGCGACCTTGACGCCGATGCCCATGTACACCATCAGCGCCTCGCACAGGATCGAGGTCAGCACCAGCGGCAGCACCGCCACCACGGCCGCGCGCCAGCTGCGGAAGGCGATCAGGCAGAAGATGATCACCGCCGTGTAGACGTAGAGCAGCATGGTGCGGTTGGCCTCGCGCACCACGATGTTGGTCGCTGCCTCGATCCCGGCTGAGCCTGCGGCCAGCAGGAACTGGCGCTCCTCGCTGCTGTTTTCCTGGGCGAAGCGGTCGGCGATGGCCACCACCTCGTCGAGGGTCTCGGCCTTGTGGTCCTTGAGGTAGGCGATCACTGGCATCAACGAGCAGTCGCTGTTGAACAGTTCCGGGGCATTGACCGAGGCCTGCTGCGCGGCGTAGTTGAGCATGTCCTGGTTGCGCTGGATGCTGTTCATCTTCGGGTTGCCCTCGAAGGAGCCGGCGGTGATCTGGCGTACCGCGTTGACCAGCGACACCGTGGTCTGCACCCCCGGATGCTGCTGCAGCTCCCAGGCCAGGCGGTCGGCCAGGACCAGGGTGCGGTAGTTCAGGCAGCCTTCCGGGCCGGTCTTGATCATCACCGCGAACAGGTCGCTGGACAGCGCGTAGTGGCCGGTGATGTAGGCGTTATCGCGGTTGTAGCGCGAGTCGGCGTGCAGTTCCGGGGCGCCGCTGTCGAGGTCGCCGATCTTCAGCTGCAGGCTGACCATGAAGCCGCCGATGCCCAGCAGCAGGGCCACCAGCACCGCGCCGGTCGCCCACCTGCGGGTGGTGAAGCGGTCGAGCAGGTCCCACAGCTTGCCCAGGCCGCGATGCTGGATGGCATGGGCGTCGATGATCAGCGCACGCTCGGCGGCCTTGGGGCTGACGCCGACATAGGACAGCGCCACCGGCATCATCAGCAAGGTGGTGAAGATCAGTACGGCCACGCCGATGCTGGCGGTGATCGCCAGGTCCTGGATCACCGGGATGTCGATCAGCATCAGCACGGCGAAGCCCACAGCATCGGACAGCAGCGCGGTGACCCCGGCGATGAACAGGCGGCGGAAGGTGTAGCGCGCCGCCACCAGCTGGTGGATGCCCCGGGCGATGTCCTGCATGATGCCGTTCATCTTCTGCGAGGCGTGCGACACGCCGATGGCGAAGATCAGGAAGGGCACCAGCACCGAGTAGGGGTCGATGGCGTAGCCGAGCCAGGCGACGATGCCCAGCTGCCAGATCACCGCCATCAGCGAACAACCGATCACCAGCAGGGTGCTGCGCAGGCAGCGGGTGTACAGCAGGATGATGCAGAAGGCACTGAGCACGGCGACGCCGAAGAACATCATCACCTGGATCAGGCCATCGATCAGGTCGCCGATCAGCTTGGCGAAGCCGATCACGCGGATCTTGATCTTGCCGCTGCCCTCCGCGTCGCCCTGGCGGACGCTGTCAGCGGAAAACTCGTACTTGTCGCGCAGTTTCTCCTCGAGCACCCGGGAGAACTGGTGGTAGTCGATGCCCTGGCCGGTGGCCGAGTCCTTGTCGAGCAGCGGCACGATCAGCATGCTCGACTTGAAATCGCTGGCTACCAGGCTGCCGACGATGCCGGCACGGTTGATATTCTGCCGCAGCAGCTCGATGTCCGCCGGCGTGCCGCTGTAGGTATCGGGCATCACCGGGCCGCCCTGGAAGCCTTCCTCGGTCACCTCGGTCCAGCGTACCGCCGGGCTCCACAGCGACTTCATCCAGGCGCGGTCGACGCCCTCGGTGAGGAACAGCTCGTCGTTGACCTGTTTGAGTACCTCCAGGTACTCGGGGTCGAAGATGTCGCCCTCGGTATTTTCCACCACCACCCGCACCGAGTTGCCCAGGCCGCGCAGCGAGGCGCGGTTTTCCAGGTAATTCTGGATGTACGGCTGGCTCTGCGGAATCATCTTCTCGAAGCTGGGGCGCAGCTCCAGGCGGGTCACCGCCATGTAGCCCAGCACCAGGGTGACCAGCGCCATGAGCAGGATGAACGGCACGCGGTGGTTGAACACCATGCGCTCGAGCAGGTTGCCGGTGCTCGTGTCGAAATCGCGAACATCGCGGATCACCGGCATGGTGTCTTGTTGGATTGTGCCCATGTCAGGGTACTCGCTCTTCTAATTCTTTTCGTTATTCGACGGGCAGCACGCGCACGCCACGGGTACCCACCAGCACCAGGGCGCCATTGGCGGCCAGGGTGGCGCCGGCGACCGGCGACTGCTGGGCCTGTGGCACCAGCTGCAGGGCGGCGTCGGCGCCGGCCCGGAGCATGTGCCCGGCCTGGGTGAACAGCCGGTAGTCGCCCTGGGCATCCAGCGCGGCGGCGGTGATGCTGACCTGCAGGCCGCTGTCGAGCGGCTGCCAGTTCAGGCCGGCGTCGCGGCTGTGAAAGGCATGCCCGCGCAGGCCGTAGACCAGCACCTCGCCAGGGCTACCGATCAGACCGAAGTAGCTGCCCTCATAGGGCGTGGCGACGGCGACAAAGCGCTCCTGCTCGGCATCCCACTTGCGCAGCAGGCCCTGTTCGCCGGCGAGGTACAGCGCATCACCGGTTGCGGCGATGGCATTCAGGTGCAAGCCCTGGGGGTTGTCGGTGCGGTCCTGCAGCGGCGTCCAGCTCTGGCCGCCGTCGCGGGTAGCCAGGATCAGGTTGAACACGCCGACCGCATAACCGCGCTGGGTGTCGGCGAACCAGACGTCGAGAAACGGCTTGTCGGCGCCGTCGGCCGTCAGGCGCTCGCCTTCGGCTACCAGCAGCGGCCATTGCTCGTCGGCCGGCTCGGCACTGGCCAGCGCGCCGTAATGCTTGACCAGCAACGCGCCGATCGCGCGGCCGTCGAGCTGCTTGCTCCAGGTCGCGCCGGCGTCATTGCTGTGCAGGATCACGCCATCGTTGCCCACCGCCCAGCCTTGCTCGGCAGTGGGGAAATGCACTGCATTCAGATCGGCGCTGACCGGCACGGCGGCCTGCTGCCAACGCTCGCCGGCATCGTCGGAATAAAGAATGTGGCCACGTTGGCCAACAGCGACCAGACGCTCACCCGCGCGGGTCACGTCCAGCAAGGGACTGCGCACGGCCAGGGCACTCGGCTTGGCCGGCAGTTCCAGTACATCGACATAGCTGGCTGCCTGAGCGACAGCCTGCACCAGCGTCAACGTGGCGCACAGCACGAGCAGCACGCATTTGTTGAAAGAACACATAGTGCGTCCTCTTGGAAAAAAAGTCGCCGGAATGCATGGGCATGCACTCCGGCGCAAAGTCTGCCCGGCGTCGACCGGGCAGGCGGAGTAGCCTGAAACCTAGCTCAACGGATGCCTGCACCGGCCAGCGACTCGGAGGACCATTGGGCTTTGGACAGGGGCTCGCTGTACTTGATGCCGCCGTACGGGCCGGCGAGGGCGCTGACACTGTAGCTGCCGCTGATCAGGTCGTAGGTGACGTTGGGCGCAGCATCCGGAACCTGCTGGTCGTAGCTCTGGCTGAGGAAGGCGAAGGCCCCCCGGTACAGCTGGCCGCGGGAGTCGTACTGATCCGAAGCCAGGGCGACCCAGGAGTCCTCGTCCAGGTAGAAGCGGCGCTTGTGGTAGATATGGCGGGCGCCCTCCTTGAGGGTGGCTTCGACTACCCACACGCGATGCTTCTCCCAGCGCACGGAGCTTGGCTCCAGGTGGTTGGGCGTGACCAGCTTTTTGACGTCTTTCTCGTAGGTCACGCGGTAGGTATTGTAGGGCACGATCAGCTCCTTCTTACCGACCAGTTTCCAGTCGTAGCGGTCCAGCGCGCCGCTGAAGACGAAGGCGTCATCGTAGGTAGCCGAGCCGGCGGTGCCCGGGTTGGGCGTGTCGTAGGCTAGGTTCGGCGCCAGCTTGACCCGGCGCACGCCGGGCAGGTACTGCCAGGCTCGACGTGGTTGTTCCAGTGGGTTGACCGCGTCGCGCAGCAGGATCGCTTCACCGGCACGCCGGGCCGGGTCGGTGTACATCACTTTGATCTGATAGTAGGTGTCCTTCGCCTGTATCGGCTTGCTCAAGTCGTCGTACACCCCGAAGTTGATCCAGGCGTCGGCGGTGGAAGCCAGGCTGGGCCGGCCGTTGCTGTCGACAAACCAGTTGTCGTATTTGGTTTCGATGTTCACGCCCTGGTAGCGCAGCAGGTGGTTCCACATGGCCTCGGCTCCCGACTGCGGGATCGGGAAGGGGATGCCAGGCAGCACGTTCTCGATGGCGTTGCCACCTTCCGTGGTCTTGGCCGTGATGGCGTTTTTCAGGGTATTGTCCAGTACGCCCTGGGGGATGGAGGCGCTGCGGTGAGTCGGGTAGACCTCCATGCGGAAGCTGGGGTAACGCCGGGCCAGTTCGACGGCCACGGCGGTCAGCTGATCTTTGTACTGCTCGACGTTCTTGCCGTCGATCACGAATACTGGCTTCTCGTCGACGAAGGGGTCGGGGCGCATGCGGTCGCCGGGCTTGTAGCTGGCCGGGGCGGTGGTCAGGCCACCCGCGTAGGCCGGGATGGAACCGTCGGCGTTGCCCGCCTTTTCTGCGCCGACCAGGGTCAGCTCGACGCCGAGCTTGGCGGCTTCCGCCGCGGAGACGGCCGCCTGGGCCTGTCCGGCGAGGGTCAGGGCCAGGGAAGTAGCCAGTAACGTATGCACGAATTTCATCTTGTTGTTCTCCTGCTTGTTTGCAAGCAATTCGTGGATCAGAAGGTGGTTTTCAGGGTCAGGTAGACGGCGCTGGCGCCGCCGCCGGTGAACGCCGTGTAGCCACCGGCGTAGCAGGTGTAGTCTTCTTCGCCGTCGAGCACGTTGGGCGTGGTGCCATCGGCTTGGCCGTCATCGCAGGACTGACTCTTGCCGAAGGCGTCGACGTACTTCAGGTCGACGTAGTACTTGTTGTAGATCGCCGCACTGAGGCCGACGGAGTAGGTGCCGGCGTCCTCCGCACCACCGGCCACCACCGGCGATACGCCGTCGAGGCCGACGTTGACCGACAGCGGCGCACTCAGGTCGACACCCGGGAACACCTGGTACCAGGTCGGGGTGAAGTTGACCGCCAGGCCCCAGTTGTCACGGGTCGGCTTGTCGATACCGCGGTAGGTGCTCTTGCCCTTGTACAGCGCCTCGTTCTCGCTATCGAGGCTGATCAGGTTGCTGTAGTAAAGCTCGGCAAGCAGGGTGCCCTCATCGAACAGTGGGGTGTCGGCAATGGTCATCAAGCCATTGAGGGTCCAGTGCAGGGTGTCACCGGTGGCGCTCATGCTGTCGCCGTCCCGGGGTGTACCAAAGACCACGCCCGTGCCGGCCGTGCGTGGGGGAATGGCCGCGAAGCCATTGCCAAGCCCCAGCGGGCTGCTTGAACTCAGCACGGCGGGAATGCTGGCCAGCGGCATGTTCTGACGGAAGTTCAGATCGCTGCCGACACTGACACCGCCGAACTCCTTGGACAGGCTGATGCCATAGATGTCGATGTCATCGCCATAGGCGAGCTGGTAAGTGCCGGTGGACAGCGAGTTGAGCAGGTTGGGCACTGCCCCCCCTGGCAACGGCAGTGCCCCGGCAATAGAGAACGACGAGGCATCCAACCATGCCTGCGGCAGAATATCCGAGGTTTTACGGTAGTAGGCGCCGAGGGTGCCATCCAGCCATTCTGGTGACCACTTAGCCATTACACCCCAGTCGCCACGGTCATCCGGGGTCAGGTCATCGCCACGACGAATATTGGTAAGCGCATCTTGAAGCAGGAAACCCGGGGTTCCGGTATGTCCGATTAAGATTGACTGAGCGCCTTGCCCAAGCAGGTCGGAGCCACCGTAGTAGGTACCGGCTTCAGACAGGCGAGCCTCGTCCCAGTTGAGGAAATACTGGGCGCCGATGGTCAGTTCCGGATTGACGGTGAAGGAGGTGGAAATCTGGTTGCGCGGAATGAACAATTCCTTGGCCTCTGTGCCAGGGGACGCTGACAGCTTGGCCAGATCCAGGCCTGCCTGGCCATAGCTCACCGAGTGCACTGGGTTGAGGATGGTTTCACCCCAGAACACGTTGTGCTGGCCAGCCTTGACGCTGAATAGGGACTGCTCGCCAACCTCGGTGCTGTAAAACACGAAGGCATCGAGAATCTCGCCGGAGGGGCCGCTGTAGTAACGCTTGGCATAGCGACTCAGGTGGGGACTACCGAAACCGACGCCATCCGCGGTAATCAGGGGCGTCCGTGGATCTTCCAGCACCTGGCCCGATTGGGCACCATTGCCATTGACGAACGGATTGGAATTGGAACCGGTGTTGTCATAGGCCTTGTCGTACCAGCCGGCGGCGCTGACGCGAAAGCCCATGCTGCCCTGGTAGACCACATCCAGTTCGCTGAGCAGGTCGACGCGGTTGGTGATATTGGTGCCGGCCTTGCGGAAGTTGTAGTCGCCGTCGTTGCTGTTCGGCGTGCCGAGCATGCGCTTGTCGGCGCTCTCGGTGCGCACGCCGTAGTTGTACTTGACGGTATTGTCGAAGCGGATCGACCAGTCTTCGCTGCCTGTATCGAATTCGAAGGCCTGGGCCGGAGACAGACCCAGCCCGACAAGGACTGCCGTGGCCAGGAGTCCGCGTTGGAGGTTGATTTTATTATTGTTGTATTTCATTGGTTTACCTACCTCTTGTTGTGATCGTTCGATCTCGTGTCTATCTATTGCTGCCCTAGCGAAACAGTCTGAATCGCACCCTAAAACATGCGTTGCAGAATCCCGACTGACACCGCGCGCCCTAGCGCCGAGCTGTGATGCAGGGCTGTGTGTGCGTCTTTGACCTGGTGTGCCCCGGCGTCACCGCGTAATTGCCAGACTAGTTCAGTTACCTGCGCCAGGCCGCTGGCCCCGGGCGCATGGCCCCGGCCGAGCAGACCACCGGAGGGGCAGATTGCCACCTGACCATCTTCACCGGCGTGGCGGCCCCGGCTGAATGAGTCCATCTGCGCTTCGCTGCAGAAACCCAGGGCTGCACAGCCGATCAGGTAGTCGGCCACGCTATGGTCATGCAACTCGACCACATCGATGTCCTCGGGGCCCAGGCCGGCGTGTTCGTAGGCCTGGCAGGCAACCCGCCGGGTCGCCGCGCGCCCCAGCACATCGAGTACTGACAGTGATTGCAGGTCGCCCTCGGTATCGCTGCCGCGCACGCTGGCGAGGCTGGCCACGTCGGCGCGCAAACCATAGCGCCGGGCGAATTCGGGGCTGCACAGGAGGACGGCTGCGGCTCCGTTGGCCGGCGGGCATAGGTAGGGCGCGCCCTCGCCCAGATAGTCTTGGTCGGCGTTGAGCAGGGCATGGGGGTTGAGTCGGGCCTGCCGGTGCGCTTGAGCGAGCACGCGCTCGCTGACAGCCGCGGCCCCCCCCAGAAGCGCCTGCAGGGCGCTCATCTGGGCGGCGAACAGTTTCTCCGGAAACTGCCTGAGCATCAGCAGATCCCGCAGGTCCTGGCTGACGAGCAGGCTTTCACGGTCGGTTTCGGGAACCGCGTCGAGGCCGCACGAGGTGCGACCGGCGCTGTCGCTGGACAAGGCTTCGCAGCCGACCGCCAGAACACATTCGGCTTCGCCGGAGAGTACGCACTGGCGCGCCAGGTGAAAGGCCGTATAGCCGGACATCTCGCCATCGCTGATGCTGACCAGAGGCGTGCCGGTAAGGCCGAAACTGCGCATGGCGTGCTCGCCAACGGCGGCTCCGGCATGCGCGTTGGCGGTGAAAATCTGGTCGATCAGCTCGAAATCGATGCAGGCATCGGCCAGGCACAGCTGCACCGCGCCGGCTGCCAATGCCGCGGGTTCTGCAGGACTACCGTTCGCAGTGAACGGCATCATCGCTACCCCTGTGACCAGAACCTTTCTAACCATGCTGTATGCCCCGTCTCGGCAATCGTTTCGGCCGGATGACCTCGAACATTCCTTACGCGTGTCGCTAAGCGTGTGGTGCAACCGGCCTCTGGCGCATCACGCACAGCGTTCGGTTCAACCTGCTGATCAGACTAGTGCGCTTGGGGAGACGAGGAACCCCCAGCGTTGGGGGGGGCAGCGCCTTTCTCGGGTGGCAGAGGATTGCGCTCGACTGTGCCACTGCTGCCACGATGTACCGGGCAGGCTTACGGCGAACGCGCATGCCTGAGCTACCCGGGTGGGCATCCGGCGGGAGAGGGCTGGTGTGCTGTCTTGCCATAAGCCATTGCTCAAGCCGCTGCGGGCAGGCCTAGGGCTGCGCCGGTGTCATCGGAGCGGTAATTTTGCGACAGCACCCCTAGCGATTCGGGGCGAGTACCTCAGTGGCGGCGGGTGGCATGCTGTGGGGATCCAGTTCGCTGAGCGCCTGAAACTGGCTGAGAAAGATGCGACCGGCGAAGCTTTCCACGAAATGCGAGCGCTTCAGGCGATCCATCACCGGGCCTTTGACTTCGGACAGGTGCAGCTGGATCGCACACGAGCGCAGGCGTTCGGCGATTGCATCCAGGCTCTCCAGCGCACTGGCGTCAATCAGGTTTACCCCGGAGCACATCAGCACCAGGTGTTCGATGTCCGGGTGCTGGTTGGTCAGTTCGGCGATGCGCTCTTCGAGGTAGCGGGCATTGGGGAAATACAGGCTCTCGTCGATGCGCAGCGACAGAACGCGCCGGCTTTGCCGCACGCTAAAGCGCTCGACGTTACGGAAGTGTTCACTGCCGGGTAGCTGGCCGACAACAGCCATGTGCGGGCGGCTGGTGCGCCAGAGGAAGAGCAGCAACGACAAGCCAACGCCGAGCAGGATACCGCTCTCGACACTGAACAGCAGCACGCCTGCGAGGGTGGCGAGCTGTGCCGCCCCGTCCGCTCGCGAATAGCGCCAGGTGCGCACCAGGGAGTTCAGGTCAACCAGGCGTAGCACCGCGACAATGATGGTCGCGGCCAGCACGGCCTGGGGCAGGTTATGCAGGAAGGGGGTCAGCAGCAAGACGCCTATGGCGATGCCGGCTGCTGCGAATACGCCGGCCATGGGCGTCCGGGAGCCGGCCTCGAAGTTGACCACTGAGCGGGCGAAGCCGCCCGTCACCGGGAATCCCCCGCTGAACGCAGCCGCCAGATTGGAAGCGCCTAGCCCGAGCAATTCGTTGTCGGGTTCGATGCGCTGCTTGCGTTTGGCCGCCAGCGTCTGGCCCACCGAGACCGACTCGACGAAGCCCACCAGGCTTATCAGCAGAGCAGCCGGCAGTAGCTTGAGGATCAATGGGTAGTCTAGCGGCGGCAGGCCATGGGGGATGTCGCCGATCACCTTGAGGCCACCTTGCTCCAGTTGCAGGAGGGTAACCAGCAGGATGGACAGGATGATCACCAGCACTGGTGCCGTTCGGGCGAGGTTGGCGGCCAGGGGCGGGCGCAGGCCGAGGCGCACCAGCCAGGGCCTGAGTTGGCTACCCGACAGCCAGAGTAGCACCAGACTGGATACCCCGAGCAGCATGGCCGGTACGTGCATGCCGCCCAAGTTGCTTGCCAGTGACGGCAGCAGCTCCAGCAGGTTTTCGCCGCTGGCCTGGATGCCGAGGATGTGCTTGAACTGGCCCACGGCAATCAGAATGCCCGAGGCGCTGATGAAGCCGGAAATCACCGGATGGCTGAGACAGTTGGCGATGAAGCCGAGCCGCAGCAGGGCCATGCCGGCCAGGATGAGTCCCGAGAGGAGGGCGAGCAGCATTGCCGCCCCGACATACTCGGCGCTGCCGAAGGGATACAGCGGTCCGAGCGTCGCTGCGGTCATCAGCGATAGCACCGCTACCGGTCCGACGGCGAGGGCCCGGCTGGAGCCAAGCAGGGCGTACGCGATCAGCGGTAGAATACTGGCATACAAACCCGTTACCGGTGGCATCCCGGCGAGCATGGCATAGGCGAGGCTCTGCGGAATCTGCATCAGCGTAACGATGATCGCCCCCAGGCCATCCTGCAGCGCCAGCCCGGCCGTATAGCCTCGTCCTCAGTCGAGGATGTGCAGCCAGTGGGTTCTTTTCATGCGGGTCTTTCCCAGGGGGAGTTCCGGCGAAAGGTCTGGAAGGCGACTACGTGATCAGTCGACCTGCAGTCGCCGGCTGACAGCCAGGTGGCCACATCCGGCGGCGACCGGTGCCCGCGAGCATCTGCAGACCAATGCCGGCACTCGCTCACTGGTTATGCAGCAATTGCAGCGCCCCCCGATCTCGGGTCGACCGGTGCAGCCTGAAATAGAACAGCAGCGCCAGCAGGGTGATGAAATCCGCCCCGAGAAGGGCCGTGGTCAATGGCGTGGCCACGCCTTGCGCCTCGAATACGTCGGCGAAGAAGCCGATGGCGTAGGTGCCGGTGCCGATGATCAGCACGTTGGCGATGAACATGGTGAAGCCCGCCGCTGTCGATTGAATGCCTGTTGGTGCATGGTCCAGCACCAGCGAGAACATTGCGCCATAGGGGAAGGCCAACATAAATACGGATGCCGCCATGCCGGTATAGAACAGAGGTGTTCCTGGCGTGGAGAGGCGGAACAGTATCAGCAAGGGCGCGCTGATCAGCACGACGATGACGATGAACAGGGCGCGCGTGCTGGCAAAGCGGCGGCAGAACCAGTCGGCCGCCATGCCGCCGAGCAGGGACGAGGGAATGGCGCAGGCCAGGAAGATACCGCCATACAGCGACGAGGCAGCGGACTGCTCCAGGCCTTTATCGGCCACCAGCCACAGCTGCATGAACTGGGTGCTTGCATACAGCATATGCATGACTGACATGCCGATCACGGCCCAGCGGAAATTCGCATTGCCCCTGAATGCCGTAGCCAATTGACTCAACATGGCGCGCACGGAGAGCCCTGGCAACCTGTGTTGTGCATGCCCTTCGGGCAACTCTTTGCTGGTGAGCCGGAAGAACGGCACCAGCAACAGGCTGATCACTACGCCAAGGCCGCCCAGCAGGTAGAACATGTTGCGCCAGCCGATGTCAGCGCCCACGTTACCGGCCAACCAATACGCCAGCCCCAGGCCGATCTGGCTGCCCATGAAGAACAGCCCGAAGACGGTAGCTCGCTGGCTGGATGAGAACAGGCGGCCGAGTATGCCTGCGGCAGCAGGGTGCAAGGTGGCTTCGCCTATGCCGATGGCCATGCGTGGGATAAGCAGGTGCAGGAAGTTCTTGGCCAGCCCGGTGATAAAGGTCATCGCACTCCATAGCAGGATGCCGCAGGCGATGACCTTGCTCGGGTTGTAGCGGTCGGCTAGCACGCCCATCAGTGGGCCGCTGAGTGCATACACGGTGACAAAGGCGAAGCCGGTCAGCGCGCCGAACTGCTGGCGGGAGAGCTCGAGGTCAGCAGAAATCTGGCTGGCGAACGCCGGCAGCATGTGCCGATCGACGTAGCTCAATATGTTGATCAGTATGAGCAGCAACAGTAGGTAGTAACGGGACATGTTCATGACCTCTTGGGGCGCGGTGCCTGCAGTTTAGGCGTCGCGGGGGGGGGGCTGGCAGGTTGGCCCTGACTGCCCATCTCAGCGGTGCTCGGGCTCGGGCATCCGGTTTCCAACGCATTGATACCCGACTCGGGACCGAGTTGAAAGCGCTGGGCATCCTTGCTGTAGTGCCGGTTGGCGACGATGAAGCAGAGTCCGGCCAACAGGCTCGCGAGCGGCATCACGGCCATGGCGGTGGACAGATCTGTGAAGTCAGCCAGCAAACCGGTGAGGAAGGGGCCGGGTGCCATGCCCAGCAAACTGATGGCCAGTGCGATCACAGCCAGCACGGTGGCATGCACCCGTGGATCGTTGACGCAGGTCGCCACCGCGCTCGAGGGGCCGCTGTGGGCGCCGGAGAGAAGCATGCCGGTGCCGATCAGCAGCAGTTGCAGCACGCCAGGAGCAATGCTGAACGCGACGATGAACAACAGCATGGTGGCGCAGGCGTAGAGCGCGGTGAGACTCAGTTTGCGCTTCGGCGCATGGCGTGCGAGCCGATCGACCAGGGCGCCACCGAGGGTCATACCGACGGCTGATACCAGCACCAGCAGGCCCGCCTTGAGGCCGGCCTCGCTTGGTTCCATGGCGTAGTAGCGATTGAGGAAACTGGGCATCCAGGCAATGGTCGCTCCCACGGTAAACATCTGCAGGCCGCAGCCGAGGTAAACGTAGTTGGCCGTCAAGAGGAGAACACTGCGCGAAGTGCCTGGCGCATGGGCAGCTTGGCCGCTCCGGTCTCTGCCTGACCCTGTGCCGCTGCAGGTTCACGGGCAACCAGACGAAACAGTGCGGCTGTCACCAGGGCAATCACGCCGAAGACCACGAAAACCGTGCGCCAGCCATAGCGCTCGGCGAGGATGCCACCGAGGACGATGCTGAACACCGAGCCGAACAGGGCTGACGCGAGAAAAGCCCCCATGACCGTGGAGTGCTGGCGCGCCGGGAACAGCCCCAGCAAAATGGCGCCGCCGGCACTACCGAAGGCCGCCTGGGCAACGCCGACCAGCATGCGGGCTACCAGCAGCAGCATGAAGTTTCCGGCCATGGCGCAGAGGATGGTGGCAGCGCCCCACATGAGCGCCATCAGGGTCACGCCGAGTACTCGCCCGTAGCGATCGACCAGCAGCGAAATGGGAAGAGAGAGCAGGCCGACGGTCAATGCGACGACGCTGACCAGCGAACCCAACTGAGCGTCCGACAGGCTCCAATCGTTCTTCAGGAAGGGGAATAGTACGGTCACCACCTGGCGCGACAGGTAGTTGGACATCATCAGGGCAACCAGCAGGGCGAACATCAGCCACAGGTACAGGTGTGACCTGGATGACTGATGGGCGGCTGCAGAGTTTTGTTCTTGTTGGGTAGACACAATGCTCATCCTGTTTTCTTCCAGCTTGGGAGCATTGTGAACTCACAGGAGGAGTCACCGCCCCCCCCATGGCGCGGGGGTTAGTTAGTGCTGAGCGGGGTTCCGCGCACAGCGCCGAAGCTACGGTTCTGCTCGGCGGGGTTGCCTTGGGCCTGACGCATCGGCGGCGGTACCGGCGGGCTCAGCTTGATCTCCTCGCTACAGTCCTGCATGCAGGCCTCGGCCTGTACATCCGGGGTGCCGCCGTTGCCCATGCCGCCCTGGCTGGCCGGCGCACCGGGCCACAGGCCGTGGTCGTTGGTCATGCCGTTGCGATTGGGCAGCAGCGCCTGCACTTCGGCCATGTTGGCCTGGTTCAGGACGAAGTCCGCCGGGACGATCTGGGCGAGGTTGAGCAGATAGGCCAGCACGCCGTAGACCTCGTCCGGCTGCAGCGACTTGGGCTCGGTCCAGGGCATGGCGCGCTGGATATAGTCGAATAGCGAGGACAGGGTGGCGGTTTTCATGAATACGGTGCGTTCGCGGCTGGGGCCGGCGCTGAGTGCCTGGACCCGCCCGACCTCGACGTCCTGCGCGTCGGTGCCGCCGATCAGCGGGGTGAACATGGCGTTGGATTCGCCTTCGGCGCCATGGCAGGCCGCGCACTTCTCGGCGAAGATCTGCTTGCCCTCGGCCACGCTGGCGGAGCCGGCCGGCAGGCCGAGGAAGTCCGCGCGCACGTCGATATCCCAGGCACGCACTTCGTCCGGCGTGGCGGCGCGGCCGATGCCCTGGAAGGGATCCTCGGCCGCTGCTGCCGAGCCGGCCAGGAGCGCACACAACAGCAGCGCTTCAGAGTACCTGGACATTGTTCACCTCGCCGCTGGTCGCCACTTCCCAGGACTGGATGGCATTGTTGTGGTAGATCGACTGGCTGCCGCGCACTGCGCGCAACTGCCGGTAGTTCGGCTGCACATAGCCGGTTTCGTCGATGGCGCGCGATTGCAGAATCGCCGGCCGGCCATCCCATACCCAGTCGATGTTGAAGCGGGCCAGGGCCTTGTCCAGAACCGCGCCATCGAGGCGCGCCGGCGTCCAGTTGCGCCCGCCATCGAAGGATACGACGACCTGTTTGATCTTGCCGCGTCCCGACCAGGCCAGGCCGGTGACGTTGTAGAACCCCCGAGTGAGCAGGGTCTGCCCACCCGAGGGGCTGGTAATGACCGACTTGCACTCTTGGGTCGAGGTGTACTGGCGATGCTGACCATCGGGCATCAGGTCGACGTAGTGGATGGCCTCTTCTCGGGTGGCATAGGGCTGGTCGCCGACCTCGATGCGGCGCAACCACTTGACCCAGGACACCCCCTGCACGCCCGGCACGACCAGGCGCAGCGGATAGCCGTTTTCCGGGCGGAGCATCTCGCCGTTCTGCCCATAGGCGACGAATACCTCGCCGGATTCGACCAGTTCCATCGGGATGGTGCGGGTCAGGGAGGCACCGTCGGCGCCTTCGGCCAGCAGGTAACGCGCCTTCCTGAAGTCGACGCCACAATGTTACAGTAGCAGGCGCAACGGCACTCCGGTGAACTCCGAACAGGACAGCAGGCCATGGGTGTACTGCACCGTCGGCACTAGCGGACTGCCCCACTCGGTGCCGGTATTGCCACCGCACTCGAGGAAGTGGATGCGCGATACCGACGGCAGGCGCATCAGGTCATCCATGCTGAACACCATGGGTTTGTCGATTAAGGTTGGAGTGGACGCGGTGATCATCAGGCGGTGCCGGGCCGGATCGACGTCGTGCCAGCCCTGGTGATGGCGCTCGTAGTGCAGGCCGGAGGGCGTGATGATGCCGAACAGCCCCTGCAGCGGGGTGAAGGAGGCGGAGTTGCCGCTGACCTTCGACAGGCCGCGCATCTCGCGGCGCTGCAGGTTGCCCTCATGCTCTGAGGGCAGGCCGTAGGGACGGGCGGCGACCGGCTGGCCGGCGCTCTTCGACCAGTTGGGCAGCTCGAGGATCGCCGGATCGCCGGATCGCCGGCGCCCGCCCTAGCGGCCAGGGGGGCGCTTAGGGCTGCGGTAGCGGCCAGCAGGCTGCTGCGCAGGAAGTCGCGGCGCCCGGCTTTGACCTCGCCGATCTGCGCCTCCGTGAGAAAGCTCTCTGGTGCGGGGCGCAGGCGCCCCGGCCGGCTGAGTTGCTCCGACATCTATTGACTCCTCGTTGTCTTCAGGCGTTGCCGGTAGCAACCACGCCACCGCGCTGGCACCAGTCGCTCCAGCTGCCGGGATAGAGCCGCGCCCCGCTCAGCCCGGCCAGCTCCAGGGCCAGCAGGTTGACGCAGGCGGTGACCCCGGAGCCGCAATAAAGAATCGGCGCGGGTTTGTCGGCAAACAGCGGCTGCCAGCGGGCGAGCTGGGCTTCGGCGTCGCGTAGCAGGCCGGTTTCACCCAGTGATTCGCGCCAGGGCATGTTGATGGCGCCGGGAATATGCCCGGCATGCAGGTCGATCGGTTCGACTTCGCCGCTGTAGCGGGGTGGGTCGCGGCTGTCGATCAGTACCGGGCGATACTCGCCATAGCACACCGCCTGGAAATCGACGCAGAGGGCCGGGTCGATGTTCGCCGCAAAGGTGCCGTTGCCAGCCGCCACCGCTCCGGGCTCGACTTGCTGGTCTGCCGCGACCCAGGCAGCGATACCGCCATCGAGCACCGCCACCTTGTCATGGCCAAAGTAGCGAGCCATCCACCAGAGCCGCGATGCGGCAGCCAGGTCCCCGGCATCGTAGGTCACCAGCAAGGTGTCGGCATCGACGCCGAAGCGCTGCAGTAGGGCCGTGAACTCGCCCTCCGTTGGGATCGGGTGGCGACCGCCAGCGGACTTGTCCGCGGCTGACAGGTCCAGTTCCAGATGAGCATAGTGCGCGCCCGGAATATGCCCGGCCAGATGGGCTTGTCTCCCTGCATCGGAGGCCATGGGATCGAAGCGACAATCGACGATCGCAAGCTTGGTGCCGTTGGCGAGCAATGCCGACAGCTGCGCAACCTCTATTACCGGGTGGGTCATGTTCGGTTCTCTCTGGTAACAAACAATAATGGCAGTAACTCGTTGATCGAGCGTTACAGCTGATCCCACATCGGTACGCCAACGTCGTTCTTTTCCCAGAACTCGCGGGCGTTCTTCAGCAGGGCGCCCATGGCGGCCGGACGCTTGCCCTCCCATACGTCGGTCTCCAGCCAGAGGCGCCGCAGATGACGGCGGTTTTCCCACTCGGCGGCATCCTTGTATTCGCTACGCGCATGCATCATGAAATGGTTGTTGACGAACAGCATGTCGCCGGGCACCTGGCGCAGGCGCACCACCAGCGATTCGTCCCACTTGGCCTGCTTGAACGCCTCGAACGCCTCCAGGTCCTGCTCCGTCAGGCGCGGCACCTCGTCGAAGCGCTGGGCACTGCGCACGTAGTCGGTCAGGCAGAAGCAGGCGATGCCGCCGTCGTCCAGGCGGTTCAGCAGGCGCGATTTGTAGTAGGGCTTCTCGCCTGGCTGCTCTTCGCCGCGCCAGTCGATGCAGTACTCGGTCTCCAGCAGATGCTGGGCCGCTGCGGGGTTGTCCTCGATCACCTTGTTGAAGACGGCCACCGCGCTGCACAACTGGTTCTCGCCGCCCTCGGGGGCCTGCTTCAGGCACAGCAAGCCGGCGATGTCGGCACCGTCGGTGTGCAGGTCCAGGTCGGAGGTGGTCTGGTAGCCGCGCGCGGTGGGGTCATTGACGCTGCGCCCCTCATCGATCACGTCGCCGAGCACATGGCCGCGGGCATTCTGCTGCCAAGGCTTGCCAATATAGGAACCGATACCCCAGTAGATCGCGCTGGCCTGGTCCTTGGTATAGCGCTCGGCGGGAAAGCCCCTGAGGTAGAAAATGCCCAGGCCTGAGACGAGGCTGTCCAGGTAGCGTTGCAACTTCTTGGCCAGCTTCGGCATAGGGAAATCCTGCTTGCCGAACTTCGGCACGACCAGCCCCTTGGCCTTGACCTGCTGCAGCGCGGCGTCCAGTTCGGCAATGTCCTCTTCGCTCAGTTGGTAGATCCACTGGTCACTCTGCGCCATCAGGCTTTGGGCAGTCCAGGCGGCCGGGTGGTTGATCTTGGTCAGTTGCATAGCGCTCATGATTCATCCTCATGTGATTCGGCGGTTGCCCTGGCGGTACCGGAAGCTTCGGTCGGCGGCGCGGGCTGGAAGAGAAAATACCACGCGGCTGAGTTGTTTTGTACCCCCGGTCGGATTTTTCCCGGCGATGTCGTATGTTGGAAACAACTCGCGTGTGGTGTTTGTTGGGTTGGTCATCCGTTCCCTGACAAATCAGGAGTGCAGGCAGCTTGCAGACGGCAACCAGGAACACGACCGCGAGAAGGCGCCAAGCAGCCTAACCGCACGCTGGGCCGGTGATGAGCACTGCAGTCGTTCCGACTTCTTCGACCGCCTGGGCGAAGCGAGAAGCGCTTGCACGCCCGGGTGGCCGCGAGTCGCATCACTGTGTTCGAGGGCATTCTGGACAGTTTCGAGAGCCTAGTTGGCCTGCTGCACAGCGACAAACGCGGCAAGCGGATGGTGAAGATCAGATGAAAGAAAAACCGCGCAGGGCCTGCCGGCACTGCGCGGTTTCTGCGGGAGCCCATGGCCCGACCAGGCCTGGTGCGCGCCTACATGTGATCCCACATCTGCACGCTGGATTCGGGGTGCTTCTAGGTGTTCGAGACCCGCAGCAGACTCTCCATGGCCGCCGGCCGCTTGCCTTGCCATGCCGGGCTTTCCAGCCAGAGGCGGCGCAGATGGCGCTTCTCGCTGGGCTCCTGGCGCACGCGCACCACCAGCTCTTCGGCCCAGATGGCCTTTTTGAATGCCGCGAAGGCTTCAAGGTCTTGCTCAGTAAGGCGCGGGACCCGCGGCAGGCGTTGGGCGCTGTGGATATAGCCGATCAGGTTCAGGCAGGCCACGGCACCCACGACGGGGGTAAGTACCCTGGCCCGGTGGAAGGGCTCTTCACCCGCCGGCTGTTCGCCTCGCCAGTAGATGCAATATTCGGTTTCCAGCAAATGTCGGAGTGCCTGCGGGTCGCTCTCCAGCAACCTGTTGTAGGCCGACACGGCGCTGCTGAGCTGGTTTTCCCCGCCCTCCGGCGCCTGCTTCAGGCACAGCAGCGCGACGATGTCGGCGCCGTCGGTGTGCATGTCCAGATCTGCCGTGGTCTGATAGCCGCGCGCCATTGGGTCGTCAAGGCTGCGGCCTTCGTCACGAATGTCGCCGAGCAGGTGGCCACGATTGTTCTGCACCCAGGACCTGCCGATATGGCAACCTATCCCCCAGAAGATCGCACTGGCCTGATCCTTGGTGTAACGGCTGACCGAAAAGCCCTTGATGTAAAGAATGCCGAGGCCGAAATCCAGGCTCGCTGTATAGGGTGCCAACTTGGCCGCCAGCTTCGGCATCGGAAAATCGTCCTTGCAGAAATTCGGTACCTGCAGCCCCTCGGCCCTGATCTGCCGCAGAGCGGCATCCAGTTCGGCGATATCGTCTGCGTTCAGCTGTTAGATCCACTGGTCGGTCTGCGCCATCAGACTCTGCGCAGTCCAGGCGGCAGGATGGTCGATTGTGCCAAGTACTGGCTGCTCGGGCTTGGTTAACGGCATAACGGTCATGATCAATCCTCGCACTGGTCTTGTTTTCTGATTGGCCTTGAGGTGGATGCCCCGCGGGTTGCTACGCAGTTTGCAAGCCAGTCCGAACAGAACAATGTAGATGCGCTTTTTGTTGGCATGCATCAATTTCCGCGCCGCATGCCATAGCCTGAGCGCCCACCTGGAACGCTGCCGGCATGCCGATACGCGGCGCTTGCGCCCGACCGGTAGGTGGCGTGGTAAAGCCGCCGTCCCGTGGGAGCGGCAAGTTCCGCTGAGGGGCGCGGGTGTAGATCTGCTCCAAAATCACAAGTTTTTTGGCGTCCGAGCGCCTAATAATCAGGCGCAACAGTGGCCTGCCCCCAATCACCTCAGAAGCAGTGAGCCCAGCATGACTGAGTACGCCCAAACCCTGACCCTCTGGGGTACGCCCCACTCGCTGTACACCGGCAAGGTGCGTTCCTACCTGATCAAGAAAGGCTTGCCGTTTCGTGAGATGCTGCTGTCGCATCCGCGCTTCCGGACCCAGATAGTGTCCGCCGTGCGCCTGATAGTAGCGCCGGTACTGGAACTGCCGGACGGCGAGCTGATTCAGGACAGTACCGACATCCTCGCGGCGCTCGAGCGGCGTTTTCCCGACAATCCCATGTTCCCGGCAACGCCGGTGCAGGCTTGCGTGGCGCACCTGCTCGACGGCTTTGGCAGCGAAGGCTTGCTGGCTGCGGCCATGCACTATCGCTGGAGCTACCGCGCCGAGCAGGAGCAGTTCCTGCGCGCCGAATTTGGTCGGGCGGTGCGCAGCGGGCCCGACCGTGAAGGGCGGCTTGCCGCCGGCGCCGCCCTGATGGATTACTTCAATGGCTTCTTGCCGCTTCTCGGGGTCACGCCCGAGACCATCCCGGCGGTGGAGGCGGCCTATCTGGACTTGCTCGATGCGCTGGATGTGCATTTCCAGCACTACCCGTACCTGCTCGGCGGCCGGCCGAGCATCGCCGACTTTGGCTTCATGGCGCCGCTGTTTGCCCACCTTGGCCGCGACCCGGTGCCGGCGATGCTGATGACGCAACGCGCGCCCAACGTCTACCGCTGGACCGAACGCATGAACCTGGTCAATATCGCCGACGGCGAGTTCCCCGATTGTGCGGAAAGCAGCTACCTGGCCGGCTACGCCATCCAGGCCATCCAGGCCACCCTGGAGCCGGTGCTGGCCCTGCTGTTCCGAGACTGGGGCCACCAACTGCTGGCCGATGCCGAGCATCACAACGCCTGGGTCGACAGCCATGCCGACCTGCCCGCAGGCCAGCTGGTGGGCCTCGACGGCGAGCGCAAGGTGCACCCGAGCCTCGGCCTGGTAGTGTCGGACTGGCGTGGCGCCCGCTGCAGCCGGGCCAGCGCGCCGCACGCGCTGTGGTTGCTGGACAAGGCGTTGGCGTGCGCCGCTGCACTTTCGGCGCCGGTCCGCGAGCGATTCGCCTGGCCCGGCCGCTGCAGCGTCGGGATCATGTGCTGGTGCTGGCCTGATCGGCCCGTGAGGCGGGTGCGCTGAGTCCTGGCTGCCGGATGTGCCGGAGGGGGGCTCGAGCCGTGGCGCCGCCTGCTAGTCGATCAGCCGCTCGATCCCGCGTAGCAGTATTGCAGTCAGCGATTCCTGGTCACGCTCTTGGTGCACAGGCCTCGAGCGTCCTGCCGTGATCCAGCCGCCGAGTATCAGGGTGAGGATTTGATAGCTGGTCTCAATACAGCGCATCTCGCTCCACTCCGGATGAATCTTCTGCACCAGCCCCTGGTAGTAGCGGCTCGCCTCCTGATACCAGCGGTCACGTACTTCACTGTAGTTTGGGTGGCGCCGCCAGAAGGCCGTGGCCTCGAAGAAGAACACGTCGTCGGTGTCGCGGATGCGCGAGAAGTGCAGGGCCGCGATATCGAGTAGTTGGGTGCGGGGGTCGAGCTCGACCTCGGCGATCTTCGCCTTGAGTAGGTGGCGCAGACGCTCGATACCGGTCGCAAAAAACGCAACCAGCAGGTCTTCCTTGGTCGGGAAATAGTGGCGCACTGCGCTCTGGGTCACCCTGGCCCGCTCGGCGATGGCCTTCTGCGAGGCGGCGGTCGGCCCTTCCTCGATGATCAGGTCATAGGTGGCATCGAGAATTGCCTGCAGAGTCTTCTTACCTTTGGCATAGCGGGCCCTGCTGAGGAACTCATTCTCGAGGTTGATCGGTTGGTCCGGCATAGGAAGCACTCGTGTGTGGTTGGCCGGCCTTATCTTAGCGTGAAAGTCGCGCAGCGACGCCTTCCTCATGCCCGTTAACCCGTGAGTAACCGGGGCTGGCGAGAAGGGGCCGCGCAGCTGTGGAGGCCGGCTCGCATTGCGCGCTTGTGAGCGGGCTACCGTGGCCAGATATCGACCAGCGCCGTCGAGAGCGCCTGGGGCTGCCTGGGGCTGGCGATCATCGTCGAGCGCTCTGTAGACCCGATGAGCGCGAGTGCAGCAATGCCCAGTGAGACGATAAACAGTGGTTTGCTGAACATGTTCAGGTTTACCTCGGTTTCTGCTGGTGTTCTGTCGCTGGCACTCAGCGCTGGCCTGGTGCACGCGCTGCACCGCCTGGGCAGGGTGCTCGACAGTGTCTGGCGCGGCACCATCCAGATTACCCACGAAGGCAGGAGCTGCCGCCGCCCCCTTGTGTGGGGGGCACAGGTCGGTTCGCGGTGTCCGCGCTCTTGGGGGGCGCTCGATGACAAGGCATCGTCCGAGCGAAAGTCATCGAAGCTGGAATGCACGGGCGAGCGGTGCGATCCGTTTCGCTACGGCTGCCTGGTCGGGGGCTACCTGTTGCCGAGCGGTGCTGGCAAACCAGTCAAGTCTCGGGTCCCAGGATACCGAGCAGATAGGCGCGATCCACCACATGTTTGCGGGTGCCTGCCTGGAACTTGCCGAACAGGTTCTTGATGTGCCATTTGACGGTTTCCTCGCCCGCATTCAGCGCCAGCGCTATCTGCTTGTTGGTCAGGTTGCGCGCCAACAGTTGCAGCACTTCCTGTTCCTTGGGTGTCAACAACTGGCTCGGCGACACGTTGACCGGCTTGCTGGTGCGTGGCGGGTGAGCCATCGTCTCGGTCGCCGTTTCTGTCTTTGACCGGGGTAAGGCGCCGCCCTGCTTGGCCACCCACTCAGCCAGGTCGGGGTGGGTATCGCTCAGTACACGGCGCAGGCCCAGCTCCTCGGCCAGGTCCAGCGCCTCGTGCAGCAACTGGCTGCCGTCCTGGCCCAGCTTCTGCCGGACCATGGCCTGCAGCAGCTTGACCTGTACGGACTCCCGTCCACGGCGCAAGCGTTCGGCCAGTTGGCCGGACTGTTCCAGTAACGGCAACAACTCGGCCCAGTCGGATTGCTGGGCGAGGGCGACCTGGATGCGCGCCATTGCCACCGGCAGGGCCAGCTCGGCGCCGAGTACCCCCGTCTGCGTGCGCAGCACGTCGGGTGTCAGGGCGTCGAGACGCCGCCACAGGCTCAGGCAGGTCTGCGCATGCCCGCGTAGCGCGTGCTGATGAATCTGTTCGGTCAGCGAGAGGATGCAGAAACGCGGCAGGTGGCGACTCTCGCCCAAGGCGAAGAGTTCCTCGAGCAAGTCCATTGCCCGGTGTGAATGGTCATGCAGGAAGGCCAGGCGCGCCGAGGTCAGGTAACCAAGTGTTACCGCTTCCGGCGCCGCCAGGCGGGCGAGGATATCCAGTCGGTTGGCCAGCACGGTCTCGGCTTCCTGGGGCTTGTCTTGCTCCAGTAGGGCGGCCGCCAGCGCGGTGGCCAGGGTCACGGCCATCGCGCTGCGGCGGCCGATGTCCTGGTCGGCTCGGCCCAGGCTTTGGCGCAGTGCCTGTTCGGCGGCGCTCATGCGGCCTTCCCACCAGTAGCTTAGGCCGAGCACCCATTCACGGAAACCACCAATGGCATCTAGGCCAGGCGCCCACTGGTAATGCGGTGCGTGCAGACAGCAGTGACGTGCGCGCTCCAGTTGCCCCTGCCACAGGGCCACGCGGGCCTCAAGATTGTTGACGATGGAGCGCAGTTTTAGCGACTCGGGCGGGTTTTCCAGCCAGGGTTTGATGATGGCGATCGACTGTTCCGGGCGATCGGCGAAATAGGCCGCCGACGCGGCGATGATGGCGGCCTCGCAGCGCTCTTCGCTGCCGGCCTGCGGATCGCTGGTTATGCCCTCGACCAGACCGAGGGCTTCGTCCTGGCGATCGGTTAGCGCCAGCGACCAGGCGGCTGCCAGGCGCAAACGTGGGCGGCGCAGGACTTCGGCTTCGGGAATACGCTCCAGCCATTCCAGGACGCGACCAAACCGTCCCCGCAGCATGATTTCGTAGAGACTGCCTTCGGCTTGGGCGTAGGCCTGCTCGAACATCCCGGCCGAAAGGGCATGGCGCGCGGCTTCTTCATGCTGGCCTTGGGCCGACAGCCAGGCCGCCGCCCGGCGATGCATGAGCAGACGCTCGGCCTCGGGCAGTTCGGCGAAGCGGGCGCGCAGCAGCTCGTGGGCCAGCGGGTGGATGCGCACCCACTCGCTGTCGACGCCCTCGATCATCAGCGGGGTCGTGGCGCACAGCTCTTCGAGCCAGATCGCGGCGCGCTGATCTTCCAGCACGGCAGTGCACAGGGCCGGACTGACCATCTCGAAGGGGGCGATACGGTAGAGGAACTCGGCCTGCTCCGGCGCCAGTCGGCTGAGCAGGGCGTCGACGAAGTAACGCTGGATATCGCCGCCGCAGACAGCAAGTTCGGCAATGGCCTGCTGCAGATCGGCGTGGCGCTCGAGCGAGGCAATCGACAACTGCAGGCCCAGCGGCCAGCCCTCGGTGATCTCGTAAAGCCGTAGGCAGCTGTCGGGATCGAGACGTTGACCGAAGCGGCTGGCGAGCAGCTCCAGGGTTTCCTCCACGGTGAAGCGCAGATCCTCGCCGGTAATCATGGCGAACTGTCCTTGCGCCAGCAGGTCGGCCATGGGCAGCGCCAGACGGCTGCGGGAGGCCATGACTACGCGCAGGTTGGCGGGGGCGTTGCGCAGCAGGTAGGTCAGGCAGTGGCGCACCGAAGCATCCGGCAGGGTATGCACCTCGTCGAGGACCAGCAGGGTTTCCCGGGCCATGTCGGCGACTTCGGCCAGCCAGCCGGTCAGCCCCTCGAGTTCACCGGGCTCCTGTCCGATCATGCTGACACTGGGCGGCGTAGCGCTGCGGCCGCTGCCCATGGCCAGCGCCGTGTACAGGCCCTGGGCCAGGCGGTAGCCATCGTCGCGCTCGTCGAGGGTGAGCCAGGCGACGATGGCGCCGCGCGCGAGGCTTTCGCGCCGCCACTGCGCGAGTAGCTGGGTCTTGCCGAAGCCCGGTGAGGCCTGCACCGAAATGGCTGCACTGTCGGCTAGTCTGGGGCTGTCCAGGCTCAAGCGAGAGCGCTGCAGGGCAGACTTCTGCACTCGCGGAGGCGTGGTTTTCAGGACCAGTTCAGGGTCGGTATGCACTAGGATATTTGCGCCTCACTGCCGTCGGATGGGCGCGCTCGGCGAGCGTTTCTTCCCCGGCGCCGCTCACCCCCCACTCGTTGTTCTTATAGCCGACAAAGCGGCTGCAAGCCCTGCGCAGGACAGTCGCGCTACGATCAGCCTGCGCCCTGAAGTGAACTGGGGCGCTGGATTCCTGCGGGCTACTCCGGCAGGCGGAAGTCGCGGAACATCTCGCGTAGCTTGAGCTTCTGCAGCTTGCCGGTGGCAGTATGCGGCAGATGATCGACGAAGACCACATCGTCGGGCAGCCACCACTTGGCTACCTTGTCGATCATGAAGCCGAGCACCTCCTCCTTGCTGAGCTGTTTACCGGGCTTGGTCACCACGATCAGCAGCGGACGCTCCTGCCACTTGGGGTGGGCGATGCCGATCACCGCGGCTTCGGCCACGGCCGGATGGCCGACGGCAGCGTTCTCCAGGTCGATCGAGGAGATCCACTCGCCGCCGGACTTGATCACATCCTTGGAGCGGTCGGTGATCTGCATGTAGCCATCCGGATCGATGGTGGCGATATCGCCGGTGTCGAACCAGCCCTCTGCGTCGAGGATTGACGCCTCTTCGCCACGGAAGTAACTGCTGACGATCCAGGGACCCTTGACCAGCAGGTGGCCGAAGGCCTTGCCGTCGTGCGGCAGTTCGTTGCCCTCGTCGTCGCTGATTTTCATCGATACCCCGCAGAGCGGGCGGCCCTGTTTGGCCTGCAGATCCAGGCGCTGCTCCAGGGACGAGCCAGCATGCTTGGGCAACGGACGGCAGACGGTGCCCAGCGGCGACATTTCGGTCATGCCCCAGGCGTGCAGCACACGGGCATCGAAGCGGGTTTCGAAGCACTCGACCAGGGCGCGCGGCGCGGCGGAGCCGCCGATCACCACGCGATTCAGGCACAGCTCGCGGGTGACATCCCGCAGTTCATTAAAATATGCTGGTCACAACATCGGGGGCTGCGCTTTTCCTGCTTCCTGCGCCCAGAAGGATGTAGACACTGTTATTAGTTTCAAAGATATAGTTATTCTTGAGTTCGACCAAAAGCGTACTCCTGACCCAGTCGCCTGGTAAGAATCGACGAGCACTATCTGTGACTACAGTGTGGGCATAGAGAAGAATTGGCTGAAATCCTTGCTCTGTAACCAACGCTTTCTTGTCATCTGAAATATCGAGGTCGACGAGAATCCATTGCCTTACTGAACAGTATGGTTTTCCTGGGCACAGTTCCTGAGCCATGGCGACTCCAGCGACCTCATCCTCACAAGCACTAGCTACTGGCTCTCCTGCTCGCGTTAGAAAATCACTTACGTCCTCAATGCTTATATTTTTCATGTGCTGACGCTCCAGCGTATTGCGAAGCGTATCCGTCCGGCCAACACACCTTCCTGGCCCCGACGCCAAAGGCGATGGTGTCCACCTGATTTAAGTGGACACCATTTCTAGCCTTTTAAGCGGGTCTTTCATGCAGCCACAACGCCGTTCCTACTCCAAATCCTTCAAGGCCCAGATCATTCAAGAGTGCGCCCAGCCCGGGGCCTCGATTGCCAGCGTTGCGCTGAGCCACAGCCTCAACGCAAACCTCGTCCATAAATGGATCCGAGTGCACACGCAGAAAGCCATGGCGCTGCAACCTGCTTTCATTCCTCTGTCCTTGCAGGCTATCGGGACAAAGTCGGATTCCGCGTCATCGACTATCTGTCTGGAAATCCCACACCCGCGCGGCACCATCAAAGTGAACTGGCCGACCGAAAGCGCCGCTGCCTGCGCGACCTTTCTGCGAGATCTGCTGCGATGATCCGCATCGACTCCATTTGGCTCGCCACCGAGCCTATGGACATGCGTGCTGGCACCGACACCGCAATGGCGCGGGTGGTGGCGGTGTTCGGTGCGGCTCAGCCGCACTGTGCTTATCTGTTTGCCAATCGCCGCGGCAATCGGATGAAAGTGCTGGTGCACGACGGGTTGGGTATTTGGTTGGCGGCGCGCCGCCTGCATCAAGGCAAGTTCTTCTGGCCGGGTTCTCGACACGGCTCTCAGATGGAATTGGGTGCCGAACAACTACACGCCCTAGTGCTGGGTTTACCCTGGCAACGACTTGGGCCGGGTGGCGCAATTTCTATTCTGTGATGCCTGCCATCGCCTGCCTGACCGTGCAATTGTCCGATGGGCCTCTCGTCGGGTTTAGCCTGCTCGGGCAAAATCGGCGGCATGACTTCGCTGCCCAATCTCGACCAACTGCCCCCTGAACAACTGCGCGCTCTGGCGGCGCAGTTGATGCAACGTGTCGAGAGTCTCGATCAGAAAGTCGAGACAATGGGCAAGAAGATCCACCGCGACCAAACGCTTATCGAAAAGCTGACCCATGAGATTGCGCAGCTCAAGCGCTTCAAGTTTGCCAAGCGCAGCGAGCAATTGAGCCCGGATCAAGTCAGTCTGCTTGATGACCTGATCGACACCGACATTGCGGCCATCGAAGCAGAACTTGAAGCGCTGAAACCTGCTCCCGCTTCGACTGAGGTTCGGCAAAAACCTAAACGCACCGCCTTGCCGCCACAGTTTCCATGCACTCTGATCCACCATGAACCCGATAACAGCCACTGCCAGTGCGGTTGCGCGCTCAAGCGTATCGGTGAGGATGTCAGCGAGAAACTCGACTACACACCGGGCGTGTTCACCGTTGAGCGGCACATCCGTGGCAAATGGGTCTGCGATCAGTGCGAAACCCTGATCCAGGCCCCCGTGCCGGCCCAGGTGATCGACAAGGGCATCCCAACCGCCGGCCTTCTGGCTCACGTGATGGTGGCCAAATTCGCCGACCACTTGCCACTATATCGGCAAGAGAAAATCTTTGGCCGTGCCGGCCTGGCCATCGCTCGCTCGACACTGGCGCAGTGGGTCGGACAAACCGGCGTGCAGCTCCAGCCGCTAGTCGATGCCCTGCGCGAAGCCGTGCTGGCCCAACGCGTGATCCACGCTGACGAAACCCCGGTGCAAATGCTCACCCCAGGCGAGAAGAAAACCCATCGGGCTTACGTCTGGGCCTATAGCACCACACCCTTCGCCGATCTGAAGGCCGTGGTGTACGACTTCAGTCCCAGCCGTGCCGGCGAGCATGCGCGCAATTTTCTTGGTCAGTGGAATGGCAAGCTGGTCTGCGATGATTTTGGTGGCTACAAGGCCAGCTTTGAACTCGGTGTCACCGAGATCGGCTGCATGGCCCATGCCCGGCGCAAATTCTTCGAGCTACACGCCACCAATAAAAGCCAGCTTGCCGAGCTGGCCTTGAGGTACATCCAGCTGCTGTACGAAATCGAGCATGAAGTCCGCGACCTAGAACCGGATTTACGCCGCCGAATACGACAAGAAAAAGCCGTACCGGTGATGGACGCTTTGCATGCCTGAATGATCACCCAGCGCCTACTTGTGCACGATGGCTCGGCCATCAGCAAAGCATTGGATTACAGCCTCAAACGCTGGACGGCGCTGTCGCGCTATCTCGATGACGGCGCTGTACCCATTGACAATAATTGGGCAGAGAACCAGATCCGGCCATGGGCGTTGGGGCGCAAGAACTGGCTCTTTGCAGGTTCACTGCGCAGCGGTAAACGGGCAGCGGCGATCATGAGTTTGATCCAGTCAGCTCGACTCAACGGGCATGACCCGTACGCCTATTTGAAGGACGTCCTCACACGTCTGCCGACGCAGCGGGCAAGTGAGATTGCGGAGCTGCTGCCGCATAGGTGGCGACTGGTTTAGTTGCGCAAGACGGGATGCCCAGACGCATACTGCGAAGCGCTTATCTGCGCGTATGCATATAAGCTCTGCAACATTGAAAGCCCGGATACCCGCTTCGATTCAGAGTCTAGGGTGCGTAATAACATTCGTTGAGTACAAATGCTTGAGTAATGAAATTAACTCACTGTTAAACAGCCTAGTACATGTCAGAGCTACATCATCGCTGGAACGCGTAATGGACAAGCAGATTGACGTCTCGTACTGTCGTGGAGTCGATCATCCAGGTATCCAGATCGATCAGCCCTTCCTGATTCAGTCGAATGTGCAACCGCTTAAGCAGTTAGTCGAACGTGCCGTCGTCTCTCCAATCACGAAAGCGTTGATACACAGTCGACCATGGGCCGAAGCGCTCCGGCAGATCGGGCCAGGCAGCACCTGAGCACAAGATCCAGAAAATGCCATTGAGCATCAGTTGGTCATCACTGCGAGGTCGCCCCATTTTCTGTTCGGGGGAAACCAAATCGGCGATCAGCTCCCAAGCTGCATCTGGGAGTTCGTAGCGCTTTGCCATGCGGGCCTCCAGCCTGTCATGGCGCCGATTTTAACCGTTAGGACTTTTCGTACAGAACCTAAGAAAGCGAAGTAGGTCTGTAGCGTGGCGTCAGCGGTAAGTCGCAATTCCGCTGACGCAAGTAGATTACGGACTAACGATGACCTTGATGTCCGATTCCGAGATGCTCTTGATGTATGAGTAGCTCGTTCCCAATACAGCAAGCTGCCCCTTCGACACCTTCTTCGCTGATATCGCGGGTTGCACGACCACAAAACTGAAGATCAACTCGTGATCATTGCATTTGTTGCGCAGTATCTCCAGTTGCTGAGGCGTCCCTTTCAGGATTCTGTCGAAGTCCTTGAGCAGTGATTGCTGGGAGCTATTCACGACAGGCTACTTTCTGCCTGTCTAGCGATACAGTCTAATGGTCAAGCCTTATGCAATCGGTGGTCAGCGCAAATGCAACTGACTGGTCAGATGGGCGCAATTGCGCATGTATTGCTGGGGTCTGGTTTCACGAGAATTGAAGGGCACCAACCAGGCGCTTTTTCTTGCTTGTGGCGAGATAGGATTACCGCCTCAGGATGACGGAATAGCCCAAGAGGGGTTATAGATGAATCTCCGTACGACGGATACCGAGTTTGCGTAGCTCGTTGACCAAGCTTTCGAGGTCGGAAAAAGAGTCGATCTCATCCTGATCATCTATCAAAAAGAAACTGCGGCCTGCATCCTTCTTGAACATCACGATCCATTCGCGGGTATTTGCCGGGTTGGCCATGATTTGAGTATCAAAAAACACACCTTCGTCAATTCTGACTTTCACTTTTTCGCGCTTCATTACTTCTCCTGTACTGGCAAAACGGCCCGATCAATATGGTGTACTGCGGGCTTGCTGGCACACACGCTTCACCTAAAGCCCTTGTACTATTATATCGCTCATGACAATGCTCACAGGCTCCAATGCTTGCAGACGGATGCAGACCCGAACTTCAACGTCGAGTACGCTTGGTCCCCGAGCATCGTGCTGAAAGCGCTAAGCGAGCATTCGGGCTCTCGGGAAGCAGCGCACTTTGACGGGAAGCAAGCAACAACGGAGTGATTGAGCCTACTCCAGAAGATCCACTGGTGCCCAGAGGGAGAGAACGTCGCCGGGGAGTTGCTTCCCTTCGCAACACTCACCCTTACCCGCAGAGATGGACTACCCCTCATCCAGCTGCTCAGGCAGATAGTCCGCAAACTCATTTCCGAATAAGCTGATTTGCTGCTTTCTCCCAAACTGTCTTGTTGCTCATTGCTATCCCAAGTCTTCGATTCCACCAGCATATCTGGATGGGGCAGGCCGAATAGCGGAGCTAGATTGCGCTAGCGAGTCCGTTTCGTTGCTCCTGAGAAACTTGAGCTGGCAAGTGTAGAGGGAGGCCAGAAATGACCTCCCTCTACAAGCCCCGTCATCACTGTGTTTCCGGCAAAAGGATGAAACTTTATTTTCATATTTTAGGTCATGGCGGACGGCCTTGCCGCAAATTGGATGATACTTTAAGGGCATCTACTGATTTCCACCCCGGCACAAATCCGGCCTAGGTCTTCGGCAGATTTCTGGCTATCTAATTGATTTATAAATATTTTATTTCATTTTTTAAGCTTGATAATGAAGCTTTAAATTGGATGAAACTTTATTTTCATCCCACACCAAGTTCCTCAGCTGGATCTCCAGCACTTTCTTACCCATTGGGGCCACTCTGCCCCTATGGGGTATGTGGCTCCCGCAACCCTAGGAGTTTCACATGCACTCTTCCAATGCCCTCCACGCCCAGCCCAGCCAGATGGCCGAGATAACCGTCGATTAAATCCCGGTTCACATCGGCCAGGGCCAAATCACGGCCAAAAGTTGCCGCCCGCAATACGCAGCTGTCGAGGAAATTGCGCAGTCCATTACTGCAGTAGCTAGCCACGGTGGTTGCTGTGACGGTCCCCTCTTGGCCTGCGAGGAAACGTTCGATCTGGCGCTGGCAAGCGTAGGTGATGGGGTCGATGCCGGCACCGTACCAGCAGGCGAAGTCGAAGCGTCGTAAGCAGGAGGTGTTCCGCCCGAACTCGACCATAGTGTTCTTCGACGGGATGGCCTCGGGCAGAATGACCACATTGCCTGCCGCGTCGTGGTTGTGCTCAACGTGCGGAACGCCGAGATCGGTCTTGGCAAATACCTTGCGCTTGCCCATCAGGCCGCCTCCGCCAGTGCGTTTAACTCGTCGTCATAGGCCAGCACCGCCTCGTCGGCCATTTCGTTGACCAGGTGCAGGTACACTATGGTCGTCTGAATTGAACTGTGGCCGAGTTGCCGCTGAACGAACACCAGGGGATCCAGCCCGCTCGCACGGTTACGCTGAAGGCTGACGAGGGTATGGGTGGCATAGGTATGCCGCAACATGTGCGTATGGGCCTTGATTCCAGCCCGCTTGCCTGTCTCGCTGATGATCCGGTTGAGGCTCTTGCCGTCCCTGCCATAGGGCTCCCCGGACTGGTTGAGGAACAGCGCTCTTTGCGGGGCCTTGCTCAGCGAGGCACGCTCGCCGCGCACCTTCGTGACATAGCGATAGAGTTCGGCCATGAACTGGCGGCTGACATAAATCTCTCGCGGCTTGCTGCCCTTGGTCACCATGCCGCTGCCGTCAAACGGATCGAGGCGAATGCGTAGGTTCTGCTCGGTTCGTCCCGCCTTGTCCGGGTCGAAGACATTGGCCAACGGGAAGGCGGCGATTTCCTCGCGGCGCAGACCTGTATGCAGAGCCAGGCGCATCATCATCCGGTGATGGGGGTTCTCGGCTGCGGCCAGGAGCGCCTTGATCTCGGTCATGCTCAGAAACTTGGGCAGGGCCTTGTGTCTACGCGGCATCACATCGTTTGCCTTGGCCTTGCCGCCACTGGCATCGACATGCGCAAGGAAGCTTGTCTCGCGCCTCACGGTGCGTTCTTCATAGGCGAAGGGCAGGCGCTTCACCCATCCTTCCTTCAGCGCGAACTCGTAGAACTTGCAGATGTAAAGCAGACGCTGGCGAGTGGTGTTCGGTGCCAGTTCGCACGCCACCAGGCAGTAGTCCCGATAGGCCGCCACAAGGCTCTTGGCCTCGCCACGATCAACGTCGCGCCAGTCCAACTCATGTGCCTGGATGAAGCTGAAGAAGTCGTACAGCGCGCGTCCGGTGCTGGGCCAGGATCGCTTCGAGCCAATGGCCCCTCGAAGCAGGTAGTGACGAACGAACTGATTGGCCGGGACGCAACTTTCCATTGAGTCCCAAAGCAGAATGGGGAACCCTGGATAGGGTTGCCCAGCGATCACCAAATCCTCAGTAGCCCACACAAGCTCCATCTGCTACCCCCTGCACTGACCAGACACCCAATCCCTTGTCTTCTCTGACAGAGTTAGGGCCATTAGATCGACCCTCAAGCACTTCTCCAAGACTATGGTCTCGTAAGGGCCTGATTTCTTATAGAGTGGGAAACTATCGTTTGCAAGGTGTCAGATCAGATGGCGGCTACTGCCATAAGTGTAGGGTTGAAGGCTTTCGCCGGAGACCTGGACAGCGCAACAACGCAACATTGCTGACCCGCGGGGTGCGCACACTGTGCCCCGAGCCATAAGCTACAGCGGCTCGCAAAACAGGTGCAGGTAATGATGGCTCTGCGGTTCGTCCACCGGCTCACATAGAGGGCAGGGCGCACCACCTCCACCGCCAATGGCGGTCCTTCCTGGGAACAGGAAGTCTCCCCGAAAGGGAGAGGGGCCAGGCAAAACCCGCTGCCCACGTTACGGGCACAGATTTCTAAACCCGGCCCTCGTGCCGGGTTTTCTGTTTCTGGTGCCAAGCAGACCAGCTGAAGAGCGGACAGGGTTGGTTGTGGTCGACCACCGCGGCTGTGGCTATGCTCAGAAGACAGGCAAAAGCAATGGAGCTTTCGGCCTTATCCACGGGAGAGAATACATGGGGAAGAAAACTGAACTCGCCAAAGGACTGGTTGGGGATGCCTGGAGCAAGCTGGCTCACGATCAGGCAGACAGAACCGGGTTATCAGCCAAGCGTGTTTCAGACTCGCTGGATAAAGGGGTTCACCCTGATGTGGTTGCCCTGCAGGTGAACAAAAACCAAGAAGCCAATAACCCAGCAGATCCGCTGACTTTCACCGGCGATGAAATGAAGGTAATCGCCAAATTCCATATGGCAAACAAACGTCGGCCCGCATACACCGGTGCTCAGGCTGCTGTTTTAGACAGCAACCAAGCCGCGCTCGATGGCGCTGGCTCTGCAGCCCAGGATGATGCCCTTCCTGCATAACGTTTCTCACCCCTGACAAGGCCGAGCTATCGCTCGGTCTTTTTCATAAGCCGTGAAGCCTCCGCATGGTCAGTATCGATCCTGATCCCCGTAAAGGCTGAGTCCACTGGGGACACCATGGATATGTTTGGTTAAAAACCTGAACCACCTCTTCGAAGGTGGTTTTTTTTGCCTGCAATAAAGGCGGCTGCTCGCTGATGCACTGGTCAGCTGTAGTGGCGGGGCTTGCAGTTCCGATTGCCCGTGAGATGCTTTGAACACTTAGCAAACCAAGGCCCAAACCATGACAACCTCTTTTTTGATTAAGCCTCGCCCACTGTCATCAATCGTTCGTGTCAGCACGTTCTCGTTCACGAGAAAAAAGGGGGGCACCGGCCAGTCTACCGGGACGCTCGATCCAAAATTTACAGGATTTGCGTCGGTGTCTGTGGTGCGCGGCTGGTATGACGAAGAGACTGGTTATTGCTTCCAGGTGAAAGCGGCATCAAACGACATGGTTGAATACCTGCGCCAGCATGGTGCTGGTTCCGATCAGGTTTATATCAGTCAATTTCATTTGATCAACCCGGCCGATCTTGAAGAAATGAAAGCCTTCTGCGGGCTGTAGAGCCAAGCCAGGTTGGTTGAATCGTGCGGCGCGGTTTGAGCTGACCGGGCCTAAATGGCCTTCAGTGCGCCTTATAATGAAATGATCACGCTTGGCTAAAATGAATCGATATGAGCTCGCCTAAAACAGCCGGTAAAACGGCTACCAGAACCACGGATCACATTACCGAATACAGCGATGTGTTCATCGTGCGCATCACGCGCAAAGGGAAGGAGCACCAGCGCTCATTCCGCTTTGGCAACGCTGCTACGAAAGGCATTGCATTAGCTGAAGCGGTATTGTGGAAGAACAAAATGCTCAGCTCCCTGCCCAAGCCCCTTAATGGAAGAGGGTCATACAGAGATAGCTGTATGCCTAATAAAAACTCTGTTGGGCGAACCGGGATTTCTCGATACATGCGATCCGACAACCGCCGAGCTGGAAAGCCAAAATACCTTTGCTACGGCGTGAACTTTGTCGACAGTGACAAGCGCCCCTCCGTGAAGACGTTCCAGGTTGGCCGCGCAGACGCCGTAACTTGGCAGCAGGAACTGCACGCCAGCCTCACCGCCGAAGCCTTCCGCTCAGAGTGGGAGTGGTGCGTGGACAATGGCGTTCAATTCGATCCGGCAAAGTACGCTGACTGGACCACTTGTGATCGTTATCCGTTCGTGGCTCCCGTTTAGTGAACAATTTCATGAAGCCTCGCCTCCAGGCAGCGCCTAGAGCAAACAGGAAGCCAATACCCGTGCTGACATATTTCATTGAAGCTTTGCGGCCTGTACTGGCGGCCGGCGTGCTGGTGCTGGTCACCTGCAGCACCAGCTTGGCTGCCCCTATTGCTGATCCCTACTTCGATGCTCCGATCATCAAGATGTTCTGGGGCTCAAAGCAGCCTTCGTACCAGTCTGATATGGACAGCGTTACGCCTGGCAGTCCCCATGGTGCGGCTTTACATCTGTTCTACCTTAACGCTGCGTTTGAAGACGCGGGTGTCAGCCTCGACAAGTCGTTTCGTAACTGGATTGAGGTTTACACCAGCGAAGGGCAGGAGACCCTCTATCCCGAAGTGGTTTCGTTTGGCAAAAACGCTTCGCTCAGGAGCGCTGCGCTGAGGAACCCAGGGTACGTAAATGTTTTTACACACTCTGGGCCGACTCCAGCCCGTTGCGCCGTTGGTTACGCAGCTGCAAAGCGGCCATTCGACTCGAAAAAATCTCAACCACACATAACTGCAATGACATCACCACCAAAGAGGTTCGTCCTATGTCATTGCAGTGCCCTCGTTGTCACTCCCCCAAAGTTGCGTCATTCCATCAAGCCATGAAAGTCGGCGCAGCCATCGGCACCGTAGGCGGTGTTGCGCGTGGCGTCAGCGCTGCACTGGCTGGCGGCCAAGCAGGTGCGCTGATTGGCACCATCGCAGGGCCTTTCGGCATCACACTCGGCTATGTATCAGGTGCCATCCTCGGTGGCCTAGCCGGCGGGGTTGGTGGTTGCGCGCTTGGCGCACAGCTGCCATCGGCCACCTGGGCGCTATTCACTCGTTCCCTGAGCAGAAAGTGCTGTTTCGCTCGGACACCAAGGCACCGTTGTCGGTGGTCTCCAACCGCTATCACACCGTGCAGCCACGCGAGGTGCTGGAGTTCTACCGCGATCTGACTGAGGTCTCTGGCTACGAGCTGGAAACCGCTGGCGTGCTTAAAGGCGGACGCAAGTTCTGGGCGCTGGCTCGTACAGGTCAAGGTGCTGCGATTAAGGGTAACGACCAGGTGAACGGCTAAGCGTTGTGCACCAGGCGGTCGAGGATGGCATCGGCCAGGGTTGGATCGCCGATCAGTTCGTGCCAGTTGTCCACGGGCATTTGGCTGGTCACGAGGGTCGAGCGCTGGCCGTAGCGGTCGTCCAGTAGCTCCAGCATGTCGCGGCGCTGTTCGGCGGTGAACGGGGCCAGGCCCCAGTCATCAAGGATCAGCAGGTCGGTCTTGGCATAGCCGCTCATCAGCTTGGCGAAGCGCCCGTCGCCATGGGCTAGGCCCAACTCTTCCAACAGGCGCGGCAAGCGCAGGTAACGCACGCTGTAACCCTCTCGGCAGGCCTGGTGGGCCAGGGCGCAGGCCAGCCAGGTTTTACCCACGCCGGTGGGCCCGTTGATGATCAGGTTGAGTCCGTCGCGTAACCACTGACCGCTGCTCAGCTGGAGGAGCAGCGCCTTGTCGAGTCCGCGCGGGCTGCGGTAGTCGATGTCTTCGAGGCAGGCGTTGTGCTTGAGCCGGGCCTGACGCAGGCGGCTGCTGAGGCGCTTGTCGTCGCGTTCGGTCAGTTCGCGGTCGACCAGCAGGCCGAGGCGTTCCACGAAGCTCAAGCTGTCGATGTCCGGGGTTTTCAGTTGCTCGGCGAGTGCCTTGAGCATGCCGGTCAGGCGCAGGGTCTGGAGCTTGTCCAGGGTCGGATGGGGCAGCATGGTGGGATTCCTTGTATTCAGTGGTAGTAGCCGGGGCCGCGCAGATTGGCGTGGTCGTCCGGCAGCAGGGGCAGGTTGGCTTGAGCCAACGGCAGGCTTTCCAAACCCTGGCGCAGGATCGATTCGAGGCTCTTGTAGCTGCACGCACCGAGGCTGAGGGCGCGACGGCAGGCCAACTCCAAGCGCACTTCGCCATGGGTCTTGCCCAGGCGCAGGATGCCCAGGCAGGCCCGGTAGCCTTGGGTTGGGTGGATGCGCCGTTCGAGGATGTGGCTGATCACGCCGGCCGTGTTCGGCCCGGTCTGCTCAGCCCAGCGGATCAGCCGTTGTGGCGTCCACTCGGCGTGCTCGCGATGGCTCTTGGGCATGTGCTCGGCCTGTGTGCTGTGCCGGCCCTTGTGCGGTGAGCGAAGGTGGCTGGCCACCCGCTGATTGGCGTGGAAGCACTCCACCGTGCGCGCTGTCAGGCGTACTTCCAGTTGTTTCTTCACCAGTTGGTACGGCACCGAGTAGTAGTGCCCATCAACCTCGACGTGGTAGTCGATGTGCACCCGCGCCTTCTTCCACTCGGCATAGACGTAGGGCTGCTCCGGCAGCGGCCGCAGCACCGGACGATCCAGGGCTTCGAAGGCCGAGTGCCGGGAGCCCGGCAGCTTGCGAAACGGTCGTCGGTTGAGGCGCTCCAGCAATAAGGCGATGGCGCTGTTGAGTTCGTCCAAGGAGAAGAGCTGGCGGTTCCTCAGCGCGGCGAGGATCCAGCGCTCGACCACCTGCACGCCGACCTCGGCCTTAGCCTTGTCGCGCGGCTTACGCGCCCGCGCCGGCACCACCGCCACGCCATAGTGCTCGGCCAGATCGCGGTAGCTCGGGTTGATGTCCGGCTCGTAACGATGGGCCTTGCTCACCGCGCTGCGCAGGTTGTCCGGCACCACGATCTCCGGCACGCCACCGAGGAAGGCGAAGCAGCGGGCATGGGAGCCCAGCCAGTCAGGTAACTGCTGCGACCAGGTGGCTTCGGCGAAGGTGTAGCTGGAGGCGCCGAGCACCGCGACGAACACCTGCGCCTGGCGGATCTCGCCGCTGTGCCGGTCGATCACCGGCACCGTCTGCCCGGCGTAGTCGACGAACAACTTCTCGCCGACGCGATGTTCCTGGCGCATCACCACGTCCAGCTTGCCTTGCCAGGCCCGGTAGTGCTCGCAGAACCAGCTGTACTGAAAACCCTGCGGCTGGCTCAGGCGATACTCCTGCCAGAGCAGCGCCAGGGTCACGCCGGGGCGACGCAGCTCGGCGTGCACCCAAGACCAATCAGGCAGTGGCCGCTGCTCACTGGGCACCGCAGGGGCCAGTGGGAACAGTTGCTGTTCCAGTTCGGAATCGGACAACGAGCAGGGCCAGGCTAGACCGCTGGCGGCAAAGCGACAGAGGTAATCACCGGCACTGCTGTGGCCTATGCCCAGACTGCGGGAGATCTTACGGACAGACAGCCCGCAATCGAACTTGAGGCGCAACACCTCACGGATTTTACGCATGGACAAACGCTCCACGACGACCTCTCTGCTTCGAAAAAGAGGTCGATGGTAGTGAATAAATCCTGCGTAGCTGCCTGCCTGGAAAGTGTCCGGATGGCCGTGGAATCGGTGTCCAGATGCTCGTGGAATGAGTGTCCGGATCAGCGTGGAATCACTGTCCGGATGTGCGTGGAATGGGTGTCCGAGTCAGCGTGGAATCCGCAGGTCGGACAAACCGGCGTGCAGCTCCAGCCGCTAGTCGATGCCCTGCGCGAAGCCGTGCTGGGCCAACGCGTGATCCACGCTGACGAAACCCCGGTGCAAATGCTCACCCCAGGCGAGAAGAAAACCCATCGGGCTTACGTCTGGGCCTACAGCACCACACCCTTCGCCGATCTGAAGGCCGTGGTGTATGACTTCAGTCCCAGCCGTGCCGGCGAGCATGCGCGCAATTTTCTTGGTCAGTGGAATGGCAAGCTGGTCTGCGACGACTTCGCTGGCTACAAGGCCAGCTTCGAGCAAGGCATTACCGAAATCGGCTGCATGGCCCACGCCCGCCGCAAGTTCTTCGATCTGCACGCTGCAAACAAAAGCCAGTTGGCCGAACAAGCACTGCACGCGATGGGCAGCCTGTACGAAATCGAACGGCAAGCACGGGACATGAGCGATGAAGAACGCTGGCGAATACGACAGGAAAAGGCTTCACCGATCCTCGATACACTGCATGACTGGATGCTGGCCCAGCGTGATCTTGTGCCCAACGGATCGGCCACGGCGAAAGCCTTGGATTACAGCCTTAAACGCTGGCAGGCACTGACTCGCTATGTCGAGGATGGTGCTGTGCCCATCGACAATAACCAGGTCGAGGTGCGACACGAAGTCGCTTAATGAAGTTGTTCCCCTTGGTGGGAACCACCCGTGTCACCGGGTGAATCTAGAAGGCTGAATCAAGAGCGCCTTCGACAATGGAACGAGGCATCGCAAGGTGCGGGGTACCAATCGTGAGAGGCGTACCCTTCTGGCAGCCATGGCCGGACAAGGGCTAGATAGTTGGTATGGTGAACACATGTGAATCTGCGCAACGATCGTTAAGTTGAACGAGCGGAAATGGCTTATACGCTCGAACCAAAAGGTAACGGAGGTGGGAATCGCGTCTTTCGACTACGCATTCGTGACCCACATGCCTCCCGGTCGATAGCAGGCACCTAACCCGACGCACTTCAATAAGCGGAACGTGGAAATCCCGTATCGCTCCCGCCAGGGAAAGCCGTTTGTAAAAACTGCCCATGGCGGTGCGGGCGAAGGAACGAGGAAAAAGCGAACGCCATCCTGTAATGGGCTGGATAGGAGTTGAAACATCACTTCACGCGAAAGCGGGCAGACGTCCTCATGGTCTCTCTTCACACGAGAGTAGGTAGAACCCTTTCAACGGAAGGAGAGCAAATGAACGCAGCAGCATTGGCGTGTGCACCTTCCGGCACGTCGTGGGAAGCCATCGATTGGATTGCCGTACAACGTCGTGTCAGAGGGCTGCAAGCGCGTATTGTGAAGGCTGTACAAGACGGCAGACATAACAAGGTGAAAGCCCTGCAATGGCTGCTGACTCACTCGTTCAGCGGTAAGGCATTGGCCGTGAAACGGGTGTCTGAAAACAAAGGCAAAAATACCCCAGGTGTGGACAAGGTTACTTGGAATACGCCTAGGGCCAAGATCGGTGCGATAGAGTCGTTGAAGCGGCGAGGCTACTCGCCGCTTCCGCTTCGGCGAGTTCTTATCCCGAAGAAAAACGGCAAGACGAGACCTCTCGGAATACCCGCCATGAAATGCAGGGCCATGCAGGCACTCCATCTGCTGGCTTTGGAGCCCATTGCGGAAACCACCGCCGACCCAAACTCGTATGGGTTCAGGCCGGAACGCTCGACCGCGGATGCGGCAGCACAGTGCTTTGGTGTGCTGTCACGAAAAGCAAATGCGGAGTGGATTCTAGAGGGTGACATTCAAGGCTGTTTCGACAATATCAGCCATGATTGGTTGATCGCCAACATCCCCATGGATAAGGCGATCTTGCAGAAGTGGCTCAACGCCGGATACATCCACAACGGCCAGCTGTTCCCTAGTAACGCAGGAACGCCGCAGGGAGGCATCATCTCTCCGGTACTGTCCAACATGACGTTGGACGGGCTAGAAGCGATGCTGGCGAAGAGGTTTCCTACCGCCAAATGGACAGGCAAGAAACTGCAAGCAGTGCGGTATGCGGACGACTTCATCATCACCGGGTACTCGAAGGAGTGGCTGGAAAATGAAGTTCGTCCTGCCGTGGTCGAGTTCTTGGCAAAGCGTGGTCTCACGCTTTCCAAGGATAAGACCAAAATCACGCACATAGGGAACGGGTTCGACTTTCTCGGCTGGAACGTGCGCAAGTACAACGGCAAGCTCTTGATCAAGCCTTCCAAGGCGAATATCAGCGCTCACCTTGCCAAGCTACGAGAGTTGATCAAGGCCAACAAAACGATACGGCAGACCAATCTGATAGGTTTGCTCAACCCGGTTCTACGGGGCTGGGCGAACTATCACAGTCATGTCGTCGCCAAGAAGGTCTTCAACCAGGTGGACAGTGCAGTGTGGGAAATGCTCTGGCGATGGGCGGTACGTCGCCACCCTCGCAAGACACGCCGATGGGTGAAGGATCGGTATTTCAAAGTACAAGGGGGGCGTCGATGGGTGTTCTCATGTGCTGAAAAATCCGCCGATGGTCGGAAGCGTCAGTACACGTTATTGGACGCCTCGGACACGCCAATTGTGCGACATATCAAGATCAAGGCCGCTGCCAACCCACACGACCCCGCTTGGGATGAATACTTCGAGTCCCGCTGGGGCAAGAGGATGCTCACTTCCGCGAAAGGTCGAGCCAAGCTGTACCGGATTTGGGTGCAACAGGGCGGTCGGTGCTGCGTCTGCTTCAAGCCGGTTACCAAAGACACACCGTGGCATAGTCGCCATATTGTGAAGCTAGGTCATGGCGGAACGGACGCGGCGGCTAATCTTGAGATATACCACCTGCGCTGCCCGAGGGATGTGCAATTTGCCTATGCCGATGACGTACAACCGGGTGCCTAGAGGTGCCTTAGCGGAGGCTTGAGCCGTGTGCTGGGAAACTCGCATGCACGGTTCTTAGGGGGTTGGACGCGGGCAACCGCGTCTGACTACCCGACAACCAGATTCGTCCATGGGCCCTGGGGCGCTCGAACTGGTTGTTTGCCGGGTCGCTACGCAGCGGCAAACGCGCGGCGGCGATCATGAGCCTTATCCAGTCGGCCCGCATGAACGGGCATGATCCGTATGCCTATCTCAAGGACGTGCTGACACGCCTGCCGACGCAACGGGCGAGTGAGGTCGGCCAACTGCTGCCGCATCAGTGGGCGCCTGCCTGAATCACGCAAGGTGAGTTCGGCGGACGCTTAGTGCGCCAGTTAAAGCTGGCGGAGGATAGTCGATGAAAGTTCGATACTGGTAAGAAATGGCGAATCAACCAGACCCCGAGTCATGCACGCTGCACCGCGAGGTACAGGGTGAAGCGTTGACAGGGGAAACCGATGGGCCAGCCATTGAGCCGCGAAATCAGAAATTCGGGATGCCGATGCTGTTAAGCGAAGCAGAAGGCAATACGGAGCATGGCGTTATACGCCAGTCATGCACTGATCCCGCGCGGTCGGAGACCCTGTGCACGTCGGGAAGTCCTTCGCACAGAAACTGGGAGATCTCAGCGGTGCCCGGTGCGCAAGCACCGGGCGGAGCAGGAAAGGCCAAAAGCCGTAACCCTGCTGTCAACGGCGCTGAGAAGTCGGATACGTCCGTAGTACCTGAGAAGCCATCGAACAAAGGGTCTAGCCTAGCGGAGATAGTGGAGGAAAGGGGCGTAGCCAAGGGAAACACCAACAAGCCTCCCGCGTCCCGGACACAGAGCCGGACCAGTTGCGCGTCGATGGGACTTGAAGGTGTACGTGAAGCAGCCCGAAGGAACAAGGGTACGCAGTTCACGGCATTGCTGCACCACATCACACCGCAGTTATTGGCGCAGAGCTTTTATGCTCTGCGCCGCGATGCAGCGGTGGGTGTGGACGGTATGTCGTGGCGAGAATATGAGGAAGGTCTTCTCCAGCGGGTAACCGATTTGCACGCAAAGCTCCACAGCGGAGCTTATCGGGCAAAACCATCGCGGCGGGTCTACATTCCCAAAGCCGATGGCAGGCAGCGCCCACTGGGCATTGCCTCTCTGGAGGACAAAATCGTACAGCAGGCAGTCGTTACTGTTCTGAATGCGATCTATGAAGAGGACTTTTTTGGGATTCTCGTACGGGTTTCGGCCTGGGCGCAGCCAGCATGATGCGCTGGATGCGTTGACGGTCGCGCTGAAGGGCCAGAAGGTGAACTGGATATTGGATGCGGATATCGCGTCGTTCTTTGATGAGATCGACCATGAATGGATGCTCATGTTTCTGGGACACCGGATTGCAGACCGGCGCCTGCTCGGGCTTATCTGCAAATGGCTCCAAGCGGGTGTGATGGAGGATGGCCGTAGGGTGGCTGCGACCAAGGGGACTCCCCAAGGCGCAGTAATATCGCCACTGTTGGCGAACATCTATCTTCACTACGTGCTGGATCTGTGGGCAAGGCAGTGGCGCCAGCGGCATGCCCGTGGCGATGTGATTGTTGTGCGATACGCGGACGACAGCGTGGTGGGTTTCAGGACGCAATTGCAGGCTCAGCAGTTTCTGGTGCAGTTGCAGGAGCGTTTGGCCAAGTTCGGTTTATCCCTCAACGCCTCGAAGACACGGCTGATTGAGTTTGGTCGTTTTGCTGCGAGAAATCGTAGGAAGCGAGGGTTAGGTAAACCGGAGACGTTTGACTTCCTAGGCTTTACGCACTGTTGCAGTACCAACAGAAGCGGTGGTTTTCAAATACTGCGACTGACGGTCAAGAAGCGAATGCGTGCGACGCTGCTGGCTATTCGGGATGAGCTGAAGCGCCGACGTCATGAGCCCATCCAGGCTCAAGGGCAATGGCTCAAACGGGTGGTTGGCGGCTATTTCAACTACCACGCGGTGCCGGGCAACCTGCTCCGCCTTGACGGTTTTCGGGCAGCTGTCTGCCGCCTATGGCGGCAAGCTCTCAAGCGGCGCAGCCAGCGTAACCGACTCCAGTGGTCACGCTTTGGTCGTCTCGCAGACATCTACATACCGAAGCCCAGAACTGCACATCCCTATCCGGAGGAACGCTTCGCGTCACGAACCTGAGGCAGGAGCCGTATGCGGTAGTTCCGCACGTACGGATCTGTGCGGGGGGTGGCAGGTAACTGCCATCCCTACCGCGACCGTGGATTCTATCCACATGACAAGATGGCGGATTTCTACGACACGACCAACCGAATTGTCTTGGGCAATGGCGATACCTGCAACATCCGCCTCAGTGCCGACAGCCACCATATTGAGAAGGTCAAATGGCGGGCTCATGGGTTCAGCCTGGACTACCAGCGGCGCCGGCGACCGTCTGGGCTGAGTTTCTCGTTCCGCTCAATCGATACCGACCGCGATTTCACTCGCGAGTACCTAAAGTCCGAACTGGCCTCTTGGGGGCTTGATGCAGCCATCGAGCCGCGGAGCGTGCTGGAAGATGTACTGGTCGCGGGCGGCGATTGCTTCGGTATCGACTACAAGAACCTCGTTCACCCAGCTCCGGGAACCGCTCCCGGTTATCTGGATATGCTGGGCTACATCGAGGCGATCGAGTCCAAGGTCAACAAGCCCTTCACCTTCGGCAGCCTGAACAAACCACCGCAGGCCAACGGTTTGGATGTCACGGTAAAGCCTAGCGGTGACGTATACCTGTATGGCATCGAGAATCAGCGCCTCGGCAACATTCACTTTGACCGGGTCGATTGGACACAGCTAGTTGCCCACGTGCGGGAGACACCTCTACCCCGAGCGCTCTATACGCAACCCTTAACAGAGTTACTGGCTCGGCTGGAGACCACTGACCTGTTGCGTTCAATCATTGCCAAGACAAACAACCCTTACTGGCTGGTGAAGGAACTGGCAGGTCATGCCGGGCTGCTCGAACAATGGGAGGTTGCATGATCGATTCACATAGCCACACCTCTTATTCAAAGCATGCGATCGGCAGCGTCGACGAGTTAGTTCGCGCCTCGATCGCTGCTGGAGTGAGTGTCTTAACTATTACCGACCACGCGCCGTTCCCCGTGGATATGGACAATCGTCTGCTCGCGTCCGAACTTGATCGCTATTTCGCTGACATCGCGCGGGCGCGGGAGATTTATCAGGGGCAGATCACCATCCTGTGTGGCCTGGAGCTCGACTACATGCCAGGCACCGACGCCTTCAATCGCGAGCTGCTTACTCGTTATCCGATGGACTTCGTAATCGGCTCGATTCATTACGTAGAAGTTCCGGGAGAAACCATGGTGAAGGTATGGGAGCTGCCGCGTCTTGCTGGGCAGGCGTTCCTGGATCGCTACTTCGCCAATCTCGAGGACCTCTTAGACAGTGGATTGTTCGATGCTGTAGGGCACGCCGACACTTTGCTGCGTGGCGTGCCGGAAGACATTTTCCTACGCCGTTTCGAACCGTTAATGACGCCGCTCGCCAGAAGCGGTGTCGCATTCGAGCTCAATGCCTCAGGTCTTCGAAAGTCGAGCCTGGACCCGGCAACGGGGAGAGAGGTTCAGGGCCGTTGGTCTTATCCGTCTCGGGAATTGGTGGCGCAGCTCATCGCACACGAAGTGCCCTTCACGGTTGGGTCTGATGCCCATGACCCGAGTGACGCTGGTGCGGGCATTGCTGAACTGCTTGAGACCCTGAGGCCCCTGGGGCTGAAGAGCATTAGTTACTACGAGAAGCGCCGTCGAATCGATGTCGCTCTCGACAGCCTGACGTTACCGGGCACACTGGCAACTTTGACAGCAGGACTTGAAGGGCCTTGAACATGATTTCCCCCGGAAATTCTCCGCTATGGTCCGAGGTACTTAATAGCCCGGCTGATGTCCAGTTGGCGATGTTTCGTCAGGCTTCCGCTCAGCCCTGTGCTGATGATGTGAAAACTGGTTTCCGCGCTTTCGCAGCCGACCTGTTTGCACGTGACCTGATCAGCATGACCGAGTATGTTTCGATTTTTGGCGGTACTGCCCTGCACTGCCTTACACCTGCCGAGTCGGGGTTGTTCCGCGACATGGCCTCGGGCAGCGATGCCACAGCGCTGGCTGGGATCTACAGCCGTGCAAAATACGGCGGTGTGCATGACATCCGGTATCTCGCAAGACAACTGATCGACTACCTCAGTGGCGAGCTGGATAGGCCAGACTCGCAATGGTCATACCTGTTCCAGAACGCCAAGGTCTGTGGTGACAACGTGGTGATGATGACCACTGGTTGGCGCAACGTGCCGTCCACGGCGAACGTGCTCTATGAGATCGTGGTCGAGGAGGTCAACGTCAAATTGGCGCATATGGCGTTGCCGACCATCATCAACGTCAAGCTGCCCAGGATTGCGCCGCCCTGCGAGGACTACGCCAGCCTCAGCACCGAGGAGCGGGAGCGCGTCAATCTGGTCCAGGATCATGTCATTCCGGCTGAAAATTTCTATCGTTGGAGCGGTGTGCATGTGATCTTCGGCGACGATGTGTTGGTTACCGGATCTACTGCCGACAAACTGCTTTATGAATCCATGCGTAACGGTGCAAAGTCGTTCCGCGCAATATATCCCGTGGCGATCGACCCCCGGGTGGCGCTGGGCGACGCCTCGGTTGAGGATCGGCTGAATAGTGTGGTGATTGAGCAACGGCTGGACGATACCGTTGCGGAGCTGTTGTCTGCGCGGGACTACCAACCAATCCTGCGCACCCTGCGCCTGTTGTTCGGGGAGGGAAACCGAGAGTCGCTCGCCACCTTCCTGCCGAAGGTGCCTGCGCTGACCTGGCTGCGCCTCTACAAGTCGGCCTTGGGTAACGAGTTTCTAGGTCAGCCACAATGCGCTCCTTCAATGGCGTTGTTGAGGGAGTACCTGACGAATGTCGGGTTGCTAAGTACCAATGGCATGGCGATTCACCCGTGAACAGCTGCCTTCATAGTTCCGTTCGATATGTGAGCTATTGGGAAAATGCCCCTGGGCAGGTCATGCCAGCCTATGTCGCGCTGGCATTGGTCTCGATGCGTAGAGCCCTGGGTGAGCGCTTTCAATTGCTTACACCGCGGACGGTCCAGGACCTGATCGCCCCTCGAATCCTTGATAAACCTTGGGCCTTTGAACCGTTGCCATTTACTCTAGCGGAGGGGATCGAGGCCATAGTTGCCAGGAGCGACTTCATTCGCATGGCCTTCGTCCATCAATATGGAGGTGCGTGGGTGGATGCAGACACATTGTTATTGTGCGACCCAACTAGCTTACTGTTTCCGGCAGGCCTCAGTCATAAGCTGCATTGGTATGACGAATGTATTTTTGCGTCCCAACCAGGAAACCCACTTCTTGCCCGCGCATTGGCTACTGGGCTTGAGGCAGGCGCCCATGCTTGGGGTAATCCTGGGCGTATCAAGGACATCGTGGATCAATCTGGTGACGAAGTAGTGCCTATAGCCGGAGATATCGTCGACCCCGGCTACCGTCCAAAGTACAACTTCGCAAGCTGTGAGGTGATGCGTCGTCGGGATGTCAGCGTTGTAGACTTTCTAGTGAGAGATACTGCCATGCTCAAACTCTACAACACCTACTTCCGGCGTACGGCCACGCGTATAGAATCTGTTGAAGAGTTTCTCTCTGGCGGTACCTTGCTGGCCAATTTGTTCCTGCACATCGAGGCTGATCGTGGCTATTGGATAGGAGAGAGCGAGCGGCTGATGGGCACCGTTTTTTGATGTGTGAGTGTCAGTGTTACTGCGCTTGCGCGCAGATGAATTTGGCACTCACTGACCTCACTAAGGTTTAACTGCTGAGTTATCACCTCATGGACGGTCGGTGTGCCACGGTGAGGGGATGCGTGGGCAATGTACAACCATGCGGGCACGCGCGTTGGTGGTGGGCCGAACTCGAGCTCAACGCGTACCAGGTCGAATACTTCAGTCGTCCGTCCGCTCGGAGTCCAGGCGAGCGGAGCAGTGCGATGATCGGGCTGCGTCACTTCGAGAGGACATTCGAGCTCCAAGTTTATGGTCCCAGGGTGACAGTCAGCGACCTCGGGGAAGTCCTTGCTGATCAGGGGTAACTGACGGGCGAGGGTTCCCTGTGCGACGCCCAGACCAGGTACTAACCGCGCTCTGATCGAATGGAGCTGCTCAGTTTCGGGTGTAGTGACCAACAATTGATGAAGGTTTTCCAACAGAGCCTCTATTGAGAACGCATTCATGTCCCTCTTGCCGGTGCGCCGAACCTGATCAGTGTGTTGCAGGCTATAGACGACCCGAGTTAAAGGAGAAGGTGGGGGCAGCCACGGGTTAGCTTGTCCAGCCATGGCTGGGTAGATTGCCACCAGCTTTGTTTCTAGGCCGACCGCCATGTGAACGATTGCCGTGTCGACACTGACCACGACCTGTGCGCAGCGTATGTGCCCGGCGGCATCCTTAGGGGATGCCAGTCCATGGACGACGCGCACGTTTCGTCTAGCCACCGCGACTTCCATGCGCAGCGCATCTGCTCGTGTCACGGGGCTGTATAGGATTCCGATAGACCGAGTTGGATAAGTGTCGGCGATGGCGTTCAGCACGCTCACGGATCGGTCGAAGGCCAAGCTTTTATCTGTGCGGCTGGCGTAGGGGTTGAATAGGATTTCCCGGGCTGAGGTGGCGCTCGGCATCGTGTCAGGAAGGGGAACGATGTACTTCCTATCGACCATGCGTGCACCCAAGTCAATAAGCACGCATCGGTAGCGCTCGGCCATGTCGAGACCGGCAGTTGCTTCACCGAACTTGCGATTGACACAGCGCAAACGGTCATCGAGGGAGTACACGCGGGCCGGGTGCAGCAATCGCAAAAACAGGATCTCCGCAGGCTGGATTCTCCCTACCAGATGCACCACAACATCGACCTGTCCAAGCTGCTGCGCTAGGCGGCGAAGTTCGAGTACTCCAGGATTGGCGTTCGTAATCACGACTTGATCCACGCCAAAGTCCTGCGCGTGCATCTGGGCAAGCTCAACGACCGTCAGAACGGTCACGCGGGCATTGAGTTTGCGAGCCTCTCGAAAGAAGAAGGATGAAACGATAGAGTCGCCCAGCTTGGCATCCCAACGAGGGATAAGAATGTGCAGGTTTCCTTCCGTAGGCCTGGGCTGCAGCGACCTATCGACCAGTAAGCGAAACATCACACGCATGCATGCTCTAGATGCGTTTCGCACAAATGACATTTGTGTAGGCTCAATTTTCCACGGGGCCGCATAGACACTAAAGCAGAGCAGAGTGTTTGCCTATCAAAACAGGCTTGGCCTCGAGCATTCGCCGTTGAAAGGGCAAATGACGGCCAGTGATTGAGTAGCCATTTGACTTTCGTCAGTCTGCTAAAGGGCGCTATAAGGCACTCTGCTAGTAAAGGAATTGATGGTTCGTAAGGGGGCCGCCTGGTCGCGTAAGGATAATGAATGGTTTCTGATAATTTTGCCCCGCTGAAGTCTCGCTGGCCCGAGCTGTATATGCACGCCTCGCTTGCTGAGCGCTATGTGTTTGCCGACCCGCACACTGCTGTCATAAAACTCCGCTGCTTTGCAGAGGTTCTGGTTGGCGTTCTCTACAGAGATTTGAGCCTGCCCAGTGAACCGTCCGATGGGTTCTTCGAGAAGCTCAAATATCCGGCCTTTCAGGAGGTAGTTGGCGACATCGTGCTGCAGAAGCTGCACGCCCTGCGGATGATCGGCAATAAAGCCGCCCATGGCAGTTTAATCGACGCCAGCGTCTCGATTGCCCTGATTGGGGATGCGTATTTGATCGGCCAGTGGCTCTTCAAGACCTACAGCGGTGAGTCTGCCGACACCTATCCGCCATTCACGGCTCCTGTAGAAGCCTCGGAGCAGGGCGGCCCTGCAGAAGACCCTGCCGAGCAGTTGGCCTTAGCGAAAGACGAGTTGAGCCGCCTGGAAGCTGCAGAGAAAGACTCTCAGGCTGTAGCTGCGTCAATAGCTCCAACACCTGATCAGGCCAGGCTGGATGATTTCAAGTACGCCTCGGCTCATGCCTTGGGTAGCATCGATTTCAGCGCCGCGAACACGCGCCGGCATCTCAGCATTCACGATGCCTTTGCCGGTTATACGCTGACCAGCGGCCAGACGGAGCTGATCAATCAGCTCGAGCATTTCCTCGCCAGCAATACGCAGAATGTCTTCCTACTCAAGGGCTACGCCGGTACCGGTAAAACCTTTATCACCAAGGGGCTGACCGAATATTTCCGGGCGATTGGCCGCAACTATGTACTGGCTGCGCCAACCGGAAAGGCCGCGAAGGTGATCGCCAGCAAAACCCAGTCGCCGGCTTACACCCTGCACAAAACTCTCTATGCGTTTGACGATATGGAAGAGTACCGCGATGCAGACACCGAGGGTACCGAGACCTTCAAGATCTACGCCAAGCTGGCGGTGAACACGCTTTCTGTGGATACGGTGTACATCGTGGATGAGGCGTCCATGGTGGCGGATATCTACCAGGAGGCGGAGTTCTTCCGCTTCGGGTCTGGCTATCTACTTGCCGACCTGTTCGAGTTCGTCAATCTGGACCATAACGATCACCGCAAGAAGGTCATCTTTATCGGTGACGATGCGCAGTTGCCTCCCGTGGGCATGAGCTTTTCGCCGGCGCTGGATGCGGAGTATCTGTTGCGTCATCATCGCGTCCGTTGCAGCGAATACGAACTGTCTGAGGTGGTGCGGCAGAAAGCGCAGAGCGGCATTCTGGCCAATGCTCAGCCCCTGCGACAGTCACTGCAGAGCAAGGTGTTCAACCGCCTGACCATGGACCTCTCCTATCCGGACGTTGAGAAGGTCGAATATCAGGCGCTGTTGCAGCGTTATCTTGACTCCTGTGGCGGCAAGATCAACGGCGAGTCCATCGTCATTGCTCACTCCAACGCTGACGTGTGCGATTACAACCGGCTAATTCGTGAACACTTCTTCCCCGGCTGCGCGCAGGTGATGCCGGGAGACAAGGTGATGGCTGTCGCCAATAGTAATGCGCACGGATTCTTTATCTCGAACGGTGATTTCGGCCTGATTCGTGAGGTGCTCGGAGAGGTTGAAGAGCACAGCGTCAAGCTGAGGCGGAGAAATCCCGAAACTGCAGTGGTCGAGGAAATTGTTGTGCCACTGCGCTTCAGGGACGTGCTGGTAGGCTTCCGTGACCTTGATGGCACAGCGCATTTCTTCCCGGCCAAGATCATCGAGGATCTGCTTTACAGCAAGGAGCCAACGCTCTCGTCAGATGAGAGCAAGGCGCTCTACCTCGACTTCTGCATGCGCCACAAGCACTTGCCAAGGCGGACTAAGGCCTTCAAGGACGCCCTGATGGCGGATCCGTATTTCAATGCCTTGAGGCTCAAGTTCGGTTACGCCATCACCTGCCACAAGGCGCAGGGCAGTGAATGGAACCATGTGTTTGTGAAATGCAAAAGCCATCAAAGCCAGCTCACGGCTGACTACTTCCGCTGGCTCTACACGGCGATTACGCGCACGGCGCACCACCTTTATCTGCTCGATCCGCCGAACCACCAGCCGTGGAGTGGTATTCAGATGGTGGCCAATCCGGCGCTGGAGATGCTTGGCGCGGCGCCCAGCATGTCCGCGGCTCCGGCTCCGGCTCCGGCTCCGGCTCCCAGCGTTGCAGCGCCAGCATTTGCAGCGGTTGCCCCTGCGCCGCAGGACGAAACATTCGGCATCCCCGCCAGTGCAACAGTGCTGCTCGCGTTGCTGGCCGAGGTACGTCGGTTAATTGCCGGGCGGGGGATCAGTATCGATGACGTTCTCCATCACCAGTACCAGGAGGTTTATCTCTTCAGCCGTGATGGGGAGTCTTCCCGTATAGACATTGCCTATAACGGCAAGAGCAAAGTTACCGGTGTAGCGGCTCCTTATCTTTCCGAGTTGAGCGGCGAACTGAGTGCTGTGCTGGCCGCGCTCAAGGGCTTGCCGCTTGCGGATGGGGGGACGGCAGGGGTTGCCGATGTTCATTTCGCCAAGCCGTTCCTCAATGAGTTTCACGCCAAGGTGCTGAACCTGTGTGCGGGCAGTGGTATCACGCTTCACAAGGTGGTTGAGCAGCTGTGGTGCCAGCGCTACAGCTTTACCCGCGATGGTGCTGTGGCCGTTTATGACATCTGGTACAACGGCAAAGACCAGTTCACGAAATGCCAGCCCGTGGTCGCAGCGTGCTCCCCGGGCCCCTTGCCCGCTGAAGTGGGGCAGCTTCTTACGGCAGGTATGCAGGCATGATTAGCAACAAGGAGGTTTTTGCCAAGCGCAGGGAAGGGGCGATCGACGAAGCCTACAAGATGGCGCTTGAGTTGATGGCTGCGCCGCAGGCCGATGAATGGGACCGCAAGGCATTTGCCTGGTGCTTGATCGACCTGATCAAGCGTGACGTCAAGGATGGGCAGTTGGGGAGCCTGCCGCACTATCGCAGTCAGCTGGAGAGCATTGTTGTCGATCCTGCTGACGATGTGCTGAGTAAAGGCGTTCGCCATACGCTCTCGATGTGCAATCCCTTTGGTCAGCAGATCAGCGAGGCCAAGGCACTCAGCAAGAGCGGGCAGCACGCGCAAGCGGCTGCAATCTACCGCAAGGTATGGATGAACGGCGCTGCCGATCAGGATATCCAGACCAGTTTCGGCTGGGAGCTTTACCAGCACACCAAGGCACTGATGGCCGGGGAGGACTTCAACGTTGGTGAGGCCAAGCGTAATTTAAGTGACTACCTCAAGCTGGCGATCGAAAAGCCCTCTTCGCTCCACTCTCGCATACTGCAGTTAGCCGCCAAGCTGGCCGGGCAGGACAAGCTGAAAATGCTGGCCTTTTCCCGCCATTGGAATCTTCAGCATCTGCGCGAGGAAGACTATGAGCGCTATCGCGCCGAGGATGGCAGGGAGTTTCCGTCACTAGCTGAGAAAGTCATCCAGCAGGCTGGCAAGGAAGCGGCTGCTGCCGATGATGCGGACGGGCAGGCGTACATGCTGCCCTTCATTGATGGTGCTATGGGGCGCTTTTCGGACAATGTATTTCTCAAGCTGAACAAGGCCAAGCTGCTGCTCGCGCTGGGCCGGCATGACGAGGCGTTGGCTTTCGGGATTGCAGTGACCAAGGCCAAGTCAAACGACTACTGGGCCTGGGGACTGCTGGGTGACATTGTCTCGCAGAAGGATCCGGACGCTGCGTTGGGCTGTTACTGCAAGGCGCTGACCTGTCCGGCAGAAGACAAGTTCACTGGGAAAATTCGCCTGGAAGTCGCCGAGCGCATGCTGGAGGCCAACGACTATGCAGCAGCCAAGCACGAAGTCGAAGCCATTATTCGAGCCAAGGAGCAGGAGGGTTATAAGATCCCAGAGGCTGTTGCCAGCATTGCCGCGCAGGATTGGTTTGCCGGGGTGCAGGCCAAGGCGTCCAACCGTGACTACTACAGGCTTCATGCAAAAGTGGCTGAGGCGCTGCTGTTCAATGACTTGCCCTGGATTGATGCTTGCCTGGGCGAGATGTTCGTCGTGCCGGGCAAAGAGGACAAGCCAAAACCCAAGCCCAGGCGCAAGATTTTCCTGAAAACGGACGCCATCCCCACGGAGGTAGCGATTCCTGAGTCAAAGGTCGCACGGATGAGTCTGGCGACCGGGGATGCCGTCAGGGTCAAGGGCGAGTTTGATGAGAATCAGCGCTTCAACCTGTTTGTGCTGGAGCGCCGGGCTGGCGCTACTGCGTGGGATGTCGCGCCCGAGCTTTTAGGGGTTGTGAACCAGGTGAATGAGGACAAACAGGTCATTCGCTACATCGTTAGCCGGGAGATTAATGGCGAGATCCCGATGTCGGCATTGCCGTGTGGGTTTGCCGAGGGCGATGCCATCGAAGTGCAGCTGGTTCGCTACGTTTCGAAGTGGGGGCCCCAGTACCGGGTGATTGCCGCGAAGGCGAGTGAAAAAATACCGGGCGATTTGTTGCGCAAGGACTTCACCGAGCCGGTTCGCATCTCCAACGGCATGGGCTTTACCCCGAGCGAAATCTTTATTCCGCCGTCGCTGGTGGAGCGCTGCGCGATCGAAGACGGTCAGCAGGTTTCTGGTACGGCGGTACAGGTCTACAACAAGAAGCGTGAAAGCTGGGGTTGGAAGGCCGTATCCATTCAACCGCTGTAGGCGTCTACTCGTTGGTCTTTCTCTGGCTCTCTTGAGAGTTGACGAATAATTGCGAAAGAAAATTCTGCAGTCCGGCTTTTTCAAGGCAGCATCCCTTGCGGCCGCCCCAAGCCTGATCATGGGGGCGCTGCCTTTGCTGGGTTATGCGCCGTGGGGGCGGACCAGCTTGGAGGTTGTTGTTTTTTTTGTGGTGGTTTATTCCGCCATCCATGTGCTTGTTGCGCTGTTGGTAATGCTGGTCAGCCGAAAGTGGCGGGAGTATTTCCCGGCCATCATGCTGGGTGTGCTTCTGGGCGGCCTTGCCGGTTTGCAGGCGGGAACAGCAATGAGAATGGAAGGCTATGAACGGGCGGGTGAGCGTGCTGCTGTATTGGTCACTGCGATAGAGCATTACATTGAGGCTACCGGAGAGCCCCCTCAGCGCTTGGAGCAACTGGTACCAGATTTTATCGAGGCGATCCCAGGCAGGCTGCCGCCACTTGAGATAGTAACGGGCGAGGCGGCTCTCAAAGGTTTCTATGGCAATCAATGGGCACTGCTGTTCAAAGCAGGTAGTGGTTTGAACTGGGATCAACTCGTTTATTTACCAAAGCAGAATTACGATCAGGTCGAATCGAAAACCCTGCTGGGGCGCTGGGCATATCTCCACGAGTGATCATGTGTTTTTCGCTGCCGGCACTGCCTGAGGGTGGTCGGCGGCGCTCAGCGCATCAGCAGGGACGGCTAAAGCCGGCCAGCAGTTCTCGGGCAAATGGCCGAACCATGACCTTGCTTAACAGAACAGAGCGTTGTGGCTGCAGCTCTTTATGGCTAGTACTCAAAATCCCCGCTCGCAAAATAGGGGGCCAGACTTTGAGGCACGATTTAGGCACAGAATTGGCACAGCCCGAAAATGAGTCGGAAAGGAGCGCTGCGGGCAGTACTCACCACAATCTGAGTATCCGCATGGAGATCAATTTTGAGAGATTAGCCAATTCGGGATCTGGATCGGCAGAGCCTTAGGAAAAGGCTTTTAAATCATACAGATATGGCGCACCAGGCGGGATTCGAACCCACGACCCCCGCCTTCGGAGGGCGGTACTCTATCCAGCTGAGCTACTGGTGCGTAATTGTTGCGGCGGTCTATTTGACCATTAGCTGACACCCATCTCAACTCGACGAGTATTGCCTTCGGAGGGCAGTACTCTATCCAGCTGAGCTACGGATGCGTTGCGGGGCGCAATCATACCCATGTCGGCGGTTAGCGTCCATTCTGCATGATCGTGCGTTATTTCGAACGAGCTTTACACTTTTTGATCCTTCGCAGCCGAGTCTCGCCAGTTTTTAACGCTTCTTTCGTCAATTTTGCCCTTTCGACTATTGCCCTTTAACGTTGCCGCTCCTAGGATTCGTTTGAGATTTCAAACGGTGCGTTCGGTCATTCTGAACCCCCGCACGTTCAACGGCTCTGAATCCATTACCCAGGCTTCGCAAGGCCCGCCTTTCCAGCCTTGTGGGCTCTGTCCGTGACTCCAACGACTTTACCCCGGCGCTCGGGCGCCGGAACTGAAGGAGACTGCCATGCAACTGAAAGACACCCAGCTGTTGCGCCTGCAGGCCTATATTGATGGCCAGTGGCTGGACGCCGACAGCGGTCAGACCATTGCCGTGAACAACCCGGCCACCGGTGAAATCATCGGCCATGTACCGAAGATGGGCCGCGCCGAAACCCGCCGCGCTATCGAAGCCGCCGAGAAGGCGCTGCCGGCCTGGCGTGCGCTGACCGCCAAGGAGCGTGCGAACAAGCTGCGCCGCTGGTTCGAGTTGCTGATGGAGAACCAGGATGACCTTGGTCGCCTGATGACTCTGGAACAGGGCAAGCCGCTGGCCGAAGCCAAGGGCGAGATCGCCTATGCCGCCTCCTTTATCGAGTGGTTCGCCGAAGAAGCCAAGCGCGTCTACGGTGACGTGATCCCCGGTCACCAGCCGGACAAGCGCCTGATCGTGATCAAGCAGCCGATCGGCGTCACCGCGGCCATCACCCCGTGGAATTTCCCCGCCGCGATGATCACCCGCAAAGCCGGCCCGGCACTGGCCGCCGGTTGCACCATGGTGATCAAACCGGCTTCGCAGACCCCGTTCTCCGCCCTGGCCCTGGTCGAGCTGGCCGAGCGTGCGGGCATCCCGAAAGGTGTGCTGAGCGTGGTCACCGGCAGCGCCGGCGAAGTGGGCGGCGAGCTGACCAGCAACCCGATCGTGCGCAAGCTGTCCTTCACCGGCTCGACCGAGATCGGTCGCCAGTTGATGGCCGAATGCGCCCAGGACATCAAGAAGGTGTCGCTGGAGTTGGGCGGTAACGCGCCGTTCATCGTCTTCGACGACGCTGACCTGGACGCTGCTGTGGACGGCGCACTGATCTCCAAGTACCGCAACAACGGCCAGACCTGCGTCTGCGCCAACCGCATCTACGTCCAGGACGGCGTCTATGATGCCTTCGCCGAAAAGCTCAAGGCGGCAGTGGCCAAGCTGAAAATTGGCAACGGTCTGGAAGACGGCACCACCACCGGCCCGCTGATCGACGAGAAGGCCGTGGCCAAGGTGCAGGAGCACATTGAGGACGCGTTGGCCAAGGGCGCCAAGATCGTTCTGGGCGGCAAGCCCCACGCGCTCGGCGGCACCTTCTTCGAGCCGACCATTCTGGTGGACGTGCCGAAAACCGCTGCCGTGGCCAAGGAAGAGACCTTCGGCCCGCTGGCGCCGCTGTTCCGCTTCAAGGACGAGGCCGAGGTGATCGCCATGGCCAACGATACCGAGTTCGGCCTGGCTTCCTACTTCTATGCCCGCGACCTGGGCCGCGTATTCCGCGTGGCCGAGGCGCTGGAGTACGGCATGGTGGGCATCAACACCGGCCTGATCTCCAATGAAGTCGCGCCGTTCGGCGGCGTGAAGGCTTCCGGCCTGGGCCGCGAAGGCTCCAAGTACGGGATCGAGGACTACCTCGAGATCAAGTACATGTGCCTGGGCGGCATCTAGTCGCTGCTGCACTCGGCCGGACGTCGTTGGCGCAAACGGGAAAATGCTCATTGGCTACAGCCAACTCCGCTTTTCCCGTTTGCGCCGCCTAGCCCGGCCATCGCTCGCGACGCGCCTAGCGTTCTGATCCGGGTCGTAGCGAGCCAGAATTTCCCCCGCCTCCGGCGGCCCGACGCAGTCGATCATCGTATGCTGCGGCGATCCCCCTCCAGAGGCATTTCCTTGCAACCGAGCCGCCCGATGACGGCCATGAGGACACCATGAGCAAGACCAACGAATCCCTGCTGCAACGCCGTGCTGCCGCCGTACCGCGCGGCGTCGGCCAGATCCACCCGATCGTCGCCGAGCGCGCCGAGAACGCCACCGTATGGGACGTCGAAGGCCGCGAGTACATCGACTTCGCCGGTGGTATCGCCGTACTGAACACCGGCCACCTGCACCCGAAGGTGGTCGCTGCCGTTCAGGAGCAGTTGAGCAAGCTGACCCATACCTGCTTCCAGGTGCTGGCCTACGAGCCCTATATCGAGCTGTGCGAAGAAATCGCCAAGCGCGTACCGGGCGACTTCGCCAAGAAGACCCTGCTGGTCACCTCCGGCTCCGAAGCTGTCGAGAACGCCGTGAAGATCGCCCGCGCTGCTACCGGCCGTGCCGGCGTGATCGCCTTCACTGGCGCCTACCACGGCCGCACCATGATGACCCTGTCGCTGACCGGCAAGGTGGTACCGTACTCTGCCGGCATGGGCCTGATGCCGGCTGGCGTGTACCGCGCCCAGGCGCCGTGCCCGCTGCACGGCGTGAGCGAGGACGAGTCCATCGCCAGCATCGAGCGCATCTTCAAGAACGACGCGCAGCCGCAGGACATTGCCGCCATCATCATCGAGCCAGTGCAGGGCGAGGGTGGTTTCTACGTCAACTCTCCGGCCTTCATGCAGCGCCTGCGCGCCCTGTGCGACCAGCACGGCATCCTCCTGATCGCCGACGAAGTGCAGACCGGCGCCGGCCGTACCGGCACCTTCTTCGCTACCGAGCAACTGGGCGTGGTGCCGGACCTGACCACCTTCGCCAAGTCCGTTGGCGGCGGCTTCCCGATCTCCGGCGTGTGCGGCAAGGCCGAGATCATGGACAAGATCGCCCCCGGTGGCCTGGGCGGCACCTACGCCGGCAGTCCGATCGCCTGCGCCGCGGCCCTGGCCGTGCTCAAGGTGTTCGACGAAGAGAACCTGCTGGCGCGCTCCAACGCCGTCGGCGAGACGCTCAAGGCGGGCCTCAAGACCATCGCCGAGAAGCACAAGGTGATCGGTGACGTACGCGGCCTGGGTTCGATGGTCGCCATCGAGCTGTTCGAGGGCGGTGACCACAACAAGCCGGCTGCCGAGCTGGTGGGCAAGATCGTCGCCCGTGCGCGTGACAAGGGTCTGATCCTGCTGTCGTGCGGCACCTACTACAACGTCATCCGCTTCCTGATGCCCGTCACCATCCCGGACGCGCAGCTGGATAAAGGCATCGCCATCGTCGCCGAGTGCTTCGACGAGCTGGCCTGAGCCGGACGCTAAGCACGCCTCGGCGTGCTGATAGGAAGACCCGCCCTGTGCGGTAATGCTGTTCAATTAAGCGGTGGTTGGGCGCGATCAGTCCCCTCGCCCCTCTGGGGAGAGGGTTAGGGCGGGCCGCGTTCGGCGGGGGGGGGCGGCAGCAGGCTCGCGGCGTTTTCAGCCCTCTCCCCCAGCCCCTCTCCCATAAATGGGAGAGGGGAGCAAAGCGCGCACAACCTTATGTGAACAGCATTACGCCCTGCGCGGGTCTTTTTTTGCCTGAGCATTTATAGCTGGTTGACGAGGTAAAGTGATCGTTTTACCTTGATCCTATGAATATTGACGCCAAGCTTATATCCGTGGCCGAAGAGCTGTTCGACCGTCACGGCTTCAACGCAACCGGCATGGATCGCCTGGCGCAGGCCGCCGGGATGTCCAGCCGCACGCTGTACAAGCACGCGGGCAGCAAGAACGAGCTGATCGCCGCCGTGCTGATGACGCGTGGGCAGCGCTTCCTGCAGCGCCTGGAGTTGGACAGCGTCGAGGCGCTGTTCGATGCACTGACCAGCTGGATGGGCGAGGAAGGTGCGCGTGGCTGCCTGTTCCTACGTGCCCAGGGCGAACTCGGCACGGCCCTGCCGGAAGTCACCGAGGTCGTGGCGGCGTACAAGACGCGCTTCAGCGAGACGGTGCGGCGGATTCTCGCCCGTCAGTTGGGCGCCAGCGCCGATGAGGAATTGGTCGAGCAAGTGGTCATTCTCTTCGAAGGTGCCACGGCCGCGGCTAGCTACCGCGGCCTGGCGGCAGTGGCCACGGCGGGTCGCGCGGCGATGCTGCTGGCCCTGCGGGGGCGGGCGTGACCCGCGAATGGCGCCTCGGTATTACGGGCTTCGGCCTGATCGCGGTGTGCTACGGCTTCGCCCGTTTCGCTTTCGGCCTGTTCCTGCCGCAGATCGATGCTGACCTCGCTCTGCCGGACGCCGTTGGCGGCCTGATCGCCGGAGGTTCGTTTCTGGGTTACTGCCTCGCCATTGTCGTCGCCGCGCAGTTGACCGAGCGCCTGGGCGCACGTGCCGTCGCGCTCGCCGCCGCATTGGTCGCCATGCTCGGCATGCTCGGTATCGCCCTCGCGCCAGCGGCGTTGTGGCTCGCCGCTGCGGTGTTGCTCGCCGGTATGAGCACTGGCTTGGCTTCACCGCCCATGGCCGCCGCGGTGGCTGCGGTCGTCGAGCCGCAGCGCCAGGACGGCACCAATACCCTGATCAACGCCGGCACCAGTGCAGGCGTGATTCTGTCCGGCCCGGTCGCGCTGATGTTCGGCGCCGAGTGGCGGCTGGCCTACGGCGTTTTCGCAGCCGCCGCGTGCGCGCTGGCGGTGCTGGCGGTTTTGCATGTGCCGCGTACCTCCGCGCCGCCTGTGCAGGCTCACGCGGGGGCGGCACTGTTCAGCGCCACCTTGAAGCGACTGGTGGTGGCGTCCCTGCTGATGGGTGCGGCCAGCACGGCCTTGTGGTCGTTCGGCAGCGAGATCGTGGCGCAGCGTCTGGGGTGGCAGAGCGCTGGAGCCGGATTGCTCTGGGTGGTGATCGGTGCCGCCGGAATCGCCGGTGCCGGAGCTGGGGCTCTGGTCGCTAGGCTGGGCGTCGACTGGGCGCACCGTCTGTGCCTGGCCGCGCTGGCGGCGGCCATAGTCCTGGTCGGTCTGGGGAGCGCGCCGGCCCTGACGCTGCTCGGCGGCGCGCTGTTCGGCGCGGCCTACATCACCCTGAGCGGTATCTATCTGGTCTGGGGCGTGGCCGCATTGTCCGAGCGCCCCGCTACCGGGCTGACCATCGCCTTTCTTGGCATTGCCGTTGGCCAGACGTTAGGTGCACCGGTTTTCGGCGCTCTGGCGAGCTGGCTGAGCCTGACGCATGCCGTGGTGCTTTTCGCGCTGCTGGCGTTGCTGGCAGGCACCATGCGCTCGGCTGTAGTCGAGGCTGTGCCCGCCCGCTGAGGCAGCTATTGCGCAGAAAAAGACCCGCACAAGGCGGGTCGAAGGGTGACAAGCAACAACAGGATTCGATGAGCCCGGAACCCGTCCGTGCGGCTCGCGGTCAGGTGCTTACTTGGGCTCGAAGATCACATAGACCTTGCGGCAGGCTTCCAGCACTTCCCAGGTGCCGGAGAATCCGGCGGGAATCACGAAGCGGTCGCCGGCGCGTACGGTTCTGGCGTTGCCATCGGCATCACGCAGCACGGACACGCCCTGGAGGATCTCGCAGTACTCGTGCTCGGTGTAGTTCACCGTCCACTGGCCCACTGCACCTTCCCAGATGCCGGTGCTGAACTGGCCGCAGGGGCTGCTGTAGTGGTTGCGTACGCTCTGCTCGGGGTCACCCTTGAGCACTTTCTCCGCTGCGGGGCGATAGTGTTCGGCGGCCGTGCCGGCCTGGGCGAAGTCGACGATCTGCTCGATGTTCATCTGGCTGTTCCGTGGGGCGGTGGCGTTGATCACGCGGCCAGCGGGGCCGCGACGGTAGAGTCGTGGCGGCAGTCTATGTTTAAAAAAACGAACATGACAAGGGCTTTTCCCCGTCTATGTCAAAAATATTGAAAAGCCACAGCCCACTGGTTTAGTGTGGCGAGCAGGATTCGGCCAGCGACCTGGCCTTGCAGAATTATTGACAGCGCGCGTCCCTGCGGGCGCCGCTTCCACCCATTGAGAGGATGCCGGAATGACTAGCCTGACTCGTAGCGACTGGGAACAGCGTGCCAAGACCCTGACCATCGAAACCCGTGCCTTCATCCACGGCGAATACCGCGCCGCCGAGTCCGGCGCCACATTCGAGTGCATCAGCCCGGTCGACGGACGTCTGCTTGGCCTGGTGGCCAGCTGTAATCAGGCCGACGCCGAGCTGGCGGTCAAGGACGCCCGCGCCGCCTTCGACTCCGGCGCATGGTCGCGTATGGTGCCGGCCCTGCGCAAGAAGGTGATGATCCGTTTCGCCGAGCTGATCGAAGAGCATGGCCAGGAGTTGGCTCTGCTGGAAACCCTGGACATGGGCAAGCCGATCAGCGATTCGCTGAGCATCGACGTGAACAGCGCGGCCAATGCCATTCGCTGGAGCGGCGAGGCCATCGACAAGGTCTATGACGAAGTTGCCGCCACGCCTCACGATCAGCTTGGTCTGGTCACCCGTGAGCCGGTGGGCGTGGTCGCCGCCATCGTGCCGTGGAATTTCCCGCTGCTGATGTCCTGCTGGAAGCTTGGCCCGGCGTTGGCCACCGGTAACTCCATTATCCTCAAGCCCTCCGAGAAGTCGCCGCTGACCGGCATCCGCATCGCCGAGCTGGCTATCGAGGCCGGCATCCCGGCCGGCGTGTTCAACGTGCTGCCGGGCTTCGGCCACACGGTGGGCAAGGCCCTGGCCCTGCACATGGACGTCGACACTCTGGTGTTCACCGGCTCGACCAAGATCGCCAAGCAACTGATGGTCTATGCCGGCGAGTCGAACATGAAGCGCGTCTGGCTGGAGGCTGGCGGCAAGAGCCCGAACATCGTCTTCGCTGACGCACCGGACCTGCAGGCCGCTGCCGAATCTGCCGCCAGTGCCATCGCTTTCAACCAGGGCGAGGTCTGCACCGCCGGTTCGCGCCTACTGGTGGAGAATTCCATCAAGGACAAGTTCGTGCCCATGGTGGTCGAGGCGATCAAGGCCTGGAAGCCGGGCAACCCGCTGGACCCGGAGACCAATGTCGGTGCGCTGGTCGACACCACGCAGATGAACAACGTGCTGAATTACATCCAGGCCGGCCATGACGACGGCGCCAAGCTGGTGGCCGGCGGCAAGCGGGTGATGGAAGAAACCGGCGGCACCTACGTCGAGCCGACCATCTTCGACGGCGTGAGCAACGCCATGCGCATCGCCCAGGAAGAAATCTTCGGCCCGGTGCTGTCGGTGATCGGCTTCGATGATCAGGACGAGGCCATCGCCATCGCCAACGACACCGTCTACGGCCTGGCCGCTGCGGTATGGACCAGCAACCTCTCGCGCGCCCACCTGGTGGGCAAGGCGCTGCGCGCCGGCAGCGTGTGGATCAACCAGTACGACGGCGGCGACATGACCGCGCCGTTCGGCGGCTTCAAGCAGTCCGGCAACGGTCGCGACAAGTCGCTGCACGCGTTCGACAAGTACACAGAGCTGAAGTCTACCTGGATCAAACTTTAAAGGTAGCGGGGCGATCACCTGGTCGTCGGCCAGGTAATCGGCTCCCCTCTCCCATTCATGGGAGAGGGGCTGGGGGAGAGGGCCGAGAACGCAGCGAAACGGCCGGTTATCTCGCTCCCGAAACCTACGGCCGGGTTCCCGAGGAACCCGGCCGTTGTCTTTGCAGAGGCTCGTCAGCCAAGGAATTCACCAATGCGTTGGGGCACCTACTTCGCTGTCTGTGCGGCGGTCATCAGCATCGGCCTGGCGCTGGGCGTGACCATGCCGTTGGTGTCGTTGCGCCTGGAAAGCTGGGGCTACGACTCCTTCGCCATCGGCGTGATGGCCGCAACTCCAGCTGTCGGCGTGTTGCTCGGTGCCTTGCTGGCGGGACGCCTGGCGGCGCGCTTCGGCACCACCGTGCTGATGCAGCTATGCCTGCTGCTCGGCGCAGTGTCGGTGGCCGGGCTGGCGCTGGTACAGAACTATGCGGTCTGGGTCGGCCTGCGCCTTTTCATCGGTGTGGCGCTGACCGTGGTGTTCATCCTGGGCGAAAGCTGGATCAACCAACTCGCCGTGGAGAAATGGCGCGGCCGTTTGGTGGCCCTGTACGGCACCGGCTATGCCCTCAGCCAGCTCAGCGGCCCCCTGCTGCTGACGGCGCTCGGCACGGCGACCGACCGGGGTTTCTGGACGGGCGTGTGCCTGCTGATCGGCGGCTCGCTGATCCTGATCGGGCGCAGCGGCGCGCCACAGGTGGATGCACACAGCGCCTCCGGGCGCGGGCTCCTGGTGTTCTGCCGCAAGCTGCCGGCGATCGCCTGGGCGGTGATGCTGTTCGCCGCCTTCGAAGCGATGATGCTGACCCTGTTGCCGATCTACGGCCTGCGCCAGGGCTTCACCCAGGAAGTGGCGCTGTTCATGGTCAGCGTGGTGGTGGTCGGCGACGCGGTGCTGCAACTGCCCATCGGCTGGCTGGCGGACCGCATGTCGCGGCAATTGCTGTTCCGCGCATGCGGCTGCGTGCTGCTGGTCTCCAGCCTGGCCATCCCACCGTTACTGCACACGCCGGTGATCTGGCCGGTGCTGGTGGCCTTCGGTGCCAGTGCCGGCGGCCTGTTCACCTTGTCGCTGATCATGATCGGCGAGCGTTATCGTGATGACGAGTTGGTGCGCGCCAATGCCCATGTCGCTCAGTTGTGGGGTCTGGGCTGTCTGATCGGGCCACTCACCACAGGTGCCGTCAGCCAGTGGTTGAGCGGCCATGCGCTGCCGCTGATGATGGCTACTGGCGCTTTCGTGTTCATCATCCTGGCGAGCAAGCGCGGGGCCTTCAGCGAGATGGAAGCGGCGCGTTCCTGAACCGGCTCAGCGCCACTGCCCGAGATCCTGCGTGTGCTGCAGGTCAGCCTCTTCGATCAGCTCGGCGATGGTCACACCGATCTGCTTCACTGCTGCTTCGATGGTCGCGCTCGGCGGCTCGGCATAGTTCAGGCGGATGCAGTTGCGGTACTTGCCGGCTGCCGAAAAGATGCTGCCCGGGGCGATCTGGATCTTGTGTGGCAGCAGCGCGCGATTGAGCTTCTGGCTGTCGAAGCCCTGCGGCATCTCCACCCATAGCATGAAGCTGCCCTGCGGTCGGCTGACCCGGGTGCCGGCCGGGAAATAGCGGCTGACCCAGTCCACCATCAGATCACGGCTACGCAGGTACTGCGCGCGCATGCGCCTTAGGTGCGGTTCGTAATGCCCGTCCTTGAGGTATTCGGCCAGCGCCAGTTGTGGCAGCTGCGCGGTGCTACCGGTGCCCAGGTACTTCATGTGCACCACCTGCTCCAGGTAGCGTCCGGGGGCGATCCAGCCGACCCGCAGACCCGGCGCCAGGGTCTTGGAGAAAGAGCTGCAGAACAGCACACGACCATCCTCGTCGAAGGACTTGATGCTGCGCGGTCGTGGGTAGCTGTAGGCGAGGTCGGCGTAGACGTCGTCCTCGATGATGGCTACATCGAAGCGCTGCGCCAGGGCCACCAGGGCGCGCTTGTTGGCGTCGGGCATGATGTAGCCAAGCGGGTTGTTGCAGTTCGGGGTGAGCTGGATGGCCTTGATCGGCCATTGCTCCAGAGCCATCTCCAAGGCGTCGAGGTTGATCCCGGTGAGCGGGTCGGTAGGCAGTTCCAGCGCCTTCATGCCGAAGCCCTTGAGCGCCTGCATGACGCCATGGAAGCTCGGCGAGTCGACCGCGACGATGTCACCTGGCTGGCAGATGGCGCGCACGGCCGCCGACAGGGCTTCGTGGCAACCAGTGGTGACCACCAGGTCTTCAGCGGCCACTTGGCAGCCGGAGTCGAGCATCAGCCGGGCGATCTGTTCGCGCAGGCGAATATCGCCGCGAATGCCGCCATAGGTGAGTACGTCCGGGTCCTGCCGGCGCGCCTGGCGCGACAGGTTGCGCAGCAGTGGCTTGAGTGTCGAGCCGCTGATGTCCGGGCGGCCTCGGCCCAGCTGCAGCATGTCGTGCTGTGGCGAGCTGCTGATCAGTTCCAGTACGTGATCCCACTGCGAGACCTCCACGGGACGCTGTGCGGCTCGACTGATCTGCGGCAGGGCGGGCATTTGCCGCCCCACCGGCACGAAGTATCCGGACTTCGGTCGCGGCGCGGCCAGCCCCATGTCTTCAAGGTGGCGGTAGGCCTGTTGCACGGTGCTCAGGCTGACGCCGTGTTCCTGACTCAGGCTGCGTATCGACGGCAGACGGTCGCCTGGGCGGTACAGTCCCTGCTCGATACGGGTACCAAGCAGTTCGGCCAGGTTCAAATAGAGCGTCATGACGGTCGTCCGCTTTGGTGCAGGGTGGGTTTGAACCAGTACAGTTCGCCTTGAAAAATCCCATTCAGGGGAAAAATCGGCGAATCTGTATGGAGTAAATAAGGATTTTTTGAATCTGTCATGTGTTTTCTAACGACCGCATGCTGATCTCCCATGACAGAAGGGTAAGAGGGAGGCAGCCATGAGCGGATTCAGCAAGACAGATTTCGCGGCGGTGGGCGAGCATGTACAGGTAGCGCCACACAAGGATGAGGCCCGCTACTTCGGTCGCAACTGGCCGGCCTTCTGGCGGCGCCTGAGTACGCGCCGCGCGCTGCTCAAGCTCAGCGACCAGCAGCTGCGCGACATAGGCCTGAGCCGCGCCCAGGCCGAGCGCGAGGCGAGCCTGCCGTTCTGGAAGCTATAAGGTCAGCTTCGCCGCGCGGCACGCCCGTAGGAGCGGCTTCAGCCGCGATTTGTAGGCCTACAGCAATTCTTTAAGCCGGTGCCAGGCCATTCCCAGTGCCAGCAACGGCGAGCGCAGGTGCTTACCGCCGGGGAAGGTCATGTGCGGGACCTGGGCGAACAGGTCGAAGCCGCGGCTTTCCTGTCCGGCGATGGCCTCGGCGAGCAGCTTGCCTGCCAGATGCGTGGCGTTGACGCCGTGCCCGGCATAGGCCTGGGCGTGGAACACGTTGGGCTGGTCCTTGAGTCGGCCGATCTGTGGCAGGCGGTTGGCACCGATGCCGATCATCCCGCCCCACTGGAAGTCGATACGCACGTTGGCTAGCTGCGGGAACACCTTGAGCATCTTCGGTCGCATGTAGGCGGCGATGTCGGCCGGATCGCGCCCGGAATAGTGGCAGGCACCGCCGAACAGCAGTCGGCGGTCGGCCGAGAGGCGGTAGTAGTCGACGGTCACGCGCTGGTCGCACAGCGCCATGTTCTGCGGAATCAGCTGGCGCGCCTGCTCTTCGGAGAGTGGTTCGGTGGCGATGATATAGCTGCCGGCCGGTAGCACCTTGCCGCTCAGTGTCGGGTTGAGACCGTTGATGTAGGCATTGCAGGCCAGCACCAGGTACTTGGCGCGCACCTGGCCATTGGCAGTGTGCACGCGCACTTCGCTGCCATAGTCGATGCCGGTCACCGGTGAGTCTTCGAACAGCTGCACGCCCAGCGACTGGGCGGCAGCGGCTTCGCCTAGCGCCAGGTTGAGCGGGTGCAGGTGGCCCGAGCCCATGTCGATCATGGCGCCGTGGTAATTGTCGGAGCCGACCACCTCGTGGATGCGTTCCCGCGGCACCATGCGCAGCTCATGCCGATAGCCGAGGCTCTCCAGCTCGGCCTTGTCCTCGGCGAAGCCGTCCATGTGCGCCGGCTTGTTGGCCAGGTCGCAATAGCCCCAGGTCAGGTCGCAGTCGATGCGAAACTGCTCGACGCGGCTGCGTACGATCTCCACGGCCTCCAGGCCCATCAGCTTGAACTGGCGCACGCCGTCCTTGCCGACCACCGATTCGAACTGTTCGACATCATGGCCGACGCCGCGAATCAGCTGCCCGCCGTTACGGCCGCTGGCGCCCCAGCCGATCTTGCGCGCCTCCAGCAACGCCACCGAGAGGCCCTTCTGTGCCAGCTCGATGGCCGTGTTCAGGCCGCTGAACCCGCCACCGACGATGCACACATCCACCTGCCGTTCGCCGTCCAGGGGCGGGTAGGCCTGCTGGCGATTGACGCTGGCGGCGTAATAGGAGGCGGCATGCCGTGGGCTGTGGACGGGCTGGTGAACGCGGGCGTTCATGTGCGAAATCCTGATTTCGTTGTGTGGAAAATTAAACGCAGCATAAGCGCGTGATTGTTATCACGCCAAGAGACAGACAGAAAAAAAGCAGGCTGTCTTCTCTCATGGGGCTTTGGCCTGTCGCCGCTGAAGCGCCTCCCACAGGGAGTGCTGGGCCCCTGGTGGGAGGGGCTTAGCCGCGACTTGAGGTGTCTGATCGAATGACATTGCGGCGCCTGGCAGTAAACTTGCCGCCATCACCTAAGGATACCCAACGATGAGCTGCACCGACCGCAAGATCGACCACCTGCGCCGGCAGATTCCGCGTTTCGACTGCGTGCCCGGCTGCCACGACTGCTGCGGGCCGGTCACCGCTTCGTCCGAGGAGCTGGCGCGCCTGCCGGTGAAAAGCGATGCCGAGCATGATGCGGCGTTGGCCGAGTACAACTGCGTGCATCTGGGACCGAACGGCTGCGAGGTGTATGAGCAGCGCCCGCTGATCTGCCGCCTGTTCGGCACCACACCGAACTTGCCATGTCCGCATGGTCGCGGGCCGGAGCAACCGATCGAGCCAGCGGTGGAGCACCAGGTGCACCGGCTGATCGCCACCACTCGGCAGCGATTGGTGTAGACGCAGCGGCATCTCCTGTGGGAGCGAATTCATTCGCGATCCTGGATGGTATGGCCCCCGTTCAATCGCGAATAAATTCGCTCCTACAACGGCAATAGCTCACTTCGGCCCGGTAGGGCCTGGCTCTTCTTGATGGCCCATGTGTCAGCGCTCATTAGCTTGCAGGCGGAGCGTGGAGCGACCCTTGTAGGAGCGAATTTATTCGCGAATGAGGTTGGTACGGTATTGCGGCTGATCGCGAATAAATTCGCTCCTACAAATGGCATTTGCTCATTCGGGCGCCGGTAGGGCCTGGCTCTTCTTGATAGCCCATGTGTCAGCGCTCGTCAGCTTGCAGGCGGAGCGTGGAGCGACCCCTGTAGGAGCGAATTTATTCGCGAACGAGGTTGGTACGGTATTGCGGCTGATCGCGAATAAATTCGCTCCTACAAATGGCATTCGCTCATTCGGGCGCCGTTAGGGCCTGGCTCTTCTTGATAGCCCATGTGTCAGCGCTCGTCAGCTTGCAGGCGGAGCGTGGAGCGACCCTGTAGGAGCGAATTCATTCGCGAATGAGGTTGGTACGGTGCTGCGGCTGATCGCGAGTGAATTCGCTCCTACAACGGCAAATGCTCATTCCGGCACCGGCAGCGCCAGGCTCTCCTTCACCTCTTCCATGACGATATAGCTCTTCGATTCGCGCACGTGCGGCAGCTTGAGCAGGATGTCGCCGAGCAGCTTGCGGTAGCTGGCCATTTCGTTGATGCGCGCCTTCACCAGGTAGTCGAAGTCGCCGGACACCAGGTGGCATTCCAGCACGTGCGGCAGTTTGAGCACGGCGCGGCGGAACTCCTCGAAGGTATCGCCGGACTTGTAGTCCAGGCTGATCTCGACGAACACCAGCAGGCTGGCCTTGAGGTGCTGCGGGTTGAGGCGGGCGTGGTAGCCCATGATGATGCCTTCGCGTTCCAGGCGGCGTACGCGCTCGGTGCAGGGCGTGGTCGACAGGCCCACGCGCTCGCCCAGTTCGGTGAAGCTTATGCGCCCATCCTCCTGCAGGATACGGAGGATGTTGCGGTCGATCTTGTCCAGTTCACGACGGCTTTGATGCTGGGTTCTCATGGGGAATCCGCCTCTGCAAAACGGCTTTTTGCCAAGAATTCTCGCCAAATATAGCCGTGTATATGGTGAAAAGCACTGCACGGCTCTTCCTATACTGCGCCCATCGACAACAATGGCCTGTAACGCACGCGCCCTGGGCGCGGCGGGGAGAAAAACATGCGTGTTCTGGTTCTCGGCAGCGGTGTGATTGGTACCGCCAGTGCTTACTACCTCGCCCGTCAGGGCTTCGAGGTGGTGGTGGTCGACCGCCAGGACGGCCCGGCGCTGGAAACCAGCTTCGCCAACGCCGGCCAGGTTTCTCCGGGCTATGCCTCGCCATGGGCCGCCCCGGGCGTGCCGCTGAAAGCCATCAAGTGGCTGCTGCAGAAACACGCTCCGCTGGCGATCAAGGCCACTGGTGACGTCGACCAGTACCTGTGGATGGCGCAGATGCTGCGCAACTGCACCGCCAGCCGCTATGCGATCAACAAGGAGCGCATGGTTCGTCTGTCCGAGTACAGCCGCGACTGCCTCGACGAGCTGCGTGCGGAGACCGGCATCGCCTACGAAGGCCGTCAGCTCGGCACCACCCAGCTGTTCCGCACCCAGGCCCAGGTCGATGCCGCCGCCAAGGACATCGCCGTGCTGGAAGCCTCGGGTGTGCCGTTCGAGCTGCTCGATCGCGACGGCATCGCCCGCGTCGAGCCGGCCCTGGCTGGCGTCAAACACAAGCTGGCCGGCGCCCTGCGCCTGCCCAACGACCAGACCGGCGACTGCCAGATGTTCACCACCAAGCTGGCGAACATGGCCAAGGCGCTCGGCGTCGAGTTCCGATTCGGCCAGAACATTCAGCGTCTGGACGCCGTGGGCGACCGCATCAACGGCGTGTGGATCGACGGCAAGCTGGAAACCGCCGATCGCTACGTGCTCGCCCTCGGCAGCTACAGCCCGCAGCTGCTAAAGCCGCTGGGCGTGCGCGCGCCGGTATACCCGCTCAAGGGCTACTCGCTGACCGTACCGATCACCAACGCCGACATGGCGCCGACTTCGACCATTCTCGACGAGACCTACAAGGTCGCCATCACCCGGTTCGACGGCCGTATCCGCGTCGGCGGTATGGCCGAGATCGCCGGTTTCGATCTGTCGCTCAACCCGCGTCGTCGCGAAACCCTGGAAATGATCACCTCCGACCTCTACCCGGAAGGCGGCGATCTGCAGCGCGCCGATTTCTGGACTGGCTTGCGTCCAGCCACGCCCGACGGCACCCCGATCGTAGGTGGCACAACTTTCCGTAACCTGTTCCTCAACACCGGCCACGGCACTCTGGGCTGGACCATGGCTTGCGGTTCCGGTCGTCTGCTCGCCGACCTGATGGCCAACAAGCGTCCGCAGATCAGCGCTGATGGCCTGGATATTTCGCGTTATTCGCGCAAGGCTCGCGAGGTGCACAGTGCGCCGCAGCCGCTGCGCACCTGATAGGCTGCGCGGCCCGGAAATTCAAAGGAGATTCGCAGTATGTCGATCCAGCGCCTGCATGTGGCCAAACGCTACAGCGAAGTGGTGATCCACAACGGCACGATTTACCTCGCCGGCCAGCTGGCCGACGACTTCGACGGTGACATCCGCGAGCAGACCCGCCAGACCCTGGCCAACATCGACAAGATGCTGGCCGAGGGTGGCAGCGACAAGAGCAAGATCCTCTCGCTGACCATCTTCCTCAAGGATATGGCCGACTATGACGGCCTCAACGCCGAGTACGACGTCTGGGTCGCCGATGGCCAGGCACCGGCCCGCGCCTGCGTCGAGGCGAAGATGTACAAGCCCGAAGTGCTGGTGGAAATGTGCGTGGTGGCTGCCGTCTGAGGCAGTCACCGCAGTGAACAATTTTTGCGGCCCGCCATTCCTGGCGGCCGCCCTGACGGGCCGTCGCGGGGCGACGTCAAAAATTGTTCCAGACAATTTTTTGTGTTGGCTTCTCGCCCGGCTCCCCCGCCGGGCTTTTTTTATAGCCTGTAGCCCGGATGCAATCCGGGGCTTGGCAACGACCATACCCGGATTGCATCCGGGCTACGAAATCAGCGAAGCAGTGAGAAATAACGAACCATGCGCCCTGCCCGTGCCCTTATCGACCTCGACGCCCTGCGTCACAACTACCAACTGGCTCGCGAGCTGAGCGGCGCCCGCGCCCTGGCCGTGGTCAAGGCCGATGCCTACGGGCATGGCGCGATGCGTTGCGCGCAGGCGCTGGAGAGCGAGGCCGATGGCTTTGCCGTTGCCTGCATCGAAGAGGCGCTGGCGCTGCGCGAGGCCGGCATCCGGGCGCCGATCCTGCTGCTCGAAGGCTTTTTCGAGGCCGACGAGCTGCCACTGATCGACCAGCATGACCTGTGGTGCGTGATTCATGCGCAGTGGCAGATCGAGGCCGTCGAGCAGGCTCAGCTCAGTAAGCCGCTTACCCTGTGGCTCAAGCTCGACAGCGGTATGCACCGCGTCGGCCTGCATCCGGCCGAGTACCAGGATGCCTACCGTCGCCTGCTGGCCAGCGGCAAGGTCAGCAAGATCGTGCTGATGAGCCACTTCGCCCGTGCCGACGAGCCCGAATGCGCGCGTACCGCCGAGCAGTTGGCGGTGTTCCAGAAGGCGCGCGAAGGCCTGGCCACCGAGGTCAGCTTGCGCAATTCGCCGGCCGTGCTGGGCTGGCCTCAGGTGCCAAGCGACTGGGTGCGCCCCGGCATCATGTTGTATGGCGCCACGCCGTTCGAGCAGGCCCAGCAGCAGGCCGCGCGCCTGCGTCCGGTGATGACCCTGGAGTCAAAGGTCATCAGCGTCCGCGAACTGCCGCCCGGCGAGCCCGTGGGCTACGGCGCGCGCTTCGTCTCCAAGCGGCCGACTCGCGTCGGTGTGGTCGCCATGGGCTATGCCGACGGCTATCCGCGCCACGCACCGACCGGCACGCCAGTGATGGTCGACGGCCAGCCGACGCGCCTGATCGGCCGTGTGTCGATGGACATGCTCACCGTCGACCTCACTGATCTGCCACAGACGGGCCTGGGCAGCCGTGTCGAGCTGTGGGGTAAACAGGTACTGGCCAGCGACGTGGCCATGGCTGCGGGCAGCATCCCCTATCAGATTTTCTGCAACCTGCGGCGGGTGCCGCTGCTCTATCTCGGAGGTTGATTCGACCGGCTGTAGAAGAGCATGAACGCAAGTGTTGTAAATTCCGAACGCTATGCCATGATACGGACACTTTCCGTATCAATCCCAAAGGGGGACTCCAGCATTGGACGTCGGCGTTCGACTGCAATCGATTCGTAAGCTCAAAGGTCTTTCTCAGCGTGAACTCGCCAAGCGGGCGGGCGTTACCAACAGCACCATTTCCATGATCGAGAAGAACAGTGTGAGTCCCTCGATCAGCTCACTGAAAAAAGTGCTGAGCGGTATCCCCATGTCGCTGGTGGAATTCTTCTCCCTCGACATGGAGCAGGAGAACCAGATTCAGGTGGTCTACCGGGCCTCCGAGCTGACCGATATCTGCAGTGGCGCCATCACCATGAAGCTGATCGGCAAGGCTCATCCGAGTCGCGCCATTTCCTTCCTTGACGAAACTTACCCGGCCGGCACCGATACCGGTGACGAGATGTACGCCCACGAGGGCGAGGAGGCCGGCATGCTGGTAGAAGGCAGGCTGGAGCTGACCGTGGGCAACGAGGTATTCATCCTCGAGCCGGGCGACAGCTACTACTTCGAGAGCAGCAAGCCGCACCGCTTTCGCAACCCGTTCGACGTACCGGCGCGCCTGATCAGCGCCACCACGCCGGCGAACTTCTGATCAATAACCCTGCGACAATATGGGTTGTTTCGGTGGGGCGCGCTTGCCGTTATACTGTCGCCCGCTCGCGAAACCGTGGCCGCGGGCGTGACTAGCCACGAAGAGGGTGTACCGTGAATCTGATGAAGAAAATGCTGGCAGTACCGGCTGCCGTATTGGCCCTGTGGGCAGTGACTGCTCAGGCCACGACCGATGAAGCCATTGCCGAGCGCCTCAAGCCTGTGGGCGAAGTGTGCATCATGGGTGAAGAGTGCAAGGGCGTCGAAGCCGTTGCCGCTACCGCCGGTGGTGGTGCGCGTACCGCTGACGACATCATCGCCAAGCACTGCAACGCCTGCCATGGCGCTGGCGTACTGGGTGCACCGAAGATCGGTGACACCGCTGCCTGGAAAGAGCGCGCCGATCACCAGGGCGGTCTCGACGGCATCCTCGCCGCTGCCATCTCCGGTATCAACGCCATGCCGCCGAAAGGCACCTGCGCTGATTGCACCGATGAAGAGCTGCGCGAAGCCATCCAGAAGATGTCCGGTCTGTAAGACCCGCCGCTTCCTGAAAAACCGCCCTCCGGGCGGTTTTTTCGTTTAGAGCCTGTTCACGATCTCGCGAGCTAGAGCCATACAAGGCAAAAATAGGCGAGGAACGCTCGGAGTCGCGCTCGACTTTACGAGCTATAAATGAGCATTCCGAGCCTGTTTTTAACGCAGCAGGGCCGACGCGCAGCAGATCGTGAGCAGGCTCTTAAGGCGATGGCATGCAACCATGCCGGCATCCACGCAGTCCAAGCAGCATTCGTCACGGATGCCGCAAGGAGCGCCAGATGCCGCAGACCTGCACCATCGAGCAAGCCGTCGAACTCGTCCTGAGTGAAATCGACGGGCCGATTCACCTGGGCCTGCCGCTCGGCCTGGGCAAGCCCAATCGCTGGGTCAATGCGCTGTATGAGCGCGTGCGCAACCTGCCTGAGCGGCAACTGACCATCTACACCGCGCTGTGCCTGGCGCGCCCGCGTGCCGATCAGGATCTACAGCGGCGCTTTCTCGAGCCCTTCGTCGACCGGGTCTACGGCGATTACCCCGAGCTGGAATTTCTCGCCGACCTGCAGGCCGGCAGCCTGCCGGCCAACGTGCGTGTCGAGCAGTTCTTCTTCCAGCCCGGCAGCCTGCTCGAATGTGCGCCGGCGCAGCAGGATTACATCAGCAGCAACTACAGCCATGTCGCCCGCGACCTCAATACCAAGGGCCTGAACGTGGTCGCCCAGTACGTGGCGGCTGACACACGGCGGCCGGAGCATTTCAGCCTGAGCTGCAACCCGGACGTGACCCTGGACCTGCTGCCGCTGCTGGAGCGACGTCGCGCGGCGGGCGAAACCGTGCTCGGCATCGCCCAGATTCACAGCGACCTTCCGTACATGGTCGGCGATGCCCAGGTGCCACGCGACACCTTCGATATCCAGCTGCTCGAAGACGAGCGCAGCACGCTGTTCTCCACGCCGAACATGCCGGTGACGGTGCAGGATCACTGCATCGGCCTGTTCGCCAGTGCGCTGGTGCGCGATGGCGGCACCCTGCAGATCGGTATCGGTGCGATGGGCGATGCCCTGAGTGCTGCGCTGATCACTCGCCAGGCGGATAACGCCGGCTACCAGGCCCTGCTGCAGTCCCTGCATGGCGACGCCGGCTCGCTGCAGGCCAGCGCCGAGATTGGCGGTGTACTGCCGTTGCGCGAAGGGCTGTACGGCTGCAGTGAAATGTTCGTCAACGGTCTGCTGGCGCTGGCCGAAGCCGGCCTGGTGCGGCGCGCGGTCTACCCCGACGTCGAGGTGCAGCGCCTGGCCCTGGCCGGTGGTCTGGATGGGCAGGGCCGGCCGCACAGCATCCAGGCTCTGCTCGATGCCGGGCTGGCGCCACGGCTCGATGAGCACGGCCTGCAATGGTTGCAGCAGAGCGGTCTGCTGGCCGAGGAGGTGCGTTTCGAGAAGGGACTGCTGCGCCTGCCGGACGGCAGCCTGTTCGATGCCGATCTGGGCAATGCGCAGCTCCAGGCGAGCCTGCACCCCTTTCTTGGCAAGGCCCTGGGCGGCGCGGTGCTGCATGGCGGTTTCTTCCTCGGCCCGGCGGCCTTCTATGCGCGCCTGCGTGAGCTGGACGAGGCAATCAGGCAGCGCTTCGCCATGACCGGTATCCGCTACATCAATGAGCTGCATGGTCAGGAAGCGCTCAAGCGCCTGCAGCGCCGCGACGCGCGTTTCGTCAACACGGTGTTCACCATGACCCTGCTCGGCGCCGGGGTGGCCGATCAGTTGGAAGATGGTCGCGTACTGAGCGGTGTCGGCGGGCAGTACAACTTCGTCGCCCAGGCCCATGCGCTGGAGGATGCGCGCTCCATTCTGCTGTTGCGCAGCTGGCGCGAGTCGGGTGGGGAGGTCAGTTCCAACATCGTCTGGGAATATGGCCATACCACCATTCCCCGGCATCTGCGCGACATCGTGGTGACCGAATATGGCGTCGCCGACCTGCGCGGCAAGACCGATGCCCAGGTGATCGAGGCGCTGCTTGGCATCTGCGACTCGCGCTTTCAGGACGAGTTGATCGAGCAGGCGCAGCAGGCTGGCAAACTGCCGGCCGATTTTCGCCTCGATCAGCGCTTTGCCAACAACCTGCCCGAGCGTCTGCAGTTATTGCGCGAGCAGCATGCTGCATTGTTCGCCGAATACCCGTTGGGCAGCGATTTCAGCGCGGTGGAGCAGGACCTGGTGCGTGCGCTGAGCTGGCTCAAGAGCAAGCTGCGCCTGACCGAGGCGCTGGAGCTGGGTAAGGCCACGCTCGATGCGCCGGAGCCGGGTGCGTATCCCGAACACTTGCGGCGCATGAACCTGGAAGCGCCGGATGGCGTACGCGAGATCCTTTACCAGCGCTTGCTACTGGCGGGCCTGCAGGCCACCGCCGCGCCCTGAAGCGCGCGAGGCCGTGCACAGCCTTTAATCGAGGAAGCGCACCTGGCCGTTCTCCAGAGCGGCGACACGGGCCAGCGATTCGACGCGGTAGCCTTCGCTCTGCAGCAGGTTGCGGCCTTCCTGGAAGGACTTTTCGATGACGATGCCGATACCGGCAACCTGGGCGCCGGCCTGCTGGATCAGGTCGATCAGCGCCTTGGCGGCGTGGCCGTTGGCGAGGAAGTCGTCGATCACCAGCACCTTGTCAGCGGCGGTCAGGTGGCGGGCGGAAATGGCGATGGTGCTTTCGGTCTGCTTGGTGAAGGAGAACACCTTGGAAATCAGCAGATCGTCCTTGAGCGTCAGCGACTGGAACTTGCGCGCGAAGATCACCGGGATGCCCAGCTCCAGGCCGGCCATCACTGCCGGGGCGATGCCCGAGGCTTCGATGGTGACGATCTTGGTGATGCCCTGGCCGGCGAAACGCTGGGCGAACTCGTGGCCGATCTCCTGCATCAGGCGTGGATCGATCTGGTGGTTGAGAAAGGCGTCCACCTTGAGTACGTGCTCGGACAGCACGATGCCTTCGCTGCGAATCTTCTGTTTCAACGACTCCACGGTCGATCCTCTGGTTGAGCAGAAAAGCTGCGGATTTTCGCTCAAAACACCCCGGATTGTGTAGTGAAACCGGAGCCTGCCCGACAGTCGTAGCCAGTTGACCGCTCAGACAGGTTGTTGGCGCCGTAGCCCGGATGCAATCCGGGGGCGCTCAGCATGATTCCAGTGACAGGTATTGGGCGTGCCCGCTCATGCGCTCTTGTTCAGCCGCCGCAGAATGTCCCTGGGGATGCCGCAGGTATCCAGTGGCAGCTTCTCCGGCGCGGGCTCCAGGCCCAGCTCGTAGAGCCAGTTGAGGGCGTACTCGCGTAGCTGCTTGAGTTCGTAGGCCTGCCACTGCTGGCGAATCGGCGCGAAGGCTTCGATCTCGTAATCGAACGCGCGCAACGGTTTGCGCCCGGTCAGCGCGGCACTGAGCAGCGGGTGCGCATGCAGGTCGTCGAGGGTGAACAGGAACGACTCGCGCATGGCGATGCGCTGCGGTATGTCAAGGTTGGGCACCTGGCTGTAGCGGTCGGGATCGAGTTCGATCTGCTGGCGCTGTTCGCTGTGCTGATCCTCTGGCGACAGGCTCAGGACGCTGCCGCTTTCCAGGTCCAGCCAGTGTTCCTGCTGTTCGCGGCCATTGATCAGCTGTATCAGGGCATCGAGGTCGAGGGTGAAGGTACGCATGGTTGCAGCCCCTGTTTCTGAACGTGGTGTTCTTCTGACTGGCAAATATGAAGAGGGTGCCGGTGCCGAGTGCAAAGGGATAAGGTAACCGCCAAAACCAACTCCAGTGGGAGCGGACTTGTCCGCGAAGCTATTTCGGAGGAGCTGGTTGTTGAGTGTGGTCATTTTTCTATGGGGCAGGGTGGAAACCTTTTTCGCGGACAAGTCCGCTCCCACACAAGTCCGCTCCCACCCAAGCTCGCTCCACCCCAGCTCCCTCTCACACAAGTCCTTACCCACACAAATCTTCTGCTGTACCAGCCCAGCCCCGCCCCCTGCTTGGGAAGTGGGGTGTCTACAGCGAGCTGAGTCAGCGCTTGAGCATGGCGCGCATATTGGCCAGGGCGTCGTTGCCGCGTGCGGTCTTGACCTCCACGGGCGCCTCCTCCTGACCTTCCCAGACCAGGTCCTCCGGCGGCAGCTCGTCGAGGAAGCGACTCGGCGAGCATTCGATGATCTCGCCGTACTGCTTGCGCTTGGCGGCGAAGGTCAGCGCCAGGTTGCGCTTGGCGCGGGTGATGCCGACGTAGGCCAGGCGCCGCTCCTCCTCGATGGTGTCGGCCTCGATGCTGGAACGGTGCGGGAGGATCTCCTCCTCGAAGCCGATGATATACACCGAGGGGAATTCCAGGCCCTTGGAGGCGTGCATGGTCATCATCTGCACGCCCTCGGCGCCTTCTTCCTCTTCCTGCTGGCGCTCGAGCATGTCGCGCAGCACCAGCTTGCCGATGGCGTCCTCGATGGTCATGTCGCCGTCTTCGTCGCGCTCCAGGGTGCTTTTCAGCGCCTCGACGAGGAACCACACGTTGCCCATGCGCGCCTCGGCCACCTTATCGCTGGAGGCGTTCTGGCGCAGCCAGTTCTCGTAGTCGATGTCCATGACCATGCTGCGAATGGCGGCGATCGGGTCGTTCTGCGCGCACTCCTGGCGTACGCGATCCATCCATTTGGTGAAGCGCTGCAGGCGTTCGGTGAAGCGCGCGTCGAGGTGTTCGCCGAGGCCGATTTCGCCGGCAGCGGCGTACATGCTGATCTTGCGCTCGCTGGCGTAGTTGCCGAGCTTTTCCAGGGTGGTGGAGCCGATCTCGCGGCGCGGTACGTTGATCACCCGCAGGAAGGCGTTGTCATCGTCCGGGTTGACCAGCAGGCGGAAGTAGCTCATCAGGTCCTTCACTTCCTGACGGGCGAAGAAGCTGGTGCCGCCGGAGAGGCGATAGGGAATCTGGTGGTGCTGCAATTTCAGCTCCATCAGCTTGGCCTGGTAGTTGCCCCGATAGAGAATGGCGAAGTCGCTGTACGGGCGCTGGGTGCGCAGGTGTTCGGTGAGGATCTCCAGCGCCACGCGTTCGCACTCGGCGTCTTCGTTGCGGGTGCGGATCACACGAATCTCGTCGCCATGGCCCATCTCCGACCACAGCTGCTTTTCGAACACGTGCGGGTTGTTGGCGATCAGCACGTTGGCGCATTTGAGGATGCGGCTGGTGGAGCGGTAGTTCTGCTCCAGCATCACCACCTTCAGCGAGGGATAGTCCTCCTTCAGCAGCATCAGGTTTTCCGGGCGCGCGCCGCGCCAGGCGTAGATCGACTGGTCGTCGTCGCCGACCACGGTGAACTGGTTGCGCATGCCCACCAGCATTTTCACCAGCAGATACTGGCTGGCGTTGGTGTCCTGGTATTCGTCGACCAGCAGGTAGCGGATGCGGTTCTGCCACTTCTCCAGAATGTCCTGATGCTCCTGGAACAGCTTCACCGGCAGCAGGATCAGGTCGTTGAAGTCCACTGCGTTGTACGCCTTGAGCGTGCGTTGGTAGTGCAGGTAGACGATGGCTGCGGTCTGCTCCTTCGGCCCACGGGCATTGGCCAGCGCCTCGTCCGGCAGAATCAGGTCGTTCTTCCAGCTGTCGATCAGGTTCTTGATCTCGTCGGCACCGTCGTCGCCGGCGTACTCCTTCTGCATGATGTCGGTGAGCAGCGCTTTGATGTCGCCGTCATCGAAGATCGAGAAGCCGGGCTTGTAGCCCAGGCGCGCGTACTCCTTGCGGATGATGTTCATGCCCAGGTTGTGGAAGGTGGACACGGTCAGGCCGCGCGCTTCGCTGCCCTTGAGCAGCGTGCCGACGCGCTCCTTCATCTCGCGCGCGGCCTTGTTGGTGAAGGTCATGGCGACGATGTGCTGGGCGCGGATACCGCAGTTCTGCACCAGATGGGCGATCTTGCGCGTGATCACGCTGGTCTTGCCGGAGCCTGCGCCGGCGAGCACCAGAAGTGGGCCGCCGACATAGTTCACGGCCTCTTGTTGCCGGGGGTTCAGTCGGGACATGGGTTCGATCACAGAAAAATGGCCGCGCATTTTAACAGGCCTGGCAGCTTCTGCCGCGACCGTCCGGAACTGTGGCCTGGCGCACGTAATTGAAGCGTGGCGCGCTGGGTTATTCGAACGGATGCAGTACTCTGGTTCCACTTGCCGGTTTTTTGGCTATACCTCAGGATGTGCGTTCACTTTCACCCGGATGTGATTGATTAGACGTCGGTTAAGACGCGGGCAGGCGACACGATTCGCCATTATTCTTGATCATTTGGGGGAGGTCGCTTGTCCACGCTCGTCGAACCCATGCGCCTGGTTCTGCTGGCGGATTCGCCTGGCTGGGCCGAATCATTGCGCGAGCACCTGGCTGCCCTTGGCAGCTCCTCTGCGTTGATCACCGCACCGTCCTGGGAAGCGGCCAGCAACCTGTTCGATGATCACTCCAGTGGCCTGCTGCTGGCCACGCCTGAGCGCATCCCCGAGGCCGGTCAATGTCCGCTGCCGATGGTATTGCTGCTCGAAGACGAGCCCAGCGAGGAGCCGGCCGGTGTCAGCGACTGGTTGGTGCGTAGCAGTCTCAACCTCGATGTGTTGCGCCGCTGCCTGCGCTACGCGCGTGAGCAGGGCAATCTCAAGCACACCCTGCAACGTCTCGCCGAGCAGGACCCGCTGACCGGCATCGCCAACCGCCAGGGTTTCCAGACCCTGCTCGCTGCGCGCCTGGCCGAATGCGGTGGCCGCGGCCTGGTGCTGGGGCACCTCGACCTGGACAACTTCCGCCATGCCAACGATGCGCTGGGCTACCAGGGCGGTGATCGCCTGATCCTGCAGGTGGTGGCGCGCCTCAAGGGGCTGCTGCAGCCCTGCGACCAACTGGCCCGCCTGGGCAGCGACGAATTTGCCCTGCTGCTGGACGTACGCCGCGACCCGCAGCGCGTCGAGCGCCTGGCCGAGCGCGTCACCGAAGTGCTGGGCGAGCCCTACTGGGTCGACGGCGAGAGCCTGCTGATCGGTTGCAGCCTGGGGCTGGCCCATGCCCGCGCCGGGGAGGGCGCCGATCCGCTGCTGTGGCACGCACATATCGCCATGCAGCAGGCCAAGAGTCAGCAGGGCTGCGTGTTTCACGTCTATGACGAGCGCCTCAACCGCGGTGCGCGCAGCCAGGCCGATCTGGAGAGCGAGCTACGCCGCGCGCTGCGTCGGGACGAGCTGGAATTGCATTACCAGCCGCGGCTGTGCCTGGAAAGCGGGCGCATCGTCGGCCTGGAGGCGCTGGTGCGCTGGCAGCACGGCGAGCGCGGGCTGCTCTCGCCCAGTGAGTTCGTGCCGCTGGCCGAGGAAACCGGGCTGATCGTGCCGCTCGGTTACTGGGTCATCTCCCGCGCCTTGCGCGACATGCAGTGGCTGCGCGGGCGTGGCCTGCCGGCGCTGCATATGGCGATCAACCTGTCGTTCCGCCAGTTCCAGGACAGCCAGCTGCTGCCGACGCTCAGCCGCCTGATCGAAGAGCGTGGCATCGATGCGCAGTGGCTGGAATTCGAGCTGACCGAAACCGCAGTGATGCGCCGCAGCGATCAGGTGCAGCAGACCATGCTGGCGCTGGGACGGCTTGGCGTGCGTTTTTCGCTGGACGACTTCGGCACCGGTTTCTCGTCCTTCGTCCACCTCAACAGCCTGCCGATCACCCTGCTGAAAATCGACAAGAGTTTCGTTGGCGGCATGGGCGAACGGCCCGAGAACCGCCAACTGGTGCGGGCGATGATCAACCTGGCGCACAACCTCAACCTGGAAGTGGTGGCCGAGGGGGTTGAGAATATCGAGCAGCTCGACATGCTGCGCCAGTTCGGCTGCGATCAGGCGCAGGGTTATCTGATCAGCAAGGCCGTGCCGCTCACCGAGCTGGCGCGTTTTCTGGTGTTCGGCATGCGCCAGCCGCTGCTCGGCGGATCGTAACCCGTAGCCCGGATTGTATCCGGGCTACGACAGGCAGACCTCGCCCTCTACCCTGTTCGGCCGCTGCAGACGTGCCGTCTTCCATTGGAAACCCAGCACTAGACCGCTGGCCGTCGCCGCCAGGCCCGCGGCCAGCCCCCACCAGACGCCATGCGCGCCCCAACCCAGCGGGAAGGCCAGTAGCCAGGCCAGCGGCGCGCCGATGCACCAGTAGCCGGTCAGGCCGATCACCAGGGTGGTGCGGCCGTCGTTGAGCCCGCGGATCGCACCCATGGCGATGCTTTGCAGGCCGTCGAACAGCTCGAACCAGGCGGCGATCGCTAGCAGGCTCACGGCCAGGGTGACGATATCGGCGAACGCCGGGTCATGCTGATCGAGGAACAGGCCGATGATCCATTCCGGCAGCAGCCAGAACAGCAGGGCGAACAACAGCATCAGTGCTGCGCCCAGGCCCATGCCAAGGTGCCCGGCCAGGCGCGACAGGTGCAGGCGGTCGGCGCCGTAGTGCAAGCCGACGCGAAAGGTCACCGCGTAGGACAGGCCCTGCGGCACGATGAATGCCAGGGCAACCGTCTGCATGGCGATCTGATGGGCTGCCAGTTGCACGCTGCCCAGCGCACCCATGCACAGCGTGGCGAAGGTGAACAGCCCCTGCTCGGCGGCGTAGGTGCCGCCAATCGGCAGGCCTAAACGCAGCAGGGCGCGCATCTCGTCCCGCTGTGGGCGACCCAGGCCGCCTCGAAGCTTGTAAGCCTGGTAGGTCGGCGAGATCAGGATGTACAGCGCCAGAGCCAGGGCCATGGCGCTGCTGACCAGCGCGGTGGTCATGCCAATGCCGCTCAGGCCGAGGCTGGGCAGGCCGAACCAGCCCTTGATCAGCGCATAATTGATGACGAAGTTGGCGACCGTGCCGATGATGCTGATGGTCATCACCGGGCCGGGATGGCCGATGGCGCTGGTGAAGCCGCGCAGGGCCATGAAGCACAGGTAGCCAGGCAAGGCCAGCGACAGCGGGCGCAGAAATGCCATGGCCTGGCTGGCCGCTGTCGGGTCCTGGCCCAGGTGCGGCAGCAGCGGGCCCAGGCCGTTGAGGCACAGCGCGCTGACAACGCCCAGCAGCATCGCCAGCCACAGGCCATTGCGCAGCAGGCGGGTGACGCCGCTCGGGTCACCGGCACCATGGCGAATGGCGACCAGGCTGCCTACCGCGGCGATCACGCCGGTGCAGAAGATCGAGAAGATGAAATAGCAGGTGGCACCCAGCGCGCCGCCGGCCAACTGCTGCGGGCCGAGCATGGCCATCATCAGCGTGTCGGTGAAAATCATCAGCGCATGGGCCAGCTGTGCGGAGACCAGCGGGCCGGCCAGGCGCAGCAGCGCACCCAGCTCGTGACCAGGGGAGTTCTTCATGATGAGTAAAACTTCGGCAGGGTAAGCATCCCCGGGCTGTCGGGGGACGAGCAATGGCAGCTATTCTCTGGTTTGCAGCGACCATTCACAAAAGGAAAATAGCCATGCCAGGTATGACAAAAACTCATGGAATTGGACTGTGACCCGTCGCTTGCCGCCGCTGTACGCCCTGCGGGCCTTCGAGGCCGCTGCGCGCCATTCGTCCTTCACCCGCGCCGCCGAGGAACTGGCCATCACCCAAAGTGCGGTGAGCCGGCATATCCGCACGCTGGAGGATTACTTTGCCTGCCGCCTGTTCGAGCGCCGCGGCCGCAGCCTGCAACTGACCGATCCGGGCCGGGCCTTGCTGCCGGGGCTGAGCGATGGCTTCGATGCACTGGAGCGGGCCAGCGCCGCCCTGCGCGCCGACGATCAGGTGCTGCGCCTGAAGGCACCGTCGACCCTGACCATGCGCTGGCTGCTGGCGCGCCTGTCGCACTTTCGCCTGAGCAATGCGGACAGCGAAGTGCAACTGACCAGCGCCTGGATGGATGTGGACAAGGTCGACTTCCGCCACGAGCCCTTCGACTGCGCGGTGCTGCTTTCCGATGGCCAGTTTCCGGAAGATTGGGAAAGCGTGCTGCTGTTCGAGGAATGGCTGATCCCGGTCTGCGCAGCAGCCGATATCGCAGCCGGCCCCTGGTCTCTGGCACGTTTGCGGGCCGCCGAGCAACTGCACCCGACGCCGGACCGCCGCGACTGGCGGCGCTGGTTGCAGGCCACCGGCCTGGGGGAGCAGGTGCCACTGAAGACCGGCCAGCTGTTCGACATGCTCGAACTGGGCATCGTCGCCGCCGCCCGCGGATACGGCGTGTCCATCGGCGATCTGCTGATGGTGGCCGAGGACGTCAACGCCGGCCGGCTCGGTCTGCCCTGGCGCACCGCCGTCAGCAGCGGTGAGGGCTACTATCTGGTGTGGCCGCGCGGGCATCGTGCCGCCAGTCGTATCAACCGATTGTCGGATTACCTGCAGGATGAAGTCGCGCGGATGTGCCTGCCTGAGGTGTCAAGAGCTTGATTTTTTTCGGGTTTCACCGAGCGGTCGGTCACAGGTTGCAACCAGTGCCATCATTTTGAAATTGACCTAGAGATTTTGTCGGGTATCCTGCCGCGCCTCCTACTAAAGTCGTAGGACAACCCCCACAATTTCGCCGCCAGTTTAAGGGTGGCTCGAGGCTCTCCCATGCAATCGCCCCGGTCACGTATTGCCTTGCAACTGGCCACCGCGCTGGCCGTCGTGCTGGTCCTGCTTATCAGCGCCAGCACGCTGTTCGCCCTGCGTTCGCTGAACAACGCCAACCTTGTTACCCGCGAAGAACACCTGGCCAGCGAGGCGCGCTTGCTGGCCGACCAGCTGGACACCTTCCACAGCAGCCTGCGCGACAGTACCCAGCGCCTGGCGGGTCTGTTCGAGCGCCGTTTCTCCAGCGGCCTGAATGTCAGCAGCCAGCGCGTTGCGGTGGCGGGCGTGCAGGCGCCGGTGCTGTCCCTGGGTTCGGCGGCGTTGAACAACGACTTCACCCAGGTGGACGAGTTTCATGACCTGACTGCAGGCGTGGCGACCGTCTTCGTACGTGACGGCGACGATTTCATCCGTATCAGCACCTCTGTAACCAAGCCGGACGGCAGCCGCGCCATCGGTACCGTGCTGGACCGCAACGGCCCGGCCTACCCGAAGGTGGTCAGCGGCGACAGTTATGTGGGGCGCGCGTTTCTCTTCGGCCGTTTCTACATGACTCAGTACACCCCGGTGCGCGATGCCAGTGGCCGGGTTTTCGCGGTGCTGTTCGTCGGCTTCGACTACACCGACGCGCAGAACGCTCAGTTCGACAACCTCAAGCGCTTCCGCATCGGTGAAACCGGCTCCCTGGCTCTGCTCGACGATCAGGGATCCTGGCTGGTGCCGCCGGCCGGTGCTCGTCAGCCGGAGCAGGTCGCCGGCAAGCTGGCCAATGTGCTCGACGAGCCGGGCCGCGGCACCTTCTGGAGCGACGGTGTCGAGGAGTTCTTCAGCGTGGCCATGCCGTTCAGCGGCGGCCCCTGGCAGGTAGTGGCGAGCATGCCGCGCACGGAAATCCAGGCGGTGACCTGGCGCGTCGGCAGCCAACTGGCGGTCGGCAGCGCCATCACCCTGCTGTTGGCGGTGATCGCCGTGGTCTGGCTGCTGCGGCGCAAACTGCGCCCGCTGGGTGATCTGGTGCAGCAGGCGCAGGCGCTCGGCGCCGGCCATCTCGGCGCGCGCATGGCGCAGTCCAGCAACGATGAGATAGGCGAGCTGGCGGGCAGCTTCAACCGCATGGGCGAAGCGCTGGCGAGCATGGTGGCGGGCATTCGCAGCGCTGCCCAGGATGTCAGCGCCCGTTCGCAGGCCATGTCGACGCTGTCGCGTGATGCCTATCAGGGTATCGATCAGCAGTCCGGCGAGATCACCAGCATGGCCGGCGCGGTGGAGGAATTCAGCGCCACCTCACAGAACATCGCCGACAACATGCGCAGCACCGAGCGCCTGGCCAGCGACAACGCCCAGCAGACCCGCATCGGGCGCACTTCGATGGATCAGGCCTCCGAAGCGCTGGTGCAGATCGCCGAAGCCCTGGAGCAGACCTCGAGCGCAATCAACGGCCTCGGCCAGCGCTCCCAGGAAATCGGCGGCATCGTCAGCGTGATCACCTCGATTGCCGATCAGACCAACCTGCTGGCGCTCAACGCCGCCATCGAAGCCGCGCGTGCCGGTGAGCAGGGCCGCGGTTTCGCTGTGGTCGCCGACGAGGTACGTAACCTCGCCGGGCGTACTCGCGAGGCGACCAACGAGATTTCGACGATGATCGGCAGCATCCAGAGCGAGACCAGCAGCGCCATCGCCACCATGGAGCAGGGGCGCCAGCTGATGCAGGACGGCCTGGAGCGCAACGCCAAGGTGGCGGCTGCACTGGCGCAGATCAGCGAGCAGAGCGAGGCGGCGGGCGAGCAGTTCGCTGCGATCACCACCGCCACCAGCGAGCAGAGCAGCACTGCGACCGTGCTCAGCGCCAACCTGCAGAGCATCGCCCAGGCCAATGGCGAGCAGCGCGAAGTGGTGGCCAACCTGGCCGACACCGCCCTCGAGCTGGATCGCCTTGCCGCTCAGTTGCGCCAGGAAGTCGAGCGCTTTCGCTGATTCAGCCCGCGGCGGGGCGATACTGCAGCGCCTCGGCCAGATGCTCGCGGCTGATCGCCTGCTGCTCCGCCAGGTCGGCCAGTGTCCGCGCGACCTTGAGCACGCGGTGCGCGGCTCGTAGGGAAAGGCCCAGGCGTTCGCAGGCGTTTTCCAGCCACTGGCGATCGATATCGCTCAGGGCGCAGTGCTGGCGCAGGCCGGGCAGGTCGAGAAAGGCGTTGGCCACACCCTGGCGGCGCAACTGCCGCTCACGTGCCCGCGCCACCTTGGCTGCCGCCTGCGCAGTGCTCTCGCCATCCTGCGGCGGGGCATTCAAGGCTGTCGTTTCGCGGGCAACCGTCAGGTGCAGGTCTATACGGTCCAGCAGCGGCCCGGACAGCTTGGCGCGGTAGCGCTGGATCTGCTCTGGCGTACAGCGGCAGCGGTTGCTCGGGTCGCCGAGGTAACCGCACGGGCAGGGATTCATTGCCGCGACCAGCTGGAAACGCGCCGGGAAGCGCACCTTGTCACGCGCCCGGGCAATGACGATATGGCCACTTTCCAGCGGCTCGCGCAGCACCTCCAGTACCTTCCTGTCGAATTCCGGCAGCTCGTCCAAGAACAGCACGCCCTGGTGCGCCAGGGTGATTTCGCCGGGCTGTGGGCGGCTGCCGCCGCCGACCAGTGCCGGCCCGGAAGCGCTGTGGTGCGGGGTGCGAAAGGGCCTCTGCGGCCAGTGCTGCAGCGGCGTATGACTGGCCACCGAGTGGATTGCCGCGACCTGCAGCGCTTCGCGTTCGTCGAGCGGCGGCAGCAGGCCGGGAAGGCGGCTGGCCAGCAGCGTCTTGCCGGTGCCGGGCGGACCGCTGAGCAGCAGGTTATGCGAGCCCGCAGCGGCCACCAGCAGGGCGCGTTTGGCGGCCAGCTGACCCTGAACTTCGGCCAGGTCCGGGTAAGGCAGGCTCTGTCTGAGCAATCCCTGTGCAGCATAGGGTTCGAGTGGTGCGCTGCCGTTGAGGTGCGCAGCGATCTGCAGCAGATGCTCGACGGCGATCACCTTGAGCCCGGAGGCGAGGCTGGCCTCCTCGGCATTGGCCTGTGGCACCAACAGGGTGCGTCCGGCTTCACGCGCAGCCAGTGCGGCCGGCAGAACGCCCTGCACCGGACGTACAGCGCCGGATAGCGCCAGCTCACCCAGGCATTCGTATTCATCGAGCGACTGAGCCGGCACCTGACCGCTGGCGGCAAGAACGCCCAAGGCGATGGCGAGATCGAAACGGCCGCCGTCTTTCGGCAGGTCGGCCGGCGCCAGATTCAGGGTGATGCGCTTGCTAGGGAATTCGAAGGCGGCATTGAGGATGGCGCTGCGCACGCGGTCCTTGCTTTCCTTGACCGCGGTCTCGGGCAGGCCCACCAGCGTCAGCGAGGGCAGGCCGTTGGCCAGGTGCGCCTCGACGGTGACGGCCGGTGCTTCGACGCCGACCTGGGCGCGGCTGTGGACGATGGCCAGGGACATGATCTCTCCTTGATCAAGTAGGGTGCAGCGCCTGTAGGAACGGCTTCAGCCATGAAGCCTGTTCGCGGCTGAAGCCGCTCCTACAACATAACCTTAGTCTGCGGCGGTGAGCTTGGCTTCCAGTTCGGCGACCTTGGCTTCCAGCGCTTCCAGGCGGGCGCGGGTACGGGCCAATACCACCATCTGGCTGTCGAACTCTTCGCGGCTGACCAGCTCCAGCTTGCTGAAACCGCTTTGCAGCAGGGCTTTGAACTGGGCTTCCAGTTCGGCGCGCGGCAGCGGGCTATCGCCGCTGAACAGGCGCGAGGCGTGGCTACTGAGGGTGTCGAGCAGGGCTTTCGGCGGCAGCATGATCAGGTTCCGTAAACAGACGGTCGGCAGTGTAGCACGCGACCTGAGGCGGGACGCCCCAGGCCATGTTGCACGATTTTTGAGCATGACCCGATGCGCTGCTGCACCAATCTTGTGCGGTTAGGGTGTGGTAAACGCCATGCGTTATCGCTGGGCATCGGTAAGAGCCTGATAGGCAGCGCTTTTCCGGGAGATGGCAAGCTTTCTGCTTAGACCCCAACGACGCGTGCACCGATGCAGTACCGGTGCGGCAGACGAAGCGGGGAAGTGTTTCGTCGAGGGCGGTTGGTGGGTATCGACCAGGCCAGGCTGGAACGGTCGGTGCATTACAAAAGCCAGACACTGCGCTTAGACTTGAGCCGGGTTCGTAATTCCTGGGGCAAGTCCACCTTACACGGGAGAAAGTTTCATGAAGCTAGTCACTGCCATCATCAAGCCGTTCAAGCTCGACGACGTGCGCGAGTCGCTGTCGGAGATCGGCGTGCAGGGCATTACCGTCACCGAGGTCAAGGGCTTCGGCCGCCAGAAAGGCCATACCGAGCTGTATCGCGGTGCCGAGTACGTGGTCGACTTCCTGCCCAAGGTGAAGATCGACGTGGCCATCGCTGACGACCAGCTGGATCGCGTGATCGAGGCCATCACCAAGGCTGCCAACACCGGCAAGATCGGCGACGGCAAGATTTTCGTAGTCAACCTGGAACAGGCAATTCGTATCCGTACCGGCGAAACCGATACCGACGCGATCTAAGCAGCCTCCGAACCCCACGCCCCAGGAGTAAACCCCATGACTCTGCGAACTTTCGCAGGGCTAGGAGCCCTTTTGCCCTCGAATTCTGGCCATGCGCTGTATTCGAGGGCGAATGCCGGAGCTGGCGAGTCCTTCGCCGCTCTGCTGTGCCAGACCCTCTTCAGGTCTAGCGCTCGGCCTAGTGATGGGAATGCCTGGTCGCCTTACGGCGCAGGGGTTCCGGTGATCCAGAGCGAGTGTGGCAACGACCTGTAAAGCATGCGGAACGCGCCCAGAGCCAACCTGGACGTTTCAACCGAACAGCGCACAACGAAAGCGCCGGCAAGAGGTGAAAAATGGATAACACAGCATTGACTGCATTGCAGTACGGCTTCGATACCTTCTACTTTCTGATCTGTGGTGCCCTGGTGATGTGGATGGCAGCGGGCTTCGCCATGCTCGAATCCGGCCTGGTGCGCGCCAAGAACACCACCGAGATCCTGACCAAGAACATCGCCCTGTATGCCATCGCCAGCGTGATGTACCTGGTGATCGGCTACCACATCATGTACTCCAGCCCCGAGGGCGGCATCCTGCCGAGCCTGGGCTTCCTGATCGGCGACGAGAACAGCGTCGATGCGGTGCTCGCTGGCGGTGACGATGCGCCCTATTACTCGGCGCGCTCGGACTTCTTCTTCCAGATCGTCTTCGCTGCGACCTGCATGTCGGTGGTTTCCGGTGCGGTGGCCGAGCGCATGAAGCTGTGGGCCTTCCTCGCTTTCGCCGTGGTCATGACCGGCTTCATCTACCCGGTTCAGGGCTTCTGGAAATGGGGCTCGGGCTTCCTCAACGAAGCCGGTTTCCTCGACTTCGCCGGTTCCGGCGTGGTGCACATGGCTGGTGCTGCCGCTGCTCTGGCTGGCGTACTGCTGCTGGGCGCGCGCAAGGGCAAGTACGGCGCCAATGGCCAGGTCAACGCCATTCCGGGTGCCAACCTGCCACTGGCAACGCTCGGTACCTTCATCCTGTGGATGGGCTGGTTCGGCTTCAACGGTGGCTCGCAATTGAAGATGAGCACCATCGAGGATGCCAACGCCGTCGCCCAGGTGTTCGTCAATACCAACATGGCCGCTGCCGGTGGCCTGATCGCCGCGCTGATTACCGCGCGTATCCTGTTCGGCAAGGCTGACCTGACCATGGCGCTCAACGGCGCGCTGGCCGGCCTGGTCGCCATCACTGCCGAACCGCTGACCCCGAGCGCCCTGCAGGCGACCCTGATCGGTGGCGTGGGCGGTGTGCTGGTGGTCTTCGCGATCCTCGGCCTGGACAAGATCAAGATCGACGACCCGGTCGGCGCCATCTCCGTGCACGGCGTGGTCGGTATCTGGGGCCTGCTCGCCGTGTGCCTGACCAATGGCGATGCCTCGCTGGGCGCTCAGCTGCTGGGTATCGTCTGCATCTTCGCCTGGGTGTTCATCGCCAGCCTGATCGTCTGGAGCATCATCAAGGCGGTGATCGGTCTGCGCGTCAGCGAAGAAGAGGAATACGAGGGTGTGGATATCGCCGAGTGCGGTATGGAAGCCTACCCGGAGTTCACCGGCAAGAAGTAAGCTTCGCCGGAATGACAAGGGCGCCTTTTGGCGCCCTTTGTTTTTTCTGACAGCACGCTAGAATGCGCGCGCTGGAGCCATCGAGAGTGAGAAGCGGCATGTGGCAGCAACGCATCATCAGCTTGCGTCCGCGTGAGCGAGGTTTTCATCTGGTGACCGAAGAGGTGCTGGCGAAATTGCCGGAACTGGCGCAGATGCGCGTCGGTCTGTTGCATCTGTGGCTGCAGCACACCTCGGCATCGTTGACGGTGAACGAGAACGCCGACCCCGCGGTGCGCCGCGATTTCGAGCGTTTCTTCAACCGCCTGGTGCCGCAGGGTGAAGCGGGCTACGAACATGATTACGAAGGGCCGGACGATTTGCCGGCGCACTTCAAGGGCAGTTTGCTGGGCTTTCAGCTACAGCTGCCGATACAGCAGGGACGGCTGGCGCTGGGGACCTGGCAGGGTATCTATCTGGGCGAGCACCGCGATCATGGCGGCGCTCGGCAAGTGGTGGCGACCCTGCACGGCGAAACAATATGAATTTTTCCGGACGTGCGGTTGCACTTCGTACGGCTGGGCTATAACTAACCTGCTTTTCGCAAGTCATGAGGTTGAACATGAGCGACGAAGACCTGGAACAAGATGATCTGGAAGGGGCCGACGAGGACGATGGCGAGGAGCTGGCTGCCGCCGATGACGGTGACAGCAGCGATGACGAAGGCGGTGGCGAAGCCGTAACCAGCGGCAAGAAGAGCAAGGCCAAAGCCGTTGAAGTCGACGAGATGCCCAGCGTCGAAGCCAAGCAGAAAGAGCGCGATGCGCTGGCCAAGGCCATGGAAGAGTTCCTCTCCCGTGGCGGCAAGGTGCAGGAGGTGGAACCCAACGTGGTCGCCGACCCACCCAAGAAGCCCGACAGCAAATACGGCAGCCGCCCCATCTGAGGACGGCTCGCCGCAAGGAACCCGCCCCAGTGGCGGGTTTTTTGTGCCCGCCATCTCCGGCGGCGATTCGTACGTGCCGTCCGAGGTTCTTCCGGCAGCGACGAGGGGGCCGGCTGTTCAGTTAAGGTCGTGCGCTTCGCTTTGCTCCCCTCTCCCATTTATTGGGGGCACGCCTAGTGGAGAGGGGCTGGGGGAGAGGGTCGAACACCGCGCCAATCTGCCGGCTATCCGATCACTGAACAGCGAGTTGTGTCGTGAGTACCGACGCTGTACGCGGCTTGTACTCAGACCACTCTGCGAGTCAGCGTGTCCAGCTGCCCAGCAATGCCGGCAGCTCGGCCAGGCTGGCGATCTGCGCATCCGGCGTGGTTTCGCCCTTCCAGGGACGCCCTTGCGGGTTGAACCAGATCGCGCGCATGCCGGCCGCCTGCGCGCCGGCGATATCGTCGCTGGGGTGATCGCCAATATGCACGGCGCGCTCGGCGGCAATGCCACCGGCGCGGCTGAGCGCCTCGCGGAAGGGTTTCGGGTCAGGCTTGCCAACCCCAAGCTCTTCGGCGCACAGGGCGAAGCGAAAATACTCGGACAGACCGAGACGGCGTACATCGGCATTGCCATTGGTGATCACGCCGAGCATGAAGCGCTCAGCCAGTGCCTCCAGCGTCGGGTGCACCTCGGTGAACAGCGCCACCTGATGGCGGGCGCCGAGAAACACCTGGAATCCGGCCTCGGCCAGCGTTTGCGCCTCGCCGTGCGGGTAGCCGGCATCCTCCAGGGCGTGGAACAGAATGCGCCGGCGCAGCTCGCTGAGACGATGCTTGAGCATCGGTTCGGCTTCGAGCAGGCGGCTGCGCACGGCCCACAGGTGTTCCACCGGCACCGCGCCCAGGCGCGGCGCGTGCAGGGCCAGCCAGTTGCGCAGCGCCGCCTCGGCGTCCTGCATCACCGGCGTGACGTCCCACAGCGTGTCGTCGAGGTCGAAGGTGATCAGTTCAATGCTCATTCGGAACCGCCTTTGCGTTTGGCCCTGGGGTGGGCCTGGTCATAGACATGGGCCAGGTGCTGGAAATCCAGGTGGGTGTAGATCTGCGTGGTGGCGATGTCGGCGTGGCCGAGCAACTCCTGCACGGCGCGCAGGTCCTGCGAGGACTCCAGCATATGGCTGGCGAAGCTGTGGCGCAGCATGTGCGGATGCAGGTGCTGGCCAAGCTCGCGTACACCGGCCTGGCGCACGCGCAGCTGCACCGCACGCGGCCCGAGGCGGCGGCCCTGCTGGCTGATGAACACTGCCCCGTCGCCGGGGTTGGCCAGCTTGCGCAGGGGTAGCCACTGCTCCAGCGCCTGGCGCGCCAGGCTGCCGACCGGCAACTCGCGCACCTTGTTGCCTTTGCCGCGTACGCGCACCAGGCCGGCAGGCAGGTCAAGGCCATCGAGATCGAGCCCGACCAGCTCCGACAGGCGCAGCCCGGAGGAATAAAATAGCTCGAGCATGGCCTGATCGCGGCGGGCGATGAAGTCATCCTCGACCGCGCCGTCGAGCAGCTGCGCGCTGCGATCGGCGTCCAGCGTGCGCGGCAGGCGGCGTTCGCGTTTCGGCGGGCTGAGGCCGGTGGCCGGGTCGTGGCGGCACAGGCCTTCACGCAACAGATATTGATAGAGGCCGCGGGTGGCCGAGAGCAGGCGTGCCAGGCTGCGGCTGGACAGGCCCTGCTGATGCAGTCGGGCAACCAGGCGGCGCAGGTTGCGCGTATCCAGCTCGGCCCAGTCACTCAGGCCTTCGGCTTCGCAGAACGCCAGCACCTTGCCGAGATCACGGCGATAGCCGTCGAGGGTATGCACCGACACCTGGCGCTCGCGGCGCAGGTGTTCGAGGTAGGCATCGAGAGCAGCGGCAAGCTTCAAGCTTCAAGCTCCAAGTAAAAGCGTTCGGTCTGCCTGTTCTTGCGGCTTGTAGCTTGAAGCTTGTAGCTGCTTCTAACGTACCGACCGCAGCGGCGTGGCGAAGCTGGGCAGCACGCGCGCCAGGACTTCGGCGATATAGCCGAGGAACAGCGTACCGAGCGAGCTCTTGTAGTGCTGCGGATCGGCGCTGCCGATGGCGAGAACGCCGTGCAGGCCCTGATGGGTGAGGCTGACCACGGCCGCGGAACCGACTTGCGCCGCGTCGTCCTTGCCGAACAGGAACTCCAGCTCATGCGGGCGCAGCACGCCGCAGATGGTCTTGCCGCCGCTGAGCAGGCCGCCGACCTGTTGATGCGCTTCGGCCGAGCTGACCGAGCGACCGACCGGCAGCTTGTTGTCGCTGAACAGGATCAGGCCGACGAAGGGCACCTGGAACTCGTGGCGCAGGCTGTCTTCGACCACGCCGACCACTTCCTCGAGGCTGCCGGCATCGAGCAGGTCGAGCACCAGGCGGCGGGTCTTGTCGAATAGGCGGTCGTTGTCGCGAGCCACGTCCATCAACTGGCCGAGGCGGTGGCGCATCTCGATGTTGCGCTCGCGCAGCAGCTTGACCTGGCGCTCGACCAGCGACACGGCGTTGCCGGGCTGGTGCGGAATGCGCAGTTCGGGGATCAGTTCTTCATGGTCGATGAAGAACTCCGGGTGCAGGCGCAGATAGGCTGCGACCGTTTCCGAATCGAGCGGTTTGGGCGAATCCTGCTGGTCGGTCATAGGCGAACCTGTCCTTCGTATACGCGGGCAGCGGGCCCGGTCATCATAACCGGCTGACCTTCGCCTGCCCATTCGATGGACAGTTTGCCGCCCGGCAGCTCCAGTTGCACGGGCGAATCCATCCAGCCCTGGCGAATCGCCGCGACTGCTGCGGCGCAGGCGCCGGTGCCGCAGGCCTGGGTTTCCCCAGCGCCGCGCTCCCACACGCGCAGGCGCGCATGCTTGCGGTCGAGCACCTGAAGGAAGCCGACATTGACCCGCTGCGGGAAGCGCGGGTGATGTTCCAGCTTCGGCCCGAGCGTATGCACCGGGGCGTTGTCGACGCTGTCGACGCGCAGCACGGCGTGCGGGTTGCCCATCGACAGCGCGGCCAGTTCGACGCTCTGGCCGTCGACGTCGACGCGATAGCTCAGCGCGGCCTGTTCGGCCTGGAACGGCACCTGTTCCGGCTGCAGACGCGGGGCCCCCATGTCGACGCAGACCTGGCCGTCGTTCTGCACGCGCAGCTCGATGATGCCGCTCTTGGTCTCGACGCGAATGATCTTCTTGGTGGTCAGGCGCTTGTCCAGCACGAAGCGGGCGAAGCAGCGCGCACCGTTGCCGCATTGCTCCACTTCCGAACCGTCGGAATTGAAAATGCGGTAGCGGAAGTCGATATCCGGGTGGTTCGGTGGCTCGACGATCAAAAGCTGATCGAAACCGACGCCGGTGTGGCGATCGCCCCACTGCTTGGCGTGCTTGGGCTGCACGTGGGCATGCTGACTGATCAGGTCGAGGACCATGAAGTCATTACCCAGCCCGTGCATCTTGGTAAAGCGCAATAGCATGGCGTCGCCCTCAGGCCGGCAGCAGGCTTTCGCCGGCATAGAGCTCTTGGACGGTTTCGCGACGACGCACCTCGAAGGCCTGCTCGCCGTCCACCAGCACCTCGGCGGCGCGGCCGCGGGTGTTGTAGTTGGAGCTCATGACGAAACCGTAGGCACCGGCCGAGCGCACGGCCAGCAGGTCGCCTTCTTCCAGCACCAGCTGACGATCCTTGGCCAGGAAATCACCGGTTTCGCAGATCGGCCCGACCAGGTCGTAGTTGCGTGCTTCGCCTTCACGGGGCTGCACCGGCGACACCTCCATCCAGGCCTGGTACAGGGCCGGGCGGATCAGGTCGTTCATCGCCGCATCGATGATGGCGAAGTCCTTGTGTTCGGTGTGCTTGAGGTATTCCACCTGGGTCAGCAGCACGCCGCCATTGGCAACGATGAAGCGACCCGGCTCGAACACCAGCGACAGGTCGCGACCTGCCAGGCGCTTGCGCACGGCGGCGATGTAGTCGCCGGCCAACGGAGGTTGCTCGTCGCGGTATTGCACGCCGAGGCCGCCGCCCAGATCCAGATGCTTGATGACGATGCCGCGCGCGGCCAGCTTGTCGACCAGCAGCAACAGGCGATCGAGCGCATCGAGGAAGGGCTCGAGGGTGGTCAGCTGCGAGCCGATATGGCAGTCGACGCCGATCACTTCCAGGTTCGGCAGCTCGGCAGCGCGGGCGTAGACCGCCTCGGCCTGCTCGATGTCGATGCCGAACTTGTTTTCCTTGAGCCCGGTGGAAATGTACGGGTGAGTGCCGGCGTCCACGTCCGGGTTGACCCGCAGCGACACGGGCGCCTTGACGCCCAGTTCGGCGGCGACCTTCTGCAGGCGCTCCAGCTCGACGCTGGACTCGACGTTGAAGCAGTGCACGCCGACTTCCAGCGCGCGGCGCATGTCATCGCGGCTCTTGCCGACGCCGGAGAAGACGATACGGCTCGGCTCGCCACCGGCGGCCAGCACGCGCTCCAGCTCACCGCTGGAAACGATATCGAAGCCGGCACCGAGACGCGCCAGCACGTTGAGCACGCCGAGGTTGGAGTTGGCCTTGACCGCGAAGCAGACCAGGTGCGGCATGCCCGCCAGGGCGTCGGCATAGGCGCGGTACTGCCCTTCGATATGGGCGCGCGAATAGACGTAGGTGGGCGTGCCGAAGCGCTGGGCCAGCGCAGACAAGGCAACGCCTTCCGCGAACAGCTCGCCGTCGCGGTAGTTGAAGGCTTCCATGGGGCAGCTCCTGTCAGAGTTCGAAACGGTCTCGGCTGTTGCCAGCGTTTTCGTCGCCCGGCAGGTACAGCGGGCCTTTCTGACCGCAGCCGGCCAGCAGGCATACGGCGGCGAGGAGCGCGAGGGTCAGTCGCTTCATGGGACGGTCCTTGAAAATAAGCATGATTGCGCCGGAGTATACCGACCCCCCGCCACCTTGCCTATGCGCCCGGCGCCCGCCTGGCGGGGCGCCGGCTCGATTTGCGTCTGCATCTGGCGCGTGCGCCGAAGGCATTCGCGCCGGCTTGGGTTAGCATGCGCTGAGCAACGAGGAGCCAAGATGGACAATCCCGCGATTCTGGCCGGCTCGGTCTCGGTCGCCTACCTGCAAGGCCTGATCGAACACCTGCAGCGACAAGGGGTGGCCACCGAGGCGCTGCTCGCCCATATCCAGCTCAGCCCTGAAGCCTTGAGCCAGCGCGATCAACGCATTGCTGCCAGTGCCTATCTGACCTTGCTGGGTGAGGGTGTGCGCTTGACCGGCGATCAATATCTGGGCCTGCATCTGGGCGAGTCGGTGCGCCCGGGCTATTACGGCGTGCTCGGCTCCCTGATCATGAGCTGCGCCACCCTGGCCGACGCCCTGCATCGCCAGGCGCGCTACGCTTCGCTGGTCGGCAGTCTGGGGCGGGTCATACTCGATGACGAGCCCGTACGGCCCGGCTGCGAGCCGCTGGTCGCCCATCGCTGGGAGCCGTTGCTGGCGCAGCAGCAGCGTCAACTGAGTGAGGAAACCCTGGCCGGCTGGGTGAGCTTCGGGCGCTGGATCAGCGGCCTGGATATCTCCCCAACCGAGGTGCGCTTCCAGCATCCGGCGCCAGCCGATACCACGGAGCACGCGCGCATCTTCCGCTGCCCGGTGCTGTTCGATCAGCTCGACAATGCCCTGATCTTTCCCAGGCGTCTGCTGAGCGTGCCGCTGAACCAGGCGGATGCGCAGGTACGCGGGATGCTCGATGCCTACGCCGATCGCCTGCTCGCCGAACTCAACCAGGGCAGCAGCGTGCTCGACCGCGCGCGCCTGGAACTGGCGCGTCAGTTGCCGGAGCAGGGGCCGGATCTGGAGGCCATCGCCGCCGCCCTGGCCTTGAGCCCGCGGACCTTGCAACGGCGTCTGCGTGAGGGCGGGCTGTCGTTCAGCCAACTGGTCGACGAGACGCGCCAGCAACTGGTGCTGCATTACCTGCGCGACCCTGCGCTGGAACTGGCGGAGATCGCCTTTCTGGTGGGCTTCAGCGAGCCGGGCTCGCTGGCACGTGCATTTCGTCGCTGGACGGGAACGAGTCCGGGCGAGTACCGTCGCCACCTTTGTGCCCAGGCCGGTTAACCTGGCCTGGCATCTACCGCTAATTTCCATGCAGTCGCTGCATCTAGTGAGGACACCCCGATGAGCCTGAGCGAAGCCCGCTTTCACGACCTGGTCGATGCCACCCAGCAGGCGGTGGAGGACATCTTCGACGACAGCGGTCTGGACGTCGACCTGGAGAATAGCGCTGGTGTGCTGACGGTGCGTTTCGACAACGGCAGCCAGCTGATCTTCAGCCGCCAGGAGCCGATTCGTCAGCTGTGGCTAGCGGCCCGTTCCGGTGGCTTCCACTTCGATTACGACGAAGCCGAGGGTCGCTGGATCTGTGACACCAGCGACGAGCAACTGGGCGAGATGCTGGTGCGCATCACCCTCGAGCAGTGCGGCACCGAGCTGGAGTTCGATGAGCTCTGAGCCGAGCGAGGCGCCGCTGGCCTCGCCGTGCCGGCGCCAGTGCTGCCTGGACGAGCGCGACCAGTGTATGGGCTGCGGTCGCACCCTGCAGGAGATTCTTGACTGGGGCGCGGCCGATAATGCGCGGCGCCGCTCGATCTGCCAGGCCGCGCAGCAGCGTTTGCAACAACGCCAGCAAGGCCATTGACCCGCCAGTCTTGTTTATTTGTCCGGCTGTGTTAGGGTCGGTAAGACATTCAGTCGAACCCTGCCTTCGGGCGGGGTTTTGCTTTTTTATGGCTTACGCGAGGAGACCGCCCGGCATCATGAACAGCGCACCTACCATCACCATTACCCGCCTCGATCTGCAGCGTCTGGAGCGCCTGCTCGACAGCCTGGACGAGTTCGGGCCGGGCGCCGAGGCGCTGCAGGCCGAGCTGGATCGTGCCGAAGTGGTGGGGCACGACGAGGTGCCGGCAGGAGTGGTGACCATGAATTCGCGCGTGCACTGCCGCGAAGAGAGCAGCGGCAAGGATTACCACCTGACCCTGGTCTACCCGCAGGACGCCGGCGGCGATGGCAAGGTCAGCATCCTCGCGCCGGTCGGCAGCGCCCTGCTCGGCCTGTCTGTCGGCCAGCACATCGATTGGCCGGTTCCGGGCGGCAAGCAACTCAAGCTGACCCTGCTCGAAGTCGAATACCAGCCGGAAGCGGCCGGCGAATACGACCGCTAAACGGCCGTTCAGGCCGGCAGCGGCTCAGTTTTTGCCGGCCGGCATGCCGCCCCGCACTCCTGCAGATCGATGCTGCGCTCGAACAGGCGCTGCACCGCCGGTTGGTGGCTGACCGCGATCAGCGTGCAGTTCGGCAGGCGTTGGCGCAGCCGTTCGAGGAGTTGGCAGGCGGCCTTGTCATCGAGCTGGTTGGTGGCCTCGTCGAGGTAAAGCGTATCGGGCCGGTAGAGCAGGGCGCGGGCCAGCGCCAGGCGCTGCTGTTCGCCACCGGAGAGCTCCCGGCCCCATTCGGCTTCCCTGTCGAGCTTGTCGATCAGATGCTCGAGGCCCACATCCTTCAACACGCCGATCAGCTTGAGGCTGTTCGGGACCTGCGCTGCCGGATAGGCCAGCGCCTCGTCCAGACGGCCACTAGCCAGGTACGGCTTCTGCGGCAGCAACAGGCTGCGCCCTCCCGGTAACTGCCAGGTGCCACGGTGATGAGGCCAAAGGCCCATCAAAGTGCGAAGCAGCGTGGATTTGCCCAGCCCGCTGGCGCCGGCCAGGCGCAGCCATTCGCCGGGTTGCGCGTGCAGCGTCAGGCCGCACAGCAGCGCTTCGCCATTGGGGCGTAGGACGTCCAGGCCGCAGGTGTTGAGCGTGTCGCCACGGCTGAGTTCGACGGGTTCGAGCCGCTCCATGGCCTGCTGGAACTGGCCAAGGCGCTCCACCGTGGCGCTCCATTCCATCAGCGTGCGGTAGGAGAAGATGAACCAGCTCAGTGATTCGTATACCGCGCCGAAAGCCGTGCGGATCTGCATCAGCCCGCCAAGGGTGATGGTCTTGGCGAGAAAGGCCGGCAGCGCGATGAACACCGGAACGATCAATCTGACGCGTTCGTAGCCGACGGTGAATGTGCCGAGCTTCAGCTCCCGTTGCATCAGGCTCCGCCAGTTGTTGGCAATGGCGGAGAAACGCAGCCGCAGACCTTGCTGCTCGGCTTCCTCACCGCCATACAGGGCGATCTGTTCGGCATGGTCGCGCTTTCGCAGCAGATCGGTACGGAAGGCGGCTTCGCTGCGCTGTCGTTCATAGTTGAGACCATGCAGCGGACGGCCCAGCCAGTGCGTGACCAGGGTGCCAATCAGGGTGTAGATCACCACGGCCCAGACCAGGTAGCCATCGAGGGTCACGCTGTAATCGCCAAGCGTGAAGGTCTGCGTGCCGGAAAGCTGCCAGAGAACGCTGACGAACGCGCCGATCTGCATGGTGTTGATGAACAGCGAGACGACCAGGCCGACGGTCTTGTCCGACAGCAGATACGCGTCCTCGGCGATACGCTGATCGGGGTGGTCCGGTTCGCCGCTGAGGCCTAGGCGGTAGTAGCGGCGCTCACCAAGCCAGCGTTCGAGCAGGTAGTCGTTGAGGTGCTGGCGCCAGCGCAGGATGAGCGCCTTGGTGAGCCAGTTCTTCGAAACGATGACGGCGATCAGCGCCGCGATGGCCAGTGAGTAATCACCCATCAGGGTGAGCAAAGCGCCGCCATCGAAAGTCGCCAGGGTGTCGTAGAAACGCTTGCTCCAGGCGTTGATGTAGACATTGGCCTGGACGATGCCGATGCCCATGGCGAACACCAGGCCAAGCAGCGCCCAGCCCGGCCAGCCGGCGCGGCTGCCCCAGAATGGCCTGGCCAGCATGAAGAACATCCGCAGGGTTTTCACGAGTCGGCATCCTTGGGCAGCACCTGCATGCGCACTTCATTGGCCCGCGGGAACAGCTGGCGCGCCAGACGCTGCATGGGTTCGGGCTCTAGCGCGGCAGGCAATTGCCCTTGCTCGCTGAGGTAGCGCGGATCGCCCCAGGCGCGTTCGCTGAGAATCAGGCGGTGCAACTGGGTGGCGGGGTCTTTGCGGCGTTCGGCTTCCTTGCGCGCCAGGTCGTTGCGCAGGCCGGCAACGCGTTGCGCGGTTACCGCCTCCGGCAATGTGGCCAGGGTTTCCTGTGCCAGTTGCCAGAGTTCATCGGCTCGTTGTGGCGAGCTGCTGAAGTGCAGTTCGCTGTCGATGCGCTGATGATCGGCGCTCAATTCGGCCTCGAAGCGCAGGCGATAAATGCCGGTAGCGTCGCCGCGCAGGCGCTGCTTGAGCTGGGCATTGGCGATTTCACGCAGGGCTTTGATGCGCGCGGCATCGGCCGGGTTCCAGGCGTGGGGTTGGAAGCTGCTGGCATAGAGGGCCGCACGCGGCTCCATCGCGATAGCCAGCGTGGCCTGGCGCCGGCCCGGCTGGCGGGGAAGACTGGCATCGGGCAGCGGTTCGCCGCGCGGAATCGCGGCCAGGTACTGGCTGACCAGGGCGGTTAGTTCGGCTTCGCTCAGCTCGCCCATCAGGTAGTAGGTGACCGGGGCTGCAGCCTGACGCTGCCAGTCCGCTTCCACCTGCTCGCGTTTGAGCGTGGCCAGGGCCTGCGCGGTTGGCTGCTGCCAGTCGTTCTCACCTTGCTTGAGACGCCGCCAGGTGGCGTCCTGCTCGCTGCGCACATGGTCGCGCTGGCGCGACAGTTGGTCCCGCAGCGCCTCGATGCTTTCGCCATAGGCCTGGTCATCCAGGCTGCTGCGAACCTGACGTGCCTGATACAGCGCCAGCAGGCTGCGCACGTTTTTTACCTCAGCGCTGCCCTGAGCTTCCAGGCGGCTGGCGCCTTGCGCGAAGGACAGTTGCACACCCTCGCGTTTTTGCCAGGCGCTGAACTGTTCGTCGCTCCAGCCCTGCGGTGGGGTCTGCAACGCCAGCTGGTTGGCGATCTGCGCGCGCCAGGGCACGGCGCCTTCGTGCAGGAAGCCGGCAGTGGAGTCGACCCGCAGTTGTACCTTGCCGTCGGCCCCTGGGCGGCGCAACCACACCAGGCGGTCACCGTTGCTCAACTGCCAGTGCTCCACCTGCTCGGCGGCGAAGCTGCGCCGCTGCAGCACACGGCCGCCTGGCAGATCGCTGGTCAGCCGCGGAATTTCCACCTCGGCCTGAGCGACAGGCGGCAGCGGTGCAGCCAAATCCGCCCGCGCCATGGCCTGCCATTGCTGCAGCACAGTATCGGCGGTGGGCAGGTTCAGCTCCGTACCGCCAGGTGCACTGAGCTGCAACACCCGGTCCGGGCTGGCCAGCCAGCTGCGGATGCGCTGCTGCAGATCGTTCGCGCTGATGCTGTCCAGGCTGTCCAGGGCATTGCGGGCGATCACCGCGGGGTCCTGCAACACCCGCTCGGCAATGGTTGCATCGTTGAGTTGGCGTACCCAGCCATCGAAATCACGCGGGGCGGGATCATTCAGCATGCGTTCGGCGATCTGGCGAACGTCGTCTTTAGCCGTCTGCACATCTTGCTCATGCAGGGCGTGACGGTTGATCCGCTGCAGTTCACGCAGCAGGGTTTCCAGCGCTTGCGGGTGATGCTGGCCCTTGACCGAGGCGGCCACGGCCAGCACGCCGGTGCGCCGGCCGATCTGGGTCTTCACGGCGGTGAGGCTGCTGGCGGTATTCTCGTCCAGCGGCTGGCGGCGCAACTGGCGCGACAGCACGCTGAGGGCCAGGCGGTCGATCAGGCGTTCACGGCCGCCGGCCACGGTCTGCTCGCGGCTGTCGAGTTGCTGGAAGCGAAACAGCAGGGCCATCTGGTTGCTGCCGCTCTGACTGTCCTGCACGCGAAACACCTTGAGCTTGTCGTCCAGCGGCAGTTCCAGATACTCGCGGCTCGGCACCTGGCCGCGCTGAAACTTGGCGAAAGCCTGTTCGATCTGCGCGATCATCTGTTGCGGCTCGAAGTCGCCGACCACGTTAAGCACCATGTTGCCCGGCAGATACCAGCGTTGCTGGAAGGCCTGCAACGCGCTCAGCTGCGCCTGTTCGATGGCCTGGCGGTTGCCGATGGTGCGGTGCGCCGGGTAACGCGAACCGGTGCGTTGGGCCGCGGTGCGCTTGGCGTTCATACGCTGCGCCACGCCGAGGCCGCCGCGCCATTCCTCGATGACGATGGGGCGCTCGCGCTGCAGATCATCCGCTGTGAAGTCGGCGGCGAAAGCCATGGTCGCCAGGGTCTGCAGTGCCAGCTCCGTACTCTTGACGCCATTGGGCGGGCTGAGCAGGTACTGGGTTCGCTCGTAACTGGTCACCGCATTGAAGTGACGGCCTTGCTGCCACCCCGCCTTCAACAGGCGCTGGCGCGCGTCCAGCGTGTCGCCGCCATGGCTGTAGAACGCCAGGTGTTCGAGCATGTGGGCGACGCCGACCTGGTCGTCGGCCTCGTCCACCGAGCCGGCATGTACCGTCAGGCGCACATCCAGACGGCCCTTTTGTTCATCGAGGCGTATCAGGTTGTAGCGCAGGCCGTTGGGCAGCTCGCCGCGCGTGACGATGGGATGCCATTGCAGCGGCGCGTCGCCGTCGGGCAGGGAGGTGCAGGCACCGAGCAGCAGCGCTGCCAGTGCCGTGATCAGGATTTTCACGGGATGCATGGGCGCGCGCCTTATTAGAATTGGTAGCCGACTTCGAGCCAGTACTGGCGGCCGGTCTCGTAGCTGATGGTGCCGGCTCTGTCGCTGACGATGGTGTTGATCTTGTCGGTGACGTTGGTGATGTCGACCGCTACATAGGTCGACTGGGTGCCGCCAAGCGGCAGTGTCCACTTGATTCTGGTATCCCAGGTTGGCGCGGCGGGTACGCTGCCGACTTCGTAGTTCTCGTAGTCGGCGCCATCGATGGTGATGGTATCCGGGCTGGCGCGGAAAATCTGATCGTAGGGGCCGCGGTAGCGCAGGAAGTTGGTCCAGGTCAGGTTCAGCGCCGGGATGCTGGTCACCGTATTCAGGCGCACGGTCCACGGGCGGTTGAAGTTGTCGGCCGGCAGTTCGCTATAAGGCATGAGGCTGCCGTCGAAATAGACGTCGTCGTCCGCCAGGCGGCTTTCGTTGAGAGTGTTCTCGTAGCTGTTCTGCGCGCTGCGTGTGCGGTTCCAGTCCAGGCCCAACAGAAAGCTGGTCTGGGTGCCTGCGAACCTCAGGTTTTGCAGCGGGTTGACCGTCAGGGTGACGGTCTCGTTGCGGCTTTTTCCGGCATTGGTGTAGGTGTAGTAGTTGGCGATGCTGTCTGTGCCATCGCCCGCTTCCAGGCCAAGATAACTGGCACGGCTGCGCACTACCTGATCCTTGCCGTCGCGGTGCACGTACTTGAGTTCGAACTGCATGCCCAGCGCTTGCTGGGCGAAGCCGATCATCCATTCGTCGTCGTAGGGAATGTCGATCTTGCGGAAGCTGCTCTCATCGACGCCAAAGTTGGTCCAGGGGCCGAAGTCGCGGATGGTGTCGGTATTGGAGTTCAGGCGCGTGGCCCGCCAGCGCAGAGACTCACGGCCATCGGCGAGGCGGTATTTGAACAGGTTGCGCCCGTAGTAACGATTGGCGCCGACGGTCAGCACGCTGCGCTCGTCGCCGAAGAAGTCGTAGCTGGCCGCGAAGCGCGGCGCGATGGTCTTCCTGTCCATGTAGTTATCGGCGTCGAAGCGTACGCCAGGGCGCAGTTTGAGATTGCCGATCTGGATGTCGTCCTGCAGGTAGAGCGCATAGTCGATCTGTTCGGCTTCCACCTTTCCCGCTCTGACGTTGTTCAGCAGGCCAAAGTACTGGCGCTCGGGCTTGCCGGTGGCATCGACACTGACCGAGCAGTACTCCGTATCGAGCGTGCCACTGGCGGTGACGCAGCTGGTGCCAGCGGTCGCCGTGGTGCGCCTGAGCACCGAAGCGCCAAAGGCATCTTCCATCACTTCGTAAGATGCCTTCTGCCTGCGTACTTCCAGGCCAAACCCCAGCGTATGGGTCGCGGCCGCGAAGTTGAACGGATTGGCTACTATGTCCAGGTTGTACTCGAAGCCGGTTTGCCGCTGTTCGAGATCGCCCATGCCGCCTTCGACACTCGTGGAGCCAGCACCGCGCAGCGGGTTGCCCCAGTTCTTGTCCTGCGACCAGCGCCACTGCTTGTGAACGTTGCTGTCGGTGTCGCGCGAGCTTTGCACCATCTTGTAGGCGAGCTGATGGGTGTAGGTGAAGGTGTCGCCCGTCCAGACGGTTTTGAGGGCAGCGGTCTGGCCCCCCTGGTCGATTCGAAAACCGGAGTTTTTCTGGTTGTTCTTGAAAAAGGTGTTTTCAGCCGGCGCATCGACCAGGGTCAACGTCATGTCCAGACGGTCATGGGGCGTCCAGAATGCCTTGATCATCTTGTTGTCGATGTTGCGCTTCTGGTCCTTCTTGACCTGGTCGCCCGTGCTTTCAAAGCCTCCGTCGTAGGTATACAGCGGAATCTCGGAGTTCTTGCGCACGAAGCTGCCGAGCAGCCCGAAGTTATCGGTGACATGGCCTTCGAGCAGAACTCGGGTGGTGAGCTTCTTGAATTCCGGCTGGTTGGAGTAAGTGCTGGACTTGGCGAATTCCTCTTCGCTCATCTCGTCATGGTTGATGTGGTATTCGGTCCAGTCGGACTTGGTCATCTGCGCGGAAATCTTGCCATGGAAGTCGTGCGTCGGTCGGCGGGTGATCGCGTCGATGACGCCGCCGTTGAAGCGCCCGTACTTGGCCGAGACGTTGGAGTCGTAGACCCGCACCTCTTCAAGCAGGTCGGCGTCCAGAGCGATGCCGAAGGCGTTGCTGGGCAGGCCATAAGCGTTGTTTATGTCGTTACGCGAGCCACTGCTTGCCCCTGGGTCCAAGTCGTTGTTGATGCTGACGCCATCGACCATGAAGTTGTTCTGGTAGAACTTGGCCCCGTTGATGCTGATGTCCGCCGGGTTGATTTCGCCGGGTGTATTGGAGCTTTGCTGGGTGGTATCGAAGCGCACGCTGGGGTGCATCTTGAGCATGGTGGTCATGTCGCCATTGGCACCGGCGAAGTTCTCGATGGCGCGGCGGTCGATGACGGCTTCGCCCTGGTAGGCACTGTCTGATCTGCCCATCACCACCGAGTTGCTCAGTTCCAGCACATCGCTTTGTCTGTCGAGCTGATGGAAGCTCAGCAGCCCTTGCTCAAAGCTCCAGCCGATGTTGCTGCCGGTAAGCATTCGTTGCAGGGCCTGCTCAGCGCTCATCTGCCCTTTGACCTGGTTGCCATGCCGGCGTGCGAGCAGGTAAGGGTCGGCGCTGATCTGAATGCCACTTTGCTGGGCGAAGGCGATCAGCGCGTCGCCCAGGGGTTGGGCGGAAATGTCGAAGACATGCTGTTGCTGCAGCTGGACGCTCACGCTGTCATTGGCCAGCGCATGGCTGGTCGCCATAGGCAGGGCGCCACACTGGACCAGAATGCCCAGGCTGATGGCCCGAACCAGTTTCTGACGATGGATGGCGGGAGTTCCTTGCCGCTGCAACTGCTTGTCCATGTTTTCCCCGAACAGGCCAGAGGCCCAAATGAAAGCTAATGCGAATCTGTATCGATTCGAGTTCGAGGCAATGACGTTCCGGCGCGGGAAATTTTCAGAAATTTTTCAATTATTTTCGTATGAACGAAAAAGACGCCGCACGGAGCGGCTCAGGGCTGGCCTTCGACGATGCGCAACCAGCCGGTCCAGGTGCTGACCCGGCCCTGATAGGGTTGCACCACGGCGCGCAGGGCCGCGTCCGGATCGTTCAGGTCGTAGACGCCGGTAATGCGTTTCTCGCCGAGGGTTTCGTTGCGCAGAACCAGCTTGCCGGGTAGGTGAGGGCGCAGTTCGTCGAGCACGTCGGCAATCCGTGCATCGCGCGCTACCAGCTTGCCGTGCTGCCAGGCGGCGATCTGGCTGACCGGGAGCTTGTCGAGGCTCACTTCGTCATCGCTGCGCCAGCGTAACCGCTGTCCCGACTGCAGCGATTCCGCTATCAGGCTATCGTCCTGCGCGACGCGCACCGAGCCGTGCTGCACCGCCACGGCCAACTTACCGGGACGGATGGCGACGTTGAAGGCGGTGCCGGTGACGGTGATCTGCAACTGATCGGCATCGACGGTGAAGGGGCGGCTCTTGTCCGGCGCCACTTCGAAGAACGCCTGGCCGCTGAGCAGGCGGACTTCACGTCGATTGCCGTCGAACTCGACGGCAATTGCCGATTGGCTGTCCAGTTGTATGCGGCTGCCGTCGTCCAGCTCGATGCTGCGCTGCTCGCCGAGACCGGTGCGGTAGTCACTTTGGTAACTCAGGTAGGCGTCCGGCGCGATGAATACCACCAGGCAAGCAGCCAGCGAACCTGCGAGCAGGGCGGGCCAGCGGCGGCGACGCGAACGCAGCGGGCGCGCCGCCCGCGGGATTGCCGTTACTGGTGGCGCGACATCGGCAGGCACTTCGGTAGCTGCAGACTGAGCCATGCCGGTCAGCCGCCAGACCCGCTCGGCCTTGCGGTAGGCCTCGACATGGTTGGCATCGCTGGCCAGCCAGGCGGCCAGCTCGCTGCGCAACGCGGCATCCTCCGGGCGCTGCTGGATGCGCAGCAGCCAGTCCAGAGCGATGTGTCTGAGGTTGCCGGTCATGGTCGTTCCGGGGTGTCCTGAAAAGTGGGCAAGGGTCGCACAGTGGCGGCCATACGAGCAAAAGACGGATCAGCGCAGCGGATTTTCAGATCAGCCATTGGCCTGCTCCAGGCGGTCGGCGCAATGACACAGCGCCTGGTGCACCAACTGATGCGCCAGGCCGACTGAAATGTTCAGTGTCGCGGCGATGTGCTGCAAGGTGTGGCCTTCCAGGCGGTGCATTTCGAAGGCGCGCCGCACGCGTTCCGGCAGTTCGGCCAGGGCCGCATTGACGATGCGCAGCTCGTCGCTGCTGGCAGCCTGCTGCTCCGGCCCGGGCGTGTGGTCTGACAGTTCTTCGAGCAGGCGTTCGCCATCGGCCTGCTGGCGCTCGCTGGTCACCCGGCGGATCAGGTCGAAGGCGAGATTGCGAACGATGCGATAGAGATAACCGACCGGCTGGTTGATCGCTGCCTCTTGGTCGGCGCGGCCGTTGAAGCGCAGCCAGGCTTCCTGAACGACATCTTCGGCCTGGGCGCGGCAGCCGAGTATGGGGGCGGCGTAGTCTACCAATGCATTGCGATGGGCGAGGTAGAGGTCGAGTTTCGAGTTGGGTGATGAGGACACGATACGGGCTGCCGGCGGCTGCGGACATCGGGAGCGTCACAGCGAGCCGGCATCATATCTCTAATGAGAATCCTTATCAATAATGCATCTAAAGGGTTCGCAGCGCCTGGTTCAGAGCTTCTTCCAGGCTGGTCTTGAAGCGTAGGTAGTTCACCACCGAGGGGTGGCGGTCGCCTTGTACGGCGGACAGATCGAGGTCGGTGATGTAGCACGGGTAGCGCTCTTCGTCGCGGCGCTGGGCGAGGATATGGCGTGCCACGCTGGCGAACAGCGAGTCGCCGTATTCCAGTTCGGAAAACTCGCGATGGTTGCAGTACAGCGTGACATGGCGCTGGCGGCCGTCGCCCGGCTCGACGATGGCCTGCACATCGTAGAAGGGATGGCTGACCTGGGACTCGGGCGCCGGCCTTCGCTCGAGGCGCTGGGCGCGCAACGGCGCAGCCGGAAGCAACTGATAGTAAAGGATTTCCAGTGCCGGCGGGTTGTCGCTGCCATCGAGCGGCAGCATGGCGTTGCGCCGATACAGCAGCGACTGCAGAAAGCGCTGCAGCGGCGTGAGCAGGCTTTGCTCGTCACGAAACGGCAGGCGTCGGCGCCACAGGGCGTTGTGCTCGTCGAGCAGGGTCAGCTCGGCTTCGCCGCTGGTTTCGTGCAGGCGGTAGAACACCTGGATGCACTGTGGACGCCCCATGGGCAGGATCAGTGCCAAGTCGTCGCTATCGAGCGCATGGCGGTCCAGGCGCAGCGGGCTGTAGATGTCCTGTTCGGCGCCTAGGTGATCGAGCAGTGCGGGCAGATCGCCCAGCGCGGCATGGCTGACCTGGCCGGGCTTCAGTTGCAGCACGTGGTAATGCTGGCGCACCTGCACCAGGTAGCGCGATTGGCGACCTTCGGCGTAGCTTTCGAGCAGATCGCGCAGCAGCTCTTCGACCCGCTCGGCGATGGCCTGGGCACGATTGCGGCAATAGCAGCGCACGACCACCTTGGGTTGCGGGCCGCCCAGCGGCAGGCTGTTGAGCAGGTCGCGCAGGCAGTCGAGCAGCGCGTCCTGGCCGTCGTAGCGGCTGACCTGCAACTCGTTCCAGCTGTTGAGCACGATCTGGTCGAGGGTCAGCACCAGGTTCTCGCGGACTCCGGAATATCCCAGCGCATCGGTGCGCCCGGTGGTCATGTGCACGTTCATCTGGCTGTGCTGTTTGAGCGGGTCGACGCCGACATTGACCAGCAACAGCACTTCGCCGGGCACGCTGGCGCGCAGGAGGGCCGCCTCTTCCACGCTGGGCAGGGGCAACGGGAAGCTCTGCTGCAGGCTGCCGATCAGGTTGGACAGCTCGTACTCGGTGAGGTCGCTGGTGCCCGGGTGCAGCGACAGGCGCGTGCTGCTATCGATCACGCCGTTGCGATGGCACCAGGCAAGCAGCTCGATCAGTTCGCGCGAGCGCTTCAGCGGCGCGAAATCGGCCCACTCCTGAGCGCCCAGGCTGCCATTGAACAGCGCCCAGAGGTTTTCGTTCGGCGCCTCGGGGCTGGGATACTGGACCAGGGTCAGGGTGTCTTCGGCCAGGTCCGGGGCGATGCCGGGGTTGATGAACTCAACCTTGCCGGCCTTGCGCTCGAATGCGGCGTACAGACGTCTGCCCAGTACATTCAGGTCGCGATTGTTCAGCGAGCTGCCGGCCTGGGCGCTGCGGGCGAACTGCGAGAGGAAGCGGTAGCTGTAGGTCAGCTCGTTGACCAGCACACGCCGTTCGGCGGCGACCTGGCGCACCTTCCACTGGCTGCGGCTGTCGAGCACGCTGAGCTGGCGAGTCTGCCAGCCCCACTCGTCGGTCAGGCGTTCCAGTAACAGGCGCTGCCAGCTCTTGGTGCGACCGCGGGTCGGCGGGCGGCTGATCTTCTTGTTCACCTTGAGGTACAGGCAGCGGCGGATCAGCTCGAGCCTTTCCCGGTCGTCCCGTGCGCTGAGATATTCCTCCAGGCGGCGGTAGACGACGATATAGGGGTCGAGTTCGTCGAGGTCCAGGCGGCCTTCGAACACCGCCTGCTTGAAGCGCAGCGCCAGGCATTCGACCTTCGGGTGTTCGCTGGCGTAGACCTCGGTGAGCAGCAGCTTGAGCGCGGACTTGTAGGGCGACTCGATGCCCTTGTACAGCTGCCACATGCCCGCGCCGATGAATTCTTCCGGCGGGATGTGCGCCAGATGGCCAAGGTCGAGTACGTCTTCGGCGCGCACGAAACGCTTGCTCAGCAGAGTGCGGCAGTAGTCGTGATAGCGCGCCTCCTCGTAAACCGGCACCAGCCACCAGATCGGCGTGCGTCCGCCGAGCCAGATCGCGGTGCGGTAGAACTCGTCGAGCAGCAAGTAGTGTTGGGTGGTGCCGCAGTCGTCCGAGGTCAGCTGCGCCTCACGTGCGCCCTGGGTGAAGCGTTGCGGGTCGACCAGAAAGACATGCACTTCGGCGCCCTGGGTGGCGGCCCAGCTTTCCAGCTGGTCGCATTTTTTGCGCAGGTCCTGCAGCTCCTGCGCGGTGAGATTGGGCGAGTGGCACAGCCACAGGTCCATGTCACTCTGCTCGGCTTGGGCCACGGTGCCCAGGCTGCCCATCAGGAACAGTCCATGCAACGGCGCAGCACCCTGGCCGCGACGCGGCTTGTAGACGAAGGAGCGGGTCAGGCGCTGCACTTCGGCCAGGCTCTCGTCGTCCGGCTCGAAACCGCTGAGGCCGGCCGGTGTGCTGGCCGAAACATAGCCGGGCAGCAGCGGATGGTTGACGTGCAACAGCAGCGGCAACAGCTTGAGAACCAGCTGCTGACGCGTGGACAGCGCTTCCATGGCCCGTTGCAGACGGCCTTGGTTGATCTGCAGAAAGCGCGCACGCAACTGTGCCAGCACCTTGCGGTCGATGCCGTCATCGATATCGGGGCGTATTTCCTGCGTGCGCGTCATGCTCGAACTCTACTGCGGGTGCGGCAAGCCTATCAGCGGCGTGCTCGCCAGTGCAGTGCCTTGACGCTATATCGCCCGCCGCGCCTTCCCCTTGAGGGCGGCCGGCGGGCAACCGAAATTAAGCGGAGGTGGTCTTGCGGGCCGAAAGAATGGTCAGCAGCGCCTGTGCATGTTCGGCAGCGTCGATGCCCAGGCTGGTCAGGTAGCCGCCATCGGCCTGGCTCACCAGGCCTTTTTCGTAGAGGCGAGTAATGGCGCCCTGTGCCTTGAATGAGGCGTTGTTGTGCACCTTGAGCCCTTCCTGATGGTTGTCCAGGTTGTACAGGGCGAGGATTTCCAGCTCGTCGATCAGGTCAGCGTCGAATGACTTCATGGTGACTCCGTCTTGTCGTTATGGCGCTCTTGCAGTGTAGAACCCTGTGGCGCGCTCTGCCTATCGGCGAGTTGCCTGGTTCAGCTTTCTTCCGGCAGCTCCGGTAGAGCGCGCAGGGCCTGTTCATACCAGGCGCCATCGAAGGGGCGATCCTCGCACAGCATGGCGTCGACTTCATGAGCCAGCACCAGCGCCATCAGCTCGAGAATCTCCTCGCGCTGGTAACCGACCAGCGTCAGCGTGTTGTACACCGCCTTGGCGGCAGCCGGTTCGCCACTTTCCAGCTGGTTCTCGATCGCCTGGATCAGGGTGGCTTCGGCGAAGTCTTCGTCTTCTTGCTCGTCGACAGTGCTCAAGGTGCAAATCCATGTCTTTGGAAAGAGTGTTCAGTTTGACAGCGTGGTTGCGTACTGGCCATGCGGAATACCTTGTGAATTATTGACTCCTATAATGTGGGAGTTGGTTTCGCATGTTGAGAATTATAAAAAAGCCGATTAGAGTCCATCGTCAGGAGAGACCTATGTCCCATAAAAACAACAACCAAGCACCCACTGGTGCCCAGGCGCTTTTCAGAGGGCTGGCTGTGATCGACGCCGTTGCCCAGGGGGCCAGCAGCCTCGCCGACATCGGTGCAATCATTGGCTGTACGCGCAGCACCACTCATCGCCTGATCACCGCTCTGGTGCAGGCAGGTCATTTGCGCGCCATTGGCGGTAGCGCTGGTGGCTATCAGCTTGGCCCAAAACTCATCGAACTCGGCTACAAGGCCCGCGCGCAGATGCCGCTGGCGAATGTGGCGCGCCCTCATCTGGAGGCCTTGGCACGGTTAACCCAGGACACCGTGCACCTGGGCGTGCGTGAGGACGGCGATGTGCTCTACATCGAGAAGCTACCGAGCAGTCGCGGTCTAGAAATGCGCTCGCGAATCGGCCTGCGCATGCCCCTGGCGCTGACGGGAATTGGTAAGTCGCTGATGCTCGACCTGACGGAAACGCAGTGGTTGGAGCTATACGAACAGGGCCTGCGACGTCGAGCCGGGCAGTCTGGCTTGCGTGAGGTTTTTACGCCTTGGGATGAGTTTCGCGAGCTGATGAACGGCTATGCCAAGGGCGGTTTCAGCCTCGACTTAGAAGAAAACGAGCTGGGCGTGCGCTGTGTCGCCGCGCCAGTTCGCGATGCCAGCGGGCAAATTGTCGCTGCGCTGAGTGTTGCCGGTGCCATCCCTTATATGCCGGAAGCACGTCTGCACGAATTGCGCCCGGACGTAACGGCTTGTGCCGTCGCCATTTCCCGAGAATTGGGTTGGAGTGCCTCATGACTGAACGCCACTCGCCGACGCTGATCGCCCTCGACTGGGGTACCTCATCGCTACGCGCTTATCTGCTCGGCGAAGACGGCCGGGTGCTGGCTTCGCAGAGTCGGCCGTGGGGCGTACAGCACACACCAGATGGCGATTTTGCCCGCGCTTATGAAGAGTTGATAGGTGACTGGCATCGCCAATGGCCTGAGCTGCCTGCGCTGGCGTGCGGCATGATTGGCAGCCGCCAGGGCTGGCGCGAGGTGCCCTACGCCGTATGCCCGGCTACGGCGAGCGACCTGGTGGATGGGTTGCTGGCTTTGCATACTGCCTGCGGCACGCTGCATCTGGTGCCCGGGGTGCTCGATGCAGGCGCGCTACCCGACGTGATTCGAGGTGAAGAAACCCAGGTCTTCGGTGCTTTGCAACTGGCCCCTGAACTAGGTGACGACGCCTTGCTGGTTTTGCCGGGTACCCACAGCAAATGGGTCACGGTGCGCGACGGCGCGATCAGCCACTTCGCGACCTATATGACAGGCGAGTTGTTCGCGGTCTTGCGTGACCATTCGATTCTTGGTCGCCCGGCCCGTGAGCAGGGAAGCGAGCGCAGCGACGCGGCTTTCATTGGCGGGCTCGATGCCGCTCGGCAGAGCGGCGCCGAAGGTATTTCCGGTCGTCTGTTCAGCACCCGCAGTCTTTTGCTCACCGACCGCCTGAGCGCGGGAGAGAGTTTGGATTATCTCTCTGGACTGCTGATTGGCGAGGAGCTGCGAAGCGTGCTCGCCAGTCTTGAGGGTGGCGCCTGTCCGCCGCTGGTGCTGATTGGCGATGCCCACCTGTGTGAGCGCTATCGATTGGCCCTGGCTCGCTTTGGCGTGGACTCCGTACGCATCCTGGAAAACGCCGGGGTCGTGGGGCTCTGGAACCTGGCCTGTGCCGCCTCTCTTGTCATCGCACCGCCTGTCGACGCTTCGAGGAGTGCCCAGCATGGATGATTCCTACCTGCAGCAATTGCCGCTGATCGCCATTCTGCGCGGTGTCACCCTTAAGGAGATCGTCCCCATAGGCTTGGCGCTCTATGAGGCAGGCTTTCGCTTGATCGAGATTCCACTGAATTCGCCGCAGCCATTGCAGAGCATCGGCTTGCTGGCGGCTGAACTGGGTGATCGCGCACTGATCGGAGCAGGCACCGTGCTCAGCACAGGGCAGGTGGAAGAGGTGGCGCAGGCTGGTGGGCGCTTGATCGTGTCGCCCAACTGCAACCCTGAAGTGATTCGCGCCACACGCCGCGCCGGGCTGTTCAGCTCGCCTGGGGTGGCCACACCGAGTGAAGGCTTCGCCGCGCTGGAGGCCGGTGCCCAGGTGCTCAAGCTGTTTCCCGCCGAGCAATTCAACCCGTCGATCATCAAAGCCTGGCGCGCGGTGTTCTCTCGTGACATCGCCCTGCTGCCGGTCGGCGGTATTACGCCAGCGGGTATGGCCGCGTACGTCCAAGCGGGTGCCAGCGGTTTCGGTCTTGGTTCGGCGTTGTACAAGCCGGGAATGAGCGTGGCCGAGGTCGGCGAGAACGCGGCAGCCTTCGTGTCGGCCTGGAGGGCAACGCAAAACTGATATTCGCTGCACCCAATCACCATGACAGCTGTACTCGACAATAATAAAAGGAGAGCTCGTTATGCTCATTAATCATGCACCCCGCATGTCACAGTCTTTCACCCTCGGCAAATTGCTGAGCCGCGCCGGTTGCAAACTGGCCGCACTCACCCTTGCACTGGGCTTGGCCATACCAGCGATGGCCGCCGAATGGCCAAGTCGTCCGGTGAGCATTATTGTGCCGGCTGGTGCTGGAGGCGGTTCCGATGGAACCGCGCGGATCCTGTCCAAGTACCTCAAACAGGAGCTGGGCCAGCAGTTCAATGTCATCAACCTGGGCCAGGGTGGTGGTGTGGTTGGCATTCAGAAGATCATCAGCTCCAAGGCCGACGGCTACACCTTGGGGATCCTGTTCAACTATGCCCACTACAAGGAGATGGGCCAGGCCGACTTCAAGGCTAGCGACTTCACGCCCATCGGCCAGTACAACTTCGACCTGGCCGGCTTCCAGGTCAAAACCGATTCGCCCTTCACCAACCTGCGCCAAGCGCTCGATGCGCTGAAGGCGGACCCCGCCAAATACACCATCGCCTGCGCCGGCGGTTGCGGAGGTTCCTGGCCGATGGCCGTGGCCGGGCTGCTGGATGCCTGGCAGGTCGACATGCAAAAAGTGCGCATGATTCCCGGCCAGGGCGCCGCTGCGGCGATGCAGGATCTGGCTGCTGGCGGTGTCGACTTTGTACCGTGCTCGTTACCCGAGGCCGACGCGCTGCTGCGCTCGGAAAAAGTACGCAGTCTCGCTGTATTCGGCTCCGAGCGTCAGGCCGCCTACCCGAATGTGCCGACCCTGAAAGAGGAAACTGGCCTGGATCTGGAACTGGGTTCGTTCCGTGCACTGGTGGCGCCTGCCGGCCTACCAGACGACATCAAGATCAGGCTCGAGACGACCCTGGAAAAAATCTACAACGACCCCGAATGGCGTAAGGAAATGGAAGATCGTGGCTTCCGTCCGCAGTGGCGCAACGCTGAGGCCTTCGGAGAGTACCTGGAACAGCACACCCGCGACGTTCAGTCTCTGATCGGCAAGCTCAATCCTTAACCGACACAGTGGCCGCCTATGCCTGTTAGGGGCCATTGCCGATCGACAGGAGCGCACAGTATGAAATTCAGCGATATCACTCTTGGGGTGAGCTTCACCCTGCTCGGGTTGGTTGTGTTGGTACACGGTCAGCAGATGAAAACTTCGCCGTTCTTCCAGTACGGCGCCGGCTTCTTTCCTTCGATCATCGGCAGCCTGTTGGCGGTCTGTGGGGTGATCCTGCTGATCAAGGGCATCCGCCTGACGCTGGTTCAGCAAGGCGGTTTCTGGCTGGTACAGGCCGGCCCCTGGATGTGTGATCGCGAGCGAGTGATCAATGTCGTGCTGGTGCCGCTGCTGGTGGTGGCGTTCATCGCGGCTATCGAAAGCGTCGGTTTTCCGCTGTGTAGCGTGTCGTTGGTGGGGTTGCTCTGTCAGCGCTTCAGCGGTCGTCCGTTGCTGTCCTGGGTGACCGCGGTGCTGGTTACGGTGTTTCTCTACCTGTTTTTCCAGCAGCTGATGAGCGTGCAATTGCCCATGGGCGTTCTCGCCAACTACCAGGGGCGCTGAGCGTGGACGCGATAATCAATGCTTTCGGTATGGTCATGACCTTCGAGGTCCTGGTGGTGATGATGATTGCCGCCTTGTACGGCCTTTTTGTCGGCGCCATTCCTGGGCTCACTGCCAGCATGGCGGTAGCGCTGATGGTGCCGGTGACCTTCTTCATGGACCCAGTGCCAGCGATTGCCGCCATCGTCACCATGGCCGCCATGGCGATCTTCTCCGGCGACCTTCCCGCCGTGTACATGCGCATGCCCGGTACGCCGGCATCCGCGGCCTACACCGAGCCCTGCCATGGCCTGTCGCAGCGAGGCCTGGGTGAGTATGCGCTAAGCATGAGTGCGGTCAGCTCGGCCATCGGCGGCAGCGTCGGCGTACTGGCGCTAGTCCTGTTCGCGCCATCCCTGGCCGAGTTCGCCCTCAACTTCAGTTCGTTCGAATATTTCTGGCTGGCCTGCATGGGCCTGACCGCCGCCATTGCGGTGTCTGACAGCTCGCCAGTCAAAGGTGCAGTGTCGCTGCTGCTCGGATTGCTGGTGGCAAGCGTGGGACTGGACCCTGTTTCCGGTGAGGCGCGGTTTACCTTCGGCAATGCTGACCTGCTCGGCGGTTTGGGTTTCATCCCGGTGATCATCGGTATGTTCGCCGTGGCGGAGATCCTGCGCTTCTGCACCCGTAACAGCCGCGCGGGCAACTCCCGGCAGGCCGCCCTGGTGCCTCAAAAGCCGATGCTGCTGCAGGCGCTGCGCGACATCTTCAAGTACAAGCTGGGTGTCGCCCGGGGGTCGTTCGTCGGTGTGCTGGTGGGCATTCTGCCTGGGGCCGGCGCCGACGTGGCGGCGTACATTTCCTATGCAATGTCCAAGCGCGCAGCGGCCCGGCGCACCACCTCGGATGAGATCAACATGGCCAAGATTGTTCCGGCTACCGCAGCTAACAACGCGGCAGTTGGTGGCAGTTTCATCCCGGCCACGGTGTTCGGGATTCCCGGAGATTCGCTGACCGCCATCGTCATCGGCGTGCTGTTCATGAAGGGCCTGAGTCCGGGCCCAACTATCTTTACCGAGAACGCCGACATGATCAGCGCGGTGTTCCTGGCGTTCCTGCTCGCCAACCTCATGCTGATTCCTTTCGGTTTTCTCGCCATCAAGCTGTTCAAGCGCGTGCTGCAGGTGCCGCAGAGCATCCTCATGCCGGTGATCCTGGCGTTCTCTATCGTCGGTGCCTTCGCCGTGGAAAACACCCTGTTCGCCATCGTCATCATTCTCGCCTTCGGCATCATCGGCTTCGTCATGGAAGAAAACGGTTTTCCACTGGCGCCAATGATCCTCGGCATCGTCCTCGGGCCGATGCTCGAGGAAACCTTCATCACCTCGATGATGCGCGCCCAAGGCGACCTGATGGTGTTCTTCGAACGCCCGGTGTCGCTGGCGCTCGCCATCATTACCCTGTCTCTGTGGCTGCTGCCGCTGCTGTTGCGCTTACTCAAACACCGCGCAGGCATTGCCCCGGAATCCCCTGCTCACCGTAAAGAGGAATGCACCCAATGACCTTCAACGACCTGCGCGGCAAGCGCGTTCTGATCACCGGCTCCACACAGGGTATCGGCTTAGCTACTGCGCGCGCCTTCGCCAAGCTTGGCGCCAACGTCGGCATCACCGCACGCAACTCGCCGGCCAACCTCGATTCGCTGCTCAGTGAGTTGTCAGCCGATGGCGGCCAGGCGGCGTTCTTCGCTGGCGATCTCGGTAAGACTGAAGCCTGCGTTGCCACGGTTGCGGCATTCGTCGAGCGTTTCGGCGGTATCGATGTATTGATCAACAACGCTGGGGCACTGCTGGAGCGCCGTGGCCTGGAGAGCATCGATGACGCCTTCTTCGATGCCATGACCGACGTCAACCTGCGTTCGGCGCTGATGTTCACCCGTGAGGCCATTCCCCATCTGCGCGCCTCGGCCAAAGCCAGCGGACAGAGCGCCGCAGTGATCACCACCGGCTCGATCGCCGCGCATGGCGGCGGTGGCCCCGGCGCTAGCCTCTATGCTGCGGCCAAAGCCTGGTTGCACAACATTCAGCGCAACTGGGTACGTGAATTTACCCCGGTCAATATCCGGTTCAACATCGTTTCGCCTGGCACCGTGGACACTGCCTTCCACGCCGATAAGGATGAGGCTGCGCGCGCAGCGGTCAGCACCACCATCCCGATGGGCCGCTTTGGCACCCCGGAGGAAATGGCGCCGTCTTATCTGTTCCTCGCTTCACACGCCTGCAGCGGCTACATCACCGGGCAGGTGCTCGATGTCAACGGTGGGCAGGCAATGCCATGAGTGCATCAGACCGATTCGCTCCCGGTGTACTGAGCTATGGCGCTCCTGTCGATTTGCAGCAGGCGCGACATATTGCTGCAGCGGCTGAGCGTGAAGCGTTGGCCAACGGCTGGCCGATGGTGATTGCAGTGGCTGACAGCGGTGGAAACCTGGTGCTGTTGCACAAACTCGATGAAGCGGCCCTGGGCAGCGTCGATATAGCGATCAAGAAGGCGTCCACTGCGGCGCTGTTCAAGCGCTCGACTAAGGGCTTCGAGGAAACTCTGGCAACTGGCGGCGCGGCACTACGCTTGCTGTCGATGCACAATGCCATTCTGCTTGAGGGTGGTGTGCCGCTGGTTCGGGATGGCGAGGTCATCGGCGCTATAGGCGTGTCAGGCATGCACCCGACCCAGGACGGGCAGGTGGCGCTGGCCGGCGCTGCAGCGCTGGGCTAATCACAGAGCCCGCGTGTACTACGCGGGCGTGTTTGCCCAGCAACGGTTGGCAATTGCCTGCAGATTTTCGTGGCTATTGAACAGCGCGGTCATCAGCTCGCAACAGATACGCGTGCCGATCAGGCCCTCGCCGGCCAGGCGGTAGCCGGCGTGCTCGCTCTGCAGGCGGGCTGAAGTGTTCGTAGAAGTCGATAGCCGCGGTGTTCCAATCCAGCACTGACTATTCAAGGCGGCCACCGCCAGTTAATGCAGCAGCGCGCCTTGCTGCTTCTGAAGCAGGCTCATTCGCAGGGTGCGCCGACGCCTTTCAGGCTGACTTCAAAATTGCAGGCGAAAACCTGAGTTAGCAGCTCGACTGCAAAGATTCGTATTGAGGGTGCGGTATTCTGCGATGAAGATCGGTTCGCCCTGGCTGCACATGTATCACCTTAGGCCAGAGGTGTTGCCCTAGCCAGACGCTGGCTTTCTCAGCCTGCGGCGAAGTCCAGCAAGGCCTGGCCGGTGAGGCGATAGGTGGTCCATTCGCTTTGCGGGCGGGCGCCGAAGGACTCGTAAAAGTCGATGGCGGGCGTATTCCAATCCAGCACCGACCATTCGAAGCGGCCGCAGCCGCGCACCACGGCCAATTGCGCCAGGTGGCGTAGCAACGTTTTGCCGGCGCCTAGGCCCCGTGCTTCGGGGCTGACGTAAAGATCTTCCAGATACAGACCGTGCTTGCCCAGCCAGGTGGAGTAGTTGAAGAAGTACACGGCGTAACCGATCGGCTCGCCGTTCAGTTCACAGATCAGCCCATGAGCAGTGCTGCCATCGGCAAACAGGCTGTCGCGGATCCCTGCGGCATCGGTCTTCACTTCGTGCTCGGCCTTTTCGTAGATGGCCAGGTCAGTGATGAAGCGCAGGATCAGCTCGGCGTCGTCAGGGGTGGCGGGGCGGATGTCTATAGGCATGGAAATGTCTCGTGGCAGCGTTCAGCTGTAAGTGACGGTCAGCCACGTCAGGGGCAGGCCAACCAGGCAGAGGAAGCCGAACGTTGCGACCCAGGCGCTGCGCGAACCCGAAGGGTCGGTCACGCGCAGCGGCAGATTCGGGTAGCGGCCCAGCGTCAAAAGTCGTAGTGCCAGCCAGCCGCTGGTGTAGAAGACGTAGCCGATTATGATTTCAAGCATGATCTCGGCGAGTAGCGCCAAGCCGCGCAACAATAATTCAGGCATGGGAACTCCTTTTCCCGTTTCTCGCCGAGCCGTGCTTAGCGGCTGGCCAGCAGTTCCCGGCCGCGTGCCACCGCCGCACGCACCTGAGCCGGTGCGGTGCCGCCGATGTGGTTGCGGGCGTTAACCGAGCCTTCCAGGGTCAGCACGGCGAACACGTCCTGCTCGATCTGGTCGCTGAACTGGCGCAGCTCGTCCAGGCTCATCTCGGCCAGGTCCTTGCCGCTGTCGACGCCGTACTTCACCGCGTGGCCAACGATTTCGTGGCAGTCGCGGAACGGCAGGCCTTTGCGCACCAGGTAGTCGGCCAGGTCGGTGGCGGTGGAGAAACCGCGCAGCGCCGCTTCACGCATGATGGCGTGCTTGGGTTTGATCGCCGGGATCATGTCGGCGAAGGCGCGCAGCGAATCGCGCAGGGTGTCGGCTGCGTCGAACAGCGGTTCCTTGTCTTCCTGGTTGTCCTTGTTGTAGGCCAGCGGCTGGCCTTTCATCAGGGTCAGCAGGCCGGTCAGGGCGCCGAACACGCGGCCGGTCTTGCCGCGCACCAGCTCGGGTACGTCGGGGTTCTTCTTCTGCGGCATGATCGAGCTGCCGGTGCAGAAACGATCCGGGAGGTCGATGAACTGGAACTGGGCGCTGGTCCACAGCACCAGTTCTTCGGAGAAGCGCGACAGGTGCATCATCGCCAGCGAGGCGGCGGCGCAGAATTCGATGGCGAAGTCGCGATCCGATACGCCGTCCAGGGAGTTGCCGCCCACGGCGTCGAAGCCCAGCAGTTCGGCAGTGATTTCACGCTGAATCGGGTAGGTGGTGCCGGCCAGCGCAGCGCTGCCCAGCGGCATGCGGTTGGTGCGCTTGCGGCAGTCGACCAGGCGCTCGTAGTCGCGCGACAGCATCTCGAACCAGGCCAGCAGATGGTGGCCGAAGGTCACCGGCTGGGCTGTCTGCAGGTGGGTGAAGCCGGGCATGATGGTCTCGGCTTCGCGCTCGGCCTGTTCCAGCAAGCCCTGCTGCAGGCGGGTGATTTCCGCCAGGATCAGGTCGATCTCGTCACGCAGCCACAGGCGGATGTCGGTGGCTACCTGATCGTTGCGCGAGCGGCCGGTGTGCAGCTTCTTGCCGGTCACGCCGATGCGGTCGGTCAGGCGCGCTTCGATGTTCATGTGCACGTCTTCCAGGTCGACGCGCCAGTCGAAGGTGCCAGCTTCGATCTCGCCCTGAATCTGCTTCAGGCCATCGATGATCGCATCGCGCTCGGCGTCGCTGAGCACGCCGACCTTGGCCAGCATGGTGGCGTGGGCGATGGAGCCCATGATGTCGTGGCGGTACAGGCGCTTGTCGAATTCGACCGAGGCGGTGAAGCGGGCGACGAAGGCGTCGACGGGCTCGCTGAAGCGGCCGCCCCAGGATTGGTTGGTTTTTTCGCTGCTCATGGTTCGGGCTCTGGATCGGGCTGACCTAATTGCTGGCCAGCATGGCGGACAAAGTGGGTCGATAATAGCAGGGTCGGCGGACGTTTCGCCGGGCCGCGTTCGCCGTCGGGCGGTCGCTGGCGTTGTCGGTTGCTTCACAATTTTGCGCTGAAGGCGGCATTTCGGTGCTTTATTTCGTCCGGCTGGAGCCGTCTCGCTTGCCGGCCCGCAAGGCGACACGGAAACTGCGTCGATGCACACACAATCGCTTGCCAAGAATAAATCCAACACCGCCATCGACGACTTTTTCGTCCCGGAACTGTGCCAGCCGGAAGCCCTGCTGAGCATGGTGCTGCTGGCCGAGCTGCTGGTACTGGTGCTGGTGCTCGCCGAACCGATGACGCCGGGCTTCGACTGGGTGCGCCTGGCCCTGACCTCGCTGTTCGTGCAATGGATCGTGCTGCTCTCGGCGGCCGTGCTATGTCGCCTGCGGCCGCTGCTGGCGCGTCTGCGTCCGGCGCTGGCGGGCGGCCTGTGCTGCGCTCTGGTGGTGCTGCTGACCCTGGGTTGCACGGCGGTGGCCGACTATTACGAACTCGGCGGGCCGCTGCCGCGCGCCGGCGAGGTGAATCTTTACCTGCGCCATGCGCTGATCAGCCTGATCATGTCCGCACTGCTGCTACGCTATTTTTATCTGCAGAGCCAATGGCGGCGGCAGGAGCAGGCCGAACTGCGCGCGCGCATCGAATCGTTGCAGGCGCGGATTCGTCCGCATTTCCTGTTCAACAGCCTCAACAGCATCGCCAGCCTGGTCACGCTCGACCCGTACAAGGCCGAGCAGGCGGTGCTGGATTTGTCCGATCTGTTTCGCGCCAGCCTGGCCAAGCCCGGCACGCTGGTTGCGTGGAAGGAGGAACTGGAACTGGCGAAACGTTATCTATCTATCGAGCACTATCGGCTCGGTGAGCGACTACAGTTGCAGTGGGAGGTCGAGGGTGTGCCGGAGGATCTGCCGATTCCCCAGCTGACCCTGCAGCCTCTTTTGGAGAATGCGCTGATCTATGGCATCGCGCCACGTATCGAAGGTGGCCTGGTGCGGGTTGAAGCGCATTACCAGGATGGTGTGTTCAGCTTGTGTGTCAGCAATCCGTATGAAGAGCGGGGCGAGCAGCACCCGTCGCGGGGAACGCAGCAAGCGCTGAGTAATATCGATGCGCGTCTGGCGGCACTTTTTGGCCCCCGCGCGAGTCTCAGCGTGGAGCGCCGTGACGGCCGTCACTACAGCTGTCTACGCTATCCTTGTGCGAGACTCACGCAGGAAGCCAGAGCAATATGAATGTCCTGATCGTCGATGACGAACCCCTTGCCCGTGAGCGCCTGAGCCGCATGGTCGGTGAGCTCGAGGGCTACCGGGTCCTGGAGCCCGCCGCCAGCAATGGCGAGGAAGCCCTGACCCTGATTGATAGCCTCAAGCCGGATGTGGTCCTGCTGGATATCCGCATGCCCGGGCTCGACGGCCTGCAGGTCGCCGCGAAACTCTGCGAGCGCGAAGCGCCGCCTGCGGTGATCTTCTGCACGGCGCACGACGAGTTCGCCCTGGAGGCCTTCCAGGTCAGCGCCGTTGGCTATCTGGTCAAACCGGTGCGGCCCGAGAGCCTCAACGAGGCCTTGAAAAAGGCCGAGCGGCCCAACCGCGTGCAACTGGCCGCCTTGACCCGCCCAGCCGCCGAGACCGGCGGTGGGCCGCGCACCCATATCAGCGCCCGCACCCGCAAGGGCATCGAGCTGATTCCGCTGGATCACGTGGTCTATTTCATCGCCGATCACAAGTACGTGACCCTGCGCCACGAGGGCGGCGAAGTGCTGCTGGACGAACCGCTCAAGGCGCTGGAAGACGAGTTCGGTGACCGTTTCGTGCGCATCCATCGCAATGCGCTGGTGGCGCGCGAGCGTATCGAACGCCTGCAGCGCACCCCGCTCGGGCATTTCCAGCTGTTCCTCAAGGGGCTGGAAGGCGATTCGCTGGTGGTCAGCCGCCGCCATGTGGCCGGCGTACGCAAGTTGATGCAGGCACTCTGACACTCTGAGCTGCGCGCCAGGGCGTCATCGCCTTCGCAGTGACCGACAAACCTGCGGCCTATGGCCGCCTGGCAGCGCCCGTAATGGGCGAGCCTGTTATGATTCGCGGCAATCCGTTTTCTGGAATTGCCCCATGTCCCGCGAAATCCGCATCGCCACCCGTAAGAGCGCCCTGGCCCTGTGGCAGGCCGAGTATGTCAAAGCCCGACTGGAACAGGCCCACCCTGGCCTGAAGGTCAGCCTGGTGCCCATGGTCAGCCGCGGCGACAAGTTGCTCGACGCGCCGCTGGCGAAAATTGGTGGCAAGGGGCTGTTCGTCAAGGAACTGGAAACCGCGTTGCTGGAAAACGAGGCCGACATCGCCGTGCACTCGATGAAAGACGTGCCGATGGATTTCCCCGAGGGGCTGGGCCTGTACTGCATCTGCGAGCGTGAAGACCCGCGTGACGCCTTCGTCTCCAACACCTACGACAGCCTCGATGCACTGCCGGCCGGCAGCGTGGTCGGCACCTCCAGCCTGCGTCGCCAGGCCCAGTTGCTGGCGCGCCGGCCCGATCTGAAAATCCAGTTCCTGCGCGGCAACGTCAACACCCGTCTGGCCAAGCTCGATGCCGGCGAATACGACGCCATCATCCTCGCCGCTGCCGGTCTGATCCGCCTGGGTTTCGAAGATCGCATCCGCAGCTCGATCAGCGCCGAAGACAGCCTGCCGGCCGGCGGCCAGGGCGCCGTGGGCATTGAGTGCCGCAGCGCCGACAGCGACGTGCATGCCCTGCTGGCGCCTCTGCATCACCGTGAGACTGCATTGCGCGTCACCGCCGAGCGGGCGCTGAACAAACACCTCAATGGCGGCTGCCAGGTGCCTATCGCCTGCTATGCCCTGCTCGAGAACGACCAGCTGTGGCTGCGCGGCCTGGTTGGCCAACCCGACGGAGGTCTGTTGCTGCGCGCCGAAGAGCGCGCCGCCAGCAGCGATGCCGAAGCGCTGGGCGTACGCGTGGCTGAGGCGCTCCTGGCGCAGGGTGCCGAGGCCATTCTCAAGGCCGTTTACGGTGAGGCCGGTCACCCTTGAGCGCCTGGCGCCTGTTGCTGACGCGTCCTGCCGAGGACTGTGCGGCGCTGGCGCAGACCCTGGCCGCCCAGGGAGTCGCCAGTCACTGCATGCCGCTGCTGGCCATCGAGGCGTTGGCCGAAACCGCTGAGCAGCGCAGCACCTTTGCCGAGCTGCAGCGCTATTGCGCGGTGATCGTGGTCAGCAAACCGGCCGCCAGGATTGGTCTGCAGCTATTGGCGCGACATGCGGCAGCAGTCGACCTGCCCTGGTTCAGTGTCGGCGCCGCCACTGCTGCGGTGCTCGCCGAGCAGGGCTTGCGTGTGTATTTTCCCGACTCTGGCGATGACAGCGAAGCGCTGCTCGCACTGCCGGCGCTGCACCAGGCTATCGCCACGACAGCTGCGCCGCGCGTACTGATCCTGCGTGGCGAAGGTGGCCGAGAATTTCTCGCCGAGCGCTTGCGCGGCCAAGGCGTGGCGGTCGACTATCTGCCACTGTATCGCCGTGTGCTGCCGCAGTACGCGCCGGGCGAGCTCGGCCTGTGCGTGCGAGCGGAACGCCTGAACGGCCTGGTTGTCAGCAGTGGACAGGGTTTCGAACATCTGCTGCAGCTGGCCGGCGATGACTGGCCGGCGTTGGCTCGGCTACCCTTGTTCGTACCCAGCCCGCGCGTTGCCGAGCAGGCGCGCCATGCGGGTGCGGAAATCGTTGTGGACTGTCGCGGCGCCAGTGCCGCGGCCTTGCAGGCAGCGCTGGAGCAGTTTCCGGCTGCCGCCCTCTAAAAGGACGGATACGTGAGCGAAGCATCCACCCCGAAGACGCCAGAAGAAAAACCGGCCAGCGAAGCCGTGAAAAGCACGCCAACAGCTCAACCTGCTCAGGCATCCCGCAGTGGCGGGGGCAGCGGCGTTGCCGCCTTGGCCTTGTTGATCGGCCTGGCAGGCGCTGGTGCTGGTGGCTGGAGCCTCTGGCAACTGCACGAAATGCAGGGCAGGGACCAGCAGCAGGCCGATGCTCTGCAGAGTACCCGCGACGACACTACGAAGAATTTGAAGGATCTGGGCCAGCGCCTGGATTCGCGTTTGGCTGACCTGCCCAGTGCAACCGAACTGGAGGAGCGCCGCCGCTTGCTGGCCAACCTGCAGAGCGACCAGCAGCGTTTGAGCCAGCGCCTGGAAAGCGTGCTTGATGGCAGCCGCCAGGATTGGCGCCTGGATGAGGCCGAGCACCTGCTGCGTCTGGCGACCTTGCGCTTGTCGGCGTTGCAGGATGTGGCCAGTGCCGAGGCGCTGGTGCTGGCGGCTGACGATATCCTCCGCGATCAGGACGATCCCGCCGCCTTCGCTGCCCGCGAGCAGCTCAGCCGCAGCCTGGAAGCGCTGCGCACTACGGAGCGACCGGATCGCGTCGGCCTATTCCTGCAACTGGGCGCCCTGCGTGAGCAGGCCGCCACGCTCAACCCGCTGGCGCCGACCCTCGAAGGGCAGGGCGACGTGCTCTCCGAGCTGGCGGCCGAGGGCGATGGCAGCGCCTGGTGGAGCGAGTGGGCGAAGAAGCTTTCCGACTACTTCCGTATCGAATTCGATGCCGATCGCAACGTGCGTCCGCTGCTCTCCGGGCAAAGCCTGTCGCAGGTTCGCCTGAGCCTGTCGCTGGCCCTGGAGCAGGCGCAGTGGGCCGCGCTGCATGGTCAGACCGGTGTGTACAAGCAGTCGCTGAAGCAGGCCGAGGACATTCTCGACGCGCACTTCAATCTGGATAATCCGGACAGTCGCGCCCTGCGCCAGCGCTTCAGCGAGCTGGCCGATGCCAGTATCGAGGTCAAGGTGCCGGATCTGAGCGAGTCGCTCGATGCATTGCAGGCCTACCTGCAACGCAAGCAGGCGCAACGTCGGCAGGGGGCCGCCGCGGCCGGGGAGGCGCAATGAAACGCCTGATCTGGCTTCTGTTATTGCTGGCCATCGCTGTCGGGCTCTACCTGCTCAGCCTGGCCATCGAGGCTGACCGCGGCTACGTGCTGTTCGCCTACAAGGGCTTCCGCTACCAGTCCGGCCTGTGGGCATTCCTGGGCCTGCTGGTGGTCGTGGTGGTGCTCTACTACCTGATCAAGTGGACGTTGCGTCTGTTGCTCAGCTCGACGCGGATGGCCAACCCCTGGTCGCGACTGCACCGCACTCGCCGTGTGCGCCAGGCCTCCGAGCAGGGCATGCTGGATCTCGCCGAAGGCCGCTGGGCACGCGCCCAACGCCAGCTGACCCGCGCCGCCGAGGCCGATAGCCAGCCGCTGATGTACTACCTTGGCGCTGCTCGGGCAGCCGGCAAGCTTGGTGAGCACGAACAGAGCGACGCACTGCTCGAGCGGGCGCTGAACAGGCAGCCGCAGGCCGAGCTGGCGATTGCCCTGACCCACGCCGAGCTGCAGCGCAAGCGCGGCGACAGCGACGCGGCGCTGGAAACCCTGCAGGCCATGCGTGAGCGCCATCCGGGCCATCATCTGGTGCTGCGCCAGTTGCAGCGTTTGTATCTGCAGCGCCAGGACTGGTCGGCGCTGCTCGGCCTGCTGCCGGAGTTGCGTAAGGAAAAGGCGCTACCCGCCGCAGAGCTCGACGAGCTGGAGCGCGAAACCTGGCGTGGGCGCCTGGCCGAAGTCGGCGAGCTTGGCTTGGCGCAGGGAGAAACTGCCCTGCAGCCCCTGAGCAAGGCCTGGAGCCAACTGTCGGCCAGCCTGCGCAACGAGCCTGAGCTGATCGCCACCTATGTTGAGCAGCTGCGCCGCCTGGGCGCACAGGAAGAAGCTGAGGAAGTGCTGCGCGGCGCGCTCAAACGAGGCTATGACAGCCGCCTGGCGCGTTTCTATGGCGTGCTGCGTGGCGCCGATCCGGCGCGTCAGCTGCAGACAGCCGAGCTCTGGCTCAAGCAGCATCCACAGGACCCGGCCCTGCTGCTGACCCTGGGCCGCCTGTGCCTGCAAAACCAGCTGTGGGGCAAGGCGCGCGACTACTTCGAGACCAGCCTCAAGCTCGAGCGTCACCCGGAAACCTGCGCCGAACTGGCGCGCCTGCTGGCGCAGTTGGGTGAACTGGAACGCAGCAACCAACTGCTGCTGGAAAGTCTCGGCCTGTTGCACCAGGGCCTGCCGTCGCTGCCGCAACCGCAGGGTGTCGCGGTCTGAATGGATGCGGCCGATTGCCGCGCTTGGCCATCCGTGCGGACGGAGGGGCGTTCCGGCATGATGAACAGCCTGTTATGAGCCGTGGGGCGCCTTGAAAGGCGCCCTCGCTTTCCTCTACCGTACGCCCTCGATTTCCCTTACGGAGCCACCATGCAATTGGCCAGTCCGCGTCCCCTGTTTTTCCTGGCATTCATCGGCTGCGTACTGCTGATGGCGGCTGCGCTGTACCTGGAGCATGTCGTCGGCCTGGAACCCTGCCCGATGTGCGTACTGCAGCGCATCTGCGTGATCCTGTTCGGCGTGGTCTGTCTGATCGCGGCGATCCATGGCCCAGGGCGTCTCGGTCGACGCATCTACGCCGTGGTGGCCTTGCTGTTCGCTGGCGCCGGTGCCGCCACCGCAGGTCGGCAGATCTGGCTGCAGAGCGTGCCTGCCGATCAGCTCGAAGCCTGTCTGCCGAGCCTCGAGTTCATGATGGAAGCCCTGCCCATGCAGGACATCGTGCGTCTGGTGTTCCAGGGCAGCGCAGACTGCGCCGAAGTGAAGTGGACGCTGTTCGGCATGAGCATTCCCGAGTGGAGCCTGCTCGGCTTCATCGGCATGCTGCTGTTCTGCCTGTTCCAGCTATTGCGCCGCAATTGAGCGTGTGAATCGCATGAAGCCACGGAGTTCGTGGCTTCTCGATTAAACGCCCGTATGAAAGTTTCTCGCGCCTATGCCTTGATGGTGTCTGCCAGCGGGCATAATCTGGCTCGCACGCACCGTCGGAAAAACGCCATTTTGCGGTTGCCTTTCCAAGAGCAAGCTTCGATTGACGGAAAATCGTCAGGAATGACTTTTAGCGTCGCGCAGCCAATGGTTCGAGGGATGGTCGCCAGGGATGGGGCCCTTAAAGAAAACGTCTCGGGAACGGGCGTATAACAGGCATTATCGATAAGGGAAACGAGGTTCATCATGCTCGAGAGTTGTCGGAACGCACAGGAACGTTGGGGCGGGGTTCACCAACTGATCGATCGCTGGCTGGGTGAGCGCCGCGAACTGGTGCTGGCCTATACCGCTCTGAATAAGGCGCCGCAGGCTCCAGCCATCAATTGCGAGTCGTTGCAGGGCTTCTGCGAGCTGCTGGTGGACTACGTCTCGGCCGGCCACTTCGAGGTCTACGAGCAGTTGACCAGCGAGGCCAAGGCCTTCAACGACCAGCGCGGCCTGGAACTGGCCAAGCAGATCTACCCGCGCATCGAAGCCATCACCGAGGTCGCGCTGGCCTTCAACGACCGCTGTGACAACGGCGACAGTCGTGACAACGCCTCGCTGGTGGTCGAGCTCAACCGCCTGGGACAGCTGTTGCACGAACGTTTCGAGCTGGAAGACTGCCTGATCGAGGTGCTGCACAACGCCCATCAGGAACAGGCTGCCGAAGCGATCTGACCGCTCGATGTCAAAAAGCCCGGTCTGAGTCCGTAATGCTGTTCAATTAAGGTTGCACACGATTGGCTCCCCTCTCCCATTTATGGGAGAGGGGCTGGGGGAGAGGGCAGAAGACTCCGCAAACTGCCAGTTTCCCCCCTCTCCCTAAGCATCTCCCTGGAGGGGCGAGGGGACTGATCGAGCTAGACCGTTTCTTAAGTGAACAGCATTCCGGATCTGAGTCCGGGCTTTTCATTGTGGATCAGGGCGGCGCTCAGTCGGCTACGTCCAGCAGGCGCAGGTCGAAGACCAGAGGCGCATGGGGCGGTATCAGATCGCCCGCGCCGTCTTCCCCATACGCCTGAGCTGATGGAATCACCAGGCGCCAGTGAGCGCCCTTCGGCATCTGCAGCAGTGCGCTGCGCCAGCCGGCGATCAGGCTGTCCAGACGAAACCACTGCGGTGTGCTGCTCTCGTCGAAGACGCTGCCATCGGCCAGCTCGCCGCGATAACTCACCTGCACTCGGCTGCGGGCAGTGGGCTTGGCTCCGCTGCCAGGTTTCAATTCGGTCACCAGCACGCCGTTGGCCAGCGCCCGCACGTTGGCGCGGCGACTCTCCTCGGCGAGAAAGCGCTGCTCGGCTTCGATGGCCTTGGCATGGCGTTGCGGCGAGGCTTCGATACGGGCTTCATGCTCATCGAGCAGTTGCTCGATACGGCTGGCTTCGAGCCGCAGCGGCTTACCCTCATAGGCCTGGCGCAAGCCTTCGAGCAGTTCGCTCAGCGGCAGGTCGGGCACCTCTTCATGCAGGCGTTCGCCGAGGCGCACACCGAGGCTATAAGCCAGGTCCTGCTGGTGCTGGTCGGCCTGCACACCCAGGCTGCAGCACAGCGCGAGTGTGGCGAGTACGGCGCGGCTCATGACGATCTCTCCCGATGAATGTGCCAGCGATTATGCCAGGCGCGCGATGCCCGTGCTGCGATCGCCAAAAGGCCTATGGCGGGGCGTCTCGCCTGCGTCTAGTATGGGCGCATCCACATCCGCCTGGAGGCGCGCCATGTCGGCCAAGAAGAAGTCCGTGACCACCCCGCTGCACCTGTTGCACCAACTGTCTGCCAGTCTGCTCGAACATCTGGAGAATGCTTGCTCGCAAGCGCTGATCGACGCCGAGAAACTGCTCGCCAAACTGGAGAAGCAGCGCGGCAAGGCTCAGGAGAAACTGCACAAGGCGCGCAGCAAGCTGCAGGACGCCGCCGTTGCCGGCAAGGCCAAGGCGCAAGCCAAGGCCAAGAATGCCGTCGCCGAGCTGGAGGAGCTGCTCGATGGGCTCAAGGCCAGCCAGAGCGAAACCCGTACCTACATCGCCCAGCTCAAGCGCGATGCTCAGGAAAGCCTGAAGCTGGCGCAGGGCGTTGGCAAAGTGAAGGAAGCCGCCGGCAAGGCGCTGGACGCACGTGAAGCCAAGGCCGCAGCGCCGGCAGCCAAGTCTGCCAGCAAGCCGGCCGTTGCAAAGAAACCCGCTGTCGCAAAAGCACCGGTGAACAAGGCCCCGACCAAACCCGCTACTGCCAAACCGGCCAGCAAACCAGCCGCCAAGCCGGTAGCGGCCAGCAAGTCGGCTGCCAAACCCGCGGTCGCCAGCAAGCCAGCGGCTAAACCTGCTGCCCGCAAGCCTGCAGCGGCTAAAACGGCCGCGCCCAAGGCTGCCGCCAAACCTGCTGCCGCCAAGCCGGCGGTCAAGCCTGCCGCAAAGCCAGCCGCCGCGAAAACGCCGGCGAAGCCAGCAGCGGCCAGTAAGCCAGCAGCCAAGCCAGCTACCACCAAACCCGTAGCGGCTAAACCTGCTGCGAAGCCCGCCGCCAAAGCCACGCCTGCCAAGCCTGCTGCTGCGAAGAAACCGGCTGCAGCGAAGAAGGCTCCGGCCAAGCCTGTAGCAGCCAAGCCAACTGCCGCGCCGGCAGCGCCAGCAGCTCCGGCTGCCCCGGCGACGCCCGCTGCGCCTACCGTAAGCAGCGGCAGCATCACCCCGAGCGCCTCCTAAGGCGGATTGACGGCGCCGCGCAGCACCTGCAGCGCGGCGCTGTCGTTTTCGGCCAGGCGAATCAGCCAGTCGTCTCTACCCGCCTCGCCAGGCCAGCTCTCGGTCACCGTCTGCAGCCGTTCGAGCAATACCCGCTCGGCCTGCAATTCCAGTTTCTTGATCTGTTCGCGCAAGGCCGCCAGCTCGGCATCTTCGCCTGCTGCCGTGCGCCAGTGGCGGCGTGTCTGGCGCAAGGGCGAGATCACCTCGCGCTGCCAGGGCGCGGCCACGTCCGTCAGGGCACGCAGACGTTCCTCCAGGCAGCGCACGCCGCGCTGCTGTAGCCAGGCGCCAGTCAGTAGCAGGCAAACGTCGCTGCCCGCGTCCTGCAGTTCCAGGCAGGCCTTTTCCACGCCTGGTCTGGCATAGAGTTCGAGGGCGAAATTCCACAGATCCTGCACGCGGCCTCCGGGGCGATTTGATAGACTCCGCGGCCATTATGATCCGACTCCAGAACCTCACTCTACAGCGTGGTCCGCAACGCCTGCTCGAAGGCGCCGAGCTGACCCTGCACGCCGGTCACAAGGCCGGTCTGATCGGTGCCAACGGCGCCGGTAAATCCAGCCTGTTCGCCCTGTTGCGCGGTGAGCTGACACCGGATGCCGGCGATTGCCTGCTGCCCGGCGACTGGCGTATCGCCCATATGCGCCAGGAGGTCGACAACCTCGAGCGGCTGGCCGTTGACTACGTGCTCGACGGCGATCACAACCTGCGCCGCGTGCAGGCCGAGTTGGCCGCAGCCGAGCAGAGCCACGACGGCGCCGCCATTGCCCGCCTGCACAGTGAACTGGACAGCGCCGACGGTTATACCGCCGATGCCCGCGCGCGCAAGCTGCTGGCTGGCCTGGGCTTCGAGAACGCGCAGATGGATCGCCGCGTCGGCGACTTCTCCGGTGGCTGGCGTATGCGCCTGAACCTGGCCCAGGCGTTGATGTGCCCGTCCGACCTGCTGCTGCTCGACGAGCCAACCAACCACCTGGATCTGGACGCGATTCTCTGGCTCGAAGGCTGGCTGCAGAGCTACCCGGGCACCTTGCTGCTGATCTCCCACGACCGTGATTTTCTCGACGCCGTGGTTGACCATGTTGCCCATGTCGAGCAGCGCAAGCTGAACCTGTATCGCGGCGGCTACACGGCCTTCGAACGCACTCGCGCCGAACGCCTGGCCCAGCAGCAACAGGCCTACGAAAAGCAGCAGGCGCAGCGCGCGCACATGAAAAAGTACATTGCCCGCTTCAAGGCTCAGGCGACCAAGGCCCGCCAGGCGCAGAGCCGGATCAAGGCGCTGGAGCGCATGGAAGAGCTGAGTGCGGCGCACGTCGACTCGCCCTTCGACTTCGTCTTCCGCGAGGCCGACAAGATCTCCACGCCGCTGCTCAGCCTCAGCGAAGGCCGCCTGGGCTACGGCGACAAGACCATCCTGCAGCAGGTCAAGCTGAGCCTGGTGCCGGGTGCGCGCATCGGCCTGCTCGGCCCCAACGGCGCGGGCAAGTCGACGCTGATCAAGAACCTATCGGCCGAGCTGCAGCCGCTGGCCGGCAGCCTGACCCGCGGCGAGAACCTGGTGATCGGCTACTTCGCCCAGCACCAGCTCGATGCCCTGGACGACAAGGCCAGCCCGCTGCTGCACCTGCAGCGCATCGCGCCGAGCGAGCGCGAGCAGACGCTGCGCGACTTTCTCGGCGGTTTCGATTTTCGTGGCGCGCGCTGCGACGAGCCGGTGGTGAATTTCTCCGGTGGCGAGAAAGCGCGCCTGGCCTTGGCATTGATCGCCTGGGGTAAACCCAACCTGCTGCTGCTCGATGAACCGACCAACCACCTCGACCTGGAAATGCGCCTGGCGCTGACCATGGCCCTGCAGGAGTTCGCCGGTGCCGTGGTGGTGGTCTCGCACGACCGCCATCTGCTCAAGAGCACCACCGACGAATTCCTGCTGGTCGCCGATGGTCGCGTGGCGCCGTTCGACGGTGATCTCGATGATTACGCCCGTTGGCTGGTCGACTACCGTCAGCGCCAGGCACCGCCCAGCGCAGCGGCCGAAGGCGCTGCAGACAAGACCGACAAGCGTGCCCAACGCCAGGCCGCCGCCGCGCTGCGCCAGCAACTGGCGCCGCACAAGAAGCAGGCCGAGAAGCTCGAGCAGGAACTGGGCAAGGTGCAGGAAAAGCTCGCCGCGGTGGAAACCCAGTTGGGCGACAGCGGTCTGTACGAAGCCGCGCGCAAGGACGAACTGCGCCAGCGCCTGGCCGAACAGGCGCAGCTCAAGGCGCGTGAATCCGAGTTGGAAGAGGCCTGGCTGCTGGCGCTGGAAACCCTGGAGGCGTTGCAGCAGCAACTGGAGGAAGCCGAGTAATGGAACAGCTGGAACTGCTGATGGCCTGGCGCGAGCCGCTGATTCGTGCTGGCCAGGTACTGCTGATCATCCTGCTGGCATGGATCGCTCAGCGCATTCTCACTCGCGCCATCAGCCGCCTTGGCGCGCGCTACAGCCTGTTGCCGGCAGAAGTGTTGCAGCCGCTGCGCGGCCTGGTGCGCTGGCTGATCATGGGCAGCGCACTGCTCATGGTGCTGGAGCGCCTGGGCGTATCGGCGAACGTGCTGTGGACGGCGCTGACTGGTTTCACCGCTGTCGCTGCGGTGGCGTTCTTCGCCATCTGGAGCGTGCTGTCGAACATGTTCTGCGCGCTGCTGATCTTCACCATGGGCCCGTTTCGCCTGGGCGATACCGTCGAGGTCATCGACAGCGCCGACAAGCCGGGGGTGAAAGGGCGGGTGATCGCCATCAACCTGTTCTACACCACCTTGCAGGACCTCGACGAAAACGCCGCCGGCGCATTGTTGCAGGTGCCCAACAGCCTGTTCTTCCAGAAGTCGGTGCGCCGCTGGCGCTGAATGCGGGGGCAGGAGTAGGCTGTAGCGCTCTCTCCCTGATTTCCGCTTTTCGAGGTACGCATCATGGCATTGGAAACCTGGCTCGCTTTCTTCGTCGCCTGCTGGGTAATCAGCCTGTCGCCGGGTGCCGGTGCCGTGGCGTCGATGTCTGCCGGTATGCAGTACGGCTTCTGGCGCGGTTACTGGAACGCGCTCGGTTTGCAGCTCGGTTTGGCGCTGCAGATCGCCATCGTCGCCGCCGGTGTGGGCGCCATTCTCGCGACCTCGGCACTGGCCTTCAGCCTGATCAAGTGGTTCGGCGTGGCCTACCTGATGTTTCTCGCCTACAAGCAGTGGGTCGCTCTGCCCAGCGATCTGGATACCGGCGCGGCCGAGCGTCCCATTGGTCGGCCACTGACCCTGGTGCTGCGTGGTTTCCTGGTCAATTTCAGCAACCCCAAGGCGATCGTCTTCATGCTCGCGGTGCTGCCGCAGTTCATCAACCCGCATGCGCCGCTGCTGGGGCAGTACCTGGTGATGGGCGTGACCATGATCGCCGTGGATCTGATCGTCATGGCCGGCTACACCGGCCTCGCCTCACGCGTACTGCGCCTGCTGCGCACGCCGCGCCAGCAGCGGGTGATGAATCGCAGTTTCGCTGCGCTGTTCGCCGCCGCCGCTGGCCTGCTGGCCACGGTCAAGCGCGCCGCCGTCTGACACCTCGCGCTCAATCCTGTAGGCGAGAACGGGCGGCGTTCCGCTTTATTCGCGATCCGAGCCGGGCATGGAGCCGGGCCCGATCGCGAATAAATTCGCTCCTACCAAGGCGATGGCCTGGCCTGAGCGAAGGTGGTTTAGTCAGTTTGTTACCAAATATTTCATATTTTTCTTGTCTGTGCGGGCTCGTCCGGCAACAATTTAATGCCACCCATTCTCGTTTGGGATGCATTAATGATCCGCTTCCGTTCCCCCCTTTCCTGGCTGATGCTGCCACTGCTGGCCTGCCTCAGCTTTCTCGCCGTCGGCGAGCCTTTGGATGGTGCCGCCCAGGCGCTGCACCTGATCGGTTATATCGGCGCTGATTACCCTGCCACCGTCGCGGGCGGTCAGGTCGTCGATGCTGGCGAATACCAGGAGCAACTGGAGTTTCTCGATGTGCTGCAGGGCTTGATCGTCGCCCTGCCGGCTCAGGCCGGACGTGCCGAGCTGGAGCAGGGCGTGGCCGATCTGCGCCAGGCCGTTACCCAGCGCAGGCCTGGCAAAGAGGTTTCCAGCTCGGCACGCCAACTCGGCGCACGCCTGGCCGATCTTTATCAGGTGTCACTGGCGCCGGTACTGACGCCGGACCCGGAGCGTGGTGCGCCGCTCTACGCCCAGCACTGCTCGGTTTGCCATGGCGATAGCGGCCTGGGCGACGGGCCGGCCGGCATCGGTCTGGAGCCGCCACCGGCCAATCTGCGCGACGCCGCGCGCCTGGACCGGCTGAGCCTTTACGATCTCTACAACACCCTCGGCCTGGGCATCGAGGGCACCGATATGCCGGCCTTCGCTGACCAGCTTGACGACCGTCAGCGCTGGGATCTGGCTGTCTATATCGCCGGCTTCACCGCTGTGCCGGCGCAGGGCAAGGCACGTTTCGCCATGAGCGAGCTGGCCGGCCGCACGCCTGCCGAAATCGCCGCTGCTGGTGGCGATGTCGCCGCGTTCCGCGCCCAGCGCGCGCATCCGGTGCTGGAGCAGCGTGGCCCGCAACAGTTGATCGGCTACACCCGCGAAACCCTAGAGCGCAGCCTGCAGGCCTACCGCGATGGTGACCGCGAGCAGGCCTACGACCTTTCCGTCGGCGCCTACCTGGAAGGTTTCGAGTTGGTCGAAAGCGCCCTCGACAACCTCGATGCGGTGCAGCGCAAGACCACCGAGCGAGCCCTGATGGCCTACCGCCAGGCGCTGCAGGATAGCGCCGGCGTCGCGCAGGCGGCTCAGGCGCTGGAGCTAGCCAAGGTCGAGCTGGACAAGTCCGCCGCGCTGCTCGCCGATGGTGCCATGGACGGTAGCCTGAGTTTCTTCGCCAGCCTGCTGATTCTGCTGCGGGAGGGCCTGGAAGCCATCCTGGTGCTGGCGGCGATTCTCGCCTTCCTGCGTAACACCGGGCAGCAGCAGGCGGTGCGCAGCGTGCACATCGGCTGGGGACTGGCGCTGCTCGCCGGGGTCGGCACCTGGGCGGTGGCAGCGTACGTGATCGACGTCAGCGGCGCCCAGCGCGAACTGCTCGAAGGGATCACCGCGCTGTTCGCGAGCGTGGTGCTATTGTGGGTCGGCGTGTGGATGCACGACCGCCGCCATGCTGCGGCCTGGCAGGACTACATCAAGAGCAGCCTGGTCGGCGGCGGTGGCCGATTCGGCTTTGCCGTGCTGGCGTTCTTCTCGGTTTATCGCGAGCTGTTCGAAGTCATCCTGTTCTACGAAACCCTCTGGCTGCAGGCCGGCCCTGCCGGTCACGGCGCGGTGCTGGCCGGCGCTGCCGCCGCGCTGGTACTGCTGATCGGCCTGGCCTGGGTGATCCTGCGCGGCTCGCGCAAGCTGCCGCTGGCCACCTTCTTCGGCATCAATGCGGTGTTGCTGTGCGTGCTGTCCGTGGTCTTCGCCGGCCATGGCGTGGCGGCGCTGCAGGAAGCCGGCGTGCTCGGTACGCGCCCGGTGGCGTTCTTCGAGTTCGACTGGCTGGGCATCCACGCCGACGCCTGGAGCCTGTCCGCTCAGGGCCTGGCACTGGCCGGCATCGCGCTGCTGTATGGGCGCAGCCTGTTGGGCGAGCGTCGGCGTCTGGCCGAACAGGGCTGAAAGAGTGATTCGAGGGCGGTTTCACCGCCCTCGTTGCCTCATAGCGTGAACCGCTGCCACGACAGCGAGTCTCAGTGCACCTAGGCTGGTTCCAATTTCTTTGCCGAGTGCACGCATGTCTTCCTCGATCCATTCCACTCATTACGCCGACAGCCCTGATCTGGCGTTGGCTGCTCTGCGTCATCCCTCTCTAGAGCAGGCGCTGTCGGCAGCCTGCGCTCAACTGGCCGTGCGCGAAGCTTTTCTCGCTGCGTTGCGTGATCCGGCCATTGGCCCGCAGCCAAGGTTGCTGCTGGCGGTTTCCGGTGCCGACCTGCAAGGTCAGCGGCGTTTGGCTGCGTTGGTCGCCGAGCTGCTGCCGGACGAGGTGGAGCTGGACCTGATCGAGCTGGCCGACGACAACCTGTCGCGTGCCGTACGCGAGCGCTGCGAGCCGTTCTATAAGTCCTGAGGCGTCCGCCTGCTGGCATACTGCGCGCTGGTTTCTCTGCGGAAGTTGCTGCATGCGCGTATGGATCGACGCCGATGCCTGCCCTCGGGCGGCGCGGGATCAGGTGGTCAAGTTCGCCCTCAAGCGGGGTTTCGGGGTGGTGCTGGTGGCTGGACAGGCCGTGGCCCGGCCGAATTTCGCCTGCGTGAAACTGATCGTGGTGCCCAGCGGGCCGGATGCGGCGGACGATCATCTGGTCGAGCATGCCGTGCCCGGTGAACTGGTGATCTGCAGTGACGTGCCGCTGGCCGACCGTCTGGTGAAGAAGGGTGTTGCCGCGCTCGACCCGCGTGGCCGCGAGTTCGACGAGCGCAACATGGGCGAGCGCCTGGCGGTACGCAACCTGTTCACCGACCTGCGCGAGCAGGGCCAGGTCGGCGGCGGTCAGGCGCCCTATTCGGAGAAGGATCGCCAGGCCTTCGCCAATGCGCTGGACCGCATCCTTACGCGTTTGAGTCGCTAGCCAGGCTACGCACCGCTTATGTGGGAGGCGCTTTAGCGGCGATCAAGGTGGCGCCAGTCGCGGCTGAAGCCCCTCCCACAATGTGCGTTGCCACTACCCGCACAGATAGGTGCCGGTGCCCACGGCCACCAGCACGTCTTCATCGTTATGCAGCTCCATGCGGATCACCGCCACCTTGTTGCCGGCGCGCAGCGGCATGGCCGTGGCGGTGAAGCGCTGGCCGCGGCCTGGACGCAGGTAGTCGATGCGCAGGTCGATGGTGCCGAGCTTGGACAGCTTGCTCATGCGTTCGGCTGGCGGCAGGTGCTGGTGGTTGGCGAAGGCGCCGATCAGCGCCATGGCGCCGCCGCAGACGTCGAGCAGCGAGGAAATCACCCCGCCGTGCAGGATGCCGTGGACGAAGTTGCCGATCAGTTCGGGCTTCATCGGCAGGTGCATGGTCACCCGCTCGGAGCTCAGCTCATCGAGCTCGATGCCGAGCACCTGATTGAAGGGAATGCGCTGGAAGAAACTGGCCACCGCCTGTTGCAGGTCGGGGCTGAGGACGAAGGGCTGGGACATGGCAGGGGCTCCGGGAAATCCTGTCGCCACGCTGCCGCAGCCCAAGCGGTTTGACCAGCGGCGCGGCCAGACTGCCCTGGCCAATGACCGAAGCGCCCTGTAGTGGTGCTGGTTGGTAGGGTGGGGCGGGCGGCGTTGCGCTTTATCCCACATTGATCGCCATTGGTGGGCTAAAGCCCACCCTACAGACAGGAACCCTGAACTTTGTAGGGTGGGCCGGGCGGCGCTCCGCTTCAGCCCACGCGGATCGATACTGAAGCTTAAGCGGAACGCTTCCCGCCCACCCTACAAAGCCCCTACATAGCGTAAGTCAGTGGTGCGCCAGCTCCAACACACGGTCGACCAGTTTGTTGATGCCCGACGCTGCCTCGGCGATGGATTGGGCGAGCATATAGGCCGGTGTAGTCACCAGCTTGCGCTGGCTGTCTTCGATGATATCGCTGACCTCGCACTCATGGTGCTCGGCGCCCATCTGGGTCAGGGCGGCGGCGGTGTCATGATCGCTGCCGATGGTGCAGACCACGCCGGCACCGAAGATCTTCGCCGCCAGTACCGGGGCGATGCACATCAGGCCGACCGGCTTGCCGGCATCGACGAACGCCTTGCAAGCCGCCAGCACGTCAGGCTGCACGGTGCAGCCGGCGCCGCTGGTGGCGAAGTCGGAGAGGTTCTTCGCTACGCCGAAGCCGCCGGGCAGGATCAGCGCGTCGAACTCTGCCATGTGCAGCAGCTTGACGTCCTTGATCTGGCCGCGGGCGATGCGCGCCGATTCCACCAGCACGTTGCGCGTCTCGTTCATCTCGTCGCCGCTGTAGTGATCGACCACGTGCAGCTGCGGCACGTTAGGGGCGAAACACTGGACTTCGGCACCACGCTGGTCGAGGCGCAGCAGGGTGATCACGCTTTCATGGATCTCGGCGCCATCGTAGACGCCACAGCCGGACAGAATCACTGCCACTTTCTTGCTCATGCTCGACTCCTGGTGAGGAAAGACGCGACCTTGAAACGGGCGCGGGTATTACCAATGCTGGGGTTGTCGCCAAATGCCACTCGGACTGTCATTTGCCGCCGCGAAGCCTGACGAAGCTGCGCATAGGATGAATAACAGCTCATTCCCGACACAAGTACAACGATATGGTGCAGTCATGAATTACGTTCTTTACGCAATGCCCTTCTTCTTCCTGCTGATCGGCCTGGAATTGCTCGCTGACCGCTGGCGCGGCATGCGCACCTATCGCCTGGCCGATGCCCTTAACAGCGTCAGTGCCGGCGTACTGTCCCAGGCCACCGGGATTCTCACCAAGGTGGTCGTCCTGCTGACCTACGCCTTCGCCTGGGAGCAGCTGGCGCTGTTCGAGTTGTCCGAAAGCAGTCTCTGGGTATGGCTCTTCGCCTTCGTCTTCTACGATTTCTGCTACTACTGGAACCACCGCCTGGGCCATGAGCGCAATGTGCTCTGGGCCGCCCATGCGGTGCACCACCAGAGCGAGGACTACAACCTCTCCACCGCGTTACGGCAAACCAGCACCGGTTTCATCTTCGGCTGGATCTTCTATCTGCCGATGGCCGTGGTCGGTGTACCGCCGCTGGTCTTCCTCAGCGTTGCCGCCCTGAACCTGCTGTATCAGTTCTGGGTGCATACCCGGCATATCCCCAAACTGGGCTGGTTCGAGTGGCTGTTCATCACCCCGTCCAACCACCGCGTGCATCATGCACAGAATCCTATCTACATGGATCGCAATTACGGCGGTGTGTTCATTGTCTGGGATCGAATTTTTGGCACCTTCCAGGAGGAGCTCGACGAAGAACCGGTGGTCTTCGGCGTGACCGTGCCGCTGGCCAGCTGGAACCCGCTGTGGGCCAACCTGCAGGTCTACGCCGGGCTATGGAGTGATGCCAGGCGCGCCAGTTCCTGGTGGGACAAGCTGCGCATCTGGTTCATGCCTACCGGTTGGCGCCCGGCCGACGTCGCGGCGCGTTACCCGCAGGCCAAGGCGGACCTGAGCCATTTCCGCAAGTTCGAGGTACCGCTGGGGCGCGGCGCGCAGGTCTACGCGCTGCTGCAGTTCGTCTGCTACCTGCTGGCCGTCGTGTGGCTGCTGGCGCAGGGCGATGCGCTGGCCACCGGCGCCGTGCTGCTGGCCTGTCTGTGGATGGCCCTGGGCCTGTACAGCATCGGCATGTGGCTGGAGAACCGCAGCCATGCCTGGCGTCTGGAGTGCCTGCGTCTGGCGATCAACCTGCCGGCATTCTGGCTGGCCGGCGAACTCGGCATGCTGACGTTGGATGCCACCGCCTGGGCCTGGCTGATCGGCTACAGCCTAGTCAGCATGCTTGGATTGTGGCTGGTGCCGCGCGTAGGGCGGACCGGAACGCCGGCCGCTCGTAGCGAAGCGAACAGTCCGCACATTGGCGCATGACCTGATATCCACATGAGTCGTGAAGCTGCAGCGGCGTACTGCCTGCGGCGAGCGGATCGCCGCCCGGTACGCCCTACGCGCTGATGGGTATCTGGCTGGCGCGCGGCTCAGCCGCGCCGGCGCTGACGCCACCGGTATAGCCAGGCGAGGGAAAGCAGCAGCACCACGGCCGCGAGCAGGATGACCTGGTAGTTGCGCAGTGCCTCAAGCAGGCCGCCCATGGCATTGCCCAGGCTGTAGGCCAGCAGGCTGATGCCGCCGGCCCAGACACCGGCGCCGATGGCGTCGAGCAGCAGGTAGCGGCGCCAGGAATAGCCGGACAGGCCGATGGTGAGCGGCATCACCGTGCGCAGGCCGTAGAGAAAGCGAAAGCACAGCACCCACAGATCCGGGTAACGCTTGATAAGCGCGCTGGCACGTTCGCCCAGCGGTTGCCAGCGCGGTTTGCGTTCTAGCAGCGCGCGGCCGTGACGGCGGCCAAGGTAGTACCACAGCTGATCGCTGGCGAAGGTGCCGAGGAAGGCGCACAGCGCCACCCATTCGATCTCCAGCACGTTGCGCACGGCCATGTAGGCGGCCAGCAGCAGGGATACCTCACCTTCGAGGAAGGTGCCGAGTACCAGTGCCGGGTAGCCAAACTGGCGGATCAGGTCTTGGAGCATGCCGTGAGCTCATCGATGCAGGTGCTGAAGACTACTCTGACCACGAGGAGGCCGGAAGGTGGCGCGTCATGCCACAATGCGCGACTGGCTGTGCGACTCGCCGTCGCACGCGGTCATTTGGCCGTCATCATTTGGTCATAATGGTCGCTTATAACCGTCACACTGGCCCGCTCGTGCGGGCTCTGGAGTCTGCCGTGAGCGTTACCCCCGCCAATCGTCTGTTCCCCGCCACCCGCCTGCGTCGCAATCGCCGCGACGATTTCTCCCGTCGCCTGGTGCGCGAGAATCGCCTGAGCGTCGATGATCTGATTCTGCCGGTGTTCGTCCTCGACGGCGAAAACCGCCGTGAAGCCGTGCCATCGATGCCGGGCGTCGAACGCCTGTCCATCGACCTGCTGCTGAAGGAAGCCGAACATTGGGTGGCGCTGGGCATTCCGGCGCTGGCGCTGTTCCCGGTTACCCCGCTGGAGAAGAAGTCCCTGGATGGGGCGGAAGCCTGGAACCCGGACGGTATCGCCCAGCGCGCGATCCGCGCCCTGCGTGAAAAATTCCCCGAGCTCGGTGTGATCAGTGACGTCGCTCTCGACCCGTTCACCACCCACGGCCAGGACGGCATTCTCGACGACTCCGGTTATGTGCAGAACGACATCACCGTCGATGCGCTGGTCAAGCAGGCGCTGTCGCATGCCGAGGCTGGTGCCCAGGTGGTGGCGCCGTCGGACATGATGGATGGCCGTGTGCAGGCGATCCGCGAGGCGCTGGAGCTGGCCGATCACGTCAATGTGCGCATCATGGCCTACTCGGCCAAGTACGCCAGCGCCTACTACGGCCCGTTCCGCGACGCGGTGGGTTCGGCCGCCAACCTTGGCAAGGGCAACAAGCTCGGCTACCAGATGGACCCGGCCAACGGCAACGAGGCCCTGCACGAAGTAGCCGCTGACCTGGCCGAAGGCGCCGACATGGTCATGGTCAAACCGGGCATGCCTTACCTGGACATCCTCTGGCGAGTGAAAGATGCCTACAAGGTGCCGACCTTCGTTTATCAGGTCAGTGGCGAGTACGCCATGCACATGGCCGCGATCCAGAACGGCTGGCTCAGCGAGGCGGTCATACTGGAGTCGCTCACCGCCTTCAAACGTGCCGGTGCCGATGGCATCCTCACCTATTTCGCCGTACGGGCAGCAGAACTGCTAAAACAAGGGCGATGACGCCCTCAGGAACCCAGCGATGAACAGCGAAGGACTCAACAGCGAAGTGCTCGACAACAACCCGCCTCAGGCCGAGGTGGTCGCCGAGACGCCAGTGGTGGAAACCCCGCCGCCGGCCCCGATTCCCAGCCTGGATGACAGCAGCCTGTACATCCACCGTGAACTGTCGCAGTTGCAGTTCAATATCCGGGTGCTGGAGCAGGCGCTGGACGAGTCCTATCCGCTGCTCGAACGTTTGAAGTTCCTGCTGATCTTCTCCAGCAACCTCGACGAGTTCTTCGAGATCCGTGTCGCCGGCCTGAAGAAGCAGATCAATTTTGCCCGCGAACAGGCTGGCGCCGACGGCCTGCAGCCGCACCAGGCGCTGGCGCGCATCAGTGAGCTGGTGCACGAGCAGGTTGAGCGCCAGTACGCCATCCTCAACGACACCCTGTTCCCGGCGTTGGCCAAGCACAACATCAACTTCATCCGCCGGCGGTTCTGGACCACCAAGCTCAAGACCTGGGTGCGCCGCTATTTCCGCGACGAGATCGCACCGATCATCACCCCCATCGGTCTCGACCCGACGCACCCCTTCCCGCTGCTGGTGAACAAGAGCCTGAACTTCATCGTCGAGCTCGAGGGCATCGATGCCTTCGGCCGCGATTCCGGTCTCGCCATCATCCCGGCGCCGCGCCTGCTGCCGCGCATCATCCGCGTGCCCGAGGACGTCGGCGGCCCCGGCGACAACTACGTGTTCCTCTCGTCGATGATCCACGCCCACGCCGATGACCTGTTCCAGGGCATGAAGGTCAAGGGCTGCTACCAGTTCCGCCTGACCCGTAACGCCGACCTGTCGGTGGACACCGAGGACGTCGAGGACCTGGCGCGTGCCCTGCGCGGTGAGCTGTTCAGCCGTCGCTACGGCGATGCGGTGCGCCTGGAAGTGGTCGACACCTGCCCGAAACACCTGCGCGACTACCTGCTCAAGCAGTTCGGCCTGACCGAGAGCGAGCTGTACCAGGTCAATGGCCCGGTCAACCTGACCCGCCTGTTCAGCATCACCGGCCTGGATAACCACCCGGACCTGCAGTACGCGCCGTTCACCCCGGTGATCCCCAAACTGCTGCAGAACGCGGAGAACATCTTCAACGTGGTCAGCAAGCAGGACATCCTCCTGCTGCACCCCTTCGAGTCCTTCACCCCGGTGGTCGACCTGTTGCGCCAAGCGGCGAAAGACCCGCACGTGCTGGCGATCAAGCAGACCCTGTATCGCTCCGGGGCCAACTCGGAGATCGTCGACGCGCTGGTGGAGGCCGCGCGTAACGGCAAGGAAGTCACCGCGGTGATCGAACTGCGCGCGCGCTTCGACGAAGAGTCCAACCTGCAACTGGCCAGCCGTCTGCAGGCCGCCGGTGCGGTGGTGATTTATGGCGTGGTCGGCTTCAAGACTCACGCCAAGATGATGCTGATCCTGCGTCGCGAGAACGGCGAGATCGTCCGCTACGCCCACCTCGGCACCGGCAACTACCACGCCGGCAACGCCAGGTTGTACACCGACTACAGCCTGCTCACCGCCGACGTCGCCCTCGGCGAAGATGTGGCCAAGCTGTTCAGCCAACTGATTGGCATGGGTAAGACCCTACGCATGAAGAAGCTGCTGCATGCGCCCTTTACCCTGAAGAAGACTCTGCTCGACCTGATCGCCAAGGAAACCGCCGCGGCGGCCGAAGGCAAGCCGGCGCAGATCATCGCCAAGTTCAACTCGCTGACAGACGCCAAGGTGATCCGCGCGCTGTACAAGGCCAGCCAGACCGGGGTGAAGATCGACCTCGTGGTGCGCGGTATGTGCTGCCTGCGTCCGGGCATCGCCGGGGTATCGCACAATATCCAGGTGCGTTCGATCATCGGCCGTTTCCTCGAGCACACACGGGTGTTCTACTTCCTCAATGGCGGTGACGAGAAAATCTACCTGTCCAGCGCCGACTGGATGGAGCGCAACCTCGACAAGCGCGTGGAGACCTGCTTCCCGGTGGAGGGCAAGAAGCTCATCACCCGGGTGAAGAAGGAGCTGGAAAGCTACCTGACCGACAACACCCAGGCCTGGGTGCTGCAGCCGGACGGCCGCTACCTGCGTCAGCAGCCCACCGGCAACCAGAACCCGCGCAGCGCGCAGTCCGGCTTGCTGGAAAAGCTCACCGCCCCGGTCGTGGTCGCTCGCTAAAAGCGGCCGCTTGCGGCCTTCTGATGACCCTCTCCCGCTTGCGGGAGAGGGTGGCCGAAGGCCGGGAGAGGGTTGAGGCCGCGTGTTGAAGCTTTTGAAGACACTGCTTCCTGCGCCGATGAACGCCTGATCACTGGCGATCGGGCCGGGGCGCGGAGCGGGTGCCCGAAGGCCGGGAGAGGGCTGGGAAGGCCGCGGGCGATAGTTTGGATAACTGCTCCTGCGCCGTTGAGGGCTTGATCGCTAGCCCTCTCCCCCGGCCCCTCTCCCGCAAGCGGGAGAGGGGAGAAAGCAGCCCGGCCGCATGTTTCGTAGGTGCGCTGCCCCCTACACCGATGTGCGGCCGCAGCCCCTTACCTCTCCAGGCACAGGGGTAACTGACAGCTTTGCGGTGTTCTCAGCCCTCTCCCGTGAATGGGAGAGGAGCAAGACCAGAGCCTTGCCTTCCGCCTTTTCCCGGATTGCATCCGGGCTACGCTATCCCTACAACCTTGCCCGCACCTGCTTCGGGCTGATGCCGAACGCACGCTTGAACGCCGTGGAGAAGTTGGCGGCGCTGCTGTAGCCGGCGATCCAGGCGGCCTGGCCGACACTCACGCCCTGACGCTCCAGCGCCTCGCGTGCCTGTTGCAGCTTGCGCTGGCGCTGATACTCGAACAGCGAGGTGCCCTTGGCCGCCTGGAACTGACGCTGCAGGGTGCTGGCGCAGCAGCCGACCTCGTGGGCGATATCTTCCAGTGACCAGCCATCGGCCTCGCCGCTGTGCAGCAGTTCCAGGGTGCGGCGGATGCGCTGGTGCTCGTGCGGGCGCAGATTCGGCACTGCCTGAGTCGGCTGCCGGGTCATCAGGCTCAGCGCTTCGCCGGCGATCTCCAGAGCACGGCTTTCCAGGTAAAGATTTTCCAGCAGGCGATTGCCGCAGCCGGGATGCAGTACCTGTTCGGCCATCGTCAGCAGGCGTGGCGACGGTTGCCAGCGCAGTACATTGAGTGGCCGGTAATTGCCCTGCAGCAAAGCCTTCAGCTGCGCCTGGCCATCGAAGCCGCTCGATTCGAACCACTCCGGCGCCAGGCTCACCGAAACCTTGCGAATGCGCTGGCCGCGGCGTGCGCGACGGGCGAAGAGCATCGGCTCGTTGAGCGCGATGGTCACTCCCTCGCCAGCAGCGCCGGATCCACCGAAGGTGAAGGGCCGACCGTCGTAGCTGACCTCGCTGCGCCCCTGCAGGAAGAGGATGAAATTCAGGTGCGGGCGCGCCTCGGTCTGGGTGGCGAAGTCCTGCAGTTCCTGGCAATCCGAGCAATGCAGCGACAGGCCGCTGCGCAGCCTGCGCCAGCTCAGGTGACCTTGGAACAGGCGGTCACGCGTGCGCTCGCCGTCCACCAGGCGAATGTGTTCATCGGCCAGGTTGGCCAGTTCTGCGGCGCGGACGATGGGGGCGTGGCTGGTCATCGATGACACCTCTGCATGCCTCTGGCGCAAAGAACAAATCCCCGCGCACAAACCTCTTGTTACAAACAGGGTGGCAGACTACGCCTCGCTATTTATTGATGCAAATCATTCGCATTGAATGTTGTGCCGGCGCATCATGCCGTGCACATCGGGGAGGGGGCATGTACCTGCAAACGCGTCATCATTCACTCAAACCCTTGGCCATCGCCATGCTGCTGGTTGTGCCGGCATTGGCAGCGGCTGCCGAGGAGCCGTTGCAACTGCAGGCCACCGAGGTGCTTGGCACCGCGCAGGAGGAGCTCAAGCAGGCGCTCGGCGTATCGGTGATCACCGCCGAGGACATCCAGAAAGCGCCGCCGGCGAACGATATCGCCGAGATCATCCGCAAGCAGCCGGGCGTCAACCTGACCGGCAACAGCGGTTCAGGCGCGCGTGGCAACAACCGCCAGATCGATATCCGTGGCATGGGCCCGGAGAACACCCTGATCCTGATCGATGGCAAGCCGGTGAGTTCACGCAATGCCGTGCGCTATGGCTGGCGCGGTGACCGCGACACCCGCGGCGATACCAACTGGGTGCCGGCCGAGCAGATCGAGCGTATCGAAGTGCTGCGCGGCCCGGCCGCTGCGCGCTATGGCAGCGGCGCTGCCGGTGGCGTGGTCAACATCATCACCAGGCAGGCCGGCCTGGAGCATCACGGCAACCTCAGCCTGTACGCCAACATGCCGCAGCACAGCGAGGAAGGCGCCACCCGGCGTTTCAACTTCGGTCTCAGCGGCCCGCTGGCGGAGAACATTTCCTATCGCGTCTACGGCAACCTGAACAAGACCGACTCGGACGACGCGGACATCAACGAAGGCCGCGCCGTCAGCACCAGCAACGCCGCGCTGGCGGGCCGCGAAGGTGTGCGCAACCGCGATGTCGACGGCACTCTGAGCTGGCGCCTGGACGAATCGCAGACCCTCGACCTGCAGGCCGGCTTCAGTCGCCAGGGCAACATCTACACCGGCGACAGCATGAACAACCTGAGCAGCAACGCGGGGATCAACAGCGCGCGCGCCGATTGGATCGGCCGTGAAACCAATCGCATGCTGCGCAACACCTACGCCATCACCCATCACGGCGACTGGGACTTCGGCAGCACGCTGAACTACCTGCAATACGAGCGCACGCGCAACAACCGCCTCAAGGAAGGCCTGGCCGGCGGTCCTGAAGGTGCTATCAATGGCAACGAGTTCGGCACCATCGAGCTGCAAAGCCTGACCGCGCACAGCGAAGTCAGCCTGCCGCTGACAGCCCTGTTCGAGCAGGTGTTGACCCTCGGCGCCGAGTGGAACGAGCAACGCATGGAGGATGGCGTGTCCGATCTCGCTGCGATCCAGAGCATCGGCTATCCGACTCGTTTCGCCGGCAACATCGCCATGCGCACCGCATCGCTGTTCGTCGAGGACAATATCGAACTGCGCCCGGGCACCATGCTTACGCCAGGGCTGCGCTACGACCACAACAGCATCAGCGGCAGCAACTGGAGCCCATCGCTCAACCTGTCGCATCGCCTGGACGATAACTTCACCCTCAAGTCCGGTATCGCCCGCGCCTACAAGGTACCCAATCTGTATCAGAGCAACCCGTCCTATGCGCTCTACAGTAACGGCATCGGTTGCTGGGATTTCGTCGCCGGAGGCCCGGGCTGCTTCCTGGTGGGCAACGAGAATCTTGAGGCGGAAACCAGCGTCAACAAGGAGCTTGGCCTGGAGTTCGAGTCTGGTGAATATCAGGCCAGCCTGACCTGGTTCCGCAACGATTACCGCGACAAGGTCGAGGCCGGCCGCGTTCCGGTCGGTACGGTGGACTTCACGCAGGGCAGCGCTACCCGAGTGGCCAACGTGTTCCAGTGGAGCAACATTCCGCGTGCGGTGGTCGAGGGTTTCGAGGGCAACCTGAAGATGCCGCTAGCAAGCAGCCTGAGCTGGAACACCAACTTCACCTGGATGCTGCAATCGAAGAGCAAGGAGACCGGCGAGCCGCTGTCGATCATCCCCGAGTTCACCGTCAACTCGACGCTGGACTGGCAGGTCAGCGACCCGCTGTCGTTACAGACCACAGTGACCTGGTATGGCCGGCAGACGCCGGGCAAGTACGACTATCAGGGCAACGTGCTGACGGGCGACGCGCGCCGCGAAATCTCGCCCTACGCCCTGGTCGGCATCGGCGGCAACTATGCCATCGACAAGAATTGGAGCGTCGGCGCCGGCATCAGCAACCTGTTCGACAAGCGCCTGTACCGCGAGGGCAATAGCCGCGAGGCCGGCGCCTACACCTACAACGAACCGGGGCGCACCTTTTACGCCAGCATCAGCACCAGCTTCTGAGCGGACGAGGGAGTGGTTCAAGCCACTCCCTCGCCCTTGCGACAACCACGACAAAAGCGGGCCCACCCGCCACCACCTGATGAGCCTTACTGCATGATTCGATTCCAAGGTACCGCGACCACCGCTTCGGCCTCGCTGTACATGACCAAGCTGTGCAAGCACTTTCGCCACAAGATCGCCGTGGAGTTCGACGAGCGCAGCGCCGATGCGCAATTTCCCTTTGGCCGCTGTCTGATGCACGCCGAAGCCGATGCGCTGCATTTCGACTGTCAGGCCGACGATGCCGAGGCTGCCGCGCGCATCCGTTTCGTCCTCGACGATCATCTAGTGCGTTTCGCCCGCAAGGAGGGCCTGGCGATCATCTGGAGCGAAGAGGCCAGCGATGAGAGCTAGCGTTGCCCTGTTCGTCCTGGCGCTGTGCGCGTCGCTCGGCGTGGCGGCCGAAAGCTGGCAGCCGGCGACGCTGGTGCAGGCCGAGATGCGTGACCTGCAGTCGCGGCACACCGGGCGCAGCTATCGACTGTATCTGTCGAAACCGCAAGGTGAGGCGCCGGCGCAGGGCTACCCGGTGGTCTATGTGCTCGATGCCGAACTGTTCTTTCCGCTGCTGGCGCAGCAGGCGCTGATGTATACGCCGCATGCCGCGCGTGACGGGCGCGAGGCGGTGCTGGTGGTTGGCATCGGCTATCCGGGGGATGCGCCTTTCGACATTCCGGCGCGGGCCGAGGACTACACGCCGCCAGCGCCGAACCTCGGCGATAGCCATACCCGCGAGGGCGGCGCCGAACGGTTTCTGGATTTTATCGAGGATGAGGTCAAACCCCTGGTGGCGTCACGCTACAAGGTCGATACACGACGCCAGACCCTGTTCGGCCACTCCTACGGCGGCCTATTCACGCTCTACACCTTGCTGTCACGGCCACAGGCGTTCCAGCGCTACGTTGCTGCCAGCCCGTCGTTGTGGTGGCACCGGCGCTACGCCTTCGATCTGCTGGAGACCTTCGCCAGTCAGGAGCCGCGTCCGAACGTTCGCCTGATGCTCAGCGTCGGTGCGGCCGAGCAGCCAGCGGCCGATGCGCCGCTGCTGGATGCGCGACAAAAACACCTGGCCGAGCGGCGCATGGTCGATAACACTCGGGAATTTCAGCAGCGCCTCGGCGCGCTGGGCATGAACGCGCAATTGCTGCTGACGCCTGGCGAGGATCACGCCGGCAACGCCTTCGTCAGCAGCCTGCAGGTGCTGGATTTCGCGCTGCAGCGCTAGGGCGGGTGAGGCCGGTTTCACCCGCCCTACGGTACTCCCGATCAACGCACGCTCAATGTCAGCCGGTAGAGTGCGCCGTGCGCACCGCCTGATCAGCGCACGCTCAGGGTCAGGTCGATGCGCTTGAGCCACTCGGCCTCGGCTTCGAAATCCGCCTGGGTCAGCGGGTTGGCCGCCAGCCAGCCTTCGGGGAAGACGATCTCCAGACTGTCGTCGCCGGCCTTGAACTGCACCTGTGGCATATCCTGCGTACCGCGGATGTGATGGAACAGGATGGCGAAGCGCAGCAGCACGCACAGGCGCATCAGCTTGATGCCTTCCTCGCCGAAGTCGGCGAACTTGTCCTTGGGAATGTTGCGCCGGTGGCCGCGCACCAGCAGGGCGAGCATCTGCTGATCCTGGCGCGAGAAACCGGCCAGGTCGGAGTGCTCGATCAGGTAGGCACCGTGCTTGTGGTACTGGTAGTGAGCGATATCCAGGCCCACCTCGTGCACCTTGGCGCCCCAGCTCAGCAGCTCGCGGTGCCAGACGTCGGTCAGCCCCCAGTCGCTGGCGACCTTGTCCAGCGCCGACAGCGCCTTGGCTTCGACGCGGGCGGCCTGGTCGGTATCGACGTGGTAGCGCTCCATGAACGCGGCCAGGGTGCGCTCGCGCACGTCCTCGTGCTGGTGACGGCCGAGCAGGTCGTACAGCACGCCTTCGCGCAGCGCGCCTTCGGAGTGGCTCATGCGCTGGATGTCGCAGGCATCGAAGATGGCTTCGAGAATCGCCAGGCCGGCGGGGAAGATGCTGCGACGATCCGGCTTGATGCCGTCGAGGTCGAGCTTGTCCACCTCGCCGAGCTTGAACAGCTTGCGCTTGAGCCAGGCCAGGCCCTCGACCGTGACCTCGCCATTGCCCAGGCCGGCGGCCTTGGTCGCCAGACCGATGGCCTTGATGGTGCCGGAGGCGCCGACGGCGTCCTCCCAGCCGAGACGGCGCAGGCCCTGTTCGATGCCCATCAGTTCCAGACGGGCGGCGGTATAGGCCTGGGCATAACGCGCCGGGGTGATCTTGCCGTCCTTGAAATAACGCTGGGTGAAACTGACGCAGCCCATCTGCAGGCTCTCGCGCAGCAGCGGCTCGAAACGCTGGCCGATGATGAATTCGGTGCTGCCGCCGCCGATGTCGGCAACCAGGCGCTTGCCGGGGGTGTCGGCGATGCTGTGGGAGACGCCGAGGTAGATCAGGCGCGCTTCCTCGCGGCCGGAAATCACCTCGACCTGGTGACCGAGAATCTCCTCGGCGCGGCGGATGAACACGGCGCGATTGCGCGCTTCGCGCAGGGCGTTGGTGCCGACGATACGCACGGCGCCTTCCGGCAGGCTGTTGCTGAACTGGGCGAAGCGGCGCAGACAGTCCAGGCCGCGTTGCATCGCTTCCTCGCTGAGCTGGCGCTCGTCATCCAGGCCTGCCGCCAGTTGGACCTTGTCGCCGATGCGCTCGAGGATGCGGATCTCGTGATTGTCGGCCTTGGCCAGCACCATATGGAAACTGTTCGAGCCCAGGTCGATGGCGGCGATCAGGGGAAAACTCTCGGCAGGGGCTTGGGGCATGATTGCGGCATCTCGTTCGATTTCCGCGCATCCTGCCACGACTGAGCGCATGAGCCAACGCATTCGGATGTCGCATGAAACTGGTCTAGACCTGTGGTTATCGCAGGTTCAGCACGCTCAGCGGCTGTTTCAGAGGCTGTTCGTCGCAGTTGTGACCCTCGCCGCCGCGGTCCACCACCAGGAAGCGTCCTGGGTGTTGCAGGCACAGCAGCGGGTGGTGCCAGGTGCCGCGGGCGTAGTTCACGCCCTGGTCTGGCGCACTGATGAACGCACGTATTTTCGACTCGTCCAGCTCACCGGGCGGAGCGACGACGATCAGCATGCGCCCGCCGTCCACCGGATAGAACGCCTGGCTGCCCAGCGGGTGGCGTTCGAGCATGCGGATGGCGATGGGCGCATGCCAGGCCTTGCCTTCGAACAGGTTGACCAGGGTGCGCGGCGCCTCGCCGGCCAACTCCACTTGCGCCAGATCGTGGTAGCGCGTGGTGGTCCCAGCGTTGATCGCGAAGGCGTTGGCGCCGGCCGTTTCGATCACCTCACCGAAGGGCGCGAAGGCCTCGCGGGTCAGCGGCTCGACCTGCAGCGGCAGCGGCGCTGGCGCGTTCACAGGTTCACCGAGCCGATGAAGTTGCGCAGCTCTTCGGTCCGCGGGGCAGCGAACAAGGCTTTCGGATCGCCGATCTCGTGCACCTTGCCCTGGTGCATGAACACCAGCTTGTCGCCGACTTCGCGGGCGAAGCGCATCTCATGGGTGACCATGATCAGGGTCATGCCCTCGCTGGCCAGTTGCTTGACCACCGCCAGCACCTCGTTGACCAGTTCCGGGTCGAGCGCCGAGGTGATCTCGTCGCACAGCAGCACCCTGGGCGACATGGCCAGGGCGCGGGCGATGGCCACGCGTTGCTGCTGGCCGCCGGACAGGCGCTCGGGGTAGGCGTCGAACTTCTCCGCCAGGCCGACGCGCTCGAGCATCTGCCGGGCGATCCGCTCGGCCTCGGCACGCGGGGTCTTCTTCACTACCTGCGGCGCGAGCATGACGTTCTCGCCGACGGTCAGGTGCGGGAACAGGTTGAACTGCTGGAACACCATGCCGACCTTCTGCCGCAGGCTGCGCAGGTCGGCGCGGGCGGCGTCGATGTACTCGCCGTCGACTTCGATCACGCCGTCTTTGATCGACTCCAGTCCGTTCAGGGTGCGCAGGAAGGTGCTCTTGCCCGAGCCGCTGCGGCCGATGATGGCGACCACTTCGCCTTCCTCGACCTTGAGGTCGATGCCCTTGAGCACATGGTTGTCGCCGTAATACTTGTGCAGGGCGGTGACGTTAAGCAGTGACATTCAGCCTCCTTTCCAGGCGGTATGCAGCGAGCGAGAGCGGGTAGCAGAGCAGGAAGTAACCGAGGGCGACGAAGCCGTAGACCATGAACGGCTCGAAGGTGGCGTTGGCCAGCATGCTGCCGGTCTTGGTCAGTTCGGTGAAACCGATGATCGAGGTCACCGCAGTGCCCTTGACCACCTGCACCGAGAACCCGACGGTGGGCGCCACGGCGATGCGCAGCGCCTGTGGCAGCACCACATGGCGCAGGGTTTCCAGGCGGCTCATGGCCAGGCTTTCGGATGCCTCCCACTGGCCACGGCTGATCGACTCGACACAACCACGCCAGATTTCGGCGAGAAAGGCGCTGGTGAACAGCGTCAGCGCAGTGGCCGCAGCCAGCCAGGGCGACACGTCCACCCCGAGCAGGGCGATGCCGAAGAACACCAGGAACAGCTGCATCAGCAGCGGCGTGCCCTGGAACAGTTCGATATAGCCGCGGGCGAGCATGCGCGGCGCCGACAGTGGCGACAGTCGCGCCAGCAACACCAGCAGGCCGGTGATGCCGCCACAGACGAAGGCCACCAGCGACAGCAGCAGCGTCCACTGCAGGCCGGTGAGCAGATTGCGCAGGATGTCCCAGAGGGTGAAGTCCATCAGCGGGCCCCCATGACGAAGCGGCGGCCAACCCAGGCCAGCAGTTGGCGAACCAGAATGGCCATGACCAGATACAGCGCCGTGGTCAGCAGGTAGGTCTCGAAGGCGCGGAAGTTGCGTGACTGGATGAAGTTGGCGGCGAACGACAGCTCCTCGGTGGAGATCTGCGAGCACACCGCCGAACCGAGCATGACGATGATGATCTGGCTCGACAGCGCCGGCCACACCTTGCCCAGTGCCGGGCGCAGTACCACATGGCGGAAGGTCTCGAAGCGGCTCATGGCCAGTGCGCTGGCGGCCTCGAGCTGGCCGTGCGGTATGGCCTGGATGCCGGCGCGGATGATCTCCGTGGAGTAGGCGCCGAGGTTGATCACCATGGCCAGCACCGCCGCTTCCCACTCGCTCAGGCGTACGCCGAGCGAGGGCAGGCCGAAGAAGATGAAGAACAGCTGAACGATGAACGGCGTGTTGCGGATCAGCTCCACATAGACGCCAAAAAACCGGTCGAACGGGCGGATGCGCCAGGCGCGCAGTATCGCCCCGACGATGCCGAGACCGACCCCCAGCAGGGTGCCGATCGCCGTCAGCGCGAGGGTGAAGGCCGCGCCTTGCAACAGCAGGTCGCTGTGCTGCAGGACTGCGGCGAAATCGAACTGGTACGCCATGGCTCAGTTCCCCGCGCGGCTCAGAGGTCGGCCGGCAGCGGTTGCTTCAGCCACTTCTGGCTCAGTGCCTCGAGGCTGCCATCGGCCTTGGCGTCGGTGATGATGGCGTTGACCTTGTCCCGCAGCGCGGCCTGGTTCTTGTTCACGCCAACGTAAACCGGCGAATCCTTGAGCTTGATCTTCATGTTCGGCACACGCTTGGGGTTCTTCTCGGAGATGGCCACCATCACCACGTTGCCGCTGGCGATCAGCTCGACCTGGCCGGAGAGGTAGGCGGCGATGGTCGAGTTGTTGTCCTCGAAGCGCTTGATGGTGGCGCCTTTCGGCGCGACGTTGCTCAGTTCGATGTCTTCGATGGAGCCGCGGGTGACGCTGATCGTCTTGCCGGCGAGGTCGTCGAGGCTGGCGATGGCGGTGTCTTCCGGGCCGAACACGCCGAGGTAGAACGGCGCGTAGGCCGCGGCGAAATCAATCACCGCCTCACGCTCGGGGTTCTTGCCGAGGCTGGAGATCACCAGATCGACCTTGCCGGTGGTGAGGAAGGGGATGCGGTTGGTGCTGTTGACCGGGGTCAGCTCCAGTTTCACCGCCAGCTTGTCGGCCAGCAGCTGCGCGGTGTCGATATCCAGGCCGCGCGGCTTCATGTCTGGGCCGACCGAGCCGAACGGCGGGAAATCCTGTGGTACGGCGACTTTCAGTACGCCGGCCTTGCCGATGTCCTCCAGTGCATCGGCGTGAACGGTGCTGGCGCCGAAGGCCAGGGCGGCGAAGAGGGTACCCAGCAAGGTGCGGTGAAAGGTGCGCATGTCGAACTCCCGATCGATGAAGGAAAACTCAAGTGTTTTGCTTGGCTCATGCACTGCATCGCCTGTGCCAGGTTCAGGGAATTCAGGGCTCTCATCGCTACAGGCGAGTGACGATAAGGTCTTACTGGTCTGAACAGTTGGCATTGCTGACCAAATGGTCAGAAGCGCTCCTGTGCCATCTCGGTGCGTTCTCTGGTGAGCTGTGCCACAAGGGGGCGTCGCTTGCCTGGAGCGCTATTCAGGCCTTACAAAGGCGGCTTCACTGGACTGACCGGCCCGAACAGCCATGAATGCTTCTGCTCCCCGCGCGGTACCCGAGTACGCCCTGCAGGCGATCCGCCGTCTGATCGAGGAGGAAGGCTATCGTCCTGGCGATGCGTTGCCCTCGCAGCGCGACCTGTCCGAGCGCCTGGGTGTCAGCCGTGCCTCGCTGCGCGAGGCGCTTTCATCGCTCAGTGCTCTGGGCCTGGTCAGCGTGCAGGCCGGCAAGGGCGTATTCGTCCAGCAGGCGCCGAAAGTGGAGGGGGCTGGTGGTTTCGTCTGGCCGTTCGCCGCGCAGGTGTCGGCCGCCGACACCTTTCAGTTGCGCTTCGCTCTGGAGGGATTCGCCTGTGGCCTGGCTGCCGGGGTGATGACCGCCGAGGAGTTGGACATTCTCGAAGACAACGTCGAGCAGATGCGCCGTGAGCTGCGTGCGGGCGATTTCGCCCAGGCGACGCGCCTGGACTTCGAGTTCCACCAGCGCATCCTCGCCGCCAGCGGCAACCAGGCGATGTTCGCCCTGGTGACCTCCAGTGCGGACATTTTCCTGGAAAGCCAGAAGCTGCCGTTCATCCGACCGGAGCGGGCGATGGAAACCTGGCAGGAGCACCGCAAGATTCTCAAGGCCCTGGCCCGGCACGCCGCCGGCCCGGCGCAGAAGGCCATGCAGCAGCATATCCGCGCCGCTGCGCTGCGCACCGGCATCGCATTCGCCACACTTGGCGATTGAGGCGTACATTAGCGGCTATTGAAAGGCTCAATCGTCAGCGCCTTTCGGTGTCACTCAAGCCGGGCTATGATGGCGCCACTTTTTTGCTTCCGAATATACGGAGACTCCTCATGAGCGAATTCATCACCAACGTCAGCGACGCCAGCTTCGACCAGGACGTCATCCAGGCTGAGGGTCCGGTTCTGGTCGACTACTGGGCTGAATGGTGCGGCCCGTGCAAGATGATTGCACCGGTGCTCGACGAGATCGCCAAGGAATACCAAGGCAAACTCAAGGTGTGCAAACTCAACATCGACGAGAATCAGGAAACCCCGCCGAAGTACGGCGTACGCGGTATCCCGACCCTGATGCTGTTCAAGAACGGCAATGTCGAAGCGACCAAGGTCGGCGCACTGTCCAAGTCGCAGCTGGCTGCGTTCCTCGACAGCAACATCTGAGTCGAGTCGCACTGGAGAAGCCCCGCTAAATTGCGGGGTTTTTTCATTTTCGGGGCTAGACGCTGTTTTTTCACGGTGTTAAATTCGGCCTCGCTGCATCCTCCATGCAGCTCTCTGCATGCCGTCGCCGATTCATTCCTATACGAACTCGTTCGCGATCCTGTCGCCTTCTCTGCGGCGCGGCTTCTCAAGCTAACAGCTTTCTTCTCCTCTCGATGATCACGTCATTCCTATGAATCTGACCGAACTCAAGCAAAAGCCGATTGCCGAACTGCTGGACATGGCCGAACAGATGGGCCTGGAAAACATGGCCCGTTCGCGCAAGCAGGACATCATCTTCGCCCTGCTGAAAAAGCATGCCAAAAGCGGCGAGGAAATTTCCGGTGACGGCGTGCTGGAGATCCTCCAGGACGGTTTCGGCTTCCTGCGTAGCGCCGACTCCTCCTACCTGGCGGGCCCTGATGACATTTACGTCTCGCCCAGCCAGATCCGCCGTTTCAACCTGCGTACCGGTGACACCATCGTCGGCAAGATCCGTCCGCCGAAGGAAGGCGAGCGTTACTTCGCCCTGCTCAAGGTCGACAGCATCAACTTCGACCGCCCGGAAAACGCCAAGAACAAGATCCTGTTCGAGAACCTCACGCCGCTGTTCCCGAATCAGCGCCTGACCATGGAGGCCGGCAACGGCTCCACCGAGGACATCACCGGCCGTGTGATCGACCTCTGCGCGCCGATCGGCAAGGGCCAGCGCGGCCTGATCGTCGCCCCGCCGAAAGCGGGCAAGACCATCATGCTGCAGAACATCGCCTCGAACATCACGCGTAACAACCCGGAAGTGCACCTGATCGTTCTGCTGATCGACGAGCGCCCGGAAGAAGTGACCGAGATGCAGCGCACCGTGCGCGGCGAAGTGGTCGCCTCCACCTTCGACGAGCCGCCGACCCGCCACGTGCAGGTCGCCGAAATGGTGATCGAGAAGGCCAAGCGCCTGGTCGAGCACAAAAAGGATGTGGTCATTCTGCTCGACTCCATCACCCGTCTGGCGCGCGCCTACAACACCGTGATCCCGAGCTCCGGCAAGGTGCTCACCGGTGGTGTCGACGCCCACGCCCTGGAAAAGCCGAAGCGCTTCTTCGGCGCCGCGCGTAACATCGAGGAAGGCGGCAGCCTGACCATCCTCGCCACCGCGCTGATCGAAACCGGCTCGAAGATGGACGAGGTGATCTACGAGGAATTCAAGGGCACCGGCAACATGGAGCTGATCCTGGATCGCCGCGTGGCCGAGAAGCGCACCTTCCCAGCGATCAACATCAACAAGTCCGGCACCCGCCGCGAAGAGTTGCTGACCGGTGAGGAAGAGCTGTCGCGCATGTGGATTCTGCGCAAGCTGCTGCACCCGATGGATGAAATCGCGGCGATCGAGTTCCTGATCGACAAGCTGAAAGCGACCAAGACTAACGATGAGTTCTTCCTGTCGATGAAGCGCAAGTAAGACGTTGCGCTGTGCCACAAGGCCGGGGACACCCGTAATGTTGTTCACGTAAGAAAAGGTCGAACGCGATCAGTCCCCTCGCCCCTCCGGGGAGAGGGTTAGGGAGAGGGGAAAGCTGGCAGTTTTGCGGTGTTTCCGGCCCTCTCCCCCAGCCCCTCTCCCATACATGGGAGAGGGGAGCTAAATGCGTACAGCCTTAAGTGAACAGCATTCCGGGAAAACCCGGCCTTGCCGTTTCTGCGGCTTTCAAGCCTTCTGAAAGCCCGACTTCGGCGCTAAACTTTGCGGCCGACTCCTGCCTGTCCGACACGAGGCTCCTGCATGCAGTATCGCGACCTGCGCGACTTCATCCGTGAACTGGAAAAGCGCGGCGAACTCAAGCGCATCCAGACCCCGGTATCGCCCGTTCTGGAAATGACCGAAATCTGCGACCGCACCCTGCGCAAGGGCGGCCCGGCGCTGCTGTTCGAAAAACCAAGCGGCTTCGATGTGCCGGTACTCGGCAACCTGTTCGGCACGCCCAAGCGCGTGGCGCTGGGTATGGGCGCCGAGGATGTGTCCGAGCTGCGCGAAATCGGCAAGCTGCTGGCCTTTCTCAAGGAGCCCGAGCCGCCAAAGGGCCTCAAGGACGCCTGGAGCAAGCTGCCGATCTTCAAGAAGGTCATTTCCATGGCGCCCAAGGTGGTCAAGGACGCACCCTGCCATGAAGTGATCGAGGAGGGCGACGACGTCGACCTCGGCAAACTGCCTATTCAGCACTGCTGGCCGGGCGACGTGGCGCCGTTGATCACCTGGGGCCTGACCATCACCAAGGGCCCGAACAAGGAGCGGCAGAACCTCGGCATCTACCGCCAGCAGGTGATCGGCCGCAACAAGGTGATCATGCGCTGGCTCAGCCATCGCGGCGGCGCGCTGGATTACCGTGAGTGGTGCCAGAAGCATCCGGACAAGCCTTACCCGGTGTGCGTCGCACTGGGCGCCGACCCAGCGACCATTCTCGGCGCTGTGACGCCAGTGCCCGATACCCTCTCCGAATACGCCTTCGCCGGTCTGCTGCGTGGTCATCGCACCGAGCTGATCAAGGCGCGTGGCAGCGACTTGCAGGTGCCGGCCAGTGCCGAGATAGTCCTCGAAGGCGTGATCCATCCGGGCGAGACCGCGCCGGAAGGCCCCTACGGCGACCACACCGGCTACTACAACGAGGTCGACACCTTCCCGGTGTTCACCGTCGAGCGCATCACCCGGCGTCGCGACCCGATCTATCACAGCACCTACACCGGCCGCCCGCCGGATGAGCCGGCGATCCTCGGTGTGGCGCTGAACGAAGTGTTCGTGCCGATCCTGCAGAAGCAGTTTCCGGAGATCACCGACTTTTACCTGCCGCCGGAAGGCTGCTCCTACCGCATGGCGGTGGTGACCATGAAGAAGCAGTACCCGGGCCACGCCAAGCGCGTAATGCTCGGTGTGTGGTCGTTCCTGCGACAGTTCATGTACACCAAGTTCGTTATCGTCACCGACGACGATATCAACGCACGGGACTGGAATGACGTGATCTGGGCGATTACCACGCGCATGGACCCCAAGCGCGACACGGTGATGATCGACAACACGCCGATCGACTACCTCGACTTCGCCTCGCCGATCTCCGGCCTGGGTTCGAAGATGGGCCTGGACGCCACCCACAAGTGGCCGGGCGAGACCACGCGCGAGTGGGGCCGCGCCATCGAGAAGGACCCGGCCGTGGTGGCGCGCGTCGACGCGCTGTGGAGCGAGCTGGGAATCGATTGATGAACGTCACCCTGCAACCCTCCGGCATCACCCTTGCCCTGCAGCCGGGCGAGCGCATCCTCGATGGCGCCCGCCGTCTGGGCTACGACTGCCCGCAAAGCTGCCGCAATGGCAATTGCCATATCTGCGCCGCCTTGCTGGTGGAGGGACGGGTGCGGCAGAACGAGGTGGAACTGGATCATGGCGAGCTGTTCACCTGCCTCGCCGAACCGCTGGAAGATTGCGTGCTGCACTGGGATGGCGTGTTGGCGCCGGGTGAACTGCCGGTGCGCGAGCTGAGCTGCCAGGTGATCGAATGCCTGGACGTAGGCGGCGACGTATTCCGCGTGCGCCTGCGTACGCCTGCGGGCAAGGCGCCTCGCTACCATGCCGGGCAGTACCTGCTGCTGCAGCGCCCGGATGGCGAGATGGCGGCCTTTTCCCTGGCCTCGGCGCCGCACGCCGGGCGTGAGCTGGAGCTGCATATCCTCGCCCGCGAGGGCAGCAGCGTCGCCCTGCTGGAGCACCTGCGTGGTGCAGGCATCGCTCGTGTGCAGATGCCTTACGGCGATACCCACCTCGCCGATCTGCCCGATGGTCCGCTGGTGCTGATCGCCGCCGGTACCGGCATGGGTCAAATGCACAGTCTGATCGAACACTGCCGCGCCGCCGGTTTCGCCCACCCGGTACACCTGTACTGGGGTGCACGTCGGCCCGAAGACTTCTATGAACTACCGCATTGGGCCGAGTGGCAGCAGCTGGACAACCTGCACCTGCACCAGGTGGTCAGCGACCAGTGTGGCTGGCAGGGCCGTTGCGGCCTGCTGCACGAAGCGGTGCGCGAAGACTTCCCCAACCTCAAGTCCCTGCACGTCTATGCCAGTGGCTCGCCGTCGATGGTCTACGCCACGCTCGATGCGCTGGTCGAAACCGGGATGGACGCCCACCAGATGCGCGCTGACGTGTTCGCCTACGCGCCGCGAGGCTGAATGAAAAAGCCGCCCTCGGGCGGCTTTTTCATATCGATCCGACGCTTATCCTGTGGCGGGATCGGCCAGCCGCTCGGCAAAGGCTTGCAGCGCTGGTAGCCCCTGCACATCGGCCGCCAGTAGCGGAAGTTGCTGCACCGGCAGATGGTCCAGGGCCTGGCGCAACTCGTCCAGGTAGCGTTCCTCCTGCTCACGGCGCTCGGCCAGAAAGGCACCGGCATCGGCTGGCGAGCGCTTGTTGATCACTAGGCCTGCGACGGTCACCCCGCTGCGCTGCAACTGCCCGTGCAGTTCGATGCTCTCCAGCACCGGCAGGCGCTCGGCCGCCAGCACGATGACGAAGGCGCAGCGTTCGGCATCGCCAAGCACTTCGCGCAACTGGCTGAAACGATGTCGACGGCGATCCAGCAGTCGGCGTACCTGGCTGTCGCGATCATCCGGGGAGTCGCCCGGCTCGCGGCCCAGCAGCGACTCGCCAAAGCCGCGGTCGTCGCCACCCAGGTTGCGCAGCACCGCACCAAAGCCGGCACTGCGCTCACGGCGGCGCATCAGACCTTCGGTCCAGGCTGACATCATCTCCGGCAGCGCCATCAGGCGCGCGGTATGCCCCGAAGGGGCGGTGTCGAAGACCACCAGGTCGTAGTCGTGCAGGCCGCTGTCGACCGTTTCGGCGATGCGCTCCAGCAACGCAGCCTCGTGCATGCCCGGCGCGTCGCGCGACAGGCTCATGTGCTTGTCCACTTCTCCAGCCAGGTGCGCGGGCATCAGCTTGCGCAGCGCGGCGCCCACCTCGTTCAGGTGCTGTTCGACACTGGCCTGCGGGTCCAGCTCCATGCCATCGAGACCGTCGACCAGCGCCACTGGGCGCGGGCCGACTGGTTGGCCCCACAGGTGGCCCAGGTTGTGCGCGGGGTCGGTGGACACCAGCAGCACGCGGCGTCCACTGCGTGCCTGGGCCAGTGCGGTCGCCGCCGATACGGTGGTCTTGCCGACGCCGCCCTTGCCGCCGATGAACAGCACGCGGCGTTTTTCAGCCAGTTCTAGCAGCATCCGATGTGATCCAGTGGTGAGCGCTCCATGCCCATGCGTCGATGCCACTCGTGAAAGCGCTCGTACAGCACCGGCATCAGCTCCAGGGTGTAATAGGCCGCCGGATTGGGTACGCCGAGGGTTTCGCTGAACACCAGCAGCATGAACAGATCGTCCTCGTCGCGCCGGGCACGGGCGAAGGTTCGCCGGTACGGCGCGACGTAGAATTCGCGCAGCCCGGCGGATACCCGTTGCAGCAATGGCGCCTGGCGCTCGCTCACTCGCGCGCCTCGCCTTGCGCGTCAGCCTCGACCGGGTCGCGGCCCTGGCGCATGGCGATGAACGATTCCAGGGTCACCCACAGCGCGGCGATCAGGATCACCACGTCCATGCCCAGCAGCAGCCAGTTTTCGGCGCGGTAGAACTGGCCCATCTGCACCAGCAGGGCGAAGATCGACATCGCCAGCAGGAACACCAGCGGCACCAGGGTGTAGATCGCCGGGCGGCCCTTCTTGATCAGGATCACGGTGATGATCGCCAGAGTCAGGCCGGCCAACAGCTGGTTGGTGGTGCCGAACAGCGGCCAGATGATCATGCCACCGCTGCCATCGGCGCCGGCGCCGAAGGCCAGGGTCATGCACACGCCCACGGCCAGCACGGTACCGACCAGGGTGTTGACCTTGATTCCGGCCAGCTCGCCGGCTTCCTGGATGACGAAGCGCTGCAGGCGCAGGCCGGTATCCATGGTGGTGCCGGCGAACAGGATGGCCATCACCGCCAGGATGGTCGCGCCGAGATCCGCCGGCAGGCCCAGGCCGTTGGCCAGCAGGCTACCGCCGCCGGCCACGAAGGCGTTGACGCCGCCGGTGCCGAATGCGGTGTACACCGCCTGCCAGTCCACCAGGGTGGCGAAGCCGGCGGTGCAGCAGATGATCGCTGCCAGCGACAGCATGCCTTCGCCTACTGCACCGAAGTAGCCAACGAAGCGCGCGTCGGTTTCCTTGTCCAGCTGCTTGGAGGTGGTACCCGAGGCGACCAGACCGTGGAAGCCAGAGATGGCGCCACAGGCGATGGTCACGAACAGCAGCGGCACGATGCTCGGGGTGTTGGCCGGCAGTGCATCGTTGAACGCGGGGGCGACGATTTCCGGTGCGCCGAACAGCACCGCCGTGTACAGCAGGCCGAGGCCGACGAACAGCTGCAGGCCGTTGATGTAGTCGCGCGGCTGCAGCAGCACCCATACCGGCAGCAGCGAGGCGATGGCCGCGTAGGCGAACAGCAGCAGGATCCACACCGACTTGGCCGACAGGCCCAGCACGGTTTCCGGCAGCACCACCGGCACCGCGTTACCCAGCAGGATCAGCGCATAGAGCACTGCCACGCCAATGATCGACGGCCACAGCAGACCGACCTTGTAGCGATAGATCGCCTGGCCGATGAGCAGTGCCACGATGATCGCGCCCCATACCGGGATCACCGAGGTCGGCGTCGACACCAGCAGGTTGGAGATGACCGCAGCGAAGGCGCCATTGACCATCAGCAGCACCAGGAAGATCACTACCAGGAACAGGCTGCGTCCGCGTGCGCCGATCAGCTTCCCGCTGAGCATGCCGATCGACTGGCCGCGATTGCGCGCGCTGGCCCACAGGGCGCCGAAGTCATGTACGCCGGCGAAGAAGATGGTGCCCAGCGTCACCCACAGGAAGGCCGGCACCCAGCCCCAGATCACGGCGATCGCCGGCCCGACGATGGGCGCAGCGCCCGCCACCGAGGTGAAGTGATGGCCCCACAGCACGAAGCGATTGGTCGGCACGTAGTCGACCCCATCGCCCATGGTATGGGCTGGCGTGCGGTAGTTGGGATCGAGGCGGTAGATCCGCTCGGCGATGAACTTCGAGTAGAACAGATAGCCCAGCGACATGGCGCTCAGACCGACCAGCATCAGCAGGATAGAACTCATCGTTGCGTTCCTTCGACTGCGCCCCGCTTTCGGGCATGCGCGCATGCCAGCCGCGGAATCTGGCCCGCGCGTCAGAGCAGGCAGGGCGTCATTTTTTATCAAGCGGCCCCAGGCCGCACGCACGCTCAACGGCGCAGCCCGAACTTACCGGCACAAGCCGCTGGGGTAAACCCTGAATTGCCCGCCAGGGCGCTGACGGCGCAGCGAAGGACGCTAATGGCATGACCATACCCAAGCGTTTCGTGAACGGTATCGGCTGATGGCGGCTTGGCTCATGGCGCTGCGCATATCCATCGCGCGCCGCTGCAAAGCAGGCCTGCCCGGCGCTCGCTGATGCAAAAGTTGGCACTTTCCGCTGCGCTGCCTGGTCGTAAAAGGTGAGGGAAGGGCAATGTGCCGAAGGCACCGCCAGACGCCAGCTTCACCGCAGCGTCATGCCCTGCATCCGAACGGCAGCCTGAACCGGGTAGCCGTTTCCAGGCGTGCCGCGTCATGTGGTCCGCCATCGACATGCGAGGAGATCGTCATGGGCTTGGGAACCATACTGCTGATCATTCTGATCCTGTTGCTGATCGGTGCCATTCCGGCGTGGCCGCATAGCCGCAGCTGGGGCTACGGGCCTACCGGAGGTCTGGGGCTGGTGCTGGTGATCGTACTGGTACTGCTACTGCTGGGTTACATATAAGCCTGCGTCGGCGACGCGGGCGCTGAACCGTCAGCGATCCGTGGTCACTGACGGTGAGCGTCTGGGCGGCAGCTTTGCAGTTCGTTGTGCCAGCCGCCCCACGTGCCTCAACGAACCTGCACCACCACCTTGCCCACGGCCTTGCGTTGACCAAGGGCATCGATCGCCTCGCCACCACGCTCCAGCGGGAAGGTCTGTGATACCAGCGGCTTGAGTTTGCCTTCGGCATGCCAGGCGAACAGTTGCTGGAAGTTGTCGGCGTTGTCCTGCGGCTGGCGCTGGGCGAACGAGCCCCAGAACACGCCGACCAGGGAGGCGCCCTTGAGCAGCGGCAGATTGGCCGGCAGGGCCGGGATGCCGCCGCCGGCAGCGAACCCCACCACCAGGAAGCGACCATTCCAGGCGATGCTGCGGAAGGCTTCTTCGAACAGCGCGCCCCCAACCGGATCGTAGATCACGTCCACGCCCTGGCCACCGGTAAGCTTCTTCACTTCGTCCTTAAGGCTCTGCTCGCTGTAGTTGATCAGCTCGTCGGCGCCGGCATTGCGCGCGACTTCCAGCTTCTCGGCGCTACTCGCAGCGGCGATCACCTTCGCGCCCATGGCCTTACCGATTTCCACTGCAGCGAGGCCGACGCCACCGGAGGCGCCGAGCACCAGCAAGGTTTCACCCGGTTGCAGATTGGCCCGCTGTTTTAGGGCGTGCATCGAGGTGCCATAGGTCATGCCAAAGGCCGCTGCTGTGGTCAGGTCCATGCTCTTGGGCACCGGCAGCACGTTGTAGGCCGGCACCGCGACCTCTTCGGCGAAGCCGCCCCAGCCGGTCAGTGCCATGACCCGGTCACCGGCGCGCAGGTGGCTGACCTTCTCGCCGACGGCCTTGACCACGCCCGCTACCTCACCACCCGGCGAGAAAGGGAAGGGCGGTTTGAACTGGTACTTGCCTTCGATGATCAGCGTGTCGGGGAAGTTGACCCCGGCAGCCTGCACCTCTATCAGCACCTCGTTCTTTTTCAGTTCGGGGCTTGGCAGGTCTTCCAGTACCAGGGTGTCGGCGGGGCCGAAGGCTTTGCACAGCAGGGCTTTCATGCAGGTCATTCCTCTTGCAGGGTGCCTTGCAGTGTAGAAAGCGCCCGCCGAGGGTCAACGAGCATGCCGCAGCCTGATAGGCCGGCATAAGCGCCGGGCTTGGGTGCAGGCCTGTGGATGGCTATGCTAGGCACATCCCCGATGGAGTGCCGAACGTGAAACTGTTGACCGCCCTGCTGCTGAGCCTGTCGATCTGTCTGCCTGCCCTGGCCTCTTCGGAGAAGAAAGAAGAGGCGCCGACGACGCTCTACTACAACCTGACGCCAGCCTTGATCGGCAATCTGGCCGACCAGGGCAACCGCCTCAAGTTTTTCAAGGCCGATGTGTCGCTGCGCGTGACCGGCACCGAGGCCGAGGAGAAGCTCAAACAGCATGAGCCGCTTATCCGTCATCAGATGGTGATGCTGTTCTCGGCGCAAACCAGCGAGACCATCAACGCGCCCGATGGCCGCGAGACCCTGCGTCAGCAGGCACTCAAGCAGGTGCAGGATGCGATCAATGGCGAAGAAGGCAAGCCCATCGTCGAGGATCTGCTGTTCAACAACCTGATCATTCAGTAGCCAGGCGCTTCGGCACCGATCCGGTGCCGGCAGTCGGCGCAAGCAGCATGTCCCGCATCGCTGTTCAACGCATGGCGAGAATCGCCTTCCATTCGGCTTCGCCAACCGGCATCACCGACAGGCGACTGCCGCGTTGCACCAGGGCCAGGTCGGCCAGCAGCGGGTTGTTCTTCAGGTGCTGCAGCGCCAGCACCTCGTCGAAAGCTTCGACGAGTTCCACGTCCAGGGCGCTCCAGGGATTCTTCTCGGCACTGGCCTTGGGGTCGTGATAGTGGCTTTGCGGGTCCAGCGCGGTTGGGTCCGGGTAGACCTCGCCGGCAATGCGCGCGATGCCGGCAATGCCCGGTTGCGGGCAACTGGAGTGGTAGAAGAAGAACAGATCGCCCGGTTTCATCGCGCGCATGAAGTTGCGCGCCTGGTAATTGCGCACGCCGTCCCAGCGGGTTTTGCCCAGGCGTTGCAGGTCGAGAATGGACAATTCATCGGGTTCGGACTTCATCAGCCAATGAGGCATGAACTTTGCTCCTGCAGGTCTGTCCGTAGGCGGACGCTCGTTTGAGAGAAGTCTCCGACGGCCGGTTGGCGTCGGAAATTGCACCGCGACTTGCGCTGGCGGAAAATGCTCGGCTAAACGCCTGGCGCCGTCATGTTGCATACAACAATAACGCGCGACCAACGCGCGCATTGCCTTGAAGGGGGAGGCAATAAATGAAACGCAAGCCAGATCTTTTGTGGGTTCTCGTCGTACTGTTCAGCCTGGGCGTGGTTACCACGGGTTACACCCAGAGCCTGTGGGAGCGCCAGAGCGAAGCTTCCATCAATGTAACGCAGCAGCCCTGATTCGCGGACTGCCAGCGTAAGCGCCGCAGGGAATGCGGCGCCGCATCGCTCGAATCAATACCACGCCCTGTCCGTCACCGTTGCCTGCAAGGGCACATCCCAACTGGCCATCGCCAGTTCGTCCACTCGCTGACATTCATGCGCCAAGCCCAATAGCGTCGGCATGTGCCAATTTTTGCGCCTGTGCAGATAGGCCAGGCTGCGGTCGTAGAAGCCGCCGCCCATGCCCAGGCGCCCGCCGCGATCATCGAAGCCCACCAGCGGCAGCAGCACCAGGTCCAGTGCCCAGACCTTGCGCTGGCGTTTCGCTTGCGGGCGCGGTTCGAGGATACGGAAGCGGTTGCCCGACAGTTTCTCGTGCCGGCTCACGTGCTGGAACACCATCTTGGTGCGTGGCCAGGCGCTGAGTACCGGCAGGTAGGTGCGTTTGCCACGTTTCTGTGCGGCAGCCAGCAGCGGCCTGGGATCAATTTCGCCGTCATTGGGCAGATACAGGGCGATATGCCGGGCGCGGCGAAACTGCGGGCTCTGCACCAATTGGCGATACAGGCTGCGTGCGGCAGTGCGTTGCTGGCTGCGGCTGAGTGCGCGACGGCGCTGGCGCAGCACGCGACGAAGTTGCGGGCGGCTGAGTGGCGCGGACATGGTCATGGGATAAGGATGGAGCGAGACAGGTAGCTGCAGCTACCGGGGGAAATGATGACTTCCCAGCGTGCCGCTGTCGGTTTAGCCCTTGAACCCGAAAGTTCAAGGTGGAGGTTGCAGGAGGCGTTAAGGCTTTCCGTCAGGCGGACATGCACACCGGCCCCAACGTGCAACCCCCGTGGTTGTGCGTATCGGCTCAGGGACATCACCGACTGGCGCACACCCCAGGAAGTTGCGCCCAGTATACCCGAATAGACGGCTTGCGGGGCGGCCTGCGACGAACAGGCGGACATGCCGGAGCTCAGGACGCCGAGTCGTCGGTCAGCGCCTGGTCGACGCGGTCGAGCAGGTCGCGCACCTGCTGGCGGGTGGAACTGGCGTCCTGATCCAGGCGCTGCTGTTTGTGCAGCAGGTCGTGGGTGATGTTCAGCGCGGCCATCACGGCCACGCGGTCGGCACCGATCACCTTGCCGCTGGTGCGGATCTCGCGCATCTTGCCGTCCAGGTAGCGGGCGGCGCTTTCCAGGTTGGCGCGTTCATCCTGCGGGCAGGCGATGCAATATTCTTTGTCCAGAATGTGGACGGTTACGGTGTTCGACTGGGTCATGAGTCCTGCTCCAGGGCTTTGAGGCGCGAAATCATCGATTCGACCTTGTGCCGGGCCATTTCGTTCTTTTCGATCAGATGGGCGCGTTCCTCGCGCCAGGCCTGTTCATTCGCCAGCAGGAGTCGGTTGTGAGCCTTCAGCTGCTCGACACGCTGGATCAGCAACTCCAGCTTGGCGGTCAATGCGTGCAGTTCGGCGTCTTCCATGGGCTCTCGCTATGGGGAGGGAATGGCTGGACTATATAGGCCTGTCCCGGTTTCGGGTCAAACCCAGATGGCAGTGGTGTGATGCAGATGACGGCATCACCCCGGCGGCCTCGGATGGTCTTGGCGCGCCTGCCGGTGCTAGGATACGAGGCCTCCATTCTAGAGATTGCGCCGTCTGGCGCCTAGCTATCTATGTCGATTCCAAGCTCTCCCTACGCCGCCTTCGCCGCTTTGTTGAACAGCGCCGGGCATTCCGTTTCCCCAGCCGAACTGCACGGCCTGCTGCTCGGTCGCAGTTGCGCGGGTGCCGGCTTCGACGCCGATGCCTGGCTGGTCGACGCCACCGAGCTGCTCGGCGACGAGCCGCAGGACAACGTGCGCCAGGCGCTGATCGGTCTGCAGGAAATGGTCAAGGGTGAGCTGTGCAGCGAGGACGTCACCGTGGTCCTGCTGTTGCCGGATGACGATACCCCGCTGGCGCAGCGCGCAGCCGCTCTGGGGCAGTGGTGTCAGGGCTTTCTCGGCGGCTTCGGCCTGACGGCCCGCGATGGCGCACTGAGCGCCGAGGCCATGGAAGTGTTGCAGGATCTCTCCGCCATCGCCCAGGTGCAGAGCGCCCTGGAAGAATCCGAAGATGGCGAGAGCGATTACATGGAGGTGATGGAGTACCTGCGTGTGGCGCCCCTGCTGCTGTTCGCCGAATGCGCCAAGCCCGAGGCGCCTGCCGCCAAACCCTCCCTGCACTGATTGTCCGCCGGAGCCTGCCTTGATCAGCATCCCCAAGTCCGAATATGCCCGTCGGCGCAAGGCGCTGATGGCGCAGATGGAACCCAACAGCATCGCCATCCTGCCGGCGGCGCCGATGTACATCCGCAACCGCGACGTGGAGCACGTCTACCGCCAGGACAGCGACTTCCAGTACCTCACCGGCTTCCCCGAGCCGGAGGCGGTGATGGCGCTGATCCCCGGGCGTGAGCATGGCGAGTACGTGCTGTTCTGCCGCGAGCGTGATCCCGAGCGAGAGCTGTGGGACGGCTTGCGCGCCGGCCAGGACGGTGCGATCAGCAAGTTCGGCGCCGACGATGCGTTCCCCATTGGCGATATCGACGACATTCTCCCCGGGCTGATCGAAGGCCGCGAACGCGTCTACTACGCCATCGGCTTCAATCAGGAGTTCGACCATCGGCTGATGGAGTGGGTCAAGCACATCCGCGCCAAGGCGCGTCAGGGCGCCACGCCGCCGAACGAGTTCGTCGCCCTCGATCATCTGCTGCACGACATGCGCCTGTACAAATCGGCCGCCGAGGTGAAGGTGATGAAGGAGGCCGCCGAGATCAGTGCGCGCGCCCATGTGCGGGCCATGCAGGCAAGCCGTGCCGGTCTGTACGAATACCATCTGGAAGCCGAGCTGGATTACGAATTCCGCAAGGGCGGGGCGAAGATGCCGGCCTACGGCAGCATCGTCGCCGCCGGCAGGAACGCCTGCATCCTGCACTACCGCGAGAACGATGCGCCGCTCAAGGACGGCGATCTGGTACTGATCGACGCCGGCTGCGAGATCGACTGCTACGCCAGCGACATCACCCGTACCTTCCCCGTCAGCGGCAAGTTCTCCCCCGAGCAGAAGGCGATCTACGAGCTGGTGTTGGCCTCGCAGGAGGCGGCCTTCAAGGAGATCGCTCCGGGCAAACACTGGAACGAAGCCCACGAGGCCACCGTGCGCGTGATCACCGCCGGGCTGGTGGAGCTGGGGCTGCTAAGCGGCGATGTCGACGAGCTGATCGCCAGTGAGGCCTACAAGCCTTTCTATATGCACCGCGCCGGCCACTGGCTGGGCATGGATGTGCACGATGTCGGCGACTACAAGGTTGGCGGTGAATGGCGAGTGCTGGAGCCGGGCATGGCGATGACCGTCGAGCCGGGCATCTATATCGCCGCCGACAACGACAAGGTCGCCAAGAAATGGCGCGGCATCGGCGTGCGCATCGAGGATGACGTGGTGGTGACCAAAAAGGGCTGCGAGATTCTCACCGGCGGCGTGCCCAAGACCGTCGCCGAGATCGAGGCACTGATGGCTGCCGCGCGCACCGAGGCGGCCTGAGCCCATGTCCCGTGTGAACCTGGCGATCATCGGTGGTGGTCTGGTGGGCGCCAGCCTGGCGCTGGCCCTGCAGGACACTGCGCGTCAGCGCGGCTGGCGCATCGCCCTGATCGAGCCCTTCGCCCCGGGCAGCGAATACCAGCCCAGCTATGATGCCCGCTCCACCGCGCTCTCCTACGGCAGCCGGCTGATCTACGAGCGCCTCGGCCTGTGGCAGAGCATCGCTCAGCGGGCCGAGCCGATTCAGCAGATTCATGTGTCCGACCGCGGCCGCTTCGGCGCCACGCGTCTGCAGGCCATCGAGGAAGGCGTCCCGGCGCTCGGCTACGTGGTGGAGAACGCCTGGATCGGCCATTGCCTGTGGCAGGCGCTGGATCAGGATGTGATCGAATGGCGTTGCCCGGCCGAAGTGGTCGGCATGCAGCGTCTCGATGACGGTTACCGCCTGACCCTGAACGATGAAACCTGCCTTGACTGCGATCTGGCGATTCTTGCCGATGGCGGGCGTTCCGGCTTGCGTGAGCAGCTCGGTATCGGCGTTAGCATCAAGCCCTACGGGCAGAGTGCGCTGATCGCCAACGTCAGCCCGCTGGAGGCGCATCGCGGTCAGGCTTTCGAGCGTTTCACCGATGACGGCCCGATGGCCATGCTGCCGTTGGAAGGCAATCGTTGCGCATTGGTCTGGACGCGTACCAACGCCGATGCCGAGCGCTTGCTGCGGGTCAGCGAAACAGACTTTCTCGGGGAATTGCAGCAGGCCTTCGGTTACCGACTGGGCGCCTTGCAGCAGGTCGGCGCGCGGCATCTTTATCCGCTCAATCTGGTCGAGGCGCAGGAGCAGGTGCGGGCGCATCTGGTGGTGCTGGGCAATGCCGCGCACAGCCTGCACCCCATCGCCGGCCAGGGTTACAACCTGTCGCTGCGCGATACGCTGGCGCTGGCTGAAGTGCTGATCGGCAGCGAAGCGCCACTGGGTGATTTCGCCACGCTGCAGCGCTACCGGCAGCGCCAGCAGCTCGATCAACAAATGACCGTCGGCTTCTCGGACCAGGTAACGCGTCTGTTCAGCAACGCGCAACCACTGCTGACCGCAGGTCGCAACCTCGGCTTGCTGGGCCTAGACCTGCTGCCGCCGGCCAAGCGCTGGTTCGCTCGCCAGGCCATGGGCATGGGAACCCGCAGCCTGTGACAGCCAGGTGGCAGCGGTTCGTGAGCATGGTCGCCCTTATCGAGAACAAGGCAACCGACTGATTCAGTGGTGAACCAATTACTGTGGGAGCGGACTTGTCCGCGAGTTTTTATCTGGAAACGTTCGCGGACAAGTCCGCTCCCACCTATGTTTGCGAACAGGCAGCGCGTCGTCTGGACTGCGGGGCCGCTCCTACAGCGAAACACTAAGGAATGGATATGCGCGCGGATCTGATCATCGTCGGTGCCGGTATGGTCGGCAGCACCCTGGCCCTGGCGCTCGAGCACAGCGGCCTGGACATCCTGATCGTCGATGGCAGCCCACTCAGCGTTTCGCCGTTCGCTGCGCAGGCGCCGTTCGAGCCGCGCGTCAGTGCGCTGTCGATGGCCAGCCAGCGCATTCTCGAACGCCTGGGCGCCTGGCCAGGCATCGCCGCCCGGCGTGCCTGCCCCTATGGCGAGATGCGCGTGTGGGACGGCTCCGGTACCGGCAGCATCCACTTCTCTGCCGCCAGCGTGCATGCCGAGACGCTCGGGCATATCGTCGAGAATCGGGTGGTGCAGGACGCTCTGCTCGAACGCTTGCATGACAGCCAGATCGGCCTGCTGCCCGGCGCACGGCTGGAGCAGTTGCGCCGCAGTGGTGACGACTGGCTGCTGACCCTCACCGATGGTCGCCAGCTGCGCGGGCCATTGCTGGTGGCCGCAGATGGCGCCAACTCCGCAGTGCGCCGTCTGGCCGGCTGCGCCACCCGTGAATGGGATTATCTGCATCACGCCATCGTCACCAGCGTGCGTTGCGAGCGCCCGCACCAGGCCACCGCCTGGCAGCGCTTCACCGACGATGGCCCGCTGGCCTTCCTGCCGCTGGCGGGGCCAGCCGGCGAGCACTGGTGCTCGATCGTCTGGTCCACCGTGCCGGACGAGGCCGAGCGCCTGATGGCGCTGGAAGATGAAGCCTTCTGCGCCGAGCTGAGCAAGGCCTTCGAACATCGCCTCGGCAAGGTGCTGCACGCCGACCGCCGGCTGTGCATCCCGCTGCGCCAGCGTCATGCCAAACGATATGTGGAACCGGGGCTGGCGCTGATCGGCGATGCTGCGCACACCATCCATCCGCTGGCGGGGCAGGGCGTCAACCTGGGCTTGCTCGACGCCGCGGTGCTCGCCGAGGTGTTGCAGCATGCCGGCGAGCGTGGCGAGAGCCTGAGCGAGGAGCGGGTGCTGAGCCGTTTCGAGCGTCGGCGCATGCCGCACAATCTGGCGATGATGGCGGCGATGGAAGGCTTCCAGCGCCTGTTCCAGGCCGACCCGCTGCCGTTGCGCCTGCTGCGCAACGTTGGTCTCGATCTGGTCGATGGCCAGGCCGAAGCCAAGGCGCTGTTCGTGCGCCAGGCGCTGGGTTTGTCTGGCGACCTGCCGGAGTTGGCGCGGGCCTGAGGCGTTAGCGGGAATGGGGCGCTGCTGGCCATGGCTCCATTTGGCCAGCGAGATGACTGCCCGAATTTCCCGCCATGGCCATTCGCGGACAAGTCCGCTCCCACGGTTCAGCGTTGCCTAGTCGCAGAGCGCTCCGTGTGGGAGCGGGCTTGTCCGCGATCTTTTGGCTGTCGATACCTGCAACGCACGGCAAGCTGAGCGTCCCTACCCCACGATCGATTTTCTAGCTATGACGCCATCCTGGCTCGGCAGTATGAACGGGAGCGTAAGCGAGCACTGATAGCAGAGCGGTCCGTATCGTCACTTGCACGGATTGCCATGTCTGTAGAGAATGAGACAGATTATCATTTGCCTCGTTCGGCCTACGACATGACCGCTCCGGATTCTCGCGCCCTGCATCTTCTCTACACCGAGCACAACAGCTGGTTGCAGGGCTGGTTGCGCAGCAGGCTCGGTAACTCCAGCGATGCTGCTGACCTGGCGCAGGACACCTTCATGCGTGTGTTGGTGGCGCGCAACGTGGCAGCCATTAGAGAACCGCGCTCCTACCTCAGCTCCATCGCCCGTGCGCTGCTGATCGACCGCTTCCGCCGTCGCGCGGTTGAGGATGCCTACCTGGCTGCACTGGCAGCGCGTCCCGAGCCGCTGGATATTTCCCCGGAAACTCGCCTGAGCATCCTCGAAACACTGACCGCCATCGACAGTATGCTCGATGGGCTGGGCGAGCGTACTCGGCGTATTTTCCTCGCCGTGCAGCTGGAGGGGCTGAGCTATGTTGCGGTCAGTGAGCGCCTGGGGGTTTCGGTGACGACAGTGAAGAATCACCTGATACGCGCCATGACCCACTTCCTGCTGTTGGTCGAAGATTGAGTGTGCTCGACCGCCAGGTGCTAGAAGCCGCTGCCACCTGGTATGTACAGCTTAACGGCGCCCCACCCAGTGAGGCCGAATGTCAGGCCTGGCGCGCCTGGGTCGAGCAGCATCCCGCACACGCCGCGGCATGGGCACGGGTAGAGAAACTGCAGCAGCAACTGGGCAGCGTGCCGCAGGACGTTGCCCTGCCGACTCTGGCCGGCGTGCGTGCCCGCCGCCGCGCCGTGCTCAAGACACTGACGATACTGCTTGCTGCTGGCGGCCTGGGAGTCGCCGCTCGCGAGCCTGCGCAAGGTTGGATGGCCGAGCACCGTACCGCAAAAGGGGAGCGCCGAACGTTACGTCTGGTCGATGGCAGTCGACTGGACCTGAACACCGACAGCGCGGTGGATCTGGCTTTTGGCAGCGAGCTGCGCGAAGTGCTGTTGCGCCACGGTGAAATCCTCGTTGAAACGTCAGCGGATACGGCACGACGGCCGTTTATCGTCCATCTGCCGCAGGGCAGCGTGCGGGCACTGGGTTCGCGTTTCAGCGTACGCAGTGAAGGTGGACGGGCGCGGGTGGCTGTGTTCGAACATGCGGTGGAGGTGCGCCCGCAGCACTGGCAGGGCGTGCCGCGTCGCCTAGAAGCCGGACAGACGCTGAGCTTTGACGCGCAAGACATGGGCGCGCCGCAGCTGTTGGCAGCGGGTGAGGGCGCCTGGCGTCAGGGCATGCTCAGTGTGGTCAATGAGCGTCTGGCGGATGTCGTCGCCGAGCTGGCGCGTTATCGGCTTGGCTATCTGCAATGCGCGGCGGAAGTGGCCGACATGCGCCTGTCCGGCGCATTCTCCGTCGACGATACCGAGCTGGCGCTGGAGAACCTCAGCGCCTCGCTGCCAGTGCGCGTGCGTTACCTGACTCGTTACTGGGCACGTGTCGAACCCGTTTGACTGTTCATATCCTGTGGGGAGGGGCTTTAGCCGCGACTGGCGAGTAACAGCTCGCCGCTAAAGCGCCTCCTACAAAATGCGACGAACGATAAAATTTTCACTTATGGGTTGCCGATTTTCATTCTCATCCGGCCAAGCAGGTGAAGTGGCGTTTCCAGCCGCATGTCTGCCCCGCCAACGATAAGGAAAACCGCATGCCCCGATTCACTCCCGCCGCCCGGCCGCTGCTGCGCGCCGTGCAACTGGCCCTGTTCGGTCTGCCCCTGGCGCCGCTCGTTTTGCTGTCCGCTCCGGCTTATGCGCAGGAGCAGGGTGCTTTCGAATACAACATCGCTGCCGGCCCGCTCGATGCTGCACTGAGCCAGTTCGCTACGGCAGCCGGTGTGACGCTGTCGTTCGCCAGCACGCAGGTCAGCGGCTTGCAATCGCCGGGCTTGCAGGGGCGTTATGGTGTCGAGGAGGGATTGGTCTATCTGCTCGCCGGTAGTGGCTTGCAGGCGCAGCGCCAGGCCAATGGTGGCTATGTGCTGGTGAGTGCGGTGCCTGCCGGAGCTGTGGAACTGACGCTGATGACCATTTCCGGCAAGGCGCCTGGCTCGACTACCGAGGGCACCGGCTCCTATACCACCGAGTCCTCCAGTAGCTCGACGCGCCTCAATCTGTCGCTCAAGGAGACGCCGCAATCCGTCACCGTGCTGACTCGCCAGCGCATGGAAGATCAGAAACTCGACAACATCACCGATGCGCTGGACGCTACCACGGGAATCACGGTGATCCGGGAAAGCCTGGGGGCTGACAGCACCGTTTATCTGTCGCGCGGTTTTCCGGTTAACAACTTCGAGATCGATGGCGTACCGACCTCGTCGCGTATGGATAACTACACCCAGAATACGGCGATGTACGACCGTGTAGAGATCGTGCGCGGCGCCACTGGCCTGATCAGTGGCCTGGGCAATCCTTCGGCGACCATCAATCTGATTCGCAAGCGACCCTCCATCGAGCCTCGGGTACAGCTTTCGACCGAGGCTGGCAGTTGGGATCGTTACGGTCTGGGCGTGGACGTTGGTGGTGCGCTGAATGAAAACGGCACGGTACGGGCGCGTTTGGTGCTCGACCACAAGGACCAGCATGCCTGGCTGGATCGCTTCAGCCAGGAGGTGACCACTGGCTATGGGATAAGCGAGTTCGACCTGTCGGATGCGACGCTGCTGACGCTGGGCTTCAGCCATCAGGTCACTCATAGCACGGCGCCGATGCGTACCGGTTTTCCGTTGTTCACCACCGACGGTGGGCTTACGGACATCAAGCGCTCTTTTAATACGGCACCAGATTGGAGCTACTACGACCGCCAGCAGAGCACGCTCTTCACGTCGATCGAGCAACACTTCGGCGACAACTGGAGCGCCAAGCTGGAATACAGCTTCATGCGTAACGACTACGACACTGTAGTCACCTACATGGACGGTGAGATCGATGCAGCGACCGGTGAAGGCGCTTACATCATGCCGACGCGCTGGCAGGCCAAGCCCGAGCAGCACAACCTCGACGGTTATCTGACCGGTTCCTTCTCGCTATTCGGGCGCGAGCACGAGCTGATCAGCGGCGTCACGCTGTCGCGTCTCGAGGAGCGCGGCACGCCGAACTACGGCGGCTGGCAGACCTCCTGGGCAGGCTTCAGTGGCGATATCGACAATATCTACGCCTGGGACGGCAATATCCCCAAGCCGACTTTCACCAAGCGCGGCGATAGCGACCTGACCGAAACTCAGAACGCGGCTTACTTGGCGTCCCGCTGGCGATTGAGCGATCGCGCCAGCCTGATTCTCGGCTCTCGTGTGGTGGATTGGCAGCGTGACAGCGAGAGTCGGATCTACGGCGGGGCGACTACCAAAACCCGTCGTACCGAGACTGGCATCGTCATTCCCTACGCCGGCTTCGTCTATGACCTCAACGACGTATGGACGGCATATGCCAGCTATACGCAGATCTTCAACCCGCAATCGGCTTCGGTGCGTGATGTCAACGGCTCGCCGCTCGATCCGCTGGAGGGCACCGGCTATGAACTGGGTTTGAAGGCCGATTTCTACGACGGGCGCCTCAATACCAGCCTGGCGCTATTCAAGGTCGAGCAGGACAACCTGGCAGTTGCCGACGGTAACCGACTGCAGCCCAATGGTTTCCAGGCTTACCGGCTGGAAAGCGGCACCACCAGCGAAGGTGTGGAACTGGAAATCAATGGTGAGGTCAGCGAGGGCTGGCAGCTCACCGGAGGCTATTCCTACAGCGTCAGCCGCAACTCCGATGATCGCCGCATCGTTACCGAGATTCCGCGTAACAGCGTGAAGATCTTCACCACCTATCGTCTGTCCGGGGCTTTGGACAAGCTCACTGTCGGTGGTGGGGTGAACTGGCAGAGCCGGGTCGGTTACGACCTCAGCTATGCCACCACGCAAAGCAGTTATGCACTGGTTGGCTTGATGGCGCGCTATCAGCTCACGCCCGAGCTATCGGCCGCGGTGAACGTCAACAACCTGTTCGACAAGGAGTACTACACCACCACAGCGGCAGGGCTGTACGGTGCTCCGCGCAATTTCATGACCTCTCTTAAATACAGCTTCTGAAGCGTGTCGTGAGTTGGCGCCTTTCACCGGGCGCTGGCTCGCAGCAGTTGTTTCAGCTTCTGAAACAACTGCTGACTTTTATGGCTGCTTTTACATTGAGAAGGCAAATAGCATTCACTAGTATTCAGCCACTTTGCTTATCCACAAGAGGCTGGTCCCATGAAGGCTCGCAACGCGCTGCTCGCTGCATTCACCCTCAGTACCCTGGCAACTGCCGTCCAGGCCGCCGACGAGGTGGTGGTCTACTCGTCGCGCATCGATGAACTGATCAAGCCGGTGTTCGATGCCTACACCGCCAAGACCGGGGTGCAGGTCAAGTTCATCACCGACAAGGAAGCGCCGCTGATGCAGCGGATCAAGGCCGAGGGCGAGAACGCCGTAGCCGACATGCTGATCACCGTCGATGCCGGCAACCTCTGGCAGGCCGAGCAGATGGGCATCCTGCAGCCGACCCAGTCCGATGTGATCAAGGCCAACATCCCCGCCCAGTATCGCTCCAGCACCGACAGCTGGACCGGCCTGTCGCTGCGTGCGCGGACCATCTTCTACTCCACCGAGCGCGTCAAGCCGGAAGAACTGTCCACCTACGAGGCGCTGGCCGACAAGAACTGGGAAGGCCGTCTGTGCCTGCGCACCAGCAAGAAGGTCTACAACCAGTCGCTGACCGCCACCCTGATCGAAACCCACGGCGCCGAGAAGACCGAGGAACTCATCAAGGGCTGGGTCAACAACCTGGCCACCGACGTGTTCCCGGACGACACCGCGCTGCTGCAGGCCATTGATGCCGGCCAGTGCGATGTGGGCATCACCAACACCTACTACTACGGCCGCCTGCACAAGGAGCAGCCGGACCTGAAGGTCAAGCCCTTCTGGCCGAACCAGAACGACCGTGGCGTGCACGTCAACCTGGCCGGTGCCGGTGTGACCAAGCATGCACCGCACGCCGAGCAGGCCAAGAAGCTGCTGGAGTGGATGACCACCCCGGAAGCGCAAAGCATCTTCGCTGGCGTCAACCAGGAGTTCCCGGCCAACCCGGCGGTCGCTCCGTCTGACGAAGTGGCCGCCTGGGGTACCTTCAAGGCTGACTCCATCGCCACCGAAGTGGCGGGCAAGCGCCAGGCCGAAGCGACCATGCTGATGGATCGCGCCGGCTGGCAGTAAGACCGTATCTGCTTGATCGTGCCCACGCTCCGGCATGGGTACGTCGCCAGTGACGCACCGCGTCACGCCTGCCGGCTTCTGACGCTGGAGCGTCGAGAGCTGCATTCCCACGCGGAGCGCGGGAACGATCATCGATAGCTCGCGAGATCGTACCTTCAGTGGTTCACGCCGCTGCCGTTATACTGCGACGCCCCGCCTAGCCGGGGCGTTGTCTTTTCCGGAATCGAGGAATCCGCGTGCCGCATCCCGTCCAGCGTCGCTGGTATCCCATCGTCCTTGCCGTCGCCGCCCTGGTGCTGATGCCGCTGTCGGTCTTGCTGCTGAGCTGGCATGAGGTCGACCAGCAGATCTGGACGCACTTGTGGCAGACGCAGATGGCGCGGCTGATCGGCAACACGCTGACCCTGGTGCTTGGTGTTGGTGTGGGCGTGACGCTGCTGGGCGTCAGCCTGGCCTGGCTAACCAGTCTCTGCGAATTCCCCGGTCGGCGCTGGCTGGACTGGGCATTGATGCTGCCTTTCGCCATTCCCGCCTACGTGCTGGCGTTCGTCTTCGTCGGCCTGCTGGATTTCGCCGGTCCGGTGCAGACGCTGCTGCGTGAGTGGTTCGGCAGCGGCCTGCGTCTGCCGCGGGTACGCTCCACTGGCGGGGTGATCATCGTGCTGGTGCTGGTGTTCTACCCCTACGTCTACCTGCTCGCCCGTGGCGCCTTCCTGGCTCAGGGCAAGGGCCTGATGGAGGCGGCGCGGGTGCTCGGGCAGAGCCCCTGGCAAGCCTTCTGGCGCGTGGCGTTGCCGATGGCGCGCCCGGCCATCGGTGCCGGTCTGGCGCTGGCGATCATGGAAACGCTGGCCGACTTCGGCGCGGTATCGGTGTTCAACTTCGATACCTTCACCACGGCGATTTACAAGACCTGGTACAGCTTCTATAGCCTGACCAGCGCGACCCAGCTGGCCAGCCTGCTGCTGCTGGCCGTGGCTCTGGTGCTCTACGGCGAGCGTCGCGCGCGCGGCGCAGCGCGGCCGGCCAACGAACGCCCGCGCGGCAAGGCGCTGTATCACCTGCAGGGCTGGAAGGCCTTCGCCGCCAGCGCCTGGTGCGGCCTGGTGTTCGCCTGTGCCTTCGTCATTCCGCTGCTGCAGTTGCTGGTCTGGTTCTGGCAGCGCGGTCGCTTCGATCTCGACGAGCGCTACGCCGGGCTGATCCTGCATACCCTCTACCTGGGCGGTATCGCTGCGCTGATCACGGTCAGCGTGGCCATGCTGCTGGCCTTTGCCCGTCGCCAGGCGCCGACTCGCGGCGTGCGCGTCGGTGTGGCGCTGGGCAATCTGGGCTATGCCTTGCCGGGTTCGGTGCTGGCGGTGGCGATCATGCTGGCGTTCAGCTTTCTCGATCGCGAGCTGGTGATTCCGCTATCCAGTGCATTGGGTGGCGCCGGCAAGCCGCTGCTGTTGGGCAGCCTGTCGGCGCTGCTGGTGGCCTATCTGATCCGCTTCATGGCGGTGGCCTACGGGCCGCTGGAAACCAGCTTGGCGCGCATCCGCCCGTCGCTGCCGGAGGCCTCGCGCAGTCTTGGTGTTGGCGGCTTCGGCCTGTTCTTCAAGGTCTACCTGCCGCTGCTGCTGCCGGGCACCCTGTCGGCCGCGCTGCTGGTGTTCGTCGACGTGCTCAAGGAGATGCCGGCGACCCTGCTGATGCGTCCGTTCGGCTGGGACACCCTGTCGGTGCGCGTATTCGAAATGACCAGCGAAGGCGAATGGGCACGCGCTGCGTTGCCGGCCCTGACCCTGGTGCTGGTCGGCCTGTTGCCAGTGATTCTGCTGATCCGCCGCTCGGCTCGCAGTTTCGGTTGAAAGCCTCTGGTTCCGGCTCTGGACTGACACAGATCAAGGCTAGGAGCACTGCGCGACCTTTGGTCAGATGACCCCCGCAGACCTTGCGGCTACAATGCGCGCCATTCGCGAGTCGGGGTAACCCGGCAAGATTCATCTAGAAGCGTTGCCGAGGCCGCCAGTGCAAGGCGCGGGCAAGCGAGAAACGCCCGGGGTCGCGCCCGACTGTGCTTTTGCACATGAGCATTTCGAGCTTGCCTGTAACGCAGCAATGGCAACGCAGGTAGCTTCTAGGGGTCTGAATCGCTTCGCCAAGCCCGGAAGGAGATTTACCCATGGGACAGCGCACCCCCCTCTATGATCTGCACGTGGCGCTGGGGGCCAAGATGGTGGACTTCGGCGGCTGGGACATGCCGCTGCACTACGGTTCGCAAGTGGAGGAGCATCATCAGGTGCGCCGCGACTGCGGCGTGTTCGACGTCTCGCACATGTGCGTGGTGGACCTGAGCGGCAGCCAGGCGCAAGCCTACCTGCAGCGTCTGCTGGCCAACGACGTGGCTCGTCTGCAAAGCCCGGGTAAGGCGCTGTACAGCGCGATGCTCAACGAGCAGGGCGGGGTGATCGACGATCTGATCGTTTACCTCACCGGCTCTTCTTCCCAGGAGCAGGGCTACCGCCTGGTGGTCAACGCCGGTACCCGTGACAAGGACCTGGCGTGGATGCACGCCCAGGCTGGCGACTTCGATGTACAGCTGCGCGAGCGTCGCGATCTGGCCATGCTCGCCATTCAGGGGCCGAAGGCCCGGGCGCGGGTCTCCGAGCTGCTGACCCAGGCGCGTGCGGCGCTGATCCACGAACTCAAGCCGTTCCAGGGCCTGCCCGAGGGCGACTGGTTCATCGCCCGTACCGGTTATACCGGCGAAGATGGCCTGGAGATCGTGCTGCCGGTGGCCGAGGCGGTGTCCTTCCTCAACGAGCTGGTCGGGGCGGGTATTTCGCCTATCGGCCTAGGCGCCCGCGACACCCTGCGCCTTGAGGCGGGCATGAACCTCTACGGCCAGGACATGGACGAGCAGGTCAGCCCGCTGGCGGCCAACATGGCCTGGACCATCGCCTGGGAGCCAGCCGCGCGTGACTTCATCGGCCGCCCGGCGCTGGAGGCGCAACGCGCCGCCGGTTGCCCGAGCAAACTGGTGGGCCTGGTGCTGGAAGAGCGTGGCGTGCTGCGCGCGCATCAGGTCGTGCGCGTCGAAGGCCTCGGCGAGGGTGAGATCACCAGTGGCAGCTTCTCGCCGACGCTGAACAAATCCATCGCTCTGGCACGGGTGCCGTCACAGACCGGGGATCGGGCCGAGGTGGAGATTCGCGGCAAGTGGTACCCGGTACGGGTAGTCAAGCCGAGCTTCGTGCGTCACGGCAAAACGCTAATTTGAATGATCGGGCCGCGGCGCTGGCTTTCCCTTCTGCCGCGGCCTGCTAAATTGTCCTGACGGCCCGCTTGCCGTCATCGCTTACGAGGAAAGACACATGAGCAATATCCCCGCCGATCTGCGTTATGCCGCCAGCCATGAGTGGGCTCGTCTGGAAGCTGACGGTAGCGTGACCGTGGGCATTTCCGACCACGCCCAGGAAGCCCTTGGCGACGTGGTGTTCATCGAGCTGCCGGAAGTCGGCAAGCAACTGAACGCTGGCCAGGAAGCTGGTGTGGTGGAGTCGGTCAAGGCTGCATCCGATATCTACGCGCCGGTTGGCGGCGAGGTGATCGCGATCAACGAAGCGCTGGCCGACAGCCCGGAAAGCGTCAACAGCGACCCCTACGGCAGCTGGTTCTTCAAACTCAAGCCGAGCGATGCCGGCGAGCTGGACAAGCTGCTGGACGCCGCGGCTTATGAGGCTGCCGCGGACGCCGACGCCTGATCGGCGCGATGTTGAAAGAACCCGCTGCGGCGGGTTTTTTCGTTCTTGCGGCAAGGCTAGATCCGCCGGCTGCAGGCTCCGCGAGCGCAGCGGTGCGCCGAAACGCGCCTTGCCAGGCGGACCTGCTAAATGAAATGAAACAAATCGAATAAGCCGGAAGCATGGGCGACTTGATGCAGATCAAGCCGCACCGGGTTGGCGCTGGGCATGGTCGAGGCATAACCAGATCAGCCAATACCTGAGGAGATACCCACATGCGCACTCTGAGCCTGATGGCCGGGTTGTGCCTGGGCGCCAGCGCCTGGGCCACCGTACCAGCCGACGAACCCGTCCAGCCCATCGCCCCCGCCGAGATCACCGATCCGGCCAAGGTGGAACTCGGCAAGCAATTGTTCTTCGACCCGCGCCTGTCGCGCTCGGGGTTCATTTCCTGCAACTCCTGCCACAACCTGTCGATGGGCGGCAGCGACAACCTGCCCAGCTCCATCGGCCATGCCTGGCAGCAGGGGCCGATCAACTCGCCCACCGTGCTCAACTCCAGCCTCAACCTGGCGCAGTTCTGGGATGGCCGCGCCGCCGACCTCAAGGAGCAGGCCGCCGGGCCCATCGCCAACCCGATGGAAATGGCCTTCACCCACATTCTCGCCCTCGACGTGCTGCGCTCGATCCCGCAGTACCGGGAGTCGTTCAAGGCCGTGTACAAGCACGACGAGATCACCCTCGACGAAGTGACCGATGCCATCGCCGAGTTCGAGAAGACCCTGGTCACGCCCAACTCCCGCTTCGACCTGTGGCTCAAGGGCGATGCCAACGCCATCACCCAGACCGAGCGGGAGGGCTACGAGCTGTTCAAGTCCATTGGCTGCGTGGCCTGCCATAACGGCCCGGCGCTGGGTGGCAACTCATTCCAGAAGATGGGCCTGGTCGAGCCCTATGAAACCAGCAACCCGGCCGAAGGCGTGGCCGGCCTGACCGGCAAGGATGCCGACCGCTTCAAGTTCAAGGTGCCGACCCTGCGCAACGTCGAGCTGACCTATCCCTACTTCCACGACGGTGCCTACTGGAAGCTGGAGGAGTCGGTGGACATCATGGCGCGCCTGCAGCTCGGGCGTAAGCTGAGCGAAGGCGAGATCGGCAAGATCACCGCCTTCCTCAAGACCCTGACGGGCGAGCAGCCGAGCTTCGCCCTGCCGATCCTGCCGCCGTCGAACAACGATACGCCGCGGCCACAGCCGTTCGACTGATCAGTTGTCTTCCAGCGCCTCGGCGAACTGGCGCACGGCATCGACCACCTGCCGTGCGCCCCTCTGGATCTGCTCGATGACATCGCCGGCCTGGTTGACCAGGCCCACACCCTGATCGACCTTGTGCTGGCTCGATTGCATGTTGTTCACCGCGTCTTGCGCCAGGTCGTGGTTGCGCTTGACCACCTCGACGATTTCCACCGTCGCCTGCGCGGTACGCGCTGCCAGGCTGCGCACTTCATCGGCGACCACGGCAAAGCCGCGGCCCTGTTCGCCTGCCCGCGCCGCTTCGATGGCCGCGTTGAGGGCGAGCAGGTTGGTTTGTTCGGCGATGCCGCGGATGGTCTGCACGATGCTGCTGATCGTCTCCGACTGCTGGCTGACTGCGCTGATGCCCTCGGCGGCCCGGGACAATTCGTCGGCAATGCCGCGCACCACCGCCACCGTCTCGCTGATCACCTGGGCGCCATGCCGGGCACTGTCGTCGGTACGCTGGGATACCTCGTAGGCGAGCTTGGCGGCATCGGACTCGGTTTGTTGCTGGTGGACCTGGGCGGTGATGTCACGCGCGAACTTCACCACTTTGTAGAGGTTGCCGCTGGCATCGAAGACCGGGTTGTAAGTCGCACTGAGCCAGACGATATCGCCGTGGCGGTTGATTCTCTGGTAACGACCCGAGAAGAACTCGCCACTGTTGAGTCGCTCCCAGAAGCTCCGGTAAGCCGCTGACTCCGCCTCCTCGCGCGTACAGAACATGCGGTGATGCTTGCCACGAATCTCATCGAGGCGATAACCCATGGTCTGCTCGAAGTTCTCGTTGGCTTCCAGCACCTCACCCTTGAGGTTGAAGGCAATGACCGCCATGGAACGGCTGATGGCCTGCACCATGCTGTTCTGTTCCTGCTCACGAGTGACCTGGGCGGTAATGTCGGTAGCCAGCTTGAGCACGCCTTCGACACGACCGTCTGCGCCCCGGATCGGGTTGTAGCTGGCTTCCAGCCAGACTTCCCGACCCTGTTTGTTGCGGCGGCGGAAGCGTTCGCGGATGTACTCGCCCGCGGCCAGGCGTTGCCAGAAGCGACGGTACTCGGCGCTGGCCTGGTACTCGGGAAAGCAGAACATGCTGTGGTGTTTACCGATGATCTCTTCCAGCCGATAGCCCATGGTGGCCAGAAGATTGTCGTTGGCACTGACGATGGTGCCGTCAGGTTTGAACTCGATCATGGCCGTCGAGCGATCGACGGCAGCCAACCTCGCGAGGGCGGACTGCAACTGCTGATGAGAGGCTTCCAGGTCGCGTTTGAGGGCTTTATTGAACATGGCATGCTCTTCGAGGTAACGGGCTGCTCCCAACCAAGCCTATCGGCTCGGTCAGGATCAACTTGAAGCCCTCTCAGAACAATTTTCAGCCGTTTTGCGGCGCCGGTTGTTGCTGAGTGATGCAATGGATATTGCCGCCACCGAGGAGAATCTCGCGGCCGGGCACCATCACCACACGATGCTCGGGGAACACGCGCTGCAGGATGGCGCGGGCTTCCTCGTCCTTCGGATCATCGAAGCTCGGCGCGACGATGCCGCCGTTGACGATCAGGAAGTTGACGTAGGAGCCGGCCAGGCGCACCTCGGGGCTGCGCTCCTGGCTGCCATCGACGATGTCGACGCCGGCGCATTCTTCGACAGTGGCGTGGAGCGGGCCGGGGATCGGCATCTTGTGCACGGTCAGCTGGCGGCCCTTGGCATCGCGAACGCTCTCCAGCACGCGCATGGCGGCCTGGCAACGCGGATAGTTGGGATCGTTCGCATCCTCGGTCCAGGCCAGCAGCACCTCGCCGGGGCGCACGTAGCAGCAGAAGTTGTCGACGTGGCCGTCGGTCTCGTCGTTGTACAGGCCGTCCGGCAGCCAGATCACCGTATCGATGGCCAGGTGCCCGCGCAGCACCGCCTCGATCTCTTCGCGCGACAGGTGCGGGTTGCGGTTCTTGTTCAGCAGGCACTCTTCGGTGGTGATCAGGGTGCCTTCGCCGTCGACATGGATCGAACCGCCTTCGAGGACGAAACCCTCGGTGCGGTAGCGCTTGCAGCCTTCGATCTCGAGAATCTTGCGCGCCACCTGGTCGTCACGCAGCCAGGGCGAGTACAGGCCGCCATCGAAGCCGCCCCAGGCGTTGAAGGCCCAGTCCACGCCGCGCACTTCGCCGCTGGCGTTGGTGACGAAGGTCGGCCCGGTATCGCGGACCCAGGCGTCATCGGTGGTGATTTCCACCAGGCGAATGTTGTCGTCGTCCAGACGCGCGCGGGCGTTTTCGTATTGCGCGGCGGAGGCGCAGACGGTTACCGGCTCGAACTGGGCGATGGCCTTGGCCACGGCGGTGAAGGCGGCCTGCGCCGGTTTGCCGCCGTTACGCCAGTTGTCCGGGCGCTCGGGCCAGACCATCCAGGTCTTGCTGTGCGGTGCCCACTCGGCGGGCATATGGAAACCATCGGCGCGTGGTGTGGTGTTGAGGGTGGTCATGTTTCACCTGTAGCCCGGATGCAATCCGGGGAGTCGTGAGAAAAAGCCCCGGATTGCATCCGGGCTACGTTCATTCGGATGGGGTTTCGCCATCGAGCGTGGAAAGTGGCCAGTATAGGTTCGGCCGGCGGTCGCGGAACACACCCCAGGCGCTGCGCGTCTTCTCCAGCGCGTCCAGATCGAAGGCGTGCACCAGGATGCCCTCTTCGGTCTGGTTCAGCTCCTTGACCTTCTCGCCATATTGGTCAGCGATGAACGAGCTGCCATAGAAGGTGATGGCGTAGCCGTCCTGTTCTTCGCGGCCGATGCGGTTGCTGGCCACCAGCGGCATCAGGTTGGCCCCGGCATGCCCCTGCTGCACGCGCTGCCAGTGTTCGCGCGAGCTGATGCTGGCGTCGTGAGGCTCACTGCCGATGGCGGTGGGGTAGAAGAGAATTTCCGCACCCATCAGCGCCATGCTACGCGCGCACTCCGGGAACCACTGGTCCCAGCAAATGCCCACGCCGATACGTGCATAGGCGGTATCCCAGACCTTGAAGCCGGTATCGCCCGGATTGAAGTAGTACTTCTCGTGATATCCAGGGCCGTCGGGGATATGGCTTTTCCGATAAATCCCGAGATTCGTGCCGTCGGCATCGATGATGGCGATGCTGTTGAATCGCGCGCGGCCGGCGCGCTCGAAGAAGCTGATCGGTAGCACCACCTTCAGCTCTGCAGCGACTTTGCGAAAATGCGCGATGGCGAGGTTTTCCTCGACCGTGGTGGCCAGCTGGATGTAATCGGCGTTGGGCTTCTGGCAGAAGTAGGGCGTCTCGAACAGCTCCTGGATCAGAATGATCTGCGCGCCCTGAGCGGCTGCCTGGCGCACCAGCTGTTCGGCGTTGGCCATATTCGCGGCGGTATCCCAGGAGCAGGCCATCTGGGTCGCGGCAACGGTAACGATACGGGACATAAGGCACCTCGTAGCAGGAGTGCGGTCAGCCGAACCCGGTACTGACCTGTGGTGGCCCACGGGTCAAATCATCAGGGCCTTTTTTCGATTTATATCCGATAAATATCGGTATTAGAAGATGTGATTGGTCGGTTCTCGATAAAATTGCAGATTTTTATCGATCCTGATCGGGTGTGTGCTTGTGGGAGCGGACTTGTCCGCGAAAGGGGGCGCGGTGTTTTTTCGCGGACAAGTCCGCTCCCACAGAGGCTCCCAGGCTCCCAGGCACAGAGGCACGGGCTTGGGGGCGTGGCGATAGACCGGTCAGGCCAGCGGCGTGGCCCGTTTCGGCAGCGCAGCCGGCAGGTACAGGCCCAGGTAGGCGTCGAACACACGCATGCCTTCCTCGGCCAGGCGTGGCGCGATTTCACCGTACAGCTGCACTGCGTGGGCGTAGACGCGGTCGCCCAGCGACATGGCCAGGCTGAAGACCTCGATATCCGTCGGCAATTGCGGCAGGGGGAAGTGGCGGTCGAACAGCGCGCGCATCAGTCGGCCCAGCTCCAGGTCGTGCTGGTGATCGGCCTGGGTGATTTCCGCTAGGCCGTGCTGGGCGAGGATCAGCTGGCGCGCGGCGGCATCGGCTGCGTAGATGGCCAGCATGCGTTGCTCGACCAGGCGCGACAGATCGTGCCAGCTGCGCAGTGCGGCGTGGTCGACCGGCTCCAGCAGGCTGGCGCGAAAGGCCGCGTGCACGTCGGCAGTCAGCCCTTCGAGCAGGGCGGGCACGCTGGCGAAGAAGTGATACACCGAAGAAGGCGGAATACCCGCGCGCTCGGCCACCGTATAGATCGACAGGTTGGCCATGCCCTGTTCGGCCAACAGCTCGCGGGCTGCCGCGAGAATCACGGCGATACGGGCCTGGCTGCTGGCGCGCGGCTTGCGGGTGCTGGCTGGGCGCGACATGGCGGGCTCCTCGATGAACGAGGCGCTATTGGACGTCAGGCAAGGTCACTTGGGCAAGCATGCTCAGCCGCCCGCACCTGGGTGCGGGCGGCCTACGGTTTACACGGTGTGCAGGTACCAGTTGTACTCGAGGTCGGAGATGGTGGTCTCGAACTCCTGCAGCTCGGCTTCCTTGCATGCGACGAAGATGTCGATGTACTTCGGGTCGATGTACTTGTTCAGCACTTCGCTGTCGTCCAGCTCACGCAGGGCATCGCGCAGGTTGTTCGGCAGGCTGGGTTCGAGCTGATCGTAGGCGTTGCCTTCGATCGGCTCACCCGGTTCGATATGGTTGGTCAGGCCGTGGTGGATACCGGCGAGGATCGACGCCAGCATCAGGTAGGGGTTGGCGTCGGCGCCGGCCACACGGTGTTCGATACGTACTGCATCGGCGCTGCCGGTCGGTACACGCACGGCCACGGTACGGTTGTCCAGTGCCCAGCTTGGCGCGTTGGGCACGTAGAACTGCGCGCCGAAGCGACGGTAGGAGTTGACGTTGGGGCAGAGGAAGGCCATCGACGCGGCCATGGTATCGAGGATGCCGCCGACGGCATGACGCAGCGAGGTGTTCTCCAGCGGATCTTCGGCGGCGAAGATGTTCTTGCCGGTCTTCTTGTCCAGCAGCGAGATGTGCACGTGCAGGCCGTTGCCCGCCTGGCCCGGGTAGGGCTTGGCCATGAAGGTGGAATCCATCTCATGGTCGTAGGCGATGTTCTTGATCAGGCGCTTGAGCAGCAGCGCGTAGTCGCAGGCCTTGATGGCATCTTCGACGTGGTGCAGGTTGACCTCGAACTGCGCCGGGGCGCTTTCCTTGACGATGGCGTCGGCCGGGATGTCCTGCTCCTTGGCGGCTTCGAGCATGTCCTGCAGGCAGTCGACGTACTCGTCGAGGTCATCGATCAGATAGACCTGGGTGGAATGCGGGCGCTTGCCGGAGATCGGCGAACGCGGCGGCTGCGGACGGCCGTTCACGTTCTCCTGGTCGATCAGATAGAACTCCAGTTCGAAGGCTGCACAGATACGCAGGCCCAGTTCGTCGAACTTCTGTACCACCTGGCGCAATACCTCGCGCGGGTCGGCGAAGAAAGGCGTGCCGTCCAGCTCGTGCATGGTCATCAGCAGCTGCGCGGTCGGGCGCTTCTGCCAGGGCTCGTTGCACAGGGTATTGGGGATGGGGAAGCAGATACGGTCGGCGTCGCCGATGTCCAGGCCGAGGCCGGTGCTCTCGACGGTGGAGCCGTTGATGTCGAGGGCGAAGAGCGAGGCGGGCAGGTTGATGCCTTTCTCGTACACCTTGTGAAGGGCGTTCCGGTCGATGCGCTTGCCGCGCACCACACCATTCATATCTGCAATAAGAAGGTCGACGAACTGGACCTCGGGATGTTCCTTGAGGAACGCGTTCGCTTCGTTAAGCTGAACGGCACGCGGGGGTACCGACATGATGCAACACCTTTTTGTTAAATATATCAATCATGCGACTGCATGGGTGTGAGTCAATCCGAAACGCACTTTACTGTCAAGCAGGCTGCATAGTGCCCTGTAGTGGGGCGTGATGGCCATTTTTGGGGCGTTTCAAGGCCTTTCAGCCTGCCCCAAACGCTGATCTTTCAGGGTGCTCAGTGGGGTGTGTTCAATTTTTTACAGGGCTATTGTGTAAAAAAATGAACAAGGCTAAGCTCGGTTCAAACCCATAACAGCAATAATACGGGTGTCTCATGTTTTGCCTGCCGGCCATCGGCGTCAGCGCTTGTACCAGGACCATCGGTCACGCTACCTCCTCGCGCATCAGCGAGGCGAGTCTGCACATCATGCGGGCTCGCATGACCGCTGCAATGCGGCAACCTCCTTCCTCTGCGGCCTGCGTGCCGCGCGACCTGTCACGTCAGGTTCTTCGTCCACCCTATATTCTGCACGATAGCGTACGCGGCCAAGCACCGCTGCCTGGCATGCGCCTTGGCCCGCGTCATGCAATGTACGACCCGCTCGCCGGCTTCGCAGGTTTCGCGCAAGGCCGCGAGATAGACAGTCCGGCGCCTGCAGGCGAGGGCGAACAATTTTGTTTCGGTGGAGTGAAATGCAAGGTGTCGGAGGTGCCGCACCCCTAGTAGCATCCACACGAATATCTCGCCTTCTTCCAGGCCTTTGGTGAGGCTTGCAGGGAGAGGGCGGGGCAACGCTGAACCCGCTATAACGCAAGCAGGTTCTACAACCCTGAGGTCTCTATGAGTACCAAGTTAGACCAGCTCACGAGCTGGCTGAAAGAACGCAAAATCACCGAAGTCGAATGCCTGATCAGCGACCTGACCGGCATTGCCCGCGGCAAGATCTCGCCGACCAACAAGTTCCTCGACGAGAAGGGCATGCGCCTCCCCGAGAGCGTGCTGCTGCAGACCGTGACCGGCGACTATGTCGAGGACGACATCTATTACGACCTGCTGGACGAGGCGGACATCGACATGTTCTGCCGTCCAGACCCCAATGCGGTATTCGTCGTGCCCTGGGCCATCGAGCCCACCGCCATGGTGATTCACGACACCTTCGACAAGCAGGGCAACCCCATCGAGCTGTCGCCGCGCAACATCCTCAAGAAAGTGTTGCAGATGTATGCCGACAAAGGCTGGAAGCCCATCGTCGCACCTGAGATGGAGTTCTACCTGACCAAGCGCAATAGCGACCCGGACTTCCCGCTGGTCGCGCCGGTAGGGCGCTCCGGCCGGCCGGAAACCGGTCGCCAGAGCTTCTCCATCGACGCGGCGAACGAATTCGACCCGCTGTTCGAAGACATGTACGACTGGTGCGAGCTGCAAGGCCTGGATCTGGACACCCTGATCCACGAAGAAGGCCCGGCGCAGATGGAAATCAACTTCCGCCATGGCGACGCGCTGCACCTGGCCGACCAGATTCTGGTGTTCAAGCGCACCATGCGCGAAGCCGCGCTCAAGCATGACGTGGCGGCCACCTTCATGGCCAAGCCGATCACCGATGAGCCCGGCAGCGCCATGCACATCCACCAGAGCGTGGTGGACATCAAGACTGGCAAGAACATCTTCTCCAACGAAGACGGCACGATGAGCGAGCTGTTCATGCATCACATCGGCGGATTGCAGAAATACATCCCCGAGCTGCTGCCGCTGTTCGCGCCGAACGTCAATTCCTTCCGCCGCTTCCTGCCCGATACCTCGGCGCCAGTGAACGTGGAGTGGGGCGAGGAAAACCGCACCGTCGGCCTGCGTGTGCCGGAGGCCAGCCCGCAGAACCGCCGCGTGGAAAACCGCCTGGCCGGCGCCGATGCCAACCCCTACCTGGTGCTGGCGGCGACGCTGCTGTGCGGCTACATGGGCATGGTCGGCGGCGTTAACCCCGGCGCGCCGGTCAAAGGCCGTGGTTACGAGCGGCGCAACCTGCGTCTGCCGGTGACCATCGAAAGCGCTCTGGAGCGTATGGAAGCCTGCAAGGACGCTGAAAAGTTTCTCGGCGAGAAGTTCATCCGTGGCTATGTCGCGGTCAAGCGTGCCGAGCACGAGAACTTCAAGCGCGTGATCAGTTCCTGGGAGCGTGAGTTCCTGCTGCTGTCGGTATAGAGCGCCGTGGGAGGGGCTTCAGCCGCGACAGTCGCCGCTAAAGCGCCTCCCACGGGAGCTCCGGATAAGGTGTGGTAATGAACAAGCAAGCGAGCAATCCCAAGACTGCCCAGTGGCAGGCCCTGAGCCAGGCTCATCACCTGGCGCCGTTCAGTGATTACAAGCAGTTGGCCGAAAAGGGCCCGCGCATCATCACTGAGGCCAAGGGCGTGCACCTGTGGGACAGCGAGGGCAACAAGATCCTCGATGGCATGGCCGGTCTGTGGTGCGTGGCCGTGGGCTATGGCCGCGAGGAACTGGTCGAAGCTGCGGCTACGCAGATGCGCCAGTTGCCGTTCTACAACACCTTCTTCCAGACCGCCCACCCGCCGGTGCTGGAGCTGGCCCATGCCATCTCGCAACTGGCGCCGGCCGGTATGAACCACGTGTTCTTCACCGGCTCGGGCTCGGAAGGCAACGACACCATGCTGCGTCTGGTACGCCACTACTGGGCGTGCAAAGGCCAGCCGAACAAGAAAATCGTTATTGGTCGCGATAACGGTTACCACGGCTCCACCGTGGCCGGCGCCAGCCTCGGCGGCATGAAGTTCATGCACGAGCAGGGTGATCTGCCGATCCCCGGCATCGCCCATATTCCGCAGCCGTACTGGTTCGGCGAGGGCGGCGACCAGTCGCCGGAAGAATTCGGCATTTGGGCCGCCGACCAGCTGGAGAAGAAGATTCTCGAGCTGGGCGTGGACAATGTCGCCGCCTTTATCGCCGAGCCGATCCAGGGTGCCGGTGGGGTGATCATCCCGCCGGAAACCTACTGGCCGCGGATCAAGGAAATCCTCGCCAAGTACGACATCCTGTTCGTTGCCGATGAAGTGATTTGCGGTTTCGGCCGGACCGGCGAGTGGTTCGGCAGCCAGTACTACGACCTCAAGCCTGACCTGATGACCATCGCCAAGGGTTTGACCTCGGGCTACGTGCCGATGGGCGGGTTGATCGTCAGCGACAAGGTGTTCGAAGTGATCGAGGCGCATGGCGACTTCAACCACGGCTTCACCTATTCCGGTCACCCGGTAGCGGCGGCGGTGGGCTTGGAGAACCTGCGCATCCTCAAGGAAGAAGGCATCGTTGAACGCGTGAAAGCGGAAACGGCACCGTATTTGCAGCGTCGTCTGCGTGAACTGGCGGATCATCCGCTGGTGGGCGAAGTGCGCGGCGTCGGCATGCTCGGCGCCATCGAACTGGTGCAGGAGAAGGCGACGCGTAAGCGCTTCTCTGGCGATGTGGGCGTGGGCATGGTTTGCCGTGGGCACTGCTTCAACAATGGCCTGATCATGCGCGCGGTGGGCGACACCATGATCATCGCGCCGCCGCTGGTGATCAGCTTTGCCGAGATCGACGAACTGGTGGAAAAGGCACGCAAGTGTCTGGACCTGACGCTGGAACAGGTGGCGAGCTGAGTCGCTGTGAATACACAGCGTGCAGTCGGTTACCACGGGAAAGTTGTATCACCGCGATGACCTTGCCAGACTGCGCCAGAGTGCGCGGGCCGGCCAGACCGGAAGTACTTGCGCTCGATCGCAAAACGACAAAACAACAGGAGCTGTTCGCATGAAAATTTTCGGCAAGACTCTTCTTGCGTTGTCCCTGACCGCAGCCGTGGCTGGCGCTGCGCAGGCTGATAGCAAGGTACTGCATGTCTACAACTGGAGCGATTACATCGCCGAAGACACCATTGCCAATTTCGAGAAGGAAAGCGGCATCAAGGTGGTCTACGACGTCTTCGACAGCAACGAGACGCTGGAAGCCAAGCTCTTCGCGGGCAAGTCCGGTTACGACATCGTCGTGCCCTCGAACAACTTCCTGGCCAAGCACATCAAGGCCAAGGTCTACCAGCCGCTGGACAAGTCCAAGCTGACCTGGGACAACCTGGACAAGAACCTGCTCAAGACCGTCGAAGTCAGCGACCCGGGCAACCAGTACGCCTTCCCCTACATGTGGGGTTCGATCGGCATCGGCTTCAACCCGGAGAAGGTCAAGGCCGTGCTGGGTGAAAACGCCCCGGTGGACTCCTGGGACCTGCTGTTCAAGCCGGAAAACATCGAGAAGCTGAAGTCCTGCGGTGTGTCCTTCCTCGACTCGCCCACCGAGATCCTGCCGATCGCTCTGCAGTACCTCGGCCATGAGCCGACCAGCACCGACTCCAAGCAACTCAAGGAAGCCGAGGATCTGTTCATGAAGATCCGTCCTTCGGTGACCTACTTCCACTCTTCCAAGTACATCTCCGACCTGGCCAACGGCAACCTCTGCGTGGCCGTGGGTTATTCGGGCGACATTTACCAGGCCAAGTCCCGTGCCGAAGAGGCCGGCGGCAAGGTCGAGGTGGCCTACAACATTCCGAAGGAAGGTGCCGGCACCTTCTTCGACATGCTGGCCATTCCGGCGGATGCCGAGAACGTCGATGCGGCCTACACCTTCCTGAACTACCTGCTCAAGCCGGAAGTGATGGCGCAGATCACCAACGAAGTGCAGTTCCCCAACGGCAACGCCAAGGCCACCGAACTGGTCGACGAGGCGATCCGCAAGGACCCGGGCATCTACCCGAGCGAGGACGTGATGGCCAAGCTGTACGCCTTCCCTGACCTACCGGCCCCGGCACAACGTGCGATGACCCGCAGCTGGACCAAGATCAAATCCGGTCGCTGATCGAAGCAGTGCATGACCTGGCGGGCACGCCTGCCAGGTCACGCAGCAACACTTAAAAGGATCACGATAAAAGGGCCGGGATGGCCATCGTTTTGCGCCTGTTTGGGCTGAGAGCCTTGGGAAGTGGCGGTGCGGCCTGATCCGACTCCGGCGGTCGCTGATTCCTGACGCGTTTTCCTATAAAGTGCCGCGCTTTTTTAGCGGCGCACCAAAGCGAGGATGAAACTGTGCGAGTAACCCTGCCCAAGACTCTGATCGCCCTGGCAGCCGCTAGCCTGAGTGGAGCCGCTCTGGCCCAGCAGACGGTGCATATCTACAACTGGAGCGACTACATCGGCGAAGAGACGCTGGCCGAGTTCGAACAGGCCACTGGCATCAAGCCGGTCTACGACGTCTTCGATTCCAATGAAACGCTGGAAGGCAAGCTGCTCGCCGGTCGTACCGGTTATGACGTGGTGGTGCCGTCCAATCATTTCCTCGGCAAGCAGATCAAGGCCGGCGCGTTCCAGCCGCTGGACCGTACCAAGCTGCCGAACTGGAGCAACCTCGATCCGGCGCTGCTCAAGCAGCTCGAAGCCAACGATCCGGGCAACCAGTACGCCGTGCCCTATCTGTGGGGCACCAACGGCATCGGCTACAACGTCGAGAAGGTCAAGGCGGCGCTGGGTGTCGAAAAGATCGACTCCTGGGCCGTATTGTTCGAGCCGGAGAACATGAAGAAGCTCGCCAGCTGTGGCGTGTCCTTCATGGATTCGGCCGACGAGATGATTCCCTCGGTGCTCAACTACCTTGGCCTGGATCCGAACAGCCAGAGTGCCGATGACTACGCCAAGGCCGAAGCCAAGTTGATGGAAGTGCGTCCCTACGTGAGCTACTTCCACTCTTCGAAATACATCTCCGATCTGGCCAACGGCAACATCTGCGTGGCGTTCGGTTATTCGGGGGACGTTCTGCAGGCGGCCGACCGCGCCGAAGAGGCCGGAAAGGGCATCGAAATCGCCTATGCGATTCCCAAGGAAGGCGCCAACCTGTGGTTCGACATGCTGGCCATCCCCAAGGATGCCCGCAACCTCGAGCAAGCCCATGCCTTCATCAACTACCTCCTCGATCCCAAGGTGATCGCCGGCGTCAGCGACTATGTCGGCTATGCCAACCCCAACATCAATGCGGGGGAAATCATGGACCAGGAGATTCGTCAGGACGAGTCGGTGTATCCACCACAGGCCGTGCTGGACAAGTTGTACGTGATGGCCGAACTGCCGCCCAAGGCGCAGCGTCTGATGACCCGCAGCTGGACCAAGATCAAGTCGGGTCAGTAACCGTTTCAGCCCGGCCGGCATGGCCGGGCGCTATCTTCCGGGAGTTTCCGAATGGCTGTTGCCTCCAGCGCCTATAAAAAAGCCCTCGAAGGGGACCAGAAACCGAAAGAGGTGCTGGTCAAGATCGATCGGGTGACGAAGAAGTTCGACGAAACCGTAGCAGTCGACGATGTATCGCTGACCATCAACAAGGGCGAAATCTTCGCCCTGCTCGGTGGCTCGGGCTCCGGTAAATCCACGCTGCTGCGCATGCTCGCCGGTTTCGAGCGGCCGACCGAAGGGCGCATCATCCTCGATGGCGTCGACATCACTGACATGCCGCCGTACCAGCGGCCGATCAACATGATGTTCCAGTCCTACGCGCTGTTCCCGCACATGACCGTGGCGCAGAACATCGCCTTCGGTTTGCAGCAGGACAAGCTGCCCAAGGCCGAGATCGACGAGCGCGTGGCCGAGATGCTCAAACTGGTGCACATGACCCAGTATGCCAAGCGCAAGCCGCACCAGCTCTCCGGTGGCCAGCGCCAGCGTGTGGCCCTGGCCCGCTCCCTGGCCAAGCGTCCCAAGCTGCTGCTGCTCGACGAGCCGATGGGCGCGCTGGACAAGAAACTGCGTTCGCAGATGCAGCTGGAACTGGTGGAAATCATCGAGCGCGTCGGCGTGACCTGCGTGATGGTGACCCATGACCAGGAAGAGGCCATGACCATGGCCCAGCGCATCGCCATCATGCACCTGGGCTGGATCGCCCAGACCGGCAGCCCGGTGGACATCTACGAGACGCCGACCAGCCGCCTGGTGTGCGAATTCATCGGCAACGTCAACCTGTTCGACGGGCAGATCACGACCGACGAAGTCGACCACGCGATCATAGATTGCCCGCAACTGGACAAGCCGATCTACATCGGTCACGGCGTCAGCACCCGCGCCGAGGACAAGAAAGTCAGCTACGCACTGCGCCCCGAGAAGTTGCTGATGGCCACCGCGCTGCCGGACGATCACGAGCACCCGCAATACAACTGGAGCCATGGCCACGTGCATGACATCGCCTACCTCGGCGGTCATTCGGTCTACTACGTCAAGCTCACCTCCGGGCAGGTCGTACAGTGCTTCATCGCCAACGCCGAGCGCCGCGGCAAGCGTCCGACCTGGGACGATCCGGTGGTGGTGTACTGGGAAGACGACAGCGGCGTGGTACTGCAATCATGAAAATGAGCAAACTGGCGCGGTATCTGCCCAGTGGGCGGCATGCCGTGATCGGCATTCCGTTCCTCTGGCTGTTCATGTTCTTCCTGCTGCCGTTCATCATCGTGCTGAAGATCAGCTTCGCCGAGGCGGACGTGGCGATCCCGCCGTACACGGAGATCTACGAGTGGGCGGACAACAAGCTGACGCTGTTGCTGAACTTCGGCAACTACATCTTCCTCACCGAGGATGCCCTGTACTTGGCCGCCTACCTGGGGTCGTTGAAGGTGGCTTTCTTCAGTACCCTGCTGTGCTTGGTGATCGGCTACCCGATGGCCTACGCCATTGCCAGGGCTCCGAAGTCGCAGCAAACCGTGCTGCTGCTGCTGATCATGATGCCGACCTGGACTGCGATCCTGATTCGCGTCTACGCCTGGATGGGCATCCTCGGCAATAACGGCCTGCTCAACAGCCTGCTGATGGGCATCGGCCTGATCGACTCGCCGCTGCAGATTCTCAATACCAACACCGCGGTCTACATCGGCGTGGTCTATTCGTACCTGCCGTTCATGATCCTGCCGCTCTACGCCAACCTGGTGAAGCACGACCTCAGCCTGCTGGAGGCCGCCTCCGACCTGGGTTCGAGCAACTTCAACAACTTCTGGAAGATCACCGTACCGCTGTCGAAGAACGGCATCATTGCCGGCTCGATGCTGGTGTTCATCCCGGTGGTCGGTGAGTTCGTCATCCCCGAACTGCTCGGCGGTCCGGAGACCCTGATGATCGGCAAGGTGCTGTGGCAGGAGTTCTTCAACAACCGCGACTGGCCGGTAGCCTCCGCTCTGGCGGTGGTGATGCTGGCGATCCTGATCGTGCCGATCATCCTGTTCAACCGTAACCAAGCCAAAGAGCTGGAGGGCCGCCCATGAAGCGTTTCAGTTTCTCCAGCCTCATGCTCTGGGTCGGTTTGGTCTTCATCTACCTGCCCATGGTCATCCTGGTCATTTACTCGTTCAACGCCTCGCGGCTGGTAACGGTCTGGGGCGGCTGGTCGGTCAAGTGGTACGTCGGCCTGCTGGACAACTCCCAACTGATGAACGCGGTGATGCGCTCGCTGGAAATCGCCTGCTATACCGCGATTGCAGCGGTGGCGCTGGGCACCCTGGCGGCCTTCGTGCTGACCCGCATCACCCACTTCAAGGGGCGCACGCTGTTCGGTGGTCTGGTCACCGCACCGCTGGTGATGCCGGAAGTGATCACCGGCCTGTCCCTGCTGCTGTTGTTCGTGCTGATGGCGCAGCTGATCGGCTGGCCAATGCAGCGCGGCATGGCCACCATCTGGATCGCCCACACCACCTTCTGCTCGGCCTACGTGGCGGTAGTGGTGTCGTCGCGCCTGCGTGAACTGGACATGTCCATCGAAGAGGCCGCCATGGACCTGGGTGCTCGGCCGTGGAAGGTGTTCTTCCTGATCACCGTGCCGATGATCGCGCCGTCGCTGGCAGCGGGCGCCATGATGTCCTTCGCCCTGTCGCTGGACGACCTGGTTCTGGCCAGCTTCGTATCCGGTCCGGGCTCGACCACCCTGCCGATGGAGATCTTCTCCGCCGTGCGCCTGGGGGTTAAGCCGGAGATCAACGCGGTGGCCAGCCTGATCCTGCTGGCGGTGTCGTTCGCCACCTTCCTGGCCTGGTTCTTCGCCCATCGTGCCGAGGAAAAACGCAAGAAAGCCATGCAGCAGGCGATGGACGAGACCACCAATCCATCCTGGCAGCCGGCCAGCGGTCAAAGCAGCAGTCACTGAGCTGCAGGCTGAAACCAAAACGGGCCCCGCAGGGCCCTTTTTTTTGTTGCGCTGGGTAGGGCGGTGTCTGCCATCCCTTAGATGCTTCGCGGACAAGTCCGCTCCCACAGATCGGGAAGGGCCTTCAAGCCTCTTTGTGGGAGCGGACTTGTCCGCGAAGTTGTTGCTGCATCCAGCGTGCAGTCGCCCCCTACACCAGCGCCTTCCACGCCTTGAGGCTGCTCACGATCTGCGCCTGGGTCGCGCGCAACTGACGCTGCTCGTCGTCCAGTTTCTGCTGCGCCAGGTCATACAGCTTGTTCAGCTCGCCATACAGACGGTCGACCTCGGGCACCTCCAGCACGCCGCGCGCCAGGCGCAGCCAGACCAGCAGGCGCTCCAGGCGCGGCATCTGTTCAGCCAGGTCTTCCGGCTGCTGCTGGTAGCGGCGTAGCTGCAGGGCAGTGCCTTCTTCGCCCAGCAAGGTCGGCAGCCAGTTGCCAAGCGCGGCGTTGCCCTGGCGGGTGCCACGGTTGTTGCGCTCTGTTGCCCAGCTACGTAGCAGCAGCCAGTGCGACAGCTTTAGCGACAGCAGGCCCCAGCGGCAGCCATCCAGTTCGGCGGCAAACAGCGCCGGAGCGTTGCGCCGCATGCTGTCGTCGTCCTGGCCAGCCGCCAGGCGCGGACGCCAGTCATCGAGCAGCGCGTCGAGCGCTTCGCGCAGCTCACGCGAGCTGGCGCGGGGCGCGGCCTGACCGAGGCTGGCTAGGAGGGCGCGCAGGTCGATCAGTTGCTCCAGCCATTGCTGCAGCAGGCTCCAGTGACCGTTCCAGCGATACTGCTCGGCCAGGCGCTGGCTGGCGCCGAGCAGATGCCAGGCGAGCGCGGCGAAGGCGTCGTCCAGGCTCATTTCGCCATTCAGGGCAGGAGCGGGCAGGCTCAGGCTGTAGCTGCCGGCATCGAACAGTCGATAGCCGCGCTCGGCCTTGCTGATGTCGCAGGGCATCAGCGGCAGGTCCGCCGCCAGCTCGCAGGCCAGCTCCAGCAGCGCCGCCGGTTCGCCCTGGCGCAGCTCCAGCTCAAGTTCGCAGATCTCTTCTTCACCCTCGCCGGCAACGACCTTGCCCAGATCCAGTGCGGCCTCGATGACCACCTTGGCCTTGCCGCGACCCCAGGCGATTTCGGCCTTCTCGCGGACGAAATCGGTGGTGAACAGCGGTTGCAGGGTTTTCTTGTCCAGATCGGCCAGGCTGGCCGGCCAGCAGCTGTCGTCGAGCTTTTTCAGGTCCAGCTTGGCCTTGCTCAGGTGCCAGTCCCATTCGTTGCGCTCGGACAGGCCGGCGACGCTCTGGCCGCGGCTTTTCAGCGTCTGGATGAACTGCTCGCCGTCACGGCGCAGACGCAGGGCGACCTTGGCATTGGCCAGTTCGCGGTCTGCGGTGTCGTAGTACTGATTGAACAGCTCGCCGCGCTGCCAACCGCTCTTGTTGCGCTTCTTCAACAGCGTGTGCTCGCGCAGGGCTGCCAGGGTGGCGCGGCTGACGCGCAGTTTGATTTCGGTTTCTTTGGCCATGATGGAGAGCTAGAACGCCTTTTATGAAAATGTGACAGACCGATGACGCGTGCTGGCGAATGACGAAACCGGTCCCTATACTTGCGGCCTTCTCAAAACGGGGGCTTACCCTATGCCTATCAATCCCTTTGTCAGCCTGTTCGGCCGTTCACCTATCGGCCCCATGCAACAGCATATCGCCAAGGCCCACGAGTGCGCGGCGAACCTGATGCCTTTCTTCGAGGCCGTAATGGCCGAGGATTGGGCCAAGGTGGAACAGGTACAACAGGAGATGTCCCGGCTGGAGCACGAGGCTGACAAGCTGAAGAAAAGCGTGCGCCTGCACCTGCCCAAGAGCCTGTTCCTGCCGGTGCCGCGTTCGGACCTGCTGGAGCTGCTCAGTGTACAGGACAAAGTCGCCAACCGTGCCAAGGACATCGCCGGCCTGATGCTCGGCCGGCAGATGGCCATTCCGCAGCCGCTGCAGCCGCTGATGCGGACCTACGTGCAGCGTAGCGTGGACGCCAGCGCCCAGGCGCTGAAGGCGATGAACGAGCTGGACGAGCTGCTCGAGACCGGTTTCGCCGGTCGTGAGGCCGAGCTGGTGGAAACCCTCATCGAGGAGCTCGGTTCGATCGAGAACGATACCGATCGCCTGCAGATCGAGGTCCGTCGCCACCTGTTCAAGCTGGAGAAGGATCTTCCCCCGGTCGATGTGATGTTCCTCTATCAGATCATCGACTGGATCGGCGATGTCGCCGACCGTGCCCAACGAGTGGGCAACCGACTGGAACAACTGCTGGCGCGCTAAGCGCCAGTGTCCTTTCTGGGATCTACGGAAACTAATTTATGTCTCTGATTGCGGACTACGGGCTGGTTCTGCTCGTTCTTGCCTGCCTTTTCGGTTTTTTCATGGCCTGGGGTGTTGGAGCCAACGATGTAGCCAATGCTATGGGCACATCCGTTGGCTCGCGTGCACTGACCATCAAGCAGGCGATCATCATCGCCATGGTCTTCGAATTCGCCGGTGCCTATCTGGCCGGCGGCGAGGTGACCGAAACCATCAAGAACGGCATCGTCGATGCCAATCTGATCAGCCCTAATCTGATGGTGCTGGGCATGATGTCGGCATTGCTGGCTGCCGGCACCTGGCTTCTGGTGGCCTCGACGCGTGGCTGGCCGGTGTCCACCACCCACACCATCGTCGGCGCAGTGATCGGTTTCGCTGCGGTCGGCGTGTCGATGGACGCGGTGCACTGGGGCGGTGTCGGCCCCATCGTCGCCAGCTGGGTGGTCACGCCGATGCTGGCCGGGATCATCTCCTTCTGCCTGTTCGTCAGCGTGCAGAAGCTGATCATCGATACCGACAACCCGTTCATGAACGCCAAGCGCTACGTGCCGCTGTACATGTTCATCACCGGCTTCATGATTTCACTGATGACCATGACCAAGGGCCTCAAGCATGTCGGCCTGAACCTCTCCAGCACCGAGGGCTTCCTGCTCTCGATCGGCATCGGTGTGCTGGTCATGCTGATTGGTATCGCTCTGCTCAGCCGCATTCACGTCGATGCCGAAGCCGACAAGGCTTTCCACTTCTCCAGCGTGGAGAAGGTGTTCGCCATCCTGATGATCTTCACCGCCTGCTCCATGGCCTTCGCTCATGGCTCCAATGATGTGGCCAACGCGGTCGGCCCGCTGGCCGCCATCGTCGGTGTGATCCAGAGTGGCGGCGAGCTTGCCGCTGGGCAGAAGTCGCTGGTACCGGGCTGGATCCTGCTGCTGGGCGCGCTGGGCATCGTGGTCGGTCTGGCCACCTACGGCTATAAGGTCATCGCCACCATCGGCAAGGAAATCACCGAGCTGACCCCCAGCCGTGGCTTCGCCGCCGAACTGGCTGCCGCCACTACCGTGGTCAGCGCCTCCGGCCTGGGCCTGCCGGTATCCACCACCCACACCCTGGTCGGCGCCATTCTCGGTGTCGGCCTGGCGCGCGGCATCGGTGCGCTGAACCTGGGCATGATCGGCAAGATCTTCCTGTCCTGGATCATCACCCTGCCAGCTGGCGCGATCCTGTCGATCGTCTTCTTCTTCATTCTGCGCGCGCTGTTCGGCGGGGTCTGATTCCATCCCGGCGGTTTCACCGACAAGGCGATGCCCCTATGATGGGGCACCGTCCGAGGAGATCGCCGATGCCCCTGCCATCCTTCCGAGAGCAGTTCGCCGCGCTGATCGCAGCGCCATCGGTGAGCTGTACCCAGCCCAACTGGGACCAGACCAATGCGCCGGTCATCGAGCTGCTTGCCGCCTGGCTCGGTGATCTGGGTTTTACCTGCGAAACCCAGCAGATTGCCCCCGGCAAGTTCAACCTGCTCGCCAGCTATGGCTCCGGCCCTGGCGGCCTGGTGCTGGCCGGACACAGCGATACCGTGCCCTTCGACGCCGCCCTGTGGCAGACCGACCCGCTCAAGCTGAGCGAAGTGGGCGACCGCTGGGTGGGCCTCGGCAGTTGCGACATGAAGGGCTTCTTCGCCCTGGCCATCGAAGCCGTGCGGCCGCTTCTCGACCAGCCCTTCAAGCAACCTTTGCTGATTCTCGCCACCTGCGACGAGGAAAGCTCCATGGCTGGCGCCCGGGCCCTGGCCGATGCCGGGCGGCCGCTGGGCCGTGCGGCCGTGATTGGCGAGCCCACCGGCCTCAAGCCGATCCGCCTGCACAAGGGCATAATGATGGAGCGCATCGATATCCTCGGGCGCAGCGGCCACTCCTCTGATCCCGCGCTCGGCCACAGTGCGCTGGAGGCCATGCAGGACGTGATGGGCGAGCTGCGCGGCCTGCGCGCGCAATGGCAACGCGAGTTCAACAACCCCCAGTTCAGCGTGCCGCAGCCGACGCTGAACCTCGGCTGCATCCACGGCGGCGACAATCCCAATCGCATCTGCGGTCAGTGTGCGCTGGAGTTCGACCTGCGGCCGTTGCCGGGCATGGACGCGGAGCAGCTGCGTGAGGCCATTCGCGGCAAGCTGCAGCCGCTGGCGCTCAAGCATCAGGTGCGCATCGACTATGGTCCGCTGTTCCCGGAAGTGCCGCCGTTCGAACAGCGCGCCGATGCCGAGCTGGTGCGTCTGGCCGAGCGCCTCACCGGGCACAGCGCGCAGGCGGTGGCGTTCGGTACCGAGGCGCCTTATCTTCAGCAGCTGGGCTGCGAGACCCTGGTGCTCGGCCCCGGCGACATCGATTGCGCGCACCAGCCAGGGGAACACCTGGAACTGGCCCGCATCGAACCTACCGTGGCGCTGTTGCGCCAACTGATCCAACACTATTGCCTGAGCCGGAGCGAAGACGTGCAGCGACGATGAGACCGACCTTCTGACCGAACATGACGGCCATGCCGTCCTAAGTCTCTACGTTAATGGATTGCTCATGCACGACTACGTCAATTGGCTACGCCACGCTTCGCCCTACATCAACGCCCACCGCGACCGCACCTTCGTGGTCATGCTGCCGGGCGAGGGCGTGGCTCACCCGAACTTCGCCAATATCGTCCACGACCTGGTGCTGCTGCACAGCCTTGGCGTGCGCCTGGTGCTGGTGCATGGTTCGCGCCCGCAGATCGAGGCACGCCTTGCCGCGCGTGGCCTGACCCCGCACTACCATCGCGACCTGCGCATCACCGATGCACCGACCCTGGAATGCGTGATCGATGCCGTCGGCCAGCTGCGCATCGCCATCGAGGCGCGCCTGTCGATGGACATGGCCGCCTCGCCGATGCAGGGCTCGCGCCTGCGCCTGACCAGCGGCAACTTCGTCACCGCACGGCCAATCGGCGTGCTCGACGGCATCGACTACCACCACACCGGCGAAGTGCGGCGCATCGACCGCAAGGGTATCAACCGCCAGCTCGACGAGCGCAGCATCGTGCTGCTGTCGCCACTGGGTTATTCGCCCACCGGAGAAATCTTCAACCTGGCCTGCGAGGACGTCGCCACCCGCGCCGCCATCGACCTGGGCGCGGACAAACTGCTGCTGTTCGGCGCCGAGGACGGCCTGCTCGACGACAATGGCAAGCTGGTGCGCGAACTGCGTCCGCAACAGGTGCCGGCGCATCTGGCGCGCCTGGGCAGCAACTACCAGGGCGAACTGCTCGATGCCGCCGCCGAGGCCTGCCGGGGTGGCGTGAAACGCAGCCATATCGTCAGCTACGCCACCGACGGCGCGCTGCTCAGCGAGCTGTTCACCCGTACCGGTAACGGCACCCTGGTGGCCCAGGAGCAGTTCGAATCCCTGCGCGAGGCGAGCATCGAGGATGTCGGCGGCCTGATCGAGCTGATCAGCCCGCTGGAAGAGCAGGGCATTCTGGTACGACGTTCGCGCGAGGTGCTGGAGCGCGAGATCGAGCAATTTAGCATCGTCGAGCGCGAAGGGCTGATCATTGCCTGCGCGGCGCTGTATCCGATCGCCGATTCCGATTGTGGCGAGCTGGCCTGCCTGGCGGTCAACCCCGATTACCGCCACGGCGGCCGTGGCGACGAATTGCTCGAGCGTATCGAGGCCAGGGCGCGGGCGCAGGGGATCAAGACCCTGTTCGTGCTCACCACCCGCACCGCCCACTGGTTCCGCGAGCGCGGCTTCGAGCCGAGCAGCGTCGAGCGCATGCCTACCGCGCGGGCATCGCTGTACAACTACCAGCGCAATTCCAAGGTGTTCGAGAAGGTGTTATAGGCGGGCTAGAGCAGGCCGGGTCTGTAGGAGCGGATTTATCCGCGAGCTTCGCGGCTGAGGCCGCTCCTACACTTGGAGCGATGCGGAAGGCCAAGGCCGAGCATGTAGCCCGGATGCAATCCGGGACAGCGAGCCAGAATACCCCCGGATTTCATCCGGACTACATCTCCACCAGCGCAATCCCAGGTGTGCGAGAAGGCGTTGTAGGCGGGGCGAGAACAGGCCGGAACTGTAGGAGCGGATTTATCCGCGAGCTTCGCGGCTGAAGCCGCTCCTACGCTTGGAGCGATGCAGGAGGCCAAAGCCCCTTCCGCGGTGCGTTCAGAGATTCAGGCGCTGCGCTGCTGCAGGCGCAGCTGTTCGGAGCCATCGTCCCAGCCGGCCTCCCAGGCTGCCGCAGGGATTTCCTCAGGGTAGGGCTGGCGGGTTCGGGCCTGGCCGGTGAGGCCGGCCATATAGCCTTGCTGGTAGGCCTTGGTCAGGCTCTCCAGGCTCCATTGCGGCGTGGCGTCTTCGGCCATGGGCGCTGCTCGTCTATCGTCCTTTACCCGGCAATGCTAGCTTGCCTGGCGGCCCCGGGAGTGCCCGCCCATCCCGGGTTTTGCTCCGCTGGTTGGCTTTGTGACGCAGTCGACGCTTCGTCGTTTTACACGGCCAGAGCCAGAATGCTCGCCTGATAGGCCGCGACGAAGGCGTCGAAGTCGCCCTTGGGCTGTGCTTCCAGCTCCGCCTGCTCGGCCAGCGACTGGTAAGCGGCCTTCTCGAAAGCCTGCTGTTGTTCGGCGCTCAGCGGCTGCGCGCGGAAGTACTCGGCGTGGCGCAGGCTCTGCTGCAGGGCGAAGTCGGTGAAGCTCTGGCCCTGACGCAGAATCGCCAGCACCTGCGCCGATGGCGTCATCTCCACGTCGGCGACCTTGGCCTGCTGTTGCGCCAGGGCCTCGATATGCGCGCCACTGCCCTGGCTGCGGTCGAGCAGCTCGGCCAGTGGCAGGATGCGTTCGAGCAGCTCGCCGGCCCAGACCTTGAGCTCCACCTGCTGGCTGCCCTTTTGCAGATGCAGACCGGGACGACGGCCTTCCTTGACCACCTTGAGGAAGTTGCTGGTGCAACTGTTGCATTCGCCGTTTTCCAGCAGCGGGCTGTCTTCCAGCGCGCAGAACAGCAGGAAGGCGTCGATGAAGCGCGCCTGCGCCACGTCGATGCCCAGCGGCAGGAAGGGGTTGATATCCAGGCAGCGCACTTCCACGTACTGTACGCCGCGGCTCATCAGTGCCTGGATCGGTCGCTCGCCGCTATGGGTCACGCGTTTCGGGCGGATGCTCGAGTAGTACTCGTTCTCGATCTGCAGGATGTTGGTATTAAGCTGCAGCCACTCGTCACCGCGCTTGGTGCCGGCTTCGACATAAGCCGGATAGGGCGTGCCGACGGCCAGGCGCAGGCTGTCGGTGTAGCTGGCCAGGTCGTTGTAGCAGGGGGTCAGGCCGGCCTGCGCGTTGCTCTGGTAGCCCAGGTCGCTCATGCGCAGGCTGGTGGCGTACGGCAGGTACAGGGTGCTGGCGTCCAGCTCCTGCAACTGGTGCGGGCGGCCGCGCATGAAGCCCTTGTCCAGCGCCGGCGAGGCGCCGAACAGGTACATCAGCAGCCAGCTGTAGCGGCGGAAATTGCGGATCAGCGAGATATAGCGGGCTGACTGGTAGTCGCGCGCGCTCTGCTCGCTACCTTCGCTGCGCTGCTGAAGTTGCCACAGCTCCTCGGGCAGGGAGAAGTTGTAGTGGATGCCGGCGATGCACTGCATGGTCTTGCCGTAACGCAGCGCCAGGCCCTTGCGGTACACGTACTTGAGGCGGCCGATGTTGGAGCTGCCGTAGCGGGCGATGGGGATCGTCTCTTCGTCCGGCAGGGCGCAGGGCATCGATGGGCTCCACAGCAGTTCGCCATCGAGCTTGTCGTAGGCGAAGCGGTGGATGTTCTCCAGTTCGGCGAGGGTGGCGGCCGGATTCTTGGCGGTGCCGGTGATGAACTCCAGCAGCGACTCGGAGTAGTCGGTGGTGATCTGCGCATGGGTCAGCGCCGAGCCCAGTGCCTGCGGATGCGGGGTCAGGGCCAGTTGGCCGTCGCGGTCGACGCGCAGGCATTCGCGCTCGATACCGTGCAGACATTCACCCAGCAGGGACAGGTTGGCCGGCTCGCCGAGCTGGGCCAGGCGGCGGGAGAGAAGATCGCTCAAGATGCAATTCCTAACTGGGCAGTCGCCACAATATGAGGACTGCAGCAGCAAGCTTCAAGCTGCAAGCCACAAGTAAGGGCGCGTGGGCATTTCCCTACAGCTTATGGCGTACAGCTTGCCGCTGCTTATATGCAGGCGAAGGTGCCTTGTGCCTTGGCGACCAGCTTGTCGCCCTGCAGCACTTCGGCTTCGACCACCTGGGTACGACGCCCGGCATGCAGCACCTTGGCGTGGCACAGCACGTTGCCCTCGGACACCGGGCGGATGTAGTTGATCTTGCACTCCAGGGTCACGCTGCTCGGGCCGCCATCGCCCAGGCTGTGGCTGGCCTGGCCCATGGCGGTGTCGATCAGCGAGAACAGCGCGCCGCCGTGCAGCTTGCCGTGCAGGTTGCGCAGTTCGTCGGTGAGGGTCAGGCGCACGCGCGCCTCGCCACCGCCGACCTGGAGGATCTCCAGACCGAGCAGGCGGGAAAAGGCGCTGCTGGCGCCGGCGTTGCCTTCCGTACTCATTTCTTCAACTGCTTGGCGTTGGCGAACAGGGCGGCCATGCCGCCGGTGGCGGGAGCCGGTTTGTCCTGGCTGGAGTAACGCTCGCTGCGCGGCGTGTTGCCGCCGCGGTTGCCGTTGCCGCGCGATTGCCCGCCACGTGCCCCCTCGACTTTCTCGCCCGGCGTGTCGCCCATGCGCATGGACAGGGCGATGCGGTTACGCGGGATATCCACTTCCATCACCTTGACCTTGACCACGTCGCCGGCCTTGACCGCCTCGTGCGGGTCCTTGATGAACTTCTCCGACAGCGCGCTGATGTGAACCAGGCCGTCCTGGTGCACGCCGATGTCGACGAAGGCGCCGAAGTTGGTGACGTTGGTCACCACGCCTTCGAGGACCATGCCCAGCTTGAGGTCGTTGAGGGTTTCCACGCCTTCCTGGAACTCGGCGGTCTTGAACTCCGGACGCGGGTCGCGGCCGGGCTTGTCCAGTTCCTTGAGGATGTCGCCAACGGTCACCAGGCCGAAGCGCTCGTCGGTGAACTTGGCCGGGTCCAGGCGCTTGAGGAAGCCCGAGTCGCCGATCAGCGAGCGAATGTCGCGGCCGGTGTCCTGGGCGATGCGCTCGACCAGCGGGTAGGTTTCCGGGTGCACCGCGGAAGCGTCCAGCGGGTTGTCGCCGCTCATCACGCGCAAGAAGCCGGCGGCCTGTTCGAAAGTTTTCTCGCCCAGGCGCGGCACCTTCTTCAGTTCGGCGCGCGAGGCGAAGGCGCCGTTGGCGTCGCGGTACTGCACGATGTTCTGCGCCAGGGTCGCGTTGAGGCCTGAGATGCGCGCCAGCAGGGCGGCGGAGGCGGTGTTGACGTCCACGCCGACGGCGTTCACGCAGTCCTCGACCACGGCGTCCAGGCTGCGCGCCAGCTTGAGCTGCGACACATCGTGCTGGTACTGGCCGACGCCGATGGATTTCGGGTCGATCTTCACCAGCTCGGCCAGCGGATCCTGCAGGCGGCGGGCGATGGACACCGCACCACGCAGCGACACGTCGAGATCGGGAAATTCACGGGCAGCCAGCTCGGAAGCCGAGTACACCGAGGCGCCGGCCTCGGAGACCATCACCTTGGTCAGCTTGAGGCCCGGTACTTTCTTGATCAGTTCGGCGGCCAGTTTGTCGGTCTCGCGGCTGGCGGTGCCGTTGCCGATGGAAATCAGGTCGACGCCGTGCTTGGCGCACAGCTTGGCGAGGATGGCCAGGGTGCCGTCCCAGTCGTTGCGCGGGGCGTGCGGATAAACGGTGGCGGTTTCCAGCACCTTGCCGGTGGCATCGACCACCGCCACCTTGCAGCCGGTACGCAGGCCCGGATCGAGCGCCAGGGTGGCGCGCGGGCCGGCCGGGGCGGCCAGCAGCAGGTCGTGCAGGTTGCGGGCGAACACGCTGATCGCCTCGTCCTCGGCCTTCTCGCGCAGCTCGCCGAGCAGGTCGGTTTCCAGGTGGTTGTACAGCTTGACCTTCCAGGTCCAGCGCACCACCTCGGCCAGCCACTTGTCGGCGGCGCGGCCTTTGTTCTCCAGGCCGAAGCGCTCGCCGATCATCAGCTCGCACGGGTGCAGGGTGCCGGGCAGCTCCTCGCCCACTTTCAGGCTGGCGCTGAGGATGCCCTCGTTGCGCCCACGGAAGATCGCCAGTGCGCGGTGCGACGGCACGCCCTTGAGCGCTTCGTCATGCTCGAAGTAGTCGCTGAACTTGGCGCCTTCGTTTTCCTTGCCCGGCACCAGGCGAGCGCTGAGGGTGGCGTTGTCCTTGAGGAAGCTGCGCAGCTTGTCGAGCAGCGCGGCGTCTTCGGCGAAACGCTCCATGAGGATGTACTTGGCGCCTTCGAGCACGGCCTTGGTATCGGCGAAGCCTTTCTCGGCATCGATGAAGCGCACGGCTTCCTGTTCCGGCGTCAGGCTCGGGTCGGCGAACAGCGCATCGGCCAGCTCGCCGAGGCCAGCTTCGAGGGCGATCTGACCCTTGGTGCGGCGCTTCTGCTTGTACGGCAAATACAAGTCTTCGAGTCGCGTCTTGGTGTCGGCCAGGTCGATCTCGCGCTTGAGCTCGGGGGTCAGCTTGCCCTGCTCCTCGATGCTGGCGAGGATCGCCCCGCGGCGCTCGTCCAGCTCGCGCAGGTAGCGCAGACGTTCTTCCAGGTGGCGCAGCTGGGTATCGTCGAGGCTGCCGGTCACTTCTTTGCGGTAACGGGCGATGAAGGGCACGGTGGAACCTTCGTCGAGCAGGGCCACGGCGGCGGCAACCTGTTGCGGGCGCACGCCCAGTTCATCGGCGATGCGATTGTTGATGCTGTCCATATGAAAACTACCCACTGAAGCGACAGGGCGGCCGTAAAGATGCCGGCCAGATACGAAAGCGGCGCATTATAAACACCGCATTCATAAGTACTGGGCACCGTTGGGGAAAAATCTGCTAACAATGGCTAAAGCGCCCACCGGTGCGCCTGAGCGATAATGCCGCCACTTGCCGTCCACAGTACGGCTGTCCAAGGAGACGCCATGACCCAGTCCGCCGCCCCTGCCGCCGCCGAAGGCGAGAAGATTCTCATCGTCGATGACGACGCCCGTCTGCGCCGCCTGCTCGAGCGTTTCTTCGATGAGCAGGGCTACCGGGTGCGTGCGGTGGAGAACGTCGAGCAGATGGACCGTCTGCTGGCCCGCGAGCTGTTCAATCTGGTGGTGCTCGACCTGATGCTGCCTGGCGAAGACGGCCTGTCCGCCTGCCGCCGCCTGCGTGAATCGAACAACCAGATCCCGATCATCATGCTCACCGCCAAGGGCGATGAGTCCAGCCGTATCCAGGGCCTGGAACTGGGCGCCGACGATTACCTGGCCAAGCCTTTCAACCCGCGAGAGCTGCTCGCCCGCATCAAGGCCGTGCTGCGCCGCCAGGCGCCGGTGGTGCCGGGTGCGCCGGGCGCCGAGGATGAAAGCGTCAGCTTCGGCGACTACGAGCTGTCCTTGGCCACGCGTGAGCTGAGGAAGGGCGAGGAAGTGCACATGCTCACCACCGGCGAGTTCGCCGTGCTCAAGGCCCTGGTGCAGCATGCGCGGGAGCCGCTGACCCGCGACAAACTGATGAACCTGGCCCGCGGTCGCGAGTGGGATGCGCTGGAGCGCTCCATCGACGTGCAGATCAGCCGCCTGCGCCGCCTGATCGAGCCGGACCCGTCCAAGCCGCGCTATATCCAGACCGTCTGGGGCGTTGGTTACGTCTTCGTTCCTGACGGCAACAAGTGACGCGTAGGAGCGAGCTCAGCTCGCGAATTGAAGCCACGTTTTCGCGAGCAGAGCTCGCTCCTACGGTTCTGCGCTGATGAAAGCCCCCTACTGGTTCCCGCAAAGCTTCTTCGCCCGCACCCTCTGGCTGGTGCTCGTCGTCGTGCTGTTCTCCAAGGCACTGACGCTGGTGTACCTGATGATGAATGAGGATGTGCTGGTCGACCGCCAGTACAGCCACGGTGCGGCGCTTACCTTGCGGGCCTACTGGGCGGCCAACCCCGATGACCGCGACCATATCGCCCAGGCCGCCGGGCTCAAGCGCATCCCGCGCGACAAAGTGCCGGCCAGCGAGCAGCACTGGCCCTACAGCGAAATCTTCCAGCGGCAGATGCAGACCGAGCTCGGCCCCGATACCGAAACCCACGTGCGAGCGACCACTCCACCGGCGCTCTGGGTGCATGCGCCGAGCCTTGGCGACGGCTGGGTGCGGGTGCCGATGTATCCGCACCCGCTGCGTGGCCAGCGGATCTGGAGCGTGCTTGGCTGGTTCCTCGGCATTGGCCTGCTGTCCACTGCCGCGGCCTGGATCTTCGTGCGTCAGCTCAATGCGCCGCTCAAACGTTTGGTCTTCGCCGCCCGCCAGCTTGGCCAGGGGCGCAGCGTGCGCCTGCCGGTGAGCGATACGCCGAGTGAAATGACCGAGGTGTACCGCGCCTTCAACCAGATGGCCGAGGACGTCGAGCAGGCCGGCCGCGAGCGGGAACTGATGCTGGCCGGCGTCTCCCATGATCTGCGCACGCCGCTGACGCGCCTGCGTCTGGCGCTGGAGTTCATGGACAACGATTCCGAGCTGACCGAGGACATGGTGCGCGATATCGAGGACATGGACGCCATCCTCGATCAGTTCCTCGCCTTCATCCGCGACGGCCGCGACGAGCCGGTGGAGGAGGCCGACTTCCCCGAGCTGGTGCGCGAAACCCTGGCGCCCTACAACCAGGGCGGCGAGCGCGTGCGCCTGTGCCTTGAAGCCATTCCACCGTTTCCGCTGCGCCGGGTATCGACCAAGCGCCTGCTTACCAACTTGGTGGAGAATGCGCTCAACCATGGCGGTGGTGATGCCGTCGAGGTGGTCGCCAGCCTGGCCGGTGATCACAGCGCGCCCTATGTGGTATTGAGCGTGCTGGACCGTGGCAATGGTATCGATCCGGCTGAGCTGGACAGTATCTTCAATCCCTTCATTCGCGGTGATCGTGCCCGTGGCGGGCGCGGCACCGGTCTGGGCCTGGCCATCGTCAAGCGCATCGCGGCGCTGCACGGCGGCAGCGTCGAGCTGCGCAACCGTAGTGGCGGCGGCCTGGAGGCGCGGGTGCGGTTGCCGCTGGGGCTGTTGTTGCCGCGCGACGCGGTGTAACCGGCCGTCCACTCGCGGCGCCCAAGTGCTGGCAATATGCTGCCAAGCGCTTTGGCGCTGGGCTATGCTGTGCCAGCGCATCACTTCGAGGCCTGCATGCCCGCCGCCTTCCCCGACCGCTTGCCCAGCTGGACCTGGTGGCTACCGCTGCCGATCTTCCACCTGGCAACCTGGATTTCCCTGGCGACCCGTCTGAACGACGGGATAGCGCTGTGCTACCTGCCCATGGTGCTCGGCCTGGCATTCTGCCTGTGGTGGGGCCCGCGCGTGTTGCCGGCGCTTTACCTCAACGCCTTGCTCAGCGTGCCGCTTTGGGACCTGCCCTGGCAGTGGGCGCCGCTCTATGCGCTGCCGGAAACCGCCGCGGTGGCCCTGGGTTGGGGGTTGTTGCGGCGCCAGTCGTTCGACCCGGCCCTGGGGCGCCTGAGCGATGTGCTGCGATTCCTCGCCTTCGCCGTGCTGATGCCGGCCACCCTGGTGGCCCTCTGGCTGCAGAGCAACCTCTGGCTTACCGGCTTTCAGGCCGGCGATCAATGGGCACGGGCGAGCCTGACGGTGTGGTTGAGCGACACCATCAACCTGCTGGCGCTGACGGCTCCCTTGTTGACCTTCGGCACGCCGCTGCTGCGCAGTCGCGGCTGGCTGCGCGAGCGAAGCCACGTCACCGCTCCTGCGCTGCCGATCAGCCGCTGGCCCGGTGGCTGGCCGCTGGCGTTGGGCGTATTTCTGCTGTTGATGCTGCTCGGTGCCAGCCTGCCGGCCCAACTCGCCTTGCCGCTGCTGGGGCTCTGTACGCTGGTACTGGCATTGCGTCACGCTTTCGCGGGGGCGTTATATGGCGTGCTGCTGGTGTTCGTTGTCACCCTGCCATTACCGCTCTGGCGCGGCAGTTCAAGTTTCACCGAGTTGGATCTGCAGCGCGATCAGCTGCATTTCGTCGTTCTGCTGCTGATGGGCGCCACGCTGGTGGTGGGGCGTGCGCTCAGTGACCTGCGCCAGGCGCTGGCGCGCAGCGCGCAGATGCAGGAGCAACTGGCCCGGGCCAACCTGGCGATGGAGGCCAGCCCGCTGGGCGTGACCATCGCCGACGCGCGCCAGGCCGATCTGCCGCTGGTCTACTGCAATGCTGCGTTCAGCCAGATAACCGGTTATTACGCCGAAGAGGTGCTGGGGCGCAATTGCCGTTTCCTGCTCGGCAGGGATCGCACCCAGCTGGAGCTGCAACCCTTGCGCGCCGCCCTGCGCGACGGCCGCAGCGGCCATGCCGTGGTGCGCAACTATCGCAAGGACGGCCGACCGTTCTGGAACGAGGTGGTACTGGCGCCGATGCGCGACGAGCAGGGCATCAGTCATTTCGTCGGTCTGCAGCACGATGTCACCGAGCGCGTGGAGCTGGCAGCCAAGGTCGAGCAGCAGCGCTCGCAGCTGCTGCGCCAGAGTCACCTGTTCAGCCAGACCGAAGACATCGCCAACCTCGGTGGCTGGGTGCTCGAAGTCGGCGACTACAGCATGTTCTGGAGTGATGGCTGCTACCGCATCGTCGAGCGTGACATCCACCTTGGGCCACCCCGTTTCGAGCAGGCGCTGCACTACTTCGACACGCCGAGCCAGGCGCTGATAATGCAGACCCTGCAGGCTGCGCTGGTCGGACTCGACGAGATCGACCTCGAACTGCATCTTGCGGCGCGCCTCGGCGGGCGCCTGGTACGCGTGCGCGGTATGGCCGAGCGCGATGAGGATGGCAGCCTGATGCGCATCTACGGCGTGGTGCAGGACATCAGCGAGCGCAAGCGCACCGAGTCGCAACTGCGCGAGCGCGACGAGCGCCTGCGTCTGTTCTTCGAGGCGCCGCTGATCGGCATGGCGCTGACCAGTCAGAGTTTCGGCTGGGAAGAGATCAACCAGAAACTGTGCAGCATTCTGGGGCGCAGCCGCGATGAAATGCTGGCCAGCAGCTGGCAGCAACTTTCGCACCCGGACGATCTGCCGGCCGAGCAGGCCAGTGTCGAGCAGGTACTGCTCGGCAACAGCGAAGGTTTCGAGATGGACAAGCGCTTCCTGCGCGCCGACGGCCAGGTGGTGTTCACCCGCGTCAGCCTGCGTGCGGTGCGTGGTAGCAGTGGGCGGCAGAGCGTATTCCTGCTGCTGGTCGAGGACATCAGCGCACGTCACCAGGCCGAGGCGCGCTATCGCACCCTGGTCGAGCATGCGCCCGAGGCGATTCTGTTGTTCAACCCCGATGGCGGCATCGTCGAGTGCAACGAGAACGCGCTGCGGCTGTTCCGTTATCGCCGCGAAGAGCTGCTCGGCCGGTCGATCCAGAGCATCAGCCCGTTGCGCCAGGCTGATGGCCGCCTGTCCTCCCGTGCCGGCAAGGCGTTCATGCGCCAGGCCGTGGCCGGTGAGGCGCCGGTGTTCGAGTGGACGCACCGCGACAGTGCCGGGCGCCAGCTGCCGTGCGAGGTGCGTCTGGTGCGCATGCCGGGCGAGGGATTGTTGATCCGCGCCAGCGTCACCGATATTTCCGAGCGCCAGCGCTACCAGCGCGAGATCGAGCGCCTGGCCTACAGCGACGAGCTGACCGGTCTGCCCAATCGCCGTCTGCTGCTCGATCGTCTGCAACACGCCATGGACCGGGAGAATCGCGAGGGCAGCCTGGGCGCGCTGCTGTTCATCGACCTGGATCATTTCAAGACGGTCAACGACAGTCTGGGCCATCTGGTCGGCGATGCCCTGCTGGTGGAAGTGACCACGCGCCTGGCCCGCGAGCTGCGCACCGAGGACACCCTGGCGCGACTGGGTGGAGACGAGTTCGTGGTGCTGCTCGAAGCCTTGGGCGGCGAGGCGCAGGCGGTGGCCGAGCATGCTGCCGCAGTGGGGGAGAAGCTGTTGCGCGGGCTGCAGGGCAGTTGCCTGATCGACGGGCACGAGCTGGCAATCAGCGCCAGTATCGGCATCGCCCTGCACCCGATGGGGCTGCAACATGCCTCGGACATTCTCAAGCAGGCTGACACCGCCATGTATCGGGCCAAGCACGCCGGGCGCAACGCCCTGCATTTCTTCGCGCCGGAGATGCAGGCGGCCATCGATCAGCGCCTGCAGTTGCAGGGCGAACTGCGCCAGGCCATCGCCCGCCAGCAGTTGCAGCTGGTGTTCCAGCCGCAGTTGATGCTGGCCGATGACTCGCTGGCCGGTGCCGAGGTGCTGCTGCGCTGGATGCACCCCGAGCGCGGCGAGATCGCGCCGGATCAGTTCATCCCGCTGGCGGAGGAAACCGGGCTGATCCAGGACATCGGCCGGTGGGTGCTGGAACAGGCCTGCGCGGCCCTGGCGCGCTGGCAGGCGCAGTGGCCGCAGCTGGTGCTGGCGGTCAACCTCAGCCCGCGCGAGTTGCGCCAGGCCGGCTGCGTCGAGCGGGTCGAGCAGTGCCTGCGTGATCACGGGGTACCGGCGCATGCTCTGGAGCTGGAAATCACCGAGGGCGTGCTGCTCGAAGACGTCGAACGCTGCATCGGCAACATGCAGCGACTCAAGGCGCAGGGCGTGCGCTTCGCCATCGACGACTTCGGCACCGGCTACTCGTCGCTCACCTACCTCAAGCGTCTGCCGCTGGACCGGCTGAAGATCGACCGCAGCTTCGTCGCCGATCTGGACGGCGCAGCGAGCGGGCGCATGCTGGTGCAGACCATCCTGATGATCGCACGCAACCTGGATCTGGAATGCGTGGCCGAAGGCATCGAGCAGGACAGCCAGCTGGCATTTCTGCGTGAGCAGGGTTGCGCGATGGGCCAGGGCTATCTGTTCGGCCGGCCGATGAAGGAGGCCGAGTTTCTCGCCTGGATGCAGGCGCGCCAGCGCTGAGGTGCGCTACCAGCTCAGGCTGTTGTCGCCGATCCGCGCCTGCTGGCCGTAGGGCCAGGGGAAATTGCTGTCGCCATGGCCGCTGGGCAGGTCGCCATAGAGCGGCACGCCCAGAGGTGCCAGGTATTCGCCGATGATCTGCTCCAGGCTGTGTTGCACCCCGCGCCGTGGGCAGTCGGTGAAGCTGCCCAGGCACACCGCGCGCGGCTTTCTCCCGGCGAAGCTGTGCAGCAGTTGCCAGAAGCTACGCTCCAGTCGGTAGTAAGGCTCGCCGACGTCTTCCAGGATCAGGATCGAATCCTCGGCCAGACGCATTTCGGCGCCTGTGCCGCAGGCGCTGGCCAGGGCCGTGAGGTTGCCGCCCTGCAGGGTGCCTGCGATGGCATGTCGCGGGCCGCTGATATGCCGCAGCGGCAGTTGGCGATGTTCGCCCTCGAGCATGCTCCAGAGCGCCTGCATCGAGGCCAGCCGTTCACGCTGGCCGGTGGGCGCCGACAGCATCTGATGGCCGAGCGCCGTGGCCACCGGGCCATGAATGGCCGGTAAGCCCTGCTGGGCAAAGGCTTCGAGCAGAATCGACAGATCGGAGAAGCCGATCAGCGGGCGCGCACTGGCCTGGCGCAGCAGCGCCCAATCGATTTCCGCCACCAGTTGCGCGCAGCCGTAACCGCCACGCAGGCACCAGACGGCGGCAATATCGGGCAGGGTAAAGGCCTGGTGCAGGTCCTCCAGGCGCTGCTCCGGCGTACCGGCGAGGTAGCGGTGGCGGGCGCGCACGTGCCGGCCCAGGTGGTAGCGCACGCCCAGCACGTCGAGCTGTGCCAGGGTCGCTTCCAGTACATCTTCGGCAACGGCCGCCGCGGGGGCGATCAGCGCCAGGCGACCGGCGAACGTTCGGTTCATCCGCGGCCCTTGGTGCGGGTCTGGCCGGGCTCGGCGTGCTTTTCCAGATGCTGGATGATCATGCCGGCGACGTCCTTGGCGGTGGTGGTCTCGATGCCTTCCAGGCCCGGCGAGGAATTGACCTCCATCACCAGCGGCCCGTGGTTGGAGCGCAGGATATCGACCCCGGCGACGTTCAGGCCCATCACCTTGGCCGCGCGCACCGCGGTCATGCGTTCTTCCGGGGTGATCTTGATCAGGCTGGCGCTGCCGCCGCGGTGCAGGTTGGAGCGAAATTCGCCTGCCTTGGCCTGGCGCTTCATCGCCGCGATCACCTTGTCGCCGACCACGAAGCAGCGAATGTCGGCACCGCCGGCCTCCTGGATGTATTCCTGGACCATGATGTCCTGCTTGAGGCCGAGGAAGGCCTCGATTACCGACTCGGCCGCCTTGGTCGTCTCGGCCAGCACCACGCCCATGCCCTGGGTGCCTTCCAGCACCTTGATCACCAGCGGCGCGCCGCCGACCATCTGAATCAGGTCGGGAATGTCGTCGGGGGAGTGGGCGAAGCCGGTCACCGGCAGGCCGATGCCCTTGCGCGACAGCAGCTGCAGGGCGCGCAGCTTGTCGCGCGAGCGGCTGATGGCCACCGACTCGTTGAGCGGGTAGACGCCCATCATCTCGAACTGGCGCAACACCGCGCAGCCATAGAAGGTCACCGAGGCGCCGATGCGCGGAATCACCGCATCGAAACCCTCCAGTGGCTGGCCGCGGTAGTGGATCTGTGGCTTGTGACTGGCGATGTTCATATAGGCGCGCAGGGTGTCGATCACCACCATTTCATGGCCCCGCTGCTGCCCGGCCTCTACCAGGCGGCGGGTGGAATACAGACGCGGGTTGCGCGACAGCACGGCGATCTTCATTGGGCACCTGGAAGGGCAGAGGAGAGTGAGGGTTTGTCCTGCACGTAGCTGAGCGCAGGATTGACCACCAGTTGGCCGGTGATCAGCGCCTTGGAGCCGAGTAATACGCGATAACGCATGGTCTTGCGACAGGCCAGGGTGAATTCCACCGGCCACAGGCGATCGCCCAGGGCCAGGTTAGTACGGATCACATAGCGGCTCTGCGCCTGGCCGTTGGAGCTCTTGATACGCTTGACTGATACCAGCGGCGCCTCGCAGCGATGACGGCGCTGCACCTGGGTGCCGAGGTAGGCGGTGAAGCGCACCCAGTCCTCGCCGTCACGCTGGAATGGCTGGATATCGCTGGCGTGCAGGCTGGAGGTACTGGCGCCGGTGTCGATCTTGGCGCGCAGGCCGATGATGCCGAGCTCGGGCAGATTGATCCACTCACGCAGGCCGATCACGCTGAGCTGGTCGAAGGTCTTCAAGGTGAGAGTGTCCCCTGAGGCGTACAACGCCTATGATTCCGCGCATTCTAGTTGTGTCGTGTGACAACTGCATCCGCCGCGCGTGCGAATGCCCAACCCCTTTCAGAGTGTGAGATGAGCGAAAAAGACGACGACAAGGTGCGCCTGGATAAATGGCTGTGGGCGGCGCGCTTCTACAAGACCCGGGCCCTGGCCAAGGCGGCTATAGAAGGTGGCAAGGTGCATCACCGCGGCGACCGCTGCAAGCCGGGCAAGGAGCCGAAGGTCGGCGACGAGTATGTACTGCGCACCGGCTTCGATGAACGCACGGTGGTCGTGCTGGCGCTCTCCAGCGTTCGCCGTGGCGCGCCCGAGGCGCAGCTGCTGTATCGCGAAACCGAAGAGAGCATTGCCCGCCGCGAACAGGCTGCAGCGATGCGTAAAGCCGGCGCTATGGGCGTGCAGACCGATGGCCGGCCGAGCAAGAAGCAGCGCCGGCAGATCCACCAGTTCAACGAGCATCAGGAGGGTGGCATGCGCCATCCCTGGGCCGACGAGGAATAGCAGCGTCGGAAGAGCTGTGGGAGCGGACTTGTCCGCGAATGTGGCGGCGCGGTTGTCAGGCTGTGCTGAAGAGCAGCTTCAACGCAGCATGCCCCATCGACCGAATCAGTGGTCTGGGCTACCAGCATAGCGGGCTCTTGTGGGAGCGGACTTGTCCGCGAATATGGCGGCGCGGTTGTCTCAGGCTGTGCTGAAAAGCGGCTTCAACGCAGCAGCCCATCGACCGAATCAGTGGTCGGGGCTACCAGGATAGCGAGCTCTTGTGGGAGCGGACTTGTCCGCGAATATGGGGGCGCGGTTGTCGGGCTGTGCTAAAAAGCAGCGTCAACGCAGCAGCCCATCGATCGAATCAGTGGTCGGGGCTACCAGGATAGCGAGCTCTTGTGGGAGCGGACTTGTCCGCGAATATGGCAGCGCGGTTGTCTCAGACTGTGCTGAAAAGCAGCGTCAACGCAGCATGGGCGTCGACCAGGGCAATGGTGGTGCTACCGGAAAGCTTCGCGGACAAGTCCGCTCCCACAGGTAGGCGCTGGGCCGAGGCCCGTAGTCGCATCGCCCACTACCACCCGGACGACCCAGGGTGGCAGTGAGGCCAGCCCCTCAGTGACCGCTGACGATGCTCATGCGGCCCAGTAGCGGCAGCTTGGCCAGGCGTGAGGTGATCGGCAGGGTGATCTTCTCCAGCCATTCGCTGGCGTGATAACCCAGCGGGGTGTAGCAGCTCCAGGCCAGGGCCAGCAGGCTGAGGAGCACGCCACCGACGAAGGCGTCCGCCCCCCAATGGGCACCGGCCACCAGGCGCGGGAGAATGCCGATCACGCTAATTGCCCAGACCAGCGCCAGACGCCAGCCGCGGGCGAAGAAACTCATGAAGTAGGCCCAGATCAGCAGCACGGAAGCGTGATCGCCGGGGAAGCTGCGGCTGGCGCTGTCCTTCAGGTCCCAGCGTTCTTCCCAGGCCGGGAACATTTCCGTCAGGCGCGCACTGCCTTCCACCACCAGCGACGGGCTGGCGTGCTGCCAGCCCATGTATTCGACCAGGTCGGCGAACAGCACGCGCATCAGCAGCATCACCGTCAGGGCGACGAGGAAGGCGAACAGCGCGCGGCGCACCTGGACACCGGTGAAGATCAGGTCCGCTTTGAGCATCACTGCCAGCATCACCACGCCGACCCCGGCGTCGACCGGGCGCATGCTGCCGATGGCCCAGATATGCGCCCACAGGCCGCCAGCATGCACCGGGTCGTTGAGCAGCTTGAACAGCCACAGGTCGAAGCCGTTCCACAGCTCGCGCGTGGGCTGCCACAACCAGCTGGCGAGCAGCACGAGGGCCACGATATGGCAGACCAGCATGGCGCGGGGATGCCATTGGCGATTGATGAACGTGCTCGACATGGGGATGTCCCTTTGCAGATATGTAACAGGCGTACTCAGGCGCGCGGATGATAGGCAGGGCTGACGCCAGCACAAGGGCAGCAGCGCAATCGTTCAGTCGAGGTTCAGGGGGCGGGATTGGTCACGAGAGCCACATCACATGACGTTCGGGCCTTGGTTGTGTCGGCATTTGTGCATAAAATCGCCAGCCTTTCAGACCCTGGGCCAGCCGCTATGAACGACTTCAGTCAACGTTTCCTGTTCGACGACACCGATGTGCGTGGGGAGATGGTCGCGCTACGCGAGAGCTATGCCCATGTGCTGGCCAAGCACGCCTACCCGCAGCCGGTGGCGCAGCTGCTCGGCGAAATGATGGCCGCCGCCGCGTTGCTGGTCGGTACGCTGAAGTTCGACGGCCTGCTGGTGCTGCAGGCCCGCGCTGAAGGCCCGCTGTCGCTGTTGATGGTGGAATGTTCCAGCGCCCGTGAGCTGCGCGGCATCGCCCGCTACGAGGCCGAGCAGATCGGCGCCGATGCCGACCTGCAAAGCCTGATGCCCAATGGCGTGCTGGCCATCACCATCGACCCGAGCCACGGTCAGCGTTACCAGGGCATCGTCGACCTGGAGGGAGTGGACCTGGCTGAGTGCCTGTCCAACTACTTCGCCAGCTCCGAGCAACTGCCGACCCGCTTCTGGCTCAAGGCCGACGGCCAGCGCGCCCGTGGCCTGCTGCTGCAACAGCTGCCGGCGCATCACCAGACCGAGGCCGAGGAACGTGCCGAGAGCTGGAACCATGTGCTGACCCTGGCCGACACCCTGACCGCCGAAGAACTGCTCGGTCTGGACAACCCGACCCTGCTGCATCGTCTTTACCACGAAGAAAACGTTCGCCTGTTCGATGAGCAGCCGCTGCAGTTCCGCTGCAGCTGTTCGCGCGAGCGCTCCGCCAGTGCCCTGGCCAGCCTCGGCCAGGCCGATGCCGAACTGCTGCTGGCCGAGCAGGGCGGCAGCGTGGTGATCGATTGCCAGTTCTGCAACGAGCGCTATGCCTTCGACGCCGCCGATATCGCTCAGCTGTTCGCCGGTGCCGGTAGCGAAGCGCCGTCGCAGACCCGCCATTGATGAACTTTTCTGATCGATAGCCGTTCTCTATCGGAGCGGAGGCTGCCAAGCAGTTCGCTTTTCTGGCATACTCCCGCGACTTTTTTACCGTGTAGTGCAGTTGCCCCTGCACTACACAACGTTCGGAAGACTCGGCCAGCGGCCGACGGGGACCCTCATGACGCAAGCCAACAACGCCGTGTACACCGACATCAGCGCCGCGCAACTGGTCGAAGAAGCCATTCGCCGCGGTGAAGGGGAACTGGCCGCCAACGGCGCGCTGGTCGTACGCACCGGTCATCGCACTGGCCGCTCGCCGGCTGATCGTTTCATCGTTCAGGAGCCGAGCACCGAGGCGCAGATCGCCTGGGGCAACATCAACCGTCCGTTCCCGGCCGACAAGTTCGATGCCCTGTGGGATCGCGTCGCCGCCTTCAACGATGCCCAGGAACACTTCGTTTCCCACGTGCATGTTGGCTCCGCCGAAGAGCACTACCTGCCGGTGAAAATGACCACTGCCACCGCCTGGCAGAACCTGTTCGGCCGTCAGCTGTTCATCAACCCGAGCGCCTACAACCCGTCGGCCAAGGCCGAGTGGCAGATCCTCAACGTCGCCAACTTCGAGTGCGTGCCTGAGCGTGACGGCACCAATTCCGATGGCTGCGTGATCATCAACTTCGCTGCCAAGAAAGTGCTGATCGCCGGCATGCGTTACGCCGGTGAAATGAAGAAGGCCATGTTCTCCGTGCAGAACTTCCTGCTGCCGGAAAAAGACGTGCTGCCGATGCACTGCGCCGCCAACATCGGCGAAGAAGGCGACGTGACCCTGTTCTTCGGCCTGTCCGGCACCGGCAAGACCACCCTGTCCGCCGACGAGTCGCGTTACCTGATCGGTGACGACGAACATGGTTGGGGCGAAGGCGTGGTGTTCAACATCGAAGGCGGCTGCTACGCCAAGTGCATCGACCTGTCCGAGAAGAACGAGCCGGTGATCTGGAAAGCCATCCAGTTCGGCACCGTGCTGGAAAACGTCGTGCTCGACGACGCCCGCACCCCGGATTACGCCGACGACAGCCTGACCCAGAACAGCCGCGCGGCCTACCCGCTGGAGTACGTCGAGAAGCGCAGCGAGAAGAACCTGGGCGGCGAGCCGAACGCCGTTATCTTCCTGACCTGCGACCTGACTGGCGTACTGCCGCCGGTGTCGATCCTCAACAACGAGCAGGCGGCCTACCACTTCCTGTCCGGCTACACCGCGCTGGTCGGTTCCACCGAAATGGGTTCGGGCGGCGGCATCAAGTCGACCTTCTCCACCTGCTTCGGCGCACCGTTCTTCCCGCGTCCGGCTGGCGTTTACGCCGAGCTGCTGATCAAGCGCATCAACGCCTTCGGCTCCAAGGTCTACCTGGTCAACACCGGCTGGACCGGCGGTGGCTACGGCGTCGGCAAGCGTTTCAACATCCCCACCACCCGTGGTGTGATCGCTGCCATCCAGAGCGGCGCGCTGATCGGTGCCGAGACCGAGCACCTGCCGATCATCAACCTGGACGTGCCGAAGGCCGTTCCGGGCGTCGAGACCAACCTGCTCAACCCGCGTAACACCTGGGCTGACAAGAACGCCTACGACGAAGCCGCCAAGGGCCTGGCCAAGCTGTTCATCGACAACTTCCAGAAGTTCGATGTCAGCGAAGCGATCAAGAACGCCGGCCCGCAGCTGTAAGCTGAGCCGCGTTCTCTGACAAAGCCGCCTTCGGGCGGCTTTGTCGTTGGTGGGCCATGAGCAGGCGTAGGGCGGGTGAAACCCGCCATGGCCGGAGCGGCGGGTTGCACCCGCCCTACGAGACTGCGGTCACGCTCTTGTAGGAGCGAATTTATTCGCGATCATCCTGCGGGCACGGCGCCGGGCTCTTTCGCGGATAAATCCGCTCCTACAGGCCAGGCGCAGGCTGCGTGAAGCTCTTGTAGGAGCGAATTTATTCGCGATCATCCTGCGGGCACGGCGTCGGGCTCTTTCGCGGATAAATCCGCTCCTACAGGCTGGGCGCAGGCTGCGTGAAGCTCTTGTAGGAGCGAATTTATTCGCGATCCTCCTGCGAGCACGGCGCGCGCCCTTTTCGCGGATAAATCCGCCCCCTACGGCCAGGCGTACCGATGCGAACGAGCCCCGGACTCCATCCGGGCTACGACTTTCCTCACTTTGCCGTTATGGTGAGGGCTCATTCGGCGGTCAACGGAGTGACAGCGCATGTCTACCCTCAAACGCGTCTTCGGTTTCGATCAGCTGCGCCCCGGACAGGAAACGGTGATCAGCGCCGTGCTCGCCGGTCGCTCGGCGGCGGCGATCTTTCCTACCGGCTCGGGCAAGTCGCTGTGCTATCAGCTGCCGGCCCTGCACCTGCCGCATCTGACCCTGGTGATCTCACCGCTACTGGCGTTGATGCAGGATCAACTGGCGTTCCTGCATGCCCATGGCATCGCAGCGGCCAGCATCGATTCGGCGCAAAGTCGCGAGCAGGCGGCCGAGGTCATGAACCGCGCGCGCAGCGGTGAGCTGAAGATCCTGATGATCTCGGTGGAGCGCCTGAAGAACGAGCGCTTTCGCAATTTCATCGCCCAGGTGCCGATCTCCCTGTTGGTGGTCGACGAGGCGCACTGCATCTCCGAGTGGGGTCATAACTTCCGCCCGGACTACCTCAAGCTGCCCGACTATCAACGCCAGTTCGGCATCGATCAGGTGCTGCTGCTCACCGCCACGGCGACGCCCAAGGTAATCGCCGACATGCGTGAGAAATTCGCCATCGCCGAGGCCGATGTGGTCACCACCGGCTTCTACCGGCCCAACCTCAACCTGCTGGTCGAACCGGTGCCTGGCGGCGCCAAGATGCAGCGCCTGCAGCAATGGCTGGCGCCGCGACGCGGCCAGGCGAGCATCGTCTACGTCACCCAGCAGAAGACTGCCGAGCAGGTCGCCGAGCGCCTGGCGCAAGACGGTCTGGCAGTCAGCGCCTACCACGCCGGCATGGCCCACGAAGTTCGCGAGTCGATCCAGCGCCGCTTCATGGCCGGTGAACTGGAGTGCATCGTCGCCACCATCGCCTTCGGCATGGGCATCGACAAGCGCGACATTCGCAACGTGGTGCGCTTCGACCTGCCCAAGTCGGTGGAGAACTACAGCCAGGAAATCGGTCGCGCCGGACGCGACGGCCAGGCCTCGGACTGTCTGGTGCTAGCCAGCCGCGACGGCCTCAGCGTGCTGGAGAACTTCGTCTACGGCGATACGCCGGAACTCGCCGGCATCCGCGTCGTGCTCGACGACCTGCGTGCGGTCGGCACGGGCGGGCAGTGGGAGCTGATGCTCGGGCAGCTGTCCGAGCAGAGCAATATCCGTGCGCTGCCGCTCAAGACCCTGCTGGTGCAGCTGGAGCTGCGCGGCATCATCGCGCCGCGCTATGCCTACTTCGCCGAGTATCGCTTCAAGCTGTTGCTGGACGACGAGGCCTTGCTGGCGCAGTTCGAGGGCGAGCGGCGCCAGTTCGTCGAGGCGATTCTGGCCTGCTCGAAACGGGCGCGTACCTGGTCGACGCTGGACTTCGACGCGCTGTACCAGCAGTACGGCGCCGAGCGCGCGCGCGTGGTCAAGGCGCTGGATTACTTTCAGGAAAAGGGCTGGCTGGAGCTGGAAAGCAAACAGATGACCGAGGTCTATGCCGTGCTCGACGGCGGTTTTGATCTGGAGACACTGGCCAACGATCTGCACGCGCACTTTCGCGCCCATGAGGCCAGCGAGATTGCCCGTATCCAGGCCATGCTCGCGCTGTTCGAAAGCGACGAGTGCCTGAGCCGCCGCCTGGCGCTGTATTTCGGCGACGATCAGGCGCCCGAGCGTTGTGGTCATTGTTCGGTGTGCCGCGGACAGGTCGCCACCTTGCCGCAACCGCCCGAACTGCCACCTCTGAGCGGACGAGATGCACAGGCGCTGTGCGCCGCTTTCATCGAGAAGCACCTGCAGTACGCCGGGCACGAACCGAGCCACGAGTGCCTGACGCGTTTTCTCTGTGGCGTGACCACGCCTCTGCTCACCAGGCTGAAGGCGCGCCAGTTGGCCGGTTTCGCTGCGCTGGAAGACTACCCCTACGCCGAGGTGCGCGACTGGTTGCGGGGCGTTTAGCCAGAGAGTGCAAATTTTGGGGCGGGGCTGCTGCGACGCTAGCGCGGTAGCGATCAGCGCCGCGCCGTCGCCGCTGAAGCGCCTCCCACGGGTAAGATGACATGGCGCAGCCTTGTCCACCCGTCAATCAGCGGCTGCGCTGCCCTTCGGCCAGCGTCCAGTTCACCAACTCACCGGCCAGGCGATCGCCGGCCTGGCCGAACGCCGCCACCACCGCAGTCATCGCGGTGTCGCTCGCCGCCTGGCTGGCGCTGAAGCGGCGGCTGGCGATGATCTGCTGGCTACGCGTATCGACCAGGCTGACCTCGAGGCGGATCAGCGCGTGGGGGACGCCGTCACGGTATTCGCTGTGGAAGCTGCGCAGGTCGCTGACCAGTTCCAGGTCGGCTTGCAGGCGCTGGTCCTCGTTGCTCAGCGCCTGAATCCGGCCGTCATCCTGAAACGCGTCGAGCAGGCGGCTGCGCAGCAACTGCGGCGTGCGCTCGCTCCAGCGTACGCCTTGGTAGGTGTTGACCAGGCCAGGCTCGGGCAGCACGACGATGCGCGTGCCGTCGAGCAACTGGCTGCTGACCGGGCTGTTCACCCGCAATGACCAGTCGACGCGTTGCGTCTGGGCCGGCAGCGCGCTGCCCGGCAACAGGTAGATATCCAGCGGTTCGCTCTGCGGCAGGAGCGAGCAGGCGCTGAGCAGGGCGGCAGCCAGCAACAGGGTGAGATGCTTCATGGTTGGAACTCCTTGATGCTGTCGCTGCGCAGCAGGTAGCCGCTGGGGTCCTGTTCCAGGCGGCGAGAGAAACCGCGCAGGGCGCCGAGGGTTTCGCGCAGCTCGCTGATCGTCGGGCCCAGATTGCCAAGGCCCTGCATGCCGCTGTCCAGTGCGCCGCGGTTGTTCTGCAGCAATTGCTCGATATTGCGGCTGCTGCGCTCCAGCGAGGCCATCAGGCGCTCGGCGTTCTCCAGCACCTGGCTGCCCTGATCGTCGAGCAGGCGATTGGCCGTGCGCATCAGTTCGGCGGCTTCCTGGGTGGCAACGCCGACCTGCTGCAGTGCGGCGCTGAGTTCGTCACGCTGCCCGGCGATGCCGGCGGTGACCTGCTCGAGGTTCTCCAGGGTGCGTGACACGCGCTCGGCGTTCTCGCGCGAGAGCATGCGGTTGGCGCGGTTGAGCAGACGGGTGATGTTGCTGACCAGGTCCTCGCCGTTGGCCATCAGCCGTGAAAGCGGCGAGCGGTCGGCGATGATGATCCCGGGCTGGCCATCCTTGCCCTCCAACGGCGGGCTCTCAGGGCTGCCGCCGTGCAGCTGGATGACCGCGAGGCCGGTGATGCCGGTGATCGCCAGGCGGGCGCGGGTATCCTCCTTGATCGGTGTCTGGCCGACGACACGGATGCGTGCGCGCACGGTGCGCGGGTCATCGGGGTCGAGGCCGAGGCTGATCACATCGCCGATCTTGATGCCGCTGTATTGCACCGCGCTGCCCTGTGACAGGCCGGTGACCGCCTCGTTGAAGATCACCTCGTAATCAGTCACGGCGCTGTCCGCCCCGGCCCTGTTCAACCACAGGCCGAACAGCAGCGCCGCGCCGACCGTGAGCACGGTGAACAGGCCGATCAGTACGTGATGGGCTCTGGGTTCCATTCATTGACTCCCTGCCGCCGTAGCGGCCTGTGCGGCCGCGCGTCCGCGCGGGCCGTGAAAATATTCCTGGATCCAGGCATCGTCGGTGGCAGCCACCACGTCCAGGCGGTCGGCCACCAGCACCTTTTTCTGCGCCAGCACCGCGACGCGATCGCAGATGCTGTAGAGCGTGTCCAGGTCGTGGGTCACCAGAAATACACTCAGACCCAGGCTGTCGCTGAGGGTGCGGATCAATTGGTCGAAGGCCGCCGCTCCAATTGGGTCGAGGCCGGCGGTGGGCTCGTCGAGGAACAGGATGTCCGGGTCGAGCGCCAGGGCGCGGGCCAGCGCAGCTCGTTTGACCATGCCGCCGGACAGTGAACTGGGGTATTTGCTGCCGGCACCCTGGGGCAGGCCGGCCAGCGCAATCTTGACCCTCGCCAGACGCTCGGCCGCGGCGCGTGACAGGCCGGCATGCTCGATCAACGGCAGGGCGATGTTCTCGATGACCGTCAGCGAGGAAAACAGCGCACCGCGCTGGTAGAGCACGCCGAAGCGCCGCTCCAGTTGCGAGCGGCGTTCGGCCGGCAGGTTCAGCAGCTCCTCGCCGAACACCCGCACGGTCCCCGCGTTGGGCCGGCGCAAACCGACGATGCTGCGCAGCAGCACCGACTTGCCGGTTCCCGAGCCGCCGACCACGCCGAGAATCTCGCCGCGATACAGGTCGAAATCCAGATGTTCGTGTACTACCTGGCTGCCGAAGCGGTTGCTCAGATCGCGTACCTCGATGATCTTGTCCCGGCTCACCAGCCCATCTCCATCAGAAACAGTGCGGCCAGGGCGTCGAGCAGGATGACCACGAAGATCGACTGCACCACCGCCGAGGTGGTGTGTTCACCTACCGACTGTGCGCTGCCGCTGACCTTGAAGCCTTCCAGGCAGCCGATCAGGGCGATCAGGAAGGCGAAGATCGGCGCCTTGAGCAGGCCGACCAGGAAATGCCGCAGCAGGTCGCTGTCCTGCAGGATCGACAGGTACATGGCCGTCGGGATATCCAGGGCCACCGCGCACACCAGACCGCCGCCGAGTATGCCGCTGAGCATGGCGATGAAGGTCAGGATCGGCAGGGCGATGAGCATGGCGAACACGCGCGGCAGCACCAGTAGTTCGACGGGGCTCAGGCCCAGGGTGCGAATGGCGTCGATTTCCTCGTTGGCCTTCATCGAGCCGATCTGCGCGGTGAAGGCACTGGCGGTGCGCCCGGCCATCAGAATCGCGGTCAGCAGCACGCCGAATTCGCGCAGGAAGGAGAAGGCCACCAGGTTCACCGTGTAGATGGTGGCGCCGAAGTCGGCAAGAATGGTGGCGCCGAGGAAGGCCACCACGGCACCGACCAGAAAGGTCAGCAGGGCGACGATGGGCACGGCGTTGAGCCCGCACTGTTCCAGATGCGCGGCCAGCGAAGTCAGGCGCCAGCGCGTGGGGCGCACCAGGATCGCCAGCATGCTGACCAGGGTCAGGCCCATGAAGCCGAGCAGCGCCCGGCCCTGGTGCCACATGCTCTCGACGACTTCGCCGATGTGGCCGAGCACTTCACGCAGTACGGATGGCTCCGGCGCGGGCTGCGCTTGTGGGCTTTCGGCCATAGCGTTGGCCACCGTCAGCAGCAAGGCGCGGCGTTGCTCGCCGATATCGGCCTGCTGCGTGAGCTGATGCAGGCGTTCACTGCCGAACAGTTCCACTAGCAGCGCCGCACCGGCTGTATCCAGCGCGGTCAGTTCGCCGAGGTCGACGTTCTCCTCGCCGCGCAGGCGTTCGCGCAGCGCCAGCACCTGGGGTTCGAGCTGGCTGTAGTGGGCCAGCGTCCAGTCGCCACCGAGCCGCAGGCCGCTGGCGGCGTCCGTGCTGCTGGTGTGCTGCGAGGTCAGGTAGGGTGTGGTCATCGCCACAGCTTAGCGCCGCACGGGCGTGTCAGGCCAGTCATGCCGCTCGGGGATGTGAGTGGCGCGGCGAATCGGCCACCTGACCCCGGCGAAGATCGAATGGCAGCCGCATAGGCTAAGGTGATGCTCATTGTCCCGAGCCGAGCGAGGCTGAGTCATGTCCGTCGAACATCTGGATGTCCTGATCATCGGTGCCGGCCTGTCCGGTATCGGCGCCGCCTGCCACCTCAAGCGGCTGTGCCCGGCCAAGCGTTTCGCCATTCTCGAAGGGCGCGAGGCCATGGGCGGCACCTGGGACCTGTTCCGTTATCCGGGCATCCGCTCCGACTCGGACATGTACACCCTCGGCTATAACTTCAAGCCCTGGAGCGACCCGCAGGCCATCGCCGACGGGCCGTCGATACGCCGTTACATCCAGGAAACCGCGGCCGAACATGGCATCGACCGCTCGATTCGCTATCGGCACAAGGTGCTCGAGGCCAATTGGTGCAGTGCCAGCGCCACCTGGCAGTTGCGGGTGCAGCGCGGCGAGGAAGACGAGCCGCTGCGCATCAGCTGCCAGTTTCTGATGATGTGCACCGGCTACTACCGCTACGAGGCTGGCTATACCCCCGAGTTCGCCGGTCGCGAGGACTATCAGGGCGCCTTCATCCATCCGCAGTTGTGGCCCGAAGGCTTCGACTACAGCGGCAAGCGCGTGCTGGTGATCGGCAGCGGCGCCACGGCGGTGACCCTGGTGCCGGCTTTGGCCGAGCGCGCGGCGCAGGTGACCATGCTGCAACGTTCGCCGAGCTACGTGATCAACCTGCCGCAACGTGACGGGCTGTCCAATGCGCTGCGCCGGGTTTTGCCGGAAACGTGGGTGTATCGCCTGGCGCGCGGGCGCAACGTGACCCTGCAGCTGGCTTTTTACAAGCTGGCCAAGCGCTTCCCCAACCTGGTGCGGCGGATACTCTTGGGGCTGGTGCGGCGGCAGCTGGGCGAGCGCGTCGACCTCCGCCACTTCAGCCCCCGCTACAAGCCCTGGGACCAGCGCGTCTGCGCGGTGCCGGATGGCGATCTGTTCCGCGTGCTGCGTCAGGGCAAGGCGCAGGTGGTCACCGCCGAGATCGAGCGTTTCACTGCCCAGGGCGTTCGGCTCAAGGGCGGCGAAGAGCTGGCTGCAGATGTCATCGTCAGTGCCACCGGCCTGCAGTTGCAGCTGTTCGGCGGTATCGCCGTGCAGGTCGATGGCGTGCCCTTCGAGGCGCCGAAGAGCATGGGTTACCGCGGCATCATGCTGCGCGACCTGCCCAACCTGGCGGTGGTAATGGGCTACACCAATGCCAGCTGGACGCTCAAAGCCGATCTTTCCAGCGAATACTTCTGCCGCCTGATCAATCATCTGGACGCCATCGGCATGCGCCAGGTGACTCCGTGCGACAGTACCGGCAGCGTCCGCCCGGAGCCCTTCCTCGACCTGCAGTCAGGTTATATCGAGCGGGCCTCGCACCTGTTGCCGGCGCAGGGCGACCGGGTGCCTTGGAAGCTGCACCAGAACTATCTGCTCGATCTGGCGCTGCTGCGCTACGGCAAGCTGGAAGACGACCATCTGGTTTTCTCTGCGCCTCGGCAGGCGCCACAAGCGGCGCTGGTGCAGCCCTGATTCGTCGCGGCCTATAGCGAATGTCCTACAAAATATTACACAATCGCGCCGCTTACTTTCCTGGCAGAGCGCCACTACACTTTTGCGAGCTGCGTCACGGAAGAACAACAAGGCGCCAAGCGCCCCACCAACCAGAGGTCGGCCATGAAGGAACAGCGCCATCTACCCGCACTGCGTGCTCACATCGAGCAACTTCTGAACAAGGGCTGGATCATTTCCAGTCGCAGCCCTTTGATGCTGCAGAACGGCCATCGCTGTTACCTCGTCTCCCACGGCATGCTGATCAGCGAGTCTGCCTCGCACGCAGCCTGAGCGCTTTCCCGACCGCTGCGTCCCAACCCGCTTGGCGCAGCGGTATTTTGGTTACCGGATATTGCCTCCGCGCCTTGCCCACTTTCTTCTCTTCGCCCCGTGATAGACGGGCTGTCGCCATCAGTCCGGCCTCTCATCGTGCCTCCGCCCGGAACCCGCTGCGGATGTAACGCCTTGGTCTGCGTGTGGTCAGTGCCTATAACCAACCGGTCACTGTGAGAGGAGCCACGCCATGCCCAGTCGTCGTCGAATCCTGCAAGGCAGCGCCAGCCTGACGGCGCTAGCCGCCCTGATGCCCTGGTTGCCATCGTCCGCCTTCGCCTCCGGCACCCTGCAGAGTCGGGCGATTCCCAGCAGCGGAGAGCTGCTACCGGTGGTCGGCCTGGGCACCTCGCGTACCCATGACGTGGCGATGAGCGATGAGGCGCTACAGCCCCTGCGCGAGGTCATGCAGACGCTGGTCAATGGTGGCGCCAGCCTGGTGGATACCGCGCCCAGCTATGGGCGGGCCGAGGCGGTTTGCGGGGCGTTGGCCGCCGAGGACGGCATGCGCAAACGCCTGTTCCTGGCCAGCAAGGTTTCCTCTTCCGGGCGTGCGGCCGGTGAGCGTCAGGTCGAGGCCAGCTTCGCCGCACTGCGCACCGATACCATCGATCTGATGCAGGTGCACAACCTGCAGGACACCAGCACCCAGCTCGGCTTGTTGCGCGAATTGAAGGAGCAGGGCCGGGTGCGCTACATCGGTGTCACCCATTATCTGGATTCTGCTCATGAGCGCCTGCTCGAGGTGCTGCGCAACGAGCCGGTGGATTTCGTCCAGTTCAACTACTCCATCGGCGAGCGCAACGCCGAACGCGAGTTGCTGCCCTACTGCGCTGACAAGGGCATCGCGGTGCTGATCAACCGGCCGTTCCAGCGCTCGGCGCTGTTCGACCGGGTCAAAGGACAAAACCTGCCCGATTGGGCGGCTATCGAGCTGGATGTCACCTCCTGGGCGCAGTTGATGCTCAAGTTCATCCTCGCCAACCCGGCAGTGAATGCGGTGATTCCGGCCACCTCCAACCCGCGTTACATGGCTGAAAACATTCTCGCAGGGCAGGGTCGCCTGCCTGACGCGGCGCAGCGCAAGCGCATCATCGAGCTGTTCGCCTGAGATGCAGGCGCTCTCGCGGCGCCTGGCGCGGGCAATCAATGCCGAGGCTGAGGAGCTGGCGGCGGTGTTGGCCGGCTTCGCCCTGTTCTTCTGCCTGTTCGCTGGTTACTTCATGCTGCGGCCGATCCGCGAGGCGATGGGTATCACGGGTGGGGTGCACAACCTGCAGTGGCTGTTCACCGCCACCTTCGTCGTCATGCTGCTGGCGGTGCCGCTGTTCGCCTGGCTCAACTCGAAAGTCCCGCGCATCCATTTCATCGACTGGGTATACGGCTTCTTCTGCCTCAACCTGCTGGCCTTCGTTCTGCTGTTTCGCCTCGATCATGACAGCGTCTGGCTGGCGCGGGTGTTCTACGTGTGGATCTCGGTCTACAACCTGTTCGTCGTTTCTGTGGCCTGGAGCCTGATGGCCGATGTGTTCGACGGCGCCCAGGCGCGCCGTCTGTTCGCCTTCATCGCCGCGGGCGCCAGCGTCGGCGGATTGTGCGGGCCGCTGTTGAGCGCTGCCTTGATCGATATGGCGGGCGAGTCCGGGCTGATGCTGATGGCCGCGGTGCTGCTCGGTGCGGCCATGGCGCTCAAGCGCTACCTGATGGCCTGGCGCGAGCGCCAGGGCGCCGGCCGACCCGGCGCGGTGGTCAATGAGAATCCGCGCAGGCCAGTGCCGGGCAACCCATTCAGCGGCCTGACGCGCATGCTAGGCTCGCGTTATCTGTTGGGCATTGGTGCCTTCATCCTGCTGCTGACCTCGGTCAGCACCTTTCTTTACTTCGAGCAGGCGCGCCTGGTGGCCGAGCTGTTCCCGGATCGCGCCGCGCAGGTGCGGGTGTTCGGCATCATCGACTTCGTCGTGCAGGCCGGCGCCCTGACGACGCAGGTATTCATTACCGGCCGGGTGGCGCAGAAGCTCGGCGTGCGCGTGCTGCTATCGCTGGTGCCGGCGCTGGTCTGCCTGGGCTTTATCGGCCTGGCGCTGGCGCCAACCTTCGCCATGCTGGCGGGGCTGATGATCGTGCGGCGCATTGGCGAATACGCCTTCGTACGCCCGGGGCGGGAAATGCTCTTCGCCCCGCTCGATGCCGAGAGCAAGTACAAGGCGAAGAACTTTCTCGACACCGTGGTCTATCGCGGCGGCGATGCCCTCAGTGGCTGGGCCAAGGCCGGGCTGGACATGCTCGGCCACGGCGCCTGGCTGGTGGCCATGGTCGGGGCGCTGTGCGCCGCGCTGTGGGGCGTGCTCGGCTGGTACCTGGGCGGCCGCGCGGATCGGCAGGCGCAAGGGTGATCGTCGGGTTGGCGGGTTGCACCCGCCCTACGCAGCCCGTGGCCGCAATTCGATTTGGATAGTCAGGCAAAGTTTTCCCGGATTGCATCCGGGCTACGGGGCGTGCGCACGGCGCAGCGCAGGTAGGGCGGGTGTAACCCGCCGCTGCCGGATTGTATCCGGCCTGCGGGTATCGTTCAGACGTCGTGAACCACCGCGACGATCTCCTCGACCAGCCATTGCAGCGCGGTGTCGCGCTGACGTTGCGCCAGGCTGACCACCTCCAGGTGGAAAGGCCCAAGGCTGAAGGGCAGATCGAACAACTGCAGTGGCAGCAGCGTGGCGAAATGCCGGGCCAGGGCGGTGGGCAGCACCGCCGCCAGCTCGCTACCGGCGACGATATGCGCCGCCTGCAGGTAGTTCGGCGTGGTGTAGAAGATCTGCCGCGACAGCCCCTGTTCGCCCAGCCACTGGTCAACCATGCCGCGCGTCTGCCCGCCATGTACCCAGAGGTGACGCAGGCGCAGGAAGGTGTCCAGATCCAGATTGTCACGGCGCAGCAGCGGATGCTCGCGGCGCACCGCCAGCTTGAGCGTCTCGCTCATCCAGTGACGGCGGGCGAAACGCGCCGGCAACTCGTCGAAGCGGCCCAGCACCAGGTCCAGCTCGCCCTTGTCCAGCGCCTCCATCGGCAGGCTGGGGCTGAGATGGCGGATGTCGATGCCGATGCCCGGCGCCTTATGGCTGAGGCGGTCGAGCAGGCGCGGCATGCACACCAGCTCGACGTAATCGGTGACGGCAATGCGAAAGCGTTGGCGGCTTTCGCCCGGCTCGAAGGCCTCGCCAGCGCTCAGGCTCTGTTCCAGCTGACGCAGCGCGCTGCGGATCGGCGCCTCCAGGGCCAGCGCCCGCGGTGTCGGCTGCATGCGCCGGCCTACGCGCACCAACAGCGGATCGCCGAGCAGTTCGCGCAGGCGATTGAGTGCATTGCTCACCGCCGGCTGGCTCAGCGCGAGGCGCTCGGCCGCGCGCGAGACGTTCTGTTCGCGCAGCAGGGCATCGAGTACACGCAGCAGGTTGAGGTCGAAATTGCTGAAATTCATCTACTGAATATGTCGTATCACAAGACTAAATTTCAAAAATAGTAGCGGCTTGCTTATCGTGACCCAAGCTTTTCCGTTTGTGCACGAGAGGAACAAAAATGAACAAACTCGTCTCGCCGCTTCGCTGTGCTGCCGTGATCGGCGCCGGCACCATGGGCCGCGGTATCGTCATCAGCCTGGCCAATGCCGGCCTGCAGGTGCTGTGGCTGGACAACAACCCGCAGATGGTCGAACAGGGCCTGGCGATGGCCGAGGAAACCTGGGCGCAGAACGTCGCCAAGGGCCGTATCGATGAGGCCGAAGCCGCGGCGCGACGTGCGCGTATCGAGGCGGTGGACGGTTATGCGGCGCTGGCCGATGCCGATCTGGTGATCGAGGCGGTGTACGAGAACCTCGAGCTCAAGCAAAACATCTTCCGCGAGTTGGACGCGGTGATGAAGCCTGGCGCCATCCTCGCCAGCAACACCTCGGCGCTGGATATCGACGCCATCGCGGCCGTTACCTCAAGGCCGGAAGCCGTCCTGGGCCTGCACTTCTTCAGCCCGGCGCACATCATGAAGCTGCTGGAGATCGTCCGCGGTGCGAAGACTGCACCAGCCGTGCTGCAAGCTACCCAGGAACTGGGCGCGCGCATGGGCAAGGTGGCGGTGGTGGCCGGCAACTGCCACGGCTTCATCGGCAACCGCATGCTGCACACCTACGTGCGCGAGGCGCGCATGCTGCTGCTCGAAGGCGCCTGGCCGCATCAGGTGGACGCCGCGCTGCAGGGCTTCGGCTTCGCCATGGGGCCGTTTCGCATGTACGACGTGGTCGGCATCGATCTGGAATGGCGTGCCCGCGAGCTGGCCGGCGAAGGGCAGGACGACCCGGCCGTGCAGGTGGATAACCGCCTGTGCGAGCTGGGCCGCTTCGGCCAGAAGAGCGGCAAGGGTTACTACCTCTACGCCCCCGGCAGTCGCCAGGCCGAGCATGATCCGGTGGTCGACGGCCTGGTGCAGATGCAATCGGAGCGCCTGGGCTTCACCCGTCGCGTTATTGGCGACGAGGAGATCATCGAGCGCTGCCTGCTGGCGCTGGTCAACGAGGGGGCGAAGATTCTCGAGGAGAACATCGCCGCCAACAGCCACGACATCGATCTGGTGTATCTCAATGGCTACGGCTTTCCCGCCGAGCGCGGCGGGCCGATGGCCTGGGCCGACGGCGAAGGGGGCGGCGCCATTCGCCAGCGCCTGCTGCAACTGAGCGAGCGCTTCGGCGCGCACTGGCAGCCGGCGGCGCTGATCGAGCGCCTGGCCGAGCAAGGCAAGAACTTCGCCGATGTCCAGGAGGGCCGGGTATGAGCTATCAGGCGCCACTGCGCGATATGCGCTTCGTGCTGCACGAACTGTTCGATGCCGCCGGTCATTGCGAGCGTCTGGGCAATGGCCTGGACCGCGAGCTGATCGACGGCGTGCTGGAGGAGGCGGCAGCCTTCGCCGCAGGTGAAATCGCTCCGCTCAATCGCAACAGCGACGAGGAGGGCTGTCAGCTGGTCGATGGCCAGGTGAGCACGCCCAAGGGCTTCGCCGAGGCCTACCGGCAATACGTGGACAACGGCTGGGCGAGCATGACCGGGCCGGTGGAGTATGGCGGCCAGGGCTTTCCGCAGCTGGTGGCCTTCGCCTTCCACGAGATGCTGATGGGCGCGTCGCTGTCCTTCCGCGTCTACTCCGGGCTGACCGAGGGCGCGGTGCTGGCGCTGCACAAGCACGGCAGCGAAACGCTGAAGCAGCAGTATCTGGGCAAGTTGGTCAGCGGCCAGTGGACCGGCACCATGTGCCTGACCGAGCCGCAGGCCGGCACCGACCTGGCGCTGCTGCGCACCCGCGCCGAACCGCAGGCCGATGGCAGTTACAAGGTCAGCGGCAGCAAGATCTTCATCAGCGGCGGCGAGCAGGATTTCTCCGAGAATATCGTGCACCTGGTGCTGGCGCGTCTGCCGGATGCGCCGGCGGGGGTGAAAGGCATTTCGCTGCTGCTGGTGCCGAAGTTCATCGCCGCTGCCGATGGCACGCCGGGCGAACGCAACAGCCTGTCGTGCGGGGCCATCGAGCACAAGATGGGCATCAAGGGCGCCTCTACCTGCGTAATGAACTACGACGGCGCCACCGGTTGGCTGGTGGGCGAAGCCAACCAGGGCCTGGCCTGCATGTTCACCATGATGAACGACGCGCGCTTTCAGGTCGGCCTGCAGGGGCTGGGTATCGGCGAGGCGGCCTTCCAGGGCGCGCTGCGTTATGCCCGTGAGCGTTTGCAGTCGCGTGGCCTGACTGGCGTGCAGGCAGCGGACAAACCAGCGGACCCGATCATCGTGCATCCCGATGTACGGCGCATGCTGCTGACGCAGAAGACATTGGTGGAAGGCAGTCGCATGCTTGCCGCCTACACTGCGCGCCAACTGGACCTGGAGCACGGCGCCGAGTCGGCCGAGGCACGCAAGGCAGCCGGCAAGCGCGCGGCGCTGCTGATTCCCATCGTCAAGGCGTTCTTCACCGACATGGGCCAGGAAGTGGCCAGCCATGGCGTGCAGGTCTACGGCGGGCACGGTTTCATCCGCGAATGGGGCATGGAGCAGCTGATGCGCGACAGTCGCATCACCCAGCTCTACGAGGGCACCAACGGTATCCAGGCGCTGGACTATATCCGTCGCAAGCTGCTCGGCGACGGCGGCGCCGAACTGTCTGCGCTGCAGGCTGAGTTCAGTGCGCTGTGCGATGCCCAGGCCACGCGACCGGCGCTGAAGGAGATGGCGGCCGTCTTGCAGGCCCGCCTGGGCGAATGGCGCGAGCTAAGCGCAGAAGTGATCGCCGCCTGCCAGCGCGATCCGCAGGAGATCGGTGCTACCTCGGTGGATTTCCTCCAGTACTCGGCCTATCTGCTGCTCGCCGGCTTCTGGCTGCAAGCCGCGGCGCGGGCGCAGGATGCGCTGGAGGCCGGCAGCGGCGAGGCCGCGTTCTACCAGGCCAAGCTGCACAGCGCGGAGTTCTACCTGCGCCGCGTATTGCCGCGCGCCAGTGCACACCGCGAAGCCCTGCTGGGCGGCGCGGATTGTTTGATGGCCATGGACGAGGGCAGTTTCGCCTTTTAGAACCCTATCCCCCAGCCCCCGCTTTGCGACTCTGCTCTTCGCAGAGCTCAGGGCGCACCAGCGGGCGAAGCGGTGTTTCGCTCTTTCCGCTCACGCCCCGCAAGCGGGAGAGGGGAGCTATAACGCCTTATTCGGGTCTACCTCGGACCGCTCCCTCTCCCATTTATGGGAGAGGGCTGGGGAGATGGATCGTAGCCCGGATGCAATCCGGGGAAATTTTGCCTGACCGATCCCGGATTGCATCCGGCATTACAACAAGAGGAGCACAGCATGCATCCCTTCAGCTTCGCCACCACCGCGCAGATCCTCTGCGAATCCGGCGCCAGCCTGCGCCTAGCCGAACTGTGCCGCGAGCGCGGCGCCCAGCGCGTGTTGATCGTCACCGACCCCGGCATCACCCGTCTCGGCCTGCTCGAGCCGCTGCTGCCGGGCTTCACCCGTGCCGGCATGAGCGTGCAGGTTTTCGACCAGGTGCTGGCCGACCCGCCCGAGGCCGTGGTGCTGGCGGCCGTGTCCCAGGCTCGCGAGATGCGGGCCGAGCTGGTGGTCGGCTTCGGTGGCGGCAGTTCGATGGACGTGGCCAAGCTGGTGGCCTTGCTGGCGCATCCCGACTGCGGCCAGGCCCTGAGCGAGATATACGGCGTGGGCAATGCCCGCGGACGGCGCTTGCCGCTGATCCAGGTGCCGACCACCGCAGGCACCGGTTCCGAGGTGACGCCGATCGCCATCGTCACCACTGGCGAGACCACCAAGATGGGCGTGGTTTCGCCGCTGCTGCTGCCGGATCTGGCCCTGCTCGATGCCGACCTGACCCTTGGCCTGCCGGCGGCGGTGACCGCCGCCACCGGCATCGACGCCATGGTGCATGCCATCGAGGCCTACACCAGCGCGCTGAAGAAGAACCCGCTGTCCGACTTGCTGGCGCGCGAAGCGCTGCGCCTGCTGGCGGCCAACCTCGATGAGGTGGTGCAAAACGGCAGCAACCGCGAGGCGCGTCAGGCCATGCTGCTCGGCGCCTGCCTGGCCGGGCAGGCCTTCGCCAACGCGCCGGTGGCGGCAGTGCATGCGCTGGCCTACCCACTGGGCGGGCATTTCCACATTCCCCACGGGCTGTCCAACGCCCTGGTGCTGCCGCAGGTGCTGGCGTTCAACGCGCCGGTGGCCGCGCCGCTGTACGCCGAGCTGGCGCCGCTGGTATTGGGCGAGCGTTTGCGTGCGGGCAATGCCGCAGCGCAGACCGAGCAACTGATCGAGGCGCTGGCAGCGTTCAGTCAGCGCAGCGGCCTGCCGACGCGGCTGCGCGACGCCGGGGTTGGTGAGGCGATGTTGCCCACACTGGCGGCGGACGCCATGCTGCAGCAGCGCCTGCTGGTGAACAATCCGCGTGAGATGAACGAGCAACAGGCGCTGGCCATTTACCAAGCCGCTTACTGATTCAGGTCGCGGCTAAAGCCCCTCCCACAAGAGCGCCGCAGCCTGTGGGAGGGGCTTTAGCCGCGACGCCAATCCAAGGACCATCATGAGCCAACCCCAACACCTGCGTGGCGACTACCGCCACTTCCAGCCGATCACCACGCGCTGGCACGACAATGACATCTACGGCCACGTCAACAACGTGACCTACTACAGCTACTTCGACAGCGCGGTGAATGCCTACCTGATCGCCGAGGGCGGGCTGGATATTCATGGCGGCGAAGTGGTCGGCTTCGTGGTCAGCTCCAGCTGCGACTACTTCGCCTCCATCGCTTTCCCTGACGCTATCGAAGTCGGCCTGCGCGTCGGCAAGCTGGGCAACAGTTCGGTGCAGTACGAGCTGGCGATCTTCAGGGCCGGCGAGGAACAGGCCTGCGCCGCCGGGCGTTTCGTTCATGTGTTCGTCGATCGGGCGAGTAATCGTCCGGTGAGCATCCCCGAGCCGCTGCGCTCGGCGCTGGAGCGTCTGCTGGCCGCCTGAGGCGTGCTAGGCTGTGGCGATTCATGCCGCCAGGGAGTGCCCATGTCCGATCTGCAACGCGAGCAGGCGCAACGCCGTGCCGAGCGCATCGCTGCGTTTCGTGCCGAACTGGCCGAGCTGCGCCGCGAACAGGTGTTGCAGTTGAGCGCTGAGCAGGAGCAGGGCCTGGCTGCCTACCACCAGCAGTTGCTGGCGCATTATCGACAGACCCTGGATATCGACGCCGATGCCCGCGCGCGCCAGCTGTCGCTGGGCATGCGCCTGGCCTCGCTGGTCGGTGCGCTGGCCCTGGCGGCCGGGTTGTTCTTCCTCTTCTACCAGTTCTGGGGCCTGTTCGATGCCGGTGTGCAGGTCGCTGTGCTGATCGGCAGCTCGCTGGGCAGCCTGCTGCTGTGCTTCTGGCTGCAGGCGCGCGACGCCTCCGGTTACTACGCCAAACTGGCCGCGGTGCTGGCGTTCGTCTGCTTCGTGCTCAACCTGTCGATGCTCGGGCAGATTTTCAATATCACGCCCTCGGACAAGGCGCTGCTGCCCTGGGGCGCGCTGGCATTGCTGCTGGCCTACCAATGCCGCCAGCGCCTGCTGCTGGTCACGGCGTTGCTGTGCTTCGGCCTGTTTCTCGCTGCGCGGTTGAACGACTGGACGGGCTTGTACTGGTGGTCGCTGGATGACCACCCGGAGAACTTCCTGCCTGCCGCGCTGCTGTTTGTGCTGCCGCAGTTCATCGATCAGACGCGACGGATCGGTTTCGCCGCCTGCTATCGGGTGGTCGGCTTGCTGTACCTGTTCGGGCCGATCCTGATCCTCAGCTACTGGGGGCAGGGCAGCTACCTCGAATGGCCGGCGCGCTGGGTGGAGGCGTTCTACCAGACGCTGGGCTTCGTCCTCGCGGGGCTGGTGATCTGGCTGGGCGTACGCCGCGGTTGGGCCGAGGTGGTCAATACCGGGCTGGGCTTCGCTCTGGTGCTGCTGTTCAGCAAGCTGTTCGACTGGTGGTGGGCGCTGCTGCCGCGCTACCTGTTCTTCCTCCTGCTCGGGCTGATCGCGCTGTTGTTGCTGGTCATGCTGCAGCGCTGGCGCCGTGGAGGTGCGGCATGAACCATGCACTTTGGCTCGGTCTCGGGCTGATCCTGACGAGCAATGCCGTGGCCCTTGCGGGCGTCTGGTACAACCGCAGCGGTGAGCCGCAGGCGCAACTGCAATTGAGCGAACGGGAAATCCAGTTGCCCTACGACAGCTGGCTGCGCGGCGAGGAAAACAGCGGTCTGCGTCTGCAACTGGCCTGGCGCCAGGCGGATGCCGACTGGTCCTGGCTGGACGAAGCCAAGCTGCGGGAGCTTGGCTTTGCGCCGAACGACCTGGGCCGCAGTGCGGAGCGCCCGCTGTGGCTGGTGCTGGAACTGGACGGGCCTAGCTATCGAAAGCAGGTCGAGCGGGCCAAGGTCGCGTTGGCCAGTGCGCAGACGGCGCTCGCTGCAATACCGCAAGACGAGACCTTGCGCCAGCAGCGCGATCAGCGCCAGCTCGAGCTGCGGCATGAGCAAGAGCAGGCCACGCGCCTGTTGCTGATGGACGCCGGCCTGGATGCCGAGGCTCTACGTAAAGCCTGGCCGGATCGTCAGCGCCAGGTCATCCTGGCCGGCCGCCTGACGCCCTATCGCTACGGCGACACGCCCCACTACAGTGCCAGCGTTGCGCTGGAGGGGGATCGCATCAGCGTGCCCAGACGCTACCGGGAGGCCTTCGGCCAATGGCGGCAATACCGCTACGACGAAAAAAGGCCCAAGGTGCAGGTCGAAGTCGCCTTCGGCCAGCGCCATGAGCCCTGGTTGATCAGCGTCGATCAGTGACGGCGCCAATGCTTGTGGTGCTTCTTGTGTTTCTTGCCGTGGTAGTGGCGACGCTTGTCACGACGGTCATCGTCGTAGCTGGCATTGCCCATGTAGTTGCCCAGCGCGCCACCGGCGCCGCCACCTACCGCCGCGCCAACCACCCCGCCGGTGCTACCGCCGACCTGCTGACCGACAACGTTGCCGCCTGCCGCGCCTAGCGCGCCGCCGATGGCCGCTTCGGTACGGCTGCGACGATCAGCACCGACCATGCTGCCGGCCGCACCGCCGAGACCGGCGCCGACCGCTGCGCCAGTGCTACCTCCAACCTGCCCACCAACCATTGCGCCCACCGCGCCGCCGAGGGCGCCGCCCAAACCCGCTTCGGTACTGCCGGCAAAGGCGAAACCGCCGCTGGTCAGGCCAAGAGAAAGGAAGAGCAATTGTAGAGATTTCATAGACTTCTCGATCACGGAGCCGCTTTGCGGCGGGAATTGCTCCATTGACCGAAGCGGCTCGCCCGTGGTTCCCGCCTTCCGTCGGCAGGCGCTCGGCGGAGGGCTTATAGCACGCTCTCGCGTCCCCACTGCTCCAGCGCCTGGGCCAGGGGCAGTACCTCGCCGGGGCGGCTCAGGGCGTAGCCGGGCAACTGAGCGATACGCGCCTGGAAGTCCGGATTCTGCAGCACCCGCAACAGCGCGGTCATCGCTGGCAGCTCGAGGCTGTCTTCGCGGCACAGCAGGCAATAGTGCTCGCGTGCCATGGGGATGAAGTCCAGGCCGAACTGGCGCGCCGCCGCTTCAACACCGAAGCCGACATCGGCCATGCCGCTGGCGACATAGGCCGCTACGGCTGCGTGGGTGAACTCCTCGTTGTGGAAACCCTTTATGGCGGTGCTGTCCAGGCCCTCGCGCTGCAGCAGGTCCTGCAGCAGCAGGCGCGTCCCCGAACCGTGCTCGCGATTGACGAAGCGCAGCTCGCCGCGCGCCAGGTCCGCCAGGCCTTGCACGCCGTGCGGGTTGCCGGGGGCGAGCATCAGCCCCTGGGTGCGCACCACGAAGGTGATCACCCGCTGATCGGGGCGCAGCCAGGGCTGGATGCGGTTCATGCTCAGCGTGCCGAGCGGTCCGGCCGGCACGTGCAGGCCGGCCACCTCGCAGTCGTGGCGCTGCAGGGCGATCATCGCCTCGCTGCCGCTGCGAAACTGCACGTCCCACTGCCAGCCTGGGTCGCGCTCCAGCCACTCGCGCAGCGCCGCTACGGCGAAACCGTGGCTGGCGTGGATGCGCAGACCCGGGTTGCTGGCCTGCAGCACCCGATTCAGCTCCAGCTCCAGCTCGCCGGCCAGGTTGTCCAGTTGCGGCGAAAGGCGTGCGCGGATGCGCTGGTCGGCCCACAGCAATTTTTCTCCCAGCGGTGCCAGCCGCGCCCCCTTGCCGCGCTCCAGCTCGATCAGCGGGCTGCCGAAGAACGCCTGCCACTTGCCCAGCAGGTTCCAGGCGTGGCGGTAGGAATAGCCGACGCGGGCAGCGGCCTCGGTCAGCTTGCCGGTGTCGTGTACGGCCTGCAGCAACTCCAGACCCTGCGGGTCGAGGCTACTGCCGTCGCGTTGGTGAAAGCGCCAACGCGGTTGAATATCGATACGGATCATATGCTCAGTACTTCATATTTGTTCGGCCGATTCCCCATGTTAATTTGCGGTACATGGGCGCTTTGTGACCCAGTATAAGAACTTTACTTCATATGTGGCGAGCCTTGCGGCTGCGCCTGGGATAAGCCGACCGGCAGCCGTGACTGGCCGGGTTATCTCCTGACAGTACCGGTATAGCCGCCGGCTGGAGCATCGAACATGGCCCTTCTTCCCCAGCGCTTCGCCCCCGAGCAGTGCGAGGCCGTCGCCCGTGAGGTGCTCGCCGCCCACCGCGGCCAGCCCGGCGCCCTGCTACCCATCCTCCACGACATCCAGGACCGCCTCGGCGCCGTACCGCCTGAGCTGTTGCCGCTGATCGCCGAGGACCTTTGCCTGTCGCGCGCCGAGGTGCACGGGGTGGTCAGTTTCTATCACGATTTTCGCGCCACGCCGCCGGGTCGCCAGGTGCTCAAGCTGTGTCAGGCCGAGGCCTGCCAGTCGATGGGCGTCAAGGCGCTGACCGCTGCACTGGAAAGCAAGCTCGGCCTGCCTTTGGGCGAGACCCGCGAGGACGGCAGCCTCAGTTTCGAACCGGTGTACTGCCTGGGCAATTGCGCCTGCGCACCGAGCATGATGCTCAATGGCGAACTGCACGGTCGCGTCGACGCCGATGAAGTGCTGGCGCTGCTGGCGGAACAGGAGACCCAGGCATGAGCGAGTCCATTACCGTTTTCGTCCCGCGCGATGCCACCGCGCTCAGCCTGGGCGCCGACAAGGTTGCCCGTGCCATCGTCGCCGAGGCTGCGGCACGCAATATCGAGGTGAAGCTGGTGCGCAACGGCTCGCGTGGGCTGTTCTGGCTCGAGCCGCTGGTCGAGGTCGCCACGCCGGCCGGTCGGGTTGCCTATGGCCCGGTCAAGGCACGCGACGTTGCCGGCCTGTTCGACGCCGGTTTCCACGAGGGCAAGGCACATGCGCTGGGCCACGGCCTGACCGATGAAATCGAATACCTCAAGCGCCAGGAGCGCCTGACCTTCGCCCGCGTCGGCATCACCGACCCGCTGTCGCTGGAGGACTACATCGCCCACGACGGCTACCGTGGCCTCAAGCGCGCCCTCGGCATGACGCCCGAAGCGATCGTCGCCGAGGTCACCGAGTCCGGCCTGCGTGGTCGTGGTGGTGCGGCATTCCCTACCGGCATCAAGTGGCGCACCGTGCTTGGCTGCCAGGCCGAGCAGAAGTACATCGTCTGCAATGCCGACGAAGGCGACTCCGGCACCTTCTCCGACCGTATGGTGATGGAGGATGACCCCTATGTACTGATCGAGGGCATGACCATCGCCGGTCTCGCGGTGGGAGCTACGCGCGGCTATATCTACCTGCGTTCGGAGTACCCGCACGCCGAGGCGGTGCTGCTCGAAACCATCGCCCGCGCCACGGCCGCCGGCTATCTGGGGGACGACGTGCTCGGCAGCGGTAAGGCCTTCCACCTGGAGCTGCGCCGCGGCGCCGGCGCCTATATCTGCGGCGAGGAAACCGCCCTGCTGGAAAGCATCGAGGGCAAGCGCGGCACCGTGCGGCCGAAGCCGCCGCTGCCGGCCATCGAGGGCCTGTTCGGCAAACCGACGGTGATCAACAACGTGATCTCGCTGGCGTCGGTGCCGATCATCCTCGACAAGGGCGGCGCCTACTACAAGGACTACGGCATGGGCCGCTCGCTCGGCACCCTGCCGATCCAGCTGACCGGCAACATCGCCCGTGGCGGTCTGATCGAGAAGGCTTTCGGTATCACCCTGCGCGAGTTGCTCTACGAATATGGCGGCGGATCGGCCAGTGGCCGGCCGATCCGCGCGGTGCAGGTCGGCGGCCCGCTCGGCGCCTATCTGCCCGAGTCGCAGTTCGACACGCCGCTGGATTACGAGTCGTTCGCTGCTCTTGGTGCGGTGCTCGGCCACGGCGGCATCGTGGTATTCGACGACACCGTCGATATGGCCGACATGGCGCGCTACGCCATGGAGTTCTGCGCGGTGGAATCCTGCGGCAAGTGCACGCCCTGCCGGATCGGCTCGACCCGTGGCGAGGAGCTGCTGTCGCAGATCATCGTGGCCCGTTCCGAAGGCCCGCAGCCGGGGCGCATCGAGCTGCTCAAGAGCCTCTGCGACACCATGCTCGGCGCCTCGCTTTGCGCCCTTGGCGGCATGACACCCTATCCGGTGATGAGCGCCATCAACCACTTTCCCGAGGACTTCGGCGTGTCGCAAGACAGCGCCGAAGCCCGCTGATCCGGAGGCGTCCCCATGGCCCTGTATCGTGAACTCGACTATGGCACCCCTGCTCGCAGCGGTGCTCCGGTAACCCTGGAAATCGACGGCAACGCCGTCACCGTGCCGGCCGGCACCTCGCTGATGCGCGCGGCCCAGGAGGCCGGCATCGCCGTGCCCAAGCTGTGCGCCAGCGACAGCCTGGAGCCGTTCGGCTCGTGCCGCCTGTGCATGGTGGAAATCGAAGGCCGCCGTGGCTTCCCGGCGTCCTGTACCACCCCGGTTGAGTCGGGCATGGTGGTGCGCACGCAGAGCCCGAAACTGGCCGAACTGCGTCGCGGCACCATGGAGCTGTACATCTCCGACCATCCGCTGGACTGCCTGACCTGCTCGGCCAACGGCAATTGCGAGCTGCAGGACATGGCCGGTGTGGTCGGCTTGCGTGAAGTGCGCTACGACCCAGTGAAGACTCACCTGGCCGAGGCCAAGGACGAGTCCAACCCCTATTTCAGCTACGACCCGTCCAAGTGCATCGTCTGCAACCGCTGCGTGCGCGCCTGTGAGGAAGTGCAGGGCACCTTCGCCCTGACCATCGACGGCCGTGGCTTCGACTCGCGCGTGGCCGCCGGCCAGGACGAGGATTTCCTCGACTCCGAATGCGTGTCCTGCGGCGCCTGCGTCAACGCCTGCCCGACTGCCACGCTGATGGAAAAATCGGTGATCGAGCTGGGCCAGGCCGAGCGCAGCGTCACCACCACCTGCGCCTACTGCGGCGTCGGCTGCTCGTTCAACGCCGAGGTCAAGGGCAACACCGTGGTGCGCATGGTGCCGAACAAGAACGGCCACGCCAACCACGGCCACGCCTGCGTCAAGGGCCGCTTCGCCTGGGGCTACGCGACCCACCCGGACCGCATCAAGACCCCCATGATCCGCGACAGCATCCACGAGCCGTGGCGCTCGGTGAGCTGGGACGAGGCCATCGGCTACGCCGCCCGGCGTTTCAAGGAGATCCAGGCGCAGTACGGCCGCAATGCGGTCGGCGGGCTGACCTCGTCGCGCTGCACCAACGAGGAAACCTACCTGGTGCAGAAGCTGGTGCGCGCCGCCTTCGGCAACAACAACGTCGATACCTGCGCACGCGTCTGCCACTCGCCGACGGGTTACGGTCTGAAGGTGACCCTCGGCGAGTCCGCCGGTACCCAGGACTTCGACTCGGTACTGTCCGCCGACGTGGTGCTGGTGATCGGTGCCAACCCCACCGACGGCCACCCGGTATTCGGCTCGCAGCTCAAGCGCCGCCTGCGCCAGGGCGCCAAGCTGATCGTTGCAGACCCACGTGGTATCGACCTGGTGCGCAGCCCGCACATCCGTGCCGAGCACCACCTGCAACTGCGTCCCGGCAGCAACGTTGCTCTGCTCAACAGCCTGGGCCACGTGATCGTCACCGAGGGCTTGGTCAACGAAGCCTTCGTCGCCGAGCGCTGCGAGGCAGAAGGCTTCGAGCAATGGCGCACCTTCGTCAGTGAACAACGCAACAGCCCCGAGGCCATGGAAGCCCTGACCGGCGTCCCGGCCGCCTCGGTGCGCGCGGCTGCGCGGCTGTATGCCACTGGCGGTAACGCGGCGATCTACTACGGCCTGGGCGTCACCGAGCACAGCCAGGGCTCGTCCACCGTGATGGCGATCGCCAACCTGGCCATGGCCACCGGCAACATCGGCCGTCCGGGTGTCGGCGTGAACCCGCTGCGCGGACAGAACAACGTGCAGGGCTCCTGCGACATGGGCTCCTTCCCCCACGAGCTGCCGGGCTACCGTCACGTTTCCGACCCGGTGGCGCGGCCGCAATTCGAGGCCGCCTGGGGCGTCAAGCTGCTCGACGAACCGGGCCTGCGCATCCCCAATATGCTGGCTGCGGCCCATGCCGGTACCTTCAAGGGCATGTACATCCAGGGCGAGGACCCGGCGCAGTCCGACCCCGACACCCAGCACGTCACCGATGCGCTCAAGGCCATGGAATGCGTGGTGATCCAGGACCTGTTCCTCAACGAAACCGCCAAGTACGCCCACGTATTCCTGCCTGGCGCCTCCTTCCTGGAGAAGAACGGCACCTTCACCAACGCCGAGCGCCGCATCTCCCCGGTGCGCAAGGTGATGCCGGCACTGGCCGGCAAGGAAGACTGGGAAGTGACCGTGGCGCTTTCCAACGCCCTCGGCTATCCGATGAACTACAAGCATCCGTCCGAGATCATGGACGAGATCGCCGCGCTGACGCCGACGTTCACCGGTGTCAGCTACGCCAAGCTCGAGCGCATGGGCAGCATCCAGTGGCCGTGCAACGACGAGGCGCCGGAAGGCACGCCGATCATGCACGAGGACGCCTTCGTGCGTGGCAAGGGGCGCTTCGTGGTTACCGAGTTTATTCCGACCGAGGAGCGCACCTCGCGCAAGCGGCCGCTGGTGCTGACCACCGGGCGCATCCTTTCGCAGTACAACGTCGGCGCGCAGACCCGGCGTACCGCCAACAAGGCCTGGCACGCCGAGGACATCCTCGAACTGCACCCGGTGGACGCCGAGGATCGCGGCATCAAGGATGGCGACTGGGTCGGCATCAACAGCCGTGCCGGCGAGACGGTGATGCGCGCCAAGGTCACCGAGCGCATGCAGCCGGGGGTGGTGTACACCACCTTCCACCACCCGGAATCCGGCGCCAACGTGATCACCACGGACAACTCCGACTGGGCCACCAACTGCCCGGAATACAAGGTCACGGCGGTGCAGGTGCGCAAGGTCGAGACGCCGTCCGACTGGCAGCAGGAGTTCGATAGCTTCACCCGCGAGCAGGTCAGCCTGCTGCCGGTGGTGCAGCTATGAAACCTCTGATCGCTAGGGTGCGCCGTGCGCACCCGCACTGCGCCAACCTGTACCGTCCCATTCGCGGAGCACAGCCATGGGCATGAACGCCACGCAACTGATCAAGATGGCCAACCAGATCGGCGCCTTTTTCGCTTCCCAGCCCGACCAGGAGCAGGCGCGTAGCGAGTACGCTCAGCATCTGCGACGCCAGTGGGACCCGCAGATGCGCACGGCGCTTTACGCTCACCTGGACGCCAGCGGCGGCGAAGGCCTGAGCGAGTTTGCGTTGCGGGTGCTATGTGATTCGCGCGGGCAGATCGCGCCGCAGGCTGTTACTGTCTGAGTGCTGCAATCCGGCTGTTTCGCACGGCGCCGCCAGGCGTCCTGCGATCATCGCGAGGAATCCGCATCACATGACTCATCGTGTTCCACGTTCACCTGCTGATGAAATCGCCAGCCCAACACCGGGCGGCTACGCCTATGCCGAACTGGACGAGACCGCCAGCGTGGGGCATGCGGTGCTGGCCGAGGAATGTGCGCTGGCTATCGCCTACAACGGCATCAACCATGCGGTGATGATGGTATCGCCCAGTGCGCTGGAGGATTTCGTCGTCGGCTTCAGCCTGACGTCTGCAGTCGTGGCGGCGGCCGAGGATATCTACGACATCCAGCTCAAGCGCGCGGGTGAGGCATTCAGCGCCGACGTTGAGATTGCCAGTCGTGCCTTCTGGGCGCTCAAGCAGCAGCGGCGCACTCTGGCCGGTACCAGTGGTTGTGGCCTGTGCGGTGTCGAAGCGCTGGAGCAGGCGCTGCCGCAACTCGACACCCTGAGCGTCAACCCGCTGCCACCGGCCGCGCACCTGGCCGACCTGCGTACGCGCATCGGCCTGGTGCAGAAGCTGGCGCGCCAGAGCGGCGCGCTGCACGCTGCGCTGTTCGTCGACGAGTCAGGTGAGATCGTCCTGTGCCGCGAAGACATTGGCCGGCACAACGCGCTGGACAAGCTGATCGGCGCGCTAAACCGTGAAAGCCGCGACGCCCGCCGCGGCTTTGCCGTGGTCACCAGCCGCTGCAGCCTGGAACTGATCCACAAGGCGGTACGCGCCGGCTTCGCCAGCCTGGTCAGCCTGTCGGCGCCGACCGAACTGTGCGTGCGCAGGGCGCGTCGGCACCGTCTCAACCTCATCCACCTGCCGCACCACAGCGCGCCACGCGTCTACAGCCCGGCGCCCTAGGCTCCCTCTTGGTAGCCAGATGCAACCCGGGAAAATCCTCGAAGAGCGTCCCTAATGCTGTTCACTTAAAAAACGGTCAAACACGATCAGTCCCCTCGCCCCTTTGGGGAGAGGGTTAGGGCGGGCCGCGTTCGGAGAGGGGGAAACCGGCGGTTTCGCGGTGTTTTCGGCCCTCTCCCCCAGCCCCTCTCCCATGAATGGGAGAGGGGAGCAAAACGTGTGCAACCTTAAGTGAACAGTATTACGAAGAGCGTCCCCGGATTTCATCCGGGCTACAGATTCAGCAGCAGCTCGCGGTAATCCTCCACCGCGTCGAATTCTTCGGTGTCCTTGGGCCCGGCCTGGCTGTCCGGCTGACGAACGGCAAGCAGGTGGGCGACACCGAACTGGCCAGCGCTGCGCAGAATCGGCAGGCTATCGTCGATGAAAAGGCTGCGAGCGGGATCGAACCCGACGTCCTGGCGCAGGGCGAACCAGAACTGCTGGTTCTCCTTGGGGAAACCATAGTCGTGAGAGCTGATCAGCCGCTCGAACCAGGGAGCCAGTTCGACCCGTTCCATCTTCAACGACAGCGAGTCGCGGTGCGCGTTGGTGATCAGCACCACACGCTTGCCGGCCTCGCGCAGGGCGCGTAGGAACAGTTCGGCACCCGCGCGCAGGGCGATCAGGTCGGCGACCTCGCGCTTGAGCTCGCGGATCGACAGTTTCAGCTCGCGGCTCCAGAAGTCCGTGCAGTACCAGTTCAGCGTGCCGGCGTGCTGGCGAAACAGCGGCAGCAGCTCGGCCTCGGCCAGCGCCAGGCTGATGCCATGATGCTCGGCATAACGCTGCGGCAGGTGCTTGAGCCAGAAGTGATTGTCGAAGTGCAGATCGAGCAGGGTGCCGTCCATGTCCAGCAGGACAGTGTCGATCTGGTGCCAGGTGAGTGAAGGCATGGGCGCGCCAGGTAATGAAAGTCGTGAATCTGCCGGCGCGCGTCGCGATCGCGCAATCTGCGCCGGGGATAATCGCAAAAGCCGCTGTATGATAACCGACCAGGTCTCGCCAAGGAGTCGCCCCATGCGTCAAAAACCCACGGTTCTCGCCCGCGAGATCGTCGCCAGCAGCCGCCTGTTCTGTGTCGAGGAGGTGCAGTTGCGTTTTTCCAACGGTACCGAGCGCACCTACGAGCGATTGGTCGGCAAGGGCGCCGGTTATGGTGCGGTGATGGTGGTGGCGATGCTCGACGCCGAGCACGCCGTGCTGATCGAGGAATACTGCGGCGGCACCGATGACTATCAGCTGTCGCTGCCCAAGGGGCTGATCGAGCCGGGTGAAGACGTGCTGGTGGCGGCCAATCGCGAGCTCAAGGAGGAGGCGGGGTTCGGTGCGCATCAACTGGAGTACATCACCGAGCTGAGCCTGTCGCCCGGTTACATGAGCCAGAAGATCCAGGTAGTGCTGGCGCGCGATCTGTACGAGGAGCGCCTGCCCGGCGACGAGCCCGAGCCGATGCGGGTCGACCGCATCAGCCTGCGCGAGCTGTCCAGCCTGGCCCAGCACGAGCAATTCAGCGAGGGGCGCGCCCTGGCCGCGCTTTATCTGGTACGCGACCTGCTCACTCAGCGCGGGGAGTACCGCCCGTGAGCCATCCCAATATCCCCAAGGTAATCGAACTGGTACGTGCCGCCGGCGCGGCGACCCTGCCGTACTGGCGCAGCGATGTGGCGGTAACGGAAAAGGCCGATGCCTCGCCGGTAACGGCCGCCGACCTGGCCGCGCACCATATCCTGCTCGATGGCCTGCAGGCGCTGGCGCCGGATATTCCGGTGCTGTCGGAAGAGGCCGCCGACATTGCGCTGGCCGAGCGCGCCGCCTGGACCCGCTGGTGGCTGGTCGATCCGCTCGACGGCACCAAGGAGTTCATCGCCGGATCAGAGGAGTTCACTGTCAACGTCGCGCTGATCGAGCGCGGCCGCGTGGTCTTCGGTGTGGTCGGCATCCCGGCCAGCGGCCGTTGCTATTACGGCGGCGCCGGTCTGGGCGCCTGGCGCAGCGAAGCGCCGGGTGAGGAGCAGTCGATCAGCGTGCGTCTGGCGCCGGCGCAAGGCTTTACCCTGGTGGCCAGCAAGCGCCACTCGAGCCCGGCGCAGGAAACCCTGCTGGCAGGGCTCGCCGAGCGTTTTGGCGAGCCGGTGCTGGCCAATATCGGCAGTTCGCTGAAGTTCTGTCTGTTGGCCGAAGGCAATGCCGATTGCTACCCACGCCTGGCGCCTACGTCGCAGTGGGACACCGCTGCGGCGCAGGGAGTGCTGGAAGGGGCGGGCGGCGAAGTGCTGGATCTGGCTGGCGAGGCGCTGACCTATGAGGCGCGTGAATCCTTCCTCAATCCGTCTTTCCTGGCGCTGCCGGCTGACGCCGAGTGGCGTGGCGCGTTGATCGAGCTGGCGCGGGCACTCTAATTGTAGGGCGGGTGAAACCCGCCACATCGCCCATGGCGGGTTGCACCCGCCCTACGGCTCAATCGAGCATATCGCCGTAGCGCTCGTCCTTCCTGAACACCAGCGGCTGGTCGAAGCCCGGCACCTTCACTTCTTCGGTGGTGATGGAGATCGCCTGGTCGTCGATCATGTCGTTGCCGAAGTTGTAGATGATGTCCAGCTTGCCCTGCAGCGCCTGCTGGTCGTAGGCGGCTGCGGCGGCGCGGGTGCCCTCGCGGCGGGCCAGGTAGGCGTTGAAGGCAGCCTGGCCGTGGCGCTTGCGCAGCATGCGCTCGGTCACGTGCGGGGCCAGTACCAGGGCGCTGGCATTGTTGCCGCCGAAACCCTTGGAGTTGATGAAGGCCACGTCCAGCGCGTGCTCACCCACCTTACGGTCTTCGGTGGACAGGCTCAGGTGATCCTGATGCACGTCGCCAGCGACGGCGTCGATGGTCTTGATCCCCGGCACGATGCCGTACTTGAAGGCGCCGAGGGCGCCGATGACCTGATCGCCGCTGGCGGTGGCCAGGGAGTGGCCGACGAAGGCCTTCACCGCCGTTACCGGCCATTGCTCGATACCGAAAGCAGCCGCGACGCGATCGAGAATCTCCGACTCGGTGACGCGGTTGGCTGGGGTGCTGGAACCATGGGCGTGGACGAAGCTGCGATTGCGTACGGCATCCAGACCGAGCAGCTGCGCGGCGCTGGCCACGGCCTTGGCCACGGTCAGGTAATTGCCCGGGCCGGGGGCGGAAATGGATTTCTTGAAACCATCGGCGTTGATAAATACGTCCGGCACCGCACCGTGGATATCGGCACCCAGCTCCAGGGCCAGCTCGTCGTCCATCAGCACCACGAACTGACAGGCCTCGGCCAGGGTGAAGCCGCAGTTGTCGCCGAACGGGCGGCTGGCGCGGCGGAAGTCCACCTCGCTCTTGCCCTCGATCTGGCGCAGGCCTTCTTCGGTGGCCAGCGCACCCATGGCGCCGTAGCCCTCGATGCATTCCTGGTTGATCGGCGCTTCGCTGCTGCCGACGATGACCACGCGTGCCTTGCCGGAGGCGATCTGCTCGATGCCCTTCTGCAGGTTGTAGAGGAAGGTGGCGCAGGCGCCGGTGATGCTGCCGGTGGTGCCGACGCTGCCGAGCACGTAGGCGTTGATAAAGTCCGCCGGCATGGTGTTCAGCCCCAGGGCCAGCTGCTTGGCGGTGACGCGGCCGCCCTTGAGGCGCGACTGCATCATGCCGCCGAAGCCGTTCTCGTCGAGCTGGCTCATGATGCAGCTGGCGAACACGGCGATCTCGTCCGGGGCGACGTGCTGGACGATGCGCTGCCAGTCGATGCCAACCGAGCGCAGAGCATCGGTGACGCCGACCACGGTCATGGTCAGGCCACGTGGGTGAAAGCGGGCGTTATACAGTTCGCTCGGCTCGAAACCGGTGGGCAGTTGGCCGGCGGACTTCACTGCCAACGGGCGATAGCTGTCGACCTTGAATTCGCAGCTGTCATGCAGGGTGACACGTACTTCGTTGCCCTCGAGCTCTTTGATCGACCAGTTGGCCGGCAGCGGCTCGGGCAGTTGCTTGCGCTGGGTGATGAAGCTCAGGTTGGCGCCATTGGCGGGGGCGACGCCGATGCTTTTCTGCCAGTGGGCGGCGTCCGGGTCCAGGTGCTGCTTCTCGATGCGGCGCACCAGGGTGCCGGCGAGGATTTGCTTGGCGTAGCGGCTTTCGATCTCTGCCAGGCTCAGCGGCTGGCCGTCCTGATCCTGATACTGGCCATCGACCACACGTACCAGCTTCATCATCTGCGCCAGCCCGGCCAGGGTTTCCTGGCGCGCCTGAGGTTCCAGCGACTCCTGCACGGTACGACGGAAACCATGGTGGAAGGAGCTGCGCCCGGCTGCGTTGTAACCCCCAAAACCCACGATCACAGGTAAGCGCGACATAACTCAAAAGCTCCTGAACAAGGCCAGCGCGACGCCAGGCCGGCGCCAGTGGGCGCGGGCGGGGTCATAGGGCGGTGGCATTTGGAAAATTTCGGCTGCTAACCTGACGTGGATCATGACCGTCGAGTCACTCATTCGTCCAATGTCGTGGCGAGTGCGGCGCGTGTCGCGGATGGGATGGGGCGTCTTCAGGGCGCAGGGTGCGCTTGGCGCACCCACGAAAAACGAGCCCGCCAGACGGCGGGCTTGGATGGCTCAGCTCTGGTAGCTGATATGCCCGTCGACCAGCGTGTAGCGCACCGCGCCGGGCAGGCAATGGCCGATAAACGGGCAGTTGCTGCCCTTGGAATACCACTGTTCGCCGGCGACGGTGGAAGCCTGCGCATCGAACAGCACGACATCGGCGGCGCCGCCGACGCTCAGCTTGCCGGCCGGCAGGCGCAGTGCGGCAGCCGGGCCGCTGGATAGGCGCGCCAGCAGCGTGGGCAGATCGAGCAGGCCGTCCTGCACCAGGCTCATGGCCAGCGGCAGCAGCAACTGCACGCTGCTGATGCCCGGTTCGGTGGCGGCGAAGGGCGCCAGCTTGGCATCGCGCTCGTGCGGCTGGTGGTGGCTGGCAATGGCCGAGATCACCCCGGCTTTCAACGCCTCGCGCAGGCCGTCGCGGTCGGCGCGCGAGCGCAGCGGCGGCTGCACGTGGTAGAGGCTGGAGAAATCGATCAGCGCCTCGTCGGTGAGGATCAGCTGGTACAGCGCGACATCGGCGGTCACTGGCAGGCCGCGAGCCTGGGCGCCTGCGATCAGCTCGGCGCCACGGGCGCTGGTGATCTGGCTGAAGTGCGCGCGCACGCCGCTCTGTTCCACCAGCAACAGGTCGCGGGCCAGGGCCACGGTCTCGGCGGTTTCCGGAATGCCGGCCAGGCCGAGGAAGCTAGCGGTCGGGCCTTCGTGGGCCAGGCCGCCTTCGGCCAGGTCGGCGTCCTGCGAGTGGAAGATCACCTGCAGGTCGAAGGTGGCTGCATATTCCAGCGCGCGGCGCAGGGTACGGCTGCTGCGGAAGTTGTCCAGGCCGTTGCCAAAGGCCACGCAGCCGGCATCGCGCAGCGCAACGAGCTCGGCAAGTTGTTCGCCGGCCAGGCCCTTGCTCAGCGCGCCGATGGGGAAGACCTTGGTGTGCCCGGCTTCGCGGGCGCGGTCGAGGATCAGCTCGGCCACGGCCGAGGTATCCAGCACCGGCTTGGTGAACGGTGGGCAGCACAGGCTGGTGACGCCGCCGGCCGCAGCGGCCAGGGTTTCCGTGGCGATGCTGCCCTTGCGGCTGTAGCCCGGCTCGCGCAGGGCCACGGACAGGTCGACCAGGCCGGGCGCGGCTATCAGGCCTTGGGCCTGGAGCGTCTTGTCGGCAGTGAAACCGGCCGGCGCCTGGCCGATGGCGGCCAGCTTGCCGCCGTCGATAAAGAGGTCGCTGACCTGATCCAGACCACTGGCAGGGTCTATCAGGCGGGCGCCGAGGATTGCGGTACGCATCAGTTGGTCTCCTCGGCGTTGAGTTGACGTTGGGCGTTCTGCCCGCTCATGGCCATCGACAGCACGGCCATGCGGATGGCGATGCCGTAGGTGACCTGGTTGAGGATCACCGATTGCGGGCCGTCGGCCACGGCCGACTCAATCTCCACGCCGCGGTTGATCGGGCCCGGGTGCATCACCAGGGCATCGGGCTTGGCCAGTTTCAGACGCTGCTCGGTGAGGCCGAACAGGCGGTAGAACTCGCCCTCGCTGGGCAGCAGGCCGCCCTGCATGCGCTCGCGCTGCAGGCGCAGCATGATCACCACGTCGACGTCCTTGAGGCCTTCGTTGGCGTCGCTGAACACGCGCACGCCGTAGCTTTCCTCCAGGCCGATGGGCAGCAGGGTCTTCGGCGCGATCACGCGGATGTCCGGGCAGCCCAGGGTCTTCAGCGCCAGCATGTTCGAGCGCGCCACTCGCGAGTGCAGGATATCGCCGACGATGGCCACCGAGAGGTTCTCGAAGTCGCCCTTGTGACGGCGGATGGTGAGCATGTCGAGCATGCCCTGAGTCGGGTGCGCGTGGCGGCCGTCGCCACCGTTGATGATCGCCAGATTCGGGCACACGTGCTCGGCGATGAAGTGCGCGGCGCCGGAGTCGGCATGGCGCACGACGAAGATGTCGGCGGCCATGGCCTCGAGGTTGCGCAGGGTGTCGAACAGCGTCTCGCCCTTGCTGGTGGAGCTGGTCGACACGTTCAGGCTGATGACATCGGCCGACAGGCGCTGGGCGGCCAGCTCGAAGGTGGTGCGGGTGCGCGTGGAGTTCTCGAAGAACACGTTGCACACGGTCTTGCCGCGCAGCAGCGGGACTTTCTTCACCGCCCGCGCGCCGACTTCGAGAAAGGAGTCGGCGGTGTCGAGGATTTCGGTCAACAGCTCGCGGGGCAGGCCGTCGAGTGAGAGGAAGTGACGCAGCTGACCTTGGTCGTTCAGCTGCAGCGGGCGCTTGGCGGCGAGTGGCGTCATCGCGGGGAGTCTCAGTTGGCGAGCGTCTGGAGTTCGAGGTTCAGCGGCATGGGGCCGGACAATTTTACCCGCTCGTTGGTCGCCAGCGACAGGGTGGCGCCGACCACGTCCGGGCGGATCGGCAGCTCGCGGGCGTTGAGGTCGAGCAGGCTGACCAGGGTCACGCTGGCCGGGCGGCCGTAGTCGAACAGTTCGTTCAGCGCGGCGCGGATGGTGCGCCCGCTCATCAGCACGTCGTCGATCAGCACCAGATGCTGGCCCTCGATCTCGAACGGCAACTCGGACGGTTGAACCTGTGGGTGCAGACCGTTCTGGGTGAAGTCGTCGCGGTAGAAGGACACGTCGAGGATGCCAAGGGCGTCATCACGGCCCAGCGCCTGCAGCAGGGCCTGGGCGACCCAGACGCCGCCGGTGCGGATGCCGATAAAGCGCGGTTCGCTGATCTGGCGCTGGTTGAGGTGCTGGGTCAGCGCACTGGCCATGGCCGGCAGCAGGTCGTTGGGGTTCGGTAGCATGGCGAAACTCCTTGGTGCGGGCCGACTCGCTCAGCCCGTGCAGTTTTCCTCTAGCCAGCCCTGTAGCAACAAGGCTGCGGCAATGGCATCGACCGGGCGCTCGCGGTAGCCGCCGCTCTGGCCTTCGCGCAGGCGCTGGCCCTTGGCCTCGAAGGTGGTCAGGCGCTCGTCGTGGGTGTAGGCGGGCAGGTTGAAGCGGCCATTGAGGCGGCGGGCGAATTTCTCGGCGCGGGCGCTCATCTCGCTGGGCGTGCCGTCCATGTTCAGCGGCAGGCCGACTACCACGGCGTCCGGCTGCCACTCCTTGATCAGCGCTTCGACGCGGTTCCAGTCCGGCACGCCGTTCTGCGCCTTGAGCACGCACAGCTCACGGGCCTGGCCTGTGATCACCTGGCCGACGGCGACACCGATCTGCTTGGTGCCATAGTCGAAGCCCAGCAGCAGGCGCAGTGGCTTGTCACTCATCAGGCGTGCCCGACCTGCGAGGTCAGCAGGCTGAGGTTGACTCCCAGGCGTGCTGCAGCGGCATCGAGGCGCTGGTCGTAGGGCATGTCGAAGAGAATGCTGCTGTCGGCGGGGCAGGTCAGCCAGGCGTTGTCGGCCAGCTCCGCTTCCAGTTGCCCGGCTTCCCAGCCGGCGTAGCCGAGCGTGATCAGGTAGCGATCCGGGCCGCTGCCGTCGGCGATGGCGAACAGCACGTCCTGCGAGGTCGAAAGGCCCAGCTCGCCCAGCTCCAGGGTCGCCTGGAACTGCGGGCCAGCCGGATGCAGGACGAAGCCGCGGTCGGTCTGTACCGGGCCGCCGGCGAAGATCGGCAGGCTGTGGCACAGCGCTGCGGGCTCCTCGTCAGGGCGTAATTGCTCCAGCACTTCGGCCAGGTTGAGGCCGTTGGGCTTGTTGATCACCAGGCCCATCGCCCCCTGCTCGTTGTGTTCGACCAGGTAGGTGACGGTTTGCGCGAAGTTCGGATCGGCCATGTGCGGCATGGCGATCAAGAAATGGTGCTTGAGCGAGGTGGGGGCTGAATTCTTCATGGCGCCTAGTTTGAAGCTGCAAGCTGCAAGGGACAAGCTGCAAGTAAAGGCGAAAAGCCTGGGTGAGACAGGAGGGCGTGAGTGGCCTTCTTGAGGCTCGCAGCTTGAAGCTTGCAGCTGCCCTATCAGTTGCTCGACAGCCGGTCGCCGCGGTCGAAGCGCCAGGTGCGGATGATTTCCAGGCGGTCGATATCGGCCAGGTCGCCGGTGAAGGGCGCATAGGGCGCGGCCAGGCGCACGATGCGTTGCGCGGCCTGGTCGAGTACGGCCTGGCCCGAGGACTCCAGCACCTGCACTTCGTACAGCGAGCCATCGCGGTTGATCGACACCAGCAGGCGCAGGCTACCGTAGATGCGCTGGCGGCGGGCGTCGTCCGGGTAATTGAGGTTGCCGATGCGCTCGACCTTCTTGCGCCATTCGTCCTTGTACCAGGCGCCCTTGTCGCGCATGGTCGAGGCGGCGTTGAGGCGGTGGATCTTCGGGCGCTTGGCGTAGGCTTGAACTTCCTGCGCCAGTTCGGCTTCCAGGCTGGCGATTTCCGCCGAGAGCTGGGCGGAGTCGAATACCGGTGCCGGGCGCGTTTCCGGGACCGGTTTGGCTTCTTCGCGTTTGACCGGTGTTTTCTGCTGCTGTGGTGCGCGCGTGGCGACGGCGGCCTTGGGCGCTTCTGGCTTGCTGGCAGGTTGCTGCGGGGCGGCAGGTGGTGTGACCTTGCGCACCTCGCTGTCCTGGAAGGGAGCCTGCTCGGTGGTTTTCGGTGCAGCGGCATGTTCCAGCGTACCGCTGCCTTGCTGGTTGTCCTGGGCGAGGAAGTCGGCCTCCTTGGGCTTCTCTTCGCTCTTGAATGTGGACAGGGTAATTTCCAGCGTCTTGCTGATCTCTGGTGGCGACTCCAGGGTGAAGCCGACGCCAAGAATCAGCGCCACATGCAGGGCTGCGGCGAGAAACAGGGTGAACCCCAGGCGATCCGCCGGACGGACGGTGGCGGAGGAAGCGGTGGTTGGGGTGGCGGCTGCGTTCATCGCGTATCGGGTCTGCTTTCGAATGTCGCGCAGTCTGCGGCGCGACGCTTCAGGCTGCAAGCCTGAAGCGCCAGGCTGTTAGCTGGTTCAAGCTTGTGGCGTTTATGTGATGCTGGCGTAGGGCGGGTGCAACCCGCCGGCCAGGCAGTGGCGGGTTGCACCCGCCTTACGATCCGCGCTTTGCCGCGATGCAGTCCATCAGGCGCTCGCCGATACGGGTATCGAAGGCAGCGTCGATCTCGCGGATGCAGGTCGGGCTGGTAACGTTGATTTCCGTCAGGTGGTCGCCGATTACATCGAGTCCGACGAAAATCAGCCCTTTTTCACGCAGGGTAGGGCCGACTGCTGCGGCGATCTCGCGGTCGCGTTCGGTCAGCGGCCTGGCTTCGCCACGTCCGCCTGCAGCCAGGTTGCCACGGGTTTCTCCGGCAGCCGGAATGCGCGCCAGGCAGTAGGGCACCGGTTCGCCATCTATCATCAGGATGCGCTTGTCGCCATCCTTGATGGCAGGCAGGTAGGCCTGCACCATGATCTGCTGCTGGCCGTGCAGGGTCAGGGTTTCCAGAATCACCGAGAGGTTGGGGTCGCCTGCGCGGTGGCGAAAGATCTGCGAACCGCCCATGCCATCAAGGGGTTTGAGAATGATGTCACGGTGCTCATCGGCAAACTGGCGCACAATATCGGCGCGTCGACTGACCAGGGTCGGTGGCGTGTATTGGGGAAACTGGGTGGCGAAGAACTTTTCATTGCAGTCGCGCAGGCTCTGCGGCCGATTGACCACCAGTACGCCGTCGCGCTCCGCCTGCTCGAGCAGGTAGGTGGAGTAGACGAATTCGTTATCGAAGGGCGGGTCCTTGCGCATCAGGATCACGTCCAACTCGGCGAGCGGCGTGTCCTGTTCCATGCCAAGGGTGAACCAGCGCTGCGGGTCATTGAACACTTCCAGCGGGCGCAGGCGGGCACGAGCCTGACCGCGAACCTGGTAGAGATCCTGCTGCTCCATGTAGAACAGCGACCAGCCGCGTGCTTGAGCGGCCAGCAACATGGCCAGCGAGCTGTCCTTCTTGAAGGAAATGCTGGCAATCGGATCCATGACGATCCCGAGACGAAGGCTCATGGGGGTAACTCTCCGCGAGGTAGAGGGTAGAGGCCGGGTTGGCCATGCCGTGAAAGGCTGTCAGGGTGGCGTTGGCCGGGGCCTTGGTCAAGGGCTGGTGCTGCCCCGGCAGGCTTATAGATTGCATCTGGAGAGTGTGCTAAAAAGGCCCGACGATTGGGTCAAGCCCCATCGGCGACTGGGCCTCAGGCATACTGATAACGCGAATATAACGACTCACCGAGGCGATGGTAGGGCGAACATGGAACAGCATTCCGAGGGTTTGAAAGTGATGGTGATCGACGACTCGAAGACGATTCGTCGCACCGCCGAAACTCTGCTGAAAAAAGTGGGTTGTGACGTCATCACCGCGGTCGATGGCTTCGATGCCCTGGCCAAGATTGCCGACACTCACCCCAGTATCATCTTTGTCGACATCATGATGCCGCGTCTCGATGGGTATCAGACCTGTGCCCTGATCAAGAACAACAGTGCCTTCAAATCCACCCCGGTGATCATGCTGTCCTCCAAGGATGGCCTGTTCGACAAGGCCAAGGGCCGCATCGTCGGCTCCGATCAATACCTGACCAAGCCCTTCAGCAAGGAAGAGCTGCTCGGTGCGATCAAAGCCCATGTGCCGGACTTCACCCCGGTGGAACAAGCCTCCTGACGCACCGGCCTCGCGGCCCCTGCGTCTCTTCTGCATTGGGAAACACCATGGCTCGAATTCTGATTGTTGATGACTCCCCGACCGAGATGTACAAGCTGACCGCCATGCTGGAAAAGCACGGCCATCAGGTACTGAAGGCGGAAAACGGCGCCGACGGCGTGGCCCTGGCTCGCCAGGAGAAGCCGGACGCGGTCCTGATGGACATCGTCATGCCCGGCCTCAATGGCTTCCAGGCGACTCGTCAACTGACCAAGGACGCCGAAACCAGCCACATCCCGGTGATCATCGTCACCACCAAGGATCAGGAAACCGACAAGGTCTGGGGCAAGCGCCAGGGCGCGAAGGACTACCTGACCAAACCGGTCGATGAAGACACCTTGCTGAAAACTCTCAATGCGGTACTGGCCGGCTGATGCCGTGCCGTCCGTTGACTGAATAAGAAGAAGGCCACGGCTGGCATGTCGGACGCGCAGACTCCTTTCCAGATTCTCCTCGAGATCGACCAGCGTTGCCGGGCCCTGGCGGCCGGCCTGCCGTCGCAACAGGCGGCGGTGCAGACCTGGAGCGGTATCGGCTTTCGCATGGGCGAACGATTCTTCGTCGCGCCGATGGGGGAAGTGGGCGAGGTCCTGCACGAGCCGCGCTACACCCTGCTGCCGGGTGTGAAGAGCTGGGTCAAAGGGGTGGCCAACGTGCGTGGCCGCCTGTTGCCGATCATGGACCTGTGCGGGTTCTTCGGCAGTGAACTGTCGCCGCTGCGCAAGCTGCGGCGAATCCTGGTGGTCGACCATCAGGAAATCTTCGCCGGCCTCACGGTCGACGAAGTCTTCGGTATGCAGCATTTCCCCGTGGATGCCTTCTCAGAACAACTGCCGCCTCTCGAGGCGAGCATTGCGCCGTTCATCCACGGTGTTTTCCAACGGGAACAGCCCTGGTTGGTGTTCAGCCCTCATGCGCTGACGGCCGATCCGGGCTTTCTCGACGTGTCCTATCAGTAGATTTCGGTTGGGCCGGCTCTGCCGGCTCTTTGGCGTTACATGGGAACCCTAGTGCGGTCGGTCCAGGCGGGGGCCAGATAATGAAAAAACTAAATGCAGGCAATTTGTTGGCGGGGGCACGCAGCAGTACGCTGATCGCAGCGCTGTTCGTCGTGCTTATCGTTTCCATCGTGCTGTTGTTCGCGAACTTCGCCTACATCAACACCCAGTCCAACTACGATACCGAGTACATCAGCCACTCCGGTGAGCTGCGCGTACTGTCCCAGCGTATCGCCAAGAACGCCACGGAAGCGGCGGCGGGTACTGCCGAAGCCTTCGGTCTGTTGCGCGACGCGCGTAACGACTTCCAGCAGCGCTGGGGCTACCTGACTGATGGCGATGCCAGCAGCGGTTTGCCGCCGGCGCCCGAGTCGGTGCAGACGCAGATGGCTGCGGTACAGCAGGACTGGGATAGCCTGCGGCAGAACACCGACGCCATTCTCGCCAGCGAGCAGACTGTACTGTCGCTGCACCAAGTAGCCGCCACCCTGGCGGAAACCATCCCGCAGCTGCAGGTCGAGTACGAGGAAGTGGTCGACATCCTGCTGGAAAGTGGCGCGCCGGCCGCCCAGGTTTCCGTGGCCCAGCGTCAGTCGCTGCTGGCTGAACGTATCCTCGGTTCGGTGAACAAGGTACTGGCCGGTGACGAAGACTCGGTGCAGGCCGCCGACATGTTCGGCCGTGACGCCAGCCTGTTCGGTCGTGTACTGGCGGCGATGCTCGAAGGCAACGCCGCGATGGAAATCAGCCAGGTGACCGACGAGGAAGCCCTCGAGCGTCTGGCCGAGATTTCCGAGCTGTTCGAATTCGTATCCGGTTCGGTGGACGAGATTCTTGAGACCTCGCCGGAACTGTTCCAGGTGCGTGAGTCGGCGAACTCGATCTTCACCGTGTCGCAGACCCTGCTGGACAAGGCGTCCGAGTTGGCCGCCGGCTTCGAAGACCTCGCCGACGGCCGTGCCATCAACACCCTGTTCGGTTACGTGCTGGGTGGTCTGGCGCTGGGCTCGATCATTCTCATCGGCCTGGTGATGGTGCGTGAAACCAACCGCCGTCTGGCTGAAACCGCCGAGAAGAACGAACGTAACCAGGCGGCGATTCTGCGTCTGCTCGACGAAATCGCCGACCTCGCCGACGGTGACCTGACCGTGGCCGCGACGGTAACCGAAGACTTCACCGGTGCCATCGCCGACTCCATCAACTACTCCATCGACCAGCTGCGCGACCTGGTAGCCACCATCAACCTGACCGCCGTTCAGGTAGCTGGCGCGGCCCAGGAAACCCAGGCCACGGCGATGCACCTGGCCGAGGCTTCCGAGCACCAGGCGCAGGAAATTGCCGGCGCCTCCGCGGCGATCAACGAAATGGCCGTGTCGATTGACCAGGTATCGGCGAACGCCTCGGAATCCTCCGCGGTAGCGGAACGTTCCGTAGCCATCGCCAACAAGGGCAACGAAGTCGTACACAACACCATCACCGGCATGGATAACATCCGTGAGCAGATCCAGGACACCTCGAAGCGGATCAAGCGCCTCGGTGAATCGTCCCAGGAGATCGGTGACATCGTTAGCCTGATTAACGACATTGCCGACCAGACCAACATCCTCGCACTGAACGCCGCGATCCAGGCGTCCATGGCCGGTGATGCGGGCCGCGGCTTCGCCGTGGTAGCGGACGAAGTACAACGCCTCGCAGAACGTTCCTCTGCGGCGACCAAGCAGATCGAGGCGCTGGTAAAAACCATTCAGACCGACACCAACGAAGCCGTTATCTCCATGGAACAGACGACTTCCGAAGTGGTGCGCGGTGCCCGCCTGGCGCAGGACGCCGGTGTGGCACTGGAAGAGATCGAGAAGGTATCGAAGACCCTCGCGGCCCTCATCCAGAACATTTCCAACGCCGCTCGCCAGCAGGCCTCTTCGGCCGGCCACATTTCCAACACCATGAACGTGATCCAGGAGATCACCTCGCAGACGTCCTCGGGTACCACCGCCACCGCCAAGAGCATTGGTAACCTGGCCAAGATGGCCAGCGAGATGCGCAAGTCGGTGTCCGGCTTCACCCTGCCAGACGCCTGATAAAGGAGCGCGGAGGCTGGCTGCAGCCTCCGCATCACAGCCATGACCCAGGGCGAAGGTATGCAGTCAGCGGGCGTTTGGGCATTGCGCCCGGTGACCGATATGTCGCAAGCCGATTTCCACGACTGGCAGACGCTACTTGAGGCGCGTACCGGTGTGGTGATCAGCGAGCAGCGGCGCGCGTTCCTGCAGACCAACCTGAGTGCGCGCATGCGCGAATTGGGCGTCGAGGATTACGCCAGCTACTACCGTCAGGTTACCGATGGTCCGCGTGGCGCGGTGGAGTGGTCGACCCTGTTGGATCGGCTGACCGTGCAGGAAACCCGTTTCTTCCGTCATCCGCCTTCCTTCGAGGTGCTCTCGCAGTACCTGCAGGAGCGCCTGGCGGCAGGGCTGGGCAAGCCCTGGGAACTGTGGAGCGTGGGTTGCTCCAGTGGTGAGGAGCCTTATTCGCTGGCGATCATGGCCGCCGAAGCCCTGCAGGGCAGCGAGCTGCCCGAACACTTTGCGGTGACCGGTACGGATATCAGTCAAGGTGCACTGAGCAAGGCGCGTGAGGCGTGCTACTCGGCGCGGCGCCTGGAGCAGGTGAGTGACGAACTGCGCGAGCGCTACTTTCTCGCTCAGGCCGATGGACGTTTCAAGGTGGTACCGAGTCTGGCGGCGCGCGTATGCAGCGCCCGGCTCAATGTGCTGGAACTGGCCAAGGCGCCGATGTCCGGCATGGATGTGATTTTCTGTCAGAACTTGCTGATCTATTTCCGCCGCTGGCGTCGCCGCGACATCCTCAACCGCCTGGCTGAGAGCCTGGCGCCGGGTGGCCTGCTGGTCGTGGGCGTGGGCGAAGTAGCCGGTTGGCAGCACCCGCAACTGGTGCCGGTGGCCGACGAGCGAGTTCTGGCGTTTACCCGCAAGGGATAAGGCCAAGTTTATGAGTGGAGTGGCTATGGGTGATCGGCATGATTATGTCGCCCTGGAGTGGGTCAAAGGCGAGATCGGGGAAACCCTGAAGCAGGCGCGGCAGGCCCTGGAGGCGTTCGTCGAGAACCCGCAGGACCCCACGCGCATGCGCTTTTGCCTGACCTACGTGCACCAGGTTCACGGCACCTTGCAGATGGTCGAGTTCTACGGCGCAGCATTGCTCGCCGAAGAAATGGAACAGCTGGCCAAGGCGCTGATGGAAGGTCGCGTGGCCAACCAGGGCGAAGCCCTGGAAGTGCTGATGCAGGCCATCCTGCAATTGCCGGTGTACCTCGACCGTATTCAGACCGCTCGCCGCGACCTGCCGATGGTCGTGCTGCCGCTGCTCAACGACCTGCGCGCCGCCCGCGGCGAAAAGCTGCTGTCGGAAACCAGCCTGTTCTCCCCGGACATGTCCGCACGTCTGCCGGCGCTGCCCTCGGACAGCCTGGCGCGCTTGCGTACTGCCGAGCTGCCGGTTCTGTTGCGCAAGCTGCGGCAGATGCTGCAAATGGCGTTGGTCGGTGTGATCCGTGGCCAGGACCTGGCCACCAACCTCGGCTACATGGCGCGTGTGTTCGCTCGTCTGGAAAGCCTGTGCAAGGACGCCCCGCTGGGCGGCCTGTGGCAGATCGCCTCCGGCCTGATCGAAGGCCTGGCCAATGGCAGCGTGGTCAATGGCACCTCGGTGCGCACGCTGCTGCGCCAGGTCGACAAGGAGCTCAAGCGCCTGGTCGAGCAGGGCGCCGACGGCATCAACCAGCCCGCCCCAGACGAACTGACCAAGAACCTGCTGTTCTACGTGGCCAAGGCGCCAGCGCAGTCGCCGCGTATCCGTAGCCTCAAGGAACAATACCGTCTCGACGACGCACTGCCCGACAACGAGGTGGTGGACGAAGAGCGCGCCCGCCTGGCGGGTCCTGACCGTGATGCCATGCGCTCGGTGGTTGCCGCGCTGTGTGAGGAGCTGGTGCGGGTCAAGGACAGTCTCGACCTGTTCGTGCGCAGTGATCGCAGCCATCCCGGCGAGCTCGACGCCCTGCTGGCGCCGCTCAAGCAGATCGCCGATACCCTCGCGGTGCTGGGCTTCGGTCAGCCGCGCAAGGTGATTCTCGACCAGATCGACGTGGTCCATAGTCTGTCCCTTGGCCAGCGCGAGCCCAACGACGCCGTATTGATGGACGTCGCCGGTGCGCTGCTCTACGTCGAGGCGACCCTGGCCGGCATGGTCGGCCCGAGCGACGACAGCCCGAACGAGCAGAGTCACCTGCCGACCACCGATGTGGCGCAGATCCACCAGCTTGTCATTAAAGAGGCGCGCAACGGCCTGGAGCAGGCCAAGGACGCGATCATCGAGTTCATCGCCTCGCAGTGGAACCACGAGCATCTGGCCCGTGTGCCCGAGCTGCTGACCCAGGTCCGTGGTGGTCTGGCGATGATCCCGCTGCAGCGCGCCGCCGACCTGCTCAACGCCTGCAACCGCTACATCCAGGAACAGCTGCTGGCGCGCAAGGCCGTGCCCAACTGGCAGAGCCTGGACACCCTGGCCGATGCCATCACCAGCGTCGAGTACTACCTCGAACGCCTGGCCGAGGACCATGGCTCTCAGGGCGACCTGATACTCGATGTCGCCGAGGAGAGCCTGGAGACCCTGGGCTACCCGCTCAATGAAAAGCCATCGATCCTCGACCGCGTCGAACCGCAGGAAGAGAGCCTGGCGCCGCTGGCCGACCCGTTGCAGGAAATCGAGCTGCTGGGCGCCGAAGATGAACAACTCGAAGAGCCTCTGGCCGAGCTCGAACCGGCGTTCGAGCTGGACGAGCCTGCTGACGATGTTGTTGCCGAACTGCCAGCGCTGGACGACGAGCCCGAGCTGCCGAGCGCCAACGAAACGGTCGATACCTTCACTTTTGAACTGGATGAACTCGAAGAACTGCCCGCGCTACAGAGCGAGGAGACCGTCGCCGCGCCGTTGCTCGATGCCGAGCCCGAATCTGCGCTGGAACTCGAAGAGCTGAGCCTGGAGCAACTGGCCGAGACGCCGCAGTGGGACGAACTGGAACTGGCGGACCTGGAACTGCCGGAAGTCGAGCTGCCCAGCGCACCCGAGGTCACGCCCGAGGTTGACTCGCCGGCATTGGAGAAACCGCTGTCGATGGCCGATGTGATGGCTGCCCCGGTGCAGGCAATCAACCCGCCCGCCGCCGATGTGCCGCCGAGCCTGCTGCCGCCGCCTGCCGATGAAGAACCGGTGGACGAAGAACTGCTGGAAGTCTTCATCGAAGAAGCCGGTGAGGTGCTGGAAACCATCGCCGAGTACCTGCCGCAGTGGCAGGCCGATACCGCCAACAAGGACGCGCTGATCGAAGTCCGCCGCGCCTTCCATACCCTCAAGGGCAGTGGGCGCATGGTGCGTGCGCTGATCATCGGCGAACTGGCCTGGTCCATCGAGAACCTGCTCAACCGCGTGCTGGATCGCAGCATCGAGCCGGGCGAGTCGGTGCAACAGGTGGTGCTCGACGTCGTGGCGCTGATGCCGGCACTGGTCGAGGAGTTCGCCGCCAAGGCGCAGCGCCAGCGTGATGACGTCGACCTGTTGGCCGCCACCGCGCATGCGCTGGCCAAGGGGCAGACGCCCCCAAAATCTGACGCCCCGGCCGCCCAGCAGGTAGCCGAGCCCGCGGGCGTTGACCAAGCTACCGAGGTCGCCGGGCCGGTCGCCTCAAGCGACAACCAAGCGCTCGAAGGCGAGCCTGTCGATGGCGAGCCCCTCGACCCGCAGTTGCTGGAGATCTTCCGTAACGAGGCGGAAACCCATCTGGACACCCTGGTGGGCTTTCTCGCCGACTGCGCGCAGGAACTGCCGCAACCGGTGACCGATGACCTGCAGCGCGCCCTGCACACCCTCAAGGGCAGCGCGTACATGGCCGGTATCCTGCCGGTGGCGGAAATTGCCGCGCCGCTGGAGAAGCTGGTCAAGGAGTTCAAGACCAACCTGATTCAGGTCGATCTGGCGGCCGCCGAATTGCTCAGCAGCGCCGAGGGCCTGTTCCGCACCGGTCTCGATAACCTGGAAAGCCAGCCGTTGGCGCCGATTCCCGGTGCCGAGGCGTTTCTGGCACGCGTGCAGGCGCTGCATCAGGAGCGTCTGGCCAATGCCGAAAACGAGCGTATGGCGCAAAGCGGCGAGAGCCGTGATCCGCAGCTGATCAGCATCTTCCTCGCTGAAGGCATGGACATCCTGCTCGATGCCGAGGACCTGCTGCGCAAATGGCGTGAGCACCCGTCCGAGCGCCAGGAGTTGTCTGCACTGCTGGAAGAGCTGACCACCCTCGGCCGTGGTGCCGAGATGGCCGAGCTGCCGCAGATCGACGAGCTGTGCGAAGCCCTGCTGGACCTTTACGGCGCCGTCGAAGAAGGCAGCCTGGCCGTCAGCGAGCGCTTCTTTGATGAGGCGGAAAAGGCTCACGAAGCGCTGATCGGCATGATGGATCAGGTCGCCGCCGCCTTGCAGGTCAGCCCGCAACCCGAGCGGGTACAAGCGCTGCGCGAGCTGCTCAGCGAAGCCATCGATCCCAATACCCTGGCCTTGCTGACGCCTGGCGCCGAGGGGCTGGAAATCACCGAGCTCGATCAGGCCATGGTTGAGCTGGAGCAGGCCGATAGCGAGCCGCAGAGCCTGGATGAGCAGGTTGCCGAGGCGGAGTTCATCGAGGAGACGGTCGAAGCGCCGCAGGCCGAAGCGCAGGTCGAAGATGACCCGAGCGCGGCCGATGCCGAACTCGACGAGGAAATGGTGGAAATCTTCCTCGAAGAGGCGGTGGACATTCTGGAGAGTGCCGGTCAGGCGCTGGAGCGCTGGCTCGGCGAGCCGGACAATACCCTGCCGTTGTCCTCGCTGCAGCGCGACCTGCACACCCTCAAAGGCGGTGCGCGCATGGCCGCGATTCGCCCGATCGGTGACCTGGGCCACGAGCTGGAGTCGCTCTACGAAGGCCTGGTCGACCGCCGTTACAACCACTCGCCGGAGCTGGGCAGTCTGCTGCAGCAAAGCCATGACCGCCTGGCGCAGATGCTCGACCAGTTGCAGGCGCGCCGGCCGCTGGTCTCGGGCGACGACCTGAACCAGGCGATCCGGCAGTTCCGTCAGGGCGGCACGCCGCAAAGCCTGTCGGCCGCCGTTGCTCAGATCGAGCCTGAGGCGGATGACGAGCCAGCCGAGGCGCAGGCGGAAAGCTTCGAGCTGCCGCCCCTGGCGCTGGTCGAAGACGAGATCGTGTTCGATGACGAGCCACAAGCCGGGCCTGAGGCCGAGTTGCCGCTGATCGACGAGGTCGAGCTCGTTCTGCCCGAAGACGAGCTGCCGCCGAGCGAAGCTGTTGCCGAGCCCGAGCCCGAGCCCGAGCCCGAGCCCGAGGCGCAGGATGCAGCGCTGGCCAACTGGCACGACGAGCGTGATCCCGAGCTGGTGGAGATTTTCCTCGAAGAAGGTTTCGACATCATCGATAGCGCCGGCGCCGCGCTGCAGCGCTGGATGGCCGATGTCGACAACAGCCTGGAGCTGGAAGCCCTGCAGCGCGACCTGCACACGCTCAAGGGCGGGGCGCGCATGGCCGAGATTCGCGAGATCGGCGATCTGGCTCACGAACTGGAATTCCTCTACGAAGGCCTCGGCGCCGGTCGCCTGCGCGCCAGCCCGGAACTGTTCAGCCTGCTGCAGGCTTGCCACGACCGTCTGGCCGAGATGCTCGAAGCCGTGCGCGGTCAGCGCGCGGTGCCGCAGGGCGATGCCCTGATCGAGACCATCAAGCGCTTCCGGGCCAACCCTGACGAGCAGCTCAGCATGCCGTCGGCGGTGCAGCTCAAGGCGGTGGTCGAGCGCGACGAAGCCGAAGAAGCGGATAGTGACATCCTCGATATCTTCCTCGAAGAAGGCGACGACCTGCTCGAGGCGATGGAAACCGCCGTCGGCCGCTGGGAAGAACAGCGCGACGACAGCAATGCCATCGACGAGATGCTGCGCATCCTGCACACCCTCAAGGGCGGTGCACGCCTGGCTGGGCAGAAGCGTCTTGGCGACCTGAGTCACGACCTGGAACAGCATCTGAGCGAAGCGCTGCAACAGGGCGCGCCCTGGCCTGACAGCCTGTTGCTGGACGTGCAGTCCGGTTTCGAAGGGCTGCAGCAGGAACTCGACCTGCTGCGCCAGCGCCTCAGCGCCAGCCTTGCCGATGAAGCGGTGGCTGCGCCTGTCATCGAGGCGGAGCCTGAGCCAACGGTCACCACGCTGCGCAACCCGATCGTCGCCGCCAGCGAAGTGCCGGCTCAGGTGCAGGCGCCGAAGGTGCTGCCGTTCGTACAGCGCGCCCAGGCGGCCGCTCAGGAAGCCGCTGCCCGTCGCGCCCCGCAGGAGCTGGTCAAGGTGCCGGCCGAGCTGCTCGAGGGTCTGGTCAACCTGGCGGGTGAGACCTCGATCTTCCGCGGTCGTGTCGAGCAGCAGGTCAGCGATGTCAGCTTCACCCTGAGCGAGATGGAAGCGACCATCGACCGGGTGCGCGACCAGTTGCGCCGTCTCGATACCGAGACCCAGGCGCAGATTCTCAGCCGTTACCAGGCCGAGGCCGAGCGCGCCGGCTACGAAGACTTCGACCCGCTGGAGATGGATCGTCACTCGCAACTGCAGCAGCTCTCGCGTGCGCTGTTCGAGTCCGCCTCCGACTTGCTCGATCTCAAGGAAACCCTGGCGGCGAAGAACCGCGACGCCGAGACCCTGCTGCTGCAACAGGCGCGGGTGAACACCGAGCTGCAGGAAGGCTTGATGCGCACGCGCATGGTGCCGTTCGACCGCCTGGTGCCGCGCCTGCGCCGTATCGTCCGCCAGGTGGCCGGCGAGCTGGGCAAGCAGGTCGAGTTCGTCGTCGGCAACGCCGAAGGGGAAATGGACCGTACCGTGCTCGAGCGCATCGTCGCGCCGCTGGAGCACATGCTGCGTAATGCCGTCGATCATGGTATCGAGTTGGCCGAGGTGCGCCGCGCCGCCGGCAAGCCGGACACCGGCACCATCCGCCTCAATCTTGGCCGCGAGGGCGGCGACATCGTCCTCACCCTGGACGATGACGGTGGCGGCATCCGTCTGGAGGCCGTGCGCCGCAAGGCCATCGAGCGTGGCCTGATGGATGCCGACAGCGACCTCAGCGACCACGAGGTGCTGCAATTCATCCTCGAGGCCGGTTTCTCCACGGCAGAGAAGGTCACGCAGATTTCCGGGCGTGGCGTCGGCATGGACGTGGTGCATTCGGAGGTCAAGCAGCTCGGTGGTTCGATGAGCATCGACTCGAGCCTGGGCCAGGGCACGCGCTTCACCATTCGCCTGCCGTTCACCGTGTCGGTCAACCGCGCGCTGATGGTGTACTCCGGCGAAGACCTGTATGCCATCCCGCTCAACACCATCGAAGGTATCGTGCGCGTCTCGCCCTACGAGCTGGAGGCCTACTACGCCCCCGATGCGCCGCGCTTCGAATACGCCGGCCAGGCGTACGAGCTGAAGTACCTGGGCGACCTGCTGAACAACGGCCAGCAACCCAAGCTGGTAGGTCAGAGCCTGCCGCTGCCGGTGATCCTGGTGCGCTCCAGCGAGCACGCCGTGGCGGTGCAGGTGGACAGCCTGGCTGGCTCGCGCGAGATCGTGGTGAAGAGCCTCGGCCCGCAGTTCGCCGGAGTGCATGGGATTTCCGGTGCGACCATCCTCGGTGACGGCCGCGTGGTGGTGATCCTCGATCTGCTGGCGACCATTCGTGTGCTGCACGCGCATCTGCAGAATCAGCTGACGCCGCGCCTGGCCTCGCGTCAGGCCGCAGCCAACGAGGACGTGGAAGTCGACCGTCCGACGTTGGTCATGGTGGTGGACGACTCGGTCACCGTGCGCAAGGTTACCAGCCGCCTGCTCGAGCGTAACGGCATGAACGTGGTCACCGCCAAGGACGGTGTGGACGCCATCGCCCAGCTGCAGGAGCATAAGCCCGACATCATGCTGCTGGACATCGAGATGCCGCGCATGGACGGCTTCGAGGTGGCCACCCTGGTGCGTCACGACGAGCGCCTGAAGGACCTGCCGATCATCATGATCACCTCGCGGACCGGCGAGAAGCACCGCGAGCGGGCCATGGCCATCGGCGTCAATCAGTACCTCGGCAAGCCTTATCAGGAATCCTTGCTGCTCGACACCATTGCACAGTTGGTGGATAGCCACCGGGTCAAACGGACATGACAGACAAATCCTCCGCGCGTATCGCAGTAATCGCCGACACCTCGCTGCAGCGCCATGTGCTGCAGCAGGCATTGGCCGGTGGCGGCTACCAGGTGGTACTCAACAGCGACCCGGCACGCCTCGACGAGCAAGCGCTGGCGGCCTGTGAGACCGACCTGTGGCTGGTGGACCTTGCGCAATCGGAAGATTCTCCGCTGGTCGACAGCCTGCTGGAGCGCGCCAGCGCCCCGGTGCTGTTCGGCGAGGGCCACGCGCCCGAGCGCCATTCGGAAAACTACCCGCGCTGGGAGCGCAGCCTGTTCAGCAAGCTCAAGCGCCTGGTCGGTGACCCGACCCAGGCGGTCGGCCCCAGCCTGCAGGCGCTGCTCGACGAGGCGCAGCGCCCGGCGCGGCTGGAGCTGCCGCAGGTGCTGGCCAACACGCCGCTGAAAGCCGGTGAGCCAGCACGCCAGGTCTGGCTGCTGGCGGCTTCGCTGGGCGGCCCGGCGGCGGTCAAGGCCTTCCTCGATGCGTTGCCGGGTGGCCTGCCCATCGGTTTCATCTATGCCCAGCACATCGACGCCAGTTTCGAGGCGACATTGCCGCAGGCAGTCGGGCGCCACAGCCAGTGGCACGTCAACGCGGCGCGGCATGGCGACCCGGTGCGCTGTGGCGAGGTGGTGGTGGCGCCGATCACTCGCGAGCTGGGCTTTGCCGAAGACGGCGCGATGCAGATTGCCGAGCGCGGCTGGCCCGAACCCTACAGCCCCTCTATCGATCAGATGATGCTCAACCTGGCGCAGCAGTTCGGTGCCCAGTGCGGCGTGATCGCCTTCAGCGGCATGGGCAGCGACGGCAGTGCTGCCGCCGCCTACGTCAAGCGCCAGGGCGGGGTGATCTGGACCCAGCGCGCCGACAGCTGCGCCAGCCCGAGCATGCCTGACAGCCTGCGTGAGGGCGGCTACAGCAGCTTCAGCGCCGACCCGCGCGAGCTGGCCGTGGCGCTGGTCAATCACCTCGCCGAACATTGCAGTTGAGGACGTTTCAATGAGCCAAGCCGTCGCCACCCAGAACAGCGCCGCCGGTCTTACCGGCCTGCTGGTGCCCCTGGTCGACCGCACCCTGCTGCTGCCCAACGTGGCGGTGGCCGAGCTGATTCCCTATCGCGCGCCGCAGGTCAGCGAGGGCACGCCCGACTGGTTTCTCGGGCAGGTCGCCTGGCGTGACCTGCGCTTGCCGTTGCTGTCCTTCGAAGCCGCCAGCGGTGCCCAGGCGCCGGTCGCCAGCGGTGCCCGCGTGGCGGTGATCAACGCCCTGGGCGGGCGGCCCAAGGTCAAGTTCATCGCTCTGCTGGTGCAGGGCATTCCGCGCTCGCTGAAGGTCGGTAGCGACCTGCCGGCAGCCGATGTCGAGCTGGCGCCGCTGGAGCTGGGCGCCGCGCGCGTCGGTGACGACGTGGTGCGCATTCCGGATCTGGCCGCGCTGGAGCAACTGCTTGCCGATGCCGGCCTGATCTGAAGTTAGCCCGCGCTAAGGCGAGCGCCCATGAAAAAGCCCCGGCACTGGCCGGGGCTTTTCATTACTGCGGTAGGCTGATCAGCGCTGCGGTTGCTGCGCTTCGGTCTTGTCCGCAGTCCGGTTGTCTTCCGAGGTCCAGTAGTCAGCATTGGTGATGCCGAGTTTCTCCGGGTTGAATACCGGGTCCTTACCCTCGTCCAGCTGCTGCTCGTAGTCCTTCAGGCACTTGTAGGCGACCTTGTGCATGAGCAGGATGGCGATGATGTTCAGCCAGGCCATCAGGCCTACACCGAGGTCACCCAGGTCCCAGGCGAAGGTGGCGGTGTGCACGGTGCCGTAAACGGTAGCCGCGATGATGCCGAACTTCAGCAGCAGGGTGAGGATGGGACGCTTCACCTTGCGGTTGATATAGGCAATGTTGGTTTCGGCGATGTAGTAGTACGCCAGGATGGTGGTGAAGGCGAAGAAGAACAGGGCAATGGCGACGAAGGCATTGCCGAAGCCCGGCATCATGTTCTCCATCGCGGTCTGCACGTAGCCCGGACCGGCAGCGACACCGGCGATACCGGTGAACATCGCGCTGCCATCGGGCGCCTGCACGTTGTACTGACCGGTGATCAGCAGCATGAAGGCGGTAGCGGAGCAGACGAACAGGGTGTCGATGTAGACCGAGAAGCCCTGAACCAGGCCCTGCTTGGCCGGGTGGCTGACGGCAGCAGCCGACGAAGCATGCGGGCCAGTACCCTGACCGGCTTCGTTGGAGTACACGCCGCGCTTGACGCCCCACTGGATGGCCAGGCCGACAATGGCGCCGAAGCCGGCCTCAAGGCCGAAGGCGCTCTTGACGATCAGCATCACGACTTCCGGCAGCTGAGAGATGTTCAGCAGGATGATCACCATCGCGACCAGGATGTAGCCCAGCGCCATGAATGGCACGACCACCTGAGTGAAGTGGGCGATGCGCTTGACGCCACCGAAGATGATCAGACCGATCAGCACGGCCAGTACGGCGGCGGTGACGTTCGGGTCGATACCGAAGGCGGTGTTCACGCTGGAGGCGATGGAGTTGGCCTGTACGCCCGGCAGCAGCAGGCCGCAGGCGAACACGGTAACGATGGCGAACAGCCAGGCGTACCACTTCAGACCCAGGCCACGTTCGATGTAGAAGGCCGGGCCACCACGGTATTCACCGTTGAGCTTTTCCTTGTACACCTGGCCGAGGGTGGACTCGACGAACGCCGAGCTGGCGCCGAGGAAGGCCACCATCCACATCCAGAACACGGCACCTGGACCACCGAAGGTGATCGCGGTGGCCACACCGGCGATGTTGCCGGTACCGACGCGACCGGCGAGGGTCATGGTCAGGGCTTGGAAGGAGGTGATGCCATGTTCATCGGTCTTGCCGGTGAACATCAGGCGAATCATTTCTTTGAAGTGGCGAACCTGGAGAAAGCGGCCGCGTAGGGAGAAGTAGAGACCAACGCCGAGACACAGATAGATCAGCGCCGGGCTCCAGACCAGACCGTTTAGGGTCGAGACCAGTTCGTTCATGCAATGCTCCTGGGCATGCGGCCGCCTTTTGGGCGGTGCCGAGGCCCGTTGTTTGTTATTGGAAGAGAACGACGCTGCGGGGCGCCGGCCTCGGCCGCGCGCGGGTCGCTGGTGAGCGGGTCGCGCGTGCGGCGCGCAGAGCATGACAAAGACTGCCGGACTTGCAATCTCTTGAGGTCACATTTTGTTACGGCAAGGCGACATTTTGCGCCTAGAGGTCGCCCCAGAGCTGCTGAGCGACACTCAAGGCCACCACGGGGGCCGTTTCCGTGCGCAAAACCCGTGGTCCGAGGCGGGCGGCATGGAAGCCGGAGCCTCTGGCCTGGTCGACTTCGGCATCGCTCAAACCGCCTTCCGGGCCGATCAGAAATGCCAGCGAGCGCGGCGGGGTATGGCCGACCCAGGGCTCTGCGACCGGGTGCAGTACCAGCTTCAGGTCGGCTTCGATCTGCTGCAGCCAGGCGTCCAGCTCCAGCGGCGGATGGATCAGCGGCAGCACCGAGCGGCCGCATTGCTCGCAGGCGCTGATCGCCACCTGGCGCCAGTGCGCCATACGCTTGTCGGCGCGCTCGTCCTTCAGGCGTACCTCGCAGCGCGCCGAGACGATCGGGGTGATTTCGCTGACACCGAGCTCGGTGGCTTTCTGGATCGCCCAATCCATGCGCTCGCCGCGCGACAGGCCCTGGCCCAGATGGATGCGCAGCGGAGATTCGCTGAGCCCGGCGACAGATTCGCGCAGCTCGACGCGCACGCTTTTCTTGCCCACCTCGATCAGCTCGCCCAGGTATTCCTGGCCGCTGCCGTCGAACAGCTGCACGGCATCGCCCACGGCATGGCGCAGCACACGACCGATGTAGTGGGCCTGTGCCTCGGGCAGTTCGTGCTGGCCAAGGGAGAGCGGGGCGTCGATGAAGAAACGGGATAGGCGCATAAGGACAGCTGCAGGCGGCAAGTGGAAAACCGCAAGTGTAAAGCAACGGCGCTGGCTTTTACTTGCAGCTTGGGGCTTGCGGTTGCTTCTAGCCCGGATCGCGATGATCCGGATAGTGGCTGTTGTCCACCGCCACGCTGACCGATTCGCGCGTGGCGATATCGATGCCTTCGCTGGCCACCTCGGCGAGGAAATCGATCTCCTCCGGGCTAATCACGTACGGCGGCAGGAAATACACCACGCTGCCCAGCGGGCGCAGCAGCGCGCCACGCTCCAGTGCATGCTGATACACGCGCAGGCCGCGGCGCTCCTGCCAGGGATAGGCGGTCTTGGCGGCCTTGTCCTGCACCATCTCGATGGCCAGGGCCATGCCGGTCTGGCGCACTTCGGCGACATGCGGGTGATCGGCCAGGTGCGCTGTGGCGCTGGCCATGCGCGCTGCCAGGGCCTTGTTGCGTTCGATCACATCGTCATCGCGGAAGATGTCCAGGGTCGCCAGCGCGGCGGCACAGGCCAGCGGGTTGCCGGTGTAGGTGTGCGAGTGAAGGAAGGCACGCAGCGTGGCGTAGTCGTCGTAGAAGGCGCCATAGACGTCATCGGTGGTCAGCACCGCGGCCATCGGCAGGTAGCCGCCGGTCAAAGCCTTGGACAGCACCAGGAAGTCCGGGGTGATGCCGGCCTGCTCACAGGCGAACATGGTGCCGGTGCGGCCGAAGCCGACGGCGATCTCGTCATGGATCAGGTGCACGCCGTAGCGGTCGCAGGCCTCGCGCAACAGCTTGAGGTAGATCGGGTGGTACATGCGCATGCCGCCGGCGCCCTGGATCAGCGGCTCGACGATCACTGCGGCGACTTCGTGGTGATGCTCGGCCAGCGTCTGCTCCATGTGCGCGAACATGACACGCGAGTGTTCCTCCCAGCTCACGCCTTCTGGGCGCAGGTAGCAGTCCGGGCTGGGCACCTTGATCGTGTCGAGCAGCAGCGCCTTGTAGGTATCGGTGAACAGCGACACGTCGCCCACCGACATCGCCGCCACGGTTTCGCCGTGATAACTGTTGCTCAGGGTGACGAAGCGCTTCTTGTCGGCCTGGCCCTTGTTGAGCCAGTAGTGAAAGCTCATTTTCAAGGCCACCTCGATGCCCGAGGAGCCGTTGTCGGCATAGAACACCTTGTTCAGACCGGCCGGAGTGATCTGCACCAGACGTTCGGACAACTCGATCACCGGCTGATGGGTGAAGCCAGCCAGCATCACGTGTTCGAGGCTTTCCAGCTGCTCGCGGATGCGCGCATTGATGCGTGGGTTGGCATGGCCGAAGACGTTCACCCACCAGGAGCTGACCGCATCCAGATAGCGCTTGCCATCGAAGTCTTCCAGCCAGACACCGGTGGCCTTGCGAATCGCCACCAGCGGCAGGCGCTCGTGATCCTTCATCTGGGTGCAGGGGTGCCACAACACGTCGAGATCGCGTTGCATCCAGTGATCGTTCAGGCTCATGAGCTATCTCCCAATGTTCGGCGGCACAGCCTACCAGAAGCCGCCGCAGGGGCGTGGCCGCTGCCGTCGGTCCGGTGTTACGTACCGTCGGCGCTGCTGGCGATGAACTTTGCGCCGAGCACTGGGCACCAAGCGGGTCGGTACTCAGGCGTTCGAAGCCAGATATCGCATTTCTCGATGTTTCATAGCGAAAAATTCCGCTTTAAATCGATATATTTGCCGTTAGTCTTGCTCGGAATCTGAATCAGGAAAGCCCCCATGCAATGGCGCAACACCTCTGCTCGTTATGGTCTGGTCAGCGTGCTGCTGCACTGGCTGGTCGCGTTGGCCGTATTCGGTCTGTTCGGCCTTGGCTTCTGGATGGTGGGGCTTAGCTATTACGACCCGTGGCGGCAGAGCGCGCCCGACCTGCACAAAAGCATCGGCATCCTGTTGTTCGCCGTCATGCTGCTGCGTGTGCTGTGGCGCCTGCTCAATCCGGCGCCGGCTGCTCTGGCCAGCCACGGCCAGCTCACTCGCCTGGCCTCCAAGCTGGGGCATGGTGTGCTCTATCTCGGCCTGTTTGGCGTGATGATCTCCGGTTACCTGATCTCCACCGCCGATGGCCGTGGTATCGAGTTATTCGGACTGTTCAGCGTGCCGGCCACCGTGACCGGTATCCCGCAACAGGAAGACATCGCAGGCGCCATCCACGAATACCTGGCCTGGGGCCTGGTGATCTTCGCCGGCCTGCATGGCCTGGCTGCACTCAAACACCATTTCATCGACCGCGACAGCACCCTGCTGCGGATGTTCGGGCGCTGAAGCATTTCATAACCGGGCCCATGCCCACCTAGATCGACAACCTCGCAAGGAGAACTCCCACATGTTGAAGAACGCCCTCGCTGTACTGGTACTCGGCTCCGCTCTGATCGGCGGTCAGGCCATGGCGGCCGATTACGTCATCGACAAGCAAGGCCAGCACGCTTTCGTCAACTTCAAGATCAGCCACCTGGGTTACAGCTGGCTGTATGGCACCTTCAAGGACTTCGACGGCAAGTTCAGCTTCGACGCCGCCAAGCCCGAAGAGAGCAAGGTCAGCGTGAACCTGAAGACCGCCAGCGTCGACACCAACCATGCCGAGCGCGACAAGCACATCCGCAGCGCCGACTTCCTCAACGCCAGCAAGCACGACACCGCGACCTTCGAGTCCACTTCGGTCAAGTCCACTGGCGAAGGCACCGCTGACATTACCGGTAACCTGACCCTAAACGGCGTGACCAAACCGGTCGTCATCGCGGCCAAATTCATCGGCGAAGGCAAGGACCCGTGGGGCGGCTACCGCGCCGGCTTCGAAGGCACCACCACCCTGAAGCTGAAGGATTTTGACATCGCCATGGACCTCGGCCCGGCTTCGGAAACCGTCGAGCTGATCATCTCGGTCGAAGGTATTCGTCAGTAAAGAAAGCGGCCGCTTGCGGCCAGCTGATTTGCCCAAAGGACGGGAGAGGGCTGGTTCTCCAGTGGCCTCTCCCCCCTAAACAAAAACGCCGCCCATTGGGCGGCGTTTTCGTTTGCGCGTCAGCTTACTCGTCGCGATTACGCGTGAGCAGCGCCGGCTTCTCGCCACGCGGACGGCTGTTGTTGCTCAGCTCGTCGAGTTGCTCGGCAGTGGGGAAGCGATCCAGGCGCGAGCCCTTGTGCATGATGACCGGCTGCTTCTCGCGCGGGTTACGCACGGCCGCATCGGAGCGTGGCAGCTCGTCGCGGTCGAGCGAGGTGATCCGGCCGTCACTGGCTGGGCGACCACGGCCACGATTGGCACCGTTACGCCCCTGACCACCCTGGCCGGCCTGGCCGCCACCCTGGCGACGGTTCTTGCCTGCACCGTTGCCGCCGCCGCCGTTGTTGCGCGGCCCCTTGCCGTTCTGGCGCGGCTGCCCCTGCGGCGCGCCATTGGCCGGTGCGCCACCGGAGCGACGGCCACGACCCTGCTGCTTGTTCTGGTTCGGGCTGACGTAGTCGACGCGGTTACCGAAGTTGTCGATATCGTCGTCGAGGAATTCTTCCGGATCACGATCCGGCGGCAGCGCCGGGATGGCTGCCGCGGCCTGACCCTGGCCGCCGTTGCGCTGGCCCTGGCCACGACGGCCCTGGCCTTGCGGCTTGGCCTTCTGCTCCTTGCCGCCGTCCTTACCCTTGTCCTTGCGGCCGCCGCTGTGGCGCTCGCCCTTGGGCTTGTCGCCGCCTTCGGCCTTCTGCTTCTTCTGGCCGGCATTGCGCGGTTGGCGCGGCTCGCGCACTTCCGGGCGCTCCGCTTCAACGGCGCTGGCATCGAAGCCCATCAGATCGCCATCGGGGATCTTCTGCTTGGTCATGCGCTCGATGCTTTTCAGCAGCTTCTCTTCGTCCGGGGCGACCAGCGAGATGGCCTCGCCGCTACGGCCTGCGCGGCCGGTACGGCCGATACGGTGGACGTAGTCTTCCTCGACATTGGGCAGCTCGAAGTTGACCACATGCGGCAGCTGGTCGATATCCAGGCCGCGGGCGGCGATATCGGTGGCAACGAGGATGCGCACCTGGTTCGCCTTGAAGTCGGCCAGGGCCTTGGTGCGCGCGTTCTGGCTCTTGTTGCCGTGGATCGCGGCAGCCGGCAGGCCGTGCTTGTCGAGGTACTCGGCGAGGCGGTTGGCGCCGTGCTTGGTGCGGGTGAACACCAGCACCTGTTCCCAGGCACCCTGAGTGATCAGGTGGGCGAGCAGGGCGCGCTTGTGGCTGGCAGCCAGGCGGAACACGCGCTGCTCGATACGCTCGACCGTGGTGTTCGGCGGGGTGACCTCGATGCGCTCGGGGTTATGCAGCAGCTTGCCGGCCAGGTCGGTGATGTCCTTGGAAAAGGTCGCCGAGAACAGTAGGTTCTGGCGCTTGGCCGGGAGGCGGGCGAGGACCTTTTTCACGTCATGGATGAAGCCCATGTCGAGCATGCGGTCGGCTTCGTCCAGCACGAGGATTTCCACGTGGGACAGGTCGACGCTGCCTTGCCCGGCCAGGTCGAGCAGACGGCCCGGGCAGGCGACGAGTACGTCGACACCCTTGGCCAATGCCTGGACCTGCGGGTTCATGCCGACACCGCCGAAGATGCAGGCGCTGACGAATTTAAGGTCACGTGCGTAGATCTTGAAGCTGTCGTGGACCTGGGCGGCCAGCTCGCGGGTGGGCGTCAGCACCAGCACGCGCGGTTGTTTCGGGCCGTGGCGCTGTTCGCGGTCCGGGTGGCCGGCGGGGAACAGACGCTCGAGAATCGGCAGGGCGAAACCTGCGGTCTTGCCCGTGCCCGTTTGCGCCGCCACCATGAGGTCGCGACCTTGCAACACGGCGGGAATGGCCCGCTGTTGCACCGGAGTGGGCTGGGTGTAGCCGGCGGATTCGATCGCACGGACTAGAGCCTCGGAGAGACCGAGGGAAGCAAAGGACATGGGCAATCCTGTACGTAGTGAGGGCGTGGCCCTATGGGGTGATATTGCCTGGCTTGAATCATGCGTGGGGCGCGTGATCCCGTCCGGTACTGCTGGCTTCTGGGAGCTAGCATCCGGGCGCAAGCCTGGCGGGAAGTCCCGAGTATAACAGAGCCGGAGGGCTGTGCAGCTACCAGCCTGTCGGTTGGTTCACGACCTGATGCGTTCGGGGTGTGGCGTAGCGCCGCTGCAACTCGGCGTAGGCAGGCTCGCGCTTGAAGCGGCGCAGCTCACGGGCGAAGTCGACGGCCAGACGTTCGAAGGCCGGTTCCTTGCGCAAGGCCAGGTACAGACGATCATGGCCGACGGCCTTGCGGTTGTAATCGATCTGCTCGAGCAGGCCCAGTTGTGCGCCCAGGTAGAGACCGGCGCGGCGATCGCTGACCACCAGATCGACCCGGTGGCGAATCAGTTTGCCCAGATTGGCTTCGTGGGTCGGCGCCTCCTCGCGGCTGAACAGGGGCGACGTACGGAAGCTTTCATTGGCGTACCAATACCCGGGCGAGATGCCGATCACCAGATCACGCAGGTCTTCCAGGCGTTCATAGGGATAGGGGCGATTGCGCGCGTGAAACAGCACGAATTCGACGTCGCTCAGCGGCTCTTCGACGAAGCGCATGCTCGCTTCACGTTCGGGCAGATGGAAAATGTCCAGAATGCCGTCTGCCATACCCTGTTCAAGGGCCAGCAGGCAGCGCTTCCAGGGCAGGAACTGCAAGTCCAGCTTCATGCCCAGGCGGTGCAGCACTTCACGGGTGATCTCGTAGTCGAGGCCGGCCGCCTGGCCATTTTCTTCATAGACATACGGCGCCCACGCCTCCGTAACCAGGCGCAGCGTTTCGCCGCGAGCGGCGAACGCGATGCAGCCTAGCAGCAGGAAAGCGATGAGTTGGCGCTGAATTGATGGCATTTAGCCAGGTTAGCGGCTTTGGCCGCGCCCCGGAAGCCCATCCATACTTTAGTCCACCACCCGATAGCAGGGCTCGTAGGCACTGCCGCCCGGCAGCTTCATGCGGTGCTGTTCGACGAAGGCCTGTAGCAGGCGATCCAGCGGGCGCATGATGGTGGTTTCGCCACGGATGACGTAGGGGCCGTGTTCCTCGATCAGGCGGATGCCGTTCTCCTTGACGTTGCCGGCGACGATGCCGGAGAAGGCGCGGCGCAGGTTGGCGGCCAGGTGATGCAGTGGCTGCTCGCGGGTCAGGTTGAGGCTGGCCATGGCCTCATGGGTCGGTTCGAACGGGTGCTGGAAGCTTTCGTCGATCTTCAGTAGCCAGTTGAAGTGGAAGGCGTCGTTGCGCTCGCGACGGAACTGGCGCACGGCCTTGATGCCGACGGCCATTTCGCGGGCCACCTCGCCCGGGTCGTTGACGATCATGCTGTAGCGCTGCTGCGCCGCCTCGCCCAGGGTGGCGCCGATGAAGTCATGCAGCTGCTGCAGATAAGGGCCGGCGCTCTTCGGCCCGGTGAGAATGACCGGGAAGGGCAGGTCCTGGTTGTCCGGGTGGGTGAGGATGCCCAGCAGGTAGAGGAACTCTTCGGCCGTGCCGGCGCCGCCCGGGAAGATGATGATGCCGTGGCCGACGCGAACGAAGGCTTCCAGGCGCTTCTCGATGTCCGGCAGGATCACCAGTTCGTTGACGATCGGGTTCGGCGCTTCGGCGGCGATGATGCCCGGTTCGGTCAGACCCAGGTAGCGGCCGGTGAGGTTGCGCTGCTTGGCGTGGCTGATGGTGGCGCCCTTCATCGGCCCCTTCATCACGCCCGGCCCGCAGCCGGTGCAGATGTCCAGGCCGCGCAGGCCCAGCTCGTGGCCGACCTTCTTGGTGTACTTGTACTCCTCGGTGCTGATCGAGTGGCCGCCCCAGCACACCACTATCTTCGGCTCGACGCCGCTGCGCAGGGTCTGGGCGTTGCGCAGCAGGTGGAAGACGTAGTCGGTGATGCCTTCGGAGCTGTCCAGGTCGATGCGCTTGTTCTCCAGCTCGCTCTGCGTGTAGACGATGTCGCGCAGGGCGCTGAACAGCATCTCGCGGGTGCTGGCGATCATCTCGCCGTCTACGAAGGCATCGGCCGGCGCGTTGATCAGTTCCAGGCGGATGCCGCGGTCCTGCTGGTGGATCTTCACTTCGAAGTCCGGGTAGGCCTCGAGAATGGTCTTGGCGTTGTCGCTGTGCGAGCCGGTATTGAGGATTGCCAGGGCGCATTGGCGGAACAGGCGGTAGACGCTGCCCGAGCCGGTTTCGCGCAGTTGCTGCACTTCGCGCTGGGAGAGGGTTTCCAGGCTGCCCTTGGGGCTGACGGAGGCGTTGATCGTGGAGCGTTTGAGCATGAAATGTGATCCCGGTGGCAGGCTCGCGCCGAGGTCGGCGCGGAGGCGTTCGAATAGGTTGTCGCAGCGAATGTTGCGGTCGTCGGTGGCTGGCGCTCAGGGTGTGTTGGCTGGCGTAGTGGTTGCGGCTTCGCTCGGGTTCAGCAGAAATACCACATAGCCGCGGAACCAGGGACTGCTTTGCAGGTAATCCGGCGCCTGCCATTCGCCGTTTTGTATCAGGCCGATGCGAAACGGCAGTTGCAGTCGCGCGATGCTCGGCAGGTAGCGCGAGTAACCGGGGATGCTGTGGTGGCCCTGGTAGGTCTGCATCACCACTTCATCGACCACCCCGGCGAGACGGTTGAGCGCCGCCGGGTCGGCGTTGCCGGCCCAGTCGAGCAGGCCGGTGATGCTCAGGCGGTACTGCTGCGGCAGGCGCTGGCGCAGGTCTTCGAGGAAGGCGGCATAGCGATCCAGGCGCAGGGTCTGCGCGTCGAAGTCGATCTGCACCCCGGTGACCCGGTTGCCGGCGCGTTGCCAGCGCTGCAACTGACTCAGCAGCAGGGCGAACACCTCCTCGTCCCAGTCCAGGGTATGCGCGCGATACACCACCCAGAGCTCGACGTTCTTCGACAGCCTGGGCGTGGCCGGGTTCTGTGCCTGCATGCGCGCGGGTGGATCGCCGGCGCGGCGCGGGCCGTCGATCTGCCCCTGCAACACGTACAGGGTGTCGGCCTGGGCCAGTACCGGTTGTGGCGTGACGCCGGCCCACAGCCAGAACGCCTGATAATCGGCGGCGTCGACGCGCGCGGCCTGCGCCGGCAGGCCCACCGCCAGCAGGAGCAGGCCTACCAGTAGTACTTGAGTCGCTGCGCCCACTGGGTGTCCGCGTAGCTGCGTTTGAGGGTCTGGAACCACTGCTTGCGCTGGTCCTTGGCGATGTCCTGACGGTCGCAGCTGTTGTAGCCGCTGGGGGCATAGCAGTTGATCGCGCGGAACAGGGCGTAGGCCTTGTCCTCGCGACTAACCTGCGGCGCAGCGAGCAGCATCTGGTAGCCGGCCAGGCGCGAAAAGGACGCGCCCTGGAACTGGCTCGGTACGCTACCCAGCTCGCCGGCGGCTGGCGGCCGGTTCAGCCAGTGATCGTCGAGGCCATGGACGCGGATGAAGTCGCCCAGGCACAGCATGCCCTGGGCATCCTTTGCATCGGCTGCAAGGCGCTCGGCGATCTTGACCAGGCTCGGGCAGGCATAGCCGGCGTCGTTGCCGCCGTTCCAAGCGAACAGACTCGGATCGAGGCGCTGCGCGGGCTGCGTCGATGTGTAGGGGAACTGCGCGTAATCGCCGAGAAAGTCGGTGTAGCGACCGTAATCCAGGTCGCGATAGAGCAGGGTGTACAAGGCGGTTGCCCGCTCGCCCGCAGGTATCTGCTTGTCACCGGCCTGCTGGCGCAGCAGCTCGGGGCCGGTGCCATGGGCCAGCAGGCGCTCGCGGATCGGCGCGGTGGTGATCGGCGAGTCGGCGGCGAACACCTTGTCCAGCTCGCCAATACGCTCGTAGCTCAAGGCCAGGGCCAGTTGCAGCTGGGCCTGCTGCAGCGGGTCTTGGCTGCGTGCCAGCAGCGCCTGCCAGTGCTGCAGTGCCGCAGTCGTCTCACCCCTGGCCTCCAGCGCCAGGCCGCGCAGGGTTTCCTGGCTGAAGGCGAGGGCATTCAGCGGCCCGGAACCGGCATCCGGCAGCGCGGCGAGGGTCCGTTCGGCATCGCCGCCGCGGTAGAAATGCCAGGCAGCGACCAGGTAGGCGTGCAGGCCAGGCTGGCTGGCGAAGCGCGGTTGCTGCGCCTGCAGTTGCTCGAGGCTGAGGCGCGGCTCGCTGTTGCTGCCGGGATCGCGCAGCTGGATCAGGTCGACCATGGCCAGCAGCAGCGGGTCGTCGATGGCATCCGGGGCGAGGCTGGGCAGCAGCTTGCCGTCCAGTTCCTCGATCAGCGCGGGCATGTCGACCTGCTGCGCGCCACGCTCGAATTGCCGGGCAAAGGCCTCGGCAAAATGCCGCGTATCACCGGCAAGCCAGTACACGCGACGTTGCAGGCCGCGCGCCGAGTCGCTGTAGAGACCCTGCGGGTAGTTCTCCAGGTACTGCTCGAAGGCCTTCGCGCTGGCGTCGAGGCTGATTTTATCGACCTGCTCGGGGCTGAAGAAACCGTATTCATCGAAGGCGTTGAGCTGCGCCCGGTTCAGCGCGACACGGCCGAGCAGGTACTGGGCGGTTTCGCTCAGCCAGGGCTGCTCGCTGTGTGCGAGTTCGGCGAAACGTTCACGCGCCTGGTCGAAGTCGCCGCGATAGAACGCGTCGGCGCCGCGCAGGTAGTTGCCGAAGGCCTGCGCAGCGGGCGACCGCAGTTGCTCCGCCTGCGGGAGGATGTCCTGCGCTTGCGGATCGCCCTCGCCGCACAGGCTCAGCAGGCTGCGCCGCGAGCGGGCCAGCGCCTGCGCTTCGCTCGCGGCCAGCGCTGGCGTGGCGCTGAGAGCGTCGACGAAGCCGCGCATGGCCTGCAGGTCATTGCTGCGGCAGCGATTGCCCTCGCCTTCGGCGAACTGATGCACGGCGAAGGCATCCGCTTCGCTGTCGACGCCCAGGCGCTGCAGGGCCTGGGTCAGGTACGCCACGTCCGGATCGACGCTTTGCTCGTCTGCCTCGGCCGCTTCGCTGCGAGCGCGGCTCGAGTCGAGCATGCCGAGGCTGAAGGGCACCAGTCCGTAGCCGTATTCGTAACCTTCAAGTGCCAGCGGTTCGCGCGTCAGCTTCAGGTGGCCGGCGTCGTCGAGCAGCAGTTGCAGGTTGACGCGGCTGTCGTTGCCGGGGCTGAGAAAGGCCAGGTTGTTGCACCCCGAGAGCTGGTCGGAAATCAGCTTCCAGCTCGGTGTGCAGGTCATGTCGGAGCTGGCCTGTGCAGTGGGCGAGGACAGGCCGGCGAGCAGGGCGAGGGGGAAGAGGTGCTTGATTGTCATAGGGCTCATCCTTGAGCGCGGGAGCCGCTGTGCGGCTCCCTGCCCGTCAACGTTTGAGGTCGAGGTTGTTCCAGATGGCCAGGCTGGGGCCGGCCAGGTTCATGCTGTAGAAGTGCAGGCCCGGCGCACCACCCTGCAGCAGGCGTTCGCACATCTCGGTGATCACCTGCTCGCCGAAGGCGCGGATGCTGTCGCTGTCGTCGCCATAGGCTTCCAGCTGCTTGCGCACCCAGCGCGGGATTTCCGCGCCGCAGGCGTCGGAGAAGCGTGCCAGCTTGCTGTAGTTGGTGATTGGCATGATGCCCGGCACCACGGGGATATCCACGCCCAGCTTGCGCACGCGCTCGACGAAGTAGAAGTAGCTGTCGGCGTTGAAGAAGTACTGGGTGATGGCGCTGTCGGCACCGGCCTTGGCCTTGCGCACGAAGTTGGCGATGTCGCTTTCGAAGTTGCGCGCCTGCGGATGCATCTCCGGGTAGGCGGCCACTTCGATGTGGAAGTGATCGCCGGTTTCGTTGCGGATGAACTCGACCAGCTCGTTGGCGTAGCGCAGCTCACCGCTGGCCATGCCCATACCGGACGGCAGATCGCCGCGCAGCGCGACGATGCGCCTGATGCCGGCATTCTTGTACAGGTTGAGCAGCTCACGCAGCTCGGCCTTGCTGTCGCCGACGCAGGACAGGTGCGGGGCGGTGGGCACCTTCACTTCGCCATCGAGTTGCAGCACGGTGTTGAGTGTACGGTCGCGGGTCGAGCCTCCGGCACCGTAGGTGCAGGAGAAGAAGTCGGGCTTGTAGGTCGCCAGCTGACGCGCCACGTCCATCAGTTTTTCATGCCCGGCTTCGGTCTTGGTGGGGAAGAACTCGAAGCTGTAGCGGCGTTCTTGAGTCATGGAGAAGGTTCTCTTCTCAGCGGCAAGCTACAAGCCACAAGCTGCAAACAGAGCGGTTCGGCGCCTGCTTGCAGCTTGCAGCTTGCAGCTTGTGGCTGCTGTTAGTAGCGGTAGGTATCGGGCTTGAACGGACCGTCGACGGTCACGCCGATGTATTCGGCCTGCTGCTTGGTCAGCTGGGTGACGACGCCACCGAAGCCCTTGACCATTTCCAGGGCGACTTCCTCGTCCAGCTTCTTCGGCAGCACTTCCACGGTCAGGCGCTGGGCCTTGTGCTCGGGCAGCATGTCGGCGAACTTCTGCTCGAACAGGAAGATCTGCGCCAGCACCTGGTTGGCGAACGAGCCGTCCATGATGCGGCTCGGGTGGCCGGTGGCGTTGCCCAGGTTCACCAGGCGGCCTTCGGCCAGCAGGATCAGGTAGTCGTCGTTGGCCGGGTCGAATTGACCGGCGCCGGTGCGGTGGATCTTGTGCACCTGCGGCTTGACCTCTTCCCATGCCCAGTTCTTGCGCATGAAGGCAGTGTCGATTTCGTTGTCGAAGTGACCGATGTTGCAAACCACGGCGCGTTTCTTCAGGGCCTTGAGCATGCCGGCGTCACAGACGTTGGCGTTGCCGGTGGTGGTGACGATCAGGTCGATCTTGCCCAGCAGCGCCTTGTCGATGCAGGCGTCGGTGCCGTCGTTACGGCCGTCGATGTATGGCGAAACCAGCTCGTAGCCGTCCATGCAGGCCTGCATGGCGCAGATCGGGTCGATCTCGGACACCTTGACGATCATGCCTTCCTGGCGCAGCGAGGCGGCCGAGCCCTTGCCCACGTCACCGTAGCCGATGACCAGCGCCTGCTTGCCCGACAGCAGGTGGTCGGTGCCGCGCTTGATGGCGTCGTTGAGGCTGTGACGGCAGCCGTACTTGTTGTCGTTCTTGCTCTTGGTGACCGCGTCGTTGACGTTGATCGCCGGGACTTTCAGGGTGCCGGCCTTGAGCATGTCGAGCAGACGGTGCACACCGGTGGTGGTTTCTTCGGTGACGCCGTGGATGCGCTCGAGCATCTGCGGGTATTTCTTGTGCAGGATTTCGGTCAGGTCACCGCCGTCGTCGAGCACCATGTTGGCGTCCCACGGCTGGCCGTCCTTGAGGATGGTCTGCTCGATGCACCACTCGTATTCTTCTTCGGTCTCGCCCTTCCAGGCGAATACCGGGATGCCGGCGGCGGCGATGGCGGCGGCGGCCTGATCCTGGGTGGAGAAGATGTTGCAGGAGGACCAACGCACTTCGGCACCCAGGGCGGTCAGCGTCTCGATCAGCACGCCGGTCTGGATGGTCATGTGGATGCAGCCGAGGATCTTCGCGCCCTTGAGCGGCTGGCTGGCGGCGTACTTGCGGCGCAGGCCCATCAGCGCCGGCATCTCGGATTCGGCGATGATCAGCTCGCGGCGGCCCCAATCGGCCAGGGAAATATCGGCGACCTTGTAGTCGTTGAAAGCGCTCATTAAAGCTCTCCATTCGTTGTCTGCGAATGGGCGCCGTTGATGCGTTTGGATAACGCCCCGGGCGAGCCTGACAGCCTTTCAGGCTGCTGCAGCGCCCCTCGACCGGGTGGCGGGAGCGACCGGAGCTGTGCCGGTCGTTTGAAACTGGCGGATTATAGCTGCGTGCGGCGTGCAGCCCAAGGCTTTCCGTCGCTCCGTTACCATCGCAGGTGGTAGCCTTGGCAGGTCTAGTCGCAACGGATCGGCCATGGCCAACCACAAAATCGAAATTCGCCGCCGCAACGTCAAGAAGATCCTCCTGGCCGCCGAAAAGGTCTTCGCCGAGAAAGGCTATGGCGGCACCGCCATGGCCGATATCGCCGAGCTGGCTGAATTGCCGCGCTCGAACCTGCACTACTATTTCAGCACCAAGGACGAGCTGTACCGTGCCGTGCTGCTCGACCTGCTCGAAGTCTGGAAACAGGACGCCCAGTGCTTCGAGGTGTTCGATGATCCGCGCGTGGTTCTGAGCAGCTACATTCGCGCCAAGATGAACCACTCGCGCAGCCGGCCGTATGGCTCAAAGGTCTGGGCCAACGAGATTATCCACGGCGCGCCGGTGCTCGGCGTCACCCTCGACGAGGGCCTTTACGACTGGGCGAAGATGAAGGAGGCGAAGATCCGTCAGTGGGTCGAGACGGGGCGCATCGTGGCTGTCGAGCCCTCGGCGCTGCTCTATATGATCTGGGCCTCGACCCAGCATTACGCCGACTTCAGCCATCAGGTGACGGTACTCAACGAGCACCGGTTGCTATCCGACATGCAATTCGAACGAGCGGTGCAGACCGTGACCAGCGTGATCTTGCGCGGTATAGGCCTGGAGCCGTAACCGCGTGGCGGGGTGCGTCGTGCCCAGCGAAGCCGCGCAAAGGCTTCCTGGGCACGGCGCACTTGCCGGTCACGAGGCCGCGCGATAGGGATTGCGCGGGTCGTGGTTCCAGTCAAGGAAGGGCTTGCCGCTATCCTGCGGCACCATCTCGATACAGTCCGTCACCGGGCAGGTGATCTGGCACAGATTGCAGCCCACACATTCTGCGTCGATCACTTCGTACTTATGCGTGCCGTCGGCCTGGGCCAGGCTGGCGATGGCCTGGTGCGAGGTGTCTTCGCAGGCGATGTGACAGCGGCCGCAGCCAATGCAGGCGTCTTGGTCGATTCGGGCGATGACCTGATAGTTGATGTCCAGGTACTTCCAGTCGGTGGTATTGCCCACCGCGCGCCCGGAGAAGTCCGCAAGGCTTGCATGGCCCTGGCTGTCCATCCAGCGCGAGAGGCCGTCTTTCATTTCCTCGACGATGCGAAAACCATGCAGCATGGCCGCCGTGCATACCTGCACGGCGCCGCAGCCCAGCGCCACGAATTCCGCCGCGTCGCGCCAGCTGCCGATGCCGCCGATACCGCAGATCGGCAGGCCGCGGGTCTCGGGGTCGCGGGCGATTTCGGCAACCATGTTCAGCGCAATGGGTTTGACTGCCGAGCCGCAGTAGCCGCCGTGGGTGCTCTGCGTGCCGACTATGGGGTGGGCGACCATGCGCTCGAGATCGACGCTGGTGATGGAGTTGATGGTGTTGATCAGCGACACGGCGTCGGCGCCACCGCGATGGGCCGCGCGTGCGGAGGTGCGGATGTCGGTGATGTTCGGCGTCAGTTTGACGATCACCGGCAGTGAGCAATAGGTCTTGCACCAGCGCGTGACCATCTCCACGTATTCCGGCACCTGGCCGACGGCCGCGCCCATGCCGCGCTCGGGCATGCCGTGCGGGCAGCCGAAGTTCAGCTCGATGCCGTCGCAGCCGGTGGCTTCCACCAGCGGCAGGATGGCTTTCCAGGATTCTTCGACGCAGGGCACCATCAGCGAAACGATCAGCGCGCGATCCGGCCAGTCCTTTTTCACCTGGGTGATTTCGCGCAGGTTGATTTCCAGCGAACGGTCGGTGATCAGCTCAATATTGTTGATGCCCTGCACCTGGCGGTTGGGGCCGAAGTGCGCGGAGTAGCGCGATGACACGTTGACTGCCGCAGGGTCTTCGCCAAGGGTTTTCCAGACCACACCGCCCCAGCCGGCCTCGAAAGCACGGACGACGTTGTAGGCCTTGTCGGTGGGCGGCGCGCTGGCCAGCCAGAAGGGGTTGGGTGCCTTGATTCCGGCGAAATCGATGGATAGATCGGCCATTTACGCGGCCTCCACATTGAGCATCAGATAAGAGTGGATGGCCTCGGCGGCCAGCTTGCCGTGTTGCACGGCCTGAACGGTGAGGTCCTGGTCTAGGGCGATGCAGTCGCCTCCGGCATACACGCCGGGCACGCTGGTGCGTAGCTGGGCATCGACCCAGATACGCTCGCCCTCGCGTTTCAGCTCGCGGGCCAGTGGGTCGCTCAGCGCCTGGCCGGCGAAGGCCTGGCCGATGGCGGTGAAGATGGCATCGGCGGGCAGCTCGAAGGTCTGCCCGGTGCTGTGCAGGCGACCGTTCTCCACGCGAGTGCGGGCAAAGCGCATGCCGCGCACCTGCCCCTGGTCGTTCAGCAGCACCGCGTCCGGCTGTGCCCAGGTCAGCAGCCGTACCTGGTTGGCCTTGGCGATGTCCTGTTCGTGCTCGGTGGCACCCATCTCCTCGAAGCCGCGGCGATAGACCAGATTGACGTCGCGAGCGCCGAGCTTGCTCATCTGCACCGCCATGTCGATGGCGGTGTTGCCGGCGCCAAGAATGATGCAGCGCTCTGCCACGGGCAGCTGGGTCAGGTCATCGCTTTGGCGCAGTTCACGGATGTATTCGGTGGCCGCGAGCAGGCCCGGCGCCTCTTCGTCCGCCAGTCCGAGGCGTTTGCTGGCGGCCAGACCGATGCCGAGGAACACCGCGTCGAACTGCTGATGCAAGGCGCTCAGGCTGAGGTCATCGCCCAGCCGGTGACCGTGGCGGATCTCGATGCCGCCGATCTGCAGAAGGAACGCCACCTCGCGCTGGGCGAAATCGTCGACCAGCTTGTAGGCAGCGATGCCGTATTCGTTGAGGCCGCCGGCTTTCTCGCGCGCCTCGAAGATCACCACCTCATGGCCATGCATGGCCAGGCGGTGGGCGCAGGACAGGCCAGCCGGGCCGGCGCCGACCACAGCGATGCGTTTGCCACTGGCGGGGGCGCGCTGGAACGGATGTTCGCTGAACTGCGCGTTGTCGATGGCGTACCGTTGCAGCAGGCCGATCAGCACCGGTGCGCATTCCTGGGCGTTGTTGCGCACGCAGGCCTGCTGGCAAAGAATTTCCGTCGGGCAGACGCGGGCGCAACTGCCGCCGAGGATATTGGCCGAGAGAATCTTCTCGGCCGCGCCCTGGATGTTCTCATGGCTGATATTGCGGATGAACGAGGGGATGTCGATCTCGCTGGGGCAGGCGTTGATGCAGGGCGCATCGTAGCAATACAGGCAGCGGGCACTTTCCAGGGCGGCCTGGCGTGCGTTGAGCGGCGGGGCCAGATCGCTGAAACGATCGGCCAGTTCGGCCGCCCCGGCATCCGGGCGCGGCAAATGGCTTAGGGTGTCTATCACGGTTATTGCCTCACGGTTTTGTGGCTTTTATTCGGCAGTTAACAGCGGATAAGCGGCCGTCCGGCCTCTATGGGCCGGTGTGGCTAAGTCATCTATGGTGGGCGTTACGCGCGGCCTAGCGCTCGACGGCAGTTGGTCGGCTGTGCTCGGCGCGCTTGCTCAATAGGTCGAACACCGCCGGGTAGGCCGGTCGCTCGACATAGCGGCCGGCGCCGCGTTCGGCACGCAGCTCGCCATCGATCCAGACCAGCTTGCCGGCGCTGATGGTATGGCTGGGCACGCCGCGGACGGTCTTGCCTTCGAAGATGTTGAAGTCGACCTGCTGGTGATGGGTCTTGGCTGAGATGGTCCGGGTGCCTTGCGGGTCCCAGAGCACCAGGTCGGCATCGGCACCGACTTGCAGCGCGCCTTTGCGCGGGAACAGATTGAAGATTTTCGCGGTGTTGGTGCTGGTCAGCGCAACGAAGTCATTCATCGACAGCTTGCCGCTGTTCACCCCTTCATCCCAGAGCACCGCCATGCGGTCCTCGATTCCTGCCGTTCCGTTGGGAATCTTGCTGAAGTCGTTGCGGCCGGCGGCCTTCTGTTCGGCACAGAAGCAGCAGTGATCGGTGGCGGTGGTGTGCAGGTTGCCCGATTGCAGGCCGCGCCACAGCGCCTGCTGATGCCCGCGCGGGCGGAACGGTGGGCTCATCACATAGCCGGCAGCGGTTTGCCAGTCGGGGTGGCGATAGACGCTGTCGTCCAGCAGCAGATGGCCGGCGAGCACTTCCCCGTATACCGGTTGGCCCTTGGCTCGAGCGTAGGTGATTTCGTCCAGGGCTTCCTGAGTCGAGACGTGCACGAGGTACAGCGGCGTACCCAGTGTTTCAGCGATACGGATGGCGCGGCTGGCAGCCTCGCCCTCGACCTGCGAGGGCCGCGACAGCGGGTGCGCCTCTGGTCCGGTCAGGCCCTGAGCGAGGAGCTTCTGTTGCAGGTGGTAGACCAGCTCGCCATTTTCCGCGTGCACAGTGGGCACTGCACCTAGCTCAAGGCAGCGCTCGAAGCTGGCCACCAGGGTGTCGTCAGCGGCCATGATGGCATTCTTGTAGGCCATGAAGTGCTTGAAACTGTTGACCCCATGCTTCGTTACCAGCTCGCCCATCTCGGTGGCTACCTGCTCGCTCCACCAGGTGATAGCGACATGGAAACCATAGTCGGACGCGGACTTCTCTGCCCAGCCACGCCAGGTGTGGAAGGCTTCGAGCAGTGATTGCTGCGGATTGGGAATGACGAAATCGATGATCGAGGTAGTACCGCCGGCGAGGCCGGCAGCGGTGCCGCTGAAGAAGTCCTCGCTGGCCACCGTACCCATGAAGGGCAGTTGCATGTGGGTGTGCGGGTCGATGCCGCCGGGCATCAGGTACTGGCCGCTGCCGTCGAGCACCTGGCAGCCGGCCGGGGCATCGAGGTTGTCGCCAATGGCCTGGATCAGGCCATCTGCACAGAGCAGATCGGCGCGGTAGCTTCGCTCATGGGTAACCAGGGTGGCGCCACGGATCAACAGCGACATGATGGATTCCTCGCAGGCTGGCCGATGGGTGTCGGCTCTTGGCTTTCTGATGCTGACGAGGACAGTTTTTTATTCCTGTCAGCAGTGACAGGAATTGAATCTAGTTGCAGTAAATGGATTGGGCAAGATTATTTTTTGAACAATTGTAATCTTAGTAAATTATTGAAAAATAAAGGAAATAATTAAAAATCACCAAAATGGTGAGGCCTCTCACCATTTTGACGCACTTGACAGAATGACAATATCGTCAAGATTTCTCATGGAAAATCAGCCGCTTGTGCCAAGGCGTCGAGTGGCCTTGGGGCGGCGAAAAAAATTCGCCTGCACCAGTTTGAAACCTGACTGACAGGACAGGCTGCTCCGAGGATCGCAAGGGGATTGTGCAGGCGAAGTCGGTGGCTTCAGATAAAGCGTTTTCAGATCAGTTGTTTAGTGTCTTCAAGCAGAGAGGATGCAGGCCCGGCGGGGAAATGCGGCACGCTTATTGAGTGGTGCTGCCTCCGTGCTGGCCGGTTCCTGAACTCCGGCCATCGAATTAGCCCGATGCGCTAACAATCAGAAAAATACTGGAGAGGCCCATGCAGCAGAACAGATCGGAAGTGACCGAGCGGGAGGGCTTGTATGAGCTGAACGCTGGCAGCGACGTACTGGACAGCCCGCGCTACAACCACGACATCGCCCCGACCAAGGTGCATCAGCGAACCTGGAACAAGTGGCATATCACCGCGTTGTGGGTCGGCATGTCGATCTGCGTGCCCACCTACACCCTGGGTGGCGTGCTCACCGCGTATTTCGGCCTGTCGGTGGGCGAGGCGCTGCTGGCGATTCTGCTGGCCAACGTGGTGGTGCTGATCCCGCTGACCCTCAATGCCTTCGCCGGCACCAAGTACGGCATCCCGTTCCCGGTATTGCTGCGCTCCTCGTTCGGCATACTCGGCTCCAACGTGCCTTGCCTGATCCGCGCCGTAGTGGCCTGCGGCTGGTTCGGCATCCAGACCATGTTCGGAGGCCTGGCCATTCACCTGTTGCTGGGCTCGATCTTCGACGGTTGGAAAGCGCTCGGCGGTACCGGCGAAGTGATCGGCTTCATGATCTTCTGGGTACTCAACCTATGGATCGTGCTGCGTGGCGCCGAGTCGATCAAATGGCTGGAAACCCTGTCGGCGCCGTTGCTGGTGCTGGTTGGGGCGGGGCTGTTGGTATGGGCACTGCCCAATGTGTCGATGAGCGAGCTGCTGGCGCGGCCGGCCAATCGCCCGGAAGGCGCCAGCGTCATCGGCTACTTCCTCGCCGGGCTGACCGCCATGGTCGGTTTCTGGGCCACCCTGTCGCTGAACATTCCGGATTTCAGCCGCTACGCGAAGAGCCAGAAAGACCAGATTCTCGGGCAGATCTTTGGCCTGCCGCTGACCATGTTCCTTTTCGCTGCGCTCGGCGTGGTGATGACCGCCGCTTCGGAATCGCTGGTGGGGCAGACGGTAGCCGATCCCGTCAGTCTGATCGGGCATATCCAGAGCCCTGGCTGGGTCGCCCTGGCGATGGCGCTGATCATCGTCGCGACCTTGTCGACCAATACTGCGGCGAACATCGTTTCACCGACCAACGACTTCCAGAACATCGCGCCCAAGCTGATCGATCGCACCAAGGCGGTGATCCTCACCGGCCTGATCGGTCTCGGCCTGATGGCCCATGAACTGCTGAAGAAACTTGGCCTGCTGGTTTCCGAGCTGAGCCTGGAGAGCGTGTATTCCAACTGGCTGCTGGGTTACTCCAGCCTACTGGGGCCGATTGCCGGGATCATGGTGGTCGACTACTTCCTGATCAAGAAGCAACAGCTGGACCTGGCTGGCCTTTACCACGATGACGTTTATCCGGCGTGGAACTGGACGGGCTTCGCCGCTTTCGCCGTGCCGGTCGCGCTGACCCTGCTGTCGCTCGGCAGCAGCTCGTTCAGCTGGTTCTACGACTACGGCTGGTTTACCGGCTCCTTCCTGGGCGGCTTGATCTATTTCGGCTTGTGCAGCCTGCGTAGCACAAGGCCGGTGGTAGCCAAGGCGCCGGTTTAAGGCAACAGCAGCGTGACCCGGAGGACGCGCCCTGATGCGCGTCTCAGACAACCAGAGAGGCCGAGGAAATGACCATGAACACTGCCACCGAGGTTCTGCAATCCAGCCAGTCGCACATTAACGGCGAGCGGCTGTGGCAATCACTGATGGAGCTTGCGCAGCTCGGGGCCACCGTCAAGGGCGGGGTATGTCGCCTGGCGCTGACCGACCTCGATCGCCAGGCGCGCGACCTGTTCGTACGCTGGTGTGAGGACGCAGGCTGCAGCGTAACGGTGGACGGCGTCGGCAACATCTTCGCTCGTCGCCCCGGGCGCAACTCCGCCCTGCCACCGGTGATGACCGGCAGCCATATCGATACCCAGCCCACCGGTGGCAAGTTCGACGGTTGCTTTGGCGTGCTGGCCGGCGTCGAGGTGCTGCGTACCCTGAATGACCTGGGCGTGCAGACCGAAGCGCCGCTGGAAGTCGTGGTGTGGACCAATGAGGAAGGCTCGCGCTTCGCCCCCTGCATGATGGGCTCGGGGGTCTTCGCTGAAAAATTCACCTTGGAAGAAACCCTGGCCAAGCGTGACGCGGAAGGCGTCAGCGTCGGCGAGGCACTCAATGCCATTGGCTACGCCGGCCCGCGGGCGGTGAGCGGTCATCCCGTGGGCGCCTACTTCGAAGCGCACATCGAGCAGGGGCCGATTCTCGAAGATCAAGAAAAGACCATCGGCGTGGTGCTTGGCGCGCTCGGGCAGAAGTGGTTCGACCTCAGCCTGAAGGGTGTCGAAGCCCACGCCGGGCCGACCCCGATGCACCTGCGCAAGGATGCCCTGGTCGGCGCTGCGGCCGTGGTCGCGGCGGTCAATCGGGTGGCGCTCGAGCATCAACCGCATGCTTGCGGCACCGTCGGTTGCCTGCAGGCGTACCCTGGCTCGCGCAATGTGATTCCCGGCGAGGTACGCATGACGCTGGACTTCCGCCATCTCGAGCCGGCGCGCCTGGATTCGATGATCGCGCAGGTGCGCGGCGTGATCGAGGCGACCTGCGCCAAGCATGGGCTCAGCTTCGAACTGACGCCGACTGCAGACTTTCCACCGCTGTATTTCGATCAGGGTTGCGTCGAGGCAGTGCGCAGCGCGGCGGCGGGACTGGGCTTGTCGCATATGGACATCGTCAGTGGCGCCGGACACGACGCGATCTTCGTCGCCGAGCTGGGCCCGGCCGGGATGATCTTCGTGCCGTGCGAAGGAGGCATCAGCCACAACGAAATCGAGAACGCCGCTCCGGCTGACCTCGCCGCAGGCTGCGCAGTGCTACTACGCGCCATGCTCGCGGCCTCCATGGCATTGGCGGAGGGAAGGCTGGCGGCCTGACTGGCGAATCAGCAGCGGCTGCCGCCCTCGTTAGGGAGAGGCTGCGCACCCCTTTACCGGCTGCGGAGCCTCCATGGTCCGCGCCTGCGGGTGCGTCCTGGTTCCTATCCGGAGCGGCGACTGCCAGTTTCCTCGGTTCAACAGTCAGTTGGGGCGTTTCCGTACCTGAACCCTGGCTGACCGAAGGACGCGAAAGACAGCCGTTGTGACAAGAGGTCGCTTGGCCCGACCGGAGCGAGCCGCGATACTGGCGGCCCCTTGTCACCCTGGGAAGTCGTTCGATGGTCCTAAAGAAACTCCTCCTCACCTGCGTCTGCGTGACATTGGCCGCGTGTGGCGGGGTCGATCCCGAGTCGCCGTTGGGTAAGCGCCAGGCGTTGTTCAAGCAGATGCTCAAGGTCAGCGAAGACCTCGGCGGCATGCTGCGCAATCGCATTCCCTACGACGAAGCTGCCTTCATCAGCGGCGCTGCCGAGCTCGATAGGCTGTCGCGCGAGCCCTGGCAGCATTTCCCCTCGGTGGCCGACGACGAGCGCAGCAAGGCCAGCCCGGACGTCTGGCAGCGCCAGGAGCAGTTTCAGAAAATGGCGCGCGATCTGGAGCAGGCCACCGCTGCACTGGTGCAGGCGACGACCACGCCGCCGCTACGCCGCTCCGAGTTGGAGCCTGCGGTACAGGCCGTCGAGGATAGCTGCGAGGCCTGCCACAAGGCGTTCCGCGCTTACTGATCGACGCTCGCTTCGGCTTCGGCCTGCTGCAGTTCGGCGCGCGCTTCGGCCAGCTTGGCCTGACGCTTGGCGATCTTCTCCTGATCGCCCGTGCCCATGGCTTCGCGCAGATCCTTTTCGCGCTCCTGCACTTCCTCACGCGCTTCCTTGACGCTAGCCAGGCGCTCCTCATGCAGCGAAGCGTCTTCGCAATGGGCATCGACGTTGCCCAGTGCTCGCCGCAGCCCATCCAGTTCTCTGGTATTGCCGCTCTGCTGCGCGGCGTCGATCTTCTCCTGAAGCACTTGGCGTTTGACGGCGCAGCCACCTTCGCCGTCGGCGGCGAGCAACGGCATGGCATTCAGATTGGCGGCCAGCAGCAGGCCGAACAAAGCGGTATGACGGATCATGATCTTTCTCCTTGGGTCTCTTTCGAAGTGACCTTGACGGTCGCGCGAGGTTCGACCCGATTGAGCCATTGCCTGACCTGGATCAACTGCGCGGTGGATGTGGCGCTGGCTCGAAGCCGGCAACGCCGGCCCGCTGCAATCGCTCGCCAAGGCGCTGCACCTCCGGATGGCTGAAAAAGGCTTGCAGGCGCTCGGCGCTCTTCGGGCCGACGCCCGGATGTTGCAGCCAGTCCTCCTGGCTGCGAGACAGCAGCGCTGGCCAGTCATCCTCCTCGCGTAACTGCAGACCCGGCGGCACGCCAAGTGCCAGCAGCCACTGCTGCATCGAGCGTTGCTGGGCTTTGGCAAAGGCCTGCTGCAACTGCGCGGCGCGCCGTGGGCCGATCCCCGGCAGTAGCTGCAGTTGCTGACTGTCGAGCTCCAGCCAGTCGAGCAGGCCATGCAGTTGCTCGCCGGCCAGCAACGTATTCCAGGTGCCCGGTCCGACGCCTGGCAGGTTAAGACCCCGTTTGCCGGCGAGCCAGTTCAGTCGGGCATGAAACTGCTGCTGACATTCAGCGCTCAGTCGCCAGCAGCTCAGGGCGTGGTAGCGGCCAGGATCGGGCGCGTGCACCTCTGCGCGCTCAGGGCTGCGCCAGATCACCTGGTCGAGGCGTGGAATGGTCAGGCCCGCCAGGCGTATCGACACTTGATCGCCCGGGCGTATGTCCAAGTTCTCCCAGGCTTGCAGCGAACCCAGGGCCACGCGGCTGATGCGTCGTTCATCGAGGTCGACCGGCTGCAGGCGCAGGATCGGCGTGATGCGCCCCGTGCGGCCGATGCTGAAGTCCACCGCCTGGACCACGGCCAGCGCCTGGCTGGCCGGGTATTTCCAGGCGATTGCCCAATGCGGCGCCTCGGCCTGCCAGCGTTCGCCAGAGGGGCGCGCGCCCTGGCGCAGCACCACGCCGTCGCTGGCGAATGGCAGCGGCTGATCGAACCAGCGTCGGCGCCAGTGGCTGGCCTGGTCCGGGCTCTGCAACGCCTGCGTGTAATGCGGGCTGTCGCTGAAGCCGAGCCTGTGCAGGGCTCGCAGGCGCTCGGGCATCTGCTCGGGGCCGTCCGGCCAGTCCCAGACGAACAGGCCGACGGCGTCAGTCTCGTGCTCGTCCAGGGTCTGTCGCGCCATCAGGCCGGCAACCTTGCCCCGCGCACCAGCGCCACCGTCACGGCTTTGCACGTGATCGTCCAGGCGCCAGTAAAGCTCGCCATGCAGCACGGCGTCGAGTGGCTCCGGCAATTGACTCGGTACACCTGGCAATTGCCGGGCGCGGGCCGTCCAGTCCTGTCCCTGGCGTCCGTCACCGCGGCTAATGGCTTGCTGAAGCAGGCCGTTGCGGTAGACCAGCGTGACTGCGACGCCATCGACTTTGGGCTGAATCCACAGGTCATCGCGGCTGGCGATCCATTCGGCTACCGCCGCGTCGTTCAGCTTGCGCAGACCGGTTTGTGCCACCGGGTGAGCGAGCTTGCCCGTGCTGCCCGCCAGCGGTTCCGGCAGGGGGTCGAGAGCGCCTGGAAAACACTGGTGCCAGGATTGCAGGCGCTCGCGAGCCTGATCATAGATCTCATCGGCGACCAGCGAGCGGCCCTGGTTGTGGTAGGCGTCGTCCCATTCGGCGATCTGCTGGCCAAGGGCAAAGAGTTCGGTCTTGGCGCGGCTGGCCGGCCAGTCGGGGCAGAGGGACGCCTGGGCGGTGAATGGGAACAGCAGCAGCGCGATCCAGCGTTTCATGGCAAGCATCCGTGCTTGGGGAGGTAAACTTCAGACTAGACCAATTCGTCGCCTGCGTCGGTTCCGCTTCGGCAATGAAAAAGCCCCGTACACTCAGGCGCGGGTGAAGCGCTCTGATTGGGCGGAGCTGAGCAACTGTGGTAGCGGCCTTGGCCGCGTTGTTTTTCCATCCCGTTCGCGGACAAGTCCGCTCCCACAAGAACTGCTGCTTTTGCCATCAGTGGTTAGGGGGAACCAGTCGCGTAGCCCGGATGCAATCCGGGCTGCGAACGGTGGGGGAGGCTTGGCTGCGATGTTTCTTCTTCACCCCTTTCGCGGACAAGTCCGCTCCCACAAGAGCGGTAGCCTCTTCCCCGGCCCTCTCCCATAGTGGGAGAGGAGGCGCCAAGCGCGTGCTGCCTTGAATGAGCAGCGTTACCGCGCTGGGCGGGGCTTCGAGTGACGCCTGAGGGTCTTACAGGCCGGCAGCGGCGCGCAGGTCGGCAGCCTTGTCGGTGCGTTCCCAGGTGAAAGTGGTGAAGCTGTCGTTGCCGACGGTCCTGGACTCGGGCGTGCGGCCGAAGTGGCCGTAGGCGGCGGTGTCCTGATACATCGGGTGCAGCAGGTCGAGCATGCGGGTGATGGCGTAGGGACGCAGGTCGAACACTTCACGCACCAGCTGAATGATCTTCTCTTCGGCGATCTTGTGGGTGCCGAAGGTGTTGATCGAGATGGAGGTCGGCTGGGCCACGCCGATGGCGTAGGACACCTGGATCTCGCAGCGCTCGGCCAGGCCGGCGGCAACGATGTTCTTGGCCACGTAGCGGCCGGCGTAGGCGGCGCTGCGGTCGACCTTGGACGGGTCCTTGCCGGAGAAGGCGCCGCCGCCGTGACGGGCCATGCCGCCGTAGCTGTCGACGATGATCTTGCGCCCGGTCAGGCCGCAGTCGCCCACCGGGCCGCCGATGATGAACTGGCCGGTCGGGTTGATGTGGAACTGGGTGTCCTTGTGCAGCAGCTCGGCCGGCAGCACGTGCTTGACGATCAGTTCCATCACGCCGTCGCGCAGGTCGTCGTATTTCACTTCCGGGTTGTGCTGGGTGGACAGCACGACCGCGTCGATGGCCGCGACCTTGCCGTTTTCGTAGCGGCAGGTGACCTGGGACTTGGCATCCGGACGCAACCACGGCAGCAGGCCGGACTTGCGCGCCTCGGCCTGACGCTCGACCAGGCGGTGCGAGAAGCAGATCGGTGCCGGCATCAGTACGTCGGTCTCGTTGCTGGCGTAACCGAACATCAGGCCCTGGTCGCCAGCGCCCTGGTCTTCCGGCTTGGCGCGGTCGACGCCCTGGTTGATGTCCGGGGACTGCTTGCCAATGATGTTGAGTACGCCGCAGGTGGCGCCGTCGAAGCCGACATCGCTGCTGGTGTAGCCGATATCGCAGATCACGTCGCGGACGATCTGCTCCAGGTCGACCCAGGCGCTGGTGGTCACTTCACCGGCGACGATGGCCACGCCGGTCTTGACCAGGGTTTCCACGGCCACGCGGGCGTGCTTGTCCTGGGCGATGATGGCGTCGAGCACCGCATCGGAGATCTGGTCGGCGATCTTGTCCGGATGCCCCTCGGACACGGACTCGGAGGTAAACAGGGAATATTCGCTCATCTATCGGTTCCTTTCTTGCCGGAGGCTGAAGGCGCTGTGCGCGTCGGGTTTGGCAAAGTGCCGTAATTGAATCTGAAAGCCGTTTTTCAGGCCGATGTACAGGCTTTCGCCGGGCGTCAGGCCGGCGGCCGTCGCCCAGCGCGCCAGGTCTTCCTGTTCGAAGCCGAGCCACAGATCGCCACAGGCTTCGCGGGCCCAGCTCTGGTCATGGCTGCACAGCTCGCTGAGCAGCAGGCTGCCACCTGGGGCGACCAGCCCGGCCAGCTTGCGAAAGGCCTCGGCCGGCGTGGCGAAGTGATGCAGCACCATGTTCAGCACCACGCAGTCTGCCGGCCGTTGTTCGTCCTGTAGCGCATCGGCCAGCTTCAGCTCGACGTTATGCAGGTTTTCGGCAGCGCAACGCTGGCTGGCCAGTTCGAGCATAGCCGGGCTGTTGTCCAGCGCCGTGACCTGGGCGAAACGCCGCGCCAGCTCGGGTAGGAAGGCGCCGTCGCCCGGGCCGATTTCCAGCGCCGTGGCGCTCGGCGTGAAATGCAGGGCATCGAGCAGGGCCAGCAGGCTGTCGCGGTACTGCGGCAGGCCGGCGATCAGGTCCTGCTGGGCCTGGAAACTGGCGGCCATGCGTGCGAAGAAGTCGCGGCTGACGGTGGCGCGCTGCTGATGCACGGTGGCAATGCGCGCCTGCACGTCGCCGGGCAGCGGCAGTTCGTCGATGTCCTCCAGCAGGGCAGCGTGTAGGCGGCCGTTGGGCAGGGCGCGACGGTAGAAGACGGCGTTGCCTTCGCGGCGCGTGGCCACCAGTCCAGCCTGGGCCAACACCTTGAGGTGGTGGCTCATGCCCGACTGGCCGATGGCGAAGATTTGCGCCAACTCCAGCACACCGAACGAGTCGTTGCTCAGCGCGCGCAGCACGTTCAGCCGCAGTGCATCACCGCCGGCCTTGCACAGGGCGGCGAGTTCATCGCAAGGGTCGAATTCCAGTTGAGGTGCGCGCAGGGTCATGCGGCGCAGTCTAGTCGGTCATTTTTCATACAGCAATACCAATATCAAAAAGTTTTGATATTGGCTCGGGGTGGGTTGGCGCCCAGGCGTTACAGTGCACGCCGGTCATGCTGGCACGGGGCGGCGGTGGGCCTGGCAAACAGCCTTGCGCAGAGTGTTCCAAGCGAAACAGGCGGGCTGATTTCGGCTCTACGACCATCTGTCATTGCTCCGCGGGGCCCGGCTGGGCGAAAATACACGCCTTTTTTCGCCCCCTTCATTCAGAAGCAGCCCCCGTAGGAGATTCAGCGATGCCCAGCCGTCGTGAGCGAGCCAATGCCATTCGTGCCCTCAGCATGGATGCTGTGCAGAAAGCCAACAGCGGCCACCCCGGTGCCCCCATGGGCATGGCGGACATCGCCGAAGTGCTGTGGCGCGACTACCTGAAGCACAATCCGGCCAACCCGAACTTCGCTGATCGTGACCGCTTCGTGCTGTCCAACGGCCACGGCTCGATGCTGATCTACTCGCTGCTGCACCTGACCGGCTACGACCTGTCGATCGACGACCTGAAGAACTTCCGCCAGCTGCACAGCAAGACCCCGGGCCACCCGGAGTTCGGCTATGCGCCAGGCGTCGAGACCACCACCGGCCCGCTCGGCCAGGGCATCGCCAACGCCGTGGGCTTCGCCCTGGCGGAAAAGATCATGGCGGCGCAGTTCAACCGCGACGGCCACAACATCGTCGATCACCACACCTACGTGTTCCTCGGCGACGGCTGCATGATGGAAGGTATCAGCCATGAAGTCTGCTCGCTGGCCGGCACCCTGGGCCTGGGCAAGCTGATCGCCTTCTACGACGACAACGGCATCTCCATCGACGGCGAAGTGCACGGCTGGTTCACCGATGACACCCCGGCACGCTTCGAAGCCTACGGTTGGCAGGTGATCCGCAACGTCGACGGCCATGATGCCGACGAAATCAAGATGGCCATCGACACCGCGCGCAAGTCCAGCGACCGTCCGACGCTGATCTGCTGCAAGACCATCATCGGCTTCGGTTCGCCGAACAAGCAGGGCAAGGAAGAATCCCACGGCGCCGCTCTGGGCCACGACGAAATCGCCCTGACCCGCGCTGCCCTGAACTGGAACCACGCGCCGTTCGAAATCCCGGCCGACATCTATGCCGAGTGGGATGCCAAGGAAGCCGGTCTGGCTGCCGAAGCCGAGTGGGATCAGCGCTTCGCTGCCTACTCCGCCGCCTACCCTGAGCTGGCCAACGAATTCGTGCGCCGTATGGCAGGCGAGCTGCCAGCCGATTTCTCCGAAAAGGCCAGCGAGTTCATCCGCGCCGTCGCCGAGAAGGGCGAAACCATCGCCAGCCGCAAGGCCAGCCAGAACTGCCTGAACGCCTTTGGCCCGCTGCTGCCGGAGCTGCTGGGTGGCTCGGCTGACCTGGCCGGTTCCAACCTGACCCTGTGGAAGGGCTGCAAGCCGGTGGTCGCCGAAGATGCCTCGGGCAACTACATGTACTACGGCGTACGCGAATTCGGCATGAGCGCGATCATGAACGGCATCGCCCTGCACGGCGGCCTGATCCCCTACGGCGCGACCTTCCTGATGTTCATGGAATACGCGCGCAACGCGGTGCGCATGTCGGCGCTGATGAAGCAGCGCGTGCTCTACGTGTTCACCCACGACTCCATCGGCCTCGGTGAAGACGGCCCGACCCACCAGCCGGTCGAGCAACTGACCAGCCTGCGCACCACGCCGAACCTGGACACCTGGCGCCCGGCGGATACCGTCGAAGCCGCGGTGGCCTGGAAACACTCGGTCGAGCGCAAGGACGGCCCGAGCGCGCTGATCTTCTCGCGCCAGAACCTGCCGCATAACCTGCGCGACCATGAAACCGAAGCGGCCATCAGTCGCGGCGGCTACGTGCTCAAGGACTGCGCCGGCGAGCCGGAGCTGATCCTGATCGCCACCGGCTCGGAAGTCGGCCTGGCCATCCAGGCCGCCGACAAGCTGAGCGAGCAGGGTCGCCAGGTGCGCGTGGTGTCGATGCCGTCGACCAACGTCTTCGACCAGCAGGACGCCGCCTACAAGCAGTCCGTACTGCCGCTGCAGGTCACCGCGCGGATCGCCATCGAAGCCGCCCACGCTGACTTCTGGTACAAGTACGTCGGCCTCGAAGGTTGCATCATCGGCATGGACACCTACGGCGAGTCGGCGCCTGCCGGTCAGCTGTTCGAGCATTTCGGCTTCACCGTCGAGAACATCATCGGCACTGCCGAAGAGCTGCTCGACGCCTAAGCACCGTTCTTGGAAGCGAGCACTGCGCGGAACCTCTGGTCTCGCACAGGGCTCGCCGGCCAGGTTTCTCTTTCCTTGTGAGCGCCTATGCCACGCCATCGCCCCTATCGCGTTGCCCTCAACGGCTATGGCCGTATTGGCCGTTGCGTGCTGCGCGCGTTGCACGAGCGTGGTAATGCCGCGAGCCTGGAAATCGTCGCGCTCAACGACCTGGCCGACCAGGCCAGCATCGAATACCTGACCCGCTTCGACTCCACCCACGGGCGCTTTCCTGGCGAGGTGAAGGTCGATGGCGACTGCCTGCACATCAACGGCGACTGCGTGAAGGTGTTGCGTCAGAGCGAGCCGGAGGCCGTCGACTGGGCGGCGCTGGATATCGACCTGCTGCTCGAATGCTCGGGGCAGTACACCACGCGTGCCGACGCCGAGCGTTTCCTCGATGCCGGCGCACCGCGCGTACTGCTGTCGCAGCCGATGGCGAGCGAGGCGGATATCGACGCCACCGTCGTCTTCGGCGTCAATCAGCAGTGCCTGAGCGGCGCCGAGCGCCTGGTGTCGAACGCCTCCTGTACCACCAACTGCGGCGTACCGCTGTTGAAACTTCTCGATGAGGTGGTGGGTCTGGAATACGTCTCCATTACCACCATCCACTCGGCGATGAACGACCAGCCCGTAATCGATGCCTATCACCACGAAGACCTGCGCCGCACGCGCTCGGCCTTCCAGTCGGTGATCCCGGTATCCACCGGGCTGGCCCGTGGTATCGAGCGCCTGCTGCCAGAGCTGGCCGGGCGCATCCAGGCCAAGGCCATCCGCGTGCCGACGGTCAACGTCTCCTGCCTGGACATTACCCTGCAGACCGCGCGCGACACCTCGGCAGAAGAGATCAACCGTGTGCTGCGCCTGGCAGCGGAAAGCGGCCCGCTCAAGGGACTGCTGGCCTACACCGAATTGCCGCATGCCAGCTGCGACTTCAACCATGACCCGCACTCGGCCATCGTCGACGGCAGCCAGACCCGCGTGTCCGGCCCGCGCCTGGTCAATCTGCTGGCCTGGTTCGACAACGAGTGGGGCTTCGCCAACCGCATGCTCGATGTCGCCGAACATTTTCTCGCTGTATCCACTTCCCCCTTGCAACCAGCCTTTGTGAAGGACTGATCCATGACCGTTCTGAAGATGACCGACCTCGACCTCAACGGTAAGCGCGTGCTGATCCGCGAAGACCTCAACGTCCCGGTGAAGGACGGTGTGGTCAAGAGCGACGCGCGTATCCTCGCCTCGCTGCCGACCATCAAGCTGGCGCTGGAAAAAGGCGCGGCCGTACTGGTTTGCTCGCACCTCGGGCGCCCGGAAGAAGGTGTCTACAGCGAGGAAGACAGCCTGGCGCCCGTCGCCGCTTACCTGAGCAAGGCCCTCGGCCGCGAAGTACCGCTGGTCAAGGACTACCTCGGTGGTGTCGAGGTCAAGGCCGGTGAGCTGGTGCTGCTGGAGAACGTGCGTTTCAACAAGGGCGAGAAGAAGAACAGCGACGAGCTGGCCCAGCAGTACGCCGCCCTGTGCGACGTGTTCGTGATGGACGCCTTCGGTACTGCCCACCGCGCCCAGGGCTCGACCCACGGCGTGGCCAAGTTCGCCAAGGTCGCCTGCGCCGGCCCGCTGCTGGCTGCCGAGCTGGACGCCCTGGGCAAGGCCTTGGACAAGCCGGCCCGGCCGATGCTGGCCATCGTCGCCGGCTCCAAGGTGTCGACCAAGCTCGACGTGCTCAACTCGCTGGCGGACATCTGCGATTCGCTGATCGTCGGTGGCGGCATCGCCAACACCTTCCTCGCTGCTGCCGGCCTGCCGGTGGGCAAGTCGCTGTATGAGGCCGATCTGGTCGACACCGCCAAGGCCATCGCGGCCAAGGTCAGCGTACCGCTGCCGGTCGATGTGGTGGTGGCCAAGGCCTTCGCCGAAGACGCCGAAGCCACCGTCAAGTCGGTTCAGGACGTCGCTGAAGACGACATGATCCTCGACATCGGCCCGCAGACTGCCAAACAGTTCGCCGAGATGCTCAAGGCCTCGCAGACCATTCTGTGGAACGGCCCGGTCGGCGTGTTCGAGTTCGACCAGTTCGGCAACGGCACCAAGGCCCTGGCCCTGGCCATTGCCGAGAGCCCGGCGTTCTCCATCGCTGGCGGTGGCGACACCCTGGCGGCCATCGACAAGTACGGCGTGGGCGAGAAGATTTCCTACATTTCCACCGGTGGCGGTGCGTTCCTCGAGTTCGTCGAGGGCAAGGTACTGCCGGCCGTGGAAGTGCTGGAGCAGCGCGCACAATAAAGGCGAGCCAGGGTGATGGGTGTCACCCAGCGCCCCGGCTGATTAAACCCTGACGCGAACGGGTGGTCTGTAGAAAACCGGATCATCGTACAAGGAGTCGTGTCATGGACAAGTTAGCCGCATTGAGCGTGATTGGTATGTTGCTGGCCGGTTGTGCCGGCGGTGGTCGGGAGGCGGCCTGCGAGGTCTTCAGCCCTGCGCAGATCGAAACCCCGACCACTCAGGATGATCAGCGTGTCGAGCAAAGCACTGGCCAGCCTACTGGCCCGGCGCCGGAACAGCGTTGCTGACGAGGAGAGGTAATTGAGCGGGATCAAACTGGCGGGGCTCGCTGCCATCGCCCTGCTGCTGGCAGCCTGCAGCAACCAGCCGGCCGCGCCGGATCAGTGGAATCGCTGGGTGTGCGACAGCCAGGCCGAAGTCCAGTGGCGCTTCGCCAATGGCAGCTTCGATCAGGTGGACGTGCGCCTGGGCGGTGACGACATCGTCTATCGCCTGACTCAGGAGCCGGCCGCCTCCGGCGCGCTGTACAGCGATGGGCGTCTATCCTTCCACACCAAGGGTGAGGAAGGTCTGGTCTACTGGACGGCCACCGATGACCTGATAGGCCGCGGCTGCAAGGCTCCGTAACATCCTCGGTGATGCCGAGGCGAGAGCGGCGGGCGTGTCCCAGCTTCACGAAACTTGAACAACGCCTGCCCCTGCGGCAGGCTTGCACGATTAACGACCTCCAAACCGGGAGACAGAAACACCATGGCACTTATCAGCATGCGCCAGATGCTCGACCACGCCGCCGAATTCGGCTACGGCGTGCCGGCCTTCAACGTCAACAACCTCGAGCAGATGCGCGCCATCATGGAAGCCGCCGACAAGACCGATTCGCCGGTCATCGTCCAGGCCTCCGCTGGTGCCCGCAAGTACGCCGGTGCGCCGTTCCTGCGCCACCTGATCCTGGCTGCCATCGAAGAATTCCCGCACATTCCGGTGTGCATGCACCAGGACCACGGCACCAGCCCTGACGTGTGCCAGCGCTCCATCCAGCTGGGCTTTTCCTCGGTCATGATGGACGGCTCGCTGAAGGAAGACGGCAAGACCCCGGCCGACTACGACTACAACGTCCGCGTGACCCAGCAGACCGTGGCGTTCGCCCACGCCTGTGGCGTTTCGGTGGAAGGCGAGCTGGGCTGCCTGGGTAGCCTGGAAACCGGCATGGCCGGTGAGGAAGACGGCGTCGGCGCCGAAGGCGTGCTGGATCACAGCCAACTACTGACCGACCCGGAAGAAGCCGCCGACTTCGTCAAGAAGACTCAGGTCGATGCCCTGGCCATCGCCATCGGCACCAGCCACGGCGCCTACAAGTTCACCAAGCCGCCAACCGGCGACGTGCTCTCCATCGAGCGCATCAAGGAAATTCACAAGCGCATCCCCAATACCCACCTGGTGATGCACGGCTCCTCCTCCGTTCCGCAGGAATGGCTGAAGGTGATCAACGAATTCGGCGGCGACATCAAGGAAACCTACGGTGTGCCGGTCGAGGAAATCGTCGAAGGCATCAAGCACGGCGTGCGTAAGGTCAACATCGACACCGACCTGCGTCTGGCTTCCACCGGCGCCATCCGCCGCATGATGGCCGAGCACCCGAGCGAGTTCGACCCGCGCAAGTTCTTCGCCAAGACCATCGTCGCCATGCGTGACATCTGCATCGCCCGCTACGAAGCCTTCGGCACCGCTGGCAATGCCTCCAAGATCAAGCCGATCTCCCTGGAAGGCATGTTCCAGCGCTACGCCAGCGGCGAGCTGAACGCCAAGGTCAACTAAGCCCGGCGCGTTGCATGCAAACGCCGCGGTTCCTCACGGAGCCGCGGCGTTTTTTTATGGCGTGCGTTCAGGTCGCGTCAGTTCGCGGCACCCACCAGCGAGCGGTGTTCGATCTTGAGCAGATCGAAGCGCGCGGCGCCGGCTTCGGTTTCATACCCGGTGTTGTCCTGGGTGTAGACCCCGGCCTTGAAGTAAAGCGGTTTGATCGCCCAGGTCGGCTCCACTCGGGTGTTCCAGTTGATGCTGTTGAGGCTGATGGCCAGGGTGCCGTCGGGTTTCAGGTTGATAACGTAGCGAAACGGCTGGTTCAGACGGATGCCGCTGGCGATGTTCACCACCTGAATCTCCGACGTTGGCGTTACACGGACCTTGGCGACGATATTGCCGTCGGCGGTTTTGGTCTTGTACTGGTACTCCAGCTTGAGTAGCGGCTCGGAACTTTTCAGCGCGTGGATCTGGCCGATGACGATCTTGCCGGTGGACGGCACCTGGCTGACGCTCAGTGACGCACGCAGGAAATTGTCCGCCTCCGGGTAGGTCCAGTTGCGCAGACGGCCGTCGGCGAAGGTTTCGCGCAGTTCGGTGCGGGGGTATTTCGCGCTCTCGGTCGTGGTGCCATTGACCGGCGCCCAGAAAAAGATGGCGCCTTCCTTGGACTGGAAATAGTGATCCTGGTAACCACCAGTCAAAACGCGGGTCTCGATGGTGGTCGCGGGGACGCCGACTGGAACGCTGAGATTCCACATGGCGAGTTCGATCATGTTCAAAAGCTCCTGAAAAAGGAAACTTCAGTCGGGGGCACATCTCATCCAGGAGTCAGTAACGGCTTACTTGGCGTTCCAGCCGGTGACGCGCGAGCTAGAAGGGTGGCAGGGCTGCCTTCACGGGCGGCGAGTGCGCTCGTGGCGCGCTTTATAACGGAAACCGGGGCAAAAGCGTGATAGCCGTCCATCGTCTTATTGGCGCCAATATAAAGTCATTATCATTGGCACTTCGATCCGTCGTGCCGCCGCTCAAAAGCGAGGGTGGAGGCGACACCCGGCACAGGTAAAACCCTGTAAAACACCCAGGGAATAACGGTCGGTGGGGTGCGCCATAATTCGCGCACTGTCGTTCCGGGAACCGTCATCCATGTCCAGCAAGCCGCGCCTGTTGTTCGCCTTTCTCCTCGCCGTGTTGCTGGCTTCGCTGCTTGCCTCGATCTTCCAGACCCAGACCAACCTTGCCGCCCTGCAGGCTCTGGGGGCGCCGGTGCCAATGGATGTGCGCGTTGGCACCACCTGCCTCGACCTGCTTGGTTTCGCCCCCACCTTTATCCTGCTCAGTGCGCTGGGCTTTCTCGTCGCCCTACCGTTGGCCATGTGGTGTGCGCGACGTATGCCGATGCTGCGCTGGCTGATCTTCGTTCTGGCGGGCGCGCTGGCCATCTGGTCGGCACTGGCGCTGGCCAACGCCGTTGCGCCGATGCCAACGCTGATCGCCGCTGATCGCAGCCCGTACGGCACGCTCGGGCTAATGGCCTGCGGCAGCGTCGGCGCATTGCTGTTCGGCCTGCTGGGCCGGCGTGTGCGCTACCGGACGCGCCCGACCCCTTCCGACTCCCTGTGACAAGGCGTTGCCTATGTTGAGAAGTACCCGCGCGCTATTGCTCGGCGCCCTGTTCGTCAGTGCGCCCGTGCTGGCGCTGGATTACCGCATCGAGACCTTCAGCGAAGGCCTGGAGAATCCATGGGCGATGGCCTTCCTGCCGGATGGGCGCATGCTGGTCACCGAGCGCGTCGGGCGCCTGCGCATCATCGAGGCCGACGGCAGTGTCGACTCGGAACCTGTCGCGGGCCTGCCCGAGGCGTTCATCGCGGCCCAGGCCGGGCTGATGGAGGTGGCGCTGGACCCGGACTACGGCGAAAACCGCTGGCTGTACCTGACCTACGCGCACGGCTCGCTGGAGGCTAACAACACGCGCCTGGCCCGTGCCCGCCTGGTGGACGACGAGCTGCATGACTTCGAGGTGCTGTTCACCGCCCAGCCGCTCAAGGCCGGAGCTTCGCACTATGGCGGGCGTATCGCCTTTCTCGCTGACAAGACCCTGGTGCTGACCCTGGGCGACGGCTTCGACTGGCGTGAGGAGGCGCAGAACCCGGCCAATCACCTGGGCAAAGTCGTGCGCCTGAACCGCGACGGCAGCGTGCCGCAGGACAATCCACTTGTGGAGCAAGAAGGGGCCGCGCCGGAGATCTACAGCCTCGGCCACCGCAACGTCCAGGGTATCTTCTTCGACGCCGAGAGTGGCCGCCTGTACAGCCACGAGCACGGCCCGCGCGGGGGAGACGAGCTCAACCTGATCGAGGCTGGCAGCAACTACGGTTGGCCGCTGGCGACCTTCGGCATCGATTACACCGGCGCGCGGATCAGCCCCTACACCGAGTTGCCGGGGCTGACCGCCCCCCTGCTGCACTGGACGCCGTCGGTCGCGCCGTCGAGCCTGACGCTGTATCGCGGCGAGCTGTTCCCCGAGTGGCAGGGCGATCTGTTCGCCGCCACCCTGGCCGAGCGCAGCGTGCGCCGCATTCGTGTGCGCGACGGCATGCTGGCCGGTGAGGAGGTGCTGTTCGAAGAGCTGGACGAGCGTATTCGTGACGTGCGCAGTGGGCCGGACGGCGCCCTCTACCTGCTCACCGATAACCCGCAGGGGCGTCTGTTGCGTGTGGTTCCCAGCGAGTGATGCGCCATCCGGTACACTGACGGTCCAGATGAAAGCGGGATCGTATCGTTGAAGTATCTACAGGGTTATCCGGTTGCCGTGCAGCAGCAGGTTCGCCAGCTGATCGCCGATGATCGGTTGGGCGGTTACCTGGCGCAGCGTTATCCGGGGCGACACGAAGTGCAGAGCGACAAGGCGCTGTACGGCTATGTGATGGCGCTCAAGCAGGAACACCTGAAGAACGCACCGGCTATCGACAAGGTGCTCTACGACAATCGCCTCGACCTCACCCATCGCGCCTTGGGGCTGCACACGGCGATCTCGCGCGTGCAGGGCGGCAAGCTCAAGGCCAAGAAGGAGATTCGCGTCGCCTCGCTGTTTCGCGACGCCGCGCCGGCCTTTCTGCAAATGATCGTGGTGCACGAGCTGGCGCACCTGAAGGAGGCCGAGCACAACAAGGCCTTCTACAAGCTTTGCGACCATATGCTGCCGGGCTACGCGCAGATCGAATTCGACCTGCGCATGTTCCTGACCTGGCGCGAGATGACGGCGGCTAACTGAGCCGCCGGTGCGCTGCCCCGCGAGCTCAGCTGTGCAGGCGCACGTTGAGCTGGTCGACCACTGGCGCCCAGTCGGCGTCCTCGAGAATCTCGTCGCGCAGCAGCGCGGCCTGCGCAGGCGTCCAGAACGGGGCTTCGGACAGCTTGCAGGCGTCCGGTAGCGGCGAATGGGTGCTGATGAAGGCGTTGATACTGGCGGCATCGTCGGGCAGGCCGAGCTGCTTGAACAGCGCGGGCAGGCTGTGCACGGGGTTTTCCATGACGAACTCTCCAAACGTAAGGGTCATCGATAATTACCCTGCTTTGGCCCGGATAGTTCCGCTCACTCGACCATCACGACCTCGAAGGTCTGCAGCCGCTGGCCCATCGGCAGGGTGATTTCGTCGCCGGGGTGCTTGCCGAGTAGCAGGCGCCCCAGCGGCGCAGCATTGCCCAGTACCTGGATGCTCTGCCCGGCATGCTGCAGCTTCATGCTAGCGCCCTGCGGGCCGAGAAACAGCCACTGCTGGTGATCGTCTTCGCTGGCAAGCAGAATCAGCGCACCCAGTTCGATGCCTTGCGCCTCGTCGAATGGCCGCGGGCGCAACTGGCGCCAGGTGATCAGGGTCTGGCGCAGTTCTTCGACTCGGCGTGCCTGGCCGCTGGCCAAATAAGCGGCCTCCAGGCCCAGGGTGTCGTACTTGTTCTCGGCGACGTTCTCTTCATGGGTGGCCGCTTCATGGGCGGTGAGGGCAGCGAGGCTGGCCTGCTCGAGGTCGGCCTGCAGATGGGTGAGCACGTCTTGCAGCAGCAGATTCTTGTCCATGGAGCGTTATCGGTTCGGGTGAGGCGATGGGCCATGCCCATCTTCAAGGATTTTGGGTAGCCAGTTGTACACGGTTGCGCCCTTCGGCCTTGGCCCGGTACATGGCCGCGTCGGCCAGGCGAATCAGCGTGGTGGCATCGTCGCCGCCGCGGGTCAGGGCGATGCCGATGCTGGCACCGACGCGTACGGCACGATCTTCTAGATACATCGGCGTGTCCAGCCCTTCCAGCAAGCGCTTGGCCAGGTCCTGGGCATCCTCGGCCGACTGCACGTTCTCGCAGATCACCACGAACTCGTCGCCGCCCAGGCGCGCCGGCAGGTCGGCGTCGCGGATGTACTGGCGCAGGCGTCTGGCGATCTCGGCCAGCACCTGGTCGCCAAAGCCGTGGCCGTGCTGATCGTTGATCGGCTTGAAGCCATCGAGGTCGATCAGCATCACGGCGAGCAGTTCGTCACGGCGCAGGCTGCGTGCCAGGGCCTGTTCCAGGTGCTGCTGCAGCGCGGTGCGATTGGCCAGGCCGGTCAGCGGGTCCTGCAGCGCCAGTTCGCTGAGGCGCTGGTTGGCCTGCTGCAGCGCCAGGGTGCGTTCGGTGACGCGCTTGGCCAGGACCTGCTCATTGAGTTGCAACGCCGCCTCGCGCTGGCGCTTGAGTTCGTTGAAGCGCGCGGCCAGGGCGAAGGACAGCAGGATCATCTCCAGCCCCGAACCGATCTGCATGGCGTACAGGGTTAGAAAGTTCGACGGGATCAAGGCGAAGTTGCGCAGCGCCAGCAGCACAGCGCCGGTCAGTAGCATCAGCCAGGCCAGGGCGAACAGGCGCGCACCGGGCACCCGGTAGCCGACGCAGACGAAGCTGGTGACCAGCAACGTCAGGGTGGCGACCAGCCCGGTCAGCGACATCAGCTGCAACGCGCGCTGTACCGGCAGTAGCACTGTCGCCACCACGGCGGCGCCGATAGCGATGCACAGTATCAGCAGGCCTCTGTCCCAGCGCGGCAGCCACTGACGGGTATCGAGGAAGCTGCGGGCGAAGATCACCGACAGCAGGGCCGCCGACGTCAGGCTGACCGGCAGCATGCGGTTGCTCCAGGGCGCAGCCTCGGACCACAGATACTGCGCGCCAAGGCCGTTGAGCGAGAGCACGCTGAGGGCGAAGGCGCACATGAACAGCACGTAGTTGAGGAAGGGTCGTTCGCGCAGGGCGAGAAACAGCAGCAGGTTGTACAGGCCCAGCGCGATCAGGACGCCGAAGTAGATGGCATGCACCAGGTAACCGTTCTGGCTGTGCTGCTCGAAATCGCGCGCGGGCATCAGCGCGCCGCTGAGGGTCATGCTGCCGCGCGAATCGACGCGCAGGTACAGCGTGCGCAGCTCGCCAGGTTGCAGGGTGACCTCGAATACCGGATAGCGATGACCGACGGCGCGCTCGGCGTAGGGCACGGTATCGCCGCTGCGTGACTCGCGCACGCCATCGGCGCCAACGTCGTACAGGCGCACTTCATCCAGCGAGGCGTAGTTCAACTCCAGGCGCCAGGCGCGTGTCTGCTGGGCGTCCGATTGCAGTGCCAGGCGCAGCCAGATCACCCCCGGCACATAACCGAAGCTCAGATCGCGGCGCTTCAGTGAGGACTCAAATGGCGCGTCGGCGGCGCGAACGTCGTCCAGGCTCAGGGTGCCCTGAGGATCGGCGAGAAAATCCACCAGGCCATGAAGATCCTGCGCCGCGCTGGCGTCGCCCAGACGCGTGGCAGCGAAGGAGAGCTGGCTGGCCAGCAGCAGGCAGCACACCAGCAGCAGACCCGGCAACGAGACCGGAAAGGCAGGGGCGGTGTGTCGGTTGGCTGGCATGGGCAAGGCCTGGGAAATAGGCGTCGTCAGATAGTGGCAGAAAGCCCCATGAGCCTGCTAGTGGCGATCCTTCTGCAGGTGCGCCGCCAGGGTGCGCAGCGGCGCGAGCTGGCGGCAGATCAGCGCCAACTGCGTTTGCACCAGACGCTGGCGTTCGTCGACGTCATCGGCGATCTGCTCCAGGCTTTGCGCCAGGGCCTGTTCCTCGTCGCTGTGAATGGCCAGCGGTTGCTCCCCGCGCAGGCCAGTGGCGATTTCATCGAGACTGCTCGCCAGCGCTTCGGCCTGTTCCAGCAGCTGTGCCTGGGCCGCCTGCGGCAACTGCTCGCCGCGATGTGCGCCGAGTGCGGAGAGGTAGCTGAGCAGGGTGTGCGACAGCACCAGGAAGCGAAAGCCGAGGTCGGCGTCCTTACGGAAGTGGCCCGGCTCCATCAGCATGTTGCCGAGGGTGGTGGACAGCGCCGCGTCGGCGTTGTGCGCGTTGCGTCGGGCCAGGCGGTAGCCGAGGTCGTCACGCTTGCCGCGTGCGTACTGGGCGATGATCTGCCTCAGGTAGGCACTGTTGCAGCTCAGCGTGCCGGCGAGCATGCGGCCCAGGCGCCGGCCTTGCCAGTCCGGCAGGATCAGGAACACTGCCAGCCCGGCGATCATGCCGCCGAGCAGGGTGTCGACCAGGCGCGGCAGGAACAGGCCATAGCCATCGCCGACCTGGTTGAAGCAGAACAGCACCAGCAGGGTGATCGCCGTCGTGGCCAGGGTGTAGCGGGTGGCGCGTGTGGCGAAGAAGGCGACCCCGGCGACCACGGCGAACAGCGCCTGGATACGCGGATCGGGGAACAGGTCGAACAGCGCCCAGCCTATCCCCAGGCCGAGCAGGGTGCCGACGATGCGCTGCACCAGCTTCAGGCGCGTGGCGCCGTAGTTCGGCTGGCAGACGAACAGGGTGGTCAGCAGAATCCAGTAGCCCTGGGTCGGATGAATCAGGTGCAGCAGGCCGTAACCGGCGGCCAGGGCGATGGACAGGCGCAGCGCGTGGCGAAACAGCAGCGAGGTGGGTGTCAGCTGCTGGCCGATGCGCTCGGCCACTTCACGCAGTGAATGCGGTTCGCGATCGAGCAGGCTGCTGTCCTGTTCGTCGGCCAGGGCATCGGGGTTGCTGGCATTGCCCAGCAGCAGGTCGAGGCTGGCGAGGTTGCCGGCCAGTGCGCCGAGCGAGCGTAGCAGGCGGCGCCAGGCCGGGTTGCTCTGCAGATGCAGATGGTCGAGCGAGGCATGCAGATCTTCCAGCGCCTGGCTGCACAGCTCGCGGTATTCGAAGGGCTGGCGCAGTTCGATGGCGCTGCCCAGGCGTTCGCAGGCTTCGCCGTGTAGGCGCAGCAGGCGCTGGCAGCGAAACAGCACGTCGCTGTGGAAGAAGGCCTCGGCCAGCTCGTTGTAAGGGTAGTGCGAGGAGCTGGCGCGTTCGTGAATGTCCTGGGCGAGAAAGTACAGCTTCAGGTAGCGATTGACCTTGGGCCCGGGACGGCCATTGCCGACCCGGTGCAGGATGATCTCCTTGGCCGCGTTGAGCGCCGATACCACGCGCCCGTTCTGCTGCGCCAGTTCCAGGCGGCGCTGCTCGACGTCCAGCTGGCGCACCGGTTCGAACAATGCCGCCTTGAGCTTGAGGTACTTGCCCAGCTCGCGAAACAGCCTGGCCAGGCTCTGCTGCACCGGCTGATGGGCGAACAGGCCATGCCAGATCACCGACAGCAGGCCGTACCAGGCCGCGCCAGCGACCAGCAGCAACGGCTCCAGCCATAGACCGGCGACACCGCCGCGTTGCTCGACGCCGATCATGCTGTACACGGCGAGGATCAGCGTGCCGGAGCCGAGCGTGGCGAAACGCTCGCCCAGGGCGCCAAGCAGCGTCAGGCAGAACGCCGACAGTGCCAGGGCGATGACGAACAACCAGGGGTAGGGAAAGAGAAACTCCACAGCGTAGGCCGCTGCACTGAAGCAGCCCAACGTGACCAGCACCGCGCCGAGGCGGCCCTGCCAGCTGTCGTCGGTCTCGGTCAGCGCACTGGCGATAATGCCGAGAAAGAGCGGGATCAGCCCGTGCGTCCAGCCCTGCCACCAGCACAACGCGAGGGCGCCGGCCAGGGCGATGAATACCCGCAGGCTGGCACTGAACTTGTCCAGCGCCCAGAGACGGCGCAGCGAGTGGCGAAGGCGAGAGCGGGGCATAGGTGACCTGGTGGAAGTAGACGCGAGCAGCCTACCGGAACTGCATGACCGCTGGGTATCCGTCTGCACCCAATAGCCATGCCTGGCGCCTCGCTTCACCCGCTCGTACATGCCCTGTAGCACATCCGCTCGCCCGGTCGAGGGAGTCGCAGAAGGGCCTGGACTATGCTCAGTCAGGTCCCGCTGCCACATCTTCGGTACCACCGCGGGCCTGGGAGTCGAACGTGTCACCTGGCTGGTTGCGTCTGTGTCTGTGCGCTCTGATCCTCTGCGGATCGGCGGGGGTGAGTGCGGCGCCGGGCGCAGTGGTGCGCTTGCAGGTGGATGGCGTGATCGGCCCGGCCAGTGCCGATTATCTGGTGCGCGGCTTGGCCAGGGCGGTGGACGAAGGCGCGCAGTTGGTGGTGATCGAAATCGACACCCCCGGCGGCCTGGACAGCTCCATGCGCGCCATCATCAAGGCGATTCTCGCCAGCCCCGTTCCGGTCGCAACGCATGTCGCACCCGGTGGCGCGCGGGCGGCCAGCGCCGGTACCTACATCCTCTACGCCAGCCATGTGGCCGCCATGGCGCCGGGGACCAATCTCGGCGCCGCCACGCCAGTGGCCATCGGCATGCCGGGCTCGCCCGAGGGAGACGGCAAGAGCGAGTCGAACAAACCGACACAAGACCAAAGAGGCTCGGACGACGCCATGACCGCCAAGCAGGTCAACGACGCCGCGGCCTACATTCGCGGGCTGGCCAATATGCGCGGACGCAACGCCGAATGGGCCGAGCAGGCGGTGCGCGAAGCCGTCAGCCTGTCTGCCGAGGAGGCGCTGGAACGCAAGGTGATCGACTATCTGTCCGGCGATACCAGCGATCTGCTGCGCCAGCTAGATGGCAAGACCCTGCAGGCGGCAGGCGTCGAGCAGACCCTGGCCACGGCCGGCGCGCCGCTGATCAGCCACGCACCGGACTGGCGCACTCGCCTGCTGGCGGTGATCACCAACCCCAGCGTGGCGCTGATCCTGATGATGATCGGCATCTACGGGCTGTTCTTCGAATTCGCCAACCCCGGCAGTGGCGTTGGCGGCGTGCTCGGCGGCATCAGTCTGGTGCTCGCGCTCTACGCCCTGCAATTGCTGCCGGTGAACTACGCCGGCGTGGCGCTGATTCTGCTCGGCATTGCCTTCATCACCGCCGAGGCCTTCCTGCCCAGCTTCGGCGTGCTCGGCATCGGCGGGGTGGTGGCGTTCGTATTCGGCGGGCTGATCCTGATCGATACCGATGTGCCGGGCTTCGGTATTCCGCTGGCGCTGATCGTCACCCTGGCGCTGATCAGCGCTGCGCTGGTCCTGGCCATCGTCGGCATGGCGCTCAGGGCTAGACGCCGTCAGCAGGTGGCCGGTGCCAGCGGTGTGGTGGGCAGCCTGGTGGCGGTCGCTGCGGTGCGCGACGACGATCCGCACGCCGGTTGGGTAGCGCTGCAGGGCGAACGCTGGCAGGTGCAAGGCACCGCGCCGTTGCGCCCCGGGCAACGGGTACGAGTCACTGCGCGCGACGGCGTGCATCTGCAGGTCAGCGCGGTGGATGAGCCACCGCCTCAAGGAGGTCACTGATGGGTTTCGAATTGAGCTTCATTGCACTGGCGATCATCGTTCTGGGGTTGCTCGTCTCTTCCTTTCGCATCCTGCGCGAATACGAGCGCGGCGTGGTGTTCCAGCTCGGCCGTTTCTGGCGGGTCAAGGGCCCGGGGCTGATCCTGATCATCCCCGGCCTGCAACAGATGGTGCGGGTCGACCTGCGCACCATCGTTCTCGACGTACCGCCGCAGGATGTGATCTCCCGCGACAACGTCTCGGTCAAGGTCAACGCGGTGATCTACTTCCGCGTGCTCGACCCCCAGAACGCGATCATCCAGGTCGAGGATTACATGGTCGCCACCAGCCAGCTGGCGCAGACCACGCTGCGCGCGGTGCTCGGCAAGCACGACCTGGACCAGATGCTCGCCGAGCGCGAACAGCTCAACTCCGATATCCAGCAGGTGCTGGATGCGCAGACCGACGCCTGGGGCATCAAGGTCGCCAATGTCGAGATCAAGCACGTCGACATCAACGAATCGATGGTGCGCGCCATCGCCCGCCAGGCCGAAGCCGAACGCGAGCGGCGAGCCAAGGTGATTCACGCCGAAGGCGAGCTGCAGGCCTCGGAGAAACTGATGCAGGCCGCCGAGATACTCGGCCGGCAGAGTGGCGCCATGCAACTGCGCTACATGCAGACGCTGAGCAACATCGCCAGCGACAAGAACTCGACCATCGTCTTCCCGCTGCCGGTGGAGCTGCTGCGCGGTATTGTCGACTTGAAGGAGCCCAAAGCTTGAGTTTTGAACCGTTCGGTTCTAAATTGCGCGCATGACGACGACACGTGGACGCCCCAAGAGCTTCTGCCCGGACCGGGCCCTGGAGAACGCCATGCAGCTGTTCTGGCAGCGTGGCTATGAGGCCGCATCGCTGCAGGACCTGCAGGCGGCCACCGGGCTGTCCAAGAGCAGCCTGTATCAGACCTACCCGAGCAAGCAGGCCTGGTTCGTCGCTGCGTTCAGCCGCTACGTAGCGCAGCGCCGCGCTTTGCTGCTGGAGCAGTTACAGGCCAGCGCCTCGCCGCTTGCCTTCATCCGCGAGCGCCTGCTCAGCGTGCTCGAAGATGACGGTCCAGACGGCGTGCCGCGGGGCTGCATGCTGGTCAATGTGGCCAACGAGTTTTCTCTTTCGGAACCGGCGCTGGTACCGGTGCTGCAGCAGGCCACGGCGGGTGTCTGCCGGGTGTTCGAAGAGGCGCTGTCGCGCGCCGTGGCCTGCGGAGAACTGCGCAACGGTCAGGACCTCGTCGCCCGAGCCGGCTACCTGCAGTGCGTGATGAGCGGGCTGCGCACTCAAGTGAAATCCGCGGTGCCGGCGGACTCGATTCGCGCCACCGTGGCCGTGGTGATGGCCAGCCTGGATTGCCAGTGAGCAATCCTGCGTTGGTTTTTCTTCGCTTTATTTTGGACCGAATGGTCTTTAAAGGAGGTGATATGCGGGAGTTGTTCGAACTGTGCGGCGCTGATCGCGAGCTGCTGTTCTCGCCCTACTGCTGGCGCGTGCGTCTGGCACTGGCGCACAAGGGGTTGGACTGGCAGAGCCGGCCGATACGTTTCACCGACAAGGAACTGATCGCCTTTTCCGGGCAGAAGCTGGTGCCGGTGCTCACCGACGACGGCGAAACGCTGCACGACAGCCTGGCGATCTTCGCCTACCTGGACCAGCGCTACCCGCAATGCCCGCTGCTCGGTGACGGGCTGGCGGCCGAGCGCGCCCGCCTGGTCGAGCGCCTGAGCTTTCACATGGTGCGTGTGCCGCTGTTGAAAATACTGATCCCGCGCGTCTTGCAGGTGATCGACCCGGCCGACCGCGAGTACTTCCGCAGCAGCCGTGAGAAGGTGCTGGGTATGAGCCTGGAAGCCTTCGCCGATCCGGAAGGTGGCGAGCGCCTGTTCCGCGAGGGCGTGGCGCCGCTGGAGATGTGGCTGCGCGAACAACCCTTCCTCGAAGGCCAGGCACCTGGCGGCTGCGACTACCTGCTGGCCGGCATGCTGCTCTGGGCCTGGTGTCTGGGTGCGCAGCCCTGGGCCGACGATTCGGCCTTGGGCGCCTGGTTCGCGCGTATCGTGCAGGCTTACGAATCCACCCACGGCCCGGTCAAACGGGCCGAGATTCGGATGGAGGCGGGCAGATGATCGACCTCTATTACTGGACCACGCCGAACGGCCACAAGGTCAGCATCTTCCTCGAAGAGGCCGGGCTGGAGTACCGCATCGTCCCGGTGCATATCGGCAAGGGCGAGCAGTTCTCCCCTGCGTTTCTCAAGATCGCACCGAACAACCGGATTCCCGCTATCGTCGATCATGCGCCGGCCGATGGCGGCGAGGCCATCGCCCTGTTCGAATCCGGGGCGATACTCGAGTATCTGGCCGACAAGAGCGGGCAGTTTCTGCCGCGAGAGACGCGAGCACGCTTCAGCGTGCTGCAGTGGCTGTATTGGCAGATGGGCGGCCTCGGCCCGATGGCCGGGCAGAACCATCACTTCCTGCGCTACGCGCCGGAGCCAATCCCCTATGCCATCGACCGCTACGTGAAGGAAACCGCGCGTCTCTACGGCGTGCTGGATCGCCAGTTGGCCGGGCGCGAGTACGTGGCGGGCGACTATTCCATCGCCGACATGGCCATCTATCCCTGGGCCCGGGGCTGGCAGATGCAGCAGCAGAAGCTGGAGGATTTTCCCAACATGGCCGCCTGGCTCGAACGCATCGAGGCGCGGCCGGCCGTGCAGCGCGCCTACGCGCTGGTGGAGAAGGTCAATGCCGACCCGCAGGCGCTGCTCAGCGCCGAAGCGCGGCGGCTATTGTTCGGGCAGTGACGGACGGACAGCTTTTCTCACGGATTTCCCGGTAAGGCGCGTGGCCCTTTCCTAGACTTCAGGGTGTTGATCCTGAACGCTGGGAGAGAGTCATGCGAATCGGCGTACCCAAGGAAATCAAGAATCACGAGTACCGTGTCGGCCTCACGCCGCAGTCCGTGGCCGAACTGACCGCGCTGGGGCACGAGGTATGGATCGAGACCCAGGCCGGCGCCGCCATCGGTTTTGCCGACGAGGACTATCGCGAGGCCGGGGCGCAGATCGCCCAGAGTGCTGGCGAGGTGTTCCAGCAGGCGCAGCTGATAGTCAAGGTCAAGGAGCCGCTGGCGGTGGAGCGGGCCAAGCTGCGCGAGCAGCACACGCTGTTCACCTACCTGCACCTGGCGCCGGACCGGTCGCAGACCGAGGAGCTGATAGCTGGCGGTGCCACCTGCATCGCCTACGAGACGGTGACCGATGCGCAGGGCCGCCTGCCGTTGCTGGCGCCGATGTCGGAGGTGGCCGGGCGTATGTCGATTCAGGCCGGTGCCGGCTGCCTGGAAAAGGCCCGCGGCGGCCGCGGCGTGCTGCTCGGCGGCGTGCCTGGGGTGGCGCCGGGCAAGGTGGTGATTCTCGGCGGCGGGGTGGTCGGCAGCCATGCCCTGGCCATGGCCGTTGGCCTGGGCGCCGATGTCACCGTGCTGGACAAGAGCGTCGATGCCTTGCGCCGGCTCGATGCGCAGTACGGAAACCGCATCACCACGCTGTACTCCACGCGTGCGGCGGTACGCGAGCAGGTGCTGGCGGCCGATCTGGTCGTCGGCGGTGTGCTGATTCCCGGGGCGGCTGCGCCCAAGCTCATCACTGCCGACATGGTGCGGCAGATGAAGACCGGCGCGGTGCTGGTGGATGTCGCCATCGACCAGGGCGGCTGCGCCGAAACCTCGCGTGCTACCACTCATGCCGAACCTACCTACGTGGTCGACGACGTGGTGCATTACTGCGTGGCCAACATGCCCGGTGCGGTGGCCCGTACCTCGACCCTGGCGCTGAACAACGCCACGCTGCCATTCGTCGTCGCGCTGGCGCAGAAGGGCACGCGCCGAGCGCTGGAAGAGGATCCGCATCTGCTGGCCGGCCTCAACGTCGCGCGTGGCGTCATCACCTGTGCCAGCGTTGCCGAGGCCCACGGGCTGCGTTTCCAGGCGCCGGACGGCTTGCTCGAGCAACTCTAGGCAGTGAATGGTTGTGGCCTCTTTTCCCCACCTTTACAGCGGCCACACCCAAAGCAGCAGGGGCACGCTGATCAGTACCACGAGTATTTCCAGCGGCAGGCCCAGGCGCCAGTAGTCGCCGAAGCGAAAGCCGCCGGGGCTGAGGATCAGCGTGTTGTTCTGGTGGCCGATGGGTGTGAGGAACGAGCAGGAGGCGCCGATGGCCACTGCCATCAGCAACGCGTCCGGGCTGACGCCCAGCTGGCTGGCGGCGCTCAGGGCGATGGGGCACATCACCGCGGCGGTCGCCGCGTTGTTCATGAAGTCCGACAGGGTCATTGTGACGATCAGCAGCAGGGTCAGGGTGATGATGGCGTTGCCCTGCGCCAGGTGTTCCATCAGCACCCTTGCCAGCAGGTCAGCAGCACCGGTCGATGACATCGCTCCGGCCACCGGGATCAGGGCGCCGAGCAGTACGATCACCGGCCAGTCGATGGACTCGTAGACGGCGCGCAGCGGCACCAGACGCAGCAGCATGTAAGCCAGCACGCCGCTGGCGAAGGCGATCGCTGCCGAGAGCAGGCCGAAGGCGGCCGCAGCGATGGCCAGCAGCATGATGCCGAGCGCGAGATTGGCCTGGCTAGGGTCGGGAATGTTGATCGCCCGCGCGGCCAGCGGCACGCAGTCATAATCGTTGGCGAACTCGCCGATATCCTCGGCGCTGCCCTGCATCAGCAACACGTCGCCGCCCTGGAACTGGGTCGAACGCAGGCGCTTGATGGAGCGATGGCTCTGCCGGGAGATGGCCAGCAGGTTGATCGAGTAGCGGCTGCGCAGGCGCGTGCTGCTGGCGGAGCGGCCGATCAGCGAGGAGTCGGGTTTGACCAGCAGCTCGAGCATGGCGCGCTCCTCGCTGTTGCTGACCTTCTTCTCCGTTTCGCCATCCTTGTCTTCCTTCTGTTCGGCTTCCTCGGCCTCGCGCTCGGCCTCCAGCAGCAGGTCGAGCTGGCCGAGCACCTCGCCCAGCTCCTTTGGGTCGGCCTCGATCACCAGCACGTCGTCGGCCTGCAGCACGCGCCGCGGGTTTGGCGCGGTCAGGCGCAGCTTGTTGCGCACCATGGCCACCACCTGGGCGTCGGCTTCGTCGAGCAGTTGCTCGATCTCGCGCAGGGTCTTGCCCTGCGCCTTGCCGCCTTCCTTGACCCGCGCCTCGGTCAGGTAGTGGCCGGTGTCGAAGCTGGCGGCGTTGCCCACCTCGCGTTTCGGCACCAGTCGCCAGCCGAGCAGGGCGATGAACAGTACGCCGGCCAGGGCCACGGCCACGCCGACCGGGCTGAAGTCGAACATGGCGAAGGGGCCACCGCCATGCTGGGCGCGGAAGCTGGAAACGATCAGGTTCGGCGGTGTGCCAATCAGGGTGGTCATGCCGCCGAGAATGGTGCCGAAGGCCAGCGGCATCAGTACGCGCCCCGGTGGCAACTCCAGGCGGGCGGCAATCTGCAAGGCGATGGGCATCAGCAGGGCGAGGGCGCCGACGTTGTTCATGAATGCCGAGAGCAGCGCGCCAAGGCCGGTCAGCGCGGCGATGGACAGCAGCACGCCGGCGCCGCTGGGCAGCAAGCGTTGCGCCAGCCGGCTGACCGCGCCGGTGCGTTGCAGGCCGTGGCTGAGCACCAGCACGCAGGCCACGGTGATCACCGCCGGGTGGCCGAAGCCGGTGAAGGCTTCGCGTTCGGGCACCAGACCGACGATCACGCAGGCCAGCAGGGCGCCGAGCGCCACCACGTCATGGCGCCAGCGGCCCCAGATGAACAGGCCCATGCTGGCCAGGAGGATGATGAAAATCTGACCTTGTTCGAGGTTCATGCGTGGGACTGTCCCTGTGGTACCCAACTTCGCGTCTGCTGTTCATAGCAGAGTCTGCGCCGCGCTGGCAGTTCCCGTCGCGCCAGCGGATGGAGCGCAATATTTCGCGCCTCAGACGTATTGCGCGGCGGCGTACCCCGAAGCCCAGGCCCACTGGAAATTGAAGCCGCCGAGGTGGCCGGTGACGTCCAGCACTTCGCCAATGAAATACAGCCCCGGCACCTTGAGCGACTCCAGGGTTTTCGACGACACCTCGTCGGTGTTCACCCCGCCCAGGGTCACCTCGGCGGTGCGATAGCCCTCGGTGCCGGCCGGCACCAGCTGCCAATCGGACAGGCGCTCGGCAATCGCCTTGAGTTCGCTCGGCGTGTACTGCTTCAGTGGTTTGTTGGTGAACCAGCTGTCCACCAGCAGCGTCGCCATCTTCTTGGTGAACAGCTCGGCCAGCAGGGTTTTCAGCTCGCTGTTGCCGCGCTCACGCTGCTGGGTGGCCAGCCACTCGGGCAGGTCGATATGCGGCAGCAGGTCGATATGCACGGTGTCGCCCGGCTGCCAGTAGGATGAAATCTGCAGGATCGCCGGTCCGGACAGGCCACGGTGGGTGAACAGTATGTTCTCGACGAAGCTCTGGCCGTTGCAGCTCACCCGGCAGTCTTCCACCGAGGTGCCGGACAGCTCCGTGCACAGCGCCTTCAGCTGTGGGTCGGTGATGGTGAAGGGCACCAGGCCTGCACGGGTCGGCAGCAGTTCGTGACCGAACTGGCTGGCCACCTGATAACCGAAGCCGGTAGCGCCGAGTGTGGGAATCGACAGCCCGCCGGTGGCGATGACCAGAGACTGGCAGGTTATCTGGCCAAGGTCGCTGTGCAGCAGAAAACCGCCGTCGCGCTTCTCGATGCGCTGTACCGCCGTGTCCAGGCGTATCTGCGCGCCAGCCTCGGCGCATTCGGCCAGCAGCAACTCGAGGATGTCGCTGGACTTGTTATCGCAGAACAGTTGGCCGAGCTTCTTCTCGTGGTAGGGCACGCCATGCTTGGCCACCAACCCGATAAAGTCCCATTGGGTGAAGCGCGCCAGGGCGGACTTGCAGAAGTGCGGGTTGCCGGAGAGGAAGTTGCCCGGCTCGCAGTACATATTGGTGAAATTGCAGCGACCGCCACCGGACATGAGGATTTTCTTGCCGGCCTTGTTGGCGTGGTCGAGCACCAGCACCCGGCGGCCACGGGCGGCGGCCGTGGCAGCACACATGAGGCCGGCGGCGCCTGCGCCGATGATCAGTACGTCGGTTTGCAACACGAGAGGCCCTCGGGTGGATCGCAGGCAGGGACGGGCTGCGCGAAAACCGGCGAAGTTTACCCGAAGCGACCCTCGTCCGCCGGTCTGCCTGCACTCTTTACGTGAACCATCAACGCCTGGTTGGTTGTCTCAAACTGGAAACAGTGACGGGTAAGGCTGAGCCTGCTATCACTACACCGAATAATTCCAATGGGTCGTCGCCAATGCCCGCTGTACGCGTCTGGCTTTTTCTCCTGCTGCTGTCCTCGGCGCTGGCTTCAGCCGAGTCGTTACGTCTGGTGGCCGACCCATGGCCGCCCTTCACCGATCAGCGGCTACCGGGCAAAGGCCTGGCCAGCGACCTGGTTGAGCAGGCGTTCAAGCGCGCCGGCTACCGTACCAGCTACGTGGAAGTGCCCTGGGAGCGTGCGGTGCGGGGACTCAAGCGGGGCGACTACGATGTGCTGATCAACGCCTGGTACAGTCCCGAGCGCGCCGAATACGGGTACTACTCCAAACCTTATCTGTTCAATCGCATCCGCTTGCTGCAGCGCAAGGGCGGCAACATCCATTTCGAACGCCTGGCCGATCTTTACCCGCACAGCATTGCGGTGGTCAGGGGGTATGCCTATTTCAGGGAGTTCGACAACGACCCGCATTTGCGCAAGGTCGGTGTCGGCAGCTTCGAGATCGCTGCGCGTATGCTGCATGCCGGGCGGGTGCCCCTGGCGCTGGAGGACGAACTGGTGGCGCGCTACCACCTGGGTCGAGAGCTGAGTTCGATGCGCGACGAGCTGGAATTCCTGCCGCTGCCGCTGAGTGAAAACGGGCTTTATGTCCTGATCAGCCGCAGCCGTAGCGACTACGGCGAGATCGCCAGCCGCTTCGACCAGGCGATCCAGGCCATGAAGGACGATGGCAGCTACGCCACCACGCTGCAGCGGCACAGTCCCTGATCAGGCCACGACCGTACGCGCGCGGCCCTGCTGCTTGGCCCGATACAGGCGGATATCGGCTTCATGCAGCAGGCTTTCCAGGTCTTCCGGTTCGCCCTGATAGAGCCCGGCGCTGAACGACAGCGGCGGGGCGCCTACCGTGTAGTGCAGCCCGGCGCACTGGCGACGCAATCTCTCCAATGCCTGCGCGACGTGCTCTGCGCCATGCAGGGTGAGCAGGGCGAATTCCTCGCCGCCCAGGCGGCCGAGCAGCATGTCGGGGAAGGCATTGCTCATTGCCCTGGCGAACACCACCAGGGCGCTGTCGCCGCTGGCATGGCCGAAGCCATCGTTGATCTGCTTGAAGTGATCGAGGTCGAGCATCGCCACGCTGACTTCGCGACTTTCCCGTTGCGCCTGCTGCAGCATCTGCAGGCCCTGTTCGTAGAAGGCGCGGCGGTTGTTCAGGCCGGTCAGGGCGTCGAACTGCGCCGCCTTCTTCAGCGCGCGCAACAGGTCACGACGCTCCAGGGTGGACATCACCCGGCAGTTCAACTCTTCCGGGCAGAACGGCTTGCGCAGGAAATCGTCGGCACCGTGCTTGATGAACTGGGCGCTGAGCGAGCCTTTGGGGTCGGCGGAAACGCCGATGATGATCAGGTCATTGAGGCGCAGCTTTTGTCTTAGCAGCTTGACCAGCTCGAAGCCGCTGACGCCGGGCATAGCATGGTCGAGCACCAGCAGGTCGAGGTCGGGGTGTTCGTTCAGCTGGCGCAGGGTTTCCTTGCCATCGCTGGCTTCGATGAGCTGATAGTGATGCGGTTCGAGAATATGGCGGATGTAATGACGCTGCGCCGCGGAGTCGTCAGCGATGAGAATCTTGATGTGGCTGTTCTGATCGAGCCGGTGCAGCAGGCGAAAGGCGTACTCGTAGGAGTGCTGGCTTTCCTTGAGCACGTAGTCGACCACGCCTTTCATCAGCAGATCATCGCGCCGCTGCTCGTTGTAGCTGCCACTGAGCACGATGCACGGCAGTTGATAGCGCATCACCAGATCGACGCTTTCGCCGTCCGGTGCGTCCGGCAGGTGCAGGTCGACGATGGCAGCGAAGAACAGCGAAGCGGAGGTCTCCAGCATCACCTCGGCCTCAGCCAGCGAGGCGCAGAAAATTGGCTCCAGATCGGTTTCCTGGCGGAACAGATGCTCGAGGATCTTCAGGACCAGCGGGCTGTCTTCGATGACCAGAATATTGCGCATGGGTAACTCCGGCCCAGGCCGTTTGATCCTTTATATCAGCCCCGGAAGTCGTGCGCGATCTTGCGAGGCAGAGCGAGTGCGCTCGATCACGAGCAACTTCTTATAACAGACGTACGCGCAGCGTTCTGCCCTTGATCTTGCCTTCGCTCAGGCGTTTCAGAGCCTGGCGCGCCACGTCACGCTGCACGGCAACCAGGGCTTGGTAATCGAACAGGGCGATCTTGCCGACCTGATCGCCGGGGATGCCGGCATCGCCGGTCAGGGCTCCGAGAATGTCGCCGGGGCGCAGTTTCTCCTTGCGTCCGGCACCGATGCACAGCGTATGCATCGGTGGCAGCAACGGTTCGCCAGCAGACTTGGCGGCAGGCAGCGGATACCAGGCCAGTTCCTTGCCCTGCAGGGTTTCGATGGCCTGGGCTCGACCGGCTTCGGCTGGTGCTACCAGGCTGAGCGCCAGGCCTTTGTCACCGGCGCGTCCGCTGCGGCCGATGCGGTGAATATGAACTTCGGCATCGCGCGACAGCTCGACGTTGATCACCATCTCCAGCCCGGCGATATCCAGGCCACGGGCAGCGACGTCGGTGGCCACCAGTACGCTCAGGCTGCGGTTGGCGAATAGGGCGAGGATCTGGTCGCGCTCGCGTTGCTCCAGGTCGCCGTGCAGGGCCGCGGCGGAAATCTTCTCGGCCTCCAGTTGTGCCGCCAGCTCGTCGCACTGCTGGCGGGTGGCGCAGAAGGCCACCACCGGCTGCTTGCGAAAATGCCGCAGCAGGGTGCTGACCGCCTGCATGCGCTGGTCGGAGGCTATTTCGTAGAAGCGTTGCTCGATCTGATCATCGTCGTGCAGCGCCTCGACTTCGACCCGCTCGGGCGTGCGCAGGAAGCGCGCGGCGAGTTGCTCGATGCCGGCTGGGTAGGTGGCGGAGAACAGCAGGGTCTGCCTGCGCGCCGGGGTCTGCTCGATGATCTCGCTGATGCTGTCGACGAAGCCCATGTCGAGCATGCGGTCGGCCTCGTCGAGCACCAGGGTGTTGAGGCCGTCGACCTTCAGCGTGCCCTTGCGCAGGTGCTCCTGCACCCGGCCCGGTGTGCCGACGATGACGTGGGCACCATGCTCCAGCGAGCCGATCTGCGGGCCGAAGGGCACACCGCCACATAGGGTCAGTACCTTGATGTTGTCGGCGGCGCGCGCCAGGCGGCGGATTTCCTTGGCCACCTGGTCGGCCAGCTCACGTGTCGGGCAAAGCACCAGCGCCTGGCAACCGAAGTAGCGCGGGTTGAGCGGGTGCAGCAGGCCGATGCCAAAGGCGGCGGTCTTGCCGCTGCCGGTCTTGGCCTGGGCGATCAGATCCCGGCCCTGGAGAATCAGCGGCAGGCTGGCGGCCTGAATCGGCGTCATCTCGGCATAGCCGATGGCGGCGAGGTTGGCCTGCATGGCGGCGGAAAGGGGCAGGCTGGCGAAGGCGTTGGCGGTCACGGCAGGAGCTCGGGCATGGAGAAACAGGCCGGCAGTGTAGCAGGCCCGCTCATTCGTCCGCTGAAACCTCGATGCTGCGCCCGCCTCGACCCTCTTTCGCGTCCAGTTGCAGAAAGATCGCAGCGGCCAGCATCGACAGCAGGCCGACGCACAGGTAGGTGGCCTGGAACGCCTGCAGCACGTGCTCGCTGCCGCCCAGCTCACGGCTGAAACCACTGAGCAGCGCCGCCGCCGAGGCGACGCCAAGGCCCATCGCCAGTTGCACCACTACCGACAGCAGGCTGTTGCCGCTGCTGGCGTCACGGTTGTCCAGGTCGATCAGGGTCACGGTGTTCATTGCGGTGAACTGCAGTGAGTTGCAGGCACCGATCAGGCTCAGCTGGATGATCAACTGCAGCGTCGAGGTGTCGCCGTCGACTAGCGCCAGGCTGGCGATCAGTGCACCGAGCAGCAGGGTGTTGCTGGTGAGGATGTTGCGGTAGCCGAGGCGTTCGATCAGCGGCCTGGCCAGCGGTTTGGCCGCCATCGCTGCCAGCGCCAGCGGGATCAGGCTCATGCCGGCCTGGGCGGGTGAATAGCCCATCGCCAGTTGCAGCAGCAGCGGTGTGAGAAAGGGCAGCGCGCCGCTGCCGAGGCGGGCGAACAGGTTGCCGATGATGCCCACGGCGAAGCTGCGGGTATGGAACAGCCTGGGCGCGAACAAGGGGTGTTCGATGCGCCCGGCGCGCAGCCAGTAGGCGGCCAGGCAGGCCATGCCGCCGAGCAACAGCAATACCACGCGCATGGTCGGCAGGTGCAGCTCGCCCAGACCTTCCAGGGCCACGGTGATCAGCAGCATGGCGGCGCCGAACAGCAAAAAACCGGCGGTATCGAAGCGGCTGCGTTCCGGCCCGCGCAGGTCGGGCATATGCCGCAGCGCCGCCCAGCAGCCGAGCAGCCCCACCGGCAGGTTGATCAGGAAGATCCAGTGCCAGCTCGCCACTTCCACCAGCCAGCCGCCAAGGGTGGGGCCGATCAGCGGGCCGAGCAGGCCGGGCAGGGTGATGAAACTCATAATCCGCACCAGCTCCGAGCGCGGATAGGCGCGCAGTACCACCAGCCGTCCGACCGGCATCATCAGCGCGCCGCCCAGGCCTTGGATGACTCGTGCGCCGATCAGCATGCTCAGCGATTCCGATATCGCACAGAGCAGCGAGCCGAGGCTGAACAGGGCGATGGCACCGAAGAAGATGCGCCGGGTACCGAAGCGGTCGGCGATCCAGCCCGAGGTGGGGATCAGCAGGGCGACGGTGAGCATGTAGGCGATCACCACCGACTGCATGCGCAGCGGGTCTTCGTTGAGATCGGCGGCCATGGCCGGTAGCGCGGTGTTGAGGATGGTGCCGTCCAGCGTCTGCATGAAGAAGGCGATGGCGACTATCCATGGCAGCAGGCGGGCGGTGCGAGGGTCGAGTTGGCTGAGCATGGGTTGCATGAGGCGTCCGGCAGTGAAGGGCGGCAGGGGCCGCTCCGCCATTATCGCGGGAAGTGCTCCCGTTCGACGGCGCTGGCACGAATAAATTCGATCCGACATGCATGCGCAGTCCGGCTGGGACCCAGTATGGTCGGGCATCGATCGGTAGGAGCGGATTTATCCGCGATAGGGTGTGGCTCCGATGCTGCGAGGATCGCGAATAAATTCGCTCCTACAGGCGGGAGCGGCGGCTGGCACTGCGTAGGGTTGGACCATGATCGGTAGGAGCGGATTTATCCGCGATAGGGTGTGGCACCGATGCTACGAGGATCGCGAATGAATTCGCTCCTACAGGCGAGATTGGAGGCTGGCACTGCTTAGGGTTGGATCACGATCGGTAGGAGCGGATTTATCCGCGATAGGGTGTGGCTCCGATGCTGCGAGGATCGCGAATGAATTCGCTCCTACAGGCGAGATCGGAGGTTGGCACTGCGTAGGGTTGGACGGTGATCGGTAGGAGCGGATTTATCCGCGATAGGGTGTGGTACCGATGCTGCGAGGATCGCGAATGAATTCGCTCCTACAGGCGAGATCGGAGGCTGGCACTGCGTAGGGTTGGACCACGATCGGTAGGAGCGGATTTATCCGCGATAGGGTGTGGCTCCGATGCTGTGAGGATCGCGAATGAATTCGCTCCTACAGGGTGGGGCTTGCGGGGGCGACCGTTCTGGTCGCCATGTCGGCGGGGCTGGTCTAGGGTGTTACGAACGAAGGATCAGGAGGCAAAGGAATGCCGGACGATATCTACCCTCATGCGCGCAGCTTGCGCGTCGGCCGCTTTTCCGAGGCCGGGCGCAGCTACATGATTACCACCGTGACGGCCGGGCGCCGCCCGCTCTTCCTGGATTTCGTCACGTCCCGCCTGTTGATTCAGCAGATGCGCCATTGCGAGGCGGAGGGGCTGGCCCGCTCGTTGGCCTGGGTGGTCATGCCGGATCATCTGCACTGGTTGGTGACTCTGGATCACGGCGGATTGGCCCGCCTGGTCAAGCACCTGAAGGCGCGCAGTGCTCAGGCGATCAACCGCGAGCATGCCGTGCAGGGTCGGGTATGGCAGCCGGGCTATCACGACCGGGCGGTTCGCCAGGAAGACGACGTGCGCGCCCTGGCACGCTACATGGTGGCCAATCCGCTCAGGGCCGGATTGGCGCAACACGTGGCGGACTATCCGCATTGGGATGCGATTTGGTTGTAGGGCACGGATCGCGAATAAATTCCTTCCTATCGCCCTGCCCCAGGGACACGAAATACTAGCGGCATGAGCCCTGCGTGTAGGAGCGAATTTATTCGCGATAGGGGCCGCAGGCCCCTCCGATGTTGGATGTCAGGCCGCCGAGGCCGCCCGCTGCGGTTGCCCGCGCACGGGTCGCTCGCCGGCGACGAAGTAGGGCGCGGTGCTGCGCGGCAGCGCCTGGCGCCCGCGAATCCGATCGGCGATCTTTTCGGCCATCATGATGGTGGTGGCGTTGAGGTTGCCGGTGATGATCTCCGGCATGATCGAGGCATCCACCACACGCAGTCCCTGCAAACCGTGCACGCGACCCTGGCCGTCGACCACCGCCATGTCGTCCTCGCCCATCTTGCACGAGCAGGACGGGTGGAAGGCGGTTTCCGCATGTTCGCGAATGAAGGCATCGAGCTCTGCGTCGGTCTGCACGTGGGCGCCGGGGCTGATCTCACGGCCGCGGTACGGATCGAGTGCCGGCTGGCTCATGATCTCGCGGGTGATGCGGATGGCGTCGCGGAATTCCTGCCAGTCCTGATCAGCGCTCATGTAGTTGAACAGGATGCTAGGGTGCTGGCGCGGGTCCTTCGACTTGAGCTGGATACGCCCGCGGCTGGGCGAGCGCATGGAGCCGACGTGGGCCTGGAAGCCGTGCTCGTTCACCGCGTTGCTGCCGTTGTAGTTGATCGCCACCGGCAGGAAGTGAAACTGGATGTTGGGCCAGGCGAACTCCGGGCGGGTGCGGATGAAACCACCAGCCTCGAACTGGTTGCTGGCGCCGATGCCGTGGCCGGTGAATAGCCACTGCGCGCCGATGCCCGGCTGGTTGAGCAGCTTGAGCGCAGGGTACAGCGACACCGGCTGGGTGCAGGCGTACTGCAGATACATCTCCAGGTGATCCTGCAGGTTCTCGCCGACGCCCGGCAGTTCGTGCACGACATCAATGTCCAGGCTGCGCAGCAGCTCGCCCGGGCCGACGCCGGAACGCTGCAGGATCTGCGGCGAGGCGATGGCGCCGGCACACAGCAGTACTTCGTGACGGGCACGGGCCACGGTGGCGTCATTGGCGTTGCCGATCAGGTAGCTGACGCCGCTGGCGCGCTTGCCGTCGAACAGAATGCGGTCGGTGGTGGCATGGGTGACGATGGTCAGGTTGGGCCGTCCCCGCGCCTGATCCAGATAGCCACGGGCGGTGCTGGCGCGACGACCTTCGGGGGTCACGGTGCGATCCATCGGGCCAAAGCCTTCCTGCTGGTAGCCGTTGAGGTCGTCGGTACGCGGATAACCGGCCTGCACCCCGGCCTCGACCATGGCGTGGAACAGCGGGTTGTTGCCGACCTTGGGCGTGGTCACGCTGACCGGGCCGTCGCCGCCGTGGTAGTCGTTGGGGCCGATGTCGCGGGTTTCCGCCTTGCGGAAGTAGGGCAGGCAGTCGTGGTAGGTCCAGTCTTCCAGGCCCTTGGCCTTGGCCCAGTTGTCGAAGTCCAGCGCGTTGCCGCGGATGTAGCACATGCCATTGATCAGCGACGAGCCGCCCAGGCCCTTGCCGCGTCCGCACTCCATGCGGCGGTTGTTCATGTGCGGCTCGGGGTCGGTCTCGTAGGCCCAGTTGTAGCGCCGGCCCTGCAGGGGGAAGGCCAGGGCGGCGGGCATTTGGGTGCGGAAATCGAGGCGGTAGTCGGGGCCGCCGGCTTCGAGCAGCAGCACGCTGACGTCTGCATCCTCGGTCAGGCGGGTGGCCAGAACATTACCGGCCGAGCCGGCGCCGATGATGATGTAGTCGAATTCCTGAGTCATGGCTCCTCCTGCTGCCCGGTTGCGATCCGGGAAAACACGGTGACTATTCCCGGATTGCATCCGGGCTACGCGGCGGCGTTTTTTTGTAGGAGCGGATTTATCCGCGAGAGGCATCGCGGATGAATCCACCCCTACATGGTGTGGCGTTGACGATCAGAACACCGAGGCGTAGTCGCCCATTTCCAGCTGCACCGACTTGATGCGGGTGTAGTGGCCGAGGGTGACCAGACCGTTCTCGCGCCCGACGCCGGACTGCTTGTAGCCGCCCACTGGCATCTCGGCTGGCGATTCGCCCCAGGTGTTGATCCAGCAGATACCGGCTTCCAGCTTGTGGATCACCCGGTGCGCACGGTTGAGGTCGCGGGTCACCACGCCGGCGGCGAGGCCGTAATCGGTGTCGTTGGCGCGGCGGATCACTTCATCTTCGTCGTCGTAGATAAGGATGCTCATCACCGGGCCGAAGATTTCCTCGCGCACGATGGTCATGTCGTCTCGGCAATCGGTGAACACGGTCGGCGCAACGTAGGCGCCATTGGCGTACTCGCCGTCGGTCACGCGCGCACCGCCGATCAGCAGGCGTGCGCCTTCGCTGCGGCCTTTGTCGATATAGCCGAGCACGCTTTCCATGTGCGCGTAGCTGACCAGCGGGCCGAAGTTGGTGGCGTCATCCAGCGGATCGCCAAGGCGGATGCGCTTGACCCGATCAAGCACCTTGGCCTCGAAGCGTGCCTGCAGCATGCGCGGCACGAACACGCGAGTGCCGTTGGTGCAGACCTGGCCGGAGCTGTAGAAGTTGGCCATCACCGCGATGTCGGCGGCGCGATCCAGATCGGCGTCCTCGAACACGATCAAGGGCGACTTGCCGCCCAGCTCCATGGTCACTTCCTTGAGGCTGGAACTGGAGGCGCTGGCCATCACCTTCTTGCCGGTGACGGTGCCGCCGGTGAAGGAGATTTTCTCGATGCCCGGATGCTCGGTCAGCCACTGGCCGACTTCGCGGCCGCTGCCGGTAAGCACGTTGAACACGCCGGCGGGCAGGCCGGCCTCGGTGTAAATCTCGGCCAGCTTCAGCGCGGTCAGCGAGGTGACCTCGCTGGGCTTGAAGATCATCGCGTTGCCGGCAGCCAGGGCCGGGGCGGATTTCCACAGGGCGATCTGGATCGGGTAGTTCCACGCGCCGATGCCGGCGACCACGCCCAGTGGCTCGCGACGGGTGTAGACGAAAGAGGTCTCGCGCAGCGGGATCTGCTCGCCTTCGATGGCCGGGATCAGGCCCGCGTAGTACTCCAGCACGTCGGCACCGGTAACGATATCGACGTAGCGGGTTTCGGAAAGCGGCTTGCCGGTGTCGAGGGTTTCCAGCTCGGCCAGCTCGTCGTTGCGCTCACGGAGAATATCCACCGCCTTGCGCAGAATGCGCGAGCGCTGCATGGCCGTCATCGCCGCCCATACCTTCTGCCCTTCGGCGGCGCTGGCCACGGCACGATCCACGTCCGCCTGGCTGGCGCGCTGCACCTTGGCCAGCACCTCACCGGTAGCCGGGTTGATGCTGTCGAAGGTTTCTCCACTGCTGGCGGCGACGTACTGGCCGCCGATGTAGAGCTGCTGTTCGGCGAAACGGGGCATGGGCTGTCCTCTGAACTCGGTCAATCTGCTTAGAGGACAGCCTATTTTATTTAAATTGAACGATCAATCAATAAAAACGACAAGGCGCAGCCAAACGCGACATACCAAGTGAGCAACCCACGCAGCCGTAGGGTGGGCTTTAGCCCACCAGGGTCAGGAAGGATCGAGCTTCTGAGGTCTCGCCGCCGGCAAACCCTAACGGGCCTTGGCCAGCTGCAGGTCGAGGTAGTCGTAGGCGATGCGGCGCGCCTGGTCGGTGTCGAAGGCTTCGCCGGAGAGCGCACCGCGCAGCCACAGGCCATCGATCAACGAAGCCAGGCCGCGAGCGGCAAGGCGCGCCTGGTCTTGCTCCAGGGCGCGATGGAACTGGCCGCAGAGGTTGGAATACAGGCGGTGGTCATTGACCCGCTGCAAGCGCTGCAGGGCCGGCTGGTGCATGCTGCTGGCCCAGAACGCCAGCCAGGTTTTCATCGCCGGGCCGCTGACCTGACTGTCATCGAAGTTGCCATCGATCATCGCCTTCAGGTGCGCGCGCGGGCTGTCGTCGTCCAGCGCCTGGCGCCTCTGGGCGACGGCATCACGCAACGCCTGCATCAGGTGGCGCATGGTGGCTTCGAGCAGACCGTTCTTGTCCTTGAAGTAGTGGCTGATGATGCCGTTGGAAACACCGGCCAGGCGGGCGATATAGGCGATGCTGGCGTCGGCCATGCCGACCTGGTCTACGGCTTCCAGGGTGGCGGCGATCAGTTGCGAACGGCGAATGGGCTGCATGCCGACCTTGGGCATGGGGTTCTCCATGAGGGGCAAGGAGCCGAAGTCTAGGCAGTTTTTGACTGAGCGATCAATCAATGCGTGCTGCGGTGTCTGCAGTCAGCGGCCTGTAAGCAGAAGATGTGGCAGAAACAGGGCGGTGCTTAGGCCCAGGCCCTGCAACAGGTGGCTGAAGAAGAGCCTGGTAACACTACGTGCGTCCCCGACGTACAGCACGCCAGTCAGCGTACGCTCGTTGCAACGAATGGAATACAGGGCGACCGTCAGGCAAATGGACATGCCAAACGCGCCGGCACCAATTCCCCAAAGGCCCCAGGAAGCTGGCGCAAGCCAGGCAGGAAGATAGGGCAGAAGCAGCAGCTTATAGCCCTCCGGCCGGTTGGTAACGGCCTGTATCCAGCGCTCCAGTTCGTTACGAGCCGGCCGCCTGTGAAGGTGTCGGAGCTTCTTGCTCATACCGCGTCGATCAAGGCTGTTGAGACTCCTCGGCGGCTTCCGAGGGCAGGGCGGTGCATTCGATCAGCGCGGCGACGTACAACAGTCCGACCGCCATAACGGTATACAGATCGAAACCGAACAGAAACTGGGTGATCAGTGCCGTAAGCAGCAGGACGGCGATAGCCAGCTTCGAGGTACCGGGCTTGCCGGCCGCTAGCAGAGCCGCCCCGAAGATGGCTGCGATCATCAGCCCGGCGCAGATGGCCAGATAACGGTAGGTCTTTGCGTCCCAGATCAGGAAAATGTTGATCGAGCTGGTGTAGACGAACAGGAACGTCAGCAGGGTAAGACAGCCAATAGTGGCGAAGACGACGGCGGTACTTTTCATTGCGTTCTCGGTCTGTTCGTTTTCGGGGGGCGAGAGTCTAGAGGGCATGCCGTCGATGTCCCAGTCGAGATGTCCGAAAACTTGAACTCGGACTCGGCAGAAACGACAAAGCGGGCCGAAGCCCGCTTTGTGCTGGTGCAGGACCAGCGTCTTACTTCAGCCAGCTGTCGACGCGATCCGGGTTCTTGGCGATCCAGTCCTTGGCGGCCTCATCCGGCTTGGCGCCTTCACGAATGGCCAGCATCACCGAACCGACTTCTTCGCCGCTCCAGGAAATCTTGCTGAGGAAGGCGGCAGCGTCGCCGGCCTTGCCCTTGAGCTGCGGGTTGGCCACGGTGTCGACGCGCTCGTCGTCGCCGAAGACCTTCTTCGGATCTTCGAGGAAGCGCAGTTTCCATTTGGCGAACATCCAGTGCGGAATCCAGCCGGTGACCACGATCGGCTTCTGCGCCTTCTCGGCACGGGTCAGGGCGGTGGCCATGGCCGGGCCGGAGCTTGGCATCAACTTGATGCTGGCCAGGTTGTATTCCTTGATGGCGTCCTCGGTGCGGCGCATCACGCCGGCACCGGCGTCGATACCGGTGATCTTGCCGTCGAAGTCCTTGGCGTATTTCTCCAGGTCTTCGATGGTCTTGGCCTGAACGTAGTCCGGCACGATCAGGCCGATCTTGGCGCCGGAATAATTGGTGCCGAGGATCTCGACCTTGTCCTTGAGCTTCTCGTAGTACTCGCCGTGGGTGGCTGGCAGCCAGGCGGAAAGGGTGGCGTCGAGGTCGCCGCGGGCGACGCCCTGCCACATGATGGCGGGTTCGACCGGTTTCAGCTCGACCGTGTAGCCGAGGCGGCTTTGCAGGATTTCACCTGCGACATGGGTAACGGCAACGCTGTCGTCCCAGCCGTTGACGTAGCCGATCTTCAGGGTGGGTTTGTCGGCGGCCAGGGCGCTGCCCATGCCGATGGCCAGGGCGGCGGCGCCGAGGCAGAGGTGTTTGAGTACGCGCATGTTATTAGTGCTCCGTCAGTTGAGAGCAAGGCTACAAACTTCTGCGCTCGGCCATGCCGCGTTGGAAATCAGCCTCAAAATGCTCATGTACGGCTCGTACATTGCGCCTTCTCGGCCCATTTCGCCTTGCCTGGCCATCGCTCGCTAGGTTTGTAACCTCCTCTAGAGTGGCAGTTGCAAAGTGTTGACTGGCTCGTTCTCATTGCGGGCCTTGCGAACCGTGTTGCGTTGCAGATTGCCGGTTCGCGGGCAAAGCCTCGCCGTCACGGCCAAATTGGCCGCTATCGTTCAGCGAGGAGGTTTCCAGGCCCGAACCGCGAGGTTCGAGCCCGAATCGAGTCGGGTGCGGTTACAGCCCGACGTGTTTCTTCACGGCAGCGACGCCGTCCTGGCCGTCGAAGGTGGTCACGCCGCTTAGCCACTGGTCGAGGATCGCCGGGTTGGCCTTGATCCACTCCTTGGCGACGTTCTGCGGGTTTTCCTTCTCGAGTACCTTTTCCATCAGCTGGCTTTCGATATCGACGGTGAACTGCAGGTTGTTCAGCAGTTTGCCGACGTTCTCGCAGCGCGCCTCGTAATCCGGCGGTACCACGGTGTAGACCTTGGCTGCGCCATAGTCGGGGCCGAACACGTCGTCACCACCGGACAGGTAGGTGATGTCGTGCTGAGTGTTCATCGGGTGCGGCGCCCAGCCGAGGAAGACCACCGGCTCCTTCTTCTTGATGGCGCGCGACACCTGTACCAGCATGCCGGCTTCGCTGGACTCGACCATACGGAAGTCGCCTAGGTCGAACTGGTTGTTCTTGATCATGCCGTCGATCAGCAGGTTGCCGTCGTTACCCGGTTCGATGCCGTAGATCTTGCCGCCCAGCTGATCCTTGAACTTGGCGATGTCCTGGAAACTCTTCAGGCCGGCTTCGGCCGCGTAGGTCGGTACGGCCAGGGTGTACTTGGCGCCTTCGAGGTTGGCCTTGGGCAACACCTTGACACCGTCGCCCTTGAGGAACGGCTCGATCACCGAATCCATCGAGGGCGCCCAGTAGCCTAGGAATACATCGACCTGCCCGCTCTTCACGCCAGTGAATGCGATCGGTACCGACGCCATGACCTTGCGCGGCTGGTAGCCCAGGCCTTCGACCAGGGTCATGGCCACGCCGGTGGTGGCGGCGATGTCGGCCCAGCCGATCTCGGCGAAACGCACCTGTTTGCAGCTCGCCGGCTCCGCGGCCATGGCGCCCTGCATCAATGCGCAGGACAGCAGGCCAATGGCGGCGGTGGTCTTGAACGATTTCATCTGCGGTTCCCTGTGAAGTGAAAAAGTAGTTACTGGCGCTGCAGTTTGCCGCTGAACCAGGCGAACACGCCGCGCTTGGCAGTCTGTTTGGTGCCGAAGCTTTCGGTGATGCGATCGAGGATGATCGCCAGCAACACCACGGCCATGCCGCTTTCGAAGCCTAGACCGATATCCAGGCGCTGGATACTCGCCAGCACGTCGTTACCCAGGCCGCCTGCACCGACCATCGAGGCGATGATCACCATCGACAGGGCCATCATGATGGTCTGGTTGACCCCGGCCATGATCGACGGCATGGCGTTGGGCAGTTGCACCTTGAACAGCAGCTGGCGGCTGGTGCAGCCGAACGACTGACCGGCCTCGACGATTTCCTTGTTCACCTGGCGAATACCCAGGCTGGTCAGGCGCACTGCCGGTGGCATGGCGAAGATCACCGTGGCGATGATGCCGGGCACGCGACCCAGGCCGAAGAGCATCGCCGCCGGGATCAGGTAGACGAACGCCGGCATAGTCTGCATGAAGTCGAGAATCGGCCGGATGATGGTCGCCACGCGCTCGCTGCGTGCGGCCCAGATACCCAGCGGGATGCCCAGCAGCAGGCTGATCAATGTCGAGGAGAAGGTCAGACCGAGGGTGACCACGGTCTGCTCCCAGAAGCCGGTCAGGACGATGAGGATGAACGCCACCGCCGTGAAGATCGCGAAGCGTACGCCGATGCGCCAGAGGCCGAGGCCGACGAAGATGGCGATGAGCAGCCAGGCCGGCGGCAGCATCAGCAGGTTCTCGATGCCCTCGGAGAAACCGCTGACCAGTTGGCCGATGCTGTCGAACACACCGCTGTAGTTGTCCAGCAGGTGCTGGACCACGTCGTTGACCCAGCTGCCCAGGTCGAGTTTCTTGTCACTCATTGGATTCCCCCTGCAGGCGGGTCAGCAGACGCCCCTTGCTGATGGCGCCGCAATAATGACCTTCGGCATCCACCACCGGGATCGGCCCTTCGTTGTCCACCAGACGGGTGATGACGTCTTCCAGTGGCATGTTTTCAGGAACCGGAACCACCTGCTTGAGCGCATCGGAATTCAGCGGCCGAGGCTCGTCGCCGTCGACCATCAGGGCGATCTTCTCGAGGCTGATCGAGCCCTGGAAGTTGTTCTGCTCGTCGACGATGAAGGCGTAGTGTTTGTCCAGCGCCTGCAGCTCTTTGCAGATCTTCGCCGCGTCCGGCGCCTTGCCGTTGTGCACGTAGGTCGGCACGCTGTCGGCCTTGAGCTGGCCGGCGGTGAGATAGCGGCTGGTGTCGACGGTGTCGAAGAAGTTGCGCACGTAGTCGTTGGCCGGCTTCTCTATCAGTTCCTGCGGGGTGCCGACCTGGACCAGCTTGCCGCCTTCCATGATGCCGATGCGGGTACCGATGCGCATGGCCTCTTCGATGTCGTGGGAGACGAAGATGATGGTGCGGCGGTGGGTTTTCTGCAGCTCCAGCAGCACGTCCTGCATCTCGCGGCGCTTGAGCGGGTCGAGGGCGGAGAAGGCCTCGTCCATGATGATCATCGACGGGTTCACCGCCAGGGCACGGGCCAGGCCGACGCGTTGCTGCATGCCGCCGGAGAGCTCGTGCGGATACTTGCTGGCGAAGGGGGCGAGGCCGACCTGTTCGAGCACTTCCATCGCACGCTGCTCGCGCTCCTTGCGCCCGACGCCAGCGACTTCCAGGCCGAAGGCGGCATTGTCCAGCACGCTGCGCGAGGGCATCAGGGCGAAGGACTGGAAGACCATGCTCATGTCGCGACGGCGTAGTTCGATCAGCTGCGATTGCGGCAGCTTGGCCACGTTCTGGCCGTCGATGTAGACATCACCGGCGCTGGGCTCGACCAGGCGGTTGATCAGACGAATCAGGGTGGATTTGCCGGAGCCGGAAAGGCCCATGAGGACGAAGATCTCGCCCTCCTCGACGCTGAACGACACGTCGCTGACTCCGATTACCGCGCCTTTCTCGGCGAGGATCCTTTCCTTGCTCCAGCCTTCCTTGAGTAAGCCAATGGCTTCTTGTGGGTTTGAGCCGAAAACCTTGTACAGGTGTTCGACCACGATCTTTCCAGACTGCATGGGACATTTCCCCTTCAATCGGCATCCAGTGGGCGCTGGCACGGCTGGGTACGCATCATCGAAGCGTAGAACCGCGGTGACAGACCTCTGATATCTGTGGGTGTTTTCTGAAAGTCGAGGTTGGCGAACGTTTCGCTGCGCTGGCAGGAGCCTGAACTCGGGCACGTTCAGACGAAACGCAGGCGGTTGTCATAGACCGTCGCGCCGTTGAATCGTGTAGAAGAGTGATCGTTGCCTTGCCGTGCTGCAAACCGCTTTCCAAACCCTCTGGCAGTGTTTCGAAATCCAGTCCCTTGGGGGTTCATGCTCCGTCCTGGAGCATGCGTACATCCGAAATTTCTTGTTGGGCCGGCGCCCGTGGAGGTGGGCCAGCGCTTATCTGTTCTTCGGTCCGGGGTTGTGGGGCCCCAGTCTGCCGCTCCTCTGAGGAGTCGGCAGCGACGTCATCGGCTGACTCAACGATATAGCCTTGGAGGCTGCGCAATTATCGGTTTGCGACTCTGACATGTTGGGCGACGACATGGCGCTGTCCGCTGCGTGTTTAGCGATTTTCCACATGCTATCGAGCTGGCGGTGTGGGATAAGTCCACGATTTTTAATCCCTCCCTTGGTGAGGTTTCGAATGAGTGGTGCGGCACACGCGTTAAAAACCTTAACAGACTTTTTTACCCTCAGGCCAACCCTGAAACCCGCGTACGGCGCGGTTTCCCGCTCGCTGATCGGGCTGCAGGCGCCATAGGACGGGGGCTGCGCTTGTGTTGAAAAAAATTGACAGCGGCAAGTTGAAAAAGATCATTTTGCGTCGAAAAGGTTCGTGCGCGGCCCGATGATTACTGGCAGCCGATGCAATCACCACAACAGGAGGGAAACGATCGCCTCGAGTTTTGTATGAACGAGCAATATGCCGATTTTTTATCGTCTTTAACCGGATTTTTACGGATTTTTTAATGCATTTCTCAGGGGCGTCTGCTTACGCCGACGAGCCAGCCGTTGACCAATTCGGGATTCTTGTCCATCCACTGTTTGGCCACGCGCCGTCGGTTGGTATTGCCTTCGAGTACGCCACTCATCAACTGGTTTTCCGCTGCGATGGTGAAAACCATGTTGCGAAACAGCTGGGCCACGTTCGGACACTCGTTGGCGAAGCCGCCGCGTGTGACGGTATTGACCTGCGCCGCGCCATAATCAGGGCCAAAATACTCATCGCCGCCGGACAGGTAGAACATGCGTAGTTGATCGTTCATCGGGTGCGGCTCCCAGCCGAGAAATACCGCGGAGCGACCCATCTGCTGGGCGCGTTCGACATGGTTGAGCATGCCCTTCTCGCTGCTTTCCACCAAGGTGAAATCACGCAGACCGAAGACGTTCTCACGAATCATGGTCTTGACCATTTCGTTGCCTTCGTTGCCAGGTTCGATGCCGTAGATCTGGCCACGCAGCTCGTCCTTGAAGCGATGGATATCGGCGAAGTCCTTCAGGCCTGCTTCATGCGCAGGCTGCAGTACCGCGAGGGTGTAGCGCACGCTGGGCAGGTTGGTTTGCAGCTTTTCTATGCGTCCGCTTTGCAGATGGGACTCTGCCAATTGGCCTTGTGCCGGCATCCAGCTGCCGAGAAAGACATCGACGTTGCCGTCGGCGAGCGCCTGATAGGTCTCGGGCAGCGACAGCCGCTTTACCTGGGTGCGATAGCCGAGATCGGTCAGTACCAGGCGGGCGACGGCTGTGGTCATGGTGATATCGGTCCAGCCGACATCGGCGAGGGTGATCAGCTCACAGCGTTCGGCCTCGGCGGCCTGCAGGCCGGAGCCGTAGAACAGGCCGAATGCGATTAGCCAATGAGCGAGTTTGTTCATGGATCACACCTGCCTGTTCGAAAGAGGGATTCAGTTGCTGACTAAAAAGCAAATGGCGGGCCGCCTGCATGGTGAAAAACGACCTCCGCATACCCAGCATGGCCGCTTGCCATTCTTTATCTGTTACCTCTGCGGATGGGGTGGGAACGCAGCGGGCACGGAAAGAAAATTGCCGATCGTTTACGGCGCCACTTTCCATCCGTGAATGTACGGATGCCGGGGTTGCGAATCGCCCATTTCGAGGCAAACCGCATTTGAGCCGGGCTGGGGCGAATGCGGTGTTTCTCGCCAGCTTTTGGTGCGTTCCAATCCGGTCTGGAACGACCGTCTCAGGGGGCTGTTACCGCCCATCCGTTACTCCCTATGAACCTCTGTGTGGAGGTTATCCTCGTAGTGCTACCGAAATGCACAGAGGCCCTTGAGAACGGGCTTCCCGGCTCATTTGCAGGTGCAGTGTCGAGCCTTGGAAAGCCCGGTTGGCGAGGGCATGTTTTTTTATTGAAGGCTTGATCAATTTCGGCATGGGCTTTGCCTGATTTATATGACCAGCTGGTCTCGAATCAGCACATAACAAAACTACGGTCCGCCACTGTCGGACCGATACCGTGCTTAGCGTGAGGGTTTCATCGATGTCGCAGTCCAGCCAAGGGGCGCAACCCCAGAATCGTGCCGTCCAGTCCATTGGCTTCCTGCTCCTGGATAATTTCACTCTGATTTCCCTTGCCTCGGCGGTGGAGCCCCTGCGCATGGCCAACCAGCTCTCCGGCAAGGAGCTGTATCGCTGGCACACGCTCACGCTCGACGGCCTGCCCGTCAGCGCCAGTGACGGCCTGCAGATCACCCCGGATGCCGCCATGCAGAATGCTCCGGCACTGGATGCGGTGATCGTCTGCGGCGGTGTGGACATCCAGCACAGCGTCAAGCGTGAGCATGTCAGCTGGCTGCAATTGCAGGCACGCCAGGGCCGTCAGGTTGGCGCCGTATGCACCGGCAGTTGGGCGCTGGCCAAGGCCGGGCTGCTCGATGGTTACGATTGCAGCGTGCACTGGGAGTGTCTCGCTTCGATGCAGGAAGCCTTCCCGCGCGCGGCCATCACCACCCGCCTGTTCTCCATCGACCGCAATCGCAACACCTCGTCCGGCGGTACCGCGCCGATGGACATGATGCTGCACCTGATCGGCCAGCAGCACGGGCGTGAACTGGCTGCCGGCATTTCCGAGATGTTCATCTACGAACGTATTCGCAACGAGCAGGATCATCAGCGCGTACCGCTCAAGCACATGCTCGGCAGCAATCAGCCGAAGCTGCAGGAGATCGTCGCCCTGATGGAGGCCAACCTAGAGGAGCCGATCGACCTCGACGAGCTGGCCTGTTTCGTCGACATTTCCCGTCGCCAGCTCGAGCGTCTGTTCCAGAAGTACCTGCACTGCTCGCCGTCGCGCTACTACCTCAAGCTGCGTCTGATTCGTGCGCGTCAGTTGCTCAAGCAGACCAGCATGTCGATCATCGAAGTGGCCTCGGTATGCGGCTTCGTTTCCACTCCGCACTTCTCCAAGTGCTACCGCGAATACTTCGGCATTCCGCCGCGCGACGAGCGTGCCGGCCAGCAGGGACACAACCTGGTGGTGCTGCTGCCGATTCCCGAACAGCAGCAGATAAACTCCAGTGCGGTATTGGCGTTGAGTCGCGCCCAGGGCGAATCGACCTTCGCCAGTGTGCGGATCTGAGCCGAGCGGCAATGAAAAACGGGGCGCCACTGGCGCCCCGTTTCGTTTTGAGTGGTGTTCTGTGTTGGCTGTTTGTGGTGGGCTGAAGCGGATCGCTGCCCGGCCCACCCAGCGCGGTGCATTGTAGTCGTCGTAGGGTGGGCTTCAGCCCACCGATCTAAGTCAGGCCTGCTTCGGTACCAGTGCTGGCAGCAGGTGCCGGCTGATGGCTTCGCGCACATTGGGCAGCAGCGTGGCGTTGCCGCCGAGCAACTCTTCCACCAGGCGGCGCAGGGCTACGGCACGCTCCGGGCTGAGGCCGCTGACGGCCAGCTCGCAGGATTGCTCTGGCGTGGCGCCCGAGGGAATGCTAAGCCCCAGTGCAACCAGGCGTTCGCGGAAATCTTCCTGGTCGATCAGGTCGGCGTGCATCATGGTCATGACTCCTTGTGGCAAAGCTGGTTTTAACAGCGTAGGCGAAGCGGCAAGGCAGACGGTTTTCCAACCGCCCGTTAGCGCAGGACGCCTTCTTCGATCAACAGCTTGAAGATAGCCTCCGCGCCGTCCTGTGGCGAGACATCCTTGAGCACCTGACCGCCGCCGCCACTGGCTTTGGCCGTCGCCGCCTTCATCCGTTCGGCGCCAGTCTTGGCCTTGATCACCTTCAGGCGTTTTGGCCGCGGCTTGGCTGGCTGCAGGCTGGCCTCAGCCAGCAGCGGATCGTCGATCACCGTGACTTCGTGGGCTTCGACCTGGCCACGGCGAGCCGGGCCGAAGGCGCTCTGGCGTGCGACCGGGGCCGCATTATCGACGCTGGCGACACACGGCAGGCGTACCTTGAGGCGACGGCGCTGGCCACGTGGCAGGGCTTGCAGCACCTGGGCCACGCCGTTCTCGACCTTCTCCACTTCGGCCAGGCCGACCACCATCGGCCAGCCCAGACGTTCGGCCAGCAGGAACGGCAGCATGCCCGAACCTTCGCCGGTTTCCGCCTGGCTGCCGGTGAGTACCAACTGCGTGCGACTGCCTTGCAGGTAGTCGACCAGCAGCGGCAGGGCGTCTGCGCCTTCCGGCTGTTCCAGCACGTCGAGCTGTTCCAGGCCCATGCCTAGGTAACCGCGCAACGCTTCGGCCTGCGGGTCGCCGGCATGCAGCAATTGCAGATTCTGCCCGGCCAGGCGCAGGCCGAGTTCCACCGCGCGGGCATCCTGCTCGGCGCGGCGTGCGCGGGCTGAGGTCGGATGGGCGCCGACCGACACCAGGGCGACGATATTCAGATCAGTCATTTGGGCAACCTCGAACAGTGGGGGCAGCTTTAGCCGCGATATGGCCATACGCGCGATCTGTCGCGGCTGAAGGCCCTCCCACGAGAGAGTATTCGTGAGGATTAGGCCGCTTCACGCTTGCCCTCCTGGCGCCAGGCGGCGACACGCTCCATCAGCGCGCGCAGGATCGCCGCTGAGTCGCCGATCACCGAGAGATCGGCACGTTTAATCATGTCGCAGCCGGGATCCATGTTCACCGCCACCACCTTGTCGCAGGCGCCGATGCCTTGCAGGTGCTGGATGGCGCCGGAAATACCGACGGCCAGGTAGACGCGAGCGGTGACCCAGGTCCCCGTGGCACCGACCTGACGATCACGCGGCATGAAGCCATCGTCGACCGCCACGCGCGAGGCGCCTTCGGTTGCTCCAAGGGCGACGGCAGCTTGGTGGAACAGGTCCCAGTCCTTCACGCCGTTGCCGCCGGAAAGAATGAATTCGGCCTCGGCCATGGGAATCTGCGCCGGGTCCACGGCCACCGGGCCCAGGTCCTCGATGCGCGGCAGGCTGTGGGCGACCTTTCCGGCCAGCTCCAGCGGACGGACTTCATGGCGGGTCTCACTGACCGGCTCGGCGCATTCGGCCGCGGCCAGAATCAGGCGTGGCAGCGCGCGCTGGAGATCCTGCTGACCACTGCCGGCACGGCCGATGGCCTGTTCGCCGGCAACCTGCCAGACGCGCGTTGCAGGGCGCTCACCGAGCTTGGCAGCCAGGCGCCGGCCCAGTTCTCCGCCGCCGGTGCGGCTGTCTGGCAGCAGCCAGTGACGCGGCGCCAGTTGGCTTTCCACAGCGCTCAGCGCCAGTCCGCGGGCTTCCGGCGCGTAGCCGTCGAAGGTGTCGCCGACGATACGCAGCAAACGGTCGACGCCGGCCGTGTCGAAGGCGCTTTCCTTGTCCTCGCCGAACACGATCGCCACCACCGCGCCGCTATCGCCAGCCAGTTTGCGGGCCAGGCCGAGCAGGTCCTTGTCATGGCTGGACAGACGGCCGCCGACCATGTCCGGCACCACGCAGATGTGGAATGCCGGTTGCTCGACGACGTGCAGCGGCAATTGCACCTCGACGCTGGCGCTGCTGCGTTTGCCGGCCGTGCCCTGCTGGGCGCCGCTGCGGTCGATACGCTTGAGCCCGGCCGGGCCGATGAAACCGGCGGCGATGGCGTGCGGGTTCTTGCGGATGATGCCGTTGGGGCCCATCCAGCTGGTTTCGGCCTTCTGCATCGACGCATGCAACGGGTGCAGGCGGTTGCGGGCGATCCACTCGGCGCGTGGGTCACGGCGGATGATGTCGCTCATTCCAAGGCCTCCAGGCTGTGTGTAGGGCGGGTACAACCCGCCGGGCAGATGCTGGCGGGTTGCACCCGCCCTACGTCGGTCGCGTTCACTGCACCTCCGCCGCTTCGCGCTTGGTGTTCGGGCGCTTGGCCGGTACTTCGGTGGCTTCGATCAACACTTCGGCAACCAGCTCGGCGATGTCCTTGATTTCCGGACGCGGGGCGACCACGCCTTCGAGCATCGCGGTGCACTGTGGGCAGCCCACGGCCACCAGTTCGGCGCCGGTTTCCTTGATGTCGACCATGCGCATGTCGGGAATACGTTGCTTGCCGGGGATATCGGTGATCGGCGCGCCGCCGCCGCCGCCGCAGCAGCGTGAACGGAAGCCTGAACGTTCCATCTCCTTGACCTCGATGCCGATGGCCTTGAGTACCGCGCGCGGCGCTTCGTACTCGCCGTTGTAACGGCCGAGGTAGCAGGGGTCGTGGTAGGTGACGCTGGCGGCCTTGCTCTGGCCGAGATTCAGCGAGCCCTTGCGCACCAGCTCTTCGATGAAGGTGCTGTGGTGCAGAACCTGGTAGTTGCCGCCGAGTGCGCCGTATTCGTTTTTCAGCACGTGGAAGCTGTGCGGGTCGCAGCTGACGATGCGCTTGAAGCGATACTTGGCCAGGGTGGCGATGTTGCGCTTGGCCAGGTTCTGGAAGGTCGCTTCGTCACCCAGGCGGCGCGCCACGTCGCCGCTGTCGCGTTCTTCCAGGCCGAGTACGGCGAAGTCCACGTCGGCAGCCTTGAGGATCTTCACAAAGGCCCTCAGCGTTCTTTGATTGCGCATGTCGAAGGCGCCGTCACCGACCCAGAACAGCACGTCGGTCTCTTGCTTGTCGGCGAGCAGCGGCAGGTTCAGGTCGGCGGCCCAGTTCAGGCGACCGCCGGGATTGAAGCCGCCGGGGTTATCGGTGGCGATCAGGTTGTCCAGCACCTCGGCACCCTTGTTCGGGGTGGCGCCCTTTTCCAGAGTCAGGTGGCGGCGCATATCGACGATGGCATCGACGTGCTCGATCATCATCGGACACTCCTCGACGCAGGCGCGGCAGGTGGTGCACGACCAGAGGGTCTCGGCATCCACCAGCGCCTTGCCCTGCAGCGACACGATCGGCTGATGCGGACCGCCGCTGTGTTCGCCGAGCGGTTTGCCGGGGTAGGGCGAACCGGCGAACTTGGCGTCATTGCCACCGGCCAGGCCGATGACCATGTCTTGGATCAGCTTCTTCGGGTTCAGCGGCTGGCCGGCGGCGAAGGCCGGGCACATGGCCTCGCACTTGCCGCACTGCACGCAGGCGTCGAAGCCGAGTAGCTGGTTCCAGGTGAAGTCGGTGGGCTTTTCCACGCCCAGCGGGGCTTTCGGATTGTCCAGGTCGAGGGCTTTCAGGCCAGTCGAACGACCGCCGCCGAAGCGCTCGGCGCGGCGGTGCCATGCCAGGTGCAGGGCGCCGGCGAAGGCGTGCTTCATCGGGCCGCCCCAGGTCATGCCGAAGAACAGCTCGGACACGCCCCAGGCCACGCCAACGGCGAGGATCGCCGCCAGCACCCAGCCGCCAAAGTCCGCGGGCAGAATCCCGGCAACCGGCAGCGTGGCGATGAAGAAGCTGGCCGCGAACATCAGCAAGCTCTTGGGCAGACGCATCCACGGGCCTTTCGACAGGCGCGAGGGCGGATCCAGACGACGCTTGGCGACGAACAGGGCGCCGACGAACATCAGCACCGTGGCGCCCAGCAAGGCGAAGCCGAGGATACGGTTATGCAGACCGAAACCGTGCACGATAATGGCCAGCACGGCCGCAAGAACGAAACCACCGGCGGTGGCCACGTGGGTCTTGGACATGTACTTGTCGCGCTCGACCACGTGGTGCAGATCCACCAGGTAGCGGCGCGGCATCTTCAGTAGGCCGCCGATCCAGTCGACCTTGGCAGGACGACCGCGGCGCCACATGAAAAATCGCTTCAGCGCGCCCAGCACGGCCAGTGCCAGGGCAGCGAAGAGCAGGATGGGAAGAATGGTATTCAGCATGAGAGCCCCCGAGGGGCAGCTACAAGCTTCAAGCTGCAAGCCTCAAGCTAAAGGCGACGGGCGCCCCTGCTTACAGCTTGCAGCTTGCGGCTTGCGGCTGCTTAAAAGTCCTTGCACAGGCGCAGGGCGTCGTAGATCGCCGCGTGGGTGTTGCGCTGGGCCACGCAGTCGCCGATGCGGAACAGCAGATAGCCATCGCCCGGCTCGGACAGGCAAGGCTGCGGCTTGATCGCGAACAGCGCCTCCACGTCAATTTGACCCTTGTTGCGCGAACCCTGCTTGAGTGCGTAGTAGATGCTTTCGTCCGGACGGACGCCGTTCTCCACCACCACCTGGTCGACCACGCGCTCTTCCTTGGCGCCGGTGTATTCGTTCTCCAGCACGGCGACCAGCTTGTCGCCCTCGCGGTAGACCTTCTCCAGCATCAGGTCCCCGGTCATGATCACTTCTTTCGGGTACAGGCTGCGGTAGTAGGTCGGGAAGCTGGTACCACCGATGGCTACGCCCGGCTTGATATCGTCGGTGACGATCTCCACCTGCGCGCCCTTGTCGGCCAGGAAGTCGGCCACGGACATGCCGGTGAATTCGCAGATGGTGTCGTACACCAGCACGTTCTTGCCCGGTGCAACCTTGCCCGAGAGCACGTCCCAGCTGCTCACTACCAGGCCTTCGTCAGCGCCCCAGTGTTCGTTCTGCTCGAGGAATGGATGGCCGCCGTTGGCCAGCACCACGATGTCCGGACGCAGGTCGAGGATGCTCGCCGCGTCAGCGCCGGTGCCCAGGCGCAGGTCGATGCCCAGACGCGCCAGCTCCAGCTGGTACCAGCGGGTAATCCCGGCGATCTGATCGCGCTGCGGAGCCTTGGAGGCCAGGGTGATCTGCCCGCCCAGTTGTTCCTGCTTCTCGAACAGGGTCACGTCGTGGCCACGTTCGGCGGCTACGCGCGCGGCCTCCATACCGGCCGGGCCACCGCCGACGATCACCACCTTGCGCTTGGCGCCGGTGGTCTTCTCGATGATGTGCGGCACGCCCATGTATTCACGGCTGGTCGCGGCGTTCTGGATGCACAGCACGTCCAGGCCCTGGTACTGGCGGTCGATGCAGTAGTTGGCGCCGACGCACTGCTTGATCTGGTCGATCTGGCCCATCTTGATCTTGGCGATCAGGTGCGGGTCGGCCATGTGCGCGCGGGTCATGCCGACCATGTCGACGTAGCCGCCTTCGAGAATGCGCGTGGCCTGGTTCGGGTCCTTGATGTTCTGCGCGTGCAGCACCGGCACCTTGACCACTTCCTTGATACCGGCCGCCAGGTGCAGGAAGGGTTCCGGCGGAAAGCTCATGTTCGGAATGACGTTGGCCAGCGTGTTGTGGGTGTCACAGCCCGAGCCGACTACGCCGATGAAGTCGAGCATGCCGGTGGCGTCGTAGTACGCCGCGATCTGCTTCATGTCCTCATGCGACAGACCGTCCGGGTGGAATTCGTCACCGGTGATGCGCATGCCGACGCAGAAGTCGTCGCCGACTTCCTTGCGCACGGCCTTGAGCACTTCCAGGCCGAACTTCATGCGGCCTTCGAAGGTGCCGCCCCATTCGTCGGTACGCTTGTTCACGCGCGGCGACCAGAACTGGTCGATCAGGTGCTGGTGCACGGCGGACAGCTCGACGCCGTCCAGGCCGCCCTCTTTGGCGCGACGTGCGGCTTGCGCGTAGTTGTCGATGATGCGCCAGATTTCCTCGATCTCGATGGTCTTGCAGGTGGCGCGGTGTACGGGTTCACGGATGCCAGACGGCGACATCAGGGTCGGCCAGTTGAAACCGTCCCAGCGCGAGCGACGACCCATGTGGGTAATCTGGATCATGATCTTGGCGCCGTGCTTGTGCATGGCGTCAGCAAGATTCTGGAAGTGCGGAATGATACGATCGGTGGACAGGTTGACCGAACTCCACCACTCCTGCGGGCTGTCGATGGCGACCACGGACGAACCGCCGCAAATGGCCAGGCCGATGCCGCCCTTGGCTTTCTCTTCGTAGTATTTGACGTAGCGCTCGGTGGTCATGCCGCCGTCGGTGGCGTAGACCTCGGCGTGCGCAGTGGAGAGCACGCGGTTGCGGATGGTCAGTTTGCCGATCTGGATCGGCTGGAACATTGCTTCAAAAGCCATTGCGGCACCCTCACGGAAAGCGGCCTGGGGTCTCTGGTCGGAGGTGCTTCAGTGGCGTGAAGCCCTCCCTCCTGTCGTTATTGTTTAGAGCGGTTTGACGCGGAACAGGCCGTGGTCGTGGCCTTCCTGCGAGGCACCGTAGACCTGCTCGGCGACGGTGCGAATGCTGCTGCCCTGAGCCTGGAGGATCTGATCCATGGCGCCGGCGAACCAGCCGGTGAACATGTAGTCGACAGGGCGCCCGCACTTGCCGTAGACGTAGACGAAGGCCGAGTGATCCAGGCGCACTTCGCAGGTACCGGCGTCGAGGTCGATCGACTCAATCTTGAACAGGCCCCAGCCACGCTGCGACAGGCGCTTCATGTAGTGCTCGAATACCGCTACGCCGGACAGGCCATGGCACTCGGCTTCCTTCTCGCACCAGTGCCAGGCGGACTTGTAGCCGGCCTTGTAGAGAATCTCGGCGTACTTCTCGGCGCCGAGCACTTCCTCGATGCCGATATGGTTGTTGACGAAGAAATGCCGCGGCACGTAGAGCATCGGCAGGGCGTCGGTGGTCCAGACGCCGGTTTCGTCGTCGACCAGGATGGGCATTTCGGGGGCGTGGGTGGCCATGTGTTTTTAGCTCCAGAATTCGTTGGTTGTTTGCCCTCTCCCCCGGCCCCTCTCCCATAAATGGGAGAGGGGAGCAGAGCCACTGCGGTGCTCTGTGGGCCAGTCCCCTCTCCCGCTTGCGGGAGAGGGTTAGGGAGAGGGGCTGTTAAAAAGGCTTACTCGCCCCAGACGTCGGCTAGTACGCGCACCCAGTTCTCGCCCATGATCTTGCGCACCACGCGCTCGGAGTGGCCGCGTTTGAGCAGGGTTTCGGTGAGGTTGGGGAACTCGCCCACGGTGCGGATGCCCAGCGGGTTGATGATCTTGCCGAAGTTGGTCAGGCGACGGGCGTAGCCCTTGTCGTGGGTCAGGTATTCGAAGAATTCCTTGCCGTGACCCTGGGTGAAGTCGGTGCCGATACCGATGGCGTCTTCACCGACGATGTTCATCACGTACTCGATGGCTTCGGCGTAGTCGTCGATGGTCGAGTCGATGCCCTTGGCCAGGAACGGCGCGAACATGGTCACGCCGACGAAGCCGCCATGGTCGGCGATGAACTTCAGCTCCTCGTCGGACTTGTTGCGCGGATGCTCTTTCAGGCCGGAAGGCAGGCAGTGGGAGTAGGTCACCGGCTTCTTCGACTCGAGGATGACCTCCTCGGAAGTCTTCGAGCCGACGTGCGACAGGTCGCACATGATGCCCACGCGGTTCATCTCGGCGACGATCTCGCGACCGAAGCCGGACAGGCCGCCGTCACGCTCGTAGCAGCCGGTGCCGATCAGGTTCTGGGTGTTGTAGCACATCTGCACGATGCCCACGCCGAGCTGCTTGAACACCTCGACGTAGCCGATCTGGTCTTCGAACGCATGGGCGTTCTGGAAGCCGTAGATGATGCCGGTCTTGCCCAGCTCCTTGGCCTTGCGGATGTCGGCGGTGGTGCGTACCGGCATCACCAGATCGCTGTTCTCGCGAATCAGCTTGCTGCTGGCAGCGATGCTGTTGACGGTGGCCTGAAACCCTTCCCATACCGACACGGTGCAGTTGGCCGCGGTCAGGCCGCCCTTGCGCATGTCTTCGAACAGTTCGCGGTTCCATTTGGCGATGATCAGACCGTCGATGACGATGCTGTCGGCGTGCAATTCGGCTGGGCTCATCAGGCTTGTCCCCTAATACTGATGCGCCGAGACGGCTGTCGGCGCTTTGGGGAGAGCTTATCCCTGGGGGGCTGGCCGACCCGGTACAAAAACGACTGGGGGTTTGCCGAAAGCGTCAAGCCGAGGTCGCGGACGGATATGTTCGCCCTGCGCACCTCGTCACCTGTAGGAGCGGCTTCAGCCGCGATGTCGCGACTGCAAGCTTCGCGGCTGAAGCCGCTCCTACGGGCAGCTGTGCATTCAGTCCAGCCGCTCGCGGCGATCCTGGCTGGGGCTGGCGGCGAAGCGCCTGCGGTAGCAGCGCGAGAAGTACGAGGCCGAGTCGAAGCCGCACGCCAGGCCCACCTCCAGCACGCTGAGGTCGCTCTGGCGCAACAACTGGCGCGCCTTGTCCAGGCGCAGGTCGAGGTAGAAGGCCGATGGCGTGGTGCCCAGGTGATGGCGAAACAGGCGCTCCAGCTGACGTACGCTGATGCCTACCTGCTCGGCCAGCGCCTCACTGGACAGTGGTTGCTCGCACTGGCGTTCCATCTCGCCGATCACCCGCACCAGCTTCTTGTTGTGCAGGTCGTAGCGGCTGGCCACCTGCATGCGCTGGTGATCCAGGCGCGTGCGGATACGGCTGACCACGAACTGTTCCGAGACCTGCACCGCAAGCGTCTCGCCGTGTTCCTGGCCGATCAGCCCCAGCATCAGATCCAGGCTGCTGGTACCGCCTGCACTGGTGATGCGCTTGCCGTCGATCTCGAACAGCTCCTGGGTCACCAGTAGCGCCGGGTAGCGCTCGCGAAAGGCATCGATGGCTTCCCAATGCAGGGTCAGGCGCTGGTGCTGGAACAGCCCGGCCTCGGCCAGCACGAAGCTGCCCGTGTCGATGCCGCCAAGCACAGCCAGCTCCGGCTCGCGCCGTTGCAGCCAGTGCGCCAGGTGGTGGTCGTAGTGCGCCAATGGCTCGAAACCGGCCACCACGAACAGCGCCCGGGTTGCCTCCGGCAGTTCCAGCGCACCGTCGACGTTCAGCGACATGCCATTGCTCGCCTGCACGGCGTTACCGTCCTGGCTGAGCAAACGCCAGCGATACAGCTCGCCGCGAAAGCGATTGGCCACGCGCAGCGGCTCGATGGCCGACATCAGGCCCATCATGGAAAAGCCGGGCAGCAGCAGGAAGCAGAAGGTCTGGGGCATGTAGGTGGCGAACAGGGTTGCTGGTAGCCCGGATGCAATCCGGGATGGATTTCGCAGGGCATGCGGACTCCGACGAAATCACAGCCTAGCAACCGAATAGCGTGCTGTGAAAAAAATAGTCGGTATGGGTCAATTAACGGTCGGCAGAGTGCGGGTAATACAGCGTGTCCCGGCGTAAGGTGACGTCATCGGGCGACTACGAACCCGAGCACGGTGGGGGCCGTCATGGCCTCTAGAAAAACGAAATAAAACCGCTGTGACACGATAAGGAGCACCCAGATGAAAGGTCTTACCGCACTGGCCGCGTGCTGCACCCTGAGCCTGTTCAGTACCTCCCTGCTGGCCGACGATGCCAGTTGCAAGAACGTTCGCATTGGCGCCGTCGGCTGGACCGACGTGGTCGCCACCACCGCCGTCGCCAGCGAGTTGCTGCAGGGTCTCGGTTACGAAACCAAGCAGACCCAGGCTTCGCAACAGATCATCTTCGCCGGTATCCAGAAGGGCCAGATCGACGCCTTTCTCGGTTACTGGAAGCCGATCATGGACGACAACATCAAACCCTTCCTCGATGCCGGCGCGGTCAAGGTCGCGGCCGAGCCGTCGCTGGATGATGCCGTGGCCGTGCTCGCCGTGCCCAGCTACACCGCAGACAAGGGCCTGAAAACCCTGGCCGACATCGCCAAGTTCAAGGATGAACTGGACGGCAAGATCTACGGCATCGAGGCCGGCTCAGGCGCCAATACGGCGATCCAGAAGATGATCGACTCCAACCAGTTCGGCCTTGGCGGCTTCAAACTGGTGGAGTCCAGCGAAGCCGGCATGCTCGCCGCCGTTGGCCGTGCCGTGCGCAATGAGAAACCCGTGGTGTTCTTTGGCTGGAAACCACACCCGATGAACCTGTCGATGCAGATCACCTATCTGACCGGCACCGAGGACGTGTTCGGCCCCAACGATGGTGCCGCCACGGTTTCCACCGTTACCGCGCCGGACTACGCCGAGCGCTGTCCCAACGCCAACCGGCTGCTGACCAGCCTGCGCTTCACCAGCGCGCAGGAAGCCGAGCTGATGCAGCCGATCATGGATCGCAAGCAGCCTGCGCAGGTGGCGCGCGACTGGATCAAGGCCAATCCGCAGGTGGTCGAGGCCTGGCTCGATGGCGTCACCACCCTGGACGGCAAGCCCGCCAGCGCGTCGCTGGTCGCCGGCAACTGATACACGAGCGCCGGTTTAACCGGCGCTGATTTCCCTATTTGCTCAACGCCTGCGGCCCTGCCGTCGGCTTCCGTTCGCCCCCGGAAAGGACAGTCGAAAATGAACTACGAGGTTATCGTCACCTGCGCGGTGACCGGCGCTGGCGACACCGTCGGCAAGCACCCGGCGATCCCGGTCACGCCCAAGGAAATCGCGGCGGCTGCCATCGAGGCGGCCAAGGCCGGCGCCACCGTCGCCCACTGTCATGTGCGTGATCCACAGACCGGCAAGCCGAGCCGCGATGTGGCGCTGTACCGCGAGGTGGTCGAGCGCATCCGCGAAAGCGACACCGACGTGATCATCAACCTCACTGCCGGCATGGGTGGTGATCTGGAGATCGGCCAGGGCGAGCAGCCGTTGGAATTCGGCGCCGGCACTGACCTGGTCGGGCCGATCACCCGCCTGGCGCATGTCGAGGAACTGCTGCCGGAAATCTGCACGCTGGACTGCGGCACGCTGAATTTCGGTGACGGCGACTTCATCTACGTCTCCACCCCGGCGCAACTGCGCGCCGGCGCCAAGCGCATTACCGAGCTGGGGGTGAAGGCCGAACTGGAAATCTTCGACACCGGCCACCTGTGGTTCGCCAAGCAAATGATCAAGGAAGGCTTGCTGGACGATCCGCTGATCCAGCTGTGCCTGGGCATCCCATGGGGCGCGCCGGCCGACACCACGACCATGAAGGCCATGGCCGACAACCTGCCGCCGGGCGTCACCTGGGCCGGCTTCGGCATCGGCCGCATGCAGATGCCCATGGTCGCCCAGGCCATGCTGCTCGGCGGCAACGTGCGGGTCGGCCTGGAGGACAACATCTGGCTGGATCGCGGCGTGCACGCCAGCAACGGCCAGCTGGTCGAGCGCGCCATCGAGATCATCGAGCGCCTCGGCGGCCGCGCCCTGACCCCGGCCGAGGGGCGGGAAAGGATGAAGCTCAAGGCCAGGCTGTAGGAGCGAATTTATTCGCGATTGTGCCGCGATTTTCGCGAATAAATTCGCTCCTACACAGCCCCGTAGCCCGGATGAAATCCGGGAAAACTTTACCTGCCATGCCCCGGATTGCATCCGGGCTACCGGAGTTCAACCATGACCTTCGTTACCGATATCAAGACTTTCGCCGCACTCGGCACCGGGGTGATCGGCGCCGGCTGGATTGCCCGCGCCCTGGCCCATGGCCTCGACGTGATCGCCTGGGACCCGGCGCCCGGTGCCGAGGCTGCGTTGCGTACCCGTCTGGCCAATGCCTGGCCGGCGCTGGAGAAAAAGGGCCTGGCGGCAGTTGCCTCGCTGGAGCGCCTGCGCTTCGTCGACAGCATCAAGGACTGCGTACGCGATGCCGACTTCATCCAGGAGAGCGCCCCCGAGCGCCTCGAACTCAAGTGCGAACTGCACGCGAAGATCAGCGCCGCCGCGCGCCCGAACGTGCTGATTGGCTCCAGCACCTCGGGCCTGCTACCCAGCGAATTCTACGAGGGTGCCACGCACCCTGAGCGTTGCGTGGTCGGCCATCCATTCAATCCGGTGTACCTGTTGCCGCTGGTGGAGGTGGTGGGCGGGGCAAAGAGCGCGCCCGAGGCGGTGCAGGCCGCCATGCAGGTCTACCAATCTCTGGGCATGCGCCCCTTGCACGTGCGCAAGGAGGTGCCGGGCTTTATCGCCGACCGCCTGCTCGAAGCGCTATGGCGCGAGGCGCTGCATCTGGTCAACGACGGCGTGGCGACCACCGGCGAGATCGACGATGCGATCCGTTTCGGTGCCGGCTTGCGCTGGTCGTTCATGGGCAGCTTCCTGACCTACACCCTGGCCGGCGGCCCGGCCGGCATGCGCCATTTCATGGCCCAATTCGGGCCGGCGCTGAAACTGCCCTGGACATATCTGGAGGCGCCGGAGCTTACCGAGGAGCTGATCGACGCGGTGGTCGAAGGCACGGCGGAGCAGCAGGGCGAACGCAGCCTGAATGCCCTGGAGCGCTACCGCGACGACTGCCTGCTGGCGGTGCTGGAGGCGATTCGCCAGACCAAGGCCAAGCACGGTTTTGCGTTCGCCGACTGAGTGTCGAAGTTTTGAGGCTATCGAGCTGTTTGTGGGAGCGGACTTGTCCGCGAAAAAGACCTGGCACAGTGCCAAACCATTCGCGGACAAGTCCGCTCCCACAGGTCCGCTCCCACCAGTTCGAAACCGAGTTCCTCCGATACAGATCAAACTGCCCAGCGGGCCGGACCACGGGAGACAGAGCATGTCCCTTGTCACTTACCAAACCAGCATCCAGAACGACTGGGTCGACTACAACGGCCACCTGCGCGATGCCTTCTATCTGCTGATCTTCAGTCACGCCACCGATGCGCTGATGGACGTGCTGGGCCTGGACGAAGCCGGTCGTGCCCGTACTGGACACACGCTCTACACCCTGGAGTGTCACCTCAACTTCCTGGCGGAAGTGAAGGAGGGCGAGCGGGTGGAAGTGCGCACGCAATTATTGGCGCATGACGGCAAACGCCTGCATATCCACCACGCACTGTATCGACCTGGCGAGAACGCCAGCCTCGCGGAGAGCGAGCAGATGCTGATGAACATCGACAGCGCTGCCGGCCGCGCGGCGCCGTTCGACGCGCAAGTGGCAGGCAAGGTCGCGCACCTGGCCAGCGAGCATCAGGGATTGCCTCAGCCGGCCTGCGTTGGCCGGGTCATTGGCCTGCGCCGCGGTTCTTAGGATAGATCCGCGTCGCAACCCTTATTTCGGTTTGTATGCGCAATACCCCGGCCGCGGGCCGACCTTGGGATGATGACGGCAGGTGTCCGGGCGCTTGTCGTAGACGGTGCACAGGCGCGTCTTGCGATCGAGAAACAGGCAGTCGTTGTTGGACATGCGCGTCAGGGTGAAGATGCCCGACTTCTGGTTGAAGCGTTCGACCACTCCATCCTTCTGCAGGCGCTTGGCGATGTTCTTCGGTGGCTCGCTGCGTTCGAACTCGTCCACCAGTTCCAGGCGGATCAGATCGTTCAGGCGCACTTCTACCGGCAGGGTGCAGCAGCTGGAGATGCAGCTGTGGCACATGTCGGCCGTATATTTGGCCCAGGTTTCCAGGCGGTCGATCTCGGCGGCGGCTATCAGGCGGGGCTTCATCATGGTTGGCTATCGTGCGGTCTGCGCCGCTGCTGTCACGGGGCGGCGATAATAGCGGGCGCGTAGCGTTTGTGAAGCACCGGCTGGCGGCTGATTGCGATGCGTTGTGCCTGTGAACGGCTTGGCAGTCGTCTCTCTGGGTGTTGGTCGATGCGGCTCCTATACTGTGTGCCCGTCTCGGGCGGCAGGAACGCGAGGCGACCTTTTCTCTGGATCGGAACATAACGCATGCAATGGATCTTCATGCTGGTCGGTTTGGTGCTCGGCATGGGCGCCAGCGAATCGGCCACGGGCGCAATTCTTGGCGGTTTGATGGGGCTCAGTCTGGGCCAGGCGCTGCGCCTGCAAGGGCTGGAGTCGCGCAACGCGCAGTTGGCCGCGCAGCTCAAGGACTTCGCCGAGCGCTTCGACCGCGGTACCCGCGCGATCCACGAACGCCTGGTCAAGGTGGAGCAGGGCGAGCGCAGCGAGCCGGAACCTTCCCCGGCCGCAGCACCTGCCGAAGCCGAAGCCCCGTCCGAGCCGGAGGTGCAGCCTGAGCCGGTCGTTGCCGAAGAGCCCGTGCCGGAGCTGGACTGGACGCTACCGGAGTTGGAGGCGCTCCCAGCCGAGCAACCTGTCCAGCTTGCTGCACAGGTCATCCCCGAGCCGCAGCCGGCTTCCCAGCAAAGCCCTTGGCGTGAACAGGCGCTGCGTGAACCGAATCTGATCGAGCGTGGCATCGCCGCCGCCAAGGCCTGGTTGTTTGGTGGCAACACCGTGTTGCGGATCGGCGTGGTGCTGCTGTTCCTCGGCCTGGCCTTCCTGCTGCGCTACGCCACCGAGGGCGTCGAGGTGCCGGTAGAGCTGCGTTACATGGGCGTTGCGGCCAGTGCCCTGGCCTTGCTCGGCCTGGGCTGGTGGCTGCGTCGGCGTAACCGCAACTACGCCCTGGTGCTGCAGGGCACCGGTATCGCTGTGCTGTACCTGACGGTCTTCGCCGCCATGCGCCTGCATCCGCTGCTCGACCCTGGCATGGCGCTGGGGCTGTTGGTCGCGGTCACACTGTTCTCGGCCATTCTTTCGGTGCAGCAGAATGCCCTTGGCCTGGCTGCTGCGGCGGCTCTGGGTGGCTTTGCCGCGCCGATCCTCACAGCGACTGGTAGCGGCAGCCATGTCGCGCTGTTCTCCTATTTCGCGCTGCTCAATGCCGGCATCTTCGCCATCGCCTGGTTCAAGGCCTGGCGCTTGCTCAACCTGATCGGTTTCGTCGGCACCTTCGGTATCGGCTTCGCCTGGGGCCTGCGTTCCTACACGCCAGAGCTGCTGTGGAGCACCCAGCCCTTCCTGATCCTGTTCTTCCTGATGTACGTGGCCATCGGCCTGCTGTTCGCTCGCCGCACCCTGCGTGACGCAGCGGATGCGCCCGAGGCGCGGGACGAGCTGCTGCGCTGGTCGCTGCGCCGTGGCGACTATGTCGATGCCACTACGCTGTTCGGCCCGCCGCTGGTCGGCTTCGGCCTGCAAGTGGCGTTGGTCAGCCATATCGAGTTCGCTGCGGCGTTCAGCGCCCTTGGTCTTGGCTTGTTCTATCTGTTGCTGGCGCGCGTACTCAAGGCGCGCGCCGGCGAACGAGCGTTGCTGCTGGTGGAAACCTGCCTGGCGCTCGGCGTGGTATTCGCCAGCCTGGCCATCCCGCTGGGTCTGGATACGCGCTGGACGAGCGCTGCCTGGGCGGTGGAAGGCGCCGGTATCTACTGGCTCGGTCTGCGTCAGGGCAGGCCGCTGGCGCGTGCCTTCGCTCTGTTGTTGCAGGTGGGCGCGGCGTTGGCTTTCCTCAGTGGTTTGGATTTCGGCTACAGCAGCCTGCTCGACGGTTCGCCGCTGGGCGCACTGATGCTCGGTATGGCCTTGCTGTTCAGCTACTGGCAACTGCGCCAGGCGCCGCAACTCGCCAATGCCTGGGAGAACCGACTGCTGCCCTGGCTTGGCCTGGCCGGTCTGGCATTCCTCTATCTGATTGCGCCGCTGCTGTTCGAGGCGCCCGGTACGGCGATTGCCTGGGCGCTGGCCGGGCTGGCGACCTTGTTCGTCGGGCTGCGTATTGCCGCGCCGAGCTTCGTCTACAGCGCCTTCGCCATCCAGTTGCTCGGTGGCCTGCTGTTCCTCGGCCAGATGGCGCTGGATTCGCTATCTGGCACTGGTGGTTTCAGCGCCGGATGGTTCGGCTTGCTGGCTGCATCCTTGGTCGGTTTCAGTCTGATTGCCGGCATGCTGCTGGCGGCGCGTGATCCGCACATCCGCGAGAACCGCCGGCTGCTCGGCGCACTGTCGGCGATCATGCTGGTGGGCCTGGTGTTCATCAATCTGGCCGTGCTGTTCGTTCTGCCCTGGGTCGCAGCCGCGGCGGTATGGGGCGGTACGGGGCTGCTGATTCTCTGGCTGGGGCTGTATCTGAAGCAGCGTGCGGCCTTCCTGTTCAGCCTGGTGCTGCAGGTATTCGCCGGCCTGGCCTTTCTTGCTGCGGGGCCGCTGTTGTTGGCGGGGATCAGCGGCGAAGGCTTGTCGCCGCTAGCGCATACCGGCTTCTGGACGCCTGCCGTGCTGGGTCTCGCCGCGCAAGTCGGTGCCTGGCGCCTGCATAGCCTGGCGCGCGGCGGTCGTGAGACGGGCATCGATGGCGTCAGCCTGCAGCGCCTGGGCCAGCTGCTGCTGGCCTGGGGCGCTAGTTGGTGGGCACTGGCGGTGAGCAGCGAAGTGCTGCGCTTCGTGGCGCCGGATCTGCAAGCCAGCGCGTTGCTGGTGCTGGCGGCACTGTCGGTGCTGATCTGGATGCTGCTGGCCCTGCGCACCCGCTGGCGCGAGTTGGCGGTGCTGTGCAGCCTGCTGGCCCCGGTAGCCGGGTTGATCCTGATTTATGCCTGGCATCCGCTTTACCATCCGGGCGCGAACTTTGGCTGGCTGGGGTGGACTGCCGTGATCGCGGTGCATCTGCTGGCACTGCGGCGCCTGACCGATCTGCTGCCGAGCCAGGTGGCCAGTGTCGCCCATGTGCTTGGCTGCTGGCTGCTGATCGGCGTGCTGGCTTTGGAACTGCGTTACCTGCTGCTGAGCCTAGCCGATCACTACAATGCCTGGCGCTGGCTGGGCTGGGCGCTGCTGCCGACGGCCTATCTCTGGGTCATGGCGCAGGCGCGTCGCCTGCCCTGGCCGGTGGCCGGCTTCGAGCGCGAATACCGCCTGTGGGCAGCGGCGCCGCTGGCCGCGCTGATGCTCGTCTGGTTCTGGCTGGCCAACGCCAACAGTGCCGGCGACAGCGACCCGCTGCCCTATCTGCCGCTGTTCAACCCGCTGGAGCTGGGGCTGCTGTTGTGCCTGGGCGCGCTGGTCGTATGGGGGCGATTCGCCCTGCCGCGTTTCGGCCTGGAATCTGCGCGTGCACTGCAGATCACGCAGGGTGTGGCGGGACTGTCGCTGTTTGCCCTGCTGACGGTGATGGTGATGCGTACCGCTCATCACTGGGGCGGTGTCGCCTGGGACAGCCCGGCGCTGTTCGATTCGATGCTGGTGCAGGCCGGCTTGTCCATTGTCTGGACCCTGATCGCCCTGGCGCTGATGCTGTTCGGCCACCTCCGCGTGCGTCGCGAGCTGTGGCTGGTCGGCGCCGCGCTGATCGCTCTGGTGGTGGCCAAGCTGTTCTTCATCGAGCTGGGCAATCGTGGCGGGCTGGAGCGCATCGTGTCGTTCATCGGTGTCGGCGTGTTGCTCCTGGTGGTGGGCTATTTTGCCCCGCTACCGCCGCGCAAGACCGATGAAACCCCTGCGAACAAGGAGTCGTTGTCTTGAGAATCATCGCTGCCTGTCTGGCCCTTGGCCTGTCGCTGATCGCCTGCGTACAGGCCGAGGAGCGCCCGCAGGACTATCGCCAGTTGCTGCCGCTGACGCTGGATGGGGCAGGCCCCTGGTATCGGGTCGAGCTGCCGATGGCCGTGCACTACGCCGCTCGGCATGCTGATCTGCGTGACCTGCGTATCTTCAATGGCGCCGGTCAGGCCCAGGCCTACGCGCTGTTGCCAGGCCAAAGCGAATCGCGCGACGAGGAACAGGAGCACGGCGTGCGCTGGTTCCCGTTGCACGCCGATGCACAGCAGAGCGATGTGCCGCGCCTGCGCGTGCAACGCAGCACCGACGGTACCCTGATCGAATTGACTGGCGACGAGCCGGCGCCCGCGCAGCGCCAGTTGCGCGGCTGGTTGCTCGACGCCAGCGCCATCGATGCGCCGCTGGTGCGCCTCGACCTGAGCTGGAGTGGCGGCGAGGAGGGCTTTCAGCATTTCGCCATCGAGGCCAGCGACGACCTGCAGCAATGGCGCAGCTGGGGCGAGGGGCAGGTGGCGCGCCTGAGCTTCGCAGGCGACAGGATCGATCAGCGCCAGGTGGAACTGCCCGCTCGCTCGGCACGCTACATCCGGCTGCTCTGGGACAGCCCGCGGCAGGCGCCGGAGCTGGACGCGGTGACGCTGCGCAGTCGCCGCCAGGCGAGCAGCCCGGCGCCGCTGGTCTGGTCCGAACCGATGCAGGCGCAGGCCATGAACGATGGGCATTACCAATGGCAATTGCCGCAAGCGCTGCCCCTCCAGCGCCTGCGCATCAACCTGGACGAGCCCAACACCCTGGCCCCAGCCTCGTTCGAGGCGCGCGTGCTGGAGAAGGATCCCTGGCGGCCGCTTGCCCGTGGTGTGCTCTATCGGCTGCGGCAGGATGGTCACGAGGTACTTCAGGATGAATTGGCCTTACCGGCCTGGCCGGTGCGCCATCTGCGCATGAAGATCGACGCGCGTGGCGGCGGCCTGGGCGATCAGGCACCGACCGCGGCCTTCGCTGTCCGCGCCACCCAGCTGGTGTTCCTGGCGCGCGGCGAGCCGCCCTACCGACTCGCGGTAGGAAGGGGCGATGTCACATCGGCCGCGCTTCCCGTCAGCACCCTGATCCCCGGATATTCGGATGAGCGTCTGGCTTCGCTGGCTGTGGCACAGGTCGATGTCGCTGCCGTGCAGTCGACTGAGGTGGATGTACCGACGACTGCGGCGATGGACTGGAAGCGTTGGGGACTTTGGGCTGTACTGTTGCTCGGCGTGGCATTGTTGGCTGCGATGGCGGCGAGCCTCCTGCGGCGCCCCGACAAAGGCTGAGTGCTATGGTCGGGAATGCATGTCATTACTGTTCAAGCCATGCTTTTGCAGTATCGTAAGCAGCGTTCACGGTTTCTTCGGTTGGGAAGTATCGCCGCGTTGTGAGTCGTGAGCAGTTTCGGGCGCCAGCGCCCTCTACTCTGGTCAGGAAGGCCCGCTTGCGTATCTCGACTTGCTTCATCGTTCCCTCCGTAAAAGGCTTTTGCCAACGGAGGCCCGGTTGATGCAGGCCTGCCTGGCGCCGGGCTGGTCACCGTCGCCCCCGGTTCTCGTCACTCTGCTAGTGTGCTTTGGCGTCATCCTGCTGGCGCACTGGATGACCCGCCAGCGCGATTTTCCAGGACGCGACAGCTTCATACTGCTGCACCTTTCCAGCCTCTGGTGGATGGCCTGCGCATCACTCGAACTGAGCGTGATGTCGGCAGAGTGCAAGATGTTCCTCTCCGGCCTCGCCTGGCTCGGCATCCTGTTCACGCCCACGTTCTGGGCGGTATTTCTCTGGCAGTACGTCAACAGTGTGCGCACACCGGTGCCGCGTGCCGGGGTGCTGGCGCTGAGCCTGATGCCCGTGCTGGTCTGGATCATTGCGCTGAGCAACCCCTGGCACGGCCTTTTTTACCTTGCCAGCACTGGCCCGATCGACGACAGCCCCGGGGCTCCGGTGCTTTATCGGCATGGCCCGCTGTTCTATGCCACCGCGGCTTATGTCTACCTGCTGATGGCGTTCTGCATGGGCGTGGTGGTGCGTGCAGCGGTGCTCAGCCATGGGTTGCATCGGCGACATTATCTGGGTTTCGTTCTGGTCACGGCAGCGCCTTGGACGGCCAACATCGCTTACGTGGTGTTCGGCTGGACGGTGTTTGGCGTCGACCCCACGCCGTTCTGCTTCGCCTTCACCCTGGTCGCCTTCGCCTGGCTGATTCTCGGTGTGCGCCTGTTCGACCTGCTGCCGGTGGCGCGGCACCTGCTGCTCGAAGCGCTGATCGATCCGGTGCTGGTGGTCGACCCGCGCGGGCGGGTGATCGAGGCCAACCCGGCCGCGCTCAAGCTGGCCGGCCTGCAGCAGGGCTGGCAGGGGCGAGCGCTGGCCGACTGGCCGGTATTCGGCGCCGACCTGCAGCGCTTGCTCGAACAGCACGAGGGCGAGGCGAGCGAGCAGATGCTCAGCCTGACCAGCGCCGCGCGCTACTACGAAGTGCGTGTGCGCGGGATCGAGCGCACGACGCGCAACGGCCCGGTTCTGCTTGGGCGCATGCTTTACGTGCGTGATGTCACGCAGCGCCATCTCGCCGAGCTCAAGCTGGCCGAGGCCCTGGCCGTCAGCGAGGAGCGCTTGCGCACCATTTCCGTTTTGCACGAGCAACTGCGTGAGCAGGCGTTGTGCGACCCGCTGACCGGACTCTACAACCGTCGCTATCTGGATGAGTTCTTCGACCGTGAACTGGCCAGGGCGCAGCGCGAAAATCTGCCATTGGCACTGGCGCTTATCGATCTCGACCATTTCAAGCAGCTCAACGACGAGTACGGCCACCTGGTAGGCGACGACGTACTCAAGTCCGTGGCACAGCACCTCTTGGACAACCTGCGCAGCACCGACGCGGTATTCCGTATCGGTGGCGAGGAATTTCTGCTGATTCTGCCGGGGTTGAATGCGCAGGCTGCGCACGCTCGACTCGAATCGCTGCGCATGCAGCTGGCGAGCGTGGATCACCCGACGCGCATGGGTACGATGCCTGTGACTTTGTCCGCTGGCATCGCAGTATGGCCGGCCAATGGTGGACAACTCGATGCGCTGCTGCATGCGGCAGACATAGCGCTGTATGCGGCCAAACGCGGCGGGAGAAATCGTATAGCTTTGGCTTCATAGAGTGAATATCGCAGCCAACTGGGTGTTTTTCAGCGCAGGAGCCGCTACATTTGTTGAGAAGTTCATTCCAACAACAATAAGGACTTGCCATGAAACGTCTGCTTAAACCGCTGGCGGCTGCCTGTTTGCTGGCTAGCGCCCATCCTCTTTACGCCGCCCCCTACAGCGCATTGCACGTATTTGGTGACAGCCTCAGTGATGCAGGCTGGTTTACTGATGCTGACGGCCCAGCCGGTGCTACTACCCGTTTCACCAATCGAGTTGGCCCTACCTATCAGGACGGCAGTGGCGAAGCTTTCGGCCCGGTGGCGCCCATGCTGCTTGGCGATGCCCTTGGTTTGGGTGGAGCAGGCCTGGGGCCCGCGAATTCGGTTGATGGTGGCAACAACTGGGCGGTTGGTGGCTATCGTACCGACGAGATCCTCAACACCATCAGCGGTCCAGGCGGGTACCTGGCCTCCAGCGGCGGGCGTGCCGATCCCAACGCGTTGTATTACCTCACCGGTGGTGGGAATGATTTTCTTCAGTTTCGTGTAATCGATACCGCCAGCGCTCAAGCGGCTGGCGGTAGGCTGGTCGACAGCGTCGAGGTTCTGCAGCAGGCAGGCGCGCGCTACATCATGGTGTGGCTGCTGCCGGATATCGGTCTCACACCGAATTTCTACGGTGGCGGACTGCAGGACTTCCTTTCCGGGCTGGGAAGCGACTTCAACCAGGAGGTGGTAAGTCAGTTGGCAACCATCAATGCCAATGTGATCCCGCTGAATATCCCGCTCAATCTTTCGGAAACACTGGCTGATCCCGGCCGTTACGGCCTGGTCGATGACCGCGACGCGGTAATCGGCAGCTGTTTCGATGACTGCACCAACCAACACCCGGTTTACGGGGTCAATGGCACCAATCCTGACCCGACCAAGCTACTGTTCAACGACAGCGTTCATCCGACAATCGCCGGGCAGCGTATCATTGCCGACTATGCCTACTCGCTTCTCGCGGCGCCCTGGGAAATCACGCTTCTGCCGGAAATGGCATTGGGTACGCTGCGTGGCCACCAGGACCAGTTGCGCGCTCAGTGGCTTGCTGACTGGGAAGCCTGGCAAGGGGTAGGGCAGTGGCGTGCCTTCATCAACACCGGCGGCCAGCGCCTGGATTACGATCTGCACGATGGCGATGCCGATGGCAATGGCTACAGCCTCAACTTCGGGACCAGTTATCGAGTCAGTGATGCCTGGCGCCTGGGTCTGGCCGCCGGGCTTTACCAGCAGAGCCTGGAAGCAGGTGCTGCAGATTCCGATTACGATCTGCGCAGCTACCTGGGCACTGCGTTCGCGCAGTATCAGCACAATCGCTGGTGGGGCGATTTGTCCGCCAGTATCGGTCGTCTCGACTACGACGACCTCAAGCGCAAGTTCGCTATCGGTCCTGCCACCAACTCGGAAAAGGGCGATACCGACGGTGATCTGTGGGCCTTCAGCGGCCGCTTCGGCTACGACATCGCTCAGCCTGGCAGCCAGTGGCACCTGAGCCCTTTCCTGAGCGCCGACTATGCGCGGATCGAAGTGGACGGCTATGCCGAGGATGGTCAACGCTCCACGGCCCTGAGCTACGGAGATCAGGTGCGCAAATCCAAGCGTCTCGGTGCCGGCCTGCAGGGGCTTTACGACCTCACGCCACAGACCCGTCTCTTCGCTGAGCTGGCGATGGAGCGGGAATATGAAGACGATCCAAGCGAAGTGCGCATGGCTCTTAACAGCCTGCCGGGGATCGGTTTCGAACTGCCTGGCTATCAACCCGACGATCGTATGTGGCGCGGTCATGTCGGTGTCAGCCATAACCTGGGGAACGGTTTGTCGCTACGCGGCAGCTATAGCTACCGGCATGCCGACGATGAAGCCCAGCATGGTTTGAATCTTTCCCTGTCACTGGAGCTCTAAGAGTCGTTCCGACGCCAGCGTACTTCCTCTGAAGAGCGCTGGCAGCCGGTCCGAAGCGCGCTTCGTCATTTTCTCCTGCTCGTCGTGGCCTCAGGGAGGCGGCCATGGCGGGAACGGGTTAAACTGCGCGCGATTTTTCCCCTTTCCGGAGCCGTCCATGTCCCGCGTCACCCTGAGCCGCTACCTGATCGAGCAGACTCGCAGCCATAACACCCCGGCCGACCTGCGTTTCCTTATCGAAGTCGTAGCACGGGCCTGCAAGGCGATCAGCCACCAGGTTTCCAAGGGCGCCCTCGGCGGCGTACTGGGCAGCCTGGACAGCGAGAACGTACAGGGCGAGGTACAGAAGAAGCTCGATGTGATCTCCAACGAGATCCTGCTCGAAGCCAACGAATGGGGTGGCCACCTGGCCGGTATGGCGTCCGAGGAAATGGACAATGCCTACCAGATCCCCGGCAAGTATCCGAAAGGCGCCTACCTGCTGGTATTCGACCCGCTGGACGGCTCCAGCAACATCGACGTCAACGTTTCGGTCGGCACCATCTTCTCGGTGCTGCGTTGCCCCGAGCGCAACGGCGAGACCGGTGACCTGGGCGAGGAGGCTTTCCTCCAGCCGGGCACGCAGCAGGTTGCGGCCGGCTACGCCATCTACGGTCCGCAGACCATGCTGATGCTGACCCTTGGCGACGGCGTCAAGGGCTTCACCCTGGATCGCGAACTGGGCAGCTTCGTGCTCACCCACGACAACATCAAGGTGCCGGAGTCGACCAAGGAATTCGCCATCAACATGTCCAACCAGCGTCACTGGGAAGCGCCGGTGCAGCGTTACGTGTCCGAGCTGCTGGCCGGCGAGACCGGGCCGCTGGGGCGTAACTACAACATGCGCTGGATTGCCTCTATGGTGGCCGACGTGCATCGCATCCTTACCCGTGGCGGCGTGTTCATGTATCCGCGTGACGCTCGCGAGCCCGAGAAACCGGGCAAGCTGCGCCTGATGTACGAAGCCAACCCGATGTCGATGATCATCGAACAGGCTGGCGGCGCTGCCACCGACGGTAGCCAGCGCATTCTCGATATCCAGCCCACCTCGCTGCACCAGCGCGTGCCGGTCTTCCTCGGCTCCAAGGAAGAAGTGTTGCGCGTTACCGCCTATCACCGTAGCTGATGCACGCCTGGCAGCCGTTGCTCGACTGGTGGTTCGGTGCCGATCACGGCACCGCCACCGAAGTGGCGGTGGCGCGCCACGGTTTGTGGTTCGGCAAGCGTGACAGCCAGGATCGCGAGGCCAAGGTGCGTTTCGGCGCATTGGTCGAACGGGCCCTTGCCGGCGAGCTGCAAGGCTGGGCGGATGACCCACAGGGCTGGCTGGCGCAACTGATTCTTCTCGATCAGTTGCCGCGTATGATCTTCCGCGATACGCCCCGGGCCTTCGCCGGTGACCGCCTAGCTCGCCCGCTGTTGCAAGCAGGGTTGGATCGCGATTGGGATCGCAGGCTGGCACCCATCCAGCGGGTGTTTGCCTATCTGGTGTTCGAGCATGCCGAAGACCTGCCATTGCAGAACCGCGCTATCGAGCTGTTCGCCAGCCTGGTGAACGAAGCCGCCGCCGGCGAGCAGACGTTATTTGCCGACTTCCTCGATTTCGCCGAGCGCCACCAGCGGATTATCGCCCGTTTCGGGCGCTTCCCCCATCGCAACGCGATTCTGGGGCGCGCCTGCACTGACGAAGAACAGGCCTTCCTGCGGGAACCCGGCTCGCGTTTCTGAACTCCAATCGGGCAAGTCGTCGCCGGCTATGCCAAGCTTGCCGGCACCTTCCCATCTGGAGCTTTATCCATGTCGATGCGTATCGTCGCTTTGCTCGCCTGCTGCCTGCTTGCCGCCTGCAGCAAGATCAATCAGGAAAACTACTCCAAACTCGAAGCCGGCATGAGCAAGCAGGAGGTTGAAAGCCTGCTCGGTACGCCGGCCGAGTGTGCCGGTGCGCTGGGGATGACCAGCTGTACCTGGGGCGACGACAAGGCCTATATCAGCGTCCAGTACGCCGGGAACAAAGTCATGCTGTTTTCCGGCAAGGGACTCAAGTAAACAGGAGCTTCCATGCGTTCGATCCTAATCGCCAGCGCCATTCTCGCCCTCGCCGGCTGTGCCAACTCCGGTACTGGCAGCATTCAGAAACCGCCACCGCAGACCATGCAGGTCGACCTGCAGCGTTACCAGGGCACTTGGTACGAGCTGGCGCGCCTGCCGATGTTCTTCCAGCGCAACTGCGTGGAGTCCGAGGCGCATTACGGCCTGCGTGACGATGGTCGCATCGACGTGACCAACCGCTGCCGCGACAAGGATGGCGAGTGGATCGAGGCCAAGGGCGTGGCCGAGCCGCAGGTCGAAGGCAAGACCGACAAGCTCTGGGTCACCTTCGATAACTGGGCCAGCAAGCTGCTGCCGATCAAGGGCGACTACTGGGTGATCTACCACGACGAGGACTACCGCGTGGCGCTGGTCGGCCACCCGGAGCACAAGTACCTGTGGCTGCTGTCGCGCACTCCGGAAATCGACCAGGAAACCCGCAACAAGCTGCTCGACATCGCGCGCGAGCAGGGTTACGTGACCTCGGAGCTGATCTGGCGCAAGGCCGACTGATATCCCTGTAGCCCGGATGCAATCCGGGGATGTTTTTCCGGACTGTCACGGATTGCATTCGGGCTACGCCTTCACTCCCAATCCAGGCGCGCGAGCTTCCATTCGCCGTCGTCGAGCCACCACTCCAGTTTCACCGAATAGTGCCGCGCACTGTCGGGAATCAATCCTTCGGCGCCGCTCAGGCCCACCTGCGCCTCGGTGTAACCCTTGCTGCTGATGGCCTTGTCGATCCAGCTATTCTTGCCCAGGGCGAGCACCTTGATGTTCTTGTGGCGCAGAAACAGCAGGGTCATGGTGCGCTTGGCCCATTCGCGATCAAGCTCCTGGCGGGCCAGGAAATCGCCATGCAACTGGTCCATTACCGCACCGGTGCTCTTGGCTTCGATATTGTCCTGCAACTGCTGAACAGCGGCTTCCAGTGCAGCCTGCGGGTCGTCCCGGCCGCCGCAGCCGGCGAGCAGGAGGGTGATAGTCATGAACAGCGACCAGGATAGATGACGCATCGACATGCTGAACTTCCTTTTCATGGTTATGATGCCGGGCAGAGCGGACACGGCAGTTGTAGCCCAGCGAACAGGAGCCAACCATGCAGACTTTGTATCCGGAGATCAAACCCTACGCACGCCATGAGCTGGCGGTCGAGGCGCCGCACGTGCTGTACGTCGACGAGAGCGGCTCGGAGGACGGGTTGCCGGTGTTGTTCATCCATGGCGGCCCGGGCGCCGGCTGTGATTCTGCCAGCCGCCGCTATTTCGACCCTGCCCTGTATCGCATCGTTACCTTCGACCAGCGCGGCTGTGGTCGTTCCATGCCGCACGCGAGCCTGGAGAACAACACCACCCAGGCGCTGATCGGTGATATCGAGCGTATTCGCGAGCACCTGGGGATCGACAGGTTCGTGCTGTTCGGCGGCTCCTGGGGTTTCACCTTGGCGCTGGCCTACGCGCAAGCGCATCCGCAGCGGGTGCTCGGGCTGATTCTACGCGGCATCTTCCTGTGCCGGCCGCAGGAGTTCAGCTGGTTCTATCAGGAGGGCGCCAGCCGCCTGTTCCCCGATTACTGGGAAGACTATATCGCGCCGATTCCGCCAGAGGAGCGCGGCGATCTGATACAGGCCTTTTACAAGCGCCTGACCGGTGCCGACCAGATCGCCCAGATGCACGCGGCCAAGGCCTGGTCGACCTGGGAAGGGCGTACCGCCACGTTGCGCCCGAACACCCAGGTGGTCGAGCGCTTCAGCGAGGCGCATCGAGCGCTGTCCATTGCCCGTATCGAGTGCCACTACTTCGTCAATGATGCCTTTCTCGAGCCGAACCAGCTTCTGCGCGACATGCCGAAAATCGCCCACCTGCCGGGCATCATCGTGCACGGCCGCTATGACGCCATCTGCCCGCTGGACAACGCCTGGGCACTGCACCAGGCTTGGCCCAACAGCGAGCTGCAGATCATCCGCGACGCCGGCCACTCGGCGGCGGAACCCGGTATCACCGATGCGCTGATCCGCGCCACCGAGCAGATGGCCCGCCGCCTGCTCGACCTGCCGCCGGAGGACGCATGAAGCTGCTGATCCAGCGCGTCAGCGCAGCGAAGGTCGAGGTCGACGGCGAGGTGGTAGGCAGCATCGATCAGGGCCTGCTGGCACTGGTCGGCATCGAGCCGCAGGACGATCAGGCCAGCCTCGCCCGCGCCCTGCACAAACTGCTGAACTACCGCGTATTCAGCGACGAGGCGGGCAAGATGAACCGCTCGCTGACGGACGTGCAGGGAGGTCTCCTGCTGGTCTCGCAATTCACCCTGGCCGCCGATACCAAGAGCGGCATGCGCCCCAGCTTTTCCAGCGCAGCGCCGCCTGCGCAGGGCGCTGCACTATTCGATGCCTTGGTCGAGATGGCCAAGGCCCAGCACCCTCAGGTCGGCACCGGACGTTTCGGCGCCAATATGCAGGTGCACCTGGTCAACGATGGGCCGGTAACCTTCCTGCTCGAGGTATAGCGCTCGCTCCTACAGATTGGTCGTTCTCGTTCAGAACAACCGGGCCAGTAACGCTGGCACCGCCGTCTCCACCCGTAGAATGCGCTCGCCCAACTGCACCGGTTGCAGGCCTGCGGCTTCGCGCAGTAGCTCGACTTCGTAGGGAATCCAGCCACCTTCCGGGCCGATGGCCAGGGTCACCGGCTGCTGCACCGCGCGCGGGCAGGCCGGGTAGTCGCCCGGGTGGCCGATCAGACCCAGCGTGCCGGTTGTCAACGCCGGCAGGCGATCCTCGACGAAGGGCTTGAAGCGCTTCTCGATGCTCACCTCGGGCAGCACCGTATCCCGCGCTTGTTCCAGGCCGAGAATCAGCTGTTCGCGAATCGCCTCGGCCTCCAGGAATGGCGTCTGCCAGAAGCTCTTTTCCACCCGGTAGCTGTTGACCAGCACCAGACGCGGTACGCCCATCGCGCTGACCGTCTGCAGCACACGCTTGAGCATCTTCGGGCGGGGCAGGGCGAGGACCAGGGTCAGCGGCAGCTTGGCCGGTGGCGGCTGGTCGAAGCTGACCTGCAGCTCTGCATGTTCGGTATCCAGGGCGAGTAGATGCCCCTCGCCCATCATCCCGCCAAGGCGGCCGACGCGCAGACGATCACCCGCTTCGGCGCGATGCACCTCATGCAGATGCTTCAGGCGCCTGCCAGTGAGGCGAACTCGATCGACGCCGACGAAATCGGCGTCTTCCAGCAGCAGCAGGTTCACGACAGCGGCGCGGGGGGCTGGTCTTCGGGCTCGGCCTGTTCTTCGCCCTGTTCCTCGTCGCGCTTGCGCTTGACCAGCGCGCCGGCCAGCAGGCCGCTTTCGAACAACAGCCACATCGGCAGGGCCAGCAAGGTTTGCGAGAACACGTCCGGCGGCGTCAGCACCATGCCGACCACGAAGCAGCCGACAATCACGTACGGGCGGCTCTTGCGCAAGGTTGCGACATCGACCAGTCCGACCCAGATCACCAGGAAGGTGGCGATGGGAATCTCGAAGGCCACACCGAAAGCGAAGAACAGCGTCAGGACGAAGTCCAGGTACTGGCCAATGTCGGTCATCATCGCCACCCCTTGCGGGGTCACGCTGGCGAAGAAGCCGAACATGATCGGGAACACCACGAAGTAGGCGAAGGCCATGCCGGCGTAGAACAGGAAGATACTGGAGATCAGCAGCGGCACCGCGATGCGTCGCTCGTGGGTGTACAACCCCGGGGCGATGAAGCCCCAGGCCTGGTGCAGGATCACCGGCATGCCGAGGAACAGCGCGCACATCAGGGTCAGCTTGAACGGCGTGAGGAAGGGCGAGGCGACGCCGGTGGCGATCATCGTCGCACCTTCCGGCAGATAGGCGCGCAGCGGCGCCGCCACCAGGGCGTAGATATCCTGAGCGAAGTAAAACAGCCCGCCGAAGATCAGCAGGATGATCACCACGCAGCGCAACAGACGCGTGCGCAGCTCGGTCAGGTGCGAGACCAAGGGCATTTCCTGGTCGGCGTCCGGCAGTTTGCTCATGGCTGGGGATTCTTGTCCTGGGCGGCGGGCGGGGTCGGCTCGGCGGCGCTTTTGCTGGTCTCGCTACCCGGGTTGAGGCTGGTGGTGTCGAGGATGTCCTGCTTCATCGCCTTCATTTCCCGCTCCAGCTCGAGAATCCGCTCGTTGTGCAGCTGGCGGCGGATTTCGTCGGCGCCGATCTCCCGCTCCACCTCGGCCTTGATCGAATTGAAGCTGCGCTTGATCCGGCCGATCCACAGGCCGGTGGTGCGCACGGCGCCGGGCAGGCGCTCGGGGCCGAGCACCACCAGGGCCACCAGACCGACCAGCAGCAGTTCGGTAAAACCGATGTCGAACATGGCTTAGTCTTTCTTCGCCGGCTCTTCGACCTTGCGTGCCTGGGCGTCGATGGTCTGGCCCTTGGGTTCTTCCACGGCCGGCTTGTCGGCCTCACCGTTGTCCATCGACTTGCGGAAGCCCTTGATCGCGTCGCCCAGGTCTGAGCCCAGGTTCTTCAGGCGCTTGGTGCCGAACAGCATGACCACGATGAGCAGGACGATCAGGAGTTGCCAGATGCTGATACCGCCGAATCCCATGATGAGTACTCCGTTGTAAAAGTTATTCCGATTGCGGTCGCGCGGCTTTTTCCGCGTGGCCGGAGAGGCCGAAACGGCGATCCAGTTCATCCAGCACGGCCTGTGGATGCTGGCCGAGGGCGGCAAGCATGACCAGGCTGTGGAACCACAGATCGGCGGTTTCGTAGATCAGGTCCTTGCAGTCACCGCTGGCGGCGGCGTCCTTGGCGGCGAGGATGGTTTCCACCGATTCCTCACCGACCTTTTCCAGAATCTTGTTCAGGCCCTTGTGATACAGGCTGGCGACATAGGAGCTGTCCGGCGCTGCGCCTTTGCGCGCTTCCAGTACTTCGGCCAGGCGGCTCAGGGTGTCACTCATGGCTGTGTCCTGCATAGATGGCGTGCGGATCTTTCAGCACGGCGTCGACGGTTTTCCAGCCGCCATTCTCATAAACGCGATAGAAGCAGCTCTCACGCCCGGTGTGGCAGGCGATGCCGCCCAGTTGCTCGACCATCAGCACGATGACGTCTGCGTCGCAGTCCAGGCGCAGCTCGTGCAGCTTCTGTACATGGCCGGATTCCTCGCCCTTGCGCCACAGCTTGCCGCGCGAGCGCGACCAGTAGATGGCGCGCTGTTCGCTGATGGTAAGGGCGAGGGATTCGCGGTTCATCCAGGCCATCATCAGGATGCGGCCGGTCTGGTGTTCCTGGGCGATGGCCGGCACCAGGCCGTCTTCGTTCCAGTGGATTTCGTCGAGCCAATCGTTCATCGGTGTTCCAAGTCTGCCGGGGCTGCCGGACTGTCAATTCGCCAAGTGTGCCAGCGCCGTGGCTAGCTGGCTATCGGCGCAGCACCAGATAGAGTCCACCGCCGACCATCAGCCAGGCGGGCCAGGCGGCCAGCAGCGGTGCCAGGCCTTGAATGGTGCCGGCGCCGATCAGCGCGGCGCCGAGCAGGCGCAGTGGCCAGCGATCATTGTCCGGACGTTGTTCTTCCCGTTGCTGCGAGCGCTGCAGGCGCTCCAGGGTGTCGCGCGCGATCTGCGACAGGTGCGGCACCTGCTCGGCCTGTTGCTGCAGGTTGCGCAGCAGATGCAGCGGGCTGATGCGCTCGCGCATCCAGCGTTCGAGGTAAGGCTGGGCAGTGCTCCACAGGTCCAGATCCGGATACAGCTGGCGGCCCAGGCCTTCGATATTGAGCAGGGTCTTCTGCAGCAGCACGAGTTGGGGCTGCACTTCCATGTTGAAGCGACGGGCGGTCTGGAACAGGCGCAGCAGCAACTGGCCGAAGGAGATGTCCTTAAGCGGCTTTTCGAAGATCGGCTCGCACACGGTGCGGATAGCGGCCTCGAACTCGTTGACCTTGGTTTCTGCCGGTACCCAGCCCGAGTCGATGTGCAGCTGCGCCACCTTGCGGTAGTCGCGCTTGAAGAAGGCCAGCAGGTTGCGCGCCAGGTAGTCCTGGTCCTCGTCGGTGAGGCTGCCGACGATGCCGCAGTCGATGGCGATGTACTGCGGGCTCCAGGGCGTGCGGGTGCTGACGAAGATATTGCCGGGGTGCATGTCGGCGTGGAAGAAGCTGTCGCGGAACACCTGGGTGAAGAAGATCTCCACGCCGCGCTCGGCCAGCAGCTTCATGTCGGTGCGCTGGTCGGCCAGGGTGGCCAGGTCGGTCACCGGAATGCCGTAGATGCGCTCCATCACCAGCACCTGGTGACGGCACAGGTCCCAGTAGACCTGCGGCACGTAGAGCAGTGGCGAACCTTCGAAGTTGCGCCGCAGCTGGCTGGCGTTGGCCGCCTCGCGCAGCAGGTCGAGTTCGTCGTAGATGGTCTTCTCGTAGTCGCTGACCACCTCCACCGGGTGCAGGCGGCGAGCATCGGCCGAGGCCTTCTCGGCGATGCGGGCGATCAGAAACAGCCAGGCCAGGTCCTGGCGGATCACTGGCTTGAGGCCCGGGCGTACTACCTTGACCACCACTTCCTCGCCGGTCTTGAGCTGCGCGGCATGTACCTGGGCCACCGAGGCCGAGGCCAGCGGCTGGCTGTCGAAGCGGGCGAACAGCTCGCTCACCGGCGCGCCGAGCTGGCGCTCGATCAGTGCGATGGCCTGATCCTCGGGGAACGGCGGCACTCGGTCCTGCAGATGCGTCAGCTCGTCGGCGATGTCCGGCGGAAGCAGGTCACGACGGGTGGACAGCAACTGGCCGAACTTGATGAAGATCGGCCCCAGGTCCTCTAGCGCCAGGCGCAGGCGCGCGCCGCGCGACAGCGCCAGCGGCTTGCGTGGCAGCCAGCGCCAGGGCAGCAGGCAGGACAAGGTGCGCAGCCAGAACGGCAGCGGCAGCTCGAAGAGCATCTCGTCCAGTTGATAGCGGATCACTACGCGCTGGATGCGCAACAGACGGCGAACGGCAAGCAGCTTCATGCGTCGGGCTTATTGGCAGAAGTGAGGCGCTCGATGCGTGCTTCCAGGCGGTCGAGGGCGAGTTTGAGTTGGTCCAGCTCGGCGAAGCGCACATCGGCTTCGCGCTGTCCCACCAGGGTTCGGGATTCTTCGGCCAGGTAGTCGGCCAAGTCCTGCTTGAGGCTGGCGGCGCCGTTGCTGGCCAGGTTCACCCGGCTGCGCAAATGGCCGGCGAGCAGGGTAGTGGCCACCGGGCCGAGCCAGCGCGAGATTTCGTATTCCCAGTCCAGCTCCAGGTCCTGCAGGACGCCTGCCAGTTGCAGCAGCACGGCGCTGTCGCCATCGAGCGAGACTTCCGGGCGATGCAGCACGGCAGTCTTCTCGCGGCTCAGGGCCAGGCGCGCCAGGCTGGCAGCCGGTGCGGTGAGGGTGCAGTCGGCGGGCGCGTGCCATTGTGAGGCCAACTGCAGACCGTCGCCGCTGGGCAGGATGAACAGCTCCAGCGCCGGGCTTTGGCAATGCACGGCGATAACCTTGCCGCTGAGCGCCTGCAGGCGTGGCAAGGCCGTACCATCGAGGCGCAGGACGCGATTGAGGCCCGTCTCGACGCCGGCCAGCAAACCCGTGATGAGCATTAAGGCTTGATGCCTCTGTGCAGGGCGACGATGCCGCCGGTCATGTTGTGGTAGGTGACGCGCTCGAAACCGGCGTCGACCATCATCGCCTTGAGGGTCTCCTGATCCGGGTGCATGCGGATCGACTCGGCGAGGTAGCGGTAGCTGTCCGAATCATTGGTGATCAGCTTGCCGGCCAGCGGCATGAAGCTGAACGAGTAGGTATCGTAGGCCTTGGCCAGCAACGGGTTGCCGGGCTTGGAGAACTCCAGCACCAGCAGTCGCCCGCCCGGCTTGAGCACGCGCAGCATGGAGCGCAGGGCGTCTTCCTTGTGCGTTACGTTGCGCAGGCCGAAGGCGATGGTGACCACGTCGAAGTGGTTGTCCGGGAAGGGCAGCTTCTCGGCATCGGCTTGGACGAACTGCACGTTGCCGGCCACGCCCTTGTCCAGCAGGCGATCACGGCCGACCTTGAGCATCGAGTCGTTGATATCGGCCAGCACCACTTCGCCGGTCGGACCGACAATGCTGGCGAACTTGCGGGTCAGGTCACCGGTACCGCCGGCGATATCCAGCACGCGATTGCCCGGGCGTACGCCTGACAACTCGATGGTGAAGCGCTTCCACAGGCGGTGCAGACCGCCGGACAGCACGTCGTTCATCAGGTCGTACTTGGCCGCCACCGAGTGGAATACTTCGGCTACCTTCTCCGCCTTCTGGCTTTCCGGCACATCCTGGAAACCGAAGTGAGTGGTGGGTTCCTGCTCCTGGGCCTTGCGTGGATCGCTCATGTCGCTCTCACCGGATAGAAAACCGCATCATTCTAAAGCTGCGGGCAGTCTTTGTCTTGCTCGGGTGCCCGGCCGCGCGGTGGGCTGGTAGAGTGATGTGACCTCATGCCGCAGCCTTGCGGCGCGCTGCCAGTTCAAGGAGTTGCCATGTCCCGCATTCGTGTCGAACGAACCCATTCCCTTGGTCGCGAGGGCGCCCGTGAAAAGGCCGAGCGTCTGGCCGAACGCCTGGCCAGCGAGTACGACGTGCGCTATCGCTGGAACGGCGACACCCTGGAGTTCAAGCGCAGCGGCGCCGACGGCGCCATTACGGTCGGTGAAGATACCGTGCGTGTGGAGCTCAAGCTCGGGCTGCTGCTGTCGCCCATGGGCGGCATGATCCAGCGCGAGATCGAGCAGGTGCTGGACAAGTCGCTTGCTTGAACCTGTAGGAGCGGGACTCTTAGCGCGTAGGGTGGATGTCGCTTTTTACATCCACCGGGTTGGTGGATCGGTGAAGCGTGATCCACCCTACGGGTTGTGGCTAGCAGCTGCTCTTAGTATGTGATTTCTAATTTTTCTCCCTAGGGTGTACCCAAGCCTGCATTTCCGTGGGCGTTTCCGCTAACTGTAAAGCGCGTGAGGTGCACCATGTCGAAAGTCGCCGTGAAGAAAAAAGTCGAAGCCGTGGTCGAAGACAAGGCCGGTCTGTTCGACGACGTGAAGGGCTATGCCCGCAAGATCTACCTCGCTGGCCTGGGCGCTTATGCCAAGGCGGGTGTCGAGGGGGCTGAATACTTCAAGGAACTGGTCAAGGCCGGTGAAGGTGTCGAGAACAAAGGCAAGAAGCTGGTCGACGAACAGGTCGAGGCCGCCAACAGCCAGATCGAATCGGTCAGGCAGTCGGTCAATTCCAATGTCACCAGCGTTAAAGGCAAGGTCGAAGTTCGACTCGACAAGATCGAGAAGGCTTTCGATACTCGTGTGGCTTCCGCTCTGAACCGCATCGGCATTCCGTCCAAGCAGGACGTCGAAACACTCTCTGCTAAGCTGGATGAGCTGAGCGCGTTGCTCGAGCACGTCGCGCGTACCAAATAAGGAGATCAGGATGGCTGTTAAGAAGAAAACCGAGAAACAGACCAGCTCCTGGATCGGCGAGGTCGAGAAATACTCGCGCCAGATCTGGTTGGCAGGCTTGGGCGCTTATTCCAAGGTCAGCAAGGACGGCACCAAGCTGTTCGATACTCTGGTCAAGGACGGCGAGAAAGCCGAGAAGCAGGCCAAGAGCGAAGTCGACAAGCAGGTTGACGCGGTGAAGTCCGGCGTCGGCAGCAAGGTCGGTTCTGCCAAGTCCAAGGTCGATGAAGTCCGGGGCAAGGCGATCGGCAAGTGGGGCGAGTTGGAAGAGGCTTTCGACAAGCGTCTGAACAATGCCATCTCGCGTCTGGGCGTACCCAGCCGCAATGAGGTCAAGGCATTGAACGACAAGGTCGACAGCCTGACCAAGCAGCTGGAGAAAATCACCGGCGTGTCGGCCAAGTCGGTCGCCAAGCCAGCTGCCAAAGCAGCGCCCAAACCTGCTGCCAAGGCCGCTGCGAAACCTGCTGCGAAGCCGGCCGCCAAGCCAGCTGCCAAAGCTGCAGCCAAGCCAGCCGCGAAACCAGCCGCTTCGAAAGCTGCGGCTGCAAAACCGGCAGCCAAACCTGCGGCCAAGCCCGCGGCGAAGCCGGCAGCCAAGGCCGCAGCGAAACCCGCCGCCAAGCCAGCCGCTGCAGCAAAACCTGCGACCGCCGCCAAGCCGGCAGCTGCCAAGCCTGCGGCCAAACCGGCTGCCGCGAAGAAGCCGGCGGCGAAAAAGCCTGCCGCGCCCAAGGCGACTGCGGCGAAACTGGCAGCACCGACTCCGGCCCCGACGACCGCTGCAACTCCGGCAGCTACACCGGCTCCGGCTGCCGCTCCGGCGACTCCCGCCGCCTCGTCCTGAGTTTTTCGGGATCGCAAACGCCCGGCCTAGTGCCGGGCGTTTTCATTTCAGGCTTCCAGATAACGTTCTGCCAACTGCTCGACCGTGCCGCGTGAAGGCGGGTTCAGGTGCGGTGCGACCAGCATCATGATCTGGTACACCACCAGGCGTACTTCTGCGTCCTGATCGAGGATGCGCTGGTAGTCGAGGGAGAACAGCAGGGTCAGGGTGATCTGCTCGACCAGTTGGCCAAGTGCCTGGGTACCGCTGTTCAGCTGTCCATCGGCCATCAGGCGGGCGAGCAGGGCGGCCAGGGTGCGTTTCAGCGCGTTCAGCCAGTGGCGAATGCCACGCGCCAGTTTCGGCAGGCGTCCGGCCAGGTTGGACATGTCCTGAAAGAGAAAGCGGTACTGCGACAGGCGCTCGACGATCAGGTGCAGAAACAGCCAGTAGTCTTCGACATCCAGTTCGGCCTCGGCAGGCGGGTCGAGCAGCGGCGCCATCTCGCTCTGGAAGCGTTCGAACAGCTCCAGCACCAGCGGCTCCTTGCCGTGGAAGTGGTAGTAGAGATTACCCGGGCTGATGTCCAGTTCGTTGGCGATCTCCAGAGTGGAGACGTTGGGCTCGCCCTGCTCATTGAACAGCTGCAGGGCGGCTTGCAGAATGCGTTCGCGGGTTTTCATCCTTGGCTTCTTGTTCGACTGAGCGCGAAGAGCTGACGATAACCGGCCGCTGCGCTGCCGGCCATTGCTTTCAACGGATATGCACGTAGGTGCCCGGTGCCGCCTCCATGGCCGGATGGTTCTGGTTGCCCAGCGCCATCAGGGTTTCCCGCTGCTCGCCGGAACGCGCCTGAATCCACTCCAGCCACTGTGGCCACCAACTGCCCAGTTGATGCTGAGCCTCGTGGTACCAGGCGCGCGGGTCGGAGGTGAGCTTGGTGTTCTCGTAGTAGTTGGCCTTGGGGTTGCCCGGCGGGTTGAGAATGCTCTGGATATGGCCGCTGTTGGAGAGGATGAAACGGCGGTTGCCGCCAAGCAGCAGGGTCGAGCGATAGACCGCATCCCAGGGCGTGATGTGATCGTTGATGCCGGCCACGCTGAAGCTGTCGACGTTGACCTTGGCCAGGTCGACCGGTGTACCGCAGACCTCCAGCCCGCCGGCACGGCGCAGCGGGTTGTGCTTGAAGAAGTCGATCAGGTCGCCATGCAGGGCAGCGGGCAGGCGGGTGTTGTCGTTGTTCCAGTAGAGGATGTCGAACGCCGGTGGCTGCTTGCCGAGCAGGTAATTGTTGATCCAGTAGTTCCAGATCAGGTCGTTGGGACGCATCCAGGCGAACACCCTGGCCATGTCGCGGCCATCGAGTACGCCTTGCTGGTAGGAGCGGCGCTTGGCCGACTCGAGGGTTTCCTCATCGGCGAAGAGCATCGCCGGGCTGTCGATCTGGCTGTCGAGCAGGCTGACCATGTAGGTGGCGCTGGAGACTTTACGCAACTGCCGACGTGCCTGTAGATGGCCTTGCAGGGCGGCGATGGTGAGGCCGCCGGCGCAGGCGCCGAGCAGGTTGACGTCCTTGCCGCCGGTGATGGCGCGGCAGGCATCGACGGCTTCCTCGACCGCCTGCACATAGCTCGACAGGCCCCACTCGCGGTGGCGCGGATCCGGGTTGCGCCAGCTGATCATGAAGGTCTGCAAGCCGTTTTTCAGCGCGTATTGGACGAAGCTCTTGTCGTTGGACAGATCGAATATGTAGTACTTGTTGATCTGCGGCGGCACGATCAGCAGCGGCCGCAGGTACTGCTTTTCGCTCATCGGCTTGTACTGGATCAGCTCCAGCAGCTCGTTGCGAAACACCACGGCGCCGGGTGTGCAGGCCAGATTACGGCCGACCTCGAAGGCGTGCTTGCTGACCTGGCTGGGCAGGCCGTCGTTATGCAGCAGGTCGTCGAGCAGGTGGCGCAAACCCTTGAAGGCACTGCTACCGCCGGTGTTGAACAGCTCCTTTACCGCCTGCGGATTGAGCGGGCTGTTGGACGGCGACAGCGCGTCGCTCATCAGCGAGGCGAGAAAGCGTGCGCGGGCGCGATCATCGGCCGACAGATCGCTATCGTCGATCCACGCCGCCAGCTGTTTCTGCCAGGCCAGATAGGCCTGCAGGCTGCGTCGATAGAAGGGATTGAGGTGCCAGGTCGGGTCGGCGAAACGCGCATCCTGCGGGTTGACCTTGTGCAGGGTATCGCCGAGCAGCACGCGGCCCAGCTGGCCGCCGAAGGCCAGCAGATGCCGGCCGCTGCGTACTGGGTTCTTCAGGCTCTGGGCGGCCAGCAGGCGCATGGTCGATAACAGATCGCGCCCGCGTACGCCCACTACTGCGCTTTGGGCATTCATGAAAGTGGCAGGTGCCGGCAGTGAGGCCGGGTTCGACTTGTCTCGCATGGTGTAACACTCCATCGTCAAACCGCCTGGCAGATCGTTGCAACGACCTGCAAGAGACTTTCATGGCGCGGACTGCCTGACGCGCGCCTTGTACTTGTGCCGGGTGTGCAGCAAGCCCTGTACCAGGCGCACGGGAAGTGCATTGCAGAGCGCCTGTGGAAAATCGAAGGGGCCGTGATCGGCCCCTTTGTAGAGCATGCAGAACATTGCGCACCAAACCGGTGCCGTCAATGCTGGCGTACGGGGGTGGGCTGCGGGTGCATCACCGCACGGTGCCGCTCCTCCTCGAGGAATTTCATGATGATCGGCGCCACCGCTTCGGCGCGGGTCACTAGAAACAGGTGACCGTCGTCGATGATGTGCAGCTCCGAGTTGGGGATGCGCCAGGCCAGCAGGCGCATGTTGATCAAGGGAATCAGCGGGTCGTCGTCGCCGGCCATGATCAGCGTGGGTTGGCGAATCTTGTGCAGCCAGTGGATGCTGGTCCAGCCGAGGCCGGCAAACAGTTGCCAGTAGTAGCCCATCTTGCCGCCCGAGCGCACCTTGCTCGCGTGCGCCATGGCCAGCTTGGGATCGCGACGGAAGGCGCCGCCATAGATGTCAGGAGCGATACGCACGCCATAGGAGGGCTGCACGTAACGCCGTGGACTGGCCATGCGCCAGAGTACCTTGGGCTTGCCTGGCACCATCACCGCACCGGCCGAGGTGGCGGCAAGGATCAGCTTCTTGCAGCGCTCGGGGTAATCATGGGCGAATTGCTGCGCCAGGGCGCCGCCCCAGGACACGCCGATGGCGTTGACCTGGCCGTAGTCGAGGTAATCGAGCATGCGCGCTGCCAGCTTGGCCAGGCCCGGGAAGCGATAGGGTGTGGCCGGGGTCGATGAACCGCCGACGCCGGGTACGTCGAAGGCAATGATTTCCAGCTGCGGATCCAGGGCGGCGACGAAGGGCATCACCAGCTCGAGGTTGGCGCCGATGCCGTTGAAGATCAGCAATGGCACCAGTTGGCTGTTGCCCGGTCGCACCGCGGTGCGGATGGTCTGCCCATCGAGATCAATGGTGCGAAATACGAATGGTTGCGGCATCGGCGCAGCCCCTGTGGAGTTGAGCGCTGGAGACGGCCGTCCGGGCTGCCTCCAGGATTACCAGGATGAACCTGGTTAGCCACGCCCTGGCTGGCGCGTGGCGTGCGGCACTTCCCGGTGCCGCGGCGGTTGAAGCTGACGATCAGCGTTCGTGTACATAGGTGCCCGGAGCGGCTTCGCCTGCCGGGAATTTCTTGTTGCCCAGCGCTCTGGGCGCGTTTTTGGTTTCGCCCGAGCGTTCGGCCAGCCAGCTCTGCCAGTGCAGCCACCAGGAGTCGGCATGCTTGGTCGAGCTTTCCTGCCAGGCTTTCGGATCCAGTGGCATCTCGCTATTGGTCATGTAGCGCGCCTTGGGGTTGCCCGGCGGGTTGAGAATGCTCTGGATATGGCCGCTGTTGGACAGGACGAATTCGCACTTGCCGCCGAACAGATGAGCCGACTTGTAGCAGGAGTCCCACGGCGTGATGTGGTCGGTGGTGCCGGCGACGACGAAGAAGTCGCAGGTGACCTGCTTTAGGTCGATCGGCGTGCCGCAGACTTCCAGCGCGCCCGGGCGGGTCAGCGGGTTGGTCTGGAACATCTCGATGAACTCGCCGTGTAGCGCAGCCGGCAGGCGCGTGGTGTCGTTGTTCCAGTAGAGGATGTCGAACACCGGCGGCTCGTTGCCGAGCAGGTAATTGTTGACCCAGTAGTTCCAGATCAGGTCGTTGGGGCGCATCCAGGCGAACACCTTGGCCATGTCGCTGCCTTCCAGCACGCCGGCCTGGTAGGAACGGCGCTTGGCCGCTTCCAGAGTCTTCTCGTCGGCGAACAGCGCCACCTGTGTGTCGAGCTGGGTGTCGAGCACGCTGACCAGCAGGGTCAGCGCATTGACCTTGGGCTGGCCGAGGGCGGCGTAATGGCCGAGCAGCGACGCGGTGGTCAGGCCACCGGAGCAGGCGCCGAGCATGTTGATGTCCTTGCTGCCGGTGATGGCGCAGATGACGTCGATGGCTTCCTTGAGCGCCTCGATGTACGTGGACAGGCCCCACTCGCGCTGAGCCTTGGTCGGGTTGCGCCAGCTGACCACGAAGGTCTGTACCTGGCTGCGCAGGAGGAAGCGCGCCAGGCTCTTGTCCGGCGACAAGTCGAAGACGTAGAACTTGTTGATCTGCGGCGGCACGACAAGCAGCGGGCGCTCGTGCACGCTTTCGGTGATCGGCTTGTACTGGATCAGCTCCAGCACGTCATTGCGAAACACCACGGCGCCGTCGGTGGTGGCCAGGTTCTTGCCGACCTCGAAGGCCTCCATGTTCACCTGGCTGGGCATGCCGCCGTTGTGCACCATGTCCTTGGCCAGATGAGAGAGACCATCGAGCAGGCTCTTGCCGCCGGTCTCGAAGAAGCGTTTGACCGCCGCCGGGTTGGCCATGCTGTTGGAGGGCGCCATGGCTTCGGTCATCAGATTGATGACGAAATGACCGCGGCTGGCGTCCTGCTCGGACAGCGAGCTGTGCTCGACCCAGTCGTGCAGTTCCTTGCGCCAGGCCAGGTAGGTCTGCAGGTAGCGGCGATAGAGCGGGTTCTGGCTCCATGCCGGATCGGCGAAGCGGCGGTCGCCATCCTCGGGTTTGAGCGCGGACTGGCCGAGCACGACGTTCTTCAGTTCGAGGCCGAAATGGGCGACGTGCTTGGCGCTGTGGAAGGGTTGCTTGAGTGCCTGGGCGAGCACCATGCGGGCAGAGGTCAGGAGGTCCTTGCCGCGGATGCCGATCACCGGGTTGAGACCCAGGGTGTTTTCCGAGGCCTGGCGTTTCAGGTCTTCGTTATTCTTGTCACTCATCTACGACGCTCCAATGTCCTGAGTCGCGCACCGGCCGTGCTCGCGGCGAAACAAGGGCCAGGTACTGCTCGGGTTGCCGGGGGCGGATCGAGTCCGCGTCATGCATTGCATCTGGCTGGGCCAAATGCAGGGAACCTGCCAGTTCCTTGGTTACCCGAGTTTTTGCCGTTAGGCAAGCTGATCGATGGAGCAGGAGTATGCCGCGATAGTTTAGAAAAATCGTTCTAACTACCGGGTAATGAGCGGGGAGACGGGGCGGACGCTCTGCAACGGGGGCTTGCGCCTAAGGTCAGAGCATCAGACGTACGACGGACTCGTTGGGGTCGCGGGATTTGCCGGCGGCGCTGAGCTGCGCCAGGTAATCGGCCCAGAGCTGGTCATGCCGGGTGGCCAGCTCGTGCAGATAGTCCCAGGTGAACAGGCCGCTGTCATGGCCGTCGTCGAAGCACAGTTTCAGTGCGTAGTTGCCGGCCGGTTCGATGCGTTCGAGGCCGACATGGAGCTTGCCGGTCTGCAGGATCGGCTTGCCATGCCCCTGCACCTCGGCAGACGGCGAATGCACGCGCAGGAACTCGGCGCTGAGCGAGTAACGCTGTTCGCCGTAACGCAACTCCAGCGTTTTCGACGCCTTGTGCAGTTTGATCGCGCTGGGGATGGGCATGAGGCAGCTCCAAGTTGCAAGCCTCAAGCTACAAGTTCAAGCGGATATGCTTGCGGTTTGTAGCTTGCAGCTTGCGGCGGTTTTCAGAGGATATAGCGCGACAGGTCTTCGTCCTGCGCCAATTCGCCGAGGTGGCCGTTGACGTAGGCGGCATCGATGCGGATCGGTTCGCCGTTCTGCTGGCCAGCCAGATCGCCAGCGCTGAAGGAAACCTCTTCCAGCAGGCGTTCAAGCAGGGTGTGCAGGCGACGGGCACCGATGTTCTCGGTCTTTTCGTTGACCTGCCAGGCGATCTCCGCCAGGCGCTTGATGCCGTCTTCGGTGAATTCGATATCCAGCCCTTCGGTCTTCAGCAGAGCACTGTATTGCTCGGTGAGCGAAGCGTGCGGTTCACTGAGGATGCGTTCGAAGTCCTGCGGGCTCAGGGCCTTGAGCTCGACCCGGATCGGCAGGCGGCCCTGCAGCTCAGGCACCAGGTCGCTCGGTTTGGACAGATGGAAGGCGCCCGAGGCGATGAACAGGATGTGGTCGGTCTTGACCATGCCCAACTTGGTGTTGACCGTACAGCCTTCGATCAGCGGTAGCAGGTCGCGCTGCACGCCTTCGCGCGAGACGTCGGCGCCGCCGGCATTGGCACGCTTGGCCACCTTGTCGATCTCGTCGATGAAGACGATGCCGTGCTGTTCGACGGCTTCCAGCGCGCGGGCCTTGAGCTCTTCCTCGTTGACCAAGCGCGCAGCTTCCTCGTCACGCACCAGTTTCATGGCATCGACGACCTTGAGCTTGCGGCTCTTCTTCTTGCCCTTGCCCATGCTGGAGAACAGGTTCTGCAGCTGGTTGGTCATCTCCTCCATGCCTGGCGGCGTCATGATCTCCACGCCCATGGGCGAGTCGGCCACTTCGATGTCGATTTCCTTGTCGTTCAACTGACCTTCGCGCAGGCGCTTGCGGAACAGCTGACGGGTGTTGGAATCCTCGCTGCGCGCCGGCTCGTCGCCGAAGCCCTGGCGCGCAGGCGGCAGCAGCGCGTCGAGGATGCGCTCCTCGGCGGCATCTTCGGCGCGGTGGCGAACCTTGGTCATTTCCTGTTCACGCAGCATCTTCACTGCGGCATCGGCCAGGTCACGAATGATCGATTCGACGTCGCGGCCGACGTAGCCGACCTCGGTGAACTTGGTGGCTTCCACTTTCAGGAAAGGCGCACTGGCCAGCTTGGCCAGGCGACGGGCGATCTCGGTCTTGCCGACGCCGGTCGGGCCGATCATCAGGATGTTCTTCGGCGTGACTTCCTGACGCAGCTCGGCCGGCAATTGCATGCGCCGCCAACGGTTGCGCAGGGCGATGGCGACGGCGCGCTTGGCGTCGTCCTGGCCGATGATGTGGCGGTTGAGTTCGTGGACGATCTCGCGGGGCGTCATGGACATGGAATTGGGCTCGCAATAAACGGAAAGCGGTGAGGCAGTGGACGCTACTCGGCGGCGTCCAGTTCCTCTATTGTCTGGTGGTGGTTGGTGAACACGCAGATGTCGCCGGCGATGCCGAGCGCGGTTTGCGCCACTTCGAGAGCGGAGAGGTCCGTCTTCATCAACAGCGCACGCGCGGCGGCCTGGGCGAAGTTGCCGCCGGAGCCCATGGCGATCAGGCCTTCCTCGGGTTCGACTACGTCACCGTTGCCGGTGATGATCAAGGATGCGTCCTTGTTAGCGACTGCCAGCATGGCCTCAAGGCGGCTCAGGCTACGGTCGGTGCGCCAGTCCTTAGCCAGCTCGACGGCGGCTCGCACCAGGTGGCCCTGATGTTTTTCCAGTTGGCCTTCGAAGCGTTCGAACAGGGTGAAGGCATCGGCGGTGGCGCCGGCGAAGCCGGCCAGCACCTGGCCGTGGTACAGGCGGCGAACCTTCTTGGCGTTGCCCTTCATAACGGTGTTGCCGAGCGATACCTGGCCGTCGCCAGCCATCACGACCTTGCCGTGGCGGCGCACTGAAACGATGGTGGTCAAGGGTGAATCTCCACGCTGCGGGGCGAACTTGCCCGAATGGAAACTCAGATGGGGTGCGCGCCGCGGCTTTTCAACCAGCGGCGGGTGAATCGACGATCAGCGGACCTGGCGCTGCTGTAACAGCAGATTGCTGTAGCCGTTGCCGGCCAGGGTCTTCTGCGCTGTCGCCAGTTGCTCACGACTGGCGAAGGGGCCGACCAGTACGCGGTGCCAGGTTTCCTCACGCACCTTGCCGGTTTCCACCCGTACATTCTGGCCGAGCAGGATGATCTGCGCGCGCAGGGTATCGGCGTCGTCACGCTTGCGGAAAGAGCCGGCCTGGAGGAAGAACTGCGTGGTGACCGGCGCGCTGGCCAGCACCGGCGGCGGGGGCGGCGGCACTTCGCCTTTGAGCGCAGCTTCGGCGCGGGCGGTGTCGATCTTCGCGGCTTCTTCCGGGGTGACCGGTTTTTGCTCCGGTGCAGGCGGCGGCGTTTCCTCCAGGGCCTGCGGCAGGATCACTTCCGACTCCGGCAGCAGGGTGTAGAAGTCGTACTTGGGCCTGGCCGGCTCGGGCTGCGTCGGCTTGGGCTCGGGTTTGCTGCTGCGCACCTGCTCGCCCTTGTCGCGCTTGATCTCGTCACGGCCCGGTTCGAGGCTGAACAGGAACATGAAGAACCCGCCAACCACCAGGCCGCAGGCCAGCCAGATCCAGCCCGGTACGGGCTTTTTCGCCGGGGCCTGATAGCGACTGGCGCCGCGTTTCGGCGCCGGCTTCTTGCGCGCTGCCATTTACATCCGCTCCAGAGTTTCCAGGCCGAGCAGCTCCAGGCCTTGCTTGAGGGTACGGCCAGTGAGGGCGGTCAGGCGCAGACGGCTGTTGCGCGTGGCTTCGTCCTCGGCAGTCAGGATCGGGCAGTTTTCGTAGAAGCTGGAGAACAGCCCGGCCAGGTCGTACAGGTAGCTGCACAGCATGTGCGGCGTGCCCTTCTCGGCGACGCTGCCCAGCAGCTCGCCAAACTGCGCCAGTTTGGCGGCCAGGGCCTGCTCATGCTCGGCGACCAGGGTAATCTGTCCGCCGATCTCGTCCACGCCCTTGCCGAGTTTGCGGAACACGCCCGCGACGCGGGTGTAGGCATACAGCAGGTACGGCGCAGTGTTGCCCTCGAAGCTCAGCATCAGGTCGAAGTTGAAGCTGTAGTCGCTGGTGCGGTGCTTGGACAGGTCGGCGTACTTCACCGAGGCGATGCCGACCACGCGGGCGATCTGGCGCAGCTCGTCTTCAGCCAGCTCCGGGTTCTTGTCCTTGACCAGGGCGTAGGCGCGCTGCTCGGCCTCGTCGAGCAGTTGCACCAGCTTCACGGTGCCGCCGTCGCGGGTCTTGAACGGGCGACCATCCGGGCCATTCATGGTGCCGAAGCCCATGTGTTCCATGTCCATGCTGGCCGGTACGAAGCCGGCCAGGCGCGCGCAGGCGAAGACCATCTGGAAGTGCAGGGCCTGGCGCTGGTCGACGAAGTACAGCACGCGATCGGCCTTGAGCGTGCCGGCGCGGTAGCGGGTGGCTGCCAGGTCGGTGGTGGCGTACAGGTAGCCGCCGCCGGCCTTCTGCACGATCAGCGGCAGCGGGTTGCCTTCGGCGTTCTTGAATTCGTCCATGAAGACGCACTGCGCACCGTTGTCTTCGGTCAGCAGACCCTTGGCGGCGAGGTCTGCGACCACCTGCGGCAGGTCGTGGTTATAGGCGCTCTCGCCCTTGACGTCAGCCATGGAGAGCTTGACGCCGAGGCGGTCGTACAGCGCCTGACAGTGCGACAGGGAGATGTCGTTGAAGCGGTGCCACAGGCGCAGGCACTCGGCGTCGCCGGCCTGCAGCTGGACCACCAGCTCGCGGGCGCGGTCGGCGAACTCGGGCGATTCGTCGAAGCGCTTCTTGGCCGCGCGGTAGAAACCTTCCAGGTCGGCCAGCTCGCTTTCGGCAGCCGCCGGATTTTCCTGCATGTAGGCCAGCAGCATGCCGAACTGGGTGCCCCAATCGCCGACGTGGTTCTGGCGGATCACGCTGTCGCCGAGGAACTCCAGCACGCGCGCCACGCCGTCGCCGATGATGGTCGAACGCAGGTGGCCGACGTGCATCTCCTTGGCCAGGTTGGGCGCGGACAGGTCGACCACCACGCGCTGCACCGGGCCGTTCTTGCGTACGCCGAGTTTGGCATCGGCCAGTGCCGCTTCCAGGCGCTGTGCCAGGGCATCGCTGTTCTGGAAGAAATTGAGGAAGCCGGGGCCGGCGATTTCCACCTTGGTGATCTGCTCGTCGGCCGGCAGGGCAGCGATCAGCTTCTCGGCCAGGTCGCGCGGCTTCATGCCGGCTGGTTTGGCCAGCATCATGGCGATGTTGCTGGCGAAATCGCCGTGGCTCTTGTCCTTGGTGTTCTCCACCTGGATGGCCGGCGTCAGGCCCGCAGGCAGCACGCCTTCGGCGGTCAGGCGGTCGAGGGCTTGCTGGATCAGGTGGCGAATGCTGTCTTTCATGTTCGGCTCGGGTTGCCTTGGGGCTTTGGTCGAAAACTGCGCATTATAAGAGCAGCGACAAGCTGCAAGCCACAAGCGGCAAGGAAAAGCGTGCCGCGTTTTTCTTCGCCGCCGCGTTTGCGTGGGTAGGGTGGGTTTCAGCCCACCAAGGGTGACCGCTGTTGGTGGGCTGAAGCGGATCGCCGCCCGGCCCACGCTACGCTAGAACAGGTCAATCGGGTCCACGTCCAGCGACCAGCGCACCGCGCGGCCGCTGGGCATCTGCTCCAGCGCATGCAGCCAGCGATTGAGCAGGCGGTGCAGCGGGGCGCGGGCATTGCCCTGCAGCAGCAACTGCGCACGGAAACGCCCGGCGCGACGCTCCATCGGCGCCGGTACCGGGCCGAGCAGTTCGATACCGGACAAGTCCAGCTCACCCAGCAGATGCTCGGCCTCGCTGCAGGCTTCATCGAGGAAGCTCTCGGCCTGGCCAGGCTTGTGCGCTTCGGCGCGCAGCAGGGCCAGGTGGCAGAACGGCGGCAGGCCGGCGCTGCGCCGCTCGCTCAACGCCTGCTCGGCGAAGGCGAAGTAGCCCTGTTCGGTCAGTTGCACCAGCAGCGGATGGTCGGCCAGGTGGCTCTGGATGATCACCTTGCCCGGTTCCTCGGCGCGCCCGGCGCGCCCGGCCACCTGTACGATCAACTGCGCCATGCGCTCGCTGGCGCGAAAGTCAGCCGAGAACAGGCCACCGTCGGCATCGAGAATCGACACCAGCGTCACTCGCGGGAAGTGGTGACCCTTGGCAAGCATTTGCGTGCCGACCAGGATGCACGGCTCGCCCTTGTTGATGGTGGCGAACAGGCGATCCATCGCGCCTTTGCGCGAGGTGCTGTCGCGATCGATGCGTAGCACCGGGTAATCAGGGAACAGCACCGCCAGGCGCTCTTCGGCGCGCTCGGTGCCCGCGCCGACCGGGCGCAGGTCGACGTGCTGGCATTTCGGGCAGTTGCTCGGCTGTCGCTCGACATGGCCGCAGTGATGGCAGCGCAGCTCCTGATAACGCTGGTGCACGGTCATGCGCGCGTCGCAGCGTGGGCACTCCGATAGCCAGCCGCAATCATGGCAGAGCAGGGTTGGGGCGAAGCCGCGGCGGTTGAGGAACACCAGCACCTGCTGGCCGGCTGCGAGGGTCTGGGCGATGGCCTGCTGCATCGGCCCGGAAATGCCCGAGTCCAGTGGCCGGCTCTTCACGTCCAGACGCAGGAAGCGCGGCTGGCTGGCGCCGCCGGCGCGCTGGGTCAGCTTGAGCAGGGCGTAGCGGCCGCTGTGGGCGTTGTGCAGGCTTTCCAGCGAGGGTGTGGCTGAGCCGAGGACGATCGGTACGTCTTCCTGACGCGCGCGAACCAACGCCAGGTCGCGGGCGTGGTAGCGCAGGCCTTCCTGCTGTTTATAGGAAGCATCGTGTTCTTCGTCGACGATGATCAGCCCCGGATTCTTCATCGGCGTGAACAGCGCCGAGCGGGTGCCAATGATGATGTCGGCCTCGCCATCGCGCGCCGCCAACCAGGCGTCAAGACGATCGCGGTCGTTCACCGCCGAGTGCAGCAGGGCGATGCGTGCGTTGAAGCGGCGGGCGAAACGGTCGAAGGTCTGTGGGCCAAGGTTGATCTCGGGGATCAGCACCAGCGCCTGCTTGCCGGCCTCCAGGCATTGGTGGATAAGCTGCAGGTACACCTCGGTCTTGCCGCTGCCGGTGACGCCCGCGAGCAGAAACGCATTGAACTGGTCCCAACCTGACGCCACGGCATTCACCGCGGCCCGTTGCTCGGCGTTCAGCGGCAGTTCCGGTTGTGCCAGCCAGTGTGCGGGCTTGGCGTGAGGCTGAGTGCGGCGCACCTCTACCCGTACCAGGCCCTTCTCATGCAGCAACTGCAGGCTGTCGCGGTTGAGTTGCAGCTGGCTGAGCAGGCTGTGGGCCACACCGTGCGGATGTTGCGCCAGTGCCTTGAGTGCGTCGCGCTGGCGCGGAGCGCGGGCCAGCCGTGGGTCGTCGACGCTGGCGCCCTTGCTGGCCAGCCAGTAACGCTCCTGGCGGGTTTCGGCCGGCTCGCCCTCGCGCAGCAGCACCGGCAAGGCCCAGCTCAGGGTGTCGCCGAGGCTGTGCTGGTAATACTGTGCCGTCCACAGACACAGTTTGAACAGCGGCGCCGGCAACGGTGGGCGGGCGTCGAGCAGCTCCAGGGCGGGCTTGAGCTTGTCGAGTGGAACTTCGCTCTGGCTGTCGACTTCCACCAGCACGCCAATCATCTCGCGACGGCCGAAGGGTACGCGCAGGCGCACGCCAGGCTGCAAGGCGCTGCGCGACACGCCAGCGGGGGCGAGGTAGTCGAACAGGCGGCGCAGCGGCGAGGGCAGGGCGAGGCGCAGGATCAAGTCGGGCAAGCCAGGAGCTCCGTTGACAGGCTGGCGATCTTAGCACGCGACGACCGGCGCCTTGCGCGGCTTGCATCGACTCGCGCGTCTGGTAAGATGCGCGGCCTATTTCTGTGCGGTGCCTGACATTGGTCGGGTGGCGGCACGACTACCCCGAGGAAAGCACCATGAAAGCCGATATCCATCCGAACTACGTTGAAATCGACGCCACCTGCTCCTGCGGCAACGTGATCAAGACCCGCTCCACCCTGGGCAAGAACCTGAGCCTGGACGTTTGCTCCGAGTGCCACCCGTTCTACACCGGTAAGCAGAAAGTGCTGGACACCGGCGGCCGTATCGATCGCTTCAAGCAGCGCTTCGGCGTATTCGGCGCCAAGTAAGCGGCCGAATCGAAACGGAATCTGGCATGCGCCACTCCGTGCTACTGAAAAAGGCGTCCCTGGTGGGCGCCTTTTTCGTTTCTCTGCTTTGCGTCGATCTGGCGCAGGCCTTCTGTCCGCTGCGCGCCGATCTGGCTCCGGTCGCCGTGCGCCAGGTGGTCGACGGCGATACCGTGCGCCTGGCCGACGGCCGCAGCATTCGCCTGATCGGCATCAATACGCCGGAACTGGGGCGCAAGGGGCGCAGCGACGAGCCTTATGCCGTGCAGGCCAAGCGTCGTCTGCAGGCGCTGGTCGATGCCAGCGATGGCCGCGTCGGCCTGCTCTACGGCAAGCAGCGCAAGGACCGCTACGGCCGCACCCTGGCCCATCTTTACGACCGCCAGGGGCGTAATCTCGAAGCGCAATTGCTCGGCGAAGGCCTCGGTTTCATGGTTGCGGTGGCGCCCAATGCTGCGCTGGCGACCTGCCAGGCACAGGCCGAGCGCCAGGCGCGCAGCAAGCGCCTCGGCGTGTGGCGTGACGAGCAGGTGAAGACGGCTGGCCAGTTGCAGGGAGGCGGCTTCGCCCTGCTCGGCGGCCGGGTTGTCGGCGTGCAGCGCAATCGTGGCGGCCTGTGGCTCGATCTCGATGGCGGTCGGGTCCTGCGCGTGTCGCCCGAACTGCTCGGCGAGTTCGACGTGCCTGCCTTGCAGAAACTCAAGGGGCGGCGAGTGGAGGCGCGGGGTTGGGTCATCGACCGGCAGAGCCGCGGTGGCTTGAAATCCGGGCAGGCGCGCTGGATGCTGCCGCTTACCCATTCGGCGATGCTGGAGGTGTTGCCATGATTCGTGCATTGATGCTGTGTCTGTTGTGCAGCTGGTTGGCGGGTTGCGCGGTCAATCCCGCGACCGGTCGCACCGATTTCGTGATGATGAGCGAACGCCAGGAGCTGGACCTCGGTGCGCGCTACAACCAGGAAATTCTCAAGCAATACCCGCGCTACGAGGATGCCAAGCTGCAGGCCTATATCCAGCGTGTCGGCGAGCGGGTGGCGCGCAGCAGCCATCGCAATCAGCTCAACTACGTCTTCACCTTGGTCGACAGTCCGGACGTCAACGCCTTCGCGCTGCCGGGTGGCTACATCTATATCCATCGTGGCCTGCTGGCCTACCTCAACTCGGAGGCGGAGCTGGCCGCCGTGCTGGGCCATGAGGTCGGTCACGTGACGGCCCGTCACAGCGTGCGCCAGCAGAGCCAGTCCACGGCCTGGGGGCTGCTCGGCCAGGCCGCGGCCATCGGCACCGGTGTGGGCGCGGTGGGCGATCTGACCAGTGCCATGGGCAACGCCTTCGTGCGCGGCTACGGCCGCGACATGGAGCTGGAGGCCGATGGCCTGGGCGCGCAATACCTGGCGCGCGGGGGCTATGACCCGCAGGCAATGATCGAAGTGGTCAAGGTGCTCAAGGGGCAGGAGGATTTCGCCCGCGAGCAGGCCGCCAGGCGCGGCGAAGCCCCGGCAGCGGGCAGCTATCACGGCTTGTTCGACACCCACCCGGACAACGATCGTCGTCTGCAGGAAGTGATCGGCCCGGCGCGGGCGCTGGTCGGCAGTAACCAGGAAGTGGGTCGGGACAATTTTCTGCAGATGCTCGACGGCCTGGTGTTCGGCGATTCGGCCGCCAGCGGAATTCGCCGCGGACGCAATTTCTATCACGGTGAACTGGATTTCACCCTGAGCTATCCGCAGGGCTGGCAGCTGGTCAATCGTCCCGATGTGCTGATCGGTCACACCCCGGATGAGCAAGCCTTTATCGCAATGACCCTGGAGGCGGCGGACAAGCAGCTTTCGCCTGCCGAATTCCTGCGCAAGCGCGCTGGCAATCAGCGCCTGGTTGCTGGCGAAGAACTGCGCCTGGGGGCACTGCAAGGCTATACAGCGGTGTTGCAGGGGCAGTCGGCGCGGCGTGTTGCGGTGATCTATCGAGGCGACAATGCGTACCTGTTCGTGGCAGCGGTAAAAGGGCGCGCTTCGCTGGAAACCGAGGATCAGCGCTTCCTCGACGTCATCCGCAGTTACCGGCCGCTGAAGGCGAGAGAACGCAAGCTGGCCGAGCCGGTGCGCCTGCATCTGGTGAAGGCCAAGGCGGGACAGAGCCTCTCCGCTCTGGCCAAGGATTTGCCGCTGTCGACCGATGGCGAGGCCCAGTTGCGACTGCTCAACGGGCTCTACCCAAGCGGCGAACCGCGCCCTGGCGAGTGGCTGAAAACGCTGCGCTAGCGCGGCGCTTCAATCGCGACCGAACGGTCTTGTGCAGGTGTATACAACTTGCGTATCCTCGGCCGCCTGCCCGTTCAACAGCCAACAAAAGCGGAAATGCCACTATGTCAGATCTAAAAACTGCCGCTCTCGAATATCACGCCCAGCCCCGCCCCGGTAAGCTGAGCGTCGAGTTGACCAAAGCCACGGCCACTGCCCGCGACCTGTCGCTGGCCTACAGCCCGGGCGTTGCCGAGCCGGTACGCGAAATCGCGCGTGACGCCGAGCTGGCCTACCGTTACACCGGTAAAGGCAACCTGGTCGCCGTTATCTCCGACGGTACCGCCATTCTCGGTCTGGGTAACCTCGGCCCGCTGGCTTCCAAGCCGGTGATGGAAGGTAAAGGCGTGCTGTTCAAGCGTTTCGCCGGTATCGACGTGTTCGATATCGAAGTCGATTCGGAAAGTCCGCAGGCTTTCATCGACACCGTAAAACGCATCTCCATCACCTTCGGCGGCATCAACTTGGAAGATATCAAGGCCCCCGAGTGCTTCGAGATCGAGCGCGCGCTGATCGAACAGTGCGACATCCCGGTATTCCACGATGACCAGCATGGCACCGCGATCGTGACCGCCGCCGGCATGCTCAACGCCTTGGAAATCGCCGGCAAGACCCTGGAAGCGGCGAAGATCGTATGCCTGGGCGCCGGTGCAGCCGCCATCTCCTGCATGAAGCTGCTGGTGAGCATGGGTGCCAAGGTCGAGAACATCTTCATGATCGACCGCAAGGGCGTGATCCATGCCGGTCGCGATGACCTGAACCAGTACAAGGCCGTGTTCGCCACCGAGACCGACAAGCGCACTCTGTCCGACGCTCTCGATGGTGCTGACGTGTTCGTCGGTCTGTCCGGTGCCAACCTGCTGAGCCCGGAAGACCTCAACCGCATGGCGGCCAACCCGATCGTCTTCGCCTGCTCCAACCCGGACCCGGAAATCAAGCCGGAGCTGGCGCACGAGACCCGCGGCGACGTGATCATGGCCACCGGTCGTTCCGACTACCCGAACCAGGTCAACAACGTGCTGGGCTTCCCCTTCATCTTCCGCGGTGCTCTGGACGTTCGCGCCACTCGCATCAACGAAGAGATGAAGATCGCCGCTGCCCTGGCGCTGCGCGACCTGGCCAAGTTGCCGGTGCCGCAGGACGTCTGCGACGCTTACGGCGGTATCGAGCTGTCGTTCGGCCGTGAGTACATCATTCCAAAGCCGATGGATCAGCGTCTGATCACTGTGGTTTGCGATGCCGTGGCCAAGGCCGCCATCGAATCCGGTGTGGCGACCCTGCCCTATCCGAAGCACTATCCGCTGAAGTCGGTGGATGACGTGTTCAACGGCTAAGCCGTTCGGATGGAAATAAAAAAACCCGCTTCGGCGGGTTTTTTTATTGAGCCTCATGCTGCCAGCAAGAGAAAAATCGCCGCCGGCGCATGATCGTAGCGCCGGTATCCCAAGTGCTCCCCGCGCCGCTTCTACTTGGCGCCTGAGGCTTGCAGCTTGTGGCTGCTTCTCTAGAACAGATCGATCGGCGCCATCTCGTCAGCCGGCAGCGGGCTGCCAGGAGCGCCCATGCCCGGTTCGAACTCGCTCATGGGTGGCGGTGAATCTTCGCTCTTGAACAGTTCGAAGTAGGCGTCCGGTGTGCCGGGCACGGCGGCGCGACCGCTGACCGGATCGACGCGCAGGGTCAGCAGGCCCTTGGGTTCCTTGGGCAGATGGCTTGGACGATCCTTGAGTACCGGGCCCATGTAGTTCATCCAGATAGGCAGGGCCACGGTGCCGCCGTATTCATGGCGTCCCAGGCTCTCCGGCTGATCGAAGCCGGCCCAGACGGTGGTCACGTAGTCGGCGTTGTAGCCGGAAAACCAGCTGTCCTTGGACTCGTTGGTGGTGCCGGTCTTGCCTGCCAGGTCGTTGCGTCCCAGCGCCAGGGCGCGGCGGCCGGTACCGCGCTTGATCACGTCCTGCAGCATGCTGGTCATGATGTAGGCCGTGCGCTCGTCAATGATCTGTTCGGCGACCTTGGGATCTTCCTGGGGCAGGTCGTCAACCGCGTTCACCGCCAGGTTGGCGTTCTCCTCTGTCGGCTCGCTGCCAGGGACGCGCGCCGGGTTGGCGCGGAACAGCGGCTTGCCGTTGCGGTCGTCGATGCGTTCGATCAGGTAGGGCTCGATCTTGTAGCCACCATTGGCAAAGGTGGCCCAGCCTTCGGCGATTTCCATCGGCGTCAGGCTTGCAGTGCCGAGGGCCAGCGACAGGTTGCGTGGTAGGTCCTGCGGAGCGAAGCCAAAGCGTTCGATGTAGCGCAGGCTGCGGTCGATGCCCATATCCTGCAGCAGGCGGATCGACACCAGGTTGCGCGACTTGTACAGCGCCTCGCGCATGCGGATCGGGCCGAGGAACGTGTTGTTGTCGTTCTTCGGCCGCCACTTTTGCGACAGGTAGTCGTCAGAGAGGATGATCGGCGCATCGTTGACCAGGGTTGCCGCGGTATAGCCGCTATCGAGTGCCGCACTATAAATGAAGGGTTTGAAGCTGGAGCCTGGCTGACGCTTGGCCTGCACGGCGCGGTTGTAGTTGCTCTGGTCGAAGGAGAAGCCGCCGACCAGGGCCTGAATGGCGCCGCTGTAAGGATCGAGGGAAACCAGCGCGCTTTGCGCCGCCGGCACCTGGGTAAAGAACAGGCTGCCATCCTCCTGGCGTTGCACGCGCACGATATCGCCGACCTTGGCGACATCGCCGGGCTGCTGCGGGCGCGGGCCCAGGCTGTTGGTATTGAGGAAGGGGCGCGCCCATTTCATGCTGTCCCAGGACACGGCCTGCTCTTCGCCGTCGCGGGTCAGCACGAGGATGCCGCTCTTCTCGACCTGGGTCACCACTGCAGGCTCCAGGCCACCGATGCTGCGGAACTTGCCCAGTTCGCTGAGCCAGGTTTCGCGGGTCATGCCCGGTAGGCGGCTTTCGGGGCCGCGATAGCCGTGGCGCTGGTCGTAGGCGATCAGCCCATCACGCAACGCGGTGTCGGCCACTTCCTGCAGGTGGCTGGGCACCGTAGTGGTGACGTTGAAGCCCTCTGTGTAGGCCTCGCTGCCATAGCGCCCGACCATCTCCGCCCGTGCCATCTCTGCTATATAAGGCGCGCTGAGTTCGGGGGTCGGTACGTGGTAGCGTGCGTCGACTTCTTCGGCCAGCGCTTGCTCATAGCTGGCCTGATCGATACGGCCGAGGCGATACAGGCGGCCGAGGATCCAGTCGCGGCGCTCCTTGGCGCGCGTCGGGTTGACCAGTGGGTTGTAGCGCGAAGGCGCTTTCGGCAGGCCGGCGATCATCGCCATCTGCGCCAGGTTCAGATCGCGGATCGACTTGCCGTAATACACCTGCGCGGCGGCTTCGATGCCATAGGCGCGGTGGCCGAGATAGATTTTGTTGACGTAGAGCTCGAGGATCTCGTCCTTGCTCAGCTCACGTTCGATCTGCAGCGCTAGGAGAATCTCGGTGGCTTTGCGCGAGAAGCTGCGCTCGCTGGTGAGGAAGAAGTTCTTCGCCACCTGCATGGTGATGGTGCTGCCGCCGCTCTGAATCTGACCGCTTTTCAATAATTGCGTGGCAGCGCGCATCAGGCTGGTCACATCGACGCCATAATGATTGGCGAAATTATCGTCTTCTGCTGCCAGCAGGGCGCTGATGAATTCCTTGGGGATTTCGTCGAAGCGAATGGGCGAGCGACGCATCTCGCCAAACTCGGCGATCAGCTTGGCATCGCTGCTGTAGACGCGCAGGGGGATCTGCAGCTGAACCTGGCGCAGCGATTCGACGGAAGGAAGCGTCGGGCTAAGATAAAGGAACGCGCCGCTGAAACTGAGCAGCAGCCCACAAAAAACGGCAACGCAAGACCACCAGATGAACTTCAGCAGGCGTATCAAAATGTTCGGAATTCCAAGTAAAAGAATGAGTTAAGCAGGAGTCGTGGCTCAAAGGGAAAAGCTGATCACATTATAAGCGTTTTTTTTCCCGGGGAGCCATTTGCGCTTCTGTCAAGACTGATATTTAATGTGGAAAAACATAAATAGTCCGTAAGTCGCGGATGCCAATAGGAAAACGGTCGTGCTAGGGCTCTTCACTAAGAAAGCGAATACGCTGCTGGGGATCGATATCAGCTCGACTTCGGTCAAGCTCCTCGAACTGAGTCGCTCGGGAAGCCGCTACAAGGTAGAGGCATACGCAGTCGAGCCACTCCCGGCAAATGCAGTGGTCGAGAAGAACATCGCCGAGCTGGAGGGGGTCGGTCAGGCGCTCTCCCGCGTGTTGGCCAAGGCCAAGAGCGGCGTCAAGACAGCGGCCGTTGCCGTTGCCGGTTCGGCCGTCATCACCAAAACCATCGAAATGGAAGCCGGGCTCTCCGAGGATGACCTGGAAAACCAGCTGAAGATCGAGGCCGACCAGTACATCCCTTATCCGCTGGAAGAAGTCGCCATCGATTTCGAGGTGCAGGGCCCGGCGCCGCGCAACCCCGAGCGGGTCGAGGTGTTGCTGGCTGCGTGCCGCAAGGAAAACGTCGAAGTCCGTGAGGCGGCGCTGGCGCTCGCCGGTCTGACTGCGAAGGTGGTCGATGTCGAGGCCTACGCGCTGGAGCGCGCCTACGGTCTGCTGGAGGCGCAGCTGGGCGGTGGGCATGACGAACTGACGGTCGCGGTGGTCGATATTGGTGCCACCATGACCACGCTCAGCGTTCTGCACAACGGTCGTACCATCTATACCCGTGAACAGCTTTTCGGCGGTCGACAACTGACCGAGGAAATCCAACGTCGCTATGGTCTGTCAGTCGAAGAAGCTGGCCTTGCCAAGAAGCAGGGTGGTCTTCCAGACGACTATGACAGTGAAGTGTTGCAACCGTTCAAAGAGGCTGTGGTTCAGCAGGTTTCGCGCTCGCTGCAGTTCTTCTTCGCCGCTGGGCAGTTCAACGATGTCGACTACATCCTCCTGGCTGGCGGTACCGCGTCCATCCCCGATCTTGATCGGCTGATCCAGCAAAAGATCGGTACGCAGACGCTAGTGGCCAATCCCTTTGCCGATATGGCGCTCAGCAGCAAGGTCAACGCCGGCGCGTTGGCCAGTGATGCGCCGGCACTGATGATTGCCTGTGGTCTGGCGATGAGGAGTTTCGACTGATGGCGCGGATTAACCTACTCCCCTGGCGCGAACAGCTGCGCGAAGAACGCAAGCAGCGGTTTCTGGTAAGTCTTGCCGGGGTTTTCATCGTTGCAGCTGGCCTGGTGTTTCTTGGCGATCAGTGGCTTAACGCTGCGATCAGTAATCAGAGCGCCCGCAATGATTTCATCAAAAAAGAAATTGCCGTTCTGGATGCGCGTATCAAGGAAATCAGTGAGCTGAAAACTCGCCGCCAGCAATTGTTGGAACGTATGAAGATTATTCAGGATCTTCAGGGCAATCGCCCGATCATTGGCCGTGTCTTCGATCAGTTGGTTCGGACATTGCCCGATGGCGTGTATTTCACCAATGTCAAAATGACCGGTAAGAACATTGCGATTGTCGGCGCTGCCGAATCCAACAATCGGGTTTCAAACCTTATGCGCAATCTGGACGGCTCCGAGTGGCTGGCCGCTCCAAATCTGACAGAAGTGAAGGCTGTCACGGCGGGGGCTCTGGATCAGGCGAACGTATTTCAGTTGACGGTTCAGCAAACGCAGCCTGATCAGGAAAAAGCGGAGGCGGCGCAATGAGTATCAAAACTTCTCTGGACAGCCTGCGCAGCATTGATGTCAATGACCTCGATATGAATAACGTCGGCTCTTGGCCGGCTGCCGTCAAGTTTATTGCTGGTCTGTTATTACTGATTATCGTTTTGGTGCTGGGCTACCAATTCCATCTCAAGGACCTGCAAAGCATTTTGGAGCAGCGTCAGCGGGAAGAGGTAACGCTAAAGGAACAGTTCACCAGTAAAGCTTTCCAGGCCGCTAATCTGGAAGCTTACAAAGAGCAAATGCAAGAAATGGAGGTGTCGTTCGGCGCCCTGTTGCGTCAGTTGCCGAGCGATACCGAGGTGCCGGGTTTGCTGGAAGACATTACCAGAACTGGTTTGGGTAGCGGGTTGGAGTTTGAAGAAATCAAACTTCTACCTGAAGTGGCTCAGCAGTTTTATATCGAGTTGCCTATCCAGATAAAGGTCACAGGTGGGTATCACGATCTCGCAACCTTCGTCAGTGGCGTTGCCAGTCTGCCGCGGATTGTTACGCTGCATGACTTCCAGTTGGCGCCTGCTAGTGCAGAAAGTTCGAGTCGACTGAATATGCAAATTATGGCCAAGACCTATCGCTATAATGATAAGGGGGCTCAATAATGAGTTTCTCTCGTTCAGCTCTGGTGGTGGGGCTTTTGCTTTTGGCGGGATGTGGCGGGAGCGGGGATTTTTCCGATTTGCGCGCTTATATGGATGATGCGCGGGCAAAACCTAAAGGCGCTATCGAACCGCTACCAACTTTTCAGCCTTATGAGAGCTTTACCTATCGGGCAGCCTCATTGCGTAGTCCGTTTCAGCCCCCGGTCAAGATTGATGTGGTTACCCGACAAAAAGGTGCTCCAGAGATCAAACCGGATGAGAGTCGTGTCAAACAGTTCCTCGAAGGTTTCAACATCGAAACTTTCGAGATGGTCGGTATCTTGAGGAACGATCGTGAATTGTTTGCGCTGGTTAGCGGTGCGGGGGGCGTTCACCGTGTCAAAGTGGGCGATTATCTGGGCCGCAATCACGGCAAGATACTTGTGATCGATGAGTCCAAGATCGATGTGATGGAAATTGTGCCGGATGGCGAAGGTGGCTGGCTTGAGCGACCACGCAGCCTTTCCTTGAAGGAGCGCTCCTGACGGGGTGATGTGAAAAATGAATACAAATAATCTGTCTGCCAAACGGGATACGAAAATGAATGGCTCTCTTTCGCGTCTTAGCGTCGCCCTGATGGCGGTGTTGCTGTCGCCCGCACTATTGGCGGCCAATCTACAAGATCTGGATGTAGCCAGTTTGCCTGGTGACCGGGTGGAGCTGAAGCTGTCCTTTGACGAGCCGGTAACTGCCCCGCGGGGATATACGATTGAGCAGCCTGCGCGCATTGCCCTGGACCTGCCCGGCGTGTCGAACAGGCTGGGCTCCAAGAACAGGGAACTGGGGGTCGGTAATGCGCGCAGCGTGACCATTGTCGAAGCCAAGGACCGCACCCGGCTGATTGTCAATCTGACCAATCTGGCACCTTATAGCACCCGAGTCGAAGGCAATGACTTGTTTGTTCTGGTCGGCGACACTTCCGCGGCTGCTTCGCGTCCGGCTGCTGCGCCTGCCGTCGCCAGCTCTGCGCCAGCGAAGAAAACCTACGGTCCGCAGCCTAAGGCCATTAGCAATATCGATTTTCAGCGTGGTGAGCAGGGCGAAGGCAATGTTGTGATCACGCTTTCCGACAAGTCAGTTGCGCCGGACATTCAGGAGCAGGGCGGCAAGATTCGACTCGACTTTGCAAAGACCGAATTGCCCGAGTCTTTGCGGGTTCGTCTTGATGTTAAGGATTTCGCGACGCCAGTTCAGTTCGTCAGTGCGACAGGCGGTGCGGATAAAACCAGCATCGTGATCGAGCCGGTCGGCTTGTACGATTACTTGGCTTATCAGACCGAAAACAAGTTGACCCTCAGTGTAAAGCCGCTCAGCCAGGACGATGCAGAGCGTCGTAATGCTGAGCGATTTGCATATACCGGTGAAAAGCTGTCGCTTAACTTTCAGGATATCGACGTGCGGTCCGTGCTGCAGTTGATTGCTGACTTTACCGATTTGAACCTGGTCGCCAGCGATACTGTGGCTGGCAACATCACATTGCGTTTGCAGAATGTGCCTTGGGACCAAGCGCTGGACTTGGTATTGAAGACCAAGGGGCTCGATAAGCGTCAGATTGGTAACGTTCTCCTGGTTGCGCCAGCCGATGAAATTGCCGCGCGTGAGCGTCAGGAGCTTGAGTCGCAGAAGCAAATCGCCGAGCTGGCTCCGCTACGTCGTGAATTGATTCAGGTTAACTATGCCAAAGCGACCGATATGGCCAAGCTCTTTCAATCGGTCACCAGCGCTGATGGTTCGCCTGACAGTCGTGGCTCTATCACGGTCGATGATCGTACCAACAGCATCATCGCGTATCAGACTCAGGAGCGTCTGGATGAGTTGCGTCGGATCGTTGCTCAACTCGATATTCCGGTGCGCCAGGTCATGATCGAGGCACGCATCGTTGAGGCCAACGTTGATTACGACAAGGCACTTGGTGTGCGCTGGGGGGGCTCGGTGCGTAATGGCCGTTGGGATGTAAGTGGCAAGGATGGCGTGCAGGGGTTTGACGAGGATACCGGGGCGAGGGCGCCATTCGTCGGCACTGACACAGTCGGAAATACTACCTTGGAGGATGGTTTGGCTCGGCTGCCATTCGTAGATATGGGCGTCCAAAACAGTACTTCTGGTATCGCTATTGGTTACTTAGGCAGTAATGTCGTGCTGGATTTGCAATTGTCCGCCATGGAAAAAACCGGGAATGGTGAGATCGTTTCCCAGCCCAAGGTGGTTACTTCCGACAAGGAGACGGCGAAGATCCTGAAAGGGCAAGAGGTTCCCTATCAAGAGGCGAGTTCGAGCGGCGCGACCAGTACGTCTTTCAAAGAGGCTGCTTTGGCCTTGGAGGTAACTCCGCAGATTACGCCGGATAACCGCATTATCATGGAAGTTAAGGTTACTAAGGATGCTCCTGATTTCGCCAATCTGGTCAACGGTGTGCCGCCGCTCAACAAGAACGAGGTTAACGCCAAGGTTCTGGTCAATGATGGTGAGACGATCGTAATTGGTGGTGTGTTCTCCAATACTCAGACGAGTGCGGTTGAGAAAGTGCCATTCCTGGGTGACCTTCCCTTCCTGGGGCGTGTGTTCCGTCGTGACATCATCCGGGATAACAAGGCCGAGTTGCTGGTTTTCATTACTCCGCGCATCATGAACAACCAAGCCATTGCCGTGAATCGATGACCTAAGTGCGGAATGTAATCCTCGTAGGCCCGATGGGAGCTGGAAAGAGCACCATCGGGCGTTTGCTTGCCAAAGAGCTGCGTTTGCCTTTCAAGGACTCCGATAAGGAGATTGAGCAGCGTACCGGTGCTGATATTCCCTGGATCTTCGATGTCGAGGGGGAGCAAGGCTTTCGTGAGCGGGAGCAGGCGGTGATCGCCGAGCTTTCGATGCAGGACGGCCTTGTATTGGCCACTGGCGGCGGGGCGGTCATGCGTTCAGAAAACCGTCGGGCTCTGCATGCTGGGGGGCGAGTCGTCTATCTGCATACCTCTGTGGAGCAGCAGATCGACCGTACCTCGCGTGATCGTAATCGTCCGTTGTTGCGCGCGGCCAATCCGGCTCAGGTGCTTCGGGACCTGATGGCCATGCGTGATCCTCTTTACCGAGAGGTCGCCGATATCGTCATCGAGACGGACGAGCGTCCGCCGCGTATGGTGGTTCAGGAAATTCTCTCGCGTCTGGAAGCCTTGTCGCCCCGTTAAAGCGCGGGGCGAACTGCGCTATCCTAGAGGCCTTTTTATTCTGGGGGCCTCATGCAGACTCTTCACGTTGATCTCGGCGAGCGCAGCTATCCCATTTATATCGGGGATGGCCTGCTGGCACGCCCCGAGTTGCTCACGCGTCATGTCGCCGGGCGGCAGGTGGCAGTGGTTACCAATGAAACCGTTGCGCCTCTGTATCTGGAAGCGCTGATGCGCTCCCTGGAAGGCCTCAAGGTCGCCTCGGTCGTATTGCCGGACGGCGAGGCATTCAAGAACTGGGAAACCCTGCAGTTGATCTTCGACGGTCTGCTGAAGGCCCGGCATGATCGACGCACGACCGTTATCGCTTTGGGCGGCGGTGTGATTGGTGATATGGCAGGCTTCGCGGCCGCCTGTTACCAGCGTGGTGTGGATTTCATCCAGGTGCCGACGACGCTGCTGTCGCAGGTGGACTCCTCGGTGGGTGGCAAGACCGGGATCAATCATCCGCTGGGCAAGAACATGGTCGGTGCCTTCTATCAGCCCAAGGCCGTGCTGATCGATACCGCTAGCTTGCATACTTTGCCTCAGCGCGAGCTGTCCGCCGGTTTGGCCGAGGTCATCAAGTACGGCTTGATCTGTGACGAGCCTTTCTTGGCTTGGCTCGAGGAAAACATGGCTGCCTTGCGCGCCCTGGATGGTGCTGCGCTGACCTATGCCATCGAACGCTCATGTGCGGCCAAGGCACGAGTGGTGGGCGCCGATGAGCGTGAGTCGGGTGTGCGAGCTACCTTGAACCTGGGGCACACCTTCGGTCACGCCATCGAGACCGAGCAGGGCTATGGCGTGTGGCTGCACGGTGAGGCTGTTGCCGCCGGAACGGTGATGGCGCTGGAGATGTCCCATCGCCTTGGTTGGTTGTCCGTGGCGGATCGGGACCGTGGCGTGCGCCTGTTGCAGTCTGCCGGTCTGCCAGTGGTGCCACCGCAGGATATGTCGCCCGAGCAGTTCCTGGAGCATATGGCGGTGGACAAGAAGGTTCTCGATGGCCAGTTGCGCCTCGTGTTGCTCAAGCGTCTGGGGGAGGCGGTGGTGACCGCGGATTACCCGCGCGAAATTCTCGACGCCACGTTGCGTACTGACTACGCCGCGTTGGCCCAGTCGTTCAACTCTTGAAGAGTGAATCATGACCAGTTTGCATGCTGACGAAGCTTTCCTGGCCCATTACCAGTTCAGCCACGATCCCTTCGCGCCACGAGTGCCTGGCTTCAAGTTCTTCCCGGCGCAACGCAAGCCGGTGTTGGGGCAGTTACATCACCTTGCGCGCTACAGCCAGCTCCTGCTGGCGGTGGTGGGGCCTGAAGGTAGCGGCAAGACGCTGTTGCGTCAGGCGTTGGTTGCGAGTACCAACAAGCAGGCGGTGCAGAGCATCGTCATTGCGCAGGGTGTCGCGGATAGCGAGTCGCTGCTGCGCCAAGTGGCGCAGGGCTTGTCCATCGCTCAGGCTGATGTGCGCTCGATCCTGGCTCAGGTTGGACAGTTGGCGCTGACCGGTCAGGAGGTTTACCTGCTGATCGATGATGCGGATCAGCTGGATGATGTTGCGCTGAAGAATCTGCTGGTACTCGCTGCAGGGGGCGACGAAGGGCGTCCGCACGTCTTTCTGTTTGCCGAGCACGAATTGTTGGCTCGGCTGGAAGCTCTGGCGGGCGGCGAAGAGTGCTATCACGCCATCGAGCTTCAGCCCTATGCCGAGGACGAAACGCGCGAATATCTTGCGCTGCGGCTGGAAGGGGCTGGGCAGGACATCGGGCTGTTGGCCGATGAGCAGATCGAGGATATTCACGCGCGCTCCCAGGGTTGGCCGGGTGCGATCAATCAGGAGGCGCGTGAATTGCTGGTCGAGCAGATGCTTGCGCAGCGGGCTGCCGGGCGTGGCGCTGCAGGCGGTGGTTTCGCTTTGCCGAAAAAACATCTGTTGGCGCTAGCGGTCGTTCTGGTTGGCGTCGCTGCCGCCTGGTTCATGCAGGGGCGCGAATCTTCCACTCCTGAGCCGGTAGCCAGTAATACGTCTCTGCCCTTGCAATCTTCCACTCCGGCAGTCGAGGCTGAAGAGCCCGCGCAGGAGCCTGCGTCGGAGAGTCGCACGCCGGCCATCGAGTTCGCGGGTGCCAGCCAGCCACTGCCCCTGCCGCTGGTGGGTGAATCGCAGACCGTGATTCGCCAGCCGTTGGCCGAAGCAGCCGGTGAGGAGTTGGATAACTTCGAGCCGCCGGCCTCGCCTGAGCCCTCGACAGTGACACTGCCATCGACTCCAATCCCTGCTGCACCTGCACCTGCACCTGC
>NZ_DLMS01000011.1:827709-1032293 GCF_002479365.1 Pseudomonas sp. UBA7530
CCTGCACCCGCACCTGCACCTGCACCTGCACCTGCACCTGCGAAGCAGCCTGAGCCGGCGGCGCCCAAGCCCGCGGCTCCTGCTCCTGCTCCGGCTCCGGTGCCTGCGGCCAAGCCCGCGCCTGCTTCAACAGCCGCGCCTGCTGCAGCCTCGGGTGGCTGGTATGCGCAGCAGCCGGCGTCCCGCTATGCCTTGCAGGTCGTCGGGTCGCGTTCGGAGGCCAACATTCAGGCGCTGGTGCGTGAGGGGGGCAGCGAGTACCGCTATTTCAAGAAGATCCACCAGGGGCAGCCGCTGTATGTGCTGACCTATGGTAGCTTCTCCAGTCGCGATGCCGCGCAGGCGGCCGTGAAGACTCTCCCTGCCACGCTGCAGGCCGGCAAGCCCTGGCCTCGTACTCTGGGCAGCATCCAGCAGGAAATGAGCCGCTAAGCGCTCTGTCCCAAGATGACCGCTTGGTCGCTAGCACGACCTTGCGGTCTTATCCTTCGGTTTTGCGACATTAATTTTCACCCCCTCGTCACGAAAATTTGTGACGCCTTGGGTGGATATGTACAATGACCTCCCTTTTGCCCAGAGCAAAGCTGGCCCGTGCCCGCTATTCGGGTTTAAGTAATTGAATTAGAAAGTAATTTGCCTGAGGTCTAGGCAGCCTGGTGAGAGTTTCCCCTATGAAAGCAGGTTTGTACCGTCCTGATGAGTTCAAGGATAACTGCGGCTTCGGCTTGATCGCCCATATGCAAGGTGAGGCTAGCCATCACCTGCTCAAGACCGCTATTGAGGCCCTCACCTGCATGACCCACCGCGGCGGTATCAACGCCGACGGCAAGACCGGTGATGGCTGCGGCCTGTTGATCCAGAAGCCCGATCAATTCCTGCGCGCCATCGCCCAGGAGCAATTCGGCGTCGAACTGCCTGGGCAATATGCCGTGGGCATGGTGTTCTTCAATCAGGATTCGGCCAAGGCCGAAGCCGCGCGCGAGAACATGAACCGCGAAATCCTGGCGGCCGGCCTGCAACTGGTGGGCTGGCGCAAGGTGCCGATCGACACCAGCGTGCTGGGCAGGCTGGCACTGGAGCGCCTGCCGCAGATCGAGCAGGTGTTCATCGGCGGTGATGGTTTGTCCGACCAGGAATTCGCCATCAAGCTGTTCAGCGCCCGCCGTCGTTCCTCGGTGGCCAACGCCGACGACAGCGATCACTACATCTGCAGCTTTTCGCACAAGACCATCATCTATAAAGGCCTGATGATGCCTGCGGACCTGCAGCAGTTCTACCCGGATCTGGGTGACGAGCGCCTGCAGACCGCCATCGCGGTCTTCCACCAGCGCTTTTCCACCAACACGCTGCCGAAGTGGCCGCTGGCGCAGCCGTTCCGCTATCTCGCGCACAACGGCGAGATCAACACCATCACCGGCAACCGCAACTGGGCGCAGGCTCGGCGTACCAAGTTTGCCAACGAGCTGATCCCCGATCTCGATGAGTTGGGTCCGCTGGTCAACCGCGTTGGTTCCGACTCCTCGAGCATGGACAACATGCTCGAGCTGATGGTCACCGGCGGCATCGACCTGTTCCGCGGCCTGCGCATGATCATTCCGCCGGCCTGGCAGAACGTCGAGACCATGGACGCCGACCTGCGCGCGTTCTACGAATACAACTCCATGCACATGGAGCCCTGGGATGGCCCGGCCGGCGTGGTGCTGACCGATGGGCGCCATGCCGTGTGCCTGCTCGACCGTAACGGTCTGCGCCCGGCGCGTTGGGTTACCACCAAGAACGGCTACATCACCCTGGCATCGGAAATCGGCGTGTGGGATTACCAGCCCGAGGACGTCATCGCCAAGGGGCGTGTCGGCCCGGGGCAGATCCTCGCCGTCGACACCGAGACCGGCCAGGTGCTGGATACCGAGTCCATCGACAGCCGCCTGAAGTCGCGCCACCCCTACAAGCTGTGGCTGCGCAAGCATGCCCAGCGCATCAAGGCGACGCTGGAAGACCGCGACCATGGTTCGGCCTTCTACGACCCGGACCAGCTCAAGCAGTACATGAAGATGTTCCAGGTCACCTTCGAGGAGCGTGATCAAGTCCTGCGCCCACTCGGTGAGCAGGGCCAGGAAGCCGTCGGCTCCATGGGCGATGACACGCCGATGGCGGTGCTTAGCCAGCGCGTACGTTCGCCCTACGACTACTTCCGCCAGCAGTTCGCGCAGGTCACCAACCCGCCGATCGACCCGCTGCGTGAAGCGATCGTCATGTCCCTGGAAATCTGCCTGGGCGCCGAGCGCAATATCTTCAGCGAGTCGCCTGAGCACGCCACCCGCGTGATCCTCAGCAGCCCGGTGATCTCGCCGGCCAAGTGGCGCGCGCTGATGAACCTGGATCGCCCGGGCTTTGACCGTCATGTCATCGACATGAACTACGACGAGTCGCTGGGACTGGAAGCGGCCGTGCGCAATATGGCCGACCAGGCCGAGGAAGCCGTGCGTGCCGGCAAGGTGTTGTTGGTACTGAGCGACCGTCACATCGCCCCGGGCAAGCTGCCGGCGCATGCCGCGCTGGTCACCGGTGCCGTGCATCACCGCCTGACCGAGAAAGGTCTGCGCTGCGACTGCAACATCCTGGTAGAAACCGCCACCGCGCGTGACCCGCACCACTACGCCGTGCTGCTGGGCTTCGGCGCCTCGGCGGTCTACCCGTTCCTGGCCTACGAAGTGCTGGGCGACCTGATCCGCACCGGCGAAGTGCTGGGCGATCTGTACGAAGTCTTCAAGTACTACCGCAAGGGCATCTCCAAGGGCCTGCTGAAGATCCTGTCGAAGATGGGCATCTCCACGGTCGCGTCCTACCGCGGGGCGCAACTGTTCGAGGCCGTCGGCCTGGCCGATGAAGTCACCGAGCTGTGCTTCCGGGGTGTGGCCAGCCGCATCCAGGGCGCGCGCTTCGTCGATATCGAAAGCGAGCAGAAGCTGCTGTCCTTCGAGGCCTGGAACAATCGCAAGCCGATCCAGCAGGGCGGTCTGCTCAAGTTCGTCTACGGCGGCGAGTACCACGCCTACAACCCGGACGTGGTGCGCACGCTGCAGGAAGCCGTGCAGCAGGGCAACTACGCCAAGTACAAGGAATACTCGACGCTGGTCGACACCCGTCCGGTGTCGATGATCCGCGACCTGCTCAAGGTCAAGGAGTCCGCCACGCCGATCACTCTCGACCAGGTCGAGCCGCTGGAGTCGATCTTCAAGCGTTTCGACGCCGCCGGCATCTCCCTCGGCGCGCTGTCGCCGGAGGCGCACGAGGCGCTGGCCGAGGCGATGAACCGTCTGGGTGGTCGTTCCAACTCCGGCGAGGGCGGCGAAGACCCGGCCCGCTACGGCACCATCAAGAGCTCGAAGATCAAGCAGGTGGCCACCGGCCGTTTTGGCGTGACCCCGGAATACCTGGTCAACGCCGAAGTGCTGCAGATCAAGGTGGCCCAGGGCGCCAAGCCCGGTGAGGGCGGCCAGTTGCCGGGCGGCAAGGTCAATGGCCTGATCGCCAAGCTGCGCTACGCGGTGCCGGGCGTGACCCTGATCTCGCCGCCGCCGCACCACGATATCTACTCGATCGAAGACCTGGCGCAGCTGATCTATGACCTCAAGCAGGTCAACCCGAAGGCGCTGGTGTCGGTCAAGCTGGTGGCGGAAGCCGGCGTCGGCACCATCGCTGCCGGTGTGGCCAAGGCCTACGCCGACCTGATCACCATTTCCGGTTACGACGGTGGTACCGGCGCATCGCCGCTGACTTCCATCCGCTATGCCGGCGCGCCCTGGGAACTGGGCCTGGCCGAAACCCACCAGACCCTGCGCGGCAACGACCTGCGCGGCAAGGTGCGGGTGCAGACCGACGGTGGTCTGAAAACCGGTCTCGACGTGATCAAGGCAGCCATCCTCGGCGCCGAGAGCTTCGGCTTCGGTACTGCGCCGATGGTGGCCCTGGGCTGCAAGTACCTGCGCATCTGCCATCTGAACAACTGCGCCACCGGCGTGGCCACGCAGAACGACAAGCTGCGCAAGGATCACTTCATCGGCACCGTCGAGATGGTGATGAACTTCTTCACCTACGTCGCCGAGGAAACTCGCGAGTGGCTGGCCAAGCTGGGCGTGCGCAGCCTGGAAGAGCTGATCGGGCGTACCGACCTGCTCGAGATGCTGCCGGGCGAAACCGCCAAGCAGGGCAACCTGGATCTGTCTCCGCTGCTGGCCAGCGCACATATCCCGGCTGACAAACCGCAGTTCTGCCAGGTGCCGAAGAACCCGCCGTTCGACGAAGGCCTGCTGGCCGAGAAGATGGTGGAAATGGCCAAGGACGCCATCGCCGGCAAGACCGGTGGTGAGTTCGAGCTGAACATCGGCAACTGCGACCGCTCCATCGGTGCGCGCATTTCCGGTGAGATCGCCCGTGTGCATGGCAACCAGGGCATGAACGGCGCGCCGATCACCTTCCGCTTCAAGGGCACTGCCGGTCAGAGCTTCGGCGTATGGAACGCTGGTGGCCTGCACCTGCGCCTGGAAGGCGACGCCAACGACTACGTGGGCAAGGGCATGACGGCGGGCAAGATCGTCATCACTCCGCCTGCCGGCAGCCCGTTCGCCACCGAGGACAGCGCCATCATCGGCAACACCTGCCTGTACGGCGCCACTGGCGGCAAGCTGTTCGCCACCGGTACCGCGGGTGAGCGTTTCGCCGTGCGTAACTCCGGCGCCCACGCCGTGGTGGAAGGCACTGGCGACCACTGCTGCGAGTACATGACTGGCGGTTTCGTCTGCGTGCTGGGCAAGACCGGCTACAACTTCGGCTCCGGCATGACCGGCGGCTTCGCCTATGTGCTCGACATGGACAACGGCTTCTACGACCGCGTCAACCACGAGCTGGTGGAAATCCAACGCATCAACAACGAAGCGATGGAGGCCTACCGCAGCCACCTGGAAAGCGTGCTGGCCGAGTATGTCGAGGAAACCGGCAGCGAGTGGGGGCAGAACCTACTGGAGAACCTGGACGATTACCTGCGCAAGTTCTGGCTGGTGAAACCGAAAGCGGCCAGTCTGAAGTCGCTGTTGTCCAGCACCCGTGCCAATCCGCAGTAAAGCTGCAAGCGGCAAGCCCCAGGCTGCAAGTCAGACGCAGCCACGGGCTTGCCGATCCAACGTGATTGTCTTGCAGCTTGCAGCTTGATGCTTGCCGCTGCTGTTATGAGGTAATGCAATGACTGAACGTCTGAACAACGACTTCCAGTTCATCGAAGTCGGGCGCAAAGACCCGAAGAAGAAACTGCTGCGTCAGCGCAAGAAGGAATTCGTCGAGATCTACGACAACTTCAAGCCGGCGCAGGCCTCCGACCAGGCGCATCGCTGCCTGGGCTGCGGCAACCCGTATTGCGAGTGGAAGTGCCCTGTGCACAACTTCATTCCGAACTGGCTCAAGCTGGTCTCCGAGGGCAACATCCTCGCTGCCGCCGAACTGTCGCACCAGACCAACACCCTGCCGGAAGTCTGCGGCCGCGTGTGCCCGCAGGATCGTCTTTGCGAAGGTGCCTGCACCCTCAATGACGGCTTCGGCGCAGTGACCATCGGTTCGGTGGAGAAGTACATCACCGACACCGCCTTCGCCATGGGCTGGCGCCCGGACATGTCGCGGGTTGTGCCGACTGGCAAGCGTGTCGCGGTGATCGGTGCCGGCCCGGCTGGCCTGGGCTGCGCCGACGTGCTGGTGCGCAACGGCGTGACCCCGGTGGTGTTCGACAAGAACCCGGAAATCGGTGGCCTGCTGACCTTCGGTATTCCCGAGTTCAAGCTGGAAAAGACCGTGCTCAGCCGCCGCCGTGAAGTCTTCACCGGCATGGGCATCGAGTTCCGCCTGAATACCGAGATCGGCAAGGACGTGACCATGCAGCAATTGCTGGATGAGTACGATGCCGTATTTATGGGCATGGGCACCTACACCTACATGAAGGGTGGCTTCCCGGGCGAGGACCTGCCGGGCGTCTATGACGCGCTGGACTTCCTCATCGCCAACGTCAACCGCAACCTCGGTTTCGAGAAGTCGCCGGAAGACTTCATCGACATGAAGGGCAAGCGCGTCGTGGTACTGGGCGGCGGCGACACCGCGATGGACTGCAACCGCACCTCGATTCGTCAGGGCGCCAAGGCCGTGACCTGTGCCTATCGCCGTGACGAAGAGAACATGCCCGGCTCGCGCAAGGAAGTGAAGAACGCCAAGGAAGAGGGCGTGAAGTTCCTCTTCAACCGCCAGCCCATCGCCATCGTCGGTGAAGACAAGGTGGAAGGCATCAAGGTGGTCGAGACCCGTCTCGGCGAGCCGGACGCCCGTGGCCGTCGCAGCCCCGAGCCGATCCCGGGCTCCGAGGAGATCATCCCGGCCGAAGCCGTGCTGATCGCCTTCGGCTTCCGCCCGAGCCCAGCGCCCTGGTTCGAGCAGTTCGAGATCCAGACCGACAGCCAGGGCCGCGTCGTCGCGCCCGAGCAGTCGCAGTTCAAGCACCAGACCAGCAACCCGAAAGTCTTCGCCGGTGGCGACATGGTGCGTGGTTCCGACCTGGTGGTGACGGCGATTTTCGAAGGCCGCAACGCTGCCGAGGGTATCCTAGACTACCTCGGCGTCTGATTCGTCTCGTACCCGCGCGGCTGAGACCTCCCTGGTCTATAGTCGCGCGGGTCGATGGCGAAGCTCTCCAGGCGTGAGCGCAGGGTCGTTGGCTTCAGCTCCAGCAACCGCGCCGCGCCGTCCTTCCCCGATATTCGGCCTGCGCAGGCCGTCAGCGCCGCGATCAGGTTTTCACGCATCTGCCGGCGTTGTTCGCCCTGGGTGAAAATCCGCATTTCCTGTTCGGCCGGTGGCTGTGACGGTACCTCGTTGCCGTTGTCGTTGGGCAAGTCCAAACGTAGCCGGGTGCCGGGAGAAATGATCACCGCGCGCTCGATCAGGTTCTCCAGTTCACGAATGTTGCCCGGCCAGGAATAGGCCTGCAGGCGTTGGATGTCGGCTAGTCGCAGGCTGGGCTCAGGGCGATTGAGCTGGCGACAGGCGCGGCTTAGAAAGTGTTGGGCCAGGGGCGGAATATCTTCCGGGCGCTGACGCAACGGTGCTGACTCGATGGGGAAGACGTTGAGACGAAAATATAGGTCTTCACGGAAGCGGCCGGCACGCACTTCCTGGCGCAGGTCGCGGTTGGTGGCGGCGATCACGCGTACATCCACCTGACGGGTACGGTTGTCGCCAACCCGTTCCAGCTGCTGTTCCTGCAGCACGCGCAGCAGCTTGCTCTGGAGCTCTAGGGGAATTTCGCCGACTTCGTCGAGAAACAGCGTGCCGCCATCGGCCAGTTCGAAGCGCCCGACACGGTCGTTCAATGCGCCGGTAAATGCGCCGCGGATATGGCCGAAGAATTCGCTCTCGAACAGTTCGCGCGGTACTGCCGCGCAGTTTACTCGTATCAACGGGCGGCGGCTGCGTCCGCTGTTGTCGTGAATGGCGCGGGCGATCAGCTCCTTGCCGGTGCCTGACTCGCCGGTGATCAGTACGTTGGCGCCGGTCGGTGCGACCAGCTCGATCTGGTGGATTACCTGCTGCATGGCGGCGCTACGTCCGACCAGGTCGTGCTGGGCGTACTCGCCACGAATTTCCTCCTGCAGGTAGGCATTCTCCAGCTCCAGGCGTTGCTTGAGCTGCTGCACCTCACTCAGGGCCTGGCGCAGGCGGCGCTCGGTTTCCAGGCGCTCGCTGATGTCGCGAAACACCACTACGGCGCCGACCAGTTCGCCGTCATCGCGCAGCGGCGTGCTGGTGTAATCAACCGGGATCGGCTTGCCGTCCTTGTTCCAGAACACCTCGTCGGCCACCTGATGCACCTCGCCGTCGTTGAAGGCGGCGTATATCGGGCAGGTGTGGCCGTCGTAGGTGCTGCCGTCGGGATGGTGGTGGTGAATCAGGTCGTGAATGTTGTGGCCGATAAGGTCGTCGGCACGCCAGCCGAGAATGCGCTCGGCTGCCGGGTTGACGAAGGTGGTCTCGCCGTTACGGTTGACGCCATAAATGCCCTCGCCAGCGGCACCGAGGATCAGCTGATTCTGCCGCTCGAACTGGCGGAAGATGCGTTCCACGCCCTGCCATTCGAGCAGCCCCTGGCGTTGATAGCGCTCGGCTTCGGCCAGCCCGCGCAGGGCATCCAGGCGACGGCGCTGCTGGATCAGCAGGCCGAGCAGGCTAGCGCCGTCATGTTCCAGCCGGCTGCCGTCGATTTCCACCTCCAGGCGCTCGCCATCGCGATGCAGCAGTCCGAGGCCGTCGCGCCAGGCATTGCCGCGCACCTGCACTTCCTCGGTGAAAGTGACCAGTGCTCCCAGGTCATGCGCCCAGAGACTGCTGGCGCGCTGTGCGAGCAGTTCATCCAGCGGCCAGCCGAGCAGGGCGCAACAGGCTGGATTGGCATGCAGGGTGCGGTCGTGGATTGGATCGATGACCAGGCTGGCGCTCTGCATGTGTTGCAGCAGCAATTGGCTGGCGGCATTTGGATCAGGCATCTCGGGCCTCGCGGGATTGAGCTTGTGTCTTGTTATCCAAAGGCCGTGCCATTTGACGAAATATCGTTTCTAGCGATGACGAAATCTCGTTAATGACGAAATATCGTTTTTAAGGGATTTGATTAAAGTCTTTATTTTTCAATTGCTTAATTTGTTTTTTTGAGCTGGTACAGCTCCTGCAATAGCTGACATGAACCGGCCAGCAATGGCTCAGCCCAATCAGCGCCCGCCTCACCAATCTGGGGCAGGCCATCGCAGGAGTGATCACGATGAGCGTCAACAGTCTGGACGATCCATTCAGCCCCGACAGCGAGCTTTCCCATGCCGCCGGGTGTGCTTGCCAGCGTTGCACGCCGAGTGCCGCTGCGCTGCCCGATAGCAGCGAAGCCATGCTCGATCGCGCGGTGGAGAACGCCATCGTGCGTGGCGTGTTCGGCCACAACGATTTCTCCCGACGCAGTTTCATGGGGATGATCGGTGGCGGCGTCGCGGCGGCGATTCTGGGCAGCATGATCCCGCTGGATGCGGTCAAGGCGGCGGTCAAGGACAGCCTTGGCCCGCTGGAAAAGACCAAGCTGAAGATCGGCTTCGTGCCCATCACCTGCGCCACGCCGATCATCATGGCCGAGCCGATGGGCTTCTACGCCAAGTACGGGCTGGAGGTGGAAACGGTGAAGACCGCCGGCTGGGCGGTGGCGCGCGACAAGTCGCTGGCCGGCGAATACGACGCCTCGCACATGCTCTCGCCGATGCCACTGGCCATCAGCCTGGGGCTGGGTTCGACGCAGACGCCCTTCGTCATGCCAGCATTGGAAAACGTCAACGGCCAGGCCATCGTGCTCGGCATGCAGCACCAGGACAAACGCGACCCGAAGCTGTGGAAAGGCATGCGCTTCGGGGTGCCGTTCGAATACTCGATGCACAACTTCCTGCTGCGTTATTACGTCGCCGAGCACGGCCTGGACCCGGATCGCGACATCCAGATTCGTGTGGTGCCGCCACCGGAGATGGTCGCCAACCTGCGCGCCGGCAACCTCGATGGCTTCCTTTCGCCGGATCCGTTCAACCAGCGCGCGGTATGGGAAAAGGTCGGTTTCATCCATCTGTTGACCAAGGAGCTGTGGCCGGGCCATCCGTGCTGCGCCTTCGCCTGCAGTCAGCGCTTCGCCAGCGAAAATCCCAATACCTATGGCGCGCTGCTGCATGCGCTGATCGACGCCACGCAATACTCCTCCAAGGCCGAGAATCGCAAGGCGGTGGCCGAGGCGATCTCCACCCGCAACTACCTCAACCAACCGGTACCAGTGGTGCAGCAGGTGCTCAGCGGACGTTATGCCGATGGTCTGGGCAACATCCATGATGAGCCGCAGCGTATCGACTTCGATCCGTTCCCCTGGCAGTCGATGGCGGTGTGGATCCTCACCCAGATGAAACGCTGGGGCTATCTGCAAGGCGATGTCGACTACCGCAACATCGCCGAGCGGGTGTTCCTCGCGGCTGACGCCAGCAAGGTGATGAACGACCTTGGCCTGCCGGTGCCGGCCGACACCTACAAATCCTTCAGCGTAATGGGCAAGCCGTTCGATCCGGCTGATCCGGACGGTTACCTGGCCAGCTTCGCCATGCGGAGGTCGTGATGAAAGCGTCCAGTTCCCTGCGTGCGGCGATCCTTTCCGTTTTGCTGCTGGTTCTACTGCTGGTGGTCTGGGAGGTGCTCTGCCGCGTGCCCGCCAGCGCGGCAGTCAGTGCCGATGACGAATATGCCCTGCTCATGGGCGAGGCCGAGCAGGAGGCCCGCGTGCCGCCGCCCTCGGTGGTGCTGGCGCATGCCTACACCGAGCTGAGCCAGCCGTTCTATGACAACGGACCCAACGACAAGGGCATCGGCATCCAGCTTGCGCACTCGTTGTACCGGGTGCTGACCGGCTACCTGCTGGCGGCGCTGGTGGCGATCCCCATCGGCTTCGTCATCGGCATGTCGCCGCTGATGTACCGCGCACTCAACCCCTTCATCCAGATTCTGCGGCCAATTTCACCGCTGGCCTGGATGCCGCTGGCGCTGTTCGTGATCAAGGATTCGCAGACCTCGGCGATCTTCGTGATCTTCATCTGCTCGATATGGCCGATGCTGCTCAACACCGCATTCGGCGTCGCCGGCGTGCGCCGCGACTGGATCAACGTCGCCCGCACCCATGAGCTGAGCCCGCTGCGTACGGCATTCAGCGTGATCCTGCCCGCGGCCATGCCGACCATCCTTACCGGTATGCGTATCTCGGTCGGTATCGCCTGGCTGGTGATAGTCGCCGCTGAGATGCTCGTCGGTGGCACCGGTATTGGCTACTACGTGTGGAACGAGTGGAACAACCTCAACCTGGCCAGCGTGATCTTCTCGATTCTGATGATCGGCGTGGTCGGCATGCTGCTCGACCTTCTGCTGGGCAGCGTCGCCCGTCTCGTCAGCTATCAGGAGTGATGTCATGTCCCGCTATTTTCTCGATGCCCGCCGCCTGGCTAAGCGTTTCCCGCAACCCGGCAGCGAGCCGCTGACAGTCTTCGAGGACGTCAGCTTCGGCCTCGACCAAGGCGAGTTCGTCTGCATCATCGGCCACTCCGGCTGCGGCAAGTCGACCATCCTCAATGCGCTGGCCGGGCTCGACAGTTTCAGCGAAGGCACGCTGGAAATGGCCGGCAAGGAAGTCGCCGGACCCAGCCTCGAACGCGGCGTGGTGTTCCAGAATTACAGCCTGCTGCCTTGGCTCAGCGCGCTGGAAAACGTCGAGTTCGGCGTACGCGCCCGTTTTCCCCAGTGGTCGAAGGAACAGCGCCGTGCGCATAGCCGCAAGTACCTGGAGATGGTCGGCCTGGGCGGTTCCGAGGCGCGCAAGCCGGCGCAGCTGTCCGGTGGCATGCGCCAGCGCGTCAGCATCGCGCGCGCCTTTGCCACTCAGCCGCAATTGCTGCTGCTCGATGAGCCTTTCGGCGCGCTGGATGCCCTGACCCGTGGGGTGATCCAGGACGAGCTGATCAAGATCTGGAGCGCCACCAAGCAGACGGTGTTCATGATCACTCATGACGTCGACGAGGCGATCCTGCTTTCCGACCGGATCCTGTTGATGACCAACGGCCCGCAGGCGCGTATCGCCGAGTCGGTGCGCATCGATCTGCCTCGGCCGCGCCAGCGCGACCAGGTGATTCACCACCCGGCGTACTACCGCATCCGCAATCACCTCGTGGACTTTCTGGTGAATCGCTCGCACGAGCTGCGCGGCCGCACCGTGGCCGACGAGCAAGGCTTCCCGCCCGATATCAACCCCGCCCTGGACGAGCCGGCACCTGCCGCCAGGGTCGTACCTCTGACCCCCGTGAAGGAGTTTCACCATGGATAAGCAACAGATGCGCAGCACCATCACCGCCGCCAAGGAGCGCCTGGGCCTGGACTGGGCGGAAATCGGCAAGGGCATCGGCATGTCGCCGGTGTGGACCACTTCGGCCTGCCTGGGCATGAACAGCATGCCCAAGGAGAACGCCGACGCCCTGTGCGAGATCCTCGAGCTGCCGGAGGAAGTCTCCGCTGCGCTGCAGAAATTCCCACACAAGCACTGGGACAAGGCCGTCCCCACCGATCCGCTGATCTATCGCTTCTACGAGATGATCAACGTCTATGGCGAGACCATCAAGGAACTGATCCACGAAGAGTTCGGCGACGGCATCATGAGCGCCATCGACTTCAGCATGGATATTTCCCGCGTCGCCGACCCCAAGGGTGACCGCGTGCAGATCGTGCTCAACGGCAAGTTTTTGCCCTATCGCAGTTGGTGAGTTGTCGCGGCATATCGTCGCGATGGACAAAAGGCACGGCACCCGTCGTGCCTTTTGTTATGCGCTCTGCGAAAATGCCCGCACTTTTTTCGCTGGATGCTGCCATGACTGCCCTGAAGAACGACCGTTTCCTCCGTGCCCTGCTCAAGCAACCCGTGGATGTCACGCCGATCTGGATGATGCGCCAGGCCGGCCGCTATCTGCCGGAGTACCGCGCGACCCGGGCCAAGGCCGGCGACTTCGTGAGCCTGATGAAGAATCCGGAGTTGGCTTGCGAGGTCACCATCCAGCCGCTGGATCGCTACCCGCAGCTGGATGCGGCGATTCTGTTCTCCGACATCCTCACCATCCCCGATGCCATGGGCCAAGGTCTGTACTTCGAGACCGGCGAAGGTCCGCGTTTCAAGAAGGTGATCAGCAGTCTGGCCGACATCGAGGCGTTGCCGGTGACGGATGCCGAGAAGGATCTGGGCTATGTGATGGACGCCGTGCGTACCATCCGCCGCGAGCTGAACGGCCGCGTACCGCTGATCGGCTTCTCCGGCAGTCCGTGGACGCTGGCCACCTACATGGTCGAAGGGGGCTCGTCGAAGGATTTCCGCAAGACCAAGGCCATGCTCTACGACAACCCGCAAGCCCTGCACGCGCTGCTCGACAAGCTGGCGCAGTCGGTCACCGCTTATCTGAACGGGCAGATCATGGCGGGTGCGCAGGCGGTGCAGATCTTCGATTCCTGGGGCGGCGCGCTCTCGGCGGCTGCTTATCAGGAGTTCTCCCTGGCCTACATGCAGAAGATCGTCGACGGTCTGATTCGCGAGCATGACGGGCGCCGCGTGCCGGTGATCCTGTTCACCAAGGGCGGTGGCCTGTGGCTCGAGTCCATGGCTGACACCGGTGCGGAAGCTCTCGGCCTGGACTGGACGTGCGACATCGGCAGCGCCCGCGCCCGTGTCGGCGACAAAGTCGCCCTGCAGGGTAATATGGACCCGGCAGTGCTGTACGCCAAGCCCGAGGCGATTCGCGCCGAGGTGGCGCGTATCCTGGCAGCCTACGGTGCCGGCGGCGGCCACGTGTTCAACCTCGGCCATGGCATCACTCCGGAAGTCGACCCGGCTCACGCTGGCGCCTTCTTCGAGGCCGTGCACGAGTTGTCGGCGCAGTATCATCAGTGACGCAATAAAAAGCCCGGCAATGCCGGGCTTTTTTTCAGAAGCCTGCTCGATACCTGGTATCGACCTTGCGCTTCTCCAGTGTGTATTGGGCGAGATCAAGCTGGCCACTACCTAGTTGGTTATCCAGCTCCTGCAGGTCCCGCTCGTGCAACTTGGCGACATGGGCCTTGGTTACGTTGTAGTTGATTGCGCGTGATGCATCGTAGCCGCTGATAGGGTCCCAAAGGATGGACAGCGGCCAGAACAGCAGGTTGACCACGCCGTATCCGTATTCGCGCCCGTAGAACGAACCGCCGCCAGGGAGCAGCCCTAGCGCGGCTCCGGTGCCAGGGCTCTTTTCCTGAACGGCTAGGCCACGGGCTTCGTAGGAGTCAAGTTCAGCTTTCTGTACGGAATTGAGTCCGTTGGCGCAGCCGGTGGTAATGACCAGAAGACCGCCAATCAATAGTGTGCGCAGGTACGGCATTGCATATCCTTGATTTATAAGTGCTTTCCTGATGCGCTTTATAGCGCGGGCGCAAGCTATCACGGGTAGTGGCGTTTGGCGATCATTTGCGGGGTTCTTTCGACGCCTCGCGCTTGTCACAGCCTTTGCATAGAATCCGAGGTCATTCAGCTCAGGGAGGTGTGCGATGCGACGTGTGGTGTTCAACCAGAAGGGCGGTGTAGGCAAATCCAGCATTGCCTGCAATCTCGCGGCGGTGAGTGCGGCGCAGGGTTATCGCACACTGTTGATCGACCTGGATGCCCAGGCCAATTCGACTCATTACCTCACCGGGCTGACCGGCGAGGAAATCCCCATGGGGATCGCTGATTTTTTCAAGCAGATCCTCTCGTCCGGGCCGTTTTCCAAGAAGGGCAAGGTCGACATCTATGAGACGCCGTTCGACAACCTGCATGTGGTCACCGCCACCGCCGAACTGGCCGAATTGCAGCCCAAGCTGGAGCAGAAGCACAAGATCAACAAGCTGCGCAAACTGCTCGACGAATTGGCCGAAGATTATGATCACATCTACATGGACACACCGCCGGCGCTGAACTTTTATACGGTATCCGCGTTGATTGCCGCCGACCGTGTGTTGATCCCCTTCGACTGCGACAGCTTCTCGCGCAACGCCCTGTACGGCCTGCTGGCCGAGATCGAGGAGCTCAAGGAGGATCACAACGAGGCGCTGGAGGTGGAGGGCATCGTGGTCAATCAGTTCCAGCCGCGTGCCACTCTGCCGCAGCAGCTGCTCGATGAGCTGATTGCCGAAGGGCTGCCGGTGCTGCCGGTCAATCTGATGAGTTCGGTGAAGATGCGCGAGTCGCACCAGGCCTGCACGCCGCTGATCCATCTCGATGCACGGCATAAGCTGACGCAGCAGTTCGTCGAGCTGCACGACCTACTCAACGCCGGTTGAGCATGAGCAAGGCGCCCGGAGGCGCCTTTTTCTTGGACCGCAGCCTCTAGCGCACCACGAATACGTCGCAAGGCGCCTTGTGCAGGAAATGCTGTGCCAGGCTGCCCAGCAGCGCCTGGGAAAAGGCGCTGCGGCCATGGCTGCCGAGCACCAGCAGTTCACCACGGCGGGTCTTGATCTGCTCCTGCAGGCTGCGCAGGATGCCGCCCTGGAGCACTTCGTGGCTCAGCTTAGGCCCGTCGGCCGGAAGCTTCTGCGCCTCGTCATGCAGCAATTGATCAATCAGTCCCTGCTGGGTCTGCAGCTGCAGTTCGACCTGCTGCGGCGTGCCCTTGTCCGGCTCGAACACATGCAGGGCATGCAGCTCGGCCTTGCCAGGCAAAAGGAGGTAGGCCTGTCCCAGAGCGCTGCAGGCGCACAGTGAGAAGTCGATGGCGGCCAGCGCCCGTTGATAGGGCTGGAAGTCGTTGCGTGCTACCAGTAGCAGCGGCACGGTGCAGCGACGGGCGATACGGTCGAGGCTGGTGCCGGAGAAGAAGTCGTGACGTTTCTGATGCCCGCCCAGTACCAGCAGGTCGCAACCGCTGTCCTGAACCTGTTGCAGCACCACGTCCGATGGCTTGCCGCTGAGCATGCGCAGCTCGGTACCGGGCGGGGCGTATTGGGTCAGGCTGCGGTCCAGTGCCTGGCGTGCCTTTTCGTGTTGCTCACTGCTCTGACTCGGGTCCAGCACATGCAGGAGGGTCAGGCGGGCACCGTGCTGGCGTGCCAGCTGGGTGGCACGACATAGCGCCATGTCGGCGGTGTCGCGCAGGTCATGAGCGATGAGGATGTGATTGAACATGGTGGCGGCTCTCCTGCCGATACCCGTCGGCAATTTTATTGTGCCTGTTCAGATAGCCGCTCTTTTGACCTGTGGCAAGGTCGGGGACCGTTAACGATTGCGAATCCGCTAGCGACGCCATTCAGCGTAAACGCAATTGATAGTGACCGCGACTTTCTGCGACGACTTCACCGCTGCCGTCGGTCAGTTGCAGTTCCAGCAGGTAGTCGGCCTTGCCCTGCTGGCTCGCCTGTTCTTCGAGACGGGCGATTTCCTCTGCCGAGAGACGCGCCTCCACCTGGATATCGCCCATGGCCGGACGACGAAAGCGCAGGTTCATTTCCTTGATGATGGGATAGAAACGCTGGGCGTCGAAGCTGGTCAGAAACAGCGCGCCGCCGGGAATTTCCGCGAGGGTGAAGAGGGCGCCGGCATACATGCTGCCGATATGGTTCTGGTTGCCTTGCAGGGGCATGCGCAGGCGTACGAAACCGGGTTCGAGTACCTCGGCCTTGAGGCCGCTGCGTTTGACGAAGGCGATCTGCTCTTCGGTAAGTTGGCGGGCAATTTCCGTGGGCAGCGGCATGGCGAGACTCCTTTGGCGGGCGCTTCGCCAGACTAAGGCTTGCTCCCTGCGCTGCAATTGACCGCAGCGCCCGTGCTGACTGACCGAAGCGCTCAGGCCGTAGTCTGAATGCAATCCGGGAAATTACATGTCGGCCATCCCCGAATTGCATTCGGGCTACTGCGCGCTAGATACCCTGCTGGCGCAGCCAGGCCTGCAGCTGCGGCAGCGGCGTGGCCCCGCTCTGGCGGGCAACTTCGACGCCGTCCTTGAACAGGATCAGGCTGGGAATGGAACGGATGCCCAGTTGCCCGGCCAGGCTGGGGTTGGCTTCGCTATCGAGCTTGCCCAGGCGGCAGCGTCCTTGCAGTTGCGCAGCAGCCTGCTGGAAGGTCGGGGCGAAGGCCTGGCAGGGGCCGCACCAGCTGGCCCAGACGTCCACCAGCAGCGGCAGGTCGCCCTTGAGCTGGCTGGCGAAGTTGCCTTGCGTCAGGGTGATGGGGGCCGCGGGCAGTACGTCGCTCTTGCAGCGGCCGCAGCGCGGGGCATCGCTGACGCGCTCGGCGGGGATGCGATTGAGCCCGTTGCAATGCGGGCAGGGAATCAGCAGGGGATCGGGCATGGCGACGAAACTCCGTGGGACTTACGCCTCAGATGGAGTCGCCGCGGCCTCATATCAAGTCAGATCGGCGTCAGCGGGAAAAACCAGGGGATGACCAGCGAGGCGACGCCCCACAACAGCAGATTCAGCGGAATACCGATTTTCATGAAATCGGTGAAGCGATAGCCGCCGGCGTTGTAGACGAAGGTGTTGGTCTGGTAGCCGATGGGCGTGGCGAAGCTGGCGCTGGCGGCGAACATCACCGCGACCACGAAGGCGCGCGGATCGACACCCAGGTGCTGGGCCATGCCGATGGCGATGGGCGTCACCAGCACCGCCACCGCGTTGTTCGACAGCATCTCGGTGAGGATCGAGGTGAACAGGTAGATGAAGCTCAGCATCAACAGCGGGCCGGCCCAGGGCAGCCAGCCCATGACGTTCTCCACCAGCAGCCTGACCAGGCCGACCTTGTCCATGGCGATGCTGATGGCCAGCATACCGAAGATCAGGCTAAGGATTTTCCAGTCCACCGCCTTGTAGGCGTCTTCCACATCCAGGCAGCGGGTGGCCAGCACCGTCACGGCGCCGATAATTGCCAGGCCCTCGATGGGCATCACGCCAAAGGCGGCCAGCAGCATCACGGCCAGGGTCGCGAGAATGGCGATGGGCGCCTTGTCGCGGCGAAAGGCGCGCTCCTGCACGGCGTTGAGGCTGATCAGCTCACCGTTGTCGGCGAAGCGCTTGATCTGCGCCGGGGTGCCTTCGACCAGCATCACGTCGCCGAATTGCAGCTCGAACTCGTCGAGGTTGCCCTGCACGTTCTCGTCCTGGCGGTGCACCGCGAGCACAGCGATGCCGTAGCGCGCGGTGAGGTCGAGGTCGCGCATCGGCCGGTGGCTGTAGCGCGAATTACGCCCGACGATGGCCTCGGCGAGGATCACATCGTGGCTGCTGATGGTTTCGAAGGCATCGCCACGGTTGAAGCTCAGGTGGCCGCTTTCGCGCAGCTCCACCACATCCTTGACCTGGCCATGCAGCACCAGACGGTCGCCGCTGGCGAGCTGGGTTTCGGCGTCGGGCTCGGTCAGCTCCTGTTCGTCGCGAAACAGCTTGAGCACTTGCAGGCCGCTACCACCGTTGAGGTTGGCCTCGTGCAGGCTCTTGCCGATCATCGGCGAGTCGTGCGGCACCAGCAGTTCGGTCATGAAGGTACGCGACAGGTCCGGGCGCAACTGGCGCGACAGGGTCTCGCGCTCCGGCAGCAGGTGGCGGCCGATGGTCAGCAGATAGAGCATGCCGCAAGCAGCCATGACCAGGCCGACGCCGGTGATTTCGAAGATACCGAAGGGCGCCAGACCGGCCTTGCGTGCCACGCCGTCGACCAGGATGTTGGTCGAGGTGCCGATCATGGTCAGGGTGCCGCCGAGGATGGTGGCGTACGACAGCGGAATCAGCAGCTTGGAAGGCAGGGTGCCGGCGCGGCGTGCCAGGGCGATCGCCACCGGGGTGAGGATGGCCACAACCGGTGTGTTGTTCAGGCAGGCAGACACCACCAGTGCGGTCACGGTCAGGCCGGTAAGCACGCGAATCGGGCTGGTACCAACCAGATCCCCCAGCCAGTTGCCGAGGGCGTCGATGCAGCCAGTGCGCTCCAGCGCGGCGGACAGCACGAACATGCAGGCGATGGTGACCGGTGCGGAGTTCGACAGCACGCTGAGCACTTCGCCCGGCGTCAGCAACTGGCTGACCAGCAAGGCGGCTACGGCGATGGCGGCGACGATGTCCGGGCTCCACTTTTCCCGAATGAAGGCATAGAGCACCCAGATCAGCAGGGCGCCGACGAAGAAGAGGGGCAGGGAATCCCAGAGCATGAAAATCCTTAGAACCGGCCTCTGATCCGCAAGGCGCCTGACTGTTTGGGCAGTAGGGTCTCAACTGGCGGGGCGGCAGGCAGGTTCTTTTGCGTCGAATCTCGTGTGAGGTATCGGGCACGCACTGGGCGGCCTGGATGGGCGCCAAGATAGAGAGGTTCTCTTAGATAGTCTAAGAATGTTTGGATAGATTGATATGCCTTTTCGGTTTAACAGATAAGCGACCGAGCGAGCCGAGCCGAACCTCAGGACGAACAACTGATCTCCAGGTGCTTGCCCCATTCAGGCGGCCGTTCGGCATAGCGTTCCTTGCCCAGCTGCTCGTCGAACGGGCGGGACAACACCGCGTGCAGTTCGCGCACCGGACCATAGTCACCAGCCTCGGCCGCTTCGATGGCCTGCTGCGCCAGATAATTGCGCAGGATGAACTTGGGATTGACCGCGTGCATGCGCGCCCGGCGTTCGCTTTGCTCGCCGCCTTCCAGTGCGTAGCGCGCCAGGTAGTCCTGGCCCCAGGCATCGAAACCGGCGAGGTCGACGAAGTCCTCGCGTACGACCTTCAGCGCCTCGGCGGGCGCCTGTTCGCCCAGATGGCGGAAGAACAGCGTGTAGTCGGTGGCCTTGCCCTGCTGCATCAGTTGCAAAAGACGTTGGACCAGCGCTTCGTCATCGGCCTCGGCGCTAGTGAAGCCCAGGCGCTTGCGCATCAGATCGAGGTAGTGCGCCTGGTACAGCGGCAGGAACAGATCCAGCGCCTCGCGCAGGCGCTCCACGGAGGCGAAGGGCGTCAGTGCCTGGGCCAGGGCCGCAAGGTTCCAGTGTGCGATCGGCACCTGGTTACTGAAGCTGTAGCGACCGGTGTCGTCGGAGTGGTTGCAGATGTGGTTGGCGTCAAAGTCGTCGAGGAAGGCGTAGGGGCCGTAGTCGAAGGTGATGCCGAGGATCGACATGTTGTCGGTGTTCATCACGCCGTGGCAGAAACCGTAGGCCTGCCAGTGGGCGATCATCGCTGCGGTGCGCTCGATCACCTCGCGCAGTAGCGCCAGCCAGGGCTCGTCCTGTTCCAGGCAAGCCAGGAAGTGGCAGGCCATGACGTGCTCGCCGAGGGTTTTCAGCTGCTCGTGCTGGCGGGTGTAGTAGAAGTATTCGAAGTGGCCGAAGCGCACATGACTCTGCGCCAGACGCAGCACCATCGCCGCGCTTTCCTTCTTCTCGCGCCACACGGGCGTGTCCGAGCCGGTGACACACAGCGCGCGCGAGCTGGGAATGCCGAGCGCATGCAGATGTTCGCTGGCAAGGAACTCGCGGATCGAACTACGCAGCACCGCACGGCCATCGCCCATGCGCGAGTAGGGCGTCATGCCGGCGCCTTTGAGGTGCAGGTCCCAGTGCTCGCCAGCGGCGTTGACCACCTCGCCGAGCAGCAGGCCGCGACCATCGCCGAGGCGCGGCGTATAGCCGCCGAACTGGTGGCCGGAGTACACCATGGCGCGCGGCTCGGCCTCTTCCCACAGCTTGTGCCCGGCGAACAGCTCGGCGAACTCAGTGCGTTGCGCTTCGTCAGGGGCGAGATCGAGCAGGGCCATGGCCGACTCGCTCGCCACCACCAGGCGCGGCTGCTCGATGGGCTCGGGCAGCACCTCGGTGGAGAAGGCATCGCCGAGACGGGCGAAGCGGTTGTCGAAGGCTAGCTGGTCGAGGCTTTTCACGGGAGGTTCCTACCTGCTCAGGACGCTGCGGGCGGTTGGGGTGGTTGCTGCACGCTGGCGGCACCGGCTGCTGCAGCTTTGGCCAGACTCTTCTGATCCAGCTTCTGCTCGCCATGTTCCAGGTTTTTCACGTACACCTCGACCTGGCGGAAGGCGATGTTGATGCCGTTCTTCGGGAATTCGCGGTCGATAAAGCGATTGATCTCGTCGGTGGCCGGGTTGCGGTCGCCGAGGTCGCGTACGTGGATGCGCAACTCGTGGTCGAGCGTGCTTTCGCCGAAGTTGAGGAAATACACCAGCGGTGCCGGCTCCTTCAGCACGCGTGAGTTTTCCTGCGCCGCCTGCAGCAGCAGCTTGCGTACCAGATCGAGGTCCGAACCATAGCCGACGCCGACCTTGAGGGTGACGCGAGTGACCGTATCGGTCAGCGACCAGTTGATCAACTGGCCGGTGATGAAGGTCTTGTTCGGAACGATGATTTCCTTGTGATCGAAATCGGTGATGGTGGTGGCGCGGATACGGATCTTGCTCACCGTGCCGGACAGGTTGCCGATGGTCACCACGTCGCCGATGCGCACCGGGCGCTCGAACAGGATGATCAGACCGGAGATGAAGTTGGCGAAGATTTCCTGCAGGCCGAAACCGAGGCCGACCGACAGCGCCGCCACCAGCCACTGCAACTTGTCCCAGCTGACGCCCAGCGTCGATAGCGTGGTGACGATGCCGATGGTCACCAGCGCATAGGACAGCAAGGTGGTAGTGGCGTAGGCACTGCCCTGCGCCAGGCGCATGCGCGACAGCACCAGGACCTCGAGCAGGCCGGGCAGGTTGCGCGCCAGCGCCACGGTGATGGCGACGATGATCAGCGCGCCGATCACGTCCATCAGGCTGATGGGCACCAGCGTCGTGTTGTCGCCGGTGCCGCTGCTGTATTCGTATAGATTGACGGTGTCGAGGTAGGTGAACACACCAATCAGATCGGCCCAAACCGCGTACAGGCAGACCAGGAAGCCGCCGAGCAGGGCCAGACGAATCAGGCGCAGGGACTGCTGGTTGACCTGCTCGATGTCCAGCGTGGGCTCTTCCACCGGTGATTCGCCATCCAGGCTTTCCTTGCTCTGCGCCTGACGCTTGGCCAGGGCGCGCTGGTAGGCCAGGCGCCGTGCCGCCACGCTCAGGCCGCGCACCAGGGTGGCCTCGACGAGCAGCAGAATGATCAGCAGGTAAAGGGTGTCGATCAGCCGGTCGGTGAGCTTGAGCGCGGTGTAGTAGTAGCCGAAGGCGACCGCGCCGATCAGAGCCAGCGGCAGCAGGTTGAACAGCACGCCGACGGTGGTACGCAGGGCCGAGGTGTTCTCGCGCAGCGGTGCGCTGAACAGCAGGTGGAACAGCAGCCAGGCCATCAGGGCATAGCAGCTCAGCACCACGGCGATGCCGATCACATCGTTGGCCAGGCTCGCCGGCTGGTGCTCGGCGATGCTCACCACGGCTACCAGAGCCATGACCACCAGGCCCAGGCGTCGCAGATGCTGGCGGAAGAAGGCCACGTTGGCCGGTGGCCAGTGGAAGTGCAGGATGGCCACCCCATCGGGTGACAGGATGCGGTGCAGGGTATAGAACACCAGCCAGGCCTCCGCCATCTCGTAGAGTGCGGCGCCCAGGTACAGGTTCTGCCCGCGCGCATCGTGCAGCAGGGCGTAGCCGCACAATGCCAGGAACAGCGTGACCGGCAACGCCAGGATCACGTTAAGCCCCAATGCCATTGGCGTGTGCAGCTGGCTGTCGTGCTTGTAATGACCGATGTCGCCATGCAGCGCGCCGAGCTTGTCGAGCAGGTACTGGCGACGCCATAGGATCAGGGCGCAGAGCAGAATCAGCGGCAGGAACACCAGTGGCCGCTCGATCAGGCCCGCGCCCAGTTCGCTGATGGCCATGCCCCAGGGCATGTCGGCCAGCTGCTGCTGGAAATGACGCGGCGCCGTTTTCAGCCATTCGAGGTCGAGCGGCTTGTTGCTGGGAATCCAGAACATCTGCTCGTCGATGGTGGCGCGCAGGCTGCTGGCGGTGCTTTCCAGCTCCTTCTGGTTGAGCTGCAGGGTAATCGATTCGTTGAGCAGCGCGTTCAGCGAGCGGTTCAGGCGGTCGAGCAATTCACGCCGGGTAGTGAGTTGCTCGCGCAGTGCGTTGCGCAGCTCCGGGGTGACTTCTTCGCTTGGCTGGTCGCTGAGCAGGTTCTGCAGATAGCGGGCGGGATCGCTGATCTCCTCGCGCTGCTTGTTCAGCTCGAACTGATAGAGGCGAATGTCGGCGATCTCGTCGGCCAGCGAGCCGTCTTCGAGCGCCAGCTTCGGCAGCGCCTGCTTCTGCTGGTAGAGGATCCTCGACAGCAGCAGGCTGCCTTGCAGCACCCGGATCTGCTCGTCCAGCGCCTGGTTGGCCTGGTTGAGGTTATCCAGTTGCTGGCGGGTTTGCAGGTTCTGCTCGGTCAGGCCATTGAGGCGCTCGGTCGCGCGCAGCAGGTAGTCGGAAAGCTTGAGGTTGAGCGCGCTTTCCCTGGCCAGCAGCTTGTCGGAGCTGGCACGTTCGGCCTCGCGCGACTGCTCGGCGACGGTTTGTTCCGACTCTGCGCGGCGTCGTTCGTTGATCAGGCTCTGCAGGGCCTGGCGCTCCTGCTCGGCGCGGTTGATGCGCTCCTCGAGCAACGCACGCTGGGCACCGCCGAGATCCTGCAGCAGGCTGTTGCCGGCCAGTTCCTGGCGCCGCAGCTGGGTTTGCGCGACGAGTAACGACAGCTCGGCGTTGAGCTGATTGCGCCGTTCCTGGTTCAGCGCCTTGCCCTCGTAGCGGCCGCTCTTGAGCGCGTCGTTGATCAGTTGGCTGCGCGCCTGGTTCTGGCTGATCTCCGCCTGCGCGCGTTCCGGACGGGTCTGCGCGGTGATCACCAGGCTGTTGGCCTCAATGATCGCCTTGTTCCATTCGCTGATCTGGCTGGAGCGTTCGCTGAGCAATTGCTCAAGCTGAGCGAGCGGGGTGCGCGCATGGCGCGTCGCGACCTGTTGTTCGGCACTGGCCTTGAGCCTATCCAGTTCGCGCTGGGCTTCGCTGATCAGACGCGGCGCATCGTCCAGCTGCGTGCGCAGGTCGTTGAGGCGTTGCTCGGCACTCTGCCGGTCCTGCAGCATGCGCAGCGTCTGCTCGAGGGTCTGCTTGAGCGCCAGTTGTTCGGCCTCCGGCAGCTTGCGGTCAGCCAGGCCGTCCAGGCTCTGCTGCACGTTTTCAGCCGTCGGCGGCTCCGCGGCGGCGAACACCTGTGGGATGCCGAGACACAAGACGAACAGAACGGCAGGTAGGGAAAAGCGCGACAGATGCATGGTCGATTGATCTACTGAGTGGACGGTTGCGATTGAAATGCCCGCGGCACAACGAAGGCGCGGGCCTGATGGCCCGCGCATGATGCTGGTGCTGATGCTAGCAGAGTCCCTGCCAGGCGTATTAACCGCCTGCTAGAAGTGCAGCCCAGGGCCCGGACGTGTGCCCTCGGGGAATCTGACGCCGACTTTGCGCACCTTGTTCCCTTCCATGGCCGCCACCGTCCAGGTCAGGCCCTGCCACTCCACCTGGTCGCCGACGACCGGCTCGCCACCGATTTCATGGGCGATGAAGCGGCCCAGCGGCTGATTGCCTTCCAGGTCGTCGAGCTTCAGGCCGTAGAGCGCCGCGACAGCGCTCAGTTCGGCGTCCCCTTCCAGCACGAAATCACCGAAGAAGCGCAGGTCCTGGCCGCGTTTTGGCGCCTGGCTGAACAGCTTGCCGAGTGCCGGCAGGTCGTGTTCGTGGCCGATCACGCAGAGCAGGTCGCCGGCTTGCAGGCGTGTACTGCCCGAAGGGTGGAGCAACTCGTGGCCACGGAACAGCGCGGCGATACGGGTGCCATCCGGCATATTCAGCTCGCGCAGGGCGGCGCCGATGCACCATTTCTCTGCGCCCAGTCGATAGACGAACAGCTCCCATTGACTGGTCGGGTGCACTTCCAGGCCGGCGCGCGACACCGGCGCCGGCTCCGGCGGCACGGTGACCCGCATCAGCTTGGCGGCCAGCGGCAGGCTGGTGCCCTGCAGCAGCAGGGAGATGATCACGATGAAGAAGGCCACGTTGAAGAACAGCTGCGCATTGGGCAGGCCGGCCATCAGCGGGAACACCGCGAGAATGATCGGCACGGCGCCACGCAGACCAACCCAGGCGATGAAGATACGCTCGCGGTCGTGGAAGGCACGAAACGGCAGCAGGCCGAGGAAGATCGACAGCGGTCGGGCGAAGAGAATCATCCACAGTGCCAGGGCCAGTGCCGGCAGGGCGATGGGCAGCAGCTCGTGCGGGGTGACCAGCAGGCCGAGGACCAGGAACATGCCGATCTGCGCCAGCCAGGTCAGGCCGTCGAGCATGTGCAGGATGCCGTGGCGCGAGCGGATCGGTCGGTTACCCAGCAACAGGCCACACAGGTAAATGGCAAGGATGCCGCTGCCACCGACTGCGGTGGTGATGGCGAAGATGATCAGGCCGCCGCTGACCACCAGCAGGGGATACAGGCCGGTGGCTAGCTCCATGCGGTTGATCAGCTTGAGCAGCAGCCAGCCGCCACCCAGACCCATCAGGGCGCCAAGGCCGAACTGCTGCACCAGTTGGATCGGCAGATCCCAGCTGAAGCCGGTCTGACCGCTGGCGAGCATGGCGATCAGGGTCACGGTGAGGAACACCGCCATCGGGTCGTTGCTACCCGACTCGATTTCCAGCGTGGAGCTGACCCGTTCGTTGAGGCCGCGGCCGCCAAGCAGAGAGAACACCGCCGCGGCATCGGTGGAGCCGACGATGGCGCCGATCAGCAGGCCTTCGAGCAGGGTCAGGTTGAACAGCCAGGCGGCGGCCAGACCGGTCAGGCCGGCCGTTATCACCACGCCCACCGTGGCCAGTGACAAGGAAGGCCACAAGGCCACACGGAAGCTGGAGACCCGCGTGCGCATGCCGCCGTCGAGCAGGATCACCGCCAGCGCCAGGTTGCCGACCAGATAGGCCAGGGGGTAATTGTTGAAGACGATGCCGCCGGGGCCGTCGGTGCCGGCCAGCATGCCGACGCCGAGGAAGATCACCAGGATGGGGATGCCGAAACGTGTGCCGAACGCGCTGACCAGAATACTGGCCGCCACTAGCATGGCGCCGATCAAGAACAGATTGTTGATGGCGCTGGCATCCAACTGCGCGTACTCCTGGCTGGGGGAATCGAAGCGCCGTTATGCATGGCGCGTGCCAGGGATTCTAACCGTAGCCTTCGTACCGCTGTCAAAAAGGTTATTACATTTTTCTAAAATGCCCCGAAGCGTCCCGCATGGCGCCGCTCCGGTGCGTTTGGTCGAACTTCAGAACCAGGCGTCCTGCATGCCCAGACAGGTGTCGTCGCGCGCTTCGAGAATCGCCAGATCATGGTGGCAGGCCGGTACTTCCCAGGTCAGGAAGTAGCGCGCCGCTTGCAGCTTGCCGCGATAGAAGGCCTGCTCGTCGGCGTTGTCCGTCTTTGCCAGGCCCTGTTCGGCGCGAATCGCCTGCTCCAGCCAGCGCCAGCCGATCACCGTGTGGCCGAACACTTTCAGGTACAGCGCCGAGTTGGCCAGGCACTGGTTGACTTTGCCGCTCATCAGATCGCCGAGCAGCGCCAGGGTGACCGCCTGCAGGCGGGCCAGCAATTGTTCGAGTGGTTGACGCAGGGCGGTCAGCGACTCGTGCTCGCTGGCGCGCTGGCAGCAGTCGTTGATCAGCTTGAGTAGCTGCTTGAGCGCGGCGCCACCGTTCTGCGAGACCTTGCGCCCGAGCAGGTCGAGCGACTGGATGCCGTGGGTGCCCTCGTGAATCGGATTGAGGCGGTTGTCGCGGTAGTACTGCTCCACCGGGTATTCACGGGTATAGCCGTGGCCGCCGAGAATCTGGATGGCCAGCTCGTTGGCCTTGAGGCAGAACTCCGACGGCCAGGATTTGACGATGGGTGTGAGCAGGTCGAGTAGCTCCAGGGCGCGGGTGCGATCTTCGGCGGTTTCCAGCGTATGGGTGTCGTCGAACAGTCGCGCCGCGTACAGGCCAAGGTCGAAGGCGCCTTCGACGTAGGCTTTCTGCGTCAGCAGCATGCGCCGTACGTCGGCGTGCTCGACGATGGAAATCTGCGGGCTGCTCGGGTCCTTGCCATCCGGCTGGCGCCCCTGCGGACGGTTACGCGCGTAGTCCAGCGAATACAGGTAGCCGGCGTAGCCGAGCATGATCGCGCCCATGCCGACGCCGATGCGCGCCTCGTTCATCATCTGGAACATGTAGGACAGACCCGCATGCGGTTTGCCCACCAGATAGCCCACACATTCGCCGTTGTCGCCGAAGTTCAGCGCCGTGGACGTGGTACCGCGCCAACCCATCTTGTGGAACAGCCCGGCCAGGGTGACGTCGTTGCGTGCGCCCAGGCTGCCGTCGTCATTGACGTGGAACTTGGGCACCAGGAACAGGCTGATGCCCTTCACACCGGGCGGCGCGTCCGGCAGCTTGGCCAGGACCATGTGCACGATGTTCTCGGAGATCGGCTGGTCGCCGCCGGAGATGAAGATCTTGTTGCCCTTGATCCGGTAACTGCCGTCGGCATGCGGTTCGGCACGGGTGCGCAGGTCCGACAGCGACGAGCCTGCGTGCGGTTCGGTCAGCGCCATGGTGCCGAAGAAGCGGCCGTCGATGATCGGCTGCAGGTAGCGGGATTTTTGCTCCTCGCTGCCGAAGGCCTCGATCAGGTTGGCCACGCCCATGGTCAGCATCGAGTAGGAGCTGGTAGCGATATTGGCCGACTGGAAGTGGGCGAAGCAGGCCTGCGACAGCAGGTTGGGCAGTTGCATGCCGCCGTGCTCGAAGTCGCGGGTGGCATTGAGAAAGCCCGCCTCGTGGAAGGCGCGCAGGGCGGGCTCGACCTCGGGGATGAGCACCGCGCCGCCGTCGACGTACTGCGGCTCGTGCTCGTCGTTCTTGCGGTTGTGCGGGGCGAACAGCTCCTCGGCGATGCCGCGTGCGGTGTCGATCGCCGCGTCGAAGGTCTCGCGGTTGTGATCGGCGAAGCGCGGGCGCTGGGTCAGGGCTTCGGCGTCGAGTACTTCATAGAGTTCGAACGCCAGGTTGCGGGAGCTGAGCAGTGTCTCGGACATGGAACGGGCCTCCAGATGATCGACCGAGTCTAGGCAGCCAGTCGCCCAACTGCCCAGTATCATCATTCGCCGTGATAGTCACAGGTTGGTGTTTGTAGGGCGGGTGCAACCCGCCGTCTCGGTTATGGCGGGTTGCACCCGCCCTACGAGGTCATACCAGGCTGTCAGGCGAAGCCGCGTGCCAGCTCAAGAGTCAATTCCGTCGCCGGCATCGGCCGACAACTGGCGACGTTCTGCCCGGCCCACAGCGGCGAGAAATCGCCGCTGCCCTGTGCCTCGGCCGCTGCGCGCAGCGGTGCGATAGCTGCAGTGGCCAACGGGAATTCCGGTGCGTGGGTGCTGAGCGGCCCCTGCTCGCGCATCAGGCGGTTGACGATGCCGCGTGCCGGCCGCCCGCTGAACAGGTTGGTCAGCGCCGTATGGCGCGCCGCCGGGCTTTGCAGGGCGGCGCGATGCAGGGCACTGGTGTTGGCCTCCGGGCACAGCAGGTAGGCGCTGCCGACCTGCACGCCGGCGGCGCCCAGCGCCATGGCCGCTGCAACACCGCGCGTGTCGCTGATACCACCAGCGGCGATCACCGGCACCGAGAGGGAATCGACCAGCTGCGGCAGCAGGGCGAAGGTGCCGAGTTGGCGACTCAGATCGTGCTCAAGAAAATGCCCGCGATGACCGCCGGCTTCCAGGCCCTGGGCGATCACCGCGTCGACGCCGCGTTCCTGTAGCCAGAGCGCTTCGTCCAGTGTGGTGGCGCTGGAGAGAATCTTTGCTCCGCTGCGCCGTACGCGCTGCAAAAGCGCCTCGTCCGGCAGGCCGAAGTGGAAGCTGACCACCGCCGGGCGGAACTCTTCTACCAGTTCGGCGGCTTCGTCGTTGAACGGCAGGCGCCCCGGCCCGCTGGCGATGCTCGCCGGGTCCGCGCCCAGCTCGGTATAGTAGGGCGCCAGGGCTTCACGCCAGGCGGCGTCGCGCGTCGTATCCGGCGCGGGCGGCACGTGGCTGAAGAAGTTGAGGTTGAACGGGCGCTCGGTCAGGCCTCGCATGGCCACCAGTTCCTGGCGCAAGGCTGCCGGGGCGAGCATCGCGCAGGGAATCGAGCCAAGGCCGCCGGCCTCACATACGGCGGCAGCCAGGCGGTGATCCTGCGAGCCGGCCATCGGTGCCTGGATCAGGGGGAGTTCGCTGCCGAGCAAGCGTTGCAAAGACATGGCGGGTTCTCGCTGTCCATTGAGGAGCAGGCAGCCTAGGCCTTGCAGGCACCGTCGAGCAAGCCGCAATGCACGGCTTCGGCCTGTTAAACTGCGCGCCTGATTCGAGGATTCGCGCATGAACTACCGCCACGCCTTCCATGCCGGCAACCACGCCGATGTGCTCAAACACCTGGTGCTGACCCGACTGCTCGCCCTGCTGTCGAAGAAGGAGGCGCCGTTCGCCTACCTCGATAGCCACGCCGGCCTCGGCCTCTACGATCTGCAGGGCGATCAGGCCAGCCGTACCGGCGAGTACCTGGAAGGCATTGGCCGCCTGTGGCAGGCCACTCAGCTGCCGGACGCGGTGGAGGCTTACCTGGAGGTAGTACGGGCGATGAACCCGGACGGCGAGCTGCGTTACTACCCTGGCTCGCCGGAGCTGGCGCGGCTGCTCAGCCGCGAGCAGGATCGCCTGCAACTCAACGAGAAACATCCCGAGGACGGCCGACTGCTCAAAGACAACATGCGCGGTGATCGCCGTGTGGCCGTGCACCTGGGCGAGGGCTGGCATGTGCCGCGAGCCTTGATGCCGACTCGCGAGAAGCGCGTGCTGCTGCTGATCGATCCGCCGTTCGAGAAGGCGGACGAGTTGCAGCGCTGCATCGAAGCGCTGAACGAAGCGCACGGCCGCATGCGTCAGGCCATCGTGGCGATCTGGTATCCGATCAAGGATGAGCGCCAGCTGGCGCGCTTCTACCGCGATCTGCAAAAGAGCGCTGCGCCCAAGCTGCTGCGCGCCGAGCTATATGTGCACGCGCCCGACGATGCGACGCGCCTGAGCGGTTCCGGCCTGGTGATCAGCAACCCGCCATGGGGGTTGGAGGACGAGCTCAGGCAATTGCTGCCGTGGCTGGCCGATACGCTGGGTCAGAGCCTGGGTGACTGGCGCCTGGACTGGCTGATAGACGAAGCCGCAAGCGGCAAGCCATAAGAGCGCAGCCCGGATGAAATCCGGGAGCCGTGGCCCCTGATTCCCGGATTGCATCCGGGCTACAACGGCTCAACCCGGCTTGTGATTGGGCTCGATGTGATAGCTCAGGTTGCGCCGCGGGCTGAGGTATTCCAGCACCTCCAGCGGTAGCTGCGAAGGGCGCAGGCTACGGGCGATGGCCAGCTTCGGCTCCTGCGCGAGATCGAGGATCAGCGCCTCCTGCTTGGGTATATCGGCGTCGTAGAGAATCAGCGTTGGCTTCAGCGCGTGAGTCGGGTTCATGCCCAGTACCAGCGCATAGCGCTCGTCCTCCAGTTGCACCAGGCTGCCCGGTGGGTAGACGCCCATGACGCGAATGAAGGCCTTCAACGCCACGTCGTCGAAGCGCTCGCGCTGCTGCTTGAACATCAGCGCCAGAGCCTCGTGCGGGCTCAGCGCCTGGCGTGGGTCGAGCGGGTTGCACAGGCCGTCGAAATGGTTGGTGATGGCCACCAGGCGGCTCAGACGGCCGATGGCGGCCTCGCGCAGGCCACGCGGGTAGCCGCTGCCGTCGCAATGCTCGTGGTGCTCGTGGATGATGCGCAGCACCTCGTCATCGAGCATCAGCTTTTGCCCCATGCGCAGGCCGAAGTCGGTGTGCATCTGCAGCAGCTGCTGTTCCGGCCGCGTCAGTGGCTCGGGTTTGAGCAGCACCTTGCTCGGCACTTCCAGCTTGCCGATATCGTGCAGCAGTGCGCCGAGCCCGAGGCTATGGCAGGCCTCGCTGTCGAGGCCGAGCTGGCGCCCGAGCAGCAGGGACAGCGCGGTGACGTTGAGGGCGTGGAAGTAGCTGTCCTCGGCGGCCTTGCCGGTGATGCTGTGCAGTACCACGCCGGAGGCGCCGAGCAGCGTCTCGACCATTTCGCCGACGATGGCACCAGCTTGCCGCATGGCATCTTCCGGACGGCTGCGCAGGGTCTGGTTGAGTGCTTTGATGCGTTGGCTGGCCTCGATGAAGCGCCGGTCCACGTCGGCCAGGCGGCTACGCAGGTGGCGCAGTTTCTGTGCGCGTTCCTGACGCTCCTGGGCTTGCGGGTCGACGGGCGGTTCGATGGGAGCGGGCGCCGGTACGTCTTCGGCGAGTTCCAGAGGCGCGCAGTCGCTGCGTGCCGGGTCGTAGCGCAGTTGCTTCAGCTTCAGCGCACGCAGCGCGCGAATCTGCGCTTCGTCCTTGATCTTGAAGTTGCTGAAGGCGAAATCATGCTCCCACCAGCTCAGGTCCAGATGGACGTAGAGGCCGACGCACAGCTGATCGGGAGTGATGGTGGGCAGAGTGGCGGGCATGCCGGGCTCGTCGTTTGATGGCTAATTGCCCGCAGTTTAGTCCGGCTCAAGACGAGAGGGCAGTAGTTCTTCAAGCCATCACGTCGATGCTGTTGCCCAGATGTGGCGGGTTGCTGGAGGCGCTGGCCGGTGCAGCCGACTGCACCAGCCCGCTGATGTTGGCAGCCTGCAGCTCCAGCGTCTTGCGCAGCAGCAGGAGCGACATCTGCGCTGCAATCTGCGTCGATGCCTGACTCGATACCTGGCTGGAAATGCTGCTTAGCTCCACGACCCTTTACCCGTGTTCAGATCTCAGGGGGTAGACATACGCCTGTTCCGCCCAGGCCGCAATAGCCATTGGGGTTCTTCGCCAGGTATTGCTGGTGATAGGTCTCGGCGTAGTAGAAGATCGGCGCTTCGAGGATTTCGGTGGTGATGGTGCCCAGGCCGGCCTTGTCGAGCTCGGCCTGGAAGCGCGCCTGGCTGGCTTTTGCCGCGCTCAATTGAGCTTCGTCGTGGCAGTAGATCGCCGAGCGGTACTGGGTGCCCTGGTCGTTACCCTGGCGCATGCCCTGGGTGGGGTTGTGCACTTCCCAGAACACCTTGAGCAATGCCTCGAAACTGGTCTGCTGCGGGTCGAACACCACGAGTACGACCTCGGTGTGCCCGGTCAGGCCGGAGCAGACTTCCTCGTAGGTGGGGTTGGGGGTCATGCCGCCGGCATAGCCGACCGCCGTGCTGAACACGCCCGGCTGCTGCCAGAAGCGGCGCTCGGCACCCCAGAAACAGCCCAGACCGAACACGGCCTGCTGCAGGCCGGCAGGGAAGGGCGCCTTGATCGGATTGCCGTTGACATAGTGGGTGTCGGCCACCGGTAGCGGCTCGGCACGACCGGGCAGGGCCTGTTCGGCAGTCGGAAGGGCGTTCTTGTTGACGAGAATCTGGGAGCGCAGAACCATGGCGGTCTCCTGAATGTGAGTGATGTGTGGACTACGCGCGGTGCTGCGTATTACGTCCGTTGGTCGGCCTGTGGCCTGCAGGGATAGCGGCGCAGGCTGTCGATGAGCTCGCGGCCGGGAATCGGTTTGTCGAACAGATAGCCCTGGCCGACGTCGCAACGCTGGCGACGAAGAAAGCCAAGCTGGGCGCCGGTCTCGATGCCTTCGGCGACCACCTTCAGCTTGAGGTTGTGTGCCATGGCAATCACCGCCGAGGTGATCTCCATGTCGTCCTGATTGTCAGGGATGTCCTTGATGAAGCTGCGATCGATCTTGATCACGTCGATGGGGAATTTCTTCAGGTAGCTGAGCGAGGAATAACCGGTGCCGAAGTCGTCCATGGCCAAGGTCAGGCCAAGGCTCTTGAGGCGGCCGAGCTGGTGGCGGGTGTCGTCGGTGGCTTCCAGCAGCAGGCTTTCGGTCAGTTCCAGTTCCAGCAGGCGCGGGTCGAGCTGCTCTTCGTGAAGGATCGCGGCGATGGAGCCGACCAGATCGGGGTCGGAGAACTGCTTGGGCGACAGGTTGATCGCCACCTGCAGTTCGCCCATGCCAATGGCGGCGATCTGCTTGCTCATACGACATGCCTGGCGTACCACCCACTTGCCGATGGGGATGATCAGGCCGGTTTCCTCGGCGACGCCGATGAACTGGTCGGGGCGGATCATGCCCTTCTCCGGATGCTGCCAGCGCAGCAGCGCCTCCATGCCCAGCAGTTGGCCACTCTTGAGGCACAGCTTGGGCTGGTAGAAGACCTCCAGCTCGTTCTGGGTCAGGGCGCGGCGCAGGTTGTTCTCGACGAACAGCTTGTAGTTGGCCTCGGCATTGAGCACTTCGGTGAACAGTTGCACCTGGTGCTTGCCGTTGGCCTTGGCCTTGTGCAGGGCGAGGCCGGCGTGCTTCATCAGGGTCTGCGGGTCGTCGCCGTGTTCCGGGGCGATGGCCAGCCCCACCGAGCCGGTGATGCTGATCAGCTGATTGTCGACGAACAGCGGCTTGTCCAGGGTCTGCAGCACCTGCTGCGCGACGCGCAGGCCGTTGTCCTGATCGCAGCCATCGAGCAGGATGGCGAATTCGTTGCTGGCGAAGCGCGCCAGGGTTCCCTTGGCACCGAGGCTGTTGCGCAGGCGCCGGGCCAGCGCCGAGAGCAGCTTGTCGCCGGTCTGGTGGCCAAGGCTGTCGTTGATGCGCTTGAAGTTGTCGATGTCCACCAGCAGCAGCCCCAGCGATTGCTGAGTGTGGCGTGCAAAACGCTCTTCGAGGCTGCGGATGAACGAAGGACGGTTGCCCAGGTTGGTCAGGTTGTCGGTGTAGGCCAGGCGCTCGATGCGTTGCTGCGCCAGCTTGGCCTCGGTGATGTCTTCGTAAATACCGATGTAATGGGTCAGCTCGCCATCGTCGCCATACACCTTGGAGATCGACAGGTGGCCCCAGTACGGCTCCTGGTTCTTGCGGCGGCTGCGAAATTCGCCCTGCCAGCTGCTGTGCTCGGCCAGGCTCGAGTCGGTATCGAACAGCAGGTCGCTGAGGTTGGCCAGGGCCGGCAGTTCCGACAGGCGATGGCCGCAGACCTCGTCGCTGCTGTACAGGGTGATGGCGGTGAAGCTGGGGTTGACGTATTCCACCCGGCCGTCGCGGTCGACCAGCAGGAAGGCGCTGGCGCTCTGCTCGACGGCGCGCTGGAATAGGTACAGCGCATGGGTGACCGAGCGCTTTTCCTGATTGATCAGCACCTGGGCGAACTGATCGGCTAGTTCGCCGGCGAAGGCGATCTCGTCGGCCTGCCAGATGCGCTTGGGGCCGATGTGTTCGAGGCAGAGGATGCCCACCACTTCCCCTTCGATACGAATGCTGGCATCGAGCATCGAGGTGATGCCCAGCGTCTCCAGGTAGCCGGGAGCCAGCTCGCGAGTGCGCAGATCGTGTTGCGCGTCGTGAGCGTCGATTGCCCGGCCGCTGTGCAGCGCCTCCAGGTAATGCGGAAAACTGCCGGCGTCGATAGACGGCAGTTGCTCGTGACGGTCCAGGTCGCGGCGGTACAACGAGATGGAATCGAGACTCTGACTGCCCAGGTGCCAGATCCCCGCGCGGGCCACGCCGTAGACCTCGCAGGCCGCCTGGGTGATCAGTTCGGCAGCTTCCTGCCGCGGGTCGCTGGAGACGTAGCGCTGGCGCGACAGGCGCACGATCAGTTGCTGCTGGGTATGTGAGCGGGCCAGGTGTTGCAGGTGGTTGTCCTGCGTACGCTGATACTGCTGCAGCGACGTGCGCAGGTTCTGATTCTGTGTGTGCAGGTCCAGCTCGCCAGGAGAAAAGGCATCGAAGCTGCCATCGGCGATCAGCAGATAGCCGCGCAGCAACTGGCGGTTGCGCTGTTTGAAGGGTTCGCCGATCTCCAGCAGATTCAGTGCTCCCTGTGGCGTATGCAGGGTATAGCGCACCAGGTAATGCGCACTCTGGAGCAGTTGCTGCTGGATGGCATCGTGCAGGCGATAGCGTGCTTCCGGCTCCATCAGGCTGGCGTAGGGCGCATCCACCAATGCGCAAAGATCGGCGGCGCTGATGCCGAGTTTGAGTTCGCAGGCCGGATCGAGAAAAAGCAGGGCCCAGCTTGGCTCGTTCAAGCGCTCGAAACGCAACATGCCGAGCCGCGAGGGCACTGGCAACTGCGTCACAACCTCGGCTGCCGAGCGGGTGCCGGCATCGGGATGGCTTTTCATTGGGCGTTGGGCTTCCAGTATGCTGACCAGGCGAGGCTTCCGTTCTCTGCACAAAACCACTGCTATCAGGGCGCAGCGGTGTGGACGGAGGCTAGGGCTCAGGCCTACTTCACTATAGCGTTCGGCAAGGGTGCATCATGCAAGCAAGACTGACAAGGAAACTGATGGCCATGCTAGTGGCCATAGCGCTTTTCACAACGTTACCGGCCCTCGCCGATACCGCTGACAAGGGTGCATTGCAGGGCGCTGAACAGGAAGCTTATCTGGACGAACTCAAGCGCCTTTATCTGACCGACAACGAGCGCCAGGCACTGCTGGCGCACAACAACGCACTGCTGGAAACCTACGCCCTGCGCGCCGGCTACCAGGTTGGCCAGGCGCAGCGGCAGGACCTGCTGTACCGTTTCGCTGTCGGCGATGCCGGCGAGCTGATCCTGCGTGAGGAGAGCCGGGGCATGCAGGGCACCGCCATCTCCGTGCGCAACCAGCGTGTTCCGGTGTTTGGTATCGATCCGTTCATCCGCTACGAATGTCCGACCGGCGGTATCCGCTGTGCACTGCTCAACCCGGTCGACGGCAGCCAACTGCTGAGCATCGTGCGCGATCACCAGGGCGCGAGTGAGCTGGCCAAGGCGCTGAGCTTCCTGATTCGCAACGTGCAAAAAGGCTGACCCCTCCGGGCGGCTCGGCATCACAGCTGCAGCAGGAACATGGCCTTGGCCAGGAACAGGATGGCCAGCATCTGCAGCAGCACGCTCAGGTGAATGCGCCGCGAGCGCGCCGCTGTCATGCGGCCGCTGCGCATCAGGAACACCACCAGCAGAAAATGCCCGAGGATGCTCAGGGCCAGGGTGATTTTCAGGCTGAGCAGGATGCCGAAGCTGCTGGCCAGAGGTGCATGTAGCGCCGCGCGGTAGTGCCAGGCCAGGCCCAGGCCGGCGCCGTAAAGCGCCAGCACGACCCAGTGCATGACCTGTCGCGCGCGCCGTCCAAGGGCGCGTGAGAAGCCCGCTTTGGCCTCGTCCGGAAGCTCGCGCGTGGCACGGCTGAGGATCATCACTTCGAAGAATACGCCGCCGATGAAGAAGGCGGCGGCAGTCAGGTGGACGAACTTCAGAAACAGATAGAGCATGGGGATGCGCCGGAACAATATCGATGGCTCGATCATGGCGGCTGCGGCGGTAAATGCCATGACCGGGATCAAGTCCCGCGTGGCTTTGGGCAGGCAAAAAAAACCCCACCCAGATTGGGCGGGGTTGAGGATGCGAGCGTGGCGAGCTCGAAACGATTTACAGCAGGATGGTGCGGATGTCGGCCAGTAGCTGCGACAGGCGCTGAGTGAAGCGCGCGGCAGCCGCGCCATTGATCACGCGGTGATCGTAGGACAGCGACAGCGGCAGCATCAGCTTGGGCTGGAAGGCCTTGCCGTCCCAGACCGGCTGCATGGTCGCCTTGCTCACACCGAGGATCGCCACTTCCGGCGCGTTGACGATCGGCGTGAAGCCGGTACCGCCAATGTGGCCGAGGCTGGAGATGGTGAAGCAGGCGCCCTGCATGTCGTCAGCCGAGAGCTTCTTCTTGCGCGCCTTGTCGGCCAGCTCGGCCGCTTCGCCAGCCAGTTGCAGCAGGCTCTTCTGATCGACGTTCTTGATCACCGGTACCAGCAGGCCGTCCGGCGTATCGACGGCGAAGCCGATGTGCACGTACTTCTTGCGGATGATCGCCTTGCCGCTCGGCGCCAGCGAACTGTTGAAGTCCGGCAGCTCCTTGAGCAGGTGGGCACAGGCCTTGAGCAACAGCGGCAGCACGGTCAGCTTGACGCCGGCCTTTTCCGCCACGGCCTTCTGCGCGACGCGGAAGGCTTCCAGGTCGGTGATGTCGGCCGAGTCGAACTGGGTCACGTGCGGCACGTTGAGCCAGCTGCGGTGCAGGTTGGCGGCGCCGACCTGCATCAGGCGGGTCATCGCCACTTCTTCGATTTCACCGAACTTGCTGAAGTCCACGGCCGGGATCGGCGGAATGCCGGCGCCGCCGGTAGCGGCTGCAGCAGTCGCCTGCGGTGCGGCCTTGGCCTTCTGCATCATGCCCTTGACGTAAGCCTGCACGTCTTCCTTGAGGATGCGACCTTTCGGGCCGGTGCCGGCGATATCCGCCAGCTCCACGCCGAAATCGCGAGCCAGCTGACGCACGGCCGGGCCGGCATGCACCTTGGCGCCATCGCGCTTGGGTGCGTTGGCCACTTCGGCGGCAGCCGCCGACAGCGAGGCGATGGCGCGCACTTCGGCGGCCACTTCCGGCGCTGCACCTTCCGGTACGCGGTGTACTTCCTGGCTTGCCCCTGCCGGAGCCGCAGCCTGCGCTGCGCCAGCGACCTTGAGCTTGAGGATCAGGTCGCCAGTGCCGATTTCGTCATCGAGCTTGACCAGCACTTCTTCCACCACGCCGGCAGCCGGCGAGGGAATTTCCATGGAGGCCTTGTCGGACTCCAGGGTCAGCAGGCTCTGGTCGGCTTCGATGCTGTCGCCGGCCTTGACCATGATCTCGATGACCTTGCCCTTGGCACTGGAGCCGATGTCCGGCACGTGCACGTCCTGCACGCTGCTGCCGGTCGGCGCGGCGGCCGGAGCTGGTGCAGCGGCGGGAGCGGCTTCTGCCTTCGGCGCTGCCGCTTGAGCCGGAGCGGCAGCCGGAGCAGCCCCTTCGACTTTCAGCTTGAGAATCAGGTCGCCGGTGCCGACTTCGGCATCCAGCTTGACCAGCACTTCTTCCACCACGCCGGCAGCCGGCGCGGGAATTTCCATGGAGGCCTTGTCGGACTCCAGGGTGATCAGCGACTGATCGGCTTCGATGCGGTCGCCGACCTTGACCATCACTTCGATGACCTTGACCTTGCCGTCGGTGCCGATATCCGGCACGTGCACGTCCTGCACGCTGCTGGTGGCAGCGGCGGCCGGCGCAGCTGCCGGAGCGGCCGCTTTCGGGGCTTCGGCAGGCGCAGCTTCGGCTTTCGCTGCAGGCGCCGCTTCAGCGGCATCTTCGACTTCCAGCACCAGCAGCTCGTCGCCTTCCTTCAGACGGTCGCCGATCTTGACCTTCAGTTCCTTGACCACGCCGGCCTTGGGCGAGGGCACTTCCATGGAAGCCTTGTCGGACTCCAGGGTCAGTACGCTCTGCTCGGCTTCGACACGGTCGCCGACCTTGACCAGCAGTTCAATCACCTCGCCTTCACCGCCGAGGTCGGGTACGCGAATCAACTCACTCATCGCTACGCTCCTTAGCAGTCCAGGGGGTTGGCTTTGTCGGCGTCGATGCCGAACTTGGTGATGGCGTCAGCCAGCACCTTGGCCTCGATCTCGCCGCGGTCGACCAGGGCTTCCAGCGTGGCCAGCACGACCCAGTTGCGATCCACTTCGAAGAAGTGACGCAGCTGCTTGCGGCTGTCGCTGCGGCCGAAGCCGTCGGTGCCCAGCACCTTGTATTCCTTGCTCGGTACCCACTGACGAACCTGTTCGGCGAACAGCTTCATGTAGTCGGTGGAAGCGATGACCGGGCCCTTGCGACCGCCCAGGCACTGCTCGATGTAGGTCTGCTGCGGCTTCTGACCCGGGTGCAGACGGTTGCGGCGCTCCACGGCCAGGCCGTCGCGACGCAGTTCGTTGAAGCTGGTGACGCTCCAGACATCGGCAGCGATGTTGTACTCGTCGCGCAGGATCTTCGCCGCTTCGCGGACTTCGCGCAGGATGGTGCCGGAACCCAGCAGTTGCACGTGGTGCGCGGCTTCCTTCTTGTCTTCCTCGAGCAGGTACATGCCCTTGATGATGCCGTCTTCCACGCCTTCCGGCATGGCCGGCTGCTGGTACGACTCGTTCATCACGGTGATGTAGTAGAAGATGTCCTGCTGCTCTTCGGCCATCTGGCGAATGCCTTCGCGGATGATCACGGCGAGCTCGTAGCCGTAGGTCGGGTCGTAGGTGCGGCAGTTGGGGATGGTCGCTGCCAACATGTGGCTATGACCGTCTTCGTGCTGCAGGCCTTCACCGTTGAGGGTGGTACGGCCGGCGGTACCGCCGATCAGGAAGCCGCGGGTGCGGCTGTCGCCAGCGGCCCAGGCCAGATCACCGATACGCTGGAAGCCGAACATCGAGTAGAAGATGTAGAACGGCAGCATCGGCTGGTTGTGGCAGGAGTACGAAGTACCGGCGGCGATGAAGGAGCTCATGGCGCCCGCTTCGTTGATGCCTTCCTCGAGGATCTGACCTTTCTTGTCCTCTTTGTAGAACATCACCTGGTCTTTATCGACCGGCTCGTACAGCTGGCCGACCGAAGAGTAGATGCCGAGCTGACGGAACATGCCTTCCATACCGAAGGTACGGGCTTCGTCCGGAATGATCGGGACGATGCGCTGGCCGAGTTCCTTGTCCTTGACCAGCTGCGCGAGGATACGCACGAAGGCCATGGTGGTGGAGATTTCGCGGTCGCCCGAGCCGTCGAGGATGGCCTTGAGGGTATCCAGCGGCGGGGTGGGGATGCTGAAGCTCTGCTGGCGACGCTGCGGTACGAAGCCACCCAGCGCGTTGCGGCGCTCGTGCAGGTACTTGTACTCCGGGCTGCCCGGCTCCGGGCGCACGAACGGCAGGTTTTCCAGGTCCTCGTCCTTGACCGGGATATCGAAGCGGTCGCGGAACTGACGCAGGCTGTCGACATCGACCTTCTTGGTGTTGTGCGCGGTGTTCTTCGCTTCACCGGCGCCAGTGCCGTAGCCCTTGATGGTCTTGGCCAGGATCACGGTCGGCTGGCCGCTATGGTTCACGGCCTGGTGGTAGGCCGCGTAGACCTTGTACGGGTCGTGGCCGCCACGGTTGAGTTTCCAGATCTCGTCGTCGGAGAGGTCCTTGACCATCTCCTTGAGCTCCGGGCTGTTGAAGAAGTTTTCGCGAACGTAGGCGCCGTCTTTGGCCTTGTAGTTCTGGTATTCACCGTCGACCACTTCGTCCATGCGACGCTGCAGGGCGCCGTCCTTGTCCTTGGCGAACAGCGGATCCCAGAAGCGTCCCCAAACGACCTTGTTGACGTTCCACTGGGCACCGCGGAACACGCCTTCGAGTTCCTGGATGATCTTGCCGTTGCCGCGTACCGGGCCGTCGAGGCGCTGCAGGTTGCAGTTGATGACGAAGATCAGGTTGTCCAGCTTCTCGCGACCAGCCAGGGAGATGGCGCCGAGGGATTCCGGCTCGTCGCACTCGCCGTCGCCCATGAAGCACCAGACTTTCTGCTTGCCGGCCGGAATGAAGCCGCGCGCTTCCAGGTACTTCATGAAGCGCGCCTGGTAGATCGCCTGGATCGGACCGAGGCCCATGGATACGGTCGGGAACTGCCAGAAATCCGGCATCAGCCACGGGTGCGGGTAGGACGACAGGCCCTTGCCGTCGACTTCGCGGCGGAAGTTCTTCATCTGGTCTTCGCTGAGGCGACCTTCCATGAAGGCGCGGGCGTAGACGCCAGGGCTCGCATGACCCTGATAGAACACCAGGTCGCCGCCGTGTTCTTCGGTCGGGGCCTGGAAGAAGTAGTTGAAGCCGATGTCATACAGCGTCGCGGAGGAGGCGAAGCTGGAAATGTGGCCGCCCAGGTCCGGGTCGTCCAGGTTGGTGCGCATCACCATGGCCAGGGCGTTCCAGCGCACCAGCGAACGGATGCGGCGTTCCATGAACAGGTCGCCGGGCATGCGAGCTTCATGGGTAACCGGGATGCTGTTGCGGTAGGGCGTGGTGATCGCGTAGGGCAGTTGCGCACCGCTACGGGTGGCCAGCTCGCCCAGACGGGTCATCAGGTAATGGGCACGGTCTTCACCCTCACGGTCGAGGACGGATTCAAGGGCGTCCAGCCATTCCTGGGTTTCGATCGGATCGAGGTCTTGCATGGCTTGCTCCAGGGCGGAAAGGCTTCCAGAATCGGAGGCCAGTTGAGTCTCGCCGGCTTTTTGGGCGGGCGAGTTGAAATTCTTGGATTTACCGGGGGTAGGACCGGCCGTATGTAGTTTTACTACATTTCGACGGCGGATTCAGCCCTCTGGATACAATTCTTTCGTAGTAAAACTACAATCCGCGGCACCGCCGGCCGCACGTGCCCCGCAGGAACGGGGCTCCGGGCATTTGCGCCATGCGTCCGGCAGTCCGCCAAAAAGGATAGACCATGAGCCTGCCGTCGCTGGTCGAGTTGCCCCCTTCCCTGATCCCCCTGGCCGAGCGAGCCGAACACTCACTACAAGGAGCGTTGGTCGAGCATGAGGGGCTGGCCGATAGCGTTGCCGTCTGGCCGCAGGCACGACGCGATGCCTGGCGGCAGGTGACGGCCCTGAGCGATTTCGTTGCCGAGCAGGCTCAGCGTGACCCGCAGATGTTCGTCGCGCTGGCCGAGTCGGGCGAGCTGGAGCGCAGCCTGGCGCCAGGCGAACTGCGTCAGCAGTTGGAGGCGCAGCTGGCCGAGTGTGGCGACGAAGACGCGCTGGGCCGCTGTCTGCGGCGTTTCCGCAACCGTCAGCAGTTGCGCATCATCTGGCGCGACTTCAGTCGCCAGGCGGCGTTGGCGGAAACCTGTCGCGATCTCTCTGATCTCGCTGATGCCTGTATCGACCTGGCCTATCACTGGCTCTATCCACGCCACTGCACGCAGTTCGGCACGCCGGTCGGGCGACGAACTGGCCAGGCGCAGCACATGGTCATTCTCGGCATGGGCAAGCTCGGCGCGCACGAGCTCAATCTGTCTTCGGATATCGACCTCATCTTCGGTTATCCCGAGGGCGGCGAGACCGAGGGCGTCAAGCGCCCGCTGGATAATCAGGAGTTCTTCATCCGCCTTGGGCAGAAACTGATCAAGGCGCTGGATGCGATCACCGTGGATGGGTTCGTGTTCCGCACCGACATGCGTTTGCGCCCTTACGGCTCCAGCGGTGCGCTGGTATTCAGCTTCAATGCGCTGGAGCAGTACTACCAGGACCAGGGGCGCGACTGGGAGCGCTACGCGATGATCAAGGCGCGCGTGGTGGGCGGCGACCAGGAGGCCGGCGCCGAGCTGCTGGAAATGCTGCGGCCCTTCGTCTATCGCCGCTATCTGGATTTTTCCGCCATCGAGGCGCTGCGCGCGATGAAGCTGCTGATCCAGCAGGAAGTGCGGCGCAAAGGCATGAGCGAGAACATCAAGCTCGGTGCCGGCGGTATCCGCGAGATCGAGTTCATCGCCCAGGCGTTTCAGCTGATCCACGGCGGGCGCGACCTCAGCCTGCAGCAGCGGCCGCTGCTCAAGGTGCTGGCGACCCTGGAAGGGCAGGGCTACCTGCCGCCAACAGTGGTCGCGGAGATGAAGGAAGGTTACGAGTTCCTGCGTTACGCCGAGCATGCCCTGCAGGGCATCGGTGACCGGCAGACGCAGATGCTGCCGGCCGATCCGCAGGATCAGGCGCGGGTGGCGGCGATCATGGGCTTTGCCGACTGGACGAGCTTTCACGAGCGCCTGATGCATTGGCGTGGCCGCATCGAATGGCATTTTCAGCAGGTGATCGCCGATCCTGACGAGGATGAGTCGCAGGCAGGCGAGGCCTGCGTCGGCGCCGAATGGTTGCCTTTGTGGCAAGGTGCACTGGACGAGGAGGCCGCCGCGCTGCAGTTGCAGGAGGCGGGCTTCGCCGACGCAGTCACGGCCAGTCGGCGTCTCGCCGATCTGCGCAACGGGCCGCAGGTTCGTGCCATGCAGCGTCTGGGGCGCGAGCGTCTGGATGCCTTCATTCCGCGTCTGCTGGCGCAGACGGTGGAGCACGACGCGCCGGACCTGGTGCTTGAGCGGGTGCTGCCGTTGGTGGAAAAGGTGGCGCGGCGCTCGGCTTATCTGGTGCTTCTGACCGAAAATCCGGGGGCGCTGGAACGATTGATCACGCTTTGCGCCGCCAGCCCCTGGATCGCCGAGCAGATCGCCCGCTACCCGCTGTTGCTCGATGAGCTACTCAACGAGGGGCGCCTTTATTCGCCGCCGCTGGCGCCGGAGCTGGCGGCCGAGTTGCGCGAGCGGCTGGTGCGCATTCCCGAGGAGGACCTGGAGCAGCAGATGGAGGCGCTGCGTCATTTCAAGCTGGCGCACAGCCTGCGCGTCGCCGCCTCGGAGATCGCCGGCACGCTGCCCTTGATGAAAGTGTCGGATTACCTGACCTGGCTGGCCGAGGCGATTCTCGACCAGGTGCTGGCGCTGGCCTGGCAGCATACGGTGCAGCGTCATGGTCGGCCCTTCCGTGCAGACGGTACGCCGTGCGACCCGGACTTCATCATCGTCGGCTACGGCAAGGTTGGCGGCCTGGAGTTCGGCCACGGCTCGGACCTGGATCTGGTGTTCATCCATGACGGCGATCCGCAGGCCGAGACCGATGGTGCCAAACCCATCGACGGTGCGCAGTTCTTCACCCGCCTGGGCCAACGCATCATCCATCTGCTAACCACCCAGACCACTTCCGGCGCCTTGTACGAGGTGGATATGCGCCTGCGACCATCGGGCGCAGCCGGGCTGCTGGTCAGCTCGCTTGGCGCCTTCCAGCGCTATCAGGAGAGCGGGGCCTGGACCTGGGAGCATCAGGCGTTGGTGCGCGCGCGGGTGCTGGTGGGATGCTCGCGTCTGGCCGGCGAGTTCGCCCGGGTGCGCGCTGAAGTGCTGGGGCGCCAGCGTGATGTCGAGGCGCTGCGCGTCGAGGTCAGCGAGATGCGCGCGAAGATGCGCGACAACCTTGGCAACAAGAAGACCGCGGCCGGAACGGCGCCGAATGCCTTCGAAGCCTCGTCCTCCTTCGATCTGAAGCAGGACGCCGGTGGTATCGTCGATATCGAATTTATGGTGCAATACGCGGCCCTGGCCTGGTCGTGGCAACACCCGCAGCTACTCGAGTTCACCGATAACATCCGCATTCTAGAAGGTCTGGAGCGGGTCGGTCTGATGAGCGCTGAGGACGCCGCGTTGCTGCGAGAGGTCTACAAGAATTACCGCTCGGCGGCCCATCGCCAGGCGCTGCAGAAGCAGCCTGGAATGGTGCCCGGAGATCAGTTCCAGGATGAACGCCGCGCTGTGATGCGCCTGTGGCGCGAGTTGGGACTGAGTTGAATGACGGGGCTGCGGCCCCATCTTATTTGTGCGAACCGTGAAGCGAATTTGAGGAGCAGGCAAGATGTCGATGTCCGACCGTGATGGCGTGATCTGGTACGACGGCAAACTGGTGCCGTGGCGCGAAGCCAACACCCATGTGCTGACCCACACCCTGCACTACGGCATGGGCGTGTTCGAGGGTGTGCGTGCCTACAACACCCCGGACGGCACCGCGATCTTCCGCCTGCAGGCGCACACCGATCGCCTGTTCGACTCCGCGCATATCTTCAACATGCAGATTCCTTTCTCCAAGGAAGAGATCAACGAAGCCCAGCGCGCCGCCGTACGCGAGAACGGTCTGGAAAGCGCCTACCTGCGCCCGATGGTGTTCTTCGGCAGCGAAGGCATGGGCCTGCGCGCCGCCGGCTTGAAGGTGCACGTGATCGTCGCCGCCTGGCACTGGGGCGCCTACATGGGCGAAGAGGCGCTGGAAGCCGGCATCAAGGTGCGCACCAGTTCCTACACCCGCCACCACGTCAACATCGCCATGACCCGCGCCAAGGCCAACGGCAACTACATCAACTCGATGCTGGCCCTGCAGGAAGCCATCTCCGGCGGCGCCGACGAGGCCATGCTGCTGGACCCGGAAGGCTATGTGGCCGAGGGTTCGGGCGAGAACATCTTCCTGGTCAAGGACGGCGTCGTGTACACCCCGGAGGTGACCTCCTGCCTCAACGGCATCACCCGCAGCACCATCCTGACCCTGGCCGAAGAGCACGGCATCAAGGTGGTCGAGAAGCGCATCACCCGTGACGAGGTGTACATCGCTGACGAGGCGTTCTTCACCGGCACCGCCGCCGAAGTTACGCCGATCCGCGAAGTCGATGGCCGCAAGATCGGCGCCGGCCGCCGTGGCCCGGTGACCGAAAAGCTGCAGAAGGCCTACTTCGACCTGGTCACCGGCAAGACCAGCGGCCACGCCGAATGGCGTACGCTGGTCAAGTAAGCGAATCCTCGAAGGCTCGACGGGGAGGCCTCAAGAGTCTGCCGGCAATCTTGCGAGCTAGAGTCAGGCTAGGCGCAACAGGGGCGAGGGCGTGAGTTTACTGCGGTAAATGAACGCCCGAGGCCCTTTTGCAACGACGCATGACCGACGCGCAGAGGATTGCAGGTGGGCTCTGAGCCTCCCCGGTTGTTTTTGGATAAGGCATGAAAATACTGATCATCGGCCCTAGCTGGGTGGGCGACATGGTGATGGCGCAGACACTGTTCCAGTGCCTGAAACAGCGCCATCCCGAGTGCGAGATCGACGTGCTGGCGCCGGACTGGAGTCGGCCGATCCTTGAGCGCATGCCCGAGGTGCGCGCCGCGCTGAGCCTGCCGCTCGGCCATGGCGTTCTCGATCTGGCCACGCGCCGGCGTATCGGCAAGTCGCTGGCCGGTCAGTACGATCAGGCCATCCTGCTGCCCAACTCGCTGAAGTCCGCGCTGGTGCCCTGGTTCGCCGGTATTCCCAAGCGCACCGGCTGGAAGGGCGAGATGCGCTACGGCCTGCTCAACGACATCCGCACGTTGGACAAAGAACGCTACCCGCTGATGATCGAACGCTTCATGGCGCTTGCCTATGAGCCCGGTGCTCTGTTGCCGCAGCCTTATCCACAGCCGCGTTTGCAGATCGATGAGTCCAGCCGTGCGGCTGCCTTGGCCAAGTTCGGCCTGCAGCTGGATCGTCCGGTGCTCGCGTTGTGCCCTGGCGCGGAGTTCGGCGAGGCCAAACGCTGGCCGGCCGAGCACTATGCCAAGGTCGCCGAGATCAAGATTCGCGAGGGTTGGCAGGTCTGGCTGTTCGGCTCGAAGAACGACCATGCCGGCGGTGAAGACATTCGTATGCGCCTGATTCCGGGCCTGCGCGAGGAAGTCAGCAACCTGTCCGGGCAGACCAGTCTGGCCGAGGCCATCGACCTGATGTCGGCGGCCACCGCCGTTGTTTCCAACGACTCCGGGCTGATGCACGTGGCGGCGGCGCTGAATCGACCGCTGGTGGCAGTCTACGGCTCCACTTCGCCGGGCTTCACCCCGCCGCTGGCCGACCGCGTCGAGATTGTTCGCCTGGGGCTGGAGTGCAGCCCCTGTTTCGAGCGCACCTGCCGTTTTGGTCACTACAACTGTCTGCGCGAGCTCAAGCCGCGCCCGGTGATCGAAGCGCTGGATCGGCTGGTCGGCGAGACCTTGACCCTGGTCGAGGGCGACTGATTTGCGGGTGCTGATCATCAAGACCTCGTCGCTCGGTGACGTGGTGCATACCCTGCCGGCACTGACCGATGCCGCGCGTGCCATTCCCGGCATCCGCTTCGACTGGGTGGTGGAAGAAGGCTTCGCCGAGATTCCCGCCTGGCATCCGGCGGTGTCCCAGGTGATTCCGGTGGCTATCCGCCGTTGGCGCAAGCATCCGCTGCGCACCTGGCGCATTGGCGAATGGGCGCGCTTCAAGCAGCGTCTGCGCGAAACCCGCTACGACCTGGTGATCGACGCCCAGGGCCTGCTCAAGAGTGCCTGGCTGACGCGTTACGTGTCGGCGCCAGTGGCCGGTCTGGATCGTGATTCGGCGCGTGAGCCGCTGGCCAGTCGCTTCTATGATCGCCGCTATGCGGTGCCCAGGGATCAGCACGCCCTGGAGCGCGTACGTCAGCTGTTCGCCAAGGCGTTGGGATATACGCTGCCGTCCGGTCGCGGTGACTACGGACTGAACCGTGCGGCGATGATGGACGCTAGCGCGCAGCCCTATCTGGTGTTCCTGCATGGCACCACCTGGGCCAGCAAGCACTGGCCGGAATCCGACTGGCGTGCGCTGGCCGAGCGCATGGACAAGCTGGGCTGGGCCGTGCGCCTGCCTTGGGGCAATGAGACGGAGAAGGCGCGCGCCGAGCGCATCGCTGCCGGCCTGACGCATGCCGCCGTGCTGCCGAAGCTGAGCCTGGCCGGTGTGGCCAAGGTGATTGCCGGTGCCAGCGCCTGCGTCTCCGTCGACACCGGGCTCGGCCACTTGGCCGCGGCGCTGGATGTACCGAACATTTCCCTCTACGGCCCGACCTTGCCCGGCAAGGTGGGCGCCTACGGCCGTAGCCAGATTCATCTGTGTGCCAGTGGCCCGGGCGCCGGCAGCGGTGACCGTGACAAGCCCTGCTTCGATGGCCTCGGCGCCGAGCGCGTCGGTCTGGAACTGGAGGCGCTGTTGCTTGCGCCTCCCGGCACCCTTTAAGGAGCGGCTATGCAACTGGCCTTCGTTCTCTACAAATACTTCCCGTTTGGTGGGCTGCAGCGCGATTTCATGCGCATCGCCCTGGAATGCCAGGCGCGTGGCCACGCCATTCGCGTCTACACGCCGATCTGGGAAGGGGAAAACCCCGGCGGCTTCGATGTACGCGTGGCGCCGGTGCGTGCGCTGTTCAACCACCGTCGCAATGAGAAATTCAGCGCCTGGCTGCAAGCCGATCTGAAGCGCGACCCGGTCGACCGGGTAATCGGCTTCAACAAGATGCCGGGCCTGGACGTCTACTACGCCGCCGACGGCTGCTTCGAGGACAAGGCGCAGACCCTGCGCAACCCGATCTACCGTCGCTGGGGGCGCTACAAGCATTTCGCCGAGTACGAGCGCGCGGTGTTCGCGCCGGAGTCGAAGACCGAGATCCTGATGATTTCCGAAGTGCAGCAGCCACTGTTCATCAAGCACTACAAGACTCCGCTGCAGCGCTTCCATCTGCTGCCGCCAGGCATCGCTCAGGACCGGCGCGCGCTGGCCAATGCTGGCGAGATTCGCGCCGAGTTCCGCCGTGAGTTCAAGCTGAGTGATGATGACCTGCTGCTGGTGCAGATCGGCTCCGGCTTCAAGACCAAGGGCCTGGATCGCAGCCTCAAGGCCCTGGCATCCCTGCCGCGTGAGCTGCGCAAGCGCACCCGGCTGATCGCCATCGGCCAGGACGATCCCAAGCCCTTTCTTCTGCAGGTCAAGGCGCTGGGCTTGAGCGACCAGGTGCAGATTCTCAAGGGGCGCAGTGACATTCCGCGCTTCTTGCTCGGCGCCGATCTGCTGATCCACCCGGCCTACAACGAAAACACCGGCACCGTGCTGCTGGAGGCGCTGGTTTCCGGCCTGCCGGTGCTGGTCACCGACGTCTGCGGCTACGCCCACTACATCGCCGATGCCGATTGCGGCAGAGTCCTGCCCGGCCCCTTCGAGCAGGAGCAACTCAACCGCACCCTGGCCGATATGCTCGCCGACCCGCAGCGTCGTGCGCTCTGGGGGCGCAACGGCCTGGCCTATGCCGACAGTGCCGACCTGTATTCGATGCCGAAGAAGGCCGCCGACGTGATCCTGGCGGAGAAGCGCGCGTGAGCATGTTAGCTACTGCGGGTGGTATCGACCATTTGGGCGCACCCTTCTCGGTGCGAGGCAACGGTGGTCGCTCCGCCCGACTTGCGCTGTTTGCCGTATTCATCATGAGGGCGCAGCGCCTACAGGGAGGCTTATGCAGCTGATTCTTGCTGAACCATTCAAGTCCCTATGGGCCGGCAAGGATGCCTTTGAGGAAGTCGAGGGCCTGCAGGGGCAGGTCTACCGCGAGCTTGAGGCGCGCCGAACGCTGCGCACCGAGGTGGACGGCAAAGGCTACTTCGTCAAAATTCATCGAGGGATTGGCTGGGGTGAAATTCTCAAGAACCTGGTCACGGCCCGACTGCCAGTTCTGGGCGCTGGTCAGGAGTGGAAGGCCATCCAGCGTCTGAGCGAAGCGGGTGTGTCGACCATGACTGCGGTGGCCTATGGCGAGCGTGGCAGCAATCCGGCGCAGCAACATTCCTTCATCGTCACCGAAGAGCTGGCGCCCACTGTCGATCTTGAGCAGTTAACGCTGAACTGGCACGCTCAGCCGCCAGCACCCGGGTTGAAACGGGCGCTCATCCGCCGGGTCGCGCAAATGACCGGACGCATGCATGCCGCCGGCGTGAATCACCGGGACTGTTATATATGTCATTTTCTCCTGCATACCGACAAACCCTTCGACGCTGATGATTTCCGGCTGTCGATAATCGATCTGCATCGGGCGCAGGTGCGTGATGCCGTGCCGCGACGCTGGCGCGACAAGGACCTGGCCGGGCTGTATTTCTCCGCGTTGGGCATTGGCCTGACCCGGCGCGATCTGCTGCGCTTTCTCAAGGGTTATTTCGGCGTCGTCGACAGCCGCCCATTGCGCCAGATCCTGCAGGACGAGGCCGCGTTGCTGCGCTGGCTGCAGGGCAAGGCCGACCGGCTGCGCGCGCGTTATGTACGCAAGTACGAAAAAGAAGGTGAAGCATGAGTCAGTGGCGCGTCACCGCCTTGACTACACCCGAGGCAGCCAGGGCATTCGCGTCGCTGGATGCGGTCTTCGCTTTGCAGGGCGAGGCCATCACCCATGACCCGCTATCGGACGTCATTCGCGTCGAGCTCGGTGGGCTGCGTTATTACGTCAAGCGCTACCACGGTGCCGGCAAGGGCGCCCGGCGCTTCATCGGCCGGCCGCGGGTCAAGGCCGAGTGGCAGAATCTCAAGCACTTCGCGGCCTGGGGTATTCCTACCGCGCCCATTGCCGCCTATGGGTTGGAGCGTAAGGGCGCGGCCTTTCACCGGGGCGCGCTGATTACTCAGGAGTTGGTCGATACCTCAGACATGTGGCGGCTCGCCTCCTCTGGCGATGCGCGTCTGCGTGATCGGGCCTGGGTTGAGGATGTCAGCTCTCAGCTGGCTCGCGCCACGCGCATCCTGCATGATCACCATTTCGCCCATAACGACCTGAAGTGGCGCAATTTGCTGGTCGATGAGCATCGCCGTCTGTATTTGATCGACTGCCCGACCGGGGCGTTCTGGTGGGGGCCTTTTTTGCGCCGACGCATCGTCAAGGACCTTGCCTGCCTCGATAAAGTGGCCAAGTATCATCTGTCACATACGCAGCGCCTGCGCTTCTACCTGCAGTATCGAGGTCGCGACCGGCTCAGCGACAGCGACAAGCAACGTATCAGGCAGATCGTGCGGTACTTCGAGGGAAGAGAATGAAGGACTTCATCGACAGCGATGATCAAACGCTGCTCGAGCGTCATGGACTGGCCAGTTTCGAGGCGCTCTGGGCGCTCGAACTGCATGCGGTCGACGAACCCAACAAGGCGCCGCGCGGCGGCTGGAGCACGGTCTATCGGCTCGACCTCGAAGGCCATGGCTATTACCTCAAGCGCCAGAGCAATTACCTGACCCACAGCCTGGAGCGCCCCTGGGGTGAGCCGACCCTGGCGCGAGAGCTTCGCAACATTCGCCGCTATCAGCGCCTGGGTATCCCGGCCATGAGCGCCGCGTTCTACGCCGAGCGGCGCATAAATGGTGAGCGCCGAGCCGTGCTGCTGACCCGTGCCCTGGATGGCTGGCGCGACCTTGACAGCTGGCTGCCCGAGTGGCGCCAGCTCGCAGCCGAGCAGCGCCAGGCGATCGTCAGCGCCTGTGGTCTGCTGGCTCGCCGGGTGCACGAAAAGGGTCAGGTGCATGGCTGTTTCTATCCCAAGCACATCTTCCTGCAGCCACGAGATGATGGTTTTGCGGCGCAACTGATCGACCTGGAAAAGACCCGGCCGCTGTTTCTCGGCGAGCGGGACAGGGTCAAGGATCTCGAACCGTTGCTACGCCGCGCCAATCCCTGGAATGAAGCGGATCACCTGGGCTTCCTGACCGCCTATCTGGGCAGTGGGCAGCATCTTGATCATTGGTCGCAGCGTCTTGCGGCGCGTTTGAAGGACAAGGCCCAACGCCAATGAAACTGGTTCTCCTCAACGAGGCGGGGCGTAATCCTGCGCTGCCGCTGTCGATCGATCTGCCGGGCGGTGAGTCACTCCAGTTGCACAGTCTGCTGCGTGTGTTGCCGGGGCAGCGTTATGTCGGCGAGGCGCAATGGCAAGGGCGCAACGTGCTCGCCAAGTTATTGGTTGGCAGCAAGGCTGAGCGACATTTTGCGCGGGAGCTGCAAGGTGCCCAGTTGTTGGCGGAGCAGGGGTTGTGCACGCCGTTGCTGCTCGATCACGGTGTCGCAGCAGGCGGCGGCTGGCTGCTGTTCGAGTTCCTGGAGGGCGCGCGTAGCCTGGCGGATGACTGGCAGGCCGTCGCCGACGAAGCCTGGCTGAGCGATGCGCAGCAGCAGGTACTGGGTGAGGCGCTTGGCGTTATCGGTGAGCTGCATCGTCGAGGCTTGTGGCAGGAGGACCTGCACCTGGACAACCTGCTGCGCCATGACGGCCGACTGCTTCTCATCGATGGCGGCGGTATTCGCGCCGAGACGCCCGGGCAGGCCCTCTCCCGAGACCGCGTGCTGGAAAACCTGGGGTTGTTCTTCGCGCTGTTTCCCCGAGCCATCGATGACTTTATCGAGGAGTTGTTGGTGCACTACCTGCTGGTCAACGGCGAACATGCACTGCCACTTGAGGCTCTGCTCAAGGCGGTGGCCAAGGCACGTGGGCTGCGCCTGCATACTTTCATGGCCAAGATTCAGCGAGAGTGCACGGCTTTTCGTGTCTGGCGCGGCCCGTCGCGTCTGCAAGTAGTGAGGCGTGAAGAGGACGCGGCGCTGGCGCCCATCCTGGCCGATCCCGATGCGGCGATAGAGGCTGGCGAGCCGCTCAAGCTGGGCGGCTCCTCGACCGTTGCGCGCATTGAGCAGGGCGGCCGGCAACTAGTCATCAAACGTTACAACATCAAGGGCTTCAGTCATTGGCTACGACGCTTCTGGCGGCCTAGTCGCGCCTGGCACAGCTGGTGCGAGGGTAATCGCCTGGATTTCCTCGGTATCGCCACGCCCAGACCGCTGGCCGTGCTCGAACGACGTACCCTGTGGCTGCGCCGCCAGGCCTATCTGATTACCGAACACGCGCCGGGTATGGATATAATCGCCCGTTTCGCGCCCTGCGGGGCGGACGGGCTGCCGCCCGAGGCGGATTTGCAGGCCCTGGAGGCCTTGTTTGCGGCCCTGCTGCGCGAGCGCATCAGCCATGGTGACTGCAAAGGTAGCAATATCCTCTGGCAGGACGGCCGCTGGGCGCTGATCGATCTGGATGCCATGCAGTACCATGGCCAGGCCAGCAGCTTCAAGGCTGCCTATGCACGTGACCGTGCGCGCCTGCTGCGCAACTGGTCGGCCGACAGCGCTCTTTACCGTGAGCTCGATCGGCGCCTGCCAACACTTATTTGAGCCCTCCGACGGAGGCTCAGCGAAATCAAACCGTATCGGCTGTCGAGTCAGACAGCCGCGTTAAGAGGCTTTATCCGTGGCATTGACGATTCTTGGCCTGTCCGGCGCCCTCAGTCATGACCCTTCCGCGGCGTTGTACATCGACGGCAAGTTGATTGCAGCGGCGGAAGAAGAGCGCTTCGTGCGTGACAAGCACGCGAAGAATCGCATGCCCTACGAGTCGGCCAAGTTCTGCCTGGAGCAGGCCGGTATCAAGCCCTCCGACGTCGACGTGGTAGCGATCCCCTTCGCCCCCATCAGCCTGTTTGGCAAGGCGCGTTGGCACTACGCCAAGCGCTACTGGTACGCACCGGATCGCGCCCTCGACGCCATTCTCATGGGTAACCGTCGTTACAAGCGCTATCGTAAGAAGATCGTCTGGTGCCTGGAGCAACTGGGTTTCGACGCCAAGAAGGTCAAGATCGAGCCGGTCGAGCATCACCTGGCCCACGCCGCCAGCGCCTACCACTGCTCGGGCTTCACCGAGAAGACCGCCATCCTCGGGATCGACGGCAAGGGCGAGTACGCCACCACCTTCTTCGGTTATGGCGAAAACGGTCGCATCCACAAGATCAAGGAATTCTACGACCCGGATTCCCTGGGCGGCCTGTATGGCGCGGTCACCGAGTTCCTCGGTTTCGAAATGCTCGATGGCGAGTTCAAGGTCATGGGCATGGCGCCCTATGGCGATGCCAGCAAGTACGATTTTTCCCGCCTGGCCAAGTTCGAGAACGGCGAGCTGGTGATCAACACCGACTACGCCAACGTCATCGGCCTGCGCCGCCACAAGGAAAAGGGCAAGGGCTTCTACTTCTCGCCCAAACTGATCGAGTGGCTGGGGCCCAAGCGTGAAGGCGATATCGCCGACGATCCCTACATCCACTACGCCGCCAGCATGCAGGCGCTGTTCGAGAAACTGGCGCTGGAGATGATGGATTACTACCTGGGTGACATCATCCGCGAAACTGGCAAGATCGCCTTCGCGGGTGGTTGTGCGCTGAACGTCAAGCTCAACCAGAAGATCATCGCCCGGCCCGAGGTCAAGGAGCTTTTCGTTCAACCTGCCTCGGGTGATGCCGGTACTTCGGTTGGTGCCGCTGCCTACGTGTCCCACAAGCGCGGCGTGCCGGTGGAGAAAATGGAGCACGTCTACCTAGGCCCGGCATATTCCAATGAAGACGTGATTGCCGCTTGCGCGCGCCACCCTAATGCGCCGAAATGGCAGAAGATCGACGACATGCCGCAGCGCATCGCGCAGATCATGGTCGATGGCAACCCCGTAGCCTGGTTCCAGGGCCGCATGGAATTCGGTCCGCGCGCCCTGGGCGGTCGTTCGATCATTGGGTGCCCGAGCATCCCCGGCGTGGCCGACCGCATCAACGAACAGATCAAGTTCCGCGAGCGCTGGAGACCCTTCTGCCCGTCGATGCTCGACACCGTAGCGCCGCAGATGCTCAAGGTCGATCACCCGAGCCCGTTCATGACCTTCACCTTCGAGGTCAACGATGAGTGGAAGGAGCGTGTCAGCGAGGTCGTCCACGAAGACGGCACCTCCCGCGCCCAGGTCCTCAAGCGCGAATACAACCCGCGCTGGTACGACCTGATGCTGGAGCTGGAAAAGCTCACCGGCAACGGCGTCTCCCTGAACACCTCGTTGAACCGCCGTGGCGAACCGATGATCTGCTCGCCGACCGACGCCCTGAACATGTTCTTCGGCTCGGATCTGCAGTACCTGATCATGGAAGACATTCTGGTGGTCAAGGATGGCGTCGTTGCGCCGAACAGTGATCTGTCCGGCAGCGTGGAGTCTTAGGGTTGGCTGGCAGTCAGGCAAGGTTGAAGGCGTTGTTGTTCAACGACACGTCTTCAGAGGGCCATCACGGCTGCCATTTGGTGATGCAGCAGATCTACACGCTGGCCGAACAGGCTGGCATGGATATTTTGCGTTCCTGCCCGATGTATCACGACTGGCAAACAGACGAGCAGTTGCAAGCCGACATCCGCGCTGCCGATATATGCCTGGTCAACGGCGAAGGCACCATGCACGACGATGCGCCGCTGGCCCTGCGTTACGGGGCGCTGGCGCGCTACTGCAAAGAACATGAGGTGCCGTGTTTTCTGATCAATTCGGTTTGGCAGAACAATGATCGGCTCAATGCCGATGCGCCTTGTTTTACCCGGGTTTTCGTCCGCGACGTTCTGAGTCAGGCGGCGCTGGGCGAGCTTGGTGTCGCGGCCGATGTGGTTCCGGACTTGACTCTCTCCTATGAATACAAGGCAGGTGCGTCCCCCCGGCGGGGCCTGTTGATCAATGGAAGCGTCATAACCGAGCGCTTGCGTGAGGCATGGCGCGTTAGTCGTGCCAATACTCAACTGCGTTATGTCAGCATCCGTACAGTCGCTCCGCTGCAACTGGGCAAAGGTTTCGATATGTACTTGCGCAAGAATCTGCGCAAGCGGCTGAAGGCTTACCGTCGTATGGCCGCCAGTTATTTGCATCGCTACCCCGCCGACTTGCCAAACTCGCGGATAGACAAGCTGCGCTGGCGTTACGCCGTGCTGTCTCCCAAGCGCTTCCTGGCTTTGCTGCGGCGTTCCGAGGGCGTAATCACCGGGCGTTTTCACCTAGTTACCTTGTGCCTGGTCACCGGTACTCCTTTCTACGCCATTCCTTCCAATACTCACAAGATCGAGGCTCTGCTGGCACAGGTCGGCTTGAGCGGTCGCCTTCGTCTGTCATACGAAAATGCTGTTTCCGACGCTCGCGCCATCGCTTTCAGCGAGATGGAGCAGGCGCACATCGAGCGCCTCCTGCAAGAAGCCCGCGTCCAGGCCCGGGAGATGTTTGCGGCCATGGCGCAAGTAGCCAGGAGTCGCCGTGAAGCTGCTTAATGTTCAGGGCAATGCCACATAGACGTAGATGACTTATCAGTCAAGGTCGACTTATTGCCGGCCATCAGAAAAAATTGAACTAGCTGAAAAACCTTGCCTCCGACAGTTAAGGTCGAAGCATTCGCTGTTCAGGTTAAGGGCTAGAGTTCCTTTTTAAGTGTTCGTCGTGACTTTTGGTAGGGATCATGAAAACCAATAACAAGAGCCAAGCATGGGTGCTGCAGATTTGTCATGGCTACGATGGGCCGTTTCTCGATTGTGCTCGGCAGTACGCTGTGCTTTTTGCCGACACTCCGTACAAGGTGATGACCGTGTATCTGAGCGGCAAGTACGACGCTCAGGTGGAGGCGGGATCTGCCTCCGATGAGGTGGTCTTTCTCGAATACAGCAGCAAGCAGTTGAGGGGCTTGAAGCTCGGCGCGATTCGAGCGATTCGTCGCATCGCGTCTCAACGCAACTTCGCCCTGTGCATTGCCCATCGCTCCAAGCCCGCCTATGTGGCCATGCTGGGCACCAAGTTGCCAGTGATCGGTATTCATCACGCCTTCGGCGATTATCAACGCAAGTCGCGCCAGTTTTTCGCCAACCTGTTTCGTAAGCGGCTTTACCTGTTTGGTGTATCCGACGCGGTCCGTGATGACCTGCGCGCTTGCTTGCCGGGGTGGCCGCAGCAGCGCATTCAGACGCTCTACAACCGGATTGATCTGCAAGCCGTGCAGTCCGAGCAGCTCTCACGTTCAGTTGCACGCCAGGCGCTAGGCCTGCCGAGTCAGGCTTGGGTGATCGGTAACGTGGGGCGGTTGCATCCTGACAAGGATCAGGAAACCCTTATCCGCGCCTTTGCCGACGCGCTTCCCACTTTGCCGGACAACAGTCTGCTGGTCATAGTCGGAGAGGGGCGGCTCGAGGCCACGCTCAAGGCCTTGGTGGCCGAACTGGGTATCGCAGAGCAGGTTCGTTTCCTGGGGCATGTGCCGCAAGCCAGGCGCTACTTCCGGGCCTTCGACATGTTTGCTCTAAGTTCCGATCACGAGCCGTTCGGCATGGTGTTGCTCGAGGCCATGGCGGCTGGTTTGCCTGTGGTCTGCAGCGATTGCGGTGGCGGCAGGGAAGTGGTCGGTGAGAGTGGAGAACTGTTCACCTTCGGTGATTGGCATGCCTTGTCTGCCAGTCTGCGAAACGTCGCATCGGTTCAGCAGGGAGAGCTGGAGCGGCTGCGCGAAGACATGCGCGGCCGGCTGGAGAGCCGCTTCGTCGACTCTGCAGTCGCTCCGCGATTCTTCGACACCCTGTCCCGCTGGTCGGCCTGTCGCTTATGAGCGTGAGCGAGCGCCCCGGTGCGCCTTTGGTCAGTGTCATTGTGCCTTGCTACAACTACGCATCTTATGTGGGCGATGCACTGCGCAGTATCCTTGAGCAGGATTATCAGTCCATCGAGCTGATCGTGATCGATGACGGATCAACTGATGACAGTGCGCGCTGTATCGAGGATGCGCTGCGCGACTGGCGCAGTTACCCGGGGGTACGTCGCGTGGAATTCATCCGTCAGTCCAATCAAGGGGTCAGCGCCGCGCTGAACAAGGGGCTGGAATTGGCGCAGGGTGAATTCGTCGCCACTTTCGATGCGGACGATGTCATGGTGCCCGGTCGCATCGCGCTGCAAGCCCATTACCTGATGGACCATCCGGAAGTCGGGTGCCTTGGCGGTCGTGCGCAGCGTATCGATCAGCATGGCGCGATACTGCCGAAGAAAAACAAGGCTCGTGAGGTCCGGAGCTATGATTTCTCCCAGGCGCTGGCTCAGGCCTTGGTGGTAGGTGGGAATCTGGTGATGTATCGGCGCGATGCCATGCTCGCGGCCGGCATGTATGACCCTTCGTTGCGTGTGCAGGATTTTCAGATGACTCTGAAAATCGCCCATGCAGGTTACCGTATCGATGTCATACCCGACACCGTGACCCTGTATCGCAAGCACGAAGGAGGTTTGTCGCGTAATTATCTTGCCGAGTACCGTTACGGTATGCAGTTGCTTGATCTATTCCGCGATCATCCGGCTTACGAGTCCGGAAAGGCGCGCTTGCTCACCAAGATACTCGGTCCAGCCGTAACCCAGGACAAACGGTTCGCGTGGAGACTTTTCGCGCAGATCCCCCTGCGGCAGTGGGATCGTCAGCTGTTCAAGCGCTTTCGGCACCTACTGTTGAAACCGCGAGCCAGGCAAGCGTGCTGAGCTGCCATCAGTGTGCAGCGCAGCCGTCACCTAGCGATCAAGCGATCATTAATTCGAGCTACCGGCCGGGTGTTGCAAAGCAGTACCCGGAGCCTATGGATGGATGACATGGAGCACATGCTCGATAGCGATACGACGCCTGTTGGCAAACGCAAGTATTTGATTCTGGATGGCATAGGCGGCGTGCCACTGGGCCGCGAGTTGTACGAGGCCTTTCTCGGTGCTGGTGTGTCAGCAGTCCACTGGGATGCTTTGCAGCAGAAGCCGCGCCGCTGGTATGGCGTGGCATCGGCACTTTACAAGGCGAGAAACAAAGCCCGTGAACGGGACGGCTTCACTCATTTGCCGCGTCTGCCGCTGCAACCGCTGCGCAAGCTCATCGAGGAAGAGGCGCCGACGCACGTGTTGGTGATCGGCTTCCTGTACAAGCACTACGACGTGGAGCAGGTGGCAAGCATGGTGCGTGGCGCCGGTGCGCGCTTCATGCTCTACGATACCGACAGTTGCAACCTGTATTCCAAACGTCGGGAGTTTCTCTACTTCATCGGGCAGGAGCTGCCACGTTACGACCAGCTGTTCTCCTTCTCTGCGGTGACGACGCGTTTCTTTCGTGAAACCTTGGGGCTCGAGGCTCTGCACTTGCCGTTCGGTGCCGTGGTCCTGCCTCAGCATCAGGCTGAGCCAGAGCATGATGTGCTGTTCGTTGGTAGCGCCGATTTGCGCAGGGTGTTCCTGCTGGAAAATATCCGCGAACACCTGACGGTGCGCGGCAATCGCTGGCGTCGTAACCGGGCACTGATGTCTCCGGCGCTGCAACAGCGCGTCGACGATAGAACCGTATGGGGTGAGGAGTTGCGGCAGTTGCTACAGACTTCTCGAATGGTGCTCAACATCACCCGCTCGGATTTTTATGGCGCCGAAACAGGCGTCAATCTAAGGATTTTCGAAGCGCTATCGGCAGGCTGTTTCCTGATGACCGACTACTGTGAGGAAATCGCCGAGCTGTTCACGCCTGGAGAGGAAATCGAGATATTTCGCTCAAGAACCGAGCTAAGGGACAAGGTTCGTCATTATCTGGCCAACCCCGAAGAGCGTGAGCGTATCGCACGTAAGGGGCAGGCGCGCTTTCTTGCAGAACACACCTGGACGCATCGCGTGGCGCGTATTCTGGCCTGTTCCTGATGGCGATCTTTTTACGTTTCGAGATATCGCATGAATGATTTCCCTGCATCGTCACCCGTATGGTTTGACGTAGTGATACTCAGCTTCGCCAAGGACGACGCCTTGCGCCAAGTTACCGAACACTGTCTGGACTCTCTGGTCACCTCGGAAGACTCCGAGCGGATTCGCTTCCGTATCTGGGTGCTCGAGTCGAATGCACAAGCGCCTATCTATACGCAGCCGGACGTGGTCACGCTATATCCCAAAGGCGTTTTCAACTACCACGCCTATATGAACATCGGCATTCGCGAAGGACAGGCGCCCTTCGTGGCCATTTGCAACAACGATCTGTCCTTCCATCCCGGCTGGGCTTCAGAGCTGCTGCGTGTGTTCGAACAGGATCCGAGCGTCAGCAGTGCCAGCCCGGCTTGCTCCCTGCATCATCCGGCCAAGGGGTTCCCGCTCGACAGCGGTGTCTATCCAGGCTACGGCGTGCTGCGGGAAATTTCCGGGTGGTGCCTGGTGTTTCGCCGATCCATTCTGGACATCATCGGCGCGCTGGATGAGCGGTTTTTCTTCTGGTACGCCGATAACGACTACGCCTTGACGCTGCAGGCGAATGGATTGCGGCACGTGCTGGTCACCTCTTCGGTAGTCGATCATCTCGATAGCCGCACGTTAAGTACTCACACCTCGGCTCGCCAGTGGCTGATGACCAAACGAGCCAAGTACATATTCGAGGAGAAATGGCTCGGCCGTAGCCGGGGTTACCTGCTGCGTAAAAAGCTCAAGCTGTACCTCAAGTTTCCACTCTATTACCTGGGGCTGAAGAAAGTTAAATGAACGGTGGTTTTTCGGGACGCGTCGCGTGATTTCCGTTGTGATCTGCAGCGCCCAACCCGCAAGGTTGCAGGCGGTGGCTCGCAATATCGAGGCCACGATCGGTGTCGAACACGAGCTGATCGCCATGGACAACAGTATCGAGGGGCGAGGTATTTGTGCGGTCTACAACGAGGGGGCGTCGAGGGCGAGCTTCCCATTCGTGTGTTTCGTGCATGAGGATGTCGAGTTCCTCAGCCCGGATTGGGGCGCGCGTGCGCTAGCTCATTTCTCAGGCGACGCAGAGCTTGCCCTCATCGGGCTGGCGGGAAGCCGCTACAAGGCGGCAACGCCCTCTGGTTGGCACAGCGGTGATGAAGACGATCTGTGCATCAACGTACTGCACGGTTCATCGAGTGCAGATGCCAGCGCGGCTTTCGCCAAGCCTGCCGACAGCGGTTCGAGCCAATGCGTGCCTGTCGTGGCGCTGGACGGCGTCTGGCTGTTCGCGCGCCGTTCGGTATGGGCTCAAACGCGCTTCGACGAGCGACTGAGGGGGTTTCATTTCTACGATGTTGACTTCAGCCTGCGCGTGGCCCGGGCCGGCAAGGTCGCAGTCGTCTTCGATATCGATCTTTTGCACTTTTCAATGGGCAGCTTTGGCGAGGCCTGGGCTCGTCAGGCGCTTGCCTACGCTGATGCTGCGCCGCTGGAGTTGCCTTTTTCCTGCGCGCGGCCGTTGGCCAAGGGGCAGCAGCGGCGTAAGGAGGCACTAGCGGTGCGTTACTGGCTGCGCTTGTTGAGAAGAGCGCACCTTCCGCTGGCATTGCGCGTTCGCTGGCTTAAGGCCGTGGGAATTCAGCGCTATCCGGCTCAATGGCGGGTGGCGTTGAAGTTTCTGCTGCGTTGATGATTTCGCGGTAGCGAAAAAACGAGGCGCCCAGCAGATAATCGGCGATCAGCCGGGTGTCGATTGGAGATTCAATCAGCGCTGCCAGCTCCGCGGCAGTCCGGAAACTGGGGACTCCATCTGCGGTGAGGTTGAGGCTCTGTGCCCGATACAGTGCACAGGGGACGTCGAACATCATCGTTTCGAACAGGCTGGTGGTATTGAAGCCGACGACCAGGTCGTAGCGTCCGGCGCGTAGTGTATCGGCAAGGGTAGGACTGTCATCGAGCGTTGCGCTGGGCGGCAGAGCAGCCAGCAATGTTGCATTGCTGGCGAGCAGCGGGTGCAGGCGCACTGTAAGCGGGTAGCGTGGCTGCAGTGCGGCCAGTAAACGGAGTAGTTCGATGCTGTCCTTCACGTAGCGTTTGCCTGGCAGCACGCAAAGGAGGTGCTTCTGCGCATGTGCGGGCCGCGGTGAAACTTGGGTTGGCTCAGGCGGGTTAATGTAACCGGCAACCTGCATGTCGAAATCGGGGGTTCGGGCTGTTTCGCGGTAAAACGCCTCGATCTCCGTACGGCAGAACTCGCTCCAGACCAGCAGAGTACCGGCGGTGACGTTTTCGTAGTTGATGATGTCGATCGGTTGCTCGCCGCGATAACGATGATAAAGCCCATGCTGCAGCGAGTAGGTCGGCAGGCCGTGATGCCGGCAGGCGGCGACCAGAAAGCACTCGGGAATGTTGGCGCTGTTGTAGCTCACCAGGGAGGTGATTTGCTGGGGTATCTGCAGTGTGTCGATGGCTTTGAAATGTTTGATGGTGTGGCACAAGACGCTGAATACGTAGAACCGTTGTAGCCAGGGCAACGGGCAGCGCCGTGTTATCTTCCAGGCTGCGTACATGGCACGCCAGTCCAGCGATTTGTCGGCGTCCTGCTTGATGGCAGGCATGAAGCTGATATTGCGCTCGAGCTGCTTGCCCAGGCTCATGGCCAAGGCGCTCTGGTCATCGCGGTCGCAGTGCCAGATGTACGCGTGGCCCTTCAACTGCTCGTGGTTGCTGTAACGCGGCGTCATGCGTATCAGCTTGATTGCGCTGCGAATGCGCTTGCGTGTAGAGCGATTGTCGAATAGCAGGTGTGCCAGCAGCGCGGCTGCTGGATTGCATAGGTTGTGGCCGGCATAAGTAGCGAGCCTTAGGCTCTCTTTTGTTTTGGCGTAGAGGCTATACATGAATCGATCCATGGGGCAGCAAGAGGCTGCACGCGAAGCACCCGACGCCGCCAGACTTCACTGGGAGGCTCTAGGTGAGTAAAACCATAGTCTTTCAAAAGGAGCTGCTCGGGCGCAAACAGATCGGGGCGTTGTTGCCGGTCTTCGCTCAGTTAGACGATTTTGCGCCGGGGCGAGCGGTCGCCAGGATTACGCGGGGAGACGACGTCCTGTTCGTCAAACGTTATCGCCGCTCGATGAAACCCTGGTGGAAGCGAATATTGCGTCGGCCCTACCGTTCTCCTCTACGCGATGAGGCGATGGTGCTGGCAAGGCTGCATACACTGGGATTTGCAGCCCCAGAGCCACTAATGTACACCGAAAACCGGCATCCGCGTTGTCACGAAAGCCTGCTGCTCACGCGGTTTTTGCCGGGCGTACCACTGGCGACATTGACGGGGCCGCAATTGTTGCGAGGCGCTTGCCAGTCGCTGAGCCTGCTTGGCCAGTTGCACGGTCACGGCATCGCCCATGGTGACTGTAACCCCTATAACTTCTTGGTCGCCGACGAAACTTGTCTGCTGGATTTCGAGCGTGCAGATGATTTCAGCGAAGAAGCAGGCGTCGAAGATCTGAAGAAGATTCTCCTTCGCTTGCGCGATCTGGGGCTGAGTGATCCCGAACTTCAAGATGTGGTTGCATGCTATGCCTCTGCAATTAGGTCGCCGAGGATCGACGCACGGGCTGTGCTGAATGAGCTGCATGGTATGAGCGTGGCCTGCAAACCGACACGCTGGCGTCCGCCGCAGGAATTGCAGAGTTCGCCATGACGCCATCCTGAGCTGAGCGCCAATGCAGGCGCACAAATGCGAAGGTATTTCGCCTGCATTTGGTTGCGTGTTGCCTGATGGTACAATCGCGCGCCTAATCACAGAGCCAGCATCTTATGCCTGATTCAAGCGCCAAACCGTCTTCCCTCTCCAGCTTCAAGTTGTACATGCGGCTGTTGAGCTACATGAGGCGCTACTGGTTCATGTTCGGCGTGAGCATGATCGGTTACATCATCTTCGCCTCGACTCAGCCGATGCTCGCCGGCCTGCTCAAATACTTCGTCGACGGGCTCGCCAGCCCCGAGGCCGGGATGGTCGAATTGCCGCTGCTGGGCAGCATGCAGTTACTCTACGGCGTACCGCTGGCGCTTTTGCTGATCACCTTCTGGCAGGGTATCGGCTCCTTTCTTGGCGGCTATTATCTGGCTAGGGTATCGCTGGGGTTGGTACAGGATCTGCGCATCGCGCTTTTCAACAACCTGCTGACACTGCCCAACCGCTATTTCGATAACCACTCCACGGGCTACCTGATTTCCCGCATCACCTACAACGTCGGCTCGGTCACCGGCGCGGCGACGGACGCCTTGAAGGTCATGGTGCGAGAAGGCCTGACGGTGGTTTTCCTGTTCGGTTATCTGCTGTGGATGAACTGGAAACTGACCATGGTGATGGTGGCGATCCTGCCGCTCATTGCATTGATGGTTAAGAGTGCGAGCAAGAAATTCCGCAGCCAGAGCCGCAAGATTCAGAGCGCCATGGGCGAGTTGACCCATGTTTCTTCCGAGACCATTCAGAACTACCGTGTGGTGCGCAGTTTCGGTGGCGAGCGCTACGAGCGTGAGCGCTTCTACGAGGCGAGCGAGGACAGTACCCGCAAGCAACTGCGCATGACCCGCACCAGTGCGATCTATACGCCTAGCTTGCAGCTGGTGAATTACGCCGCCATGGCGTTCCTGATGTTCCTGGTGCTGTTCCTGCGCGGCGACGCCAGTGTCGGTGATCTGGTGGCGTATATCACCGCCGCAGGGCTTCTGCCCAAGCCGATTCGCCAGCTTTCGGAGGTCAGCTCGACCATCCAGAAAGGGCTTGCCGGCGCCGAAAGCATCTTCGAGCAACTGGACGAGGCGCCCGAGCCGGATCAGGGCACGGTCGAGAAAGAGCGGGTCAGTGGAGCTCTCGATGTCAAACATCTGAGCTTCGTCTACCCGGGCACTGAAAAAACCGTCCTGCAGGACATCAGTTTTAGCGTGGAACCGGGGCAGATGGTTGCGTTGGTCGGTCGTTCAGGTAGCGGCAAGTCGACTCTGGCCAATCTGATTCCGCGTTTCTACCAGCATGATCAGGGGCAGATTCTGCTCGACGGCACGCCGATAGAAGACTATCGCGTCGAGAACCTGAGAAAACATATTGCCCTGGTCACGCAGCAGGTCTCCCTGTTCAACGACTCCGTCATCAACAATATTGCCTATGGCGATCTCCGGAATCTGCCTCGCGAGGCGGTCGAGCAGGCCGCCGAGGCTGCCTATGCCCGCGAATTCATCGATCTGCTTGCGCAGGGTTTCGACACCAAGGTGGGCGAGGATGGCGTCATGCTGTCGGGCGGCCAGCGTCAGCGTCTGGCGATCGCCCGGGCGCTGCTCAAAAGCGCGCCTGTGCTGATTCTCGATGAGGCGACCTCGGCACTGGATACCGAGTCCGAGCGTTATATTCAGGCCGCTCTGGACAAGGTCATGGAGGGACGCACCACGCTGGTCATTGCGCATCGGTTGTCGACCATCGAGAAGGCTGATCTGATCCTGGTCATGGATCAGGGACGCATCGTCGAGCGCGGTACCCACGAGTCACTGCTTGCGCAAAACGGTTACTACGCCCGCCTTCATGCCATGGGCCTCGAGGAAAAGGATGAACCGCAAGTGCAGGAACAGCCCGAGCCCTGACTGAAAGGGCGGACGTCGAAGCGACAGCGACACGGCGTTCCGAATGAGCGGATGTGCTCAAAAGTTTGCAGTACTTGGTCACGGACGATATTGGATTATGCGGGAGTTTTGATGGGCGAGGTTTTAACGCACGCTGATACCCATCTATCAGTGGTGTCGGCTGATTGTCGGATCGCATTGGTGCCTTCCATGGGCCTGGGCGATGGATGCGTCTACCTGGTACTGGCTGCCAACCTGGCGCGCGCTGGTTATCGGGTTACAGTGCTGAGCAATCACTTTGGCGCCCTCAACGACTGGTTGCCGCTATTCGAGACCCGGCCGCTGCCGCCGCCCGCAGACACATTCGCGGTGCTCGATGGTTTCGATCTGGTCATCTCAGACATGGGTAGCATGCTGACCCGCTATGCTGAGGCGGCCGAGGAATTGGCCAGGCGTTATGTCTTCGTCGGCACACTCAAAGTCGACTCACGATTCGTGCAAGACCCGGCGGTCGATACCCTGGCGCGACTGCCAGCGGAAAAGGCTCGCCTTCTGGCTCCTCTGGCTGCAGCCGCCGGGCCGCTGCGTTGCCTGCCGGACGATAGCGTCAGTATGGTCGAGCAGGCGGTCGCCTTCTGCCGTATGCGTTTGGGGCTGAGCGATGCCAGTAGCGATATCGGCCTGCAGACGCCGCCCACGCTCCAGCATCGCCGACATGCTCGGCGTGTGATGTTCCACCCGCTTTCGTACAACGTGAAGAAGAACTGGCCCGCATCTAAGTACCTGGCCTTGGCCAGGCGTTTGCGCGCTGCCGGCTATCAACCGCAGTTCGTGCTGTCGCCCAAGGAGCGCGACGATCATGTGGATGTGTTCGCACCCGAATTCGAGGTCCCCGAGTTTCCAGATGCCAAAGCGTTGGCCGCGCACTTGTACGAGTCCGGTTATGTGATTGGTAACGATTCGGGGGTTGGCCATCTGGCTTCGGCGTTGGGCGTGCCGGTTCTGACGCTTTATCGCAAGCGACGAGATGGTTTTTGCTGGCGACCGGGCTGGGGCACAGGCCAAGTCGTGCGGCCGGCTTTGTCGCTGAGTTTCATGCGTGATCGATGGGCGATGTTCATGAGTGTCAATCGCGTGGCCAGAGGCTTCCGCGTACTGAGTCGAAAGGTCGGAGGGGACCGTTAATGAGTGGGCCTACTGCGATCACGATCGTTATTCCGGCATATAACTATGCCAAAACTCTGGGACGCACCGTTCGCTCGGTGGTGCCGCAGTTGGGTGATGATGATGAGTTGCTGATCATCGATGACGGCTCCAAGGACGACACGCCGCAAGTCATCGAGGCGTTGAAGGTCGAATTTCCCGATCGCTTTACCGCACTGCGCAAGGAAAATGGTGGATTGGCCTCCGTGCGCAATCTGGGTATCGAGAGGGCTCGCCATGACTGGCTGATCTTTCTCGATGCGGATGACGAAATGGCGCCACACAGCCTGGCTCTGATTCGTGCGCACCTGATCGGCAACCCCCATACGCGTATGGTGATCGGCGGGCATTGGTCGGTCGATCAGAATGGGCGGCGTCGCCAGCATTCGCCCGATCATTTGCCTGATACACCGCTGCTGCGTGTGCGCGCCTATCTGCTCGACAAGACACTGAGCATTTCCAACGGCGCCTGCGTGATGCATCGCTCCATCTTCCAGGCTGGCAACTATCCCGAGCGTTTTCGCAACGCCGAGGATATTCCCGTCTTCGCGCAGACCCTTGCGGTTTATCCGATCACGCTGCTGCCAGAACCATTGGCGATGATTCACAAGCATAGCGACAGCCTTCGCCATGATTTCTCTTCCAGCCTCGCGGGCGGGGTTGAACTGGTCGACGAGGTGTTCGGGCGATTGCCCGAGGCACTGCAACAACTGCGTGCGGCCTTTTACCAGCAACGCTGCCTTTCACTGTTTCGCAGTGCCTGCCTGGCAAGAGATTTGCCAGCTGCCAAGCAATTCTACCGCCAGGCGGTGGCGAGCGACTGGCGTGTCCTGCTCAAGCTGTCTTATTTGCGCAAGGCTATTCGTCTGTGGATAGGACGGATGGATGGCTAAGGCCCTGAAAGTTCTGCAACTGCAGACACGCTATAACGCAGCGGACACCAATTCCGACCTGGGCGAACAGATCCTGCAGGGGCTGCCTGCAGAGCGCTTCGAGGTTGTCAATGCCTACCTGGAAGGCCGGCCTGCTGAGGGTGAGCTCAACCCGCCAGACCGACGCCAGGTGTTCTTCGAATTTAAAGAGAAGGACATGAGCGGTTTACGCCGCAAGGTGCGGGCGCGACTGCTGGAGTTCTGTCGTGAGGAAGGTTTCGATGTGGTGCTGCTGCACCGTTTCAAGGCCGTGAACCTGTTCATGCACCTCAACAAGCAGTTGCGTATTGCCCGCTGTATCGGCGTATCCCACGGCTTTGGCGAGTACGACCGGTTCTATCGGCGCTGGCAGGCCAGGCGTTTGATTGATGAGCGCTGGCGCTTTGTCGGAGTGTCGCCGGCGGTGGTCGACTACCTCGTCTCTTTGCGCTGTGGTTTCACGGCGGCGAACACGCTGGCGATAACCAATGCGCTGGATATCGACTTGGCGGAGTCCCTACAACTGTATCGAGACGAAGCGCGTCAGTCGTTGGGCTTGCCGATGGAGCCGGTGATCATCGGTGCCATCGGGCGTCTGGTTCCGATCAAGGGGCATACTCATCTGATTGAAGCATTCGCTGCCGTGAGTCAGGAGTTCCCGCAATCGAATCTGGCCATCGTCGGCGGCGGGCGTGAATACGACAAGCTCGCTGCGCAGATCGCCGGGTTGGGGCTGCAGGGGCGTGTTCATCTTTGCGGCACGCAGCCCGATGCGATGCGTTACGTCAAGGCTTTCGATATCTTCGCCATGCCTTCGCTGCAGGAGGGGCTTGGCCTGGCCCTGCTGGAAGGTATGTGTGGCCGTTTACCGGTCATCGGTTCGGATATTCCGGCAATGCGGCCGTTGTTGCAGGGCGCTGGCGGGCGGCTGTTCGCCGCTGGCGACGTGGCCTCGCTGACCGGACAACTGCGTGCCAGCCTGGCCGATAGCGAGGCCGAGCGGATCGAACTGGGGGAGCGGGCCTACCAGTATCTTCGTCGGGAGCACGATATCGAAGACTTCCGTCGTAAATACCGTGAGCTGCTCGAAGGCGATCAGCCGCTGACAGGATCGTCTGCATGACCGACAACAACCCGCTGCCTCTGGTATCGGTACTGATCTCCTCGTATAACCACGCCGACTTCATCGAGGCCAGTATCCGTAGCGTGTATGCGCAGCGTTACCCCAACATCGAGTTGCTGGTGGTCGATGACGGCTCGCGTGACGGTAGCGTCGAGCTGATCCGGCGCTTGCAGGCGGAGCTCGGGTTCGACTTCGTGGCACAGGCCAACAAGGGGCTCTGCACCACACTCAACGAAATGATCAGCCGTAGCAAAGGCCGCTATATCGCGCCGCTGGGGTCGGACGACGTGATGTTACCCGAGCGTCTTTCCCTGCAGATCCCATTTATGGAACTGCATCCGGAGACGGGTATCTGTGCAGGTGGCATCGTGCTCATTGATGGTGACGGCAAGCCACTGCCCGACAAGAAGCAGCGTCATCGCCCCGCTCGGCGCCTCGATTTTGACGATCTGTTCATGGATCGCAAACCGGGCCCACCAGCGCCGACCCTGCTGTTTCGCCGTCAGGCACTCGAAGAGGTGGGCGGCTTCGATCCGACCATTCGTATCGAAGATTACTTCGTGGAGCTGCGCATAGCGCGGGCCGGCTATTTCATCGACATACTCGAGGAACCGCTGGCCCTGTACCGTGTACATGGCAGCAACACTTACAAGAACCGCCGCCTGATGATCGAAACCGAACTTGCGATCTACCGGCGCTTCAGCGACCACCCGGGCTACGAGGCGACGCGCCTGCGTTACCTGAACGCCATGTTCACCAAGGTCGCCAATGAGGATCGTCAACTCGCTGGCGAGCTGCTCGCGCAGATTCCCTGGCGCTCGCGCAACCTAAAGACGCTCAAGGGGCTTTGGCGCTACTGGCTCAAGCGTTGAGCGGTCCCCGTCTCGGCAATAATGCTGCTGCCGTCAGTCGGCTGGCTGGTTCGTCCGGTATCACCTGTCCTTCAGCCACTTCTTCAGATCACGGGTGAAGCGCGCGGCGTCGCGCTGGCCGGCGCCACGCGCATAGCCGGCTAGCCAGCTGTCCAGATGCTGTTGCGTCAGCCAGTCGATGTCCTCGGCGTAGCGCAGGATGTGCTGGAGATTGCGGCGCCGCTTCCAGGGCGCGAGCGGGCTGCCCTCCAGCTTCATGTCGGAAAGGTCGATCAGGCCGAAGGAACCGTCCGGCAGGAGCAAGACATTGCCCAAGTGCAGAGAGCGAAAGTAAACGCCACGTTGATGCAGCTCTGCGAGAAAGGTGCCGAATGCCACCACCAGTTCGGCGCGTGCCACGGGATCCGCCAAGCCCAGCTGACTACGCAGAGTGTCACCTGGCAATGGCTGATAACGTACAGCGCTCAGGCGGCGTTCGCTGATGATCAGGACATCGAGGATGGTCGGGGCGGTAATGCCCAGTTGCAGCAGGCCTCGGGCATTGTCTGCAAAGCGTTGCGCCGGCAGGTTCCAGAGGTCGGAAGACAGCAGTCGCTTGCGCCGGTAGAGCTTCAGGAAATCGCCGCCCTGCAGGCGCGCGACCTTGATACCCAGGCCATCCTCTTCAATGGTTTTGGCGCCCTCCAGCAGCAGGTTCAACTGCGCCGCATCGATTCGTTTCATGCCTGGGCCTGTCGGTGTCGGATGGAAAGGGCGCCCAACAATGCCAGGGGAATCCAGATCAGAAACCAGCTTTCGTTGGGGCGCGACAGATAGTTGCCGCCTTCGGTCAGGCCTGCGGACAAGCCATAGATCAGCAGTGCCGAGGCGATCTGGAACTGTGGCAGCGCACGCAGGCGCATGCAGCGATAGAGGGCGAAGGTGTACATGGTCGCCCACAGAGCGAGACCGATCAGGCCCAGTTCGAGAAGTACCGCTAGCTCGACATTGTGAGGGTCGTACAGCAGATGGCCGACGCCCGGAATATCGAACTCGAACTTGCTGTTATAGCCGGCACCGAACCACAGATGCTCGCCAGCCTGGCGCCAGGCATCGGCCCAGAGCTCGGGGCGAAAAGAGGTACCGCGCTGCAGAATGATCTCCGGGGCTGCAAGATAGGCCGCGCCGGCGCCGATTGGCAGGAGGGCGTTGAGATAAATCGCGCGTTGGCGGCTCATCAGCAGCATCCAGCAACTGGTCAGTACCAGACCCATCAGCGGTGTGCGTGAGCCGGTTGCGACCAGCGCTGCCAGCAAGGGGATCGCCATCAGTATTGGCAGCCAGTCATGACGCTCGTTGCGTGACAGCCATGCCGCGATCCAGTAGGTGCACAGAAAACCAAGTACGTGGGAGGTGAGCAGGGGGTTGCGCAGGGCGCCGGTTCCGATCAACCGAGCGCCCGGCGCCGCGCTGTACAGGAACCAGGCGACGTTGATCAGCGCGGCCAATGCACCGATTGCTGCGCCAATGCGCAGGGTTTTCAATAGCAGCTGTTCGCTTTTGATGGCGATCAGTGCGCAGCCTATGAATAGCATGAGCGCGTAGAGAGGGCGCTTGGCCAGGCTGCCAGCGCTTTCCTCGGCGCGGCCCCAGCTCATGCTGATCAGCAGCCACAGGCTGAACGCAAGAAAGCTGAGAATCACCGGATCGCGCAGGATGACCCTCAGCTGAGCAGGGGCGAGCAGGGCCGCCAGTAGGGCGGGTGCAGCGAGAAAAGCGTAATAGAATTTCGTGTACAGGCTGCCGTCGGGTATCCAGAACAGGCCGGTCAACAGGACCAGATAACCCCCCACGAGCCAGCGACTGGTGATGAAATCGTGGAGTCGCAGGCGTCTGGCGCCAGGCTGTGAAGGTGTTTGCACCAGAAATCCTAATCATCGATCAAAGGAGCCTATGTTAAAGCATCGACCGGGTGAGAGGCAGCGACTGCGTGTTAAGCTTTGCGATCTTTTCGTTCGAGCCGGATACCGATGTTCAACCCGTTACAACGCTGGCGCGAGCGTGGCTGGCGCCCCATCAGCGCTGATCTTTATGCACAGATGTGGGAGCGGCTGGGCGGCAGCGTGATGACTCACCCACAGGTGGTCTCACGGCTTTCGGCACTGGCAGGTATCTCCGTGCGCTATCTGGGCTGGCCACTGCAGGGTGAGTTGCGGGCAGCCGTCCCCGTGTGGGGACGCCATCTGGCGTTGTCGCGCGATGTGCTCAAGCGTCAGGGGCGACGGGACTTGTTCGATCTGGGCAATGCCGAGGTCATATTGCCGATCGCCGCGGGGGCGATGGCCCCGGTTCGCCAGCGCATGCGTTATGTAGCTGCCCTGCATGAGGGCGGCATATCGACGCTGCGCAAACAGCGAGAAGAGCTGGCGCTGGCGCGCCAGCCGGAGGAATACGGCAAGAAGTTTCGCTACAACCAGCGGCGCGAGTTGCGAATGCTGGAAGGGGCGGGTGGTGAAATCCTGCCGGTTTCGGGCCTGTCGCCCGATGCCCTGGCTGCCATCTACACGGAACTGTTCGAAAAAAGATGGGGCTTCGCTGTCCCCGGCAAACAGCATTTGTGCGAAGTGTTCGACGCACTGAAGGATTTTCTCTGGGGCAATTATCTGCAGCTGGACGGCAACCCGATTGCCGTTCAGGTGCTGTACAGGGTCGAATCGCCAGACTGGATCAGCATCGAATACATCAACGGCGGAGTCGATCCAGCCTCCCGTGATTTCAGTCCCGGTAGTGTGCTCAGCTTTATCAATACTCAGTCCGCCTGGGAAGATGCGCGTGCTCGAGGGAAGCCGCTACGCTACTCATTCGGCCGAGCCGATGTGGAATACAAGGATCGTTGGTGTAATCGCCAACCTGTTTTTCAGGTGTAAATGAATGGAAGCACGCAAGCAGCAATTGCTACGTCGGCATCGGCGTAACAAGCGCATTCTCATGGTCGTGGCACTGCCGATTCTGGTCGGTTTGGACTGGTTCGGATCATGGAGTACCACCCCGGTGGTGCTGCTATTGGCCTGGATCGCCCACGAAGCCTGGTTCTCCGATCATCTTTTCTACTCCCCCCGCGATGACTATCGCCATGCCTTTCCGCCCGACAGCCTGAGCTTCCCGGTTCTGCTCGACCGTAAGGGGTTGGTATCTCCGAATGGGGCCGCATTGCCCGACGATGCCGACACGCTGGTACTGGCGGTGCACATCCGCAGCGGTTGGCTTGGCCGTTACCTCGATCCTCATGTGCTCATCGGCGAGGGCGAAGCCCAGGATCGGCAGGATTTCGAGCGAGGCGTCAATGGCGTGCGCTTTCTCAATCTTTCGGGTTGCCTGCCGTCGCTGCGCAGCGGGCAGTTGCGACTGCGTGGGCGCTTCTGCCGGGTAGGTCGTGAGGCGACCCTGTATTGCTTCAACAATCCCGATTACTCCCGGCGTCGGGTGATGGTGCTCGCCCCTCATGCCGACGATGCCGAGCTTGCCGCGTTTGGTCTGTACAGCCGCAGTAGTGAAGTTTCCATCGTCACCCTGACCCAAGGTGAGATCGAGGCCGATTTCTACCGTCGCCTCGGTCTCAGTGATGCGGCCGCGGCTCGTCTCAAGGGACGGCTGCGCAGCTGGAGCAGCCATACGGTGCCGTTGTGGGGCGGTGTCGAACCCAGTCGTTGTGTGCACCTGGGTTATTACTGCATGCAACTGAGGCACATGGAGGGCGAACCGAACATGCCATTCGCCTCACGTGAATCCGGCGACTCCGACATCCGCAGCGTGCGTCGCTTCAATGCGATGAAGTTGCCCGCCGATGCGGATGGCGCCCCCACCTGGCATAACCTCACAGCCGATCTTGCCGCCCTGCTGAATCACTTCAAGCCAGAAGTGGTGGTGCTGCCTCATCCCGAACTCGACCCTCATCCCGACCACATCCAAACAGGGCGCGCATTGCTCCAGGCCATTGAGCAAAGTGGTTGGCAGCCGGATGTGCAACTGCTCTACGCCAATCACCTGGTTGATAATGATCGTTGGCCCATGGGCCCTGCGGGTAATGGTATCGCTCTGCCTCCGTGCATCGAGCCTTTGCCGGCCGACAAGCTTTGGTGCCTGCAGCTCGATGACCATGTGCTGCTCGACAAGAGTCAGGCGCTGGCGATGCAGCACGACCTGCAAACCCCGCTGGCTTTCAAGAAGCGTCTGCGTCGCTTCATTCAATGGTGTCTGGCTGCACGTCGCTGGCCGCAGGCGGGCGAAGATGAGTTCTTCCGCAAGGCTGTGCGTCGGCATGAATTGTTCTGGGTGCGTCCCTTCGTCCGCTGAGCTGCGCTGAATAGCACACGGCGGTGCGTGAAAGCCGATGTGTTATTCTCCGCGGCGATTTTGCAATCCCGGAGTTTCCGCATGAAATTATCCATGCCCCGTTTCGATCAGGCGCCCGTCTTGGTAGTCGGTGATGTCATGCTCGATCGTTATTGGCACGGCGGCACCTCGCGCATATCGCCCGAAGCCCCGGTGCCCGTGGTGCGGGTCGATCAGATCGAGGATCGTCCGGGCGGCGCTGCCAACGTGGCGCTGAATATCGCGGCGCTCGGCGCGCGTGCCTTGCTGGTCGGCGTCACCGGCGACGACGAGGCGGCTGAAAGCCTCGGCGACAGCTTGCGTGGCGCCGGGGTGGAGGCGCACTTTCAACGCATCGATAACCAGCCCACCATCGTCAAGCTGCGTGTGATGAGCCGTCATCAGCAGCTGCTGCGCATGGATTTCGAAGAACCCTTCAATACCGACACCGCTGCGCTGGCGCGTGAGGTCGAAGCATTGCTCGACGGGGTCAAGGTGCTGGTGTTGTCGGACTACGGCAAGGGCGCGCTACAGAACCACCAGGCGCTGATCCAGGCGGCACGCAAGAAAGGTATTCCGGTACTCGCCGACCCCAAGGGCAAGGATTTTTCCATCTACCGTGGTGCCAGTCTGATCACGCCGAATCTTCACGAGTTCGAGCTTATCGTTGGTGGTTGTACTGATGAGGCTGAGCTGGTCAGCAAAGGTGCCAAGCTGATGCGTGAGCTGGAGCTGGGCGCGCTGTTGGTCACCCGTGGCGAACATGGCATGACCCTGCTGCGTCCCGAGCATGCCCCGCTGCACCTGCCGGCTCGGGCCCGTGAGGTGTTCGACGTTACCGGCGCTGGCGACACGGTAATTTCCACCCTGGCGGCATCTATCGCCGCAGGGGAGGAGCTGCCGCAAGCGGTTGCCCTGGCCAACCTGGCCGCCGGCATCGTCGTCGGCAAGCTGGGCACGGCTGCTATCAGCGCGCCGGAACTGCGTCGTGCGGTGCAGCGCGAGGAAGGCTCCGAACGTGGTGTGCTGAGCCTGGACCAGCTTTTGATCGCCATTGAGGACGCCCGCGCCCATGGTGAGAAAATCGTCTTCACCAATGGCTGTTTCGACATCCTTCACGCCGGTCACGTGACCTATCTGGAGCAGGCTCGCGCGCAGGGTGATCGACTGATCGTTGCGATCAACGACGACGCCTCGGTCAGTCGGCTCAAGGGGTCGGGCCGGCCTATTAATGCCGTCGATCGTCGTATGGCAGTGCTCGCCGGTCTCGGCGCCGTTGACTGGGTGGTGAGTTTCAGCGAAGACACGCCCGAGCGACTGCTCAGCCAAGTGCAGCCGGATGTGCTGGTCAAAGGCGGCGACTATGGCATCGACCAGGTGGTCGGCGCCGATATCGTTCAGGCCTATGGCGGCGAAGTGCGCGTACTCGGTCTGGTGGAGAACAGCTCGACCACCGCCATCGTCGAGAAGATCCGCAGCAAGTAGGTGCAACGTTATCCTGAGCGACTGCCGCCGGCTCGCTGCTTGATGGTGCTTGTCGCGGCGAGCGCGGTGTCTTGAGCTTCGACGGCCAAGGCTCACAGGTGTAGTGGCGATGATGCAGTCGAATGCATCGAGCCGTCCCCGGGACTCTGTGAGCTCGGCAAATTCAGCTGTCTTTTACCCATAAAAAAGCCCGCATCAGCGGGCTTTTTTGTCTAGAAACGAAACACTTCCGTATCGATCTTGATCGGTTCTGCCACCGGAATCTTCGGCCCGGCAGTGGTCGGTTCCTGCGGTTTGGCTTTGGCCACCGGCGGTTTTTTGCGCGGCTCGGGTGTCGGTTCGGCTGCGGCAACAGGTTGAATGGCCACTGCCATCTCAGCGGCCAGGCGCTGCAGCAGAGTGCTCTGCGCCTTGACCTGCTCGGCCAGCGGGCCCCCGTGTGGCTGTTCCAGGCGAATCAGGCGGCTGTCGCGCAGTTGTCCGCGCCGATCGAGCAAACGCCATTGTGCTTCGAGCACGGCCGGTTGGGTTGGGCCGGAGTCCAGGCGGGTAATGGTCAACATGACCTGTGCGTCGGCGCTGAAGCCGGGTGCGGCAGGAGCCAGTACCAGGCGCTGGCTATCCAGGCGCCAGGCCAGCTGGCGCAGCACCTGCTGGTCGATATCGTTGGCCAGGCTGCTGGCCCAGCGAGCGTCCTGCGCGGCAACCAGGCTGCCATCGGCTTGGCGCTGCAGCAGATGCTGTTGGCGCAGGTAATCGGCCACGCTGATCGGGCCGACCAGCACGGTTACACCATTGTCTTTGGTCGGCGTCACCGCATCGCCGCTGTCGAGTTGGTAAAGGGGCACCGGCTTCTGCTGCAGCAGGCTGCAACCGCTCAGTGCGAGCAGCGCGGTCAGAAGCAGAGCCATCGGGCGTACTACAGTCATCATCAATTCCAGGCAGCCGCTTCTGGGGCAGCTGCACATCGATCCCATATCATGCAGGGGGTCATGGACGACCCAGGGCGCGTATCATCCGTCAAACCGCGCTACGACTCCAGCCTTGGCTGCTTGCCGGTAGCGCGGATATCCCGGACGAACGGGGCGTGTTGCCGACGCTATTCCACCAGAAGCTGGTCGACGCGCTGGAAGCCGCGCGGCAGTTTGTTGCCACGGCGGCCGCGCTCGCCCTTGTAATGCTCGAGGTCGTCGGCTTTGAGTGTCAGGGTACGCTTCCCGGCCTGCAAAACCAAACTGGAGCCGCTGGGCAGTACGGCCAGATCGGTCAGATACTCCTCACGCGAGGCCACGCGCTCGCCAGGAATGCCGATGATCTTGTTGCCCTTGCCTTTGCCCAGTTGCGGCAGGTCGGTGACCTTGAACAGCAGCAGGCGGCCTTCGGTGGTCACGGCGGCCAGCCAGTCGTCTTCCAGGTTGGTGACCGGCTTGGGAGCAACCACCTTGGCGCCGTTGGGCAGGCTGAGCAGGGCCTTGCCGGCCTTGTTCTTGGCTTGCAGGTCCTCGCCCTTGACCACGAAGCCGTAGCCGGCGTCGGAGGCGATCACATACAGCGCGCTGTCTTCGGGGAGCATCACGCATTCGAAGGTCGCGCCCGGCGGCGGGGTCAGGCGGCCGGTCAGCGGCTCCCCCTGGCCTCGGGCTGATGGCAGGCTGTGGGCGGTGAGCGAATAGCTGCGGCCAGTCGAATCGATAAATACCGCGTACTGGTTCGAGCGTCCAGGCGCCGCTGCTTTGAAGCCGTCGCCAGCCTTGTAGGAGAGGCCGGTGGCGTCGATGTCATGACCCTTGGCGCAGCGCACCCAGCCTTTTTCCGAGAGCACCACGGTGACCGGTTCGGTCGGCATCAGCTCGGTTTCCGACAGCGCCTTGGCCTCGGCGCGGGCGACGATCGGTGAGCGGCGGTCGTCGCCATACTTCTCGGCATCCTCAAGAATTTCCTTGCGCACCAGCTTCTTCAGCTTGGCTTCGCTGCCGAGCAGGGCCAGCAGTTTCTCGCGCTCCTTGGCCAGTTCGTCCTGCTCGCCGCGGATCTTCATTTCTTCCAGGCGTGCCAGCTGACGCAGGCGGGTGTCGAGGATGTAGTCGGCCTGCACGTCGGTGAGGCCGAAGGTTTCCATCAGCACCGGCTTGGGCGAGTCCTCGGTGCGGATGATGCGGATCACCTCGTCGAGATTGAGGAAGGCGATCAGCAAGCCTTCCAACAGGTGCAGGCGCTTTTCCACCTTGTCCAGGCGGAACTGCAGGCGACGGCGCACGGTGCCGACGCGATATACCAGCCACTCGCTGAGCAGGGTGCGCAGGTCCTTGACCTGCGGCTTGCCGTCGAGGCCGATGACGTTGGTGTTGACGCGGTAGCTGGACTCCAGATCGGTGGTGGCGAACAGGTGGGTCATCAGTTCGTCGGCATCGACGCGGTTGGAGCGCGGGATGATGACGATGCGGGTCGGGTTCTCGTGGTCCGACTCGTCACGCAGGTCGGCGACCATCGGCAGCTTCTTGGCCTGCATCTGGCCGGCGATCTGCTCCAGCACCTTGGCCCCGGACACCTGATGCGGCAGAGCGGTGACGACGATGTCGCCGTCCTCGACGCGATAGACGGCGCGCATGCGCACCGATCCGCGGCCGGTTTCGTAGATCTTCAGCAGGTCGGCCTTGGGCGTGATGACCTCGGCTTCGGTGGGGAAGTCCGGGCCCTGGATATGCTCGCAGAGTTGCTCGACCGTGGCGCTTGGCTCATCGAGCAGGCGTACGCAGGCGGCAGCGACTTCGCGCAGGTTGTGCGGTGGTACGTCGGTGGCCATGCCCACGGCAATGCCGGTGGTGCCGTTGAGCAGCAGGTTGGGCAGGCGCGCCGGCAGCGTCGCCGGCTCGTTCATCGTGCCGTCGAAGTTCGGCACCCAGTCCACCGTGCCCTGGCCAAGTTCGGCCAGCAGCACTTCGGAGTAACGCGACAGGCGCGCCTCGGTATAACGCATGGCGGCGAAGGACTTGGGATCGTCCGGCGCACCCCAGTTGCCCTGGCCGTCGACCAGGGTGTAGCGGTAGCTGAACGGCTGCGCCATCAGCACCATCGCTTCGTAGCAGGCGCTGTCGCCGTGCGGGTGGAACTTGCCGAGCACGTCACCGACGGTACGCGCCGATTTCTTGTGCTTGGAGTCGGCGTCCAGGCCCAGCTCGCTCATGGCGTAGACGATACGGCGCTGCACGGGCTTGAGGCCGTCGCCGATATGCGGCAGCGCGCGGTCCATGATCACGTACATGGAGTAATTGAGATAAGCCTGCTCGGTGAAGTCGGCGAGTGAACGGCGTTCAACGCCTTCCAGGCTCAAATCGAGGGATTCGCTCATGCGGGCCTCATTGCAAAGTTGATTGGCGCAGCACCAGGGTGCCGCCCTTCTGGCTGAATTCGAGTTGTTTCAGGGCGCTCATGCCCAGCAGGATCTCGTCGCCGTCCATGCCCGGAGCAATCAGCGCGGAAATGTCATGCAGGACGATGTCGCCGAGCTGCAGGCGCTCCAGGCGCGTGCGGTGCGCGGTGGCGATACCGTTGGCGGTGCGGATCTGTACCGGTGCGCCGGCCTGCAGGCCGAGGTTTCGGGCGACCTGGCTGGGAATCGCCACCTGGGTGGCGCCGGTATCGAGCAGGAAGGTCACGTCCTGCCCGTCGATCTGGCCGTTGACCACGTAGTGCCCCTGGCGGCTGCTGGCCAGGCTCACTTCGACGAAACCCTCGCCATGCAGCGACTGCGGCGCTTGGTTGGGGTTGCGCTGGCGATCTTCCCAGCCGCCAAAGAAATGCGTAGCCAGCAGCAGGCCGGCGCCCCAGGCGAGCACCCACATCACGCGTCCGGCACGACGGCCGGGCGTCTGCTCACTCACGGACGCCGGCTCCAGCCGCCCTTGGGAGCAGCGAAACGCCAGACGATGGGGCGTTCTTCACCATCGGCGCGGGTCTGGCTGCCATTGTCGACGCCGATCCAGGCGCCGTCCTTGTCGATCCACAGCGCTTCGGCCATGCCGTAGTCTGGCGCGTAGCGGCGCGGCTCGCTCAGGGCCTCATCGGCGAACGACCAGCAGATCTCCGCGACGCCGTCGCTCAGGGCGCGGCGGCAGATGCGATGCGCCTGGCGTTCCAGGGTGAAGAGTTTCTCGCCGAAATAGGCCAGGCCGGAGAAATCGCGAGGGGCCGGATGACCGCCAAGGGCTTGTGGCGAAGGCTCATCACCGCTTTCGCTGGTCAACACGCAGCCACCGGTGCAGCGCCAACTGCTGTTGCTACGATGCAGCACGGCAAGACCGCGGCGGCGCTGCTCGGCGGCCAGCCACAGGCGCTCACCGGCAGGGTCGACGGCGATGCCTTCGAAACCCTGGTTGAAGTGCAGCAGCATGCCGCTGGCGCGGGCCTGGCGCACCAGTCCGCTGGGCAGGTTGAGCCACTGGGCGTTGCCGTTGCTGGTGACCTGCAAAACGGCGGCGCGGGTTTCGCTGACCAGATAGCGGTTGCCTTGCGTGTCGCATGACAGGCCCTCGAAATCCAGCTTGCCGCCGCGTACCAGGCCGGCCGCCCAGTTGCGCATGCGCAGGCCCCAGGGCAGGGCGCTTTCGGGCGGCTCGGGCGTGACGAAGGTTTCCGCCTCGGCACGCAGCAGACCGTCTTCGCGGTGCAATTGATAGAGGCGGTCGTCATCGCGGTCGGATACCGCCCACAACGTCTCGCCGCACAGCGCCAGGCCGGACAGGTTGCCGTTGGGCATGTCCGTTACCGGATACTCGGCCTGCAATTGCAGCTCTTCCAGCACCACTGGCTCGGCATTCGCGACGCCGGCCAACAGACCGAGTGCAAGGAGATGATTACGCATCAGGCCAGTACCTCGGCCAGGTTGCCCTTGGTTTCCAGCCAGTTCTTGCGGTCACTGGCGCGTTTTTTCGCCAGCAGCATGTCCATCACTTCGCGGGTGCCCTCGAAATCGTCCAGGGTCAGCTGCACCAGGCGTCGGGTGTTGGGGTCCATGGTGGTTTCGCGCAGCTGCGGCGGGTTCATCTCGCCGAGGCCCTTGAAGCGGGTGACCTGCGGCTTGCCGCGGCGCTTCTCGGCCACCAGGCGGTCGAGGATGCCGTCGCGCTCGGCGTCGTCCAGGGCGTAGAAGATTTCCTTGCCCAGATCAATCCGATACAGCGGCGGCATGGCGACATAGACGTGGCCTGCGTCGACCAGCGTACGGAAATGGCGCACGAACAGGGCGCAGAGCAGCGTGGCGATGTGCAGGCCGTCGGAGTCGGCGTCGGCGAGGATGCAGATCTTGCCGTAGCGCAGCCCGGAGAGGTCGCTCGAACCCGGGTCGATGCCGATGGCCACGGCGATGTCGTGCACTTCCTGGCTGGCCAGCACTTCGCTGCCGTCCACTTCCCAGGTGTTCAGGATCTTGCCGCGCAGCGGCATGATCGCCTGAAATTCCTTATCGCGCGCCTGCTTGGCGCTGCCGCCAGCAGAATCACCTTCGACCAGAAACAGCTCGCAACGCATCGGGTTCTGCCCCGCGCAGTCGGCCAGCTTGCCGGGCAACGCCGGGCCCTGAGTGATCTTCTTGCGCTCGACCTTCTTGCCCGCCTTGAGGCGGCGGCCGGCGTTGCTGATGGCCAGTTCGGCCAGTTGCAGACCGGTTTCCGGGTTAGCGTTGAGCCACAGGCTGAAGGCGTCCTTGACCACGCCGGAGACGAAAGCGGCGGCTTCGCGCGAAGACAGGCGTTCCTTGGTCTGGCCGGAGAACTGGGCGTCCTGCATTTTCATCGAAAGGACGAAGGCGATGCGCTCCCAGACGTCTTCCGGCGCCAGCTTGACCCCGCGCGGCAGCAGGTTGCGGAACTCGCAGAACTCGCGCATGGCGTCCAGTAGGCCCTGGCGCAGGCCATTGACGTGGGTGCCACCCTGAGCGGTGGGGATCAGGTTGACGTAGCTTTCCTGCACCGCATCGCCGCCTTCCGGCAGCCACAGCAAGGCCCAGTCGACCGCCTCCTTGTTGCCGGCCAGGCTGCCTACGAACGGCTCGGCAGGCAGGCGCTCGAACTCGCTGACCGCATCCACCAGATACGAGCGCAGGCCGTCCTCGTAGAGCCACTCGACCTTCTCGCCGGCGGCCTTGTCCTCGAACGTGACGGAAAGGCCCGGGCACAGCACGGCCTTGGCCTTGAGCACGTGCTTGAGGCGGCTGACGGAGAACTTGAAGGAGTCGAAGTACTTGGCGTCCGGCCAGAAGTGCACGCTGGTGCCGGTGTTGCGCTTGCCGACGCTGCCGATCACTTCCAGCTCGCTGGCCTTGAAGCCATCGGCGAAGCTCATCTGGTATTCGTTGCCGTCACGCTTGACGGTGACCACCACGCGGGTCGACAGGGCGTTGACCACGCTGATGCCGACGCCGTGCAAGCCGCCGGAGAACTGGTAGTTCTTGTTGCTGAACTTGCCGCCGGCATGCAGCTTGGTGAGGATCAGCTCGACACCCGGCACGCCTTCTTCCGGATGGATGTCCACCGGCATGCCGCGGCCGTCATCGAGCACTTCCAGCGAGTTGTCCTCATGGAGGATCACCTGGATCGACTTGGCGTGCCCGGCCAGGGCTTCGTCGACGCTGTTGTCGATCACTTCCTGGGCGAGGTGGTTGGGGCGCGTGGTATCGGTGTACATGCCCGGGCGCTTGCGCACCGGGTCGAGGCCGGAAAGGACTTCGATGGCGTCTGCGTTATAGGCGTTCTGCTGGGCCATAGGGGCTCTTGTTCATCAATTGAATACGGAAAAGTCGATATCGCGCCAGAGTGTGGCGTTAATACCGGCAAAAGCGAAGAGCATCGGCAGGCGCTGGGCGAAACCCTGGAAGCCATGGTCGCCACCGGCCTGGATGCGCAGGGCGCAGCCGCGGTAGTAACGCTCGGCGTCGCGGTGGTCGAGGGTTTCGTCGCCGGTCTGCAGCCAGACCTGATAACGCATCGGATCGCTCGGTGGCGGAACTTCGAGTTCGGCCAGAGCGTGGACGTGATCCTCGGTCAGGTCCCAGGTCTCGTCGCTGTAGTAGTTCTTCTGCGGGCCGAGGTAACCGTCGAAGCGCGAGTGCGGCTGTACGGCGGGGTTGATCAGCAGCGCCTTGAGCCCGTGCTGCTCGGCCAGGTAGGTGGCGTAATAGCCGCCCAGCGAGCTGCCCACCAGCACAGGATTACCCAGCTCACTGACCAGCGCCTGCAACTGGGTCATCGCCTGGCGCGGATGGTGATGCAGCGCGGGTACGCGCAACTGGTTTTCCAGGCCAAGCTGGGCTATGGCGCGGCTCAACTGGCTGGCTTTGTGCGAGGCGGGCGAGCTGTTGAGGCCGTGTATATAGAGGATGGATGCGGTCATGGAGCGGGAGGCTACTACAAAAAGCGGCTATAAGCTGCAAGCGTGTAGGAGCGAATTTATTCGCGACAAAGGCGACCTCCAGCTCCTCACAATCAGGGGCGTTCAGTAGCCCTTTACGCTGTAATCCACTTCGAACTGGATGCCGGTGACGCGTGATACGCCGGTGTCCAGCGTGCCGTCGTCATGCAGGCGCAGCCAGCGATAACCCGGGGCCTCGCTGCCGACCTGGAAGTCTTCGCTGCCTGGCGCGAACTGCACGCAGGTCGAGGGCGAGGCGAGCAGGCGCAGATTGCCGCGCATCTGGTCAAACTCCTGATGCACGTGCCCCCAGAGCACGGCACGGGCGTGCGGGTGGCGGTCGAGGATGGCGAACAGGGCATCGGCATTGCGCAGGCCGATGGGGTCCATCCACTTGCAGCCGATCGGCACCGGATGGTGGTGCAGGCAGATCAGGTGATGACGCTGCGGCGCTTCGCTGAGGGAGCGCTCGAGCAGATCGAGCTGGTTCTCGGCGAGAAAGCCCGGCACCGCGCCGGGGATCGAGGAATCGAGCATGACGATGCGCCAGGCACCGAGGTCGGTCACCGGCTCCAGTAGCTCGCTGTCTTTGCACACCGCCTGCATCGGCGGCGTTTCGTCGTGGTTGCCGGCCAGCCAGCGGCACGGCGCGCTGATCGCCGCGGTGAGTTGGCGAAAGCGCTGATAGGACGCCTCGCTGCCGTCCTGGGAAAGGTCGCCCGTGGCAAGGATCAGGTCGATCTGCGGCTGCTGTTCCTGCACCTGCTGGATCACTCGCTGCAGGCTGTCGCAGGTGTCCATGCCCAGCAGCTTGCCGTCCGCTTCGGCGAACAGATGGCTGTCGGACAACTGCACCAGCAGAACCGAGGAATCAGAGGGTGGGGTGGGCAGGCTCGGCAAGACCGTCTCCTTGGGCTTTATCGAGTGAATTATGGTGGTTGCCGCCACAAAGGGAAAACCCGGGAAGCGGACGCAGATCACAGAAAAAACGCCGAAAGGGTTTTTCGTCTTTCCTCGCCATGACCCACTGGGTGGCCATCATGTAATGGCAAGTCACACAAGCATGCGACGACGCGCTATCGGCCGGATGGAAAGAAGCTTGAAGACTAGGGTGTGTTACATCACCGGCTGCGGCTCATGCCCACAGGCCAGGCAGTGGCTCAGCCACTCGCCGAGGAAGAGGTTGAGCTGGCTCTTTTCATCCGGCTGATGCATGGCAGCGTTCGGATAAGGGTAGCGAATGTGCAGGCGGCGGGCATTCTCGGCACTGACCACTTCAGCCATGCGCGCGTCGTGATAGACCCGCACTTCCAGCTGCGGCACCGGCAGCCAGGGCAGGCTGTGTTCCTGGCGCACGCACAGGGTGGTGGTATAGGGGCAGGTTTCCAGCACTTCCAGCGCCAGCACGCCGAGCAGGTGTTCGCCTTCGCTCAGGGCGACGCGGCGGCTTTCGGTGTGCTCGCGCATATGCGGCAGCAGGCGCATCAGGCGCGCATAGTTGGCCTCGCAAGCCGCCTGCAGCTCGACCAGGTCGACCCGATAGCGGTCGCGCAGCAGATTCACGACCACATCCCCCGCACTTCGTCGCGGTTCAGCGCCAGCCATTGCAGGGCGATGATGCTCGCCGCGTTGTTGATGCGTCCGTCGCGCACGGCGGCCAGGGCATCGGCCAGGGGCATCACATGCACGCGAATATCCTCACCTTCCTCGGGCAGGCCATGGACCCCGCCGGCACCGGCGCTGTCGCAGCGACCGAGGAACAGGTGGACGAACTCGTCGGAGCCGCCAGGGGAGGGGAAGTACTGGGTGATGGGCCACAGCGGGCCGAGGGTCAGGTCAGCTTCTTCGACCGCTTCGCGAAGCGCGACCTCCTCGGGCTCCTCGTCCTTGTCGATCAGACCGGCAACCAGCTCCAGCAGCCAGGGATTGGCCGCCTTGTCCATGGCGCCGACACGGAACTGCTCGATCAGCACCACCTCGTCGCGCTGCGGGTCATAAGGCAAGACGCAGACGGCGTCATGGCGCACGAACAGCTCGCGGGTCAGCTGCGGGCCCATGTTGCCGGCGAACTGGCGATGGCGCAGCTTGATCCGGTCGAGGCGGTAGAAGCCGCGAAAGCAGCTCTCGCGCTCGATGATTTCCACCGCTTGCGGATCAGGCTTAAAGGGTTCACTCATCTACTACGCTCTCGTTCGCAGGCTTACCGCATTCATCCTAGGGGCTGTTCAGGCTCTCTCGCAAGCACGGTTGTACATGGCTTTTGCCAATCGTATCGACAGTGCGGCGACCTTGCTTATGCACAGCAGGCCAACGCAAGGTAGTGGTCGCGCTGGCCAATATGTGCCGGTAGCTACTGCTTTACCCGGTCACCTTGTCCCTTGCCCAGGACCGTCATCAGAATGAGTTTGAAATAGTGAGAGAGAGTCAGTTCCCTCAGCATTTCTGCATCGGTCTGAGCCAGCAGCTCGGGGGTGGACATGTCGATCCCGTTCACCTGCGCAAGTCCGGTGATACCAGGCCTTGCCTCGAAGACCTTGCGGATACTGCGCTCATGCATCAGTTGCTCTTGATTAAAGAGCCCTGGGCGTGGCCCGACCAGGCTCATCTCGCCTTTGAGCACGTTCCATAGCTGGGGTAGTTCGTCGAGCTTGGTCTTGCGCAGCAGGGCCCCCAGGCGAGTGATACTTGAGCGTGAGGCCAGGTGGCTCGCCACGGAAGCGGTATCGACATGCATCGTACGAAATTTGACCAGGGTGAACGGCTTGCAATGCCGCCCGACACGTCGCTGAAAAAACAGCGGAGAGCCCGTATCCAACAAGCCGACACAATAAATCAAGAGCAAGACAGGAGCGCCGACCACAAGGCCGAGCAATGAAAACAGAATATCGACGAAACGAATCACTCACTCACTCCAGCCAACTACAAAAAAGCTGGCAATTCAATCATGAAATCGCGTTGGTAGCGCGCTGGGTATACCACTGCGCCGTAACACGCAAACCCTCATCAACGGTGAATGGGGGGCTCCAGCCAAGCTGGGTGGTAATCTTCTGATTACTGAGCACCAGTGACCGCGTGAGTCTTTCGATCATGGCCTGACGTCCCAGAACCCTTGCCGCTGCATTCAGCACCCACAAGGGCACTGCGAAGTCGCGATTAGGTGCGCCCAGGCTCCTGGCGATGGCTGCGACCAGTTCACTGCTGGACAGAGCATTGCCGTCATCGAGCAGATAGGTTTCGCCTGCCGCCTCGTCATGAGTTGCACACAGGATCAGGGCGTCGGCCAGATTGCCGACAAACAGCAGACTGCGCTTGTTGGTGATGGCCTTGAAAGGCATCGGCCAACCGCCGCGTACACGGCGCAGCAACTGCAGGAAATTGGCGCGTACGCCCGGCCCGTAAACCAGAGGCGGGCGCACGATCACCACTTCCAGCCCAGTTTCAACTCCCACCCGCAACAACGCCTGTTCGGCCTCCCATTTTGACAAGGCGTAAGCGTCATCGGGGGCCGGAGCATCGGCCTCCGAAAATACCTCACCCGCAGGGGAGTACTCGCCATTGACCTTTATCGAGCTGACGAACACAAAACGCCGCACACCGGCCTCTACCGCTTGGCGCGCCAGATTCACTGTGGCCTCGACGTTGGTTCTTCGAAACTCGGAAAGTGGATCAACGGCAGCATCACGCATTACATGAACGCGAGCGGCCAGGTGTACCACGACATCGATATTTTCGAGGGCAGGCCGCCAGTCCGTATGAGCGGTCAGCTCGCCACTGGCATAGAACCGCTCTCCGTCTATCGCATTGCGCATGGCGGCACGACAGTAAAGCCCTCTCGCTGCGAGTTCATTACACAGCGCAGTACCTACGAAACCATTCGCCCCTGTTACCAGAAAACGCATCGTACTCCCGGGACGCTCCTGCACTCATACCTCACTGTTTATTATCATCACCTCGCGCTGTACTTCAGCGTAGGTGCGTGTCAGCGCTTCACCAAGCGAATGACGCGCCTGAGCCTCGCCGTGCACCAGACGAATTTCGCCGGGCCATTCGCGCATGCCGGTTACGAAACGCAGCAGCCCAGCTTGATCGGCATGTGCCGAGTAACCGTCGATAGTCTGTACGCCAGCACGGATGTCATAACGCTCACCATCCAATTCTACATAACCCCTGTCGGGCCCGAAGCGTTGAATTGTACGGCCTGGCGTGCCCAGGGCTTGATAGCCGACGAACAACACATCATGCCGCGGGTCGCCCAGCATGGCCTTGAGATAATTGACGATGCGACCACTGGTGCACATGCCGCTACCGGCGATAACAATGGCGGGGCGAGCGCTAGTGGTGAGATGGTTGAGGATTCTCTGGTGGTCGGCATGGCTGTCTACCGTGATCAGTTGCTCAAACGCCAGCGGGCGACGACCGGATTGCACCCGCTCCTGAGCTTCCTCGTTCCAGAACTCCTTGAGTTCGCGGTAGGCCTGGGTAAGCCGGCTGGCCAGAGGCGAATCGAGGATAACAGGCAGGTGTGGCCAGTTTACGCCCTCGTCGTCTGTAACCGTCGGCTGATCAAGTTGACGGGTGTGGATGATGTCCTCGAGCTCATAGAGCAGTTCCTGGGTACGCCCCAAGCTGAAGGCCGGGATCAGCACCGTGCCGTTATCGGCCAGTGCGTGCTCGATCACCTGTTCAAGGCGCTCACGGCGGCGCTTGCGGTTCTCATGCAAGCGATCGCCGTAAGTGCTTTCCAGCACCAGTAAATCAGCCCGCTCAGGCGCATTGCATGCTTTCAGGATGGGCGCGTCGGGTGCGCCCAGATCTCCGGAAAAGACCACGCGGGTGCTCTCAGCCCCCTGCCCCTCGTCCAGATCCACTTCCACATACGCCGAACCGAGCATATGGGCAGCACGTTGCAGGCGCACCCTAGCCAGCAGCCCGGGCTTGTCCTGCAGCTTGAACCAGGTCGCGTATGGCAGAGCGATCATGCGCTGCTGCACCTCGGCTATATAGCGCTCGACCTGGTTTCGATCGCGGCTGAAAGACAACTTGAAGGCATCTTCAAGCACGATCGGCAAGAGTTTGGCGGAAGGAATGCTGCACAGGATCGGTCCCTTGAAGCCGGCAGCTAGCAGATAGGGTATGCGCCCGACATGATCGGCGTGCACATGGGTGACGATCAGTGCCCGAATGCCCGTGAGGGAAAAGTCGACAGCCTGGTGGTGCTCGTCACCTTCGACCGTTGAAATGTCTGCACCCTGAAACAGGCCGCAGTCGATCAATACACTGTTATCCGCATCCAGAAAAAGCTGGTGGCACGAACCGGTGACCCCTTTGTCGGCGCCGTGATGAATAAGTTGTGGTAGTGACATCGCAGGCGGCCCTCCCTGAGCCGTGGAACATTCCTGATAATGCCTGCGATGTTAACAACGTACTGGAAGTGTGCGTGAAGCGCTTTCACCGATCATACAACGGCACGTTTCCGCACATCTGCTGCCTCAAACCTGTCGATAGATCACCGAGCCTTCTTCCCGGAAGCGCTCGGCCTGCTCCCTGAAGCCGACCTCAACGGCCTTGCTCTCATCGGAAAGACCGTGGTCCTTGGCGTACTCGCGCACCTCTTGGGTGATCTTCATTGAGCAGAACTTCGGCCCGCACATGGAGCAGAAGTGAGCGACCTTGGCCGAATCCTTCGGCAGCGTCTCGTCGTGGAAGCTGCGCGCGGTATCCGGGTCCAGGCCCAGGTTGAACTGGTCTTCCCAACGGAACTCGAAACGCGCCTTGCTGAGGGCGTTGTCGCGAATCTGCGCACCCGGGTGGCCCTTGGCCAGGTCCGCGGCATGGGCGGCGATCTTGTAGGTGATGATGCCGGTCTTGACGTCATCCTTGTTGGGCAGCCCCAGGTGCTCCTTGGGGGTGACGTAGCAGAGCATGGCGCAGCCGAACCAGCCGATCATCGCCGCGCCGATGCCCGAGGTGATGTGGTCGTAGCCCGGCGCGATGTCGGTGGTCAGCGGGCCGAGGGTGTAGAACGGCGCCTCGTCGCAGCACTCGAGCTGCTTGTCCATGTTCTCCTTGATCAGCTGCATCGGCACGTGGCCGGGGCCTTCGATCATGCACTGCACGTCGTGCTTCCAGGCGATCTTAGTCAGCTCGCCGAGGGTTTCCAGTTCGCCGAACTGCGCGGCGTCGTTGGCATCGGCAATCGAGCCCGGTCGCAGGCCATCGCCCAGCGAGAAGCTGACGTCGTAGGCCTTCATGATTTCGCAGATTTCCTCGAAGTGGGTGTAGAGGAAATTCTCCTTGTGGTGCGCCAGGCACCACTTGGCCATGATCGAGCCACCGCGGCTGACGATACCGGTGACGCGCTTGGCGGTCAGCGGCACGTAGCGCAGCAGCACGCCGGCGTGGATGGTGAAGTAGTCCACGCCCTGCTCGGCCTGCTCGATCAGGGTGTCGCGGAACAGCTCCCACGTCAGGTCTTCGGCCACACCGTTGACCTTTTCCAGCGCCTGGTAGATCGGCACGGTGCCGATCGGCACCGGCGAGTTGCGGATGATCCACTCGCGGGTTTCGTGGATGTGCTTGCCGGTGGACAGGTCCATCACCGTGTCCGAGCCCCAGCGGATGCCCCAGGTCAGCTTGGCCACTTCTTCCTCGATGGAGGAACCCAGCGCCGAGTTGCCGATATTGCCGTTGATCTTCACCAGGAAGTTGCGGCCGATGATCATCGGCTCCAGCTCGGTGTGGTTGATGTTGGCCGGGATGATGGCGCGGCCGCGAGCCAATTCCTGGCGCACGAACTCGGGAGTGATCTCCTTGGGAATGCTGGCGCCAAAGCTGTTGCCGCCATGCTGCTCATTCAGCAGGCCGGCCGCGCGGTGCTCGGCGAGCTTCATGTTCTCGCGGATGGCGACGTATTCCATCTCCGGGGTGATGATGCCCTGGCGCGCGTAGTGCATTTGGCTGACGTTCTTGCCGGGCTTGGCGCGGCGCGGATTGCGCACGTGGGCGAAGCGCATTTTGGTCAGCTCTTCATCGGCCAGGCGACGCTGGCCGAACTCCGAGGACAGACCGTCCAGGCGCTCAGTGTCGCCACGATCCTCGATCCAGGCGCTGCGCACGTCGGCCAGGCCCTTGCGCACATCGATGGTCACGCTGGGGTCGGTATAGGGGCCGGAGGTGTCGTAGACGGTGACCGGGGCGTTGATCTCGCCACCGAAGTCAGTGGGCGTCATGTCCAGGCTGATCTCGCGCATCGGCACGCGGATGTCCGGGCGCGAGCCTTGTACGTAGACTTTCTGCGAGCGGGGGAAGGGCTGGATCGACTGCTGGTCGACCTGGGCGGATTCACTGAGGTTCTGTTGTTGTTTGATGCTCATCGGGTGGCTCCTCGGCTTGATGTCGGGGAGAACCTGATTGGCGCACGCGATGAAGCAACGCCGTGCCCTGGCTGCTTGAACATGCAGTATTCGAAGAACGTAATCACGACCAGCTGCGCGTCGGCCCCGCTGCGTTGGAAGCAGGCTCGAAATGCTCATGTACAAAAGTACACTCCGCTTTCTCACCTACTTCCGCCTTGCTGGGCTCTAGCTCGCAAGATCGTGAATACGTTCTTGAACGCACATGATCAAACAGCCAGGGCGCGGGCACACCACAAGTGCGGTGTGGGGGAATCCATCCAGCGGGTGCCGGAGCGGATACCTCTTGTTCCCTACGCAGGCCTTAACCTGATCAGGTTCAACGGGATCCGGAACTCTCCGATCTCAGCCTCCGATTCGAGGCACCCCGACAAGAACCTGGCCAGTCTACTGGCAGCAACAGGTGACGGCAACGGCAGGCGCCGCAATCGGCTGAACGGTATTCCGTTGGCGGCCAGAACATCTGTGTTCGTCCTGAGCTGCCAGCAGAGAAATCATCACGAAGGAACGCGCCCGTAACGGTCCTGGAAACGCACGATGTCGTCTTCGCCCAGATACGATCCGGATTGCACCTCGATCAGTTCCAAAGGCACCTTGCCGGGGTTGGACAGCGCATGCTTGACGCCCAGAGGGATATAAGTGGACTGATTTTCCGACAGAATCTGCTCGTTGTCGCCGCAGATAACCTTGGCCGTGCCCGATACCACGATCCAATGTTCGGCACGGTGGTAATGCATCTGCAGGGACAGACTTTCGCCAGGCATCACGCAAATGCGCTTGACCTGATAACGGCTGCCATGGTCAATGCTGTCGTAGTGCCCCCAGGGCCTGCTGACCTTCGGGTGCTCGACGAACTCGCTGCGATCAGCAGCCTGCAATTGCTCGACGATCCCTTTCACCTGCTGAGACTGCTCGCGGTGCGCCACCAATACCGCGTCCTTGGTCTCGATTACCAGCAAATCCTCGACACCGACCGTTGCCACCAGGCGATGATTGGACTGCACCAAGCTGTTGCGCGTGGCAATACTCAGCACGTCGCCCTCGAGGCGATTTTCGTCAGCATCGCGCGGGCCGGCTTCCCAGATCGCGGCCCAACTACCCAGATCACTCCAGCCGGCATCGAGCGGCACGACCAGTCCCAGCGAGGTGTGTTCCATCACCGCGTAGTCCACCGACTCGCCCGCGCAAGCCGAGAAGACTTCCAGTGGCAGGTGGAGAAAATCGCGATCCAGTTCGGCTTTCTCCATCGCTGCCCAGCAGCAGTCGAGGATATCCGAGCGCAAACGGCCCAATTCAGCCAGAAACACCGAAGCGCGGAACATGAACATGCCGCCGTTCCACAGATAGTTGCCACTGGCTACATACTGCTCGGCTACTTCAGCCGCAGGTTTTTCCTTGAATGCAGCGATAGCGAAGCCACCTTCCTCAGCGGCGGCACCGCACTGGATGTAGCCGAAGCCAGTTTCCGCGTGAGTGGGTGTGACTCCGAAGGTCACCAGACGCCCCGCACGTGCCTGCACTTCGGCGCAGCGAATCGCGGCGCGGAAGGCATCGTCATCGCGTATGTGGTGGTCGGCGGGCAGTACTAGCAATACAGGATCATCTCCATCCCGTACGGCCTCGAGCGCTGCCAACGCGATGGCTGGTGCTGTATTGCGTGCAACCGGCTCCAATAGAATGCGCCGGCCGTTGACGCCAGCCTGGCGTAATTGCTCGGCTACGATGAAGCGGTGATCCTCGTTGCTCACGACAAGCGGGGCGGAATGTTCCAGCCCGTCCAGGCGCGCCAGCGTGCGCTGGAACATGGTGCCGAGACCCTGTCCATCCAGCGACAGAAACTGCTTGGGGAAGCGCTGGCGAGACAGCGGCCAAAGGCGCGAACCGCTACCGCCGGCCAGAATTACAGGCGTGAACATCGAAAGCTCCAGTGTCGTTCCTATCAAAGCAGGTGGCGGATTATCAGAGCCTGGGAAGCGTCATGCAACAAGGCTGATCAGTCTCTGGCCAAACGCAAGCCTGAATAGCACCCGCTGCGGCCTGTTTATGCGATTTGCTACACACCAGAGCCCTTCCTGGCTTGCCCTCAGCAACTTGGCTCCAGATACTACAAATGCAATTAAAGGATGAGATAGCAGGCATGCTTAAAGAGATTCAAACCCTTAACGACTACCCCTACAACGCCATCGTTCACCTGGAGGTGAGCTTCCCCGACGGACTCATTTATCGGGGCACTGGCGCTTTGGTAGGTCGCAACGATGTTCTGACTGCCACCCACATGCTTTACAACCCGGACTACGGCGGCTGGGCCACTGGCATCGACTTCTATTTCGGCGCTGACTATAACGCCCGCGAAGATCGTTACGAGTCCGGCACACTGCTCAACCAGGGTAACTATCGCTGGGAGGCCAATGCCTGGCCTAGCGGCGTATACCAGGACAATGACAATCAGGGAATGACCCTGAGCGAAGTGCAAAGCGATGTCGCCCTGATCGGCCTGGATATACCCGTTGGGGATGATCGGGGCTGGTTCGCCCTGTCCCCAGGCTACGACCAACCGCAGTGGGCATACCAGATCGGCTACCCCGAGGGCAGTACCGGCATGATGCTGGGCCAGGCCTGGATCAACAAGGAAAGCGGCTACGAGGTGTATTCCGGCTATTACCGCCAGGGCACCGACATCATGGGCAAAGGCAGCTCCGGCGGCCCGCTGTTCGTGTATGAAAATGGTGTGCCAACGATCATCGGTGTCAAATCCGCCGGTACCGACACCAGCAGCTTCTGGGCTGATATCGGCCTGCACTACCATGAGTTGACGCAACTCATCGCAGGCAATGACGGCATGCTACCGCCGCGCTATGCGCTGAGCACCGATGGCGACGATATTTTCTTCGCTACCAACGCGGCGGACGCGTTCGACGGCGGCGCCGGCCGCGATACGGTGATCTACAAAGGCTACCATGGCGACTTCCAGTTCAACCTGGGGGCCGATTACACCCAGATCATCAGCCGTAGCGATCCGGCAGACGTCGACACGCTGATCAGCATCGAGCGCGCCGCTTTCTGGGATGGCACCATGGCCCTGGACGTTGGCGCCGGCGAGACTGCAGGCAGCGCCTATCGGCTGTATCAGGCGGCGTTCGACCGCACCCCTGACACCGCCGGGCTAAGCTACTGGATCAGCGCGATGGACAAGGGCATGTCACTTGGCGAGGTGGCCAGCTACTTCACCAAAAGTCCCGAGTTCATAGGTATTTACGGCAGTGCTCCGAGTAACGAGCAACTGCTCACCGGGTACTACAACAACGTGCTCGACCGTGATCCGGATGCCAGCGGCAAAGCCTATTGGCTGGAGAAAATGCAGCAGGGCCTGCCGAACAGCGAAGTGTTGGCCTATTTCTCCGAGAGCCCCGAAAACCAGATCAAGCTGCAAGGCGTTCTGGAACAAGGCATTTGGCTCGAAGGTCAGTACGTCTGACCGCTGCCGGGCCGCACCGTGGCCGGCGTGAGGGTGCTGACGTACACTCACGCCCCCGCGGCTCAGCCAACCGGCCAGGTACATGCCCCCCATGAAGTTGCTGCTCAATACCGAATCACTCAAGCCGCCGATCACCGGCATCGGCACTTACACCCTCAACCTCCTGCAAGCCTTCGCACGCGACGATGCACTTGAAGTGGAGTGCTTTTCCGGCAGCCGCTTCCAGACCCCGCAGCAGGCTCTACTGGCCGCCACAGCACCTGCGCCTGCCACCAGCAGCCATTCCGGCGGTATGGTCGGTCGTCTGCTGCGCAACTCCATGCTCGCATACAGAGCAAGAGAAGTACTGCGCAATGGCTTGCTCCAGCTCAACGCCCGGCGCCTGGGCGGGCATGTCTACCACGAACCCAACTTCATCCTAAAGCGCCACCGTGGCCCGTGCGTAGCGACCATTCATGACCTATCGTTCATTCGCTATCCGCAGCACCATCCTGCCAAACGTGTCGCCTGGCTGAGCAGTCAGTTGCCCGCCACACTGGCACGCGCCGATGCGCTGATCACCGATTCCGAATACGTACGCCGCGAACTGCTTGAGCACTATCGAGTCGCTCCCGAGAAAGTACGGACCATCCATCTCGGGGCCGCAGCCCATTACCAGCCCCGTGGCGCCGAGGCCACGCGCGAAACCCTGCAGCGCCTGGGTCTCGAGCACGGCCGTTATCTGCTGTTCGTCGGCACGCTGGAGCCGCGTAAGGGCGTCGATACGCTGCTCGATGCCTGGCAGGCCTTGCCTGCCGAAATACAGCGTGAGTACCCACTGGTGCTGGCCGGTGCATCTGGCTGGAAGAACATCGAACTGCACAGACAAATCGAACGACTGGTCGCCAACAATGGCCTGCGCCACCTCAATTTCGTACCAGCCGCCGAACTGCCGCTGCTCTATGCTGGCGCCGCCCTGTTCCTCTACCCGTCCCGCTACGAAGGTTTTGGTCTGCCGGTACTGGAGGCCATGCAAAGTGGCGTGCCGGTGATCTGCACCGCCGATACCTCGATGGCGGAAATTACCGGTGACAGCGCGCTGCTGGTCAACGCCGGTGACAGCGCTACCCTGCGCGAACTGCTATTGCAGGCACTCAGCGACGAGCCATTGCGCCAGCGCCTGGCAAGCGAAGGCCTGCAACGTGCGCAGGTCTTCTCCTGGCAGCGTTGTGCTGAGCAGACGCTGGGGGTTTATCGCTCAGTGTCCTGAGCATGAAGCGGTATGAAAAAAGGGGGAGAGAGATAATATTTTCGGTTTTACGATAAATATTGCGAATTGCCATCAAAGCTGGATACTTCGCTGATACCTTCCCAATCAAGCACAACAACAATACTGTGCTTTCCCGGAGCTTCTCCCATGGCTCAACCAAAAGCTGCGACCTGGTGGCTTACCGGTTTGCCGAGTGCAGGTAAAAGTACCCTTGCCCAGGCTCTGGCGGTCGCCTTGCGTGAGCGCGGAGAAGCTGCCTGCATTATCGACGGGGATGAATTACGCGCCGGACTTTGTAATGACCTTGGCTTTGACGTCTCCAGTCGCGCGGAAAACGTGCGCCGCGCCGCACATATGGCGCGATTGCTCAATGCCAACGCTATCCATGCTGTCGTCGCCATGGTATCCCCGTCCTCGCATGCTCGCGAAGCAGCCTACGCAATCATAGGGTTTGAGTGCTGCAAGGAAATCCACGTCAGCACCCCGCTGTCAGTGTGCGAAGCGCGTGATACCAAAGGGCTGTACGCCCGAGCTAGAAACGACCACACCATGCAAATGACAGGCGTGCAGGCGGCTTATGAAATGCCGCTGACACCTGCGCTGTGCATCGACACCAGTCAGATCGAACTTAACGTGGCCGTGCAGCAGATGCTCACGGCTTGACCGTTCACCCTTGCGACGTACACCCCTACTATGAAGCCAACACCGTGCTACCACTTCATCTCTGGCCTGCCTCGCTCGGGCAGCACGCTGCTGTCGGCGCTGCTGCGGCAGAACCCGCGCTTTCACGCGAGCATGAGCAGCCCGGTGGGTGCGCTGGTGTCTGCCAATATCAAACTCATGAGCAGTGGCAGCGAAGTCGCCCTGATGGTCGACGCACAACAGCGCCGCAGGATACTCGCAGGGATTTTCGACTCCTATCATGGCGACCGTGCGCAAGACGTGGTGTTCGATACCAACCGCATGTGGTGCGCCAAGATGCCCTTCGTGGCCGATATGTTTCCTCAGGCCAAGGTGATCGCTTGCGTACGCGACGTACCCTGGATCATGGACAGCATCGAGCGCCTGCTGCAGAAGAATCCGTTCGAGAATACCAAGCTGTTCTCCAGCGAATCCGAGCGAATGACCATATACAGCCGCATGGCCGCGCTGGCACGGCATGACCGTCTCATAGGCTTTCCCTGGGCGGCCTTGAAAGAGGCTTATTACGGTCCTCACGCGAGCAATCTGTTGCTGGTGGACTATGATCTATTGGCTCGTGCGCCGGCGCAGGTCCTGCGTCTGGTTTATCAGTTCATTGAAGAACCCTGGTTCGACGGGCACGACTTCGAGAACGTGGAGTTCGATGCCCCAGAGTTCGACGAGGCGCTGGGCATTGCAGGCATGCACCGCATCCGTCCGAAAGTGGCCTTCGAAGAGCGCGCTACCGTACTGCCACCCGACATTTTCGAGAAGTACCGAGACATGGCTTTCTGGCGTAACGATACACGCGGCCAGGCCAGAGTCATCAAACCCAATGCGAACTGAGTAAAGGACTACAGGATGGCCCTCTCTTTCATCCCCGGACAGATGCTCTGGTATTTCTCGAGCAACAGTGACAACTCCAATGCCAGTACAGCCCAGTTCGCTGACTTCGATGGTGATGGCGATCTCGATATCTATATCGGCGTAGAAAGGGCCGCAGGTAGTCAGGGCAGCCAGATCTGGAAAAATGATGGTGCCGGCAACTTCACTTTGCACCAGACCTTTCCTGCCGCACGTGTTGTCCAGTCGTGGCTGGTCAATATCGACAACGATCCTGAGTTGGAGTTGATCACTCGGTCATACGACTCACCTCTGCAGATATGGCAAAACAACGGTAATGGCACGTTTACAGCTGGTGCGACCATTGGCAGCAATGTAAGGACCGCTGACATTGGTGATCTGGATAACGATGGCGATCTGGATATATTCGTCGGAAATTTTCAGGGCAACTACGCCGTATACAAGAACAATGGCTCCGGTGCGTTCACACTGTCGTCCATCCCGGCCAAGGTCAGTGATCCGCTTTCATTGACGCTGGTGGATCTGGACAAGGACGGCGATCAGGACGTCGTGGCCGTTGAAGAGAACTCCATCCGAATTCTGCGCAACGATGGCAGCGGTGGCTTCACCCAGCTCAGCAGCTTTGGTGATGTTTACGGTGGCATTGCCCGCTCTGCGGACCTGACGGGCGATGGCTACGCCGACGCTCTAGTCAGTGGAATGAACGGCCCGCCAGCCAATCTCATCCTGTTCGAGAACAACGGCAGCGGTACGATCGGAACTCAGTTGCAGGTTTTCAACTCTTCCGAAGCGCCAGGCGCATTCGCCGATGTCGATGGAGATGGATACCTTGATGGTCTGGGCCAGAAGCTCATGATCAACAACGGTTCCGGCGTGCTCGTGGATTCGGGCTTCACCTTCCAGGATGGTGCCTTCACCTACTACGGTGCGCCGGTGAATGGCAGAATCCTCGCGGCCGGGGATGTCGATGGCGACGGCGACCTGGACCTGGCAGTAGCGTTCTACTCGATGGACTGGGCTACATACACTTACTCCGCCGCAGTCAAGATATTCATCAACAACTCGACGCCCCCAACCAACGCCGACGGCACCCTGACTCCGGCCCCCGGTGTCAGCGAACCTGTCGGCCTGCCTGCATCCGCCGACACGGTGGGCGAGGCGGTGAATGTCTTCGACTTCACCCTGACGGATGGTGGCGGTGGTGACAACGTCGCCCTGGGTGTCAGCAGCCTGGTGGTCCACACCTCGGGCACAGGCGACTTCAGCAAGGTAACCTGGCGCCTGAACGGCGATGATGCGAACAATGTCATCGGCACCTACAGCGCAGCGACCAATACCATCACCTTCGCCGGGCTGAACATCTCGGTGAACGATGGCGGCGCCGAAACCTACACCATCAACGCCTACTACAACGATACGACTGGCCTGGCCGGAGGGCAGACCTACATCCTCTCCATCGACGGCGATACGGATGTCACCACCACGGCTGGCACGCGCATGCAGGCGGGGCAGACGGCGGTAACCAATGGCACAGGTACCGAAGTCATCGTCAATGCGGCGCCCACTGCCACCAACCTCACCCAGACGGTGAGCTACACCGAAGACGCGCCCTCCGTGGCCCTCGGCGATATCGTCGTCACCGATCCCGACGGCGACATCCTGACAGTGACACTGACCCTGAGCAACCCGGTCGCAGGCAGCCTGAGTACCGGCACCTTCGGCGGGGCGACCTCCACCTATAACGCCGGCACGGGTGTCTGGACGGTGGTCGGCGTGGCGGGCGACGTCAATCTGGCACTGGCAGCGGTAGCCTTCGCGCCTGCGGCCAACTGGGACCAGGACATCACCATCACCACTCGTGTGCGCGATACCCTGGGCAGCGGGCCAGCCGACGGCGTGATCACGCTCGACGTCACCCCCGTGAACGATGCGCCTACCGATATCGCGCTATCGGCTGCCACGGTGAGCCACTCCGGCGGCATCAACGCGAGCGTTGGTAGTCTTTCCACCACCGATGTCGACACTGGCCAGACGCACACCTACACACTGGTCAGCGGCATGGGCGACACCCACAACGCCTTGTTCTCCATCCAGGGTGGCATGCTGCGCGCCAATGACGCGGCAGCGCTTGCCCCAGGTGCTTACAGCGTACGCGTTGCAACCAGCGACGGCAGCGCTACCTTCGAGAAAAGCTTCACCATCACCGCAACGGACGACGTGGCGCCCATCGTCACCTCGATCACGCGCGATGGTGCTGCCAGCACCAACGCCACCAGCCTGGGTTACACCATAACGTTCAGCGAAGCGGTGACGGGCGTGGACATTTCCGATTTTGCCCTGGGCTCGACCGGTACGGCGAATGGCACCATTACCAGCATCAGCGGCTTCGGCAGCAGCTACACCCTGACCGTGAGCGACGTGAGCGGCGACGGCACGTTGGGGCTCTATCTCAATGCCGCAGCAACCGGCATAAGCGATATCAGTGGCAACCCCATCCTCGGCGGCTTCGTGGGGCAGAGCTATACCATCGATACCACACCGCCGAGCGCCTCGATTGTCGTGGCTGACGCCACACTTGCGGCTGGTGAAACCAGCACAGTGACCATCACCTTCAGCGAAGCCGTTACAGGCCTCACAGAGGATGACCTGACGGTCGCCAACGGTACCTTGAGCGCCCTCAGCTCCTCTGATGGGGGTATTACCTGGACCACGACCCTGACCCCCACTGCCAATATCAGTGCCCCCACCAACCTGATCACCCTCGACAAGTCGGGCGTCAGCGACCTCGCCGGTAACGCAGGTACGGGCATCGCTACGTCGAACAACTACGCCGTTGATACCGCACGGCCGAGCGCCACCATCGTGGTAACTGATAACGTGTTGACAATCGGCGAAACCAGCCTGGTGGTCATCACCTTTAGCGAAGCCGTGCTGGACTTCACATTGTCTGACCTGAGCGTCTCTAACGGCAGCTTGAGCGGCCTTAACAGCAGCGACGGCGGCGTAACCTGGACGCTCAACCTGACCCCCAATACCGGGGTCGCGGATGCCACGAACCTGATCACTCTCGATCTTTCGGGAGTTAAAAACATCTCTGGCAATGCAGGTATAGGCCGCGCCGACTCCAACAACTATGCCATCGACACTGTGGCACCGACGGTCGGCTCCGTCAGTGTGCCGGCCAATGGCACCTATGGCATAGGTGCGGACCTCACCTTCACCGTTAACTTCAGTGAAGCGATCAACGTGGGCGGCGCGCCACGCATCGCTATGCTGATCGGTGCCGATACGTACTATGCGAGTTACGTCTCCGGTTCGGGCACATCGGCGCTGCAGTTCAGCGCTATTGTCCAGCCAGGCTGGCTCGATGCGAATGGCATCACCGTCAGTTCGCTTTCCCTTAACGGCGGCAGGCTCACTGATCTGAACGGCAACGACGCGGTGCTCACGCTCAACTCGGTTGGCAGTACAGCAGCCGTGCTGGTGGACGGTATAGCGCCCAGCGCGCCGTCGGTGCCGACACTTCAGCCAGCTTCGGACACCGGCGTCAGCAACAACGACGGTATCACCCGCGACACCACCCCGACCCTAACGGGAACAGCCGAATCCGGCGCCACGGTCAGCTTGTACGTTGGCACCACGCTGCTGGGCAGCACCACGGCCGATGGCGCCGGCAACTGGAGCATCACCAGCTCTGCGCTGGCCGACGGCAGCCATGCCCTGACGGTCCAGGCCACCGATGCAGCGGGTAACAAGTCGGTGTTCAGCAGCCCTCTGCTCATCACCATTGACACCACAGCGCCTGCCTTCGACTCTGCAGGCAGCACGCCCGTGGACGATGCGACCGGCGTTTCCATCACCAGCGACCTCGTACTGAAGTTCTCCGAGCCGCTGAGCATGGCCGGTAGCGATCTTTCCCGCGTCTATCTAAAGAGCACGGCTACCGACACATTGGTGCCGGCCACCATCACCATCAACGCTGACGGCGCGCTGGTCATCAACCCCACCGCCAGCCTGGCCTACGGCACCAGCTACTACATCACCTGGGACGCAGGTGCGCTGCAGGACCTGGCGGGCAATGCCGCCGCTGCTGTGACCGACAAGACCACCTACAACTTTACCGCACAGCCTGTGCCGTCTTCGCCCCAGCCAACGCCGACGCCGGGACCTGACGGCGACAACGTGAGTACCGAAGAAGAAAACGCCGTGCCTGGCCTGCCTACACCCGGCGGTGGTGCGCCGCTGCAGGGCGATGGCAACGGCGACGGCATCCTCGACAGCCAGCAGCGCGAGGTTACCTCGCTGATGTTCCGCCAGACTGGCCAGATCAGCACCGATCCCTCGGCGCTGCAAACACCGCTCACCCTGGTGGCCAACAGCCTCGCCGGCCAGATCAGCCCCGACGGCAGTGCCCAGATCACCTACCTCGAGCAGATGGATGCGCCTGCCGTCCTGCCGGGTGGCCTGAGTGCGCCACTGGGTTTGCTGGCCTTCGCCACCAAGGTGGACATTCCGGGCTCCGTTGAAACCTTCAGCCTGTTCGTCGACGCCAGCCTCGGTATCAACGGCTACTTCAAGCAGAACGCCAGTGGCGTCTGGGTGAACCTGGCCGACCCGGCGAATGGTGGCCAGATCGTCACCGAGTACGGCAAGACCCGCCTCGACTTCGTGATCCAGGACGGCGGCGAATTCGATAGCGATGGCAAGGCCGATGGCATCATCACCGACCCCGGCATCCTCGGCATCCTTGCCGAAAATGTCGCGTGCCCCCACGACCCGTTCCGTATCGATGCGGACCAGGACCAGATCCCTGATGCCATCGAGTTGCTCACGGGCACCGACGTCAACCAGAAAGACAACGATGTCTTCGGTAACGCCAGTCAGTGGGTCAACCAACTGTGGCGAGACCTCTATGGCCGCGAAGGGCACGGTGACAGCCAGGCCGCCGAACTGGCCAGCCAACTCAGCCAGGGCAACATCGGCAAGGTCGAAGTGTTGAGCCAGGTGCTGGGCAGCAGCGAGCTGGATACCCATGCCGCCGCCATCATTCGCCTCTACCACGCCATTCTGGACCGTAGCCCCGAACTCTGCGGTTATAACTACTGGCTGGCCCGCGCCAACGAAAACGTAGGCCAGGCGCAAATAGGCGAGGCGTTTCTGAATTCCCCCGAATTCATGGCGCAACACGCTGACTTGAGCAACAGCCAGTTCGTCGACTTCATCTACCAGAACGTGCTCGGGCGTGCGGCGGATGCCGAAGGTGGAGCCTGGTGGCTGGATAAGATCGACACCGGCGTGACGACCCGTGGCGGCATGCTCTACGGTGTATCCCAATCCAGCGAATACAAGGCCGCGATGGCTGATGACGTAGCGGTTGACCTGCTCTACCTGGGCTTGCTCAACCGCGCACCGGATGCCGAGGGCCGCGACTTCTGGCTCCAGCACTATGCCGCAATTGGCGATGTCACCCAGTTCATGGCGGTGTCGACCGCGACCACCGCTGAGTACCACGACCGCTTCCTGCCCAGCGATGGCAACGCAATCGGCATCGTCGGCGTGCCGGCAGTGGTCGACATAGGTCTGGGTTAAGCTGCGATCTGGCCGATCCATATGCGCTAGCGTAAATGGACAGGCCAGGTCGAATAGCCTGCCATTGTCCCAATTCTGTTCACTCAAGACTCCTGCGCTTGACTGCCCCTTCCCGTTCGGCGCGGGGCGCGTCTGGCGGATAGGGGGGGCGGGCAAGAGGCTGATTGCTTTCGCTCTTTATTACGTGAGCGGCATCAAGCCGTTGCCGGCTACAAGCGTTTGGGCGTGATGCACCGCGGGACCTGATCAAAGAAAGGCGCGAGAGCCGGTAATGTGCTCTAAAGCTAGTTGAGTAATCTGCGCTCGCCTGCAGCACCAGCGCTATGCAGCAGATGTTGATTGGCGTTGCGGTCGGCTAAACCCCCCATTGCAGAGCCATCGCACAGTATTTTTTTTGTTTACCGCCTGTCGCTGCGCTCGATATCATTTTGCCTGCATATGACTGTCACATGGACAATGGAGTTTCACTAGCATGGCAAGCGCATCCTCTCTCGCAATGGTCCAGAAAGCCTACGTCGCCTTCTATGGGCGACCGGCTGACTACGCCGGCCAGCAGTTCTGGGCTCAGGTACTGGAACAGAGCGGCGGCAACCTGGCTTCCATCATCGATGCCTTCGGGGCCTCGGCTGAAAGCACCGCGCTTTACGGCGCAGGCACCACGCTGCAGCGAGTCGAGAAAATCTATCTGCAACTGTTCAACCGTGAAGCGGAAGAGTCGGGCAAACAGTGGTGGGCCAATCAGATCGACTCAGGCAATGTTTCGCTGCAAAGTGCAGCCCTGTCGATTCTCAACGGCGCCACCAGTGGCGATGATCTGGTCATCGTCAACAAGAAGGTCGAAGCCGCCGCGCTTGCGACCACGCAAATGGAAAGCAAGGGCCTGAGCGGCTCCTATGACGAGCGCGATATCGATGCGGCGCGTAGCTTTCTGAGCAACATTGGCAAGGAGTCGACATCTGCCCAGATCTCCACGGCTGTCAGCGCATTTCTCGGTCAGGTAGAGGCCTCGCCGCCCATCAAGCCTCTGCCGAAAATTTACGATGATCGTCAGGCCGACACCTCCGCGCAGCTCAGCAAGCTGACGAAGATCACCTTCGATACCCATGTCGAGGGCGTGCTGGGGCTGCGCTACAACCAGGACGGGCAAATCTACAAGGACATCTCCGACGGCTACACCTTCACCGCACCCAGGGACGGCGTGCTGCAGATGGATTTCTATGGTGACCCCAGCATCTACGTCAAGGTGGCGGGGCTGTTCGACAATTACGTCAGCAAGGCCACCTATCGTGGCCCGGCAGAGGACTACCATTACCAGGCGACCGCGACCGTATTCGCCGGTGAGCAGGTGATCATCCAGCTGGGTGGTGGTGAGCTTAACGCTGCTGGCCAGGGCAGCTATTACAACTTCGACTTTGCCATCATCTGACCATCGCGCGTGGTGCGACTGCTGCCAAGCGGCGCACTCGGCAGTCTAGGTGCTGGGTGAAATAACGCATGGCACATTAGAAGCGCTTGAAGCTGTACCCAAAACGCCCCGGCTTACGGGGCGTTTGCTTTTGCACGGGCTGCGTATTGGCTGCTTTGTTGCGAGCAGGGAAGCTCGCGGGCGATGAGTGCGGGCGTACAGTAATTGTATGTGAAAGGTCGGCCAGTGCAGGCAATATTACCCATCGCTCTGACGTGTCGGAGTCAATATATGCTCGTGTCTTGCGGTCGCTATAGTCTGATGAGGGCGCTTTGATGATGCAGCTAGTGAACTCACTGACAGTGCCTGAGTAAGCACAATTATTCAGTCATGGCATGGTGCAAGGCAGGAGCGCCTACTGTCACTGATGAGCGCCTTTGTCGTAGCTGGACGCCTATTAAGGGGGCAGCTAATTAAGGTCAATAAAAAACCCGGCAAAAGCCGGGTTTTTTATGGCTACACGACACGGGCAGGTGCCGTGTCGTGCAGGACGGACAGATCACATCAGGCGATGGAGATCAGGCCGGTTTGGGCATCGAAGCTTACTTTGCTGATGTCGGTAACACCGGCCAGTTCGATGGTGGTTACTTCTTGAGTGGCTGCGTTGCTACCGAACGCAGTCTGCTCAACCACAACGAACACGTTGCCAGCACCGTTAGCCTGGGTCAGGAACACTTCCAGTACGCTGGCGTCGCCGCCCTCAACCGTGACGGAGGTCTTGTCAGTGTCGGTACCCAGCTTGTAGCCTGGGCCAACGAACAGAACATCGCCTGCGTTCAAGCCTACAGCGGTGTCCAGAGTTACGTCGTTGTCACCAACTACGAAGACGTCGTTAGCGGTGTTGCTACCGGTGTCACCGCTATCCAGAACTTCCAAGCTGTATTTCAGGCCAGAAGTGATGGCAGTTTCAGCAGCAGTGATTGCATCAGCCAGGGCTTGGTACTCGGCTGCGTCAGCGGCCGCCTCGTTGAACTTCGGAATGGCGTCAGCCAGAGCTTTTTGCTCAGCCAGGGCCTCAACCAGAGCGGCAGCTGGGCCGCCACTGAAGGAACCGGCGGTGTCACCTGCAACAGCGGTGTAGGAATCGGTGCTCAGCGCATCGATCTCTGCACCAGTTTTGTCCAGGGCAGCAGCTGCGTCAGTTTGTGCTTTTGCAGCAGCCAGGTTGGCTTTGATGTCTTTCAGCAGTTCGTTGGCGGCAGCCAGTTGAGTCGGATTGGCGCCGGCAGCGTAAGTGCTGTCAAGAACCAGATTGTTGCTGCTGTCCAGAACGATAATGTTGGCGATAGTGCCGTTACCGTTAATGGTAACGGCAGCACCGTTAACCACTTCGAACTTGGCCTGTTCGGCATCTTGCTCGAGCGAAGCAGCGTTGGCCGCTGTCACAGCGTTCTCGAACGCGGCCAGCTGAGTGTTGAAGGTGTTGACCTTGGCGGTCAGGCCGGTAACGGTGCCAACCTCGGTACGGGCAGCAGCGACGTTGTTAGCAGCCAGGGTAGTAGCCGACTGGATTTTGACGGTGATGTTTGCAGCACTGTCAGTACCCGGAACAACTGCGGTACCGCCAACGGCAGTGATTGCAGTGTTCAGAGCGCCAGCAGCAGTGCCAACGGCGGCATTGATGTCGCCTTGGGCGGTAGCTACGTCAGCAGGGGTCTTGGTTGCGGCGTCACCCAGGTACGCTTCGGCGTAGGCCTGCTGTGCATCTTGTGCGGCATCCAGAGTAGCCAGAGCAGAAGCCAGTTGAGCATTGCTTACACCGGTAACGGCAGCAACGTCGTTCAGCGCAGCGGAAACGCTAGCAACGGTGGCGTCTACGCCTGCCAGGATGTCGGCGCTTTCAGCCTTGCTGGCTTCGACGTAAGCGTCGCCTTTGGCGGAGGTGTAGTAGTTAGCAACAACGATCTTGTTGGAAATGATCGCAGCATCGTTGGCGCTCAGGCCGCTCAGCAGGCCTTCGATCAGCTGGTCTTCGGTGATCAGACCGGTGTTGATGGCGTTGGTCCAGAACTCCAGACCGGCTTCGTCAGCAACGCGACCCAGGACGTTTTCGTAAACGGCAGCTACTTTTTCGCTGACGGTCATGCCTTCGTACTGAGCGTTGTACTCGTCGCTGTTGACGAATGCAGTGTGAACGTTGTCCAGGCTCAGGCCGCCGCTGTTGATGGCGTCCAGCCAGAAGTTCAGACCAGCTTGGTCGGCCGCGCGGCCGAAGTAACCGATGTACAGCTGTTGCAGATCAGATGCAGTTGCCATTTAGCAATCTCTCCAAAAAATTTAGGTCGAATCGACATGTAGACCTGGGTGCATAGAGCCCGTCGGCTCGGCCTACCTGCCATGCCCCATCGGGGCATGGCCCCCCTTGATGGGTGGTGCAGTATCAGGTGCCGCAATGCTCGTTGTCCTAGGCATTTGCATACACTCGATATCAAGCCCCGTCATGCTACACATTTTTCCTCGCGGGCAACAAGACCAATAGCAAAATGATGCGAGCAATTTCAGGGTTATGGCGCCAATTTTCTGCCTTCATTCAGCAGCCTGGGTTTCCAGATAGTCAATGAAGTAGGGCAGCAGCAATTGATTACCATAGCCGCTGAGATGGTCGCCGTCTAGAAACAGGGGCTGTCCATCATGCCAGGCCCAGCACTCAGCCCCTGGGCAGAGCAGCGGGAAGGGGTCCCAGATGCCCACGCCCGGCAGTTGCCGGGCAATCTCGGCAAACCCATCCAGTACCGGCTGGCGGTACGCCTGTAGCTCTTCACGCGGCAGGCTGAAGCCGGGTGCGCAGACCGGGTTGCGCCGGTTGAACCAGTCCGCACAGCGGAACGGCGGTGCCTTGAACAGCGGCTTGGGCCCCTCCAGGACGATATGCACGCCGCCAGTGGCAAACTCACGCAAGACCTCTACCGCGTCAGCCTGTGCGCGCTGGCGACCGGCAATGGCGCGCTCGCTGAATACCTGTTCCTGTACTTTCTCATCACTGAATACGCCCCACTGGTCAGCCAGCCTAGGCATGCGCAGCGAGGGCAGGAAGAGGATATCGCCCGGTTTTATCCGGGTACGCAAGTCGCGTAGCGCCGCGTCGATGTGCTGGAGGCAGCCGGGGTTTTCGCTGTCCCGCCAGGGCTGCAGGCTGATGAAGGGGCAGCCGCCATTGTTGTAGGCCTGTACGGTGCGCCCGGTTTGCATGGCGTACTGCTTGAACAGCCCTTCATAGGCCAGGGCGTGGGAATCACCGATGACATAGAGTGTGGTGCTGGCTGGCGGCAGCGGCTCCTGGCAGCCCCGCGCCTGATAGATCAGCAGCAACCCGCCCTCGGCATTGCGGTATTCGGGATCGGCATTGCATCCGGGGCGCTGGGGGTTGGCGGACCAGCCGTGGGGGTACCACAGCTCGGGCTGGCGGCTGAGCTGGCTCAGGGAGATGGAGGCCGTGTGTTCGTCGAGCAGGCGCGCGCCCCAGCTCCCCAGGCCGATGGCTGCCAGCCCGGCCAGGATCGTCACCGCCTTCGGCAGGCGCCGCAGCAGGGTAGCGTGGCGCAGCGGGTTTTCCACCCAGTGGTAGGAGGCCAGTGCCAGCACGAAGGCCAGCGTTACTGCCGCCAGCCTGGTGGTCGGGGTTTCCAGGCCGCAGGTCCAGCGAAACAGTACGAACACGGGCCAGTGCCACAGGTACAGCGAGTAGGAGATACGCCCGACCATGACCAGGCCGCGCCAGCCCAGTATGCGATGCATGAAGCCAGGGCGGCGGTGCAGGCAGGCGATCACCCCGAGGGTTCCCGTTACCGCGAGCAAGGCGCCGGGGAAGGGAAAGTTGTTCGAGCGGGACAGGACGAACGCCAGCAGGATCAACAGCAGCGCCGCCAGCGCCAGGCCGTGCCCGTGCCGGGCCGCAGGCTGTTCGCGGCGCTGGCCGATGCATTGGTAGAGCAGCACGCCCGCGGCCAGCTCCCAAAAGCGTCCCGGTGCCAGAAAGAAGGCGGCGATGGGATCGCTGCGCAAGGTCGATACGGCATAGCCGATGGAGGCCAGGGCGCCAATGGCGAATAACCCTACGGACAGCTTGCGCCCCCGGCCCCCGACCAGCCAGGCGATGAATAGCAGCGGGAAGACGAGGTAGAACTGCTCTTCGACCGCCAGCGACCAGGTGTGGGTGTAGGGGTTGTACTCGGTGGCCGGTGCGAAGTAGTCACGCCCCGATTGCGCGAGGATGAAGTTGCTCAGGCCGAAGAACGCATAGAAGCCGGTTTGCTGGTTGACGGCGCTGAGCCAGGCAGAAGGAATGAACAGGGCGCTGAACAGGGCGGTGACCAGCAGGCAGACGATCAGCGCGGGAAATATGCGGGTGATGCGGCGGCTATAGAAGTAGCCGAGGAACTGCCACAGGCCTTGCCCCTTGAAGCCAGCGACCGAGGCACTGACGACGAAGCCGGAAATGACGAAGAAAACGTCTACGCCGACGAAGCCGCCGGGCAGCCAGGGACCGTGGAGGTGGTAGATAAGTACCGAGAGGACGGCCAGCGCCCTCATGCCATCTATATAGGGTTGGTACGGCAGGGGCGCGAGGGGGCTGCCAGTGGCGCTTTTCAGCGGGGACGACATGCGTGTAGGGCCATTTCGCTCAGGGGGTGTGCTGCGCCAGGGGGTTGCCGAGGCGGGCGTTCATGTAGGTGCTGAAGTCTGCCAGCAGCCGGCTGTTGCCGTAACCACTAATGTGATCGGCGTCTAGGAACAGAGGCCTGGCGTCATGCCAAGCACTGCAGGTTTCGGCAGGGCATAGAATGGGGAAGGGGTCCCAGATGCCGATAGTGGGTAGCTGTCGCTGGATTTCGGCAAAGGCCGTCAAGACCGGCTGGCGATATTCCTGCAGTTGCTGCCGGGGGATTTCCAGGCCCTGCGCGCAGATCGGATTAGCCTGGTTGAACCAGTCGGTGCAACGGAACGGCGGCGCCTTGAACAGCGGCTTGGGTGCCTCGAAAACCACCTGTACGCCGCGCTCGGTAAATTCGCGCAGCATGACAATGGTTTCGTCCACGACCTGCCGGCGACCGGCATCGGCTTGCGCGCCGAACATGCCGTCGTAGGCTTGCTCCATGCCGAGGAAGGCCCACTGATCGGCGAACCTTGGCAGGCGTAGCGAGGGCAGGAAAAGAACATCTCCGGCCTTCAGATCGGTCAGGCTGTGGAGGACGTCGCGGGCGAACTGCCGGCAGGCTGGGTCGTTGTTCCAAGGTTGCAGACTGATGAAGGCGCACCCGCTTTTGACGTAGGCGTGCACGCGAATCGACTGTTCGATGGCGTACTGCTTGAACAAACCTTCGTAGGCCATGGCGTGGGAGTCGCCGATGACGTAGAGCACGCGCTCTTTCAGCGGGCGCGGCTCGGTGCAGCCGTGCGGAGTATAGAGCATCAGTGTGGCGCCATTGACCACTCGGTATTCGGGGTCGGCGATACAGCCTGGAAAATCCCTGAAGCTGGATGCGCCGCGTGGATACCAGTCGTCCGGGGCACGGCTGACGCTGCTGAGTGACAGTTGCGGCTGTTTTTCATCGATATAGCGTGCCCCCGACCAGCCGGTCAGGATGATCAGCAGGCCGCAGGCGATCACTGCGGGCTGGGGCATGCGTCGGATAAAGGCGGCATGACGCACCGGCGTTTCGATCCAGCGGTAGGAGGCTATGGCCAGTCCCAATGCCAGTGCTACCGCGACGGTCCGCTGCAGCGGGGTTTCCAGCCCGACTGTCCAGCGGAACATGACGAAAACCGGCCAGTGCCAGAGATACAGTGAGTAGGAAATCCTGCCCACGGCCACAAGCGGGCGGCTGCCGAGCAGGCTGTGCAGCCGATGCAGGCCTGCGTGATGGTAGAGCAGCCCCAGCACGCCCAGCGTTCCCACGACGGCCAGCAAAGCGCCGGGCATTGGGAAGCGCTGGGGCGTCGATACGACGAAGGCGAGCAGCACCAGCATCAGCGACAGGCTGGCTGCAAGCGCGTAGAGCCAGGTGTGACGCGCCTCGCTGGTGCGTTCAGGCAGTTGGCTGAGCAACTGGTACAGCAGCACGCCTGCCGCCAGTTCCCAGAAGCGGGCCGGCGTCAGATAGTAGGCTTGGGTGGGGTTGGCCTGGCTCTGCCAGCCCGCGAGGACAACGGAAGCCGCTGCGGTGGCGGCAAACAGCAGGACGGAGAGCTTGCGGCCGCGAGGGCCGGACAGCCAGGCGAGGAAGAGGAAGGGGAAGACCAGATAGAACTGCTCTTCGACGGCCAGCGACCAGGTGTGGGTGTAGGGGTTGAACTCGGTGGTAGGGGCGAAGTAATCCCGTCCGGTTTGCGCGAGGATGAAGTTGCTCAGGCCGAAGAAGGCGTAGATGCCGGTGCGCTGGTTGACCTCGCTAAGCCAGATGGAAGGTATGAACAGCGCACTGGCCAGGCTGGTTATCAGCAAGCAGGCAATCAGGGCCGGGAAGATGCGACGGATGCGGCGGGCGTAGAAGTAAGCCAGGAACTGCCACAGCCCCTGGCCCTTGAAGCTGGCGATGGAGGCACTGACGACGAAGCCGGAGATGACGAAGAACACATCCACCCCGACGAAACCGCCGGGCAGCCATGGGCCGTGCAGGTGGTAAACCAATACCGAAAGCACGGCCAGCGCACGCAGACCATCTATATAGGGGTAATAACGTGCGGGTGACCCCGTCACTCCGTGACTCATGGATGCTGTTCTCTGTTGCGAAGAATGATCCGCTGAAGGTTGTCGGCACTTTGCTGCCAGGTCAGCCAGGGCATGTCAGTGGAGGCAGGCCTGAAACCGTCGAGCTGCCAGGCGTTGATGGCTGCAGCCAGTTGTGCCGGGTTGCCGGCCTGGAAGTACGCGGCATGCTCGCCCGCGACTTCGCGGAATACCGGGATGTCACGTGCCAGGATGGGTAGGCCTTTCTGAGCGGCCTCGATCAGGGGCAGCCCGAAGCCTTCGTCTTCCGAGGCAGCGAGCAAGCCATCGGCTTCGGCGTACAGGCGCTCCAGGAACTCGTCGCTGACGCCATCGAACCAGTGCAGCCGCTTACCCATTTCCGGGTGCTGACGCAGTAGTTGCATCAGTTTGGGAATATCGCGGCGCTGGCCGTCGGCCAGATCCGTCCAGCCCTCGCGGCCGACGATCAGCAGGTTGATGTCCACGCCCTGCTGCCACAATTCGCCGAACGCCTGAACCGCCTGCAAGTAGCCCTTGCGCGGCTCCAGCGTGCCGACCATCAGCACGCTGGGACGCGCGGCGATGCCGGCGAACAGTTGCTCGGCGTCATCCGGCAGGCCGAGCGTGGGAGCGGAGCCTGAGAGGTCGGCACCATGATGGGAGTAGTCGATGGCCAGGGTTTCGGCTCGCGCCGGGCGCTCCTGGCGTAACCATGCCCGCAGTTCCTCGCTGACGGTGCGGGTCACGCAGATGATGCCGTCGAGCGCGATGGCGTGCTCCAGCCAACGCCCGAAATGCTGGTGCGACTGGGCAGGGAACAGTTCGGGGCGTGTTACCGGCAGCAAATCGTGGAGCAGCAGGTGGCAGCTCACGCCCTGCTCGCGCAGATGTTCGTACAACCCGCTCTGGCTGGCCCGTACCAGGGCCTCGCCGGAATAGTCGAGGGCAATGAGGCGATCACCAGGGCGGCAGGCGATGCCGCGGTCCGGCACGACGGCCTCGATGCCGAGCATGCGGCAGGTGTAGGCATTAGCCAGGCGATAGTGCCAGCGTCCATCCTGGTGCGTGAGGTAGACCGGCTCTACGCGATAGCCTTCTGGCGGCGATTGCAGCAGGGCGAGCGTCAGGGCGCGGGCAACCCGCTCGATGCCAGTACGTCGTTCCGACTGCGCGGTGGCGGTGATATCGATGTAGATACACGGCTGGTGCAGGCTGACCGGCTGAGACGGCATCAACTGTTCGGCCACCGCCAGTAGGGTGTTTCGATGCAGCGGCTGAGGCAATTTGCCTAGCGCCTTGAGTTGTAGTTGGCGGCTGGCTTGCTGCTCGGCGACCACCTGACTGATGGCTTGCTGGTAGAGCGCCGCACAATGTTGCGGCGCGTGCTGCTGCTCGATGATTGCGCGCGCACGCTGGCCAAGCGCCTGGCGTTGCCCGGCGTCATCGCCAAGCGCCTGCAGCGCGGCGGTCAGGGCTTCATCGGTGAAGTCATCGGCGATGCGATAGACGCTGTCGCTGCTGAGGTCGGCCATGCTGCCGTTGGCGTTGACGATGGTCGGCAGGCAGTGGTTCATGCAGTCGAGAACGGCGGCAGAGGTTTCCCCGCGCGACAGTGCGCGCAACTGCACGGCCATGTCGGCGGCACCGAGATACAGCCGATAATGCTCGCCATCCACCCGGCCGGTGATGCGAACCCGATCCTGCAGGCCGCTCTGGGCAATGGCGGCGCGCAGCTTCTGCGCATAGGCGCTCTTGCCGAGCTCGCCGACGAAAATCAGATAGCTGTTGTCAGACCGCGCCAGGGTACTGGCCAGCCAGGCCTGAAGCAGGCGATGGTTGAGCTTGGTTTCGCCCAGTTGGCCGTAACTGCACAGGATGAAGGCGTCACTCGGCAGTTGTAGCCGCTGGCGGATGGCGTGTTTGTCACCCAGTTCGGCTGGCGCCCGTAGCAGAGGGATGGTGTGCCAGTCTGCCCCGGCTTGCGGCCCGTACCATTGCTGGGCAAGGCGAATGGACACCTCGCCATGGACGATAATGCCGGTCGCACTCTCGATGATGCTGCGGTTGAATGGATAGGTGTAGGCGATCTGCGCGCTGCCAGCTCCCTCCAGGCATTCCCTGAGGGCCAGGTAACCATGGCTGTATTGCAGTTCGCGCAGCTTGACGCCACGGTGCTCGGGTAACTGCTCGAGCGCCCAGATCAGGCCGCTGAGGTAGAAATCATGCAGCACGACAATGCCGGGCACGTCGTCGAGCAGTGCCACCATCCAGTCGTGATAGGCCGAGTTGCCGATATGGTAGAGCACCGCATCGAAATCATCGGCGTGCTCGCGCAGCCAGGCCGCGTCATGAATCGGGTAGGCATCTGCCGGCTGCAGCGGGTCGAGCTTGGGTTGGTTGACGATGACGTCGATACGATAGTGTTCTGCCAGTGCAGGCAGCAGTTCGGCGCTGTAATCGGCGATGCCGGTGTGCTCGGGCGGCAGTGGCGATACGAATGCCAGACGGGGCTTGCCTGCCGGCGCAGGACGGTCGACCTGCTGCAGGGAGGCCAGGTGGCGCTGCAGGCGCACAACTTGGGGCGCATAACCATCCTGCAGGGTATCCTGCTGCAGGGCATTGCGGCTGAGGGCCAATTCCAGGCGTTGCAGCCTGGCATTGAGCGCCGGCATTCGGTTGAGTACTTTGCGTGCCGCGCCGGCAACGGTTGGGTTGCGTCGTGCACAGGCGATGGCCAGGCCAAGCGGTCGCAAGGCAAAGCGGGCAAGCCCGCGCATGTTGCCATGGCGAACGAAGTCGGTGAACTCGCGCAGCGGCCGGGTGATGCGCCAGGAGCGGCTGCTGTAAATCTGTGCCAGCAGAGCCTCGGTATGCTCGATATGTTGCGCGTGCAGAGCGTGACGCTCGGCAAGTTGTTCGATCTGTGCCTGCAGTGCGCTCAGCTGTTGAGTGTGCCGGGCGTCCTGTTGCTCGCGCTGTTGCTGACTCTGCAGCAGTTGCAGGTGCTGCTGGTCGTGTCGCAGAGCCAGCGACTGCAGGCTGAGGCCATATTCATGTTGTAGCAGCGTGTTCAACTCATCATCGCTTCGCCCGCCTGCCTTGCGTGCGATGACGGCGTAGTCCGGGCTGGCTCCATACAGCACTTGCCAGAGGCCGATGAAAGCCTCGGGGTTATGCAGGGCCGGGTCCTCTTGCAGGCGCAGTATGCTGCTCTGCGAAAAACCGGCGTGCTGGCAGAGGAACTCCAGAAACAACGAAGGCACGGGGCGCTGATGGGTCGGGTCTAGGTAGAAGCTGTTGGTGCCGACCAGCAGGTTCTCGCTATTGGGCGTTTCCATGATCAGCAGGCCGCCCGGTACGAGTACCCGACGTGCTTCGCCGATCAGCTCGCGCAGGTAATCGAACTCTAGGTGCTCGACTACGTGAAAGGCGGACACCAAATCCAGGCTCTCGGGCGGCAATTCGCGCAGGGCGCTGAGCGCGTCCTGATTGCGTGCCTGCAGGCCGGATTCATGACAGGCGCGCAGCATCTCGTCATCGAGGTCGACCCCCTGCGCGCTGATGCCCTCGTCTTGCAAAACCCGCAGCCATTCACCACGACCGCAGCCGATATCGAACCCCTGGGCCTTCGGGTTTTGCTGCCGCAGCGCTTGCAGAAAGGGCCGGTAAATGGACAGGCGGCGCTGAATTTCGTCCACTGGCGCGCGGAAGCGCTCTTCCAGCGCTCGGTAAAAGGTGTCACTCATGGTGCTGTGTACACTCCAGATTCGCGCCTAGCCAGGCCACACCGGCGAACTCGGGGTGGCCCTGGTTGATGACTTCAAACATGATGGCGCGCTCCTGCCACGCGTAATTGCGATCGATATGACCGTTACGGCTGTGCAGGGCTAGCGTGATGGAATAAGTGCCGGGGCCGATGCTGGCATCGAACTCGAAGTCCCAGCACAGCTGTTGGCCCGCCTGGGGCGCCTCGGCGATCTGTTGCAGGTGGCGGGTATTGGTGCCGAATACGTCCTGCCCGTAACGGTCCTTGATCAGAAAACCGATTACCACGTCAGGCACCGCCTGCTTGCAGTGGGCAGTTACCCGCAGATGCACGCGTTGGCCGACGTCGATTTTTTCCACCGGCCGCCCATCGGCGAGCAATGAAATATCACCGAATACCAATTCGCCCGTGCCCGATAGCAAGGCTTTGGCCTGCGGGTCGTAGGTGATCTTTTGCTCCTGGTGAGCAGCGAGCATGGCATTGTAGTAATCCATTACCTGGTCGGGCTCGCCCTGCATGACCACGCGGCCATGTTCCAGCAGGATGGCGCGGTCGCAGATGCTCTGGATGGCCTGTTTGTCGTGACTCACCAGCAATATGGTGGTGCCTTCACGAGAAAACTGGCGGATGCGTTCGAAGCTCTTGTGCTGGAAGTAGGCGTCGCCCACTGACAGTGCCTCGTCGACGATCAGTATGTCCGGGCGCCAAGCGGTTGCCACCGCGAATGCCAGACGCACCTGCATGCCGCTGGAGTAGGTACGGACCGGCTGGTCGATGTACTCACCAATTTCCGAAAAGGCATGGATGTCGTCGATCAGCTCATTCACTTGCCCGGCCGTGTATCCCATTAGCCCGGCGACGTGATAGACGTTCTGCCGGCCACTGAGATCCGGGTGGAAGCCCATGCCAAGTTCGAGAATGGCAGCAATGCGACCGCGCACGGCGAGGCTGCCGAGCGTCGGCTTGAGGGTGCCGGTGATGATCTTGAGCAGCGTGCTCTTGCCCGCGCCGTTGAGCCCTATCAGGCCGACGGTTTCACCGGCCCCAAGCGTGAAGGAAATGTCACGCAGCGCCCAGTGCTCTTCGGCGCCCGGCGTGGGAATGCCCAGCCAGGACAGCACCCGGTGGCGCTCGCGTCGATATTGCCTGAACACTTTGCCCAGATTGGTTATCTGCAACATTGCACTCATAGCGCGTCCACCACTTCTTCAATGCCGCGGCGGTAAAGAAATATCGCCAAAACCATCACCAGCAAGGCGAGTGCTGCTGGGTAGAGTAGCGCTGACAGATCCGGCGCCCGTCCGAATACAAGCACTGCCTGATAGGCCTGAACGATTGCCGTGAGCGGGTTGTAGGAAAGCGCCAGTTGAGCGGTAGGCGGCATCACGTCCAGGGTATAGACGATAGGGGTGAGCCAGAAACCGAACTGCAGACCGATCCCGACAAGCTGTCCTATGTCACGCATGAACACATTGAGAATGCTGATTGCCAGGCCGAGCCCGGCCGCCAGGAAGATCACCAGCCCGTACAGCACGGGCAGCCAGATCAGGCTGGCTATGACGTTGTGGCCAAGCACGACGAAGATCAGCAGGATGGCCAGCAGAAGCAACAGGTTGTTGATGATGGCGCTCCCCAAGGCAGCGATGGGAAGTGCCAGCCTTGGGAACGCCATCTTCTTGATCAGGTTGCTATTGTCGATGAATACGCCGAGGCTGCGTCCGACGATGTCGGAAAACAGCGACCAGGCGAGAATCCCGGACATCAGGTAGATGGGGTAGGCGTGTTCGGACTGCACGCCGGGAAACCTGGCCTGCATGAACATGGAGAGTACGAAGGCGTAGATGGCCGCTTGGGCCAGAGGCAGTAGAACGATCCAGATAAGCCCCAGCCGGCTTCTGACCACCCGCGCCATGAACTCATTGCGAATCGAGCTCTTGATGAAGTGGCGTGCGGACCACATTTGCGCGACTTTGCTGTTCAAACGGCTGGAAACCTCGCTGTTGAGATGCGGGGCCGACGTTTATCGGGCTTCGATAACGTCGGCCATGCGGCATCGTGGGATGTTAGAAGGACTTGCCTGTCTTGACGCGCTCAAGATCAGCCTTGACCATCAGGTCGCAAAGCTGCTCGAGGGTGGTATGCGGTTTCCAGCCAAGCACATCCTGGGCCTTCTGCGGATTGCCGATCAGCAGTTCCACCTCGGCGGGGCGGTAGAAGCGTGGGTTGACCTGTACCAGCGTCTTGCCGGTATTCACGTCCACGCCTTGCTCGTCTTCACCGCTGCCGCTCCACTCGAGCTGGATGTCCACAGCCTTGAACGCCATGTTGACGAAGTCACGCACGGTTTCGGTGCGGTTGGTGGCGATCACGAAGGTGTCCGGCTCTTCGGCCTGGAGCATGCGCCACATCAGGTCGACGTACTCCTTGGCGTAACCCCAGTCACGCTTGGCATCGAGGTTGCCGAGCTCGAGCACGTTCTGTTTGCCAAGTGCGATACGGGCAACGCTGTCGGTGATCTTGCGGGTCACGAACTCTTTGCCGCGCAGCGGCGACTCATGGTTGAAGAGGATGCCGCTGGTGCCGAAGATGTCGTACGACTCGCGGTAGTTGATGGTCATCCAGTGCGCGTACAACTTGGCGACACCGTAAGGGCTGCGCGGGTAGAACGGAGTCGACTCGACCTGCGGTGTTTCCTGCACCTTGCCGAACATCTCCGAAGTGGATGCCTGATAGAAGCGAATCTTGGGATTGACGATGCGAATCGCCTCTAGCATGTTCACCGCACCCAGGCCGGTGATTTCTGCGGTGGTCAGCGGTTGCCCGAAGGACACGCCCACGAAGCTCTGTGCCGCAAGGTTGTATACCTCGTCCGGCTCTGCCATCTGCAGCAGTCTGATGCTGGCGCTCAGATCGGTGAGGTCATGCTCGACGAGTTCGAGGCTGGGATGCTCGGCGATGCCCAGCTCTTCGATACGCCAGAAATTCACCGAGCTGGTACGGCGATAAGTGCCGAAAACCCTGTAGCCTTTATCGATAAGAAAGGCAGCCAGATAGGCACCATCTTGCCCAGTGATACCGGTTATAACCGCGGTTCTACTATGCATGCTCATTCCGTTGTTTTCCGCTCGAGGGCACGCGCTTCTTCATTGTTCTGCGCAAGCCATTGGTTGACATTTTCGATGCTGCTCTCGCTCAAGCCACCAGCCCAGCGATTGAGAGACAACAGACCATTGATGAAGTCGTACTGCGACTTTAGAAGGTCCCGACGTGCCTTGTATTCGTTCTGCACGCTGGTGAGCACATCGACGGCATTGACCACACCGAAGCTGAATCCTTTTTCGGCTGCAATGCTCGATTGTTCAGCAGATTCAAGTGCATTGCGCGAGGCTTTGACCTTCTCGACACTTGCCTGAATGCTCAGGTAGGCGCTGGTGGTTTCCTTGAGTACTTGCCTGCGCACCCCTTCGAGTTGCTGTTCGGCGGTAATCTGATCGTTATAGAGCGCGCGCACTCTGGCCGAGGTCGAACCGCCGCTGTAAAGAGGGATCTGTACGCCCAGTGTGGCGACATAGGTGTCGGTTCGAGGCGCGAGGGTGTTGTCATAACCTACATCGCTTCGCTGAGCGCTCAGGCCCAGGCTCAGGCTTGGATAATGGCCACCGCGAGCTTCACGCAACGCAGCGTTGGCAGCTGAAACACCGCTTTGCTGTGCCTGCAGAGCCGGGCTTGCATTCAACGCGCGCTCTGCCCAGGACTCCAGAGAGCCTGACGGCACTTGCAACTCGACATCTTCCCGAATGCGGCTCAGCCGCTCGTTCACGGGGCGTCCTACCAGTTCGGCGAGCGCTTCGCGGCTCAGACGCACCTGGTTACGTGCCTCGACTTCCTGTGCGGCCAGAGCATCGACACGAGCCTTGAGGTCCAGCACGTCGGTGACCATTGCCATCTGGCGCGCATAGAGTGCGTTGACTCGATCAAGGTTCTTCTGGGTCGCTCGGCGCTCAGCCATGATCAGTTCAAGTTCGTCGTCGGACGCCAGGGCAACGAAATAGCGCTGGGCCAGTTCGATAGTTGCCTCTGCCTGCGCATCGGTAGACTCGAATTCGCTCTGTTTGGCGAGGTCCTTGAATTTCTGGTAACGCTCCCAGGCTTCCTTGTTGTAGAGGTGCTGGCTGAGACTCAGGGCGTAGCGATCATTGTTGTACTGCTCGCGAGTTCGCTCGTCATCGCGGCTGGTACGGTTGAAGCTACTGTTGGCGCTCACTTGGGGCAGCAAGGCACCGAATGCTTCGCGCTCGCGCTCGCGCCCTGCCTGGGCACGGGCGAAGGCCATGAGTACGCGCGGGTCCTCCAGCCGAGACTCGCGATACAGTTGCGCCAGGTCGGCGCTGTAGTTATTGGCGCTTACACCGCTGGGGGCGGTTTCGGGCTCGGCGGCGTAAGCTGTGATGCTGGTACCCAGTACCAGCAAGAGAAACAGGCGGTACATCATCAATCCTCGATCAGCGAACGCGCTACCGCATTGGTGATCGGTTGCATGATGTATTGGAGAAGGGTCCGATCGCCCGTATTGATGAGAACCTCGGCAGGCATCCCAGGCTGCAGTTTCAGCGAGCCCAGCGTCCGCGTCCCGTTCTCGGTCAGGCTTACTCGGGCGAGGTAATACGGCATGCCTGTCTGTTCGTTGATCAGCCGGTCGCCAGAGACATGGTTGACCGTACCTTCCATAACCGGAGTCGCACTGCCGAATGCACTGAACCTGATATCTGCAGTTTTGCCAGGCGACACACGGTCGATGTCGACCGGCGAGACCTGTGCTTCCACGACCAGATCGGAAACCGACGGCACGATATCCAGCAGAGGCGTTGCCGGGCTGACCACGCCCCCGATGGTGTGCACCTTCATACCGATGATCATGCCGTCATCAGGGGCGCGGATCACGATCCGTCTCAGTCTTTCCTCAAGGGCCGACATGCGCTCCTGAAGGTCGAACACGCGCGTCTGGACTTCAGCCAACTGGCCGACGACCTCGGAACTGAAATCCTTGTTCAATTGTAAGATCTGCAGCTCCGTCTCGCTGATCTGCAATTTTGTCTTGGTAATTTGCGAGCCGTGATCGGCTATCTCGGCGCGTTCCATGTCGAGCCTGCGCTGCTGATCGAGCAGGCGCTGCTTGTCGACGAAACCTTCTGACAGCAGCTCGGTGAGCTCGCCAATTTCACCCTGATAGGATTTCTCAAGATTTCGTTTGGTCGAGATCATGGACTGCAGGCCGCGAATCTGCTCGTGCAATTGGCCTATGCGCTTCTCCAGCACGGAAACTTCGCCAAGGCGTGAGCCACGGCGCGCATTGAATACCTGGGTCTCGCCCTCACGAGCCTCGCGGGCACGCTCGCTGTCGATTTCCAGCATATTGCTGAAGTCGATTTCCGGCAGTTCGTCGCGCTCGGCACGCAAGCGTGCTTCCATCGCCTGGGCTGCAATCAGTTGACTGCTGATCATTCCGTACTCGGCACGCACTTGCGTGTCATCGAGTACGATCAGCGGGTCTCCGGCCTTCACGACATCACCATCTCGCGCATGCAGCTCCTTGACGATGCCGCCCTCGAGATGTTGAACGGTTTTGCGGTAGGTCTGCACGGTAACGACACCGGGTGCTAGCGCAGCACTACCGAGGGGGGCAAAGACTGCCCAGGTGCCGAACAGGCCAAACGCTACGAACACGATTAGCATGCCTATGGTGCGAGGCTTGCGGTCGGAGGTAGGCAGGTCGGAAAAACTGCTATCGAGGGTTGGCGTGGTACTCATGTCTACCTCGATTCAGCGGTTGATTGCAGCAGGCTTGGCAGCCTGGGCATTTTGTTGCTTGTTCAATTCGGCTACTACCAGCTCGCGCGGGCCATAGAGCGCTATGGCACCGTCACGCAGCACCAGCAGACGTTCCAGTTGGTCCAGGATGCTGGTTCGATGAGTGATCACGAAGACAGTGGCGCCACGCGCTTTGAGTATCTTGAGGGCCGCAGCGAGCGCGCGCTCGCCTACCTCGTCAAGGTTGGAGTTGGGCTCGTCCAGCACGATCAGTCGAGGATCGCCGTAAAGAGCGCGGGCCAGGCCGATGCGCTGCCGCTGCCCGCCAGAGAGGTTGACCCCGTCGGCACCAATTACCGTGTCGTAGCCGTCCGGCAGTTGCAGGATCATTTCATGAACGCCCGCGATGCGCGCTGCCTCTACAACCTTGCCTGCATCGAGATCACCGAATCTCGCGATGTTGTCGCCGATGGAGCCTTCGAACAGCTCGATATCCTGCGGCAGGTAGCCGACATGCGGACCTAGTTCGCGCTTGTCCCAGGCATTGACGTCGGCACCGTCAAGCCGCACTACGCCGTGCTGAGGCGCCCATACGCCGAGAAGGGCGCGAGCCAGCGTGGACTTGCCGGAGGCGCTAGGGCCGATTACGCCCACGATCGAACCAGCCGCGGCAGCAAAGCTCACGTTGCGGATGATTGGGGCCTTGCTTCCCGGGGCACTGATGATGAGGTTTTCAACGCGTACCTCACCTTTTGGCGCAGGCAGGCTCATGCGTTCAGGCTCGGCCAGTTGCTCGTCCAGAATGTCGTTGAGGCGGGCGTATTGCGAGCGGGCACTGGTGAAGCCCTTCCAACTGCCAATGATCATGTCGATGGGGGCGAGGGCACGCCCGAGCAGGATCGACCCTGCGATCATCAGCCCTGGATTCAATTCGTGCTTGACCGCCAGGTAGGCGCCAAGCCCCAGCACCAGAGACTGAACGAACGTGCGGAACGTCTTGGATATGGAGCTGACGGTGCCACCGCTGTCGCTGGCCAGGGACTGGAGCAGCAAAACCTTCTTTTGACGCTGTGCCCATTTGGCCATGAGGGTTTCGAGCATCCCCATGGACTCGATCACTTCGGCGTTGCGAAGATTCTTGGTGGTGTAGAGGCTGGCAGCAATATTCTGCTTGTTGGCCTCGGCCAGCGCCTTGCCGGTCAGTTTTTCGTTCGCAACGGCCAACAGGAGCAAGATGATCGCACTGGCGATGGCCAGCCAGCCGAACCAGGGATGGAAGAGGAACATTACGCCAATGTATATCGGCAGCCATGGGGCATCGAAGAACGCGAACAAGCCATTGCTGGTAAGAAACTGCCGCAGCCCGGTGAGGTCATTGAGAGGCTGAGCAGACGCGTCCATGCCACCGCTGTCCAGGGCGCGTTTGAAGCTTGCGCGATAAACCTGGCGGCTGAGCATGACATCAAGCTTGGTGCTGACGCGTACCATCACTCGTGAACGCGCCCATTCGAGTGACCCCATGGTCATCATCAGTACAGCCATGATGAGGGTGAGCATGACCAGCGTGGAAATGCTCCCACTGGTCACTACTCGGCCATAGACCTGAAGCATGTAGAACGAGGGCACAAGCATCAAGGCATTGACGAAGAAACTGAAAACGCCAACGGAGATAAAGCTGCCCTTGCACGCCTTGAGAGCAACCTTGAGGCTGTTTTCTTTAACCTGTTGCATCGTATCAATACTGCCGAGACTTAAAAGCGGCGGATTCTAGCACTAATGCGCAGGCGCAGGGAGACCGTTGGCCCTCAGTGGTCAGGCTCCCCGTTGAGCCACGTCAATAGCCTCGTTATAGACAGCGAGGGTGTTTCGCCACATGCGGTCGGCGGTGAACAATTGCTCGAAACGCAAGCGAGCCTCAGCACCGAAACGCATGCATTCTACCCTGTCAGTCCAGAGGCGCTGCATTGCTGCTCGAAGGGCCTGCGGCGACGCGGGAGGGACGACCAGTCCGGTGACTTCGTGATGATTGACATAGGTGGTTCCGCTGCCAATTTCACAACTGATCATCGGCTTGCCCAGCATGGAAGCTTCCAGCAGCGAAATGCCGAATGCTTCTGATCGAAGGTGGGATGGGAATACCAGTGCGAGGGAGAGCTGTAGCAGGCAAACCTTGTCCTCATCATCAAGGCGGCCTAGAAAAACGACGTTCTGCAGCTGCAGGCGAGCAGCCTGCTCTTTCAGTGCGCTTTCTTCAGGGCCGTTACCTATGACAACTAACGGGAAGTTGGTGCCTTGCAGCGCATCCAGCAGGCTTGAAAGCCCTTTGTAGTAGCGCAAAACGCCGACAAACAGAAAAAAAGCCTCTCCAACGCGCTTTCGCCAGTAATCCAGACGTTCGGTTGACGCTTGCGGGTAAGCGTTTGCATCCAGCCCATAAGGAACGACCACCGTCTTGTCAGAGAAGTGGCGCAGAACTTCACTGCTTTGCTGGTAATTGGGGGACGCAACCATGATGCGCTGTACGCTGCCTAGAAAACGATTCATCAGCGGGCGATACAGCTTGAGTAAGGATTGTTGACGAACGATGTCCGAATGGTAGCTGACCACGCTGGGGCGGCCATGTCGCGTACAGAAATGTACGAGATCCATCATTGGCCAGGGAAAATGAAAATGGATGACATCCGACTCGCGGGCCATGGCACTGAAGCGCTTGAAAACGTCCAATGAGAAGCCGGTGGAGGCGATCTGGATATTTTGTCTGGCCCGTGTGACCTGATGATGTTCGACGTTGATTGTCTCTGGGGTCGGCTCGGGACTCAGTGTCAGAACTTGCGCTTGGACGTCATTGGCTCGAGCCTGCTCGCACAACTGAAAAATGACCTGTTCGATCCCGCCAGTGGTGTCTGGAAGGTAGGTTTTGAAAAAATGTAGAACGCGCATCGAACGGCCGGGCAAATAACCAAGGGGCGCGCAGTTTCCAGCAAAGGCATCGCAACTTCAATGATGCCCATTGAACAGCATGGTCAGTGTTCTGCTGATTTCGGCAAGCCCAACGCAATAATTGTTGCGCATGAGCAACATAGCTTGCCGCAGACTAGACTTATGCCGCTTGCGGCGCGCTTGACCCTCGTCAGTGACGCCCCGTAGCCTTGCCGATTACCGCCTATTCAAGGATCGACATCCATCATGTTGCGCAGACTTTCCCTGGCAATCGCCGTGGCCGCCGCTTCGGTGGGCCTGGTTCAGGCCGCAGAGGCCCCGCTGTCGAGCAAGACCGACCTGGTCACCGTTTATCAGGAAGCGGCGAACAACAATGCCGATATCGCCGCCGCGCGCGCCGACTATCAGGCCCGCCGGGAAGTCGTGCCGCAGGCACGTGCCGGCTTGTTGCCCAACCTGTCTGCCGGCGCCAACTACGGTGACACGCGCACCGAAGTCGATTCGCCCAACGCTACCCTCTCGCGTAGCGGCCTGGTCTACCAGGCCAACCTCAGCCAGCCGCTTTTTCGCGCCGACCGCTGGTTCCAGCTGCAGGCGGCCGAGGCCACCAGCGAGCAGGCTGCGCTGGAGCTGTCGGCCACCGAGCAGAACCTGATCCTGCAGAGTGCAGAGACTTACTTCGAGGTGCTGCGCGCTCAGGACACCCTGGCCTCGACCAGGGCCGAGGAGGCCGCGTTCAAACGCCAGCTGGACCAGGCCAATGAGCGTTTCGATGTCGGCCTGTCCGACAAAACCGATGTGCTCGAGGCGCAGGCCGGTTTCGACACTGCCCGTGCCAATCGCCTGCTCGCCGACCGCGCGGTGGATGATGCCTTCGAAGCCCTGGTGACGCTGACCAATCGTGATTACGCGGCGGTCGAAGGGATCGTCCACACCCTGCCGGTGCTGGCACCTACGCCGAACGATGCCAAGTCCTGGGTCGATACTGCCGCCGCGCAGAACCTCAACCTGCAGGCCAGTCTGTATGCCGTGACGGCCGCGGAAGAAAACCTGCGCCAGCGCAAGGCCGGCCATGCGCCGACCCTGGACGCGGTAGCCAGCTACCAGAAAGGCGACAATGACAGTTTGGGCTTCAGCAACTCCGGTTCGCCGCTGTCGCCAGGCTATAGTGGCGACGTCTCGCAGCGCTCCATCGGCCTGCAATTGAACATCCCGATCTACAGTGGCGGCCTGACCAGCTCGCAGGTGCGCGAGGCCTACCAGCGCCTCGGCCAGACCGAGCAACTGCGCGAAAGCCTGCGCCGCCAGGTGGTGCAGAACACCCGCAATCTGTTCCGCGCGGTGAATACCGATGTGGAAACCGTGCAGGCGCGTCGCCAGTCGATCATCTCCAACCAGAGTGCGCTGGAGGCCACCGAGATCGGCTATCAGGTCGGCACTCGCAACATCGTCGACGTGCTCGATGCTCAGCGCCAGCTATACAGTGCGGTGCGCAACTACAACAACGCGCGTTACGACTACATCCTCAACAACCTGCGCCTCAAGCAGGCGGCCGGCACCCTCAGCCCAGCCGACCTGGAGGCGCTGGGCAGCTTCCTCAAGCCGGACTACAACCCGGACAAGGATTTCCTGCCGCCGGACCTGGCCTCTGCCGCCGAGGAGCGTCTGCAAGGCAATCCGGATTTTTGAGCCATTTGCTGGGACGAAAAAGCCCGACGCGAGTCGGGCTTTTGCTTTTAAGCGCGGTGGCGTATCTGACAGAGCGTAGGGTGGGCCGGGCGCGATCCGCTTCAGCCTACCAACTGCGGCCAGTCTTGATGTGGTGGGCTGAAACCCACCCTACCGATTGACAGCCGTAACCCGGATTGCATTCGGCTACAGAAGACGTTGCAACCCATCCAGTAGTCGCTCCAGCGCGCCCTGGTTGGCCTTGAGCACGTTCAGGCCGGCCTGGCTCATACGCTGCATCTCGCCAGGCTCGCCCAGCAGCGTCACGATCCTGCCTGCCAGTTGCTCGGCGTTTTCCACCTCGCTCAGGGCGCCGGCTTCACGCAGCTGCGCGGCGATTTCCAGAAAGTTGAACAGATGCGGGCCGCTCAGCACGGGTTTGCCCAGGGCCGCCGGCTCCAGCAGGTTGTGGCCGCCGTTGGCCACCAGGCTGCCGCCGACAAAGGCGATGTCCGCCAGGGCATAGAGAAACAGCAGCTCGCCCATGGTGTCGCCCAGCAGCACCTGATCGCCAGGCTGGACCGCTTCGCCGGTGGAGCGACGGCGAGTCGTCATGCCCTGGCCCAGGCACAAATCATGAACGGCATTGAAGCGCTCCGGGTGACGTGGCACCAGGATCAGCAGTGCGTCCGGTTGGGCCTTCAACAACTGACGGTGGGCGGCGAGGATGATCTCGTCCTCACCTGCGTGGGTGCTGGCAGCGATCCACACCGGGCGCTGCTCGGCCTGCCACTGGCGGCGCAGTTCAGCCGCCCGCTGTGGTAGTTCGGCATCGATCTTCAAGTCGAACTTGATCGAGCCGGTCACTTCCACGCAGCCAGGGCGAGCACCCAGGGCGAGAAAGCGCTGCGCCTCGGTCCGAGTCTGCACGGCGATCAGCGACAGCTCGGCGAGCATCGGCGCGGTGAGTTTGGCAAAGCGGGCATAGCCGCGTGCCGAGCGCTCGGACAGGCGTGCATTGGCCAGCGTTACCGGAATGCCGCGGCTGGCGCACTGGTGGATATGGTTCGGCCACAGCTCGGTTTCCATCACCACGGCCAGGCGTGGTTGTACGCGGTCGAGAAAACGTGCGGCGGCCCAGGGCAGGTCGTAGGGCAGGTAGCAGTGCTGCACACTTTCACCGAACAGCGCCTGGATGCGTTCGGAGCCGGTCGGCGTCATGCAGGTCACTGTGACCGGCAGCTCGGGGTAGCGCGCCTGCAGTGCGCGGATCATTGGCGCGGCGGCGATGCTTTCGCCCACCGATACCGCGTGCACCCAAATGCCGCCTGGTTTCATTGCCGGCAGGCCGAGGGAGAAGCGTTCGTTGATACGCCGAGCGTAGGCCGGTGCCTTGCGTGCGCGCAGCGCGAGGCGCAGGGCGATCAGGGGCAGGGCCAGGTGCAGCAGCAGGGTGTAGAGGAGTCTGTTCATGGGGGCGCAGCTTAGCGTCGCCGGCGATGCGCTGGAAGGGCAGTCATGCCTGCGGACGCAACAGTTCGCGTGCCAGGCAATCGGCCAGCCAGTTGGCCGCGGGGCCGAGCGCGCCGTCGCGGCGGGTGACCAGCTCCACCACCAGCGGCAGTGGCGCCCAGTCGCTGCGCAGTTCTTGCAGGTGGCCCTGGTACGTCGGATATTGCGCTACATGGCGCGGCAGCCAGGCCCAGCCAACGCCGCGAATCACCAGCTCGGCCATGACGTAGAAGCTGTCGGCGCGCCATACCAACGGGCTGATCTGCTCGCCACCGGGGTAGTGGCTGTCCTGCGGCGTCATCAGCAATTGGCGGTATTCGGCGAGGTCGCGGCGTTCCACACTGGCGAGTCCAGCCAGCGGATGGTTCGGGCTGCACACCGTGACCATCTCGATGGTGCCCAGACGCTGGCTCTCCAGCTCCCGTGGCATCTGTTCGTGGTGAAACAGCAGGCCCAGATCCGCCTGGTGTTGCAGTAGCTTGCGCGCCACGTCGCCCTGCGCGCCGCTGGAAAGCTGGACCTCCAGCAAGGGGAAGGCTGCGGCGAGCGCCTCCAGGCTCGCCAGCACCGGCTGGTAGGGCATGGCCTCGTCCTGCGCCAGGCGTAGACGCGCCTCTTCGCCTCGGGCCAGGCCCAGCGCACGGCCGTCGAGCCGTTCGCATTGCTGCAGCACGCTGCGCGCCTGTTCCAACAGGGCCTTGCCGGCTTCGGTCAATTGCGGCTGGCGCCCGCTGCTGCGCTCGAAGAGGGTAACGCCGAGATCGCTTTCCAGCAGGGCGATGGCGGTGCTGACCGCAGACTGCGCACGCCCGGTTTCACGAGCCACGGCAGAAAAGGAGCGGCATTCGGCGGTGCGTACGAACAGGTGCAGCTGATCGAGATTCCAGTTCATGGCGACCTATCTCAAAAACAGATAGGCAATGACTTTATCCCATCATCGAAGAATCTAGAATGGCGACCATTGTTCAGGAGCCGCCATCATGCCCGGATACCTCTATCTCGCCATCGCCATCGCGGCCGAGGTGGTCGCCACCACCTCGATGAAGGCGATCGATGGTTTCAACAAACCCTTGCCGCTGCTGCTGGTGGTTGGCGGGTACGGCATCGCGTTCTGGATGCTGACGCTGGTGGTGCGCACCATTCCGGTGGGCATCGCCTACGCCATCTGGGCGGGCTTGGGCATCGTCTTGGTCAGCGTCGCCGCGATGTTCATTTACCAGCAGAAGCTCGACCTGCCAGCCGTGTTGGGCATGGGGCTGATCGTCAGCGGTGTTCTGGTGATCCAGCTGTTCTCGCAATCGACCGGGCATTGATGGCCGTGGGGCAGGAGGCTGACGCGTTATACTGCGCGCCTGTTTTTCGCCGAGGCCCGTTCATGTCCCAGTCTCTCAGCACCGATGTCCTGATTGTCGGCGGTGGTATCGCCGGCCTCTGGCTCAACGCTCGCCTGCGTCAGCAGGGCTTTGCCAGTATTTTGGTGGAGCGCGGCAGCCTGGGCGGCGGGCAGAGCCTGAAATCGCAAGGCATCATCCATGGCGGTGCCAAGTATGCCCTGCATGGCGCGCTGACCGGTGCCTCCGAGGCCATCGCCGACATGCCGCGACGTTGGCGCGAGGCGCTGGCCGGCACGGGCGAGCTGGATCTGTCCGGCGTGCGTGTTCTCTCCGATGCCCATTACCTGTGGTCGCCAGGCACTCTGGCTGGCAACCTCACCAGTTTCTTCGCCAGCAAGGCGGTGCGCGGCCGGGTCGATCAGGTCAAGGGCGAGCAATTGCCGCCGGCGCTTCAGCATCCGAAGTTCAAGGGCAAGGTCTATCGTCTGGCCGAGCTGGTGCTCGACGTGCCGAGCCTGATCGCCCGTCTGGCCGAACTGGCTGGCGACGGACTGCTGGCTGCCGAGCGTATCGAGCCGCTGCAGGAAAATGGCGAACTGTGCGGGCTGATCGTCGATGGCCGCGAGATTCGCGCACAGCGCGTGGTGCTCAGTGCCGGCGCCGGTAACGCCGAGCTGCTCGCGGCTTTGGGTATCGAGCAGCCGGCGCAGCAGTTGCGTCCCTTGCATATGGTGCTGGCCAAGGGGCCGGCGCTGAAACCGCTGTACGCTCACTGCCTCGGCGGCGGGCCCAAGCCGCGGGTGACCGTGACCACCCATCCGGCGGCAGATGGCCAGTGGGTCTGGTATCTGGGCGGCGATCTGGCCGAAGCCGATGGCGTCGCCCGCGACGAGGCGGCGCAGATCCAGTCCGCGCAAAAGGAAATGGCAGCGTTGCTACCGTGGGTCGACCAGAGCCAGACGCGCTGGGCCACGCTGCGTGTGGATCGCGCCGAACCCGCGCAGTCGGGCCTGGTGCGCCCGGACAACGCCTTTCTCGCCGAACAGCAGCGCCTGTTGGTAGGTTGGCCAACCAAGCTGGCGCTGGCGCCGGACTTCGCCGATCGCGTGCTGGCCACGCTGCAGCGCGAGCATGTGCAGCCGGCGGCTCATGCACCACTGCCCGAACTGCCACGCCCATCGCTGGGCCAGCCGGTATGGGAGGCGCTGCTGCCATGAGCACGTTGCACGATCTGCATCGCCCGCTGGGCTCCACCGGATTGCGGGTTTCGCCGCTGGGCCTGGGCACGGTCAAGCTCGGCCGCGACCAGGGTGTGAAGTACCCCAACGGCTTCACCATTCCCGACGACGCCCAGGCCCGTGCCCTGCTGAATCAGGCGCGCGAGCTGGGCATCAATCTGATCGATACCGCGCCGGCCTATGGCGTCAGCGAACAGCGCCTTGGCCCGCTGCTGCGTGGCCAGCGCGATGAATGGGTGATCGTCAGCAAGACGGGCGAAGAGTTCGAGCAAGGCCAGTCGCACTTCGATTTCTCCCCGGCGCACACCCGTCTTTCGGTCGAGCGCAGCCTCAAGCGTCTGCACACCGACCGCATCGATCTGCTGCTGGTGCATTCCGACGGCAATGACCTGAGGGTGCTGCAAGATACCGGCGTCTACGAGACGCTGGCCGAGCTCAAGCGCGAAGGCAAGATTCTCGCCTACGGCATTTCCGGCAAGACCGTCGAAGGCGGGTTGCTGGCGCTGGAGCAGGGCGACTGTGCCATGGTCACCTACAACCTCGGCGAGCAGGGCGAAAAACCGGTTTTGGACTACGCTGCCAGTCACGCCAAGGGCATTCTGATCAAGAAGGCGCTGGCCAGCGGCCACGCCTGCCTGGCCGACGGTGTCGACCCGGTGCGCGCCAGCTTCGAGCTGATCTTCGCGCACCCGGGCGTCAGCAGCGCCATCGTCGGCACCATCACGCCTGCCCACCTGGCGGCCAATGTGGCGACCGTGGCGGATGTCCTGCAGGGCCTTGGCTGAGGCTGCGGTCACGTCCTCTTACAGCCTTGGGTTGTGTTGGGTGGCCGGCTTGGGGCAGCCTTGAACGGTTTTCGCTCAACCTGACCTCGCGTGAGCGCCGGCCGCCGAGCCGGTTCACGCCCAGACGGAACAAGGAGTCGAGATGGCGCGTACGCTGATCCGCAAGGACCCGAGTAACTTCAAGACCCTGCCGCTGTTCGTCGAAGCCAGCCCGGACGGGCTGAGCTACCGGAGCCTGGGACAGCCGCTGAACTTCCAGCAGATGCTCGAACGGCGCAGGCCGCTCGAAGTGGCCGACAGCTCGCGCTTTTCCGTGGAACTGGCCAACCTCGGCGTGTCGGTGCGCCTGACCCTGCGCCTGCAGGGACGTGATTACTGGTTGCTGGTGCGCCAGCGCCGCCCTGATCGCGGCGATACCGTACTCAAACTGATTTCCGGCTACGTGCCGGCGCATGAACTCAATCTACCGCTGCTCACCGCCATTCAGGAGGTGGCCGAGGAATGTCTGCTGGAAAGCGCCGATGGCTGGCTGGCCGGGCGCTTCGGCGATACCTGGCTGCCGACGCCCTATCAGGGTGCCCTGCGTTACCGGCAAGCCAGCCATTTTCGCCTCAGCCCGCTGTCCGGCGCGGCGCGCCCGGTGCAATGCGGCAACCTGACCTTGCTGGAGCGCCCGCGCGCCTACGTGCATGTGCCGACAGCGTCCCTGCAACTGGTCTACGACCTGAGCCTGGAGCTGCCGCGTGATGCCCGACAGTTGAGCCTGTTCCATGTCGATGAGTGCCTGGAGGATGGCCGCCTGGTGGCGCGCCTGGAGCGTCGTCGGCCGGATATCTACCTGCTGGCGCTGCACCGGGGCGCGCCCAGTGGCGGCTTGTTCACCTTGCGTAAGGGGATGCTGCAGGCGGCCAGCACTCGCGGGGTGTGGCTATCGGAAAGCTTCGCCGAGCAGGATGGCTGGCTGGTGCGTGACGAGCGGGTTCGCTGGAAGGACTGGCTGCTGCGTTACGGCGTCAAGATGCCGCAGCGGCGGGCGCTGGCCAGCGCCTAATCGATGAATCCGGGCGTCAATGCGCCCGGCTGTCGTGCATGCGCGTCAGCTGCCGTTCCAGCAGCGCCGGATAAGGGTCGAGCAGGCGCTCCACGCAGCTGGCACCTTCCGGGCTGGCGATCGGGCGGATGCGGGCGCGCTGGCGCGCCAGGGCATCCTGCGCGACGCGTTGCTCCACCAGCAGCAGGTTGCGGCTGTGCTGTGACAATGCGAGCGCGTCCAGGGCGCTGTCGCTGAGCAGCAGTTCGGCCTGGCCCAGTTCTTCCAGGTCACTACCCAGGGTCAAACCCAGTTGCAGTTGCAGGGTGATGCCGCTGTCGGCGACTTCGATCTGCAGGGCGTGGCCCAGGGCGCGCATCAGCTCGCCGCAGCAGATGGCGTGAGTCAGGTAGTCCTCGCCGCACTCGCGCTCGTGGAACAGCATCAGGCTGCTGCCGTCCTTGAGGGTATGCAGCTGCCCCTGATACAGCGCTGCGGCCTGCTCCAGGCAACCCCGGTAACGATCCAGTAGATCCAGCAGGCGCGTGCGCGGCAGGCGGCGCAGTTGCTCCTGAGCCCCCAACTGGATTGCCAGCACGGCGCTGGCCTGCGATTGTCGTGGGGCCTTGACCGCCGGTGCTGGCGCTGCGGATTCGGATTCATCGCGCAGGTCAGCGAAGGGATCGTCGGGCTCTATCGAGTCTGGCCAGGGCTTGAGCTGTTCATCATCGTCTTCATGCAGGTCGGTCTCATCGAACTCATGCTCGGTGCTGCGTTTCTGCGGCACGTCGACGCGTTCGTCATCCTCTTCCGCAAGGTAGTCCTCGACGTCATCGAGCAGCGGCTCGTCATCCAGCTCCGGCTCGGGTTCGGGCTTCTCCGGCACCAGGCGTGCCTGCAGCTGGCGCGCCAGGTCGCCGATCTCGTCGTTGCGCCCTGCGCCGGGTGCAGGATCGTCCGGGTCGCGCAACCACAGGCGCATTTGCAGCAATGGCGTGGAAATATGCCGGCCCAGGCGCATGCTCAGCGACAGCGTCAGCGCCAGCAGGATCAGGCTGAGAATGCCCATGCTCTGCAGGCTGATGGTCATCGGCTGCTGGAACTGGCTCATGTCCAGGCTGATGCGCAGCTGCCCGGCCATCACTTCCTGAAAGGTGATGGAGGTGGAATACAGGCCCTCGGTCTCGCCCAGCACGCTGCGTGTCGGGCGCGGGCCGGCTTCGGCGAGGATGCGACTGTCCACGCTGTAGATGGCGGCATGGGCCACCAGCGGGTTCTTCGCCAGGTTACTGAGCAGGACGTTGAGACTGAGGATGTCGTTGGACACCAGCAGTTCGGTGGCCGAGGCCGCCGTCTGGGTGATCAGCGCCTGGCCCAGCGCATCGGCCTGCTGCTGCATGGCCTGCTTGAACTGCATGCCCATGACCCAGGCATAGATGACCATCGCCAGCGCCACCAGCAACAGGCTGTGGCTGGCGATGCGCAGCACCAGGGGCACCCGCCGCTGACGCAGCGCGTGGAAGATCATGATGAAAAAGTTGTCGGGTTTGACGGGCGCGGGCCGGTTCACAGAGCACGGCTCTTGTCGACTGAAGTTGCCGCGCAGTATAGCGAGCGGCCTGGAGCGGGCAAAGCGCATGGCTGCCCGGATCGACGGGAAACTGGGTAGAATGTGCGCCTTTTCGTCGGTCGGTGGTCAATTCGCCGCCTGCCTGCCTCAATCGTTTGCCCTGGAGAGTGCGTCTTGCGCGAAATCGTCCTGATCAACATCACCGGCGAAGACCGCCCCGGACTCACCGCAGCCATCACCGGTGTGCTGGCCCAGGGCGGGGTGAACATCCTCGATATCGGTCAGGCGGTGATCCACGACACCCTGTCGTTCGGCATCCTCATCGAGATTCCGGATAACGGCCGCTCCCAGTCCGTGCTCAAGGACCTGCTGTTCACCGCCTATGAGCTGGATCAGCAGGTGCGCTTCACCCCGGTTTCCGAAGACGACTACCGGCAGTGGGTTGGCGGCCAGGGCAAGGCCCGCCATATCGTTACCCTGCTGACGCGCAAGGTCAGTGCTGAGCAGTTGCAGCGGGTCAGCGCCATCACCGCCAAGTACGGCCTGAATATCGATCATATCGACCGGCTTTCCGGGCGCATGCCGCTGGACATGCCGGCCGAGCAGGGCAAGGGATGCATCGAATTCTCCGTGCGCGGCGAGCCGGCCGACCCTGTTGCGCTGCGCGCCGAGTTCCTCAGCGTGGCGCAGGAACTCAACGTCGACATCGCCTTCCAACGCGACTCGGTGTTCCGCCGCAATCGCCGTCTGGCGGTGTTCGACATGGACTCGACGCTGATCGAGGCCGAGGTGATCGACGAGCTGGCCAAGGCCGCCGGTGTTGGTGAACAGGTAATCGAAATCACCGAGCGGGCCATGCGCGGCGAGCTGGACTTCCGCGCCAGCTTCAAGGAACGCCTGGGCTTGCTGCAGGGCCTGTCGGAGGATGTGCTGGAAGAGATCGGTGCGTCCCTGCGCCTGACCGAAGGTGCCGAGGTACTGTTTGCCGAGCTCAAGCGCCTGGGCTACAAGACCGCCATCCTTTCCGGTGGCTTCAGCTATTTCGCCAAGCAGCTACAGGCCAAGCTGGGTATCGACTACGTGTTCGCCAACGAACTGCAGATCGAGAACGGCAAGGTCACCGGGGTGGCCGTCGAGCCCATCGTCGATGCGCAGCGCAAGGCCGATCTGCTGCGTGAGCTGGCGCAGAAGGAGGGCCTGCAGCTGGAGCAGACCATCGCGGTCGGCGATGGCGCCAACGACCTGCCGATGCTTGGCCTGGCCGGCCTCGGTGTGGCGTTCCGCGCCAAGCCGCTGGTCAAGCAATCCGCCAAGCAGGCGATTTCCACCCTGGGCTTGGACGGCATTCTCTATCTGCTGGGCTATCGTGATCGCGAGGGGCAGGAATAAGCGTCGCGTTCTTTCGGAAATAAAAAAGCCGCCTGTTCAGGCGGCTTTTTCGTTGTTGCGATCTTATTCGTCGCCGGCCGAGAAGTCGTAGTCCATCGACTGGCTCGGGCCCTGCAGGTAGTAGCCCTGGATGAAGTTGACTCCGGCCTGCCACAGCGTGGCCAGGACGCTGGCGCTTTCGACGAAGGGCACGATGGTCAGCTTGGCCTGGGCATGCAGGCTGCTGAGCAGCGTTTTCAGCGCTTCCTGATTGTCGGCGTTGCTCAGGTCCTGGGTGAACGAGCCGTCGACTTTGACGAAGTCCACCTGCAGGTGCTTGAGCGTGTTGAACGGATTCAGGGCGCAGCCGAACTGGCTCAGGGCGACCTTGCAGTGCAGTTCAGCCAGGCCCTGGGTCAGTACCTTGGCCTGCTTCAGGTAGGTAATGGCATCGGGCTCGCTGAACTGGAATACCAGTGAATCGGACGGCAGGCGCGCGGCCTTGAGCGCCACGCTGAGCCAGGGCAGCAGGGTCTGATCCTGCAGACTGGCGCTGGACAGGTGCACGAACAGGCGGGTGTTGTGGCCTTTGGAGCGATGATCGGCCAGCAGCTTGATCGAGTTGAGGATCACCCAGCGGTCGATCTTCTCGCCCAGCCCGGCATCCTTGGCTGCGGCGAGGAACTGTGCAGGCGGCACTTCCTCACCCTGCGGGCTGAGCAGGCGCAGCAGCACTTCGTAGTGTTCGTGGGCGTCGCCACGCAGGCTGATGATCGGCTGGAACAGCAGGCGGAAGCTGTTGTTCTCCAGCGCCTGCTGCACCATCGCCAGCAGGTTGCCACGGTTGGCGGCGGCGGCCAGCTCGTCGGCCGGGTTGAACAGCTTGATGGCGTTGCCGTCGCTGAGCTCGTCGGCACAGCGGTGCGCGCGATCAATGACTTCCTGCGCCTTGGCGGTTTTCTCGCTGAGCCCCGCCACGCCGATCGACAGAGTGGTCTGCACGGTGCGACCGCTGACATCGAACAGGTGGCCCTCGACCTTCTTCAGCAGGGCCGCCAGGCTGGCCTGGCACTGCTCGGGCGCCTGCCCCGGCAGCAGGACGGCGAACACATCGTCACCGAAACGGGCCAGTTGGGTCTCCGCCGGGAAATGCGCGCGCAGCAGGCCGGCCAGGTCGGTCAGCAGCAGGTCGATACCGGCCAGGCCGATCTCTCCCTGCATGCCGGCGTAGCGGTCGACGCGGATATACGCCAGGGTCGAGGGTTGGCCGGTGCTGACGGCGCGCTCGGCGGCGTTGTCCATCAGCTCGAGGAAGTGGTTGCGGTTGAACAGGCCGGTGACCAGGTCTTGGCTGCTGATTTCGCGCAGTTTTTCTTCCAGCTCGGCATTGGAGGTTTCTGCGCGGATCACCACCTGGATGCACGGCTCGCCATCGTAGCTGGCCGGAGAGAAACTCATCTGCGCGGCGAAGCTGCTGCCGTCGGCGCGCACGCCCTGGCAACTGAGCTCGGCATGACCTTCGGCGTTCTGGTAGTTCTTCAGGAAGTCTTTGAACGAGCCGTGATCCTCGCAGGCGATCAGGTCGATCATCGGCATGCCTTCGAGCTCTTCGCCATCCTCGTAGCGGAACAGCTCAAGGTACGCGCGGTTGGCATAGATATGCATGCCGTCGTGGACGTAGGTGATCGCGTCCACAGAGCTATCAAGCAGCAACTGGCAGCGCTTTTCCGCCTCGCGCAGTGCCACTTCGGCAGCGCGACGGGCGCGACGTTCTTCCAGGTTGGCCAGCTCGCGCTTGGCCACCAGTACCAGGCGCTCGTCCTCGCCTTGCGGGAGGGCGTCCTGCGCACCGAACAGCAGTGCTTCGGTAATGATCTCGGAGTCGTTGTCTTCGACCAGCTGGATGACGGGGATGTCCTTGGCCTGGCGGCGGATGGCGGTGATCGCTTCGCTGGGATCGAGATGCTCGCTGCTCGGCGCGCAGATCAGCAAATCCCAGGTCTGTTGCAGGGTTTCAGCCAGGTCGTCGCTGGAGGTCAGGCGATGCACGCGCGTAGCGTGCCCGGCATTGCGAAACAGACTGACCAGGCGCTCTGCTTCGTTCTGTGAGTCTTCGAGAATCAGCAGGCGGATGGTTTTTTTTTCGATGGCCATAGAGAAGGTCATTACCGCGCCGAACGGGCGCGAAAAGGCGACAAATGGTGAGTCCGCCGGAGCCTACAGCGACTTCCAGAGCGAGTCAAAATCTTCCTCCCCGGCAGGCTTCTGGCTTTGCGAGGCTGTGACCGGTGTCCCGGCTGCGCCTTCTTCAACGCCCACGCGGTGATATTCGAACTGACTGAAGCTGCCGGTGCTGACCTGTCTACGCGTAAGCACCGCGCGGTGCTCTTCGCCGTGGTCGTTGATCAGCACCTTGCTGCCTTCCTGGAACGGCAGGCGCGGCGTGATCAGGCTGGCAGGACGGGAAATCGCGCTGATTTCCGGTAGCAGCAGGGCGCGCAGAAACTGGCTGCTCTGCTCGCCCTTGCGCAGCAGTTGCAGGCCGCAGGGGCGTGCATGCGGCGCGATCAGCTCGATGCCCATCTGCGTGCCGCCGCCGCGCACCTGACGAATCCAGCGCACGATGGCCACGCTCCAACCCTGGCTGGGGCTGTCCTGCACACCCAGCAGCTCGCCGGCCTGCAGTTGGCTGGGAACCTCCTTGGGCCAGGACAGGCAATAGCCGCCAGGACTGTGATTGACGATGGCCAGGGGGAAGGTCGGGTAATTCTCGCCGCTGCTCTCAGGCGGCGCCTGTTCGCCAGGGGTGACCTTGGTGTACTGAATCTCTTCGAAGTGGATCTCGTCAGCGGCGCTGCGCTGGGCATCGAAGGCATTCGACCAGACGTCAGGCTCGCCGGTGGACGGCTTGAACACGGCTGCGCCGATTTCCACAGGGCGCTTGAGCACCTCAGCGAAGGAGCGACGGCCGGAGAGGAAGAAATGCAGCGCGGTCATGCCGATGCACAGGGTCAGGTTGCCCTGACCGGGCGTGCGCTGAAAGGTGCGCTCGGCTATGTCGCCCCAGGCTGCGGCAACGTGTTGCAGCAGGTCGAGGCTGATGCCTTCCGGAATCATCAGGCGCGACTTGCTGCGCTCGCCCTCGGGCAGCTCCAGGTATTCCTTGATCGCGTCGACCAGCGGCTGCGTGTCGATGCCCAGCAGGTTATGCAGTTCGCTGCTCTGATACAGCGACTTGTAGCGCGGCGGGCCATCGACTTGCGGTGCCAGCACGAACAGGCTGTGCGGATGGTCGCCGGGCTGCAGCTTGATCAGCGCGCTCCACGGCTCCAGCGCTTCGGCCAGACGCGCGATGCCGTTCTGGCGCATCTGGTTGGTGCGCGCGCAGCCCAGCAGCAATGCGGTGATGTAGGTCTGCTCGGTGCTTAGGCCCTGGGTGTGGCGAGCCAGCGGGTCACGGATGACCTGACGCTGCAGGCGCTGCTCACAGGCGATCTGATACAGCTGGTGCAGCTCCAGCCAGAGCCCCTCGGGCACCGGGCAGTACAGCTGGCTGGCGCGGACCAGCGGGCTGCAAAGGCTGTGACTGGCGCGTTGCAGGGCGATGGCGAGGAGTTGGTCGCGGTCCTTGCCGCTGCGTGCGATGACGCGGGAGATGATCAGCTTGTAGCCGACCGCCAGGTGGTTCTGCAGCGCCTGGCACAGGTTGGCGACCTTGCGCGGGCGCTCGTCGAGAACGATGGCCTGGTTGAGAAAGTGGCGCTCGAGGTGCAGGCAGACGAAGCTCACTTCAGGGCGTAGCAGCTCCAGCAGTTGCAGGCGGTTTTCCGAGGGGGTGAGGAGTTGGTTGAGTTCCACCAGGCTCTGATACAACTGCCGCGCGGTTTCACCGATGTTCGCCTTGGGCAGGCCTGCGATCCAGCGTTTGAGGTCACGGGGGCTGCCGTCGCAGAAGCTGAGGCTTTGCTTGCTCGGTGTGGGAACGCGCAACAGTTGAAGGTGGGTACTCTGTTTGTCCATCAAACTCGGATACTCCGGCCACGCAATAACGAGCGGCTCTAGTAATAGTCTTTCGAACTCTAGCAGTATCTGCCTGTGCTGGCAGCACGTCCGCCTGGACAGGCTGCCTCGCCAGAGTACGGATCTATGACCGAACGGTCGAGATGCGGGTTCCTTTCCCGGACGCTCAGCCCTGAGCGTTGCCCAGCAACTGGCCCATGCGCACGGCGCTGCCAGCGCAGAGTTCTTCGGCCCACTGCACCTGGTTCGGACCGAACAGGACGATGGCCGTGGAGCCCAGCTTGAAGCGACCCATTTCCGCACCTTTGGCCAGTTCGATCGGCCCGCGCGCTGGCGCGTCGTAACGCGTGCTCTTCAGTTCGCGCTTGGGCGGGGTGACCAGGCCGGCCCATACCGTCTCGATGCTGGCGACGATCATCGCGCCCACCAGTACCACGGCCATCGGCCCGCGCTCGGTGTCGAACAGGCAGACCACGCGCTCGTTGCGGGCGAACAGTTCCGGCACGTTCTCTGCGGTGGTCTGGTTGACCGAGAACAGACGGCCCGGAACGTAGACCATCTCCTTCAGCGTGCCGCCCAGCGGCATATGGACGCGGTGGTAATCCTTCGGCGAGAGGTACACGGTGGCGAACTGGCCACCCATGAACGGCGCCGCGCGCTCGGCATCGCCACCAAGCAATTCGACCGTGCTGAAGCTGTGGCCCTTGGCCTGGAAGATACGCCCGTGCTCGATGGTGCCGAGCTGGCTGATCGCACCGTCGGCCGGGCTGAGAATGGCGCCGGGGGTTTCATCCAGCGGGCGCGCGCCTGCCTTCAGGGCGCGGGTGAAGAAAGCGTTGAAGTGCTCGAAGGCCCGCAGGTCTTCGTTCTGCGCTTCGCTCATGTTGACCTCGTACTGCTTGGCGAACCACGAGATCAGCGGATTCTTGAGCCATCCGATGCGGCACTCGGCAACGCAGCCGATCAGGCGCGACAGCAGGTGATGAGGCAGCAGGTACTGGCTGAGGATAAAGAGACGTTGTTTCATCGTGTTTCCTTGAGGTTCCTGCCTACGCTGTGGCCGGCGCAGGGTGCAATTGAAGGTTTGCGGGCTCAGCGTTCGATGGGCGTATCGGGCAGGTTGCCCCATTCGGACCAGGAGCCAGCGTAGGCTTTCACGCGCGGGTATCCGAGCGCCTTAGCCACCACGTAACTGAAGCCGGAGCGGCGATGAGTCTGGCAGTGAGTGATCACTTCCTTGTCCGGTGTGATGCCCAGGCCCTGCAGAACTTCGGCGATGTCCGTGCGAATGCGCATGCCGCGCTGTGGGTCCATGCCTGCAGTCCATTCGAAATGGGTGGCGCCGGGGATGTGCCCGCCACGTGCCGAACTCAGCTTCTCGCCGCGATATTCGTCCGCGCCGCGCACGTCCCAGATGGCCAGGTCGGCCGAATTCAGGCGTGATTGCAGGTAGTCGCGGGTGGCGGTAGGGACGTCGCTCAGGGTCAGCGTCACTTCGCTGCGGGCCACGGCGGGCACGTCCTGGCTCAGCTCGAGTCCGTCGCCGATCCAGGCCTGCAGGCCGCCGTTGAGGAAGTGGTAATGCTGATGGCCGATCACATCGAGCAGCCAGATGAAGCGGCCGGCCCAGGGGCCGCCCTCGTCGTCGTAGACCACGTAGGTGGCCTCTGCCCGGTGGCCGATATCGGCGAACAGCGCTTCGAGCTGCGCGCGTGCGGGTAGCAGGCCGGGAGCGGGCGGCTGGCCCAACTGCGTACGCTTGGCATCCACCCAGCGCGCGCCCGGAATGTGGCCGGCGGCGTAACGCGCTGCACTGCTGAGGTCGAGCAGGATCAGGTCGGCCGCGTCCAGGCGCTCGGCCAGCTCGGCCGGTTCGATCACCAGAGGTAGATTGTCGAAGGCGGACATCACGGCCTCCTCGTATGAAAAGAGGTCGATTGTAGCGGACTCTTCAGCGTCCGCGTCTGGAAAAGCAGCCCAGCGCGCGCTCGATGCACTGCACGGTCTTGGCGAAGGCTTGCAGGCTGACCTCATTGAGCGGCTGGCCGCCCTGGTCGGCCACGACCAGCATTACCACTCGACCATTGCTGGCGAGAGAGCGCAGCAGCAGATGTTCGCTGGGGAACAGGGCCTTGAGGTTGCCGGGCAGCAGGGCAGAAAACTGCGCGATGTTGCTAGGAGTCATACGCAGCTGGCCCGGCTCGCTGAGCAGGCGTTTCAGGACCTGGCTTTGTGCCGGATCAAGGCTGAGGCTCGCCGCGCTGGCATCGAGGCCCGCGTGTTGCTGGGTCTGCAGGCGAGTGTGATGACGATCGGCGAGCATCAGCAGAACGCGCTTCAGACCGCAGGCTTGCAACGCGTCGCGGGCGCATGCAGTCAACTGCGGCACATTGGCGAAGCTGCTGGGCTCGGCCAGCAGGCGCGCGCAATGCTGCCGCCAGGCGGCAAGGTCGTCACGCTTGGGCGGTGGCGCGGCGGCGACCGCAGGCTTCAGGCGATGGGCGTCCCACGGCCAGATCAATGCCTGTGCCGGATGCCAGAGCGCGGCGTCATGGATCAGGCGGGCGCTGCTGACGGCATGTTGATGCACTTCCTGCTGCAGCTCGCACAAGGGAATCTGCAGGTACAGCCCGGTAAGACGCTGCCAGCGCAGGCTGTGCGCGGTATCCCAGGCGTGGTGGGCCGACAAGGCCAGGCCGTTGGCCAGCAGCACGCAATTGCTCGGTTGAGTGAGCCAGTGACGCAGGGAAGTATCTTCGTCGAGCATCTGTTGCTGATGCAGCGGATGCTCGTTATCGCGGGCGATATGCAGCGCCTTGACCAACTGGCGGCGGTCACGCTCCAGCAGGCGATAGCCGCGCACTATCCACTCCGGTAGGCGCCAGCGCTCGGCCAGCTTGAGGCATAGCTGGATCAGGCTGACGCCCAGCAGGTCCTTCTCCACAGCAGCCGGTCGTTCGCCTTTGAGCAGCACCCGCTGTTCCCAGGCTTCGAGCAATTGCGGGTGGGCGCACAGCAGCGGCCAGATCGGTGCGAGAAACAGCAGGCTGCAGCCATGCAGTTCGTTCCACAGCCGTGCCAAACGAGCGCCGAACAGCCCGCGGGCCTGCTGGCTGGCGTGCTGGCTGATCAGCAGGATTTGGCGAAACGCCTGGGGAATCTCGCCCTCGGGCAGCGCTGGCGCCTGGTTGAGTAGCGCCTCGCAGCGGCTCAGGCCCAGGCGTGACAGGGCCGTTTCGACGCTTTCGGCCGGATCGCTGAGGCTGTTGCCCGACTGGTTGGCTTCGCGCAGGACCTGCAGGGCGAAGGATGGGCTCAGCTCGATGGTCTCGGCGATTTCGCGCCAGGTTTTGCGGCTGTCACCCAGGATGCGACGCAGGCGCAAGTGCTGCTGCTGCTCGATTGGCAGCGGCAACTTGCCCAGATGCTGTACCCAGGCGTCTAGAGTGCGTGGCAGGGACTTTGGCGTCGACATATTGGCTCGAGTCGAACTGGCTTTTGACCATAACTGGCTATAGTCTGGCGTATAAGTTCCGATAATTAGAAGGGCTGTTTTTAATAGCCCATCCTCTAGGCTCTGCAAGCGTTTCTTTCATGGCAAAAATCATAGGCATCATTGTCGTTTTCGGCTGCGTATTCGGCGGTTTCGTGCTCTCGGGCGGTAAGCTGATGGCGCTGGTTCACCCCTTCGAGGTTCTGATCATTGGCGGCGCGGCGCTGGGGGCATTCCTGCAGGCCAACCCGGGCAGCATGTTCATGACCGTGTTCAAGAAGTCGCTGAGCATGTTCGGCAGCCGCTTCACCCATGCCTACTATCTGGAAGTGCTCAAGCTGCTGTACGAGATCCTCAACAAGAGTCGTCGCGAGGGCATGATGGCCATCGAGGCCGACGTCGAGGACCCCAACGCCAGCCCGATCTTCAGCAAGTACCCCGGAGTGCTCAAGGATGCGCGCATGACGGCGTTCATCTGCGACTACCTGCGCATCATGTCGTCCGGCAACATGGCCCCGCACGAACTCGAAGGGTTGTTCGACATGGAGCTGGCCAGTCTCAAGGAGGAAGTGGAGCACCCGGCGCACGCGGTAGCCAAAGTTGCCGACGGCATGCCGGCCATGGGTATCGTCGCCGCGGTACTGGGCATCGTGATCACCATGTCGATTCTGGCTGAGGCGGACAACGCGCAGATCGGTGAGAAGGTCGGTACGGCGCTGGTCGGTACCTTCCTCGGCATTCTTGCGTCATATGGCTTCTTCGGCCCGCTGTCCAACGCCTTGGAACATGACGCCAAGGAAGAGCTGAACCTCTACGAAGCCATCAAGGCAACCCTGGTCGCGTCCGCTTCCGGCATGCCGCCGACGCTGGCTGTCGAGTTCGGGCGCAAGGTGCTGTTCCCGGCGCATCGCCCGAGCTTCAGCGAGCTCGAACAGGCCATGCGCGGCAGCTAAGCCATGGAAAATAACCAACCCATCATCGTCAAGCGGGTCAAGAAGACCGCAGGCGGGCACCATGGCGGCGCCTGGAAGATCGCCTTCGCCGACTTCGCCACCGCCATGATGGCGTTCTTCCTGGTGATGTGGCTGATGTCGTCGGCCACGCCGGAGCAGAAGCGCGCGATCTCCGGTTACTTCCAGGACCCCATCGGCTTTACCGAAAGCGCCAGCCCCTACGCCATCGACCTCGGCGGTACGCCCACGCCGGCGCCGGAGCGCACGCTCAACCCGGATGTAACCGATACGCCGGAGAGCCAGCCGGACGAGACGGGCATCAGCACCGATCAGATCGAAACCCTGGCCGAGAAGATGGAGCAGGAGCGCCTGGAGCTGCTGTTGCAGGAGCTGCAGAACAAGGTCGAGGAAAACCCTGAACTGCAGCGCTTCAAGGATCAGATTCTGTTCGAGATCACCCAGGATGGCCTGCGCATCCAGATCATGGATGCCGAGAACCGGCCGATGTTCGCCCTCGGCAGTGCCAACCTTCAGCCTTATTTCGAAGACATTCTGCTGGCCATGGCCGACACCATCCGCGCCGTGCCGAACAAAATCAGCATCAGCGGCCATACCGATGCCAAGCCTTTCGCTGGGCGCGGCGATTTCGGCAACTGGGAGTTGTCATCCAATCGCGCCAACGCTGCAAGGCGGGCGCTGGTGGCCGGCGGGTATTCCGATGATCAAGTGGCGCGCGTTGTCGGCTATGCATCGTCGGCGCTGTTCGATCGTGAAGACCCCTTCAATCCGGTCAATCGACGCATCGATATCGTTGTGCTGACCAAGAAGGCGCAGCGCGCCATCGAAGGCGAGCAGGGTGTCGAGTCCAGCGAGAGTGAAACGCCTGCCCCCGCAGGGGCGACTAGCGAGCCGCTAGCGCCGGAGCAGCTGCGCGAGCGCCTGAATATTTTCGAGGAAGGCGCGCTGCAGTTCGATCAACTGAACAATCAGTAATCGTCCTGCGGCAGGCTGGCGAGGATGTGCCGGTAGCTGGCCATGCGCTGCGGCTGTACGCGACCGTCTTCCAGAGCCTGCAACAATGCGCAGCCCGGCTCGCGGTCGTGCTTGCAGTCACGAAAACGGCAGCGGCCGAGCAGGTCGTGGAACTCGATGAAGCCGGCCTCCACGTCGTCGCGACTGACATGGCCGAGGCCGAATTCGCGAATACCGGGGGAGTCGATCAGTTGACCGCCACCGGGAAAGTGGAACAGCCGTGCGGTGGTGGTGGTGTGGGTGCCCTTGCCGGTCAGCTCCGACAGGGCGCCGACGCGGGTGTCGACGCCGGGCAGTAGGCCGTTGACCAGCGATGACTTGCCCACCCCCGACTGGCCAACGAAAACGCTGACGTGGCCGTCCAGGCGCTTTTTCAGTTGTTCCATGCCGTCGCCCTGATGGGCCGAGACTTCCAGCAGCGGATACTCCAGCTGACGATAGACCTTGAGCAGGGCGTCCAGCGCCACCTGATTCTGTTCATCGATCAGGTCGGCCTTGTTCAGCAGCAGCAATGGGCGGATGCCGGCATGCTCGGCGGCCACCAGATAGCGGTCGATCAGGTTGGCGTGGGGTTCGGGCAAGGGGGCGAAGACGATGACGATCTGGTCGACGTTGGCCGCCACCGGCTTGAGTTGGCCACGCATATCGGGGCGGCATAGTTCGCTGTTTCTCGGCAGTTGCGCGACGATCACGCCGTCGCCTTGGTTGCCGGGGCGCCAGACCACCTGATCGCCGGTGACCAGTGCCGGCAGGTTGGCGCGCAGGTGGCAGCGAAACACCTGGCCGGCCAGTTCGCCCTGTAAACCCTCGATTTCCACCTGTACGCCAAAGTGAGCGATCACCAGGCCGGTCTGCTCCGGGCCCAGGTCGCCGCCTTCCAGCGCCTCCACGGCTCGCGATTCACGCTTGGCCGCGCGGGCGGCGCGCTCGCCTTGAATCTTTTCGATGCGCCAGCTCTGGCGGCGGTTGAGTTGGCGTTTGGCCATGAATCATCCGGGGTGTGGTGGAGTGTTGATCGCGGCGAGTTTAGCATGAGCGCTCGGTGGTCATTCGGCTGCCGAAGCGGGGGGGGGCAGGGAATGACGACTGGCGGGAAAAGAACGGTGCTGCGGCTGCCTGTGTTGCGCGCGCTCCTGGCGCAAAGCCTGGCCGTGGCGCTGGTGGTGGTGCTGGTGTATCTGCTGGCGCTGCTGCCCTGGCGCATGTCGCTGTTTTCCGTCGCTCTGCTGCAGGGCGTGCTGGCCGCTGCCATAGGCTGGCGCCTGGGATTGTCGCGCTGGTGGTTGTGGATCAACCTGGCGTTCCTGCCGACACTGTTACTGGTGCAGCGCGCCGACTTGCCAGCCTGGCTTTTCCTGCTGGGCTTCGTGCTGTTACTGCTGGTCAACTGGAACAGCCTGCGTGAGCAGGTGCCGCTCTACTTGAGTGGGCGCAAGGCGCAGCAACGTCTGCAGCAGTGCTTGAGCGAGCTGGAGCCGACGCTGCGTTTCGTCGACCTTGGTTGTGGTACGGCAGGGACGTTGCTGCAGTTGGCCCGGCAGTTTCCCCGTGGGCACTTCGTTGGCGTCGAAACGGCGCCGCTGCTCTTCCTTCTTGCCTGGCTGCGTTGCCTGTTTCAGGAGAATTGCCATGTCCACTATCGCAGTCTGTGGCAAACCACGCTGGGTGATTTCGACGTGGTCTACTGTTTTTTGTCGCCAGCGCCAATGCCTCGCCTGTGGGCCAAGGCGCAAGCCGAAATGCGCGCCGGTAGCTGGCTGATCAGCAATACCTTCGAGATTCCCGGCGTGCCGGCTGAACGGCTGCTGGCGATCAACGAGGGGCGACAGACCGCGCTGCTGGTCTGGCAGATCAAGGACGCGCCGATATCCGCTAGAATTGGCACCTGAGCCAAGGAGCCTAACCATGCAAAACCCCGATAACCTGATCTGGATCGATCTGGAAATGACCGGCCTGGAGCCGGAGCGCGACGTGATCATCGAGATGGCCACCATCGTCACCGACAGCGAGCTGAACGTGCTGGCCGAAGGGCCGGTGATCGCCATTCACCAGAGTGACGAGGCTCTGGCCGGCATGGACGAATGGAACACCCGCACCCATGGCCAGAGCGGCCTGACCCAGCGCGTACGCGAGAGCCAGATCGATACGGCGGCGGCCGAGGCGCAGACCATCGCCTTTCTCGAACAGTGGGTGCCGAAGGGCAAGTCGCCGATCTGCGGCAACAGCATCGGCCAGGATCGCCGCTTCCTCTACAAGTACATGCCGGCGCTGGAAGCCTACTTCCACTACCGCTATCTGGACGTCTCGACCCTGAAGATCCTCGCCGGCATGTGGGCGCCGGAGGTCAAGGACAGCTTCCAGAAGACCGCCACGCACCAGGCGCTGGACGATATCCGCGAGTCCATCGCCGAACTGCGCCACTACCGCGAACATTTCCTCAAGGTGTAAATCAGCCACCCCGGTGAGCCGCGCGTGCCGTGCGAGAACTTTAGCCCGGATGCAATTCGGGGAAACGGGCGGCGCTACTCCCGGATTTCATCCGGGCTACAGGGCGCCGTGTCGCTGCAATGCCCACTGCACATGTTCGCGTACCAGATCCGATGGGTGGTCGCGGCGCGCCTGCAGGGCCTCCAGCACCGGGATGGTCGAGGGCGCATTGCCCAGGCCGACTGCCAGGTTGCGCAGCCAGCGCTCGTAGCCGGCGCGGCGTAGCGGCGAGCCCTCGGTGCTGCTGAGAAATTCTTCTTCCGTCCACATAAACAGCTCGGCCAGGGCACTGTTGTCCAGGCCGTGGCGCGGCTGAAAGTCGCCCTGCTCGGTGGGGCGAGCAAAGCGATTCCAGGGGCAGACGATCTGGCAGTCGTCGCAGCCGAACACCCGGTTGCCGATGGGTGCGCGCAGTTCCACCGGGATCGAGCCCTTCAGTTCTATGGTCAGGTAGGAGATGCAGCGCCGTGCATCCAACTGGTAAGGGCCGGCGAAGGCTGCGGTGGGGCAGATGTCCATGCAGGCGCTGCAGCGCCCGCAGTGCTCGCTGCCATGCGCCGCATCGACCGGCAGCGGCAGTTCGACGAACAGCTCGCCGAGAAAGAAATAGCTGCCGGCCTTGCGGTTGAGCACCAGGGTGTTCTTGCCGATCCAGCCCAGGCCGGCCTTCTCGGCAATGGCCTTTTCCAGCACCGGCGCGCTGTCGACGAAGGCGCGATAACCGAACGGGCCGATTTGCTGCTGGATGCGTTCGGCCAGTTGTTGCAGGCGTTTGCGGATCAGCTTGTGGTAATCGCGGCCCAGGGCATAGCGCGACACGTAGGCCTGTTCCGGCTCGCTCAGGCGTTGGGCCATCTGCGTATCGCCAGGCAGATAATCCATGCGCAGCGACACCACACGCAGTGTGCCGGGCACCAGTTCCTGCGGTCGCGAGCGCTTGTCGCCGTGGGCAGCCATGTAGTCCATCTCGCCCTGGTAGCCTGCCGCCAGCCAGCGCTTGAGATGCGCCTCGTGCTCGCCCAACTCGACATCGGTGATGCCGACCTGCTGGAAACCCAGCTCGCGCCCCCAGTCCTTGATGGACAGGGCCAGCGCATCGAGATCGAGAGTTTGGTCGGACATGGGGCGGGCGCAGGCGGTGGAGGTGCGTATAATTCTGCCAGACATCCGTCGCGAGCGAGCCATGCATTCACTTTCCGCCTCTTTGCCTTTGAGCCTGCATAGCGCCGAACAGGTGCGTGCACTCGATGCGCAGCTGATCGCCGCCGGTACGCCGGGTTTCGAGCTGATGCAGCGCGCCGCGCATGGCGCCTGGCGTGCTTTGCGTCGTCGCTGGCCGGATGCGGGCGAAATCACCGTCCTCGCCGGGCGCGGCAACAATGCCGGTGATGGCTATCTGCTCGCTGCCCTGGCGCAACGCTCCGGTTGGGGTGTGCGGGTCTTGGCCGTCGGCGATCCTGCTGCGCTGGTTGGCGACGCCGCCCAGGCCTGTGCGGATGCCAGGCAGGCAGGTGTGGATATTTTGCCTTGGAGCGAGTGCGCGCCTTTGGCCGGTGTCGTGGTCGATGCGCTGCTCGGCACGGGGCTTACCGGCGCGGTGCGTGAGCCTTACGCTCAGGCGATCCGCCTGCTCAATCAGAGCGGCCTGCCGGTGCTCGCAGTGGATATTCCCTCCGGTTTGCACGCCGATAGCGGCGCCCCCCTGGGCGTGGCGGTGCGCGCCGACCTGACCGTGACCTTTATCGCGCTCAAGCTGGGTCTTTTCACGGGGCTAGGCCCCGAGCTGTGTGGCGAGCTGCAGTTCGATGACCTGCAGGGCGATGCGCAGCTGCTGGCAGCGGCTCCCTGTGCTGCACAATTGCTCGATCCCGCTAACCTGCCGCGGCTTGCGGCGCGCTCGCCGGTGGCGCACAAGGGGCAGTTCGGCCACCTGCTGGTGATCGGTGGCGATCTGGGCATGGGCGGCGCCGCGTTGCTCAGTGCCGACAGCGCCCTACGAGCCGGCGCCGGCCTGGTGTCGCTGGCGACGCGTGCCGAGCACGTTGCCGCGGCCCTGGTGCGCCGACCTGAAATCATGTGCGCGGCGGTGACTTCGGCCAATCAATTGCGGGCGCTGGTCGAGCGCGCCGATGTTTGCGTGGTTGGGCCGGGGTTGGGTCAGGCCGCCTGGGGGCGCAGCCTGCTGTCTGGCGTATCGGGCCACGAGCAGCCGCAGGTATGGGATGCCGACGCGCTGAATTTGCTCGCCGCTGGTCAGGTCGCTGCACCGCGTCAGGGTGTGCTGACGCCGCATCCGGGTGAGGCGGCGCGCTTGCTGGGTATCGATACGGCGGCGTTGCAGGCCGACCGGCCCGCCGCTGCACGGGCTCTGGCGCAGCGTTTTGGTCTGGTGGTCGTGCTCAAGGGCGCTGGTAGCCTGGTCGCGTCGCCGGACGGGCGTCTGGCGTTGTGCGATCGCGGCCATCCGGCGATGGCCGGGGCGGGTTTGGGCGACGTTCTGGCCGGGTTGATCGGCGCGCTGCTGGCGCAGGGCATGGCGCCCTTTGAAGCCGCCTGCCTGGCGGTCTGGTTGCACGCGCGGGCCGGCGAAACGCTGGCCGTGCTGGGGCGTGGGCTGGCTGCCGGTGATCTGTCCGGCGCCATTCGTCAGTTACTGGAGGAGTTGTGTCCGTGTGTGAAGTGAAGCTCGAAGCAGCCGACGAGGCCGCGATGCTGACATTGGGTGTGTCGATTGCCGAGGTCAGCGGCGGTGTGGGCACCATCTATCTGCACGGAGACCTGGGCGCCGGCAAGACCACCCTGTCACGCGGCATTCTGCGCGGTCTGGGCCATGCCGGTGCGGTCAAGAGTCCGACCTTCACCCTGGTCGAGCCTTATGAAATCGGTGAGGTGCGCGCCTTTCATTTCGACCTCTACCGCCTGGTCGATCCGGAGGAACTGGAGTTTCTCGGCATCCGCGACTACTTCGAAGGGAATGCCTTGTGCCTGATCGAATGGCCGCAGCGTGGCGCGGGCGTTTTGCCAAAGCCTGACCTGGACATTACCATTACCCCTCAAGCGAGCGGCCGCTTGCTGTTGCTGCAGGGGCATGGGGCTCGAGGGGAGGCCTGGTGCAAAGCCCTGAGCGGCAAGGAGTGAACAAGAATCGATGGGGTTGGTTATGCGCATAGGCGCGCTGGTTACCGCTGTGGGGATATTGTTGGCGGCTCTGGCTGCCGAGGCGTTGGCTGCCTCCGATGTACGGAGCGTGCGCCTGTGGCGTGCCCCGGACAATACCCGCCTGGTCTTCGATCTGTCCGGCCCGGTGCAGCACAACGTGTTCACCCTGTCGGCCCCCAACCGCATCGTCATCGACGTCAGTGGCGCCAAGTTGGCCACCGGTTTCGATCAGCTTTCTCTGGGCAACACGCCGATTACCGGTGTGCGCTCGGCTCAGCGCAGCGCCGAGGAACTGCGCGTGGTCATCGACCTGTCGGCACCGGTGTCGCCCAAGAGCTTCACCCTGGCGCCCAACCAGCAGTATGGCCATCGCCTTGTCGTTGACCTGTTCGATCAGGGCAGTGCGCCGCCCGCGACGCAGGCGCCCAGCGTCGCTGCCAGCGCGCCGCCCGTGCCGGTCACCCCGACTCAGCCTCCGCCCAAGCTGACGCCCGTACCCAATGGCAAGCGCGACATCGTCGTCGCCATCGATGCCGGCCACGGTGGCGAGGATCCGGGCGCGCTGTCGCCGGTCAAGGGGCAATACGAAAAACACGTGACCCTGGCCATCGCCAAGGAATTGCAGCGGCAGATCAATGCCGAGAAGGGCTTCCGTGGTGAGCTGGTACGTACCGGTGACTATTTCATCCCGTTGCGCAAGCGCACCGAGATCGCGCGCAAGAAGGGCGCCGATCTGTTCGTCTCGATTCATGCCGATGCCGCGCCGCGCTCCTCGGCCTTCGGTGCCTCGGTCTATGCGCTGTCCGAGCGCGGCGCGACCTCCGAGACCGCGCGCTGGCTGGCCGATGCCGAGAACCAGTCGGACCTGATCGGTGGCGCCGGCAACGTCAGCCTCGACGACAAGGACAAGATGCTCGCCGGTGTGCTGCTGGATCTGTCGATGACCGCATCGCTGTCCTCCAGCCTCAACGTAGGTCAGAAAGTGCTGTCGAACATGGGCGGCATCACGCCGCTGCACAAGCGTCGTGTGGAACAGGCGGGCTTTATGGTGTTGAAGTCGCCTGACATCCCCTCGATCCTCGTGGAAACCGGGTTCATTTCCAATCCCAACGAGGCGAAGAAGCTGCACACCGCCAGCCACCAGCAGGCCCTGGCGCGCTCGATCACCTCCGGCGTCAAGCAGTTCTTCCACGAAAACCCGCCACCCGGCACCTATGTCGCCTGGCTGCGTGACGAAGGCAAGATCGCCGCAGGCCCGCGCGAGCACGTAGTTGCCCGTGGCGAAAGCCTGGCGCTGATCGCCCAGCGCTACCAGATCAGCCTGGCTGCCCTGCGCAGTGCCAACAAGCTCAATGGCGACGTGATCAAGGTCGGCCAGACATTGCAGATACCCGCCACGTCCCTGGCCGCCCAGTAGTGAGTGTCATGTCCCGTATTCATTTGCTCAGCCCGCGCCTGGCTAACCAGATCGCCGCGGGCGAGGTAGTCGAGCGCCCGGCTTCGGTCGCCAAGGAGCTGCTGGAAAACAGCTTGGACTCCGGGGCCCGGCGCATTGATGTCGAGGTCGAGCAGGGCGGCATCAAGCTGCTCAAGGTGCGTGATGATGGCCGTGGCATTGCCGCCGACGACCTGCCGCTGGCCCTGGCGCGTCACGCCACCAGCAAGATTCGCGAGCTCGAAGATCTGGAGGCCGTGCTCAGCATGGGCTTTCGCGGCGAGGCGCTGGCGTCGATCAGCTCGGTATCGCGCCTGACCCTGACCTCGCGCACGGCCGACGCCGATCAGGCCTGGCAGGTGGAAACCGAAGGGCGCGACATGGAGCCGCGCGTGCAGCCCGCCGCGCATCCGGTGGGCACTTCGGTGGAAGTGCGTGACCTGTTCTTCAATACCCCGGCGCGGCGCAAGTTCCTGCGCGCCGAGAAAACCGAATTCGATCACCTGCAGGAAGTGATCAAGCGCCTGGCGCTGGCGCGCTTCGATATTGGCTTCCACTTGCGGCACAACGGCAAGACCGTGCTCAGCCTGCACGAGGCGGGTGACGAGATCAGCCGTGCGCGCCGTGTCGCCTCGGTCTGCGGCCCGGCCTTCCTGGAACAGGCGCTGCCGATCGAGATCGAGCGCGGCGGCCTGCGCTTGTGGGGCTGGGTTGGCTTGCCGACCTTCTCGCGCAGCCAGGCGGATCTGCAGTACTTCTACGTCAATGGACGCATGGTGCGTGACAAGCTGGTGGCCCACGCGGTGCGCCAGGCTTACCGCGACGTGCTGTTCAATGGCCGGCATCCGACTTTCGTGCTGTTTCTGGAGATCGATCCGACGACGGTGGACGTCAACGTCCACCCGACCAAGCATGAAGTGCGCTTCCGTGACAGTCGCATGGTTCATGACTTCCTCTACGGTACGCTGCATCGTGCGCTGGCCGATGTGCGTCCGGAAGATCAGGTCGCGGCGCCGGCAGCCGTATCGCCCATGCTGCGCCCGACGGGCCTCGCCGCGGGCGAGTTCGGCCCGCAGGGCGAAATGGGCCTGGCCGCCAGCGTGCTGGAAACGCCCGTGGCCAATCCGCAGCCGGCCTGGCGTGGCGCCGGGGCTGGCTATCAGCAACCGGTCAGCAATCCCGGCGTGCCAGCCGGCGAAGCTCAGGCAGCCTACCGTGAGTACTTTTCGCCGCTGCCGACCGCTCAGCTTCAGTCCATGCCGCAGGAGCAGGGCGACATTCCGCCGCTCGGTTACGCCGTAGCGCAGCTCAAGGGCGTTTATATCCTCGCCGAGAATGCCCAGGGCATGGTGGTGGTGGATATGCATGCGGCCCATGAGCGCATCACCTATGAGCGCCTGAAGCAGGCCATGGCCAGCGAGGGGCTGCGCGGTCAGCCGCTGCTGGTGCCGGAATCCATCGCCCTCAGTCAACGCGAGGCGGACTGCGCCGAGGAGCATGGCGAGTGGTTCCAGCGCCTGGGCTTCGAGCTGCAGCGTCTGGGCGAGGAAAGCGTGGCGATCCGGCAGATTCCGGCCCTGCTCAAACAGGCCGAGGCCACTCAACTGGTGCGCGACGTATTGGCCGATCTGCTGGAGTACGGCACCAGTGATCGTATCCAGGCGCACCTCAACGAGCTATTGGCGACCATGGCCTGTCACGGCGCAGTGCGCGCCAACCGGCGCCTGACCATTCCCGAAATGAACGGCCTGCTGCGCGACATGGAACAGACCGAGCGCAGCGGCCAGTGCAACCATGGTCGACCGACCTGGACGCAACTGAGCATGGATCAGCTCGACAAGCTGTTCATGCGTGGCCAGTAATTGAGCGAGGCCCTGCGTTAGGGTCTCCGTGTTTTCGTGTTTCGAGTCATGCCCATGTCTTCGCTTCCTCCTGCAATCTTCCTGATGGGGCCGACCGCCGCCGGCAAGACCGACCTGGCCCTGGAGCTGGCGCGAGTGTTGCCGTGCGACCTGATCAGCGTGGATTCGGCATTGATCTACCGCGGCATGGATATCGGCACGGCCAAGCCCGAGCGCGCCATTCTCGATGAGTTTCCCCACGCCCTGATCGATATCCGTGATCCGGCCGAGAGCTATTCGGCGGCCGAGTTTCGCACCGACGCGCTGGCGGCCATGGCCGAGAGTGCGGCGCGTGGCCGTATTCCGCTGCTGGTCGGCGGTACCATGCTCTATTACAAGGCGCTGCTGGAAGGGCTCGCCGATATGCCCAGTGCCGATCCTGCAATACGTGCCGAGCTGGAGGCGCGTGCGCTGGCCGAAGGTTGGGAGACGCTGCATCGTGAGCTGGCGGCGGTCGATCCGGAGTCCGCAGCGCGCATCCATCCCAACGATCCGCAGCGCCTGACCCGGGCGCTGGAGGTCTATCGAGTCAGTGGCCTGAGTATGACCGAGCATCGCCGGCGCCAGGCTGCAGGAAATCCCGATACGGGCACATCGGGCACCGGACAATTACCCTATACTGTTGCTCAGCTTGCTATCGCACCGGCGCAGCGTCAGATTTTGCACGACCGCATCGCTCAACGATTTCGGGCGATGCTGGAACAGGGTTTCGTAGAAGAGGTCGAAGCCCTGCGTATCCGAAGTGACTTGCACGCGGGATTGCCGTCTATTAGGGCGGTAGGCTATCGCCAGGTATGGGAATACCTCGATGGTGAGCTTTCCCGGGACGAAATGGTCGAGCGCGGCATCATCGCCACTCGCCAGTTGGCCAAGCGGCAGTTCACCTGGCTACGAGGTTGGGACGGTTTGCACTGGCTCGATAGTCTGGCCTGCGACAATCTGTCTCGCGCCTTGAAATACCTGGAAAGCGTCTCCATATTGAAATGAGACCTTGCCGCTGGCCGTCTATCCTTGGGGGTGAGGCGGTCTGAAGCTATTGTTTACTTACTAAAATTATTGAAAATTGATCCTCGAAAGGAGTGCGGCACATGTCAAAAGGGCATTCGCTACAAGACCCTTACCTGAATACCCTGCGTAAGGAACGCGTCCCTGTTTCCATTTATCTGGTCAACGGCATCAAGCTGCAGGGCCAGATCGAGTCCTTCGACCAGTTCGTCATCCTGCTGAAGAACACTGTCAGCCAGATGGTCTACAAACACGCCATTTCTACCGTCGTCCCCAGCCGTCCGGTGCGTCTGCCGAGCGCTGGCGATTCCGAGCAGGCCGATGGCGAGTCGGGTAACGCCTAAGTAGGGGGTTGCATTGTTCTTCGAGCGTCATGAGGGCGGTGAGCGGGCCATCCTGGTTCATCTGGAAGGCCAAGACTCCGAGGCGAGCGAAGATCCCCAGGAGTTCCAGGAGCTGGCCATGTCGGCAGGTGCCGATATGGCCGCTTTCTTTTGCGTGCCCAGCAGCCGCCTGACTGCCAAGTTCCTGATCGGCAGTGGCAAGGTCGAGGAGCTGCGCGACCAGGTCAAGGCCGTTGAGGCCGATCTGGTCATCTTCAATCACACCCTGACGCCCAGCCAGGAGCGCAACCTCGAGCGCGCCTTCGAGTGTCGTGTGCTCGATCGCACCGGCTTGATCCTCGATATCTTCGCCCAGCGCGCCCGCACTCACGAAGGCAAGCTGCAGGTGGAGCTGGCTCAGCTCGACCATATGAGCACGCGTCTGGTGCGCGGCTGGACTCACCTCGAGCGGCAGAAGGGTGGTATCGGCCTGCGCGGCCCTGGCGAAACCCAGCTGGAAACCGACCGCCGCCTGTTGCGCGTGCGCATTCGGCAGATCAAGCAGAAGCTGGAAAAGGTGCGCAGCCAGCGGGAGCAGGCGCGTCGCGGGCGCAAGCGCGCGGATATCCCGTCGGTTTCCCTGGTGGGTTACACCAACGCCGGCAAGTCCACCCTGTTCAATGCCCTGACCACTTCCGAGGTGTATGCGGCCGACCAGCTGTTCGCCACCCTTGACCCGACCTTGCGCCGCCTGGAGCTCGATGACCTCGGTCCGATCGTCCTGGCCGATACCGTGGGCTTCATTCGCCACCTGCCGCACAAGCTGGTCGAGGCCTTCCGCGCTACGCTGGAAGAGTCGAGCAACTCCGACTTGCTGCTGCACGTGATCGATGCCCATGAGCCCGAGCGCATGGCGCAGATCGAGCAGGTGCAGGAAGTGCTCAAGGAGATCGGCGCGAACGAGCTGCCGATGCTCGAGGTATACAACAAGCTGGATTTGTTGGAAGGTGTCGAGCCGCAGATCCAGCGCGATGGTGACGGCAAGCCGGTTCGTGTCTGGCTGTCGGCGCGTGAAGGGCGTGGCCTGGAGTTGTTGCGACAGGCCGTGGCAGAGCTGTTGGGCGAGGATTTGTTCGTCGCCACGCTGCAGTTGCCGCAACGTCTGGGAAGGCTGCGCGCGCAGTTCTTCGCCTTGGGTGCGGTGCAGAGTGAAGAGCACGATGAGCGGGGTCATAGCTTGCTGTCGGTACGTTTGCCGCGAGTCGAGCTCAATCGTTTGGTGAGTCGCGAGGGGTTGGAGCCTCAAGCCTTTATCGAGCAACATACTTTGCAATAAAGCCTGCAGTGGCGGCTTTGCCGTCACCCTTGGGCTTTGGGTAGCATTGGCCGGCGCGCCGTGGGCGCGCCTTCGCTTTATCAGTACGGAGAACGCTATGGCTTGGAATGAGCCGGGTGGCAACTCGAACAATCAAGACCCTTGGGGCGGCCGCAAAGGCGGTGGCCGGCAGGGCCCGCCGGATCTCGACGAAGCGTTCCGCAAGTTGCAAGAAAGCCTGAACGGGCTTTTCGGTGGCAAGAAACGTGGTGGCGACGATTCCGGCCGCAGCGGTGGTGGCGGTGGCTTCGGTCTGCTGTTCGTAGGCCTCGGCCTGTTGGCGGTGGTCTGGCTGTACAGCGCGATCTATGTGGTGGATGAGCAGGAGCAGGCCGTGGTGCTGCGCTTCGGCAAATACCACGAGACCGTCGGTCCGGGCCTGAACATCTACTTCCCGCCGATCGATCGCAAGTTCCAGGAAAACGTCACGCGTGAGCGCGCCTACAGCAAGCAGGGCGCCATGCTGACCGAGGACGAGAACATCATCGAAGTGCCGCTGACCGTGCAGTACCGCGTGAGCAACCTGCAGGACTTCGTGCTCAACGTCGACCAGCCGGAAGTCAGCCTGCAGCACGCCACCGACAGCGCCGTGCGCCATGTCGTGGGCTCTACCGAGATGGACCAGGTGCTGACCGAAGGTCGTGAGCTGATGGCCAGCGAAGTGCGCGAGCGTCTGCAGCGTTTCCTGGATAACTACCGCACCGGTATCACCATCACCCAGGTGAACATCCAGAGCGCTGCTGCGCCGCGTGAAGTTCAGGAGGCCTTCGATGACGTGATCCGTGCCCGTGAAGACGAGCAGCGCGAGAAGAATCAGGCCGAGTCCTATGCCAATGGCGTGATTCCGGAAGCCCGTGGCCAGGCCCAGCGTCTGCTGGAGGAAGCCAACGGTTACCGTGATGAAGTCATCGCTCGCGCCCAGGGTGAGGCTGACCGCTTCACCAAGTTGGTCGCCGAGTATCGCAAGGCGCCGGAAGTCACTCGTGAACGTCTGTATCTGGACACCATGCAGGAAATGATGAGCAACACCAGCAAGGTTCTGGTCACTGGCGACAAGGGGCAGAACAACCTGCTCTATCTGCCGCTGGACAAGATGATCGACAGCCGTGGTGGTTCCTCTTCCTCCGGTTCGGCCAACAGCAGCAATACGACAACGCGTGATCCGGCCGTGCCGGTTAGCGGCGATCTGTCGCAGCGTAACCTGCGTACCCGGGAGGGCCGTTGATGAGCAACAAGTCCCTGATCGGCCTGATCGTGGCCGTGGTTCTGGCCCTGGTGGCATGGAATAGCTTCTACATCGTGGCGCAAACCGAGCGTGCGGTATTGCTGCAGTTCGGTCGTGTGGTCAATCCGGATGTGCAGCCTGGTCTGCATGTGAAGATTCCTTACGTCAATCAGGTGCGCATCTTCGATGGTCGCCTGCTGACCCTGGATTCGACTTCCTCGCGCTTCCTGACCCTGGAGAAGAAGGCGCTGATGGTCGACGCCTATGCCAAGTGGCGGGTGAAGGATGCCGAGCGCTTCTATCAGTCCACCTCCGGCATGAAGCAGGTCGCCGACGAGCGCCTGGCGCGTCGTCTGGAAGCTTCGCTGCGTGACCAGTTCGGTAAGCGCACCCTGCACGAGTCGGTATCCGGCGAACGTGATGCGCTGATGGCTGACGTGACCGCTACCTTGAATCGTGCTGCCGAGCGCGAGCTGGGTATCGAGGTGGTCGACGTGCGGGTCAAGGCCATCGATCTGCCGCGTGAGGTCAACCGCAGCGTGTTCGAGCGGATGAGCACCGAGCGTGAGCGTGAGGCCCGCGAGCACCGCGCCAAGGGCCGTGAGCTGGCCGAAGGTATTCGCGCCGATGCCGACCGTCAGCGCCGTGTGCTGCTGGCTGAAGCCTATCGTGAAGCCGAAGAGCTGCGCGGTGATGGTGATGCCAGGGCTGCTTCCATCTACTCCCAGGCGTATGGGCAGGATCAGGAGTTCTACTCCTTCTACCGCAGCCTGCAGGCGTATCGCGAAAGCTTCGCTGACAAGCGTGATGTGCTGGTGCTGGACCCAAGTAGCGATTTCTTCCGCTACCTGGAAAAAGCCAAGCCTTGATCGGCAACCCTGGCGGCGCGATGCGTCGCCAGGGTGACCTCAGGGGAAAACGTGGTATGATGCGGCAGCCGGGAAAATCCCGGCTTTTTTGCGTCTGTGGGAATCATGTGGCAGGAACTCGGCATCGCACTGTGTCTGGTATTGGTGCTGGAAGGCATCCTGCCCTTCCTCTATCCGCGCCATTGGCGCGGGGCGGTATTGCAGGCAGCGCGTCTGCCCGACCGTCGACTGCGTCTTATGGGGCTGGCCAGCATGCTGCTGGGTACTGCTCTTCTATATCTGCTTCACTGAAGGCTTGTGCCGCCCGGATCGAGAGGGGAATGGCGAAATGGCAACGGTAGACCGCTGGCTGCTGCCAGATGGCATCGAAGAAGTACTGCCGCCGGAAGCGGCGCGCATCGAGGCGGCACGCCGCCAGGTGCTGGATCTGTTCCAGCGTTGGGGTTACGAATTCGTCGTCACCCCGCATATCGAGTACCTGGAATCCCTGTTGACTGGCGCTGGCCAGGATCTCGACCTGCGCACCTTCAAGGTCACCGATCCGCTGTCTGGTCGGCAAATGGGCTTTCGTGCCGACATCACCCCGCAGGTGGCGCGTATCGATGCCCACACCCTGCGCCGTGAAGGTCCGAGCCGTCTGTGCTACGCCGGCAGCGTGCTGCACGCTCAGCCGCGCGCGCTGACCACGTCGCGCAGTCCCATCCAGCTGGGCGCCGAGCTCTATGGCGACGCCAGCCCGGCCAGCGATATCGAGGTGATCAGCCTGCTGGTCGAGACCCTCGAACTCGCTGCGGTGCCGGATGTGCACATGGACCTCGGTCATGTCGGCATCTATCGCGGCCTGGCGCGCGCCGCTGGTTTGTCCGGCGAAGCCGAGCAGCAGTTGTTCGATGCGCTGCAGCGCAAGGCCATGGATGAGATCGAGTCCCTGACCGCGGCCTTGCCGGCAGGTCTGGGCAACATGCTGCGTTCGCTGGCCGAGCTGTGCGGCGGGCGCGAGGTGCTGGACCTGGCCCAGGCGGCACTGGTCGAGGCGCCGGATGCGGTGCATGCTGCGCTCGATGAACTGGTGGCCATCGCCGATGCGCTGGAGCTGCGTTATCCCGAGCTGCCGCTGTATTTCGACCTGGGCGAGCTGCGCGGCTACAACTATCACACCGGCGTGGTGTTCGCGGCGTTCGTGCCGGGCGAGGGCGGTGCCATCGCTCAGGGCGGCCGTTACGACGATACCGGCGCGGTGTTCGGTCGGGCTCGTCCGGCGACCGGCTTCTCCACTGACCTGAAGACCCTGGTGACCCTGGGGGATATGCGTCTGGATGAAACGATCAGCGGCGTCTGGGCGCCGGATAATCATGACCTCTATCTGTGGCAGGCCGTTCGTCGTCTGCGTGGTGAGGGTGAGCGCGTGGTACAGGCGCTACCCGGACAGAGCGAGGCGGATGCGCGCGAAGCAGGCTGTGACCGTCTGCTGACGCTGCGCGATGGACGTTGGCAGGTGGCGCCCCTGGCGTCCTGATTTCATTTTCGCCGGCCTGTGGTCGGCATCCAAGCTTGCGCGAAGAGGACCAGTATCATGGGTAAGAATGTCGTCGTCCTGGGCACCCAGTGGGGTGATGAGGGCAAGGGCAAGATCGTTGACCTGCTCACCGAGCAGGCCGCTGCAGTCGTGCGTTATCAGGGTGGCCACAACGCCGGCCACACCCTGGTGATCGACGGTGAGAAGACCGTCCTGCACCTGATTCCGTCCGGCATCCTGCGCGAAGGCGTCGAGTGCCTGATCGGTAACGGCGTGGTCGTCGCTCCCGATGCGCTTCTGCGCGAAATCACCAAGCTGGAAGACAAGGGCGTGCCGGTGCGCGAGCGCCTGCGTATCAGCCCGGCCTGCCCGCTGATCCTGTCCTACCACGTGGCGCTGGACCAGGCGCGCGAGAAAGCCCGTGGCGATGCCAAGATCGGCACCACTGGTCGTGGTATCGGCCCGGCCTACGAAGACAAGGTCGCGCGTCGTGGGTTGCGTGTTGGCGACCTGTTCCACCGCGAGCGTTTCGCCGCCAAGCTGGGCGAGCTGCTGGACTACCACAACTTCCAGCTGGTCAACTTCTACAAGGAGCCGGCCATCGACTTCCAGAAGACTCTGGATGAGTGCATGGAGTACGCCGAGCTGCTCAGGCCGATGATGACCGACGTCACTGCCGTGCTGCACGACTTGCGCCGCAGCGGCCGCGACATCATGTTCGAGGGTGCCCAGGGCTCGCTGCTGGATATCGACCACGGTACCTACCCCTACGTCACCAGCTCCAACACCACGGCCGGCGGTATCGCCACCGGCTCCGGTTTCGGCCCGCTGTACCTGGACTACATCCTGGGTATCACCAAGGCCTACACCACCCGCGTCGGTTCCGGTCCGTTCCCGACCGAGCTGTTCGACGATGTCGGCGCGACCCTGGCCAAGCGTGGCCATGAGTTCGGCTCCACTACTGGCCGTGCCCGTCGTTGCGGCTGGTTCGATGCCGTGATCCTGCGTCGTGCCATCGACGTCAACAGCATCTCCGGCATCTGCCTGACCAAGCTGGACGTGCTCGACGGCCTGGAAACCATCCGCATCTGCACCGGTTACAAGGATGCCAATGGCCAGGTACTGGTCGATGCGCCGACCGACGCCGACAGCTACATTGGCCTGCAACCGGTGTACGAGGAAATGCCGGGCTGGAGCGAGTCCACCCTGGGCGCCAAGACCCTGGAAGACCTGCCGGCTGCTGCCCGTGCCTACATCAAGCGCGTGGAAGAGCTGGTCGGAGCGCCGATCGACATCATCTCCACCGGCCCGGACCGCAACGAGACCATCGTGCTGCGTCATCCGTTCGCCTGATCGCTGTTGTCGAGCTGAAAGAGCCGCCTTCGGGCGGCTTTTTTGTGGCTGGCTGTTATCGCAGGTCGCTGGCATTGTTGTGTGAATCTGCAGCCATAATGCAGGCTCTCGTTGGTTTACTGCTGTTTGCTCCGTGGGTCGTGGGCACGTAGCTTGCTTGCACTCAATAAATCCCGGAAGTCGCCGTTATAGCTGTTACGGTCGTTGAGGAGTGTCCCCAGTGTTTGCCATCGTTTCCATGTTGCGCAGCCGCCTGCTGCGCCCGGTGTTCGTCGCGCTTGGCCTGGCCATGTTGGTGCAGGTGGGGCTGGCGGTGTGGCTGATGCGTGCATCGGTTGATGGCATGGTCGAGGACCTGGCGCAGCGCCTGGGCGGTGAAAGTCGCCGCCTGGGCGAGGAGTTGGGCATGGCCGAGCGCGAGATGAGCCAGGGGCTTGCGACGCTCGCGAGCAGTACGCGTACGCGCCTGGGTGAAGGCCTTTCCGGCCAATTGAAGGACGAGCAGGCGCAACTGCGCGTGGTGCTGGAGGGTAATCTCAAGCAATCCGGTCAGGCGCTGGCGCAATTGTTGGCCGGTGTGGCGCCCAAGTCCATCTGGGACCTGGACATCCCGGCGCTTACCTCGCTTACCCGCATCGCCCAGCAGGACCCGGCGGTGCTGTTCGCCATCATCTACGACGCCGAAGGCAAGCGTTTGACGCGCAACTTCAACCGCAGCAATGCGCAGGTGCGCGAGTTGGTCGCGGCGGGGCAGGGCGACTCGCCGCTGGACAGATTGGTGGATGCCGCCTCGCGTGATTCGCGCGTCTATGTGGTCGAGGCCGACATCAATCCTATGGGTGCGTCGATCGGCAAGGTGCAGATGGGGTTGTCGCTGGATGTCGTCGAGCGTGAGCTGACCGCGCTGGATGGCCGCTTTGCGGCGCTGGTCAGTGGTGCGGGAGAGTTGGTCGACAGCAGCCTGGCGGGCGCTTCCGAGGAGGCGACCCGGGCGCTGCGCGCGCGTTTGCAATCTGCCGAGCGCTACACCCAGGAAATGGCACGCAACGGTGGTGAGTCGGTGCGTATCGCGGCGGATTCCCTGCGCTGGAACATTGCGCTGGGGCTGCTGGTGGTCGGTGCTCTGGCGATGCTGGTAGTGGCGTTGGTGCTGGGGTGGCGGGTGCTGAGCCGCTTGCGTCTGCTCAGTGCAGCGCTCAATGACCTGGCGGCGGGCGAGGGGGATCTGACGCGGCGCGTGAGTATCGACAGCCAGGACGAGGTCGGCGAGATGGCCGATGCCGTCAATCGCTTTATCGCCAAGCTGCAGCCCATCGTGCGTGAGTCGGGTGAAGTGGCCCTGCGTACCGGTGAGCAGATTCGCAGTCTGACCCAGCGCGGCGTGGCGGCTGAAGCAGCTGCCGGGCGGCAGCGCGACGAGGTGGCGGGCAGTCTGCAGGCGCTGGAGCAGATGGCTGACGAGGCGCAGTCGGAGAGCCAGTCGATGCAGGAAGCGTTGCAGCGCGTCGATAGCATTCGTCAGGCAGCGCACGAGAACGCTGCTATTGCGCAGCGCCTGTCGACCCTGATCGAAGGCCTGGTCGCGCGCGTGGCGGATGGCTCGGCGGTGATCGAGCGCCTGGCCAAGCAGAGCGAGCAGATCGAGGTGGTGCTGACGGTGATTCAGTCCATCGCCGAGCAGACCAATTTGCTGGCGCTCAATGCCGCTATCGAGGCGGCGCGCGCTGGCGAGAGCGGGCGAGGTTTCGCTGTGGTGGCTGACGAGGTGCGCGCGCTGGCGAGCAAGACCCAGCAGTCCACCGGCGATATCCAGACCCACATCGCAGCCCTGCAGCGTGGCGCGCAGGAGGCCGTAGCCGCTATCGCTCAGGCGGGCGCGCAAGGTGGCGAAGGCCTGCAGGTGCTGCGCGACAGTGCGCGCCTGCAACAGTCGGTGCAGCAGTCGGTCGACGAGGTGCATGGCGCCATCAATGCGGCGACGCAGGCGGCTGCCCATCAGGCCGAGGGCGCCGGCGCGGTACGTGGGCGCGTCGAGATCATCCACGCCGAGGCGCAGCGTGCGGCCGAGGCGGTGACGGCAATCGCTGGCAATGCGCGTGCACTGGACGAGCTGGCGGCGCAGCTCAAGGCCAGTCTGGGGCAGTTCAGGGTCTAGAGAGGATTGCTGTGGGAGCGAGCTCTGCTCGCGAAGCTTTTGCCTGGCAAGAGTTCGCGAGCAGAACTCGCGCCTGCGGTTTTTTCCAGGCAATAAAAAACCGAGCCATACGACTCGGTTTTTTGAAATTTGGTGCCCAGGAGAAGACTCGAACTTCCACGGCCGTTAAGCCACTGATACCTGAAACCAGCGCGTCTACCAATTCCGCCACCTGGGCACTGCAGCAATGTTCGTCGTTACCGACACGGAGCGTTGCATCCGTATTTGCAAAGTGGGTTATCAAACCACTTCACGAAATTTGGTGCCCAGGAGAAGACTCGAACTTCCACGGCCGTTAAGCCACTGATACCTGAAACCAGCGCGTCTACCAATTCCGCCACCTGGGCACTGAAACCGATGATTCCTCATCTGCTTCGTGTTACAACGTCTGCTTGACGCTGTGGGCGCGAACTATACGGGCGGGCATTTACCTTGTAAACCCCTGACCGTAAAAAAATTATTGTCGCCGGAAAAGCTGCCGTGAATGCCGTTTTCGCGCTTCAATAGGCAGATGGCATACACCTTTATACATAAGCATAGGTAATCCTTCCTACATGGCCGATTGGCAATCCCTCGATCCCGAGGCCGCCCGCGAGGCGGAAAAATACGACAACCCCATCCCCAGCCGTGAACTGATCCTGGCCCATCTGGCCGAGCGTGGTTCGCCTGCCAGCCGTGAGCAACTGGTCGAAGAGTTCGGTCTCGACACCGACGACCAGCTCGAAGCACTGCGCCGCCGACTGCGCGCCATGGAGCGCGACGGTCAGCTCATCTATACCCGTCGTGGCACTTACGCCCCGGTGGACAAGCTCGACCTGATCTGCGGGCGCATCAGCGGTCACCGCGACGGTTTCGGCTTCCTCGTGCCGGACGACGGCAGTGACGACCTGTTCCTCAGCCCGGCGCAGATGCGCCTGGTGTTCGATCGTGACCGCGCATTGGTGCGGGTGGCGGGTTTCGATCGCCGTGGTCGCCGTGAAGGCGGCATCGTCGAGGTGATCGAACGCGCTCATGAGAGCATCGTCGGTCGTTACTACGAAGAGAACGGCATTGGCTTCGTCGTCGCCGACAACCCCAAGATCCAGCAGGAAGTGCTGGTCACGCCGGGCCGCACCGCTGGTGCGCGCATCGGTCAGTTCGTCGAGATCAAGATCACCCACTGGCCGACCCAGCGCTTCCAGCCGCAGGGCGATATCGTCGAGGTGATCGGCAACTACATGGCGCCGGGCATGGAGATCGACGTGGCGCTGCGCAGCTACGACATCCCGCACGTCTGGCCCGAAGGCGTGATCAAGGAAGCGCGCAAGCTCAAGCCTGAAGTGGAAGAGAAGGACAAGGAGAAGCGCGTCGATCTGCGTCATCTGCCCTTCGTCACCATCGACGGCGAAGACGCCCGCGATTTCGACGACGCCGTGTACTGCGAGAAGAACAGCAGCCGCTGGAAGCTGTTCTCCGGCGGCTGGAAGCTCTATGTGGCCATCGCCGACGTATCGCACTACGTCAAGGTCGGTTCGGCGCTGGACGCCGAGGCGGTCGAGCGTGGCAACTCGGTGTATTTCCCCGAGCGCGTCGTGCCGATGCTGCCGGAGGAACTGTCCAACGGTCTGTGCTCGCTCAACCCGCATGTCGATCGCCTGGCCATGGTCTGCGAAATGACCATGTCCAAGAGCGGCCAGATGGTCGACTACAAGTTCTACGAGGCGGTGATCCACTCCCATGCGCGCCTGACCTACAACAAGGTCAGCCTGATGCTGGAGGATCCCAAGAGCAGCGAGGGCAAATCCCTGCGCAGCGAGTACAAGGAGGTCCTGCCGCACCTCAACCAGCTCTATGCGCTGTATCAGGTGCTGGTCGCGGCCCGTCACGAGCGTGGCGCCATCGATTTCGAGACGCAGGAGACGCGCATCGTCTTCGGCACCGATCGCAAAATCGACGAGATCCGCCCGACTCAGCGCAACGATGCGCACAAGCTGATCGAGGAGTGCATGCTGGCCGCCAACGTGGCCACCGCGCGTTTCATGCAGGATCACGAGATTCCTTCGTTGTACCGCGTGCACGACGGCCCGCCGCTGGAGCGCCTGGAGAAGCTCAAGGCCTTCCTCGGCGAGCTGGGTCTGTCGCTGCAGCGTGGCAAGTCCAAGGACGGCCCGTCGCCCAAGGACTATCAGCGTCTGCTGGAAAGCATCCGCGAGCGTCCGGACTATCACCTGATCCAGACCGTGATGCTGCGGTCGTTGAGCCAGGCGGTGTACAGCGCGCAGAACGAAGGGCATTTCGGCCTGAACTACGAGGCCTATACCCACTTCACCTCGCCGATCCGTCGCTACCCCGACCTGCTGGTGCACCGCGCCATTCGCAGCGTGATCCGTTCCAAGCGTGAAACCAAGCATGTGGAGCGTGCCGGTGCGGCGACCATGCCCAAGGCGCGCATCTATCCCTACGACGAGGCGACCCTGGAAAAACTCGGCGAGCAGTGCTCGATGACCGAGCGCCGTGCCGACGAGGCGACCCGTGACGTGGTCAACTGGCTCAAGTGCGAGTTCATGCAGGATCGCGTCGGCGAGACCTTCGAGGGCGTGATCACTGCGGTGACCGGCTTCGGCATCTTTGTCGAGCTGCGTGACATCTACGTCGAGGGCCTGGTGCACGTGACCGCGCTGCCGGCCGACTACTATCACTTCGATCCGGTTCACCACCGCCTGTCCGGCGAGCGCAGCGGCCGCAGCTTCCGCCTTGGCGATAGCGTCGAGGTCAATGTGATGCGCGTCGATCTGGACGAGCGCAAGATCGATTTCGAACTGAGCCAGGGCAAGACCGGCAAGGACGATGATGCGCGCCGTAGCGGTAAGTCTCGCGGCATGGGCAATACCGATGTGCAGAAAAGCCGCGAAGTGAAGAAGGCCCTGCTCGACAGCGCCAAGAAAGGTGGCGGCAAGGCGCCGGCGAAGAAACCCTCCGGCCATCGCAAGGGTGCGCCGGCGCCCAAGGGTAAGGCCGAGGCGAGTGGCAGCAAGCCGAGCAAGCGTAAGGCGAAACGATGAGTCAGCTGGAAAAGGTTTACGGCGTGCATGCCGTGGAGGCGCTGTTGCGCCACCACCCCAAGCGGGTCAAGCAACTCTGGCTGGCCGAGAGCCGTCAGGCGCCACGCATCCAGCCGATGCTGGAGCAGGCGGCGCAGCACCGCGTGCCGGTCGGGCACAAGGAGCGCCAGGAGCTGGACGAGTGGGCCGAAGGCGTGCACCAGGGCGTGGTCGCCGAGGTCAGCCCGAGCCAGGTCTGGGGCGAGAACATGCTCGACGAACTGCTCGAGCGTAGTGAGGGCGTACCGCTGCTGCTGGTGCTCGACGGCGTGACCGACCCGCACAACCTGGGCGCCTGCCTGCGTACCGCCGATGCGGCGGGTGCGCTGGCGGTGATCGTGCCCAAGGACAAGTCCGCCACCCTCAATGCCACCGTGCGCAAGGTGGCCTGCGGCGCGGCGGAGGTGATTCCGCTGGTCGCCGTGACCAACCTGGCGCGCACCCTGGAAAAACTGCAGAAGAAGGGCCTTTGGGTGGTCGGCACCGCCGGCGAGGCCGAGCAGGAGTTGTACCAGCTCGACATGACCGGCCCGACGGTGCTGGTCATGGGCGCCGAGGGCAAGGGCATGCGCCGCCTGACCCGCGAGCACTGCGATTATCTGGTCAAGCTGCCCATGGGTGGCAGCGTCAGCAGTCTCAACGTCTCTGTTGCGACCGGCGTCTGCCTGTTCGAGGCGGTACGGCAGAGGAAAGGTAAGTAAGCGACCTGTAGGCGCGAATTTATTCGCAATGAGTCGATGTCGGTCCATGATCGCGAATAAATTCGCTCCTACAGGAAAGGGCCGGTCGCTGTTGTTCAAATAATCGCCAATTCGCCTTGCGCGCGGCGGGGGGCTTCTCTAGAATGGCGCCCCTTGCTGTGACGGCAGGCCTTTTTGCGCCTACCGCCTGGCAAGCTCATCACGAGAAAAACCCACTCCTTGCCTGACCACTTTAGTTGGCAGGCTACAACCCGTAAGGAGCATTTATGCGTCATTACGAAATCATCTTTCTGGTTCACCCGGACCAGAGCGAGCAAGTCGGCGGCATGGTCGAGCGTTACACCAAGCTGATCGAAGAGGACGGTGGCAAGATTCACCGCCTGGAAGACTGGGGTCGTCGTCAGCTGGCTTACGCCATCAACAACGTCCACAAAGCCCACTACGTGATGCTCAACGTAGAGTGCACCGGCAAGGCCCTGGCCGAGCTGGAAGACAACTTCCGCTACAACGACGCCGTGATCCGTAACCTGGTCATCCGTCGCGACGAGGCCGTCACTGGCCAGTCCGAGATGCTGAAGGCCGAAGAAAACCGCAGTGAGCGCCGCGAGCGTCGTGAACGTCCTGAAAACGCCGAGTCCAACGACGGCGATGACAGCGACAACAACGACAGCGACAACGCTGACGAGTAATCCACGGATCTATTGAGGAGCCAATCACATGGCACGTTTCTTCCGTCGTCGTAAATTCTGCCGCTTCACCGCTGAAGACGTGAAAGAGATCGATTTCAAAGATCTCAACACCCTGAAAGCCTACATCTCGGAAACCGGCAAGATCGTTCCCAGCCGTATCACCGGTACCAAGGCTCGTTATCAGCGTCAGCTGGCCACCGCTATCAAGCGCGCCCGCTTTCTGGCCCTGCTGCCCTACACCGACAGCCACGGCCGCTGAGATCGGATAGTCGACAAGCGTTAAGGAATAGATCGCATGCGCGCCCTGGCTGAATACATCATGCGCGGCCGTATGCAGGCCACCCTCGTGGTGGTGGGATCGGCAGCGATGCCGCTGTTGTTCTGGTTGAGTGCCGCCGCAGGCAGCCTGGTGCTGTTGCGGCGCGGAGCCAGCGATGCCATGGGCATCCTGGCCTGGGCCATGCTGCCGGCGATTGCCTGGTGGTATTTCGGCGAGCCGCGCACCTTGCTGGTGCTGGTCGGTGCGCTGAGCCTGGCGTTGTTGTTGCGCGCCAGTTGGACCTGGAACCGCATACTGCTGAGCAGTGTGGCGCTGGGTCTGGTGTATGGAGTGGTCCTCGGGGCGGTGTTCCGCGAACCCATCGAGGCCATGGCCGGTGAGCTGCAGAAGCTGCTGCCGACCATGTTCGACGGGGCTCACCAGCAATTGGCGGTGAGCGAACGCGAGCGTCTCGAGGCGCTGATTGCACCGGTGCTGACCGGATTGCTGGCAGCCTTGCTGCAGATCCTGAGCTTGCTGAGCCTGATTCTTGGGCGCTACTGGCAGGCCGTGTTGTACAACCCAGGCGGTTTCGGTCGCGAGTTCCGCGCGTTGAGACTGTCGCTGCCGCAGGCGCTGTTGCTGCTGGCGGGCATGATGCTAGGCCCCAACCTGGGGCCGCAGTTGGCCATGCTCACGCCGCTATGCAGCGTGCCGTTGCTGTTCGCCGGGATCGCCCTGGTGCATGGCTTGGTGGAGAAGGGTGGGCTCGCTCGCTTCTGGCTGGTGGGCATGTACATCACGCTCTTGCTGTTCATGCAGCTGATCTATCCGCTACTGGTGGTTCTGGCCATCGTCGACAGTCTGTTTGATTTTCGCGGTCGCCTCGCTCGCAAGAGTGGGCCCGCGGACGGTGAAGGTTAAAAGTTAAGAGGTAAGACCCAAATGGAAGTCATCCTGCTGGAAAAAATCGCCAACCTGGGCAACCTGGGCGACAAAGTGAATGTTAAAGCCGGTTACGGCCGTAACTTCCTGCTGCCGCAAGGCAAGGCCACCGCTGCTACCGCTGAAAACGTAGCTGCGTTCGAAGCCCGCCGCGCCGAGCTGGAAAAAGCCGCTGCCGAGAAGAAAGCTTCCGCTGAAGCTCGCGCTGCTCAACTGGCTGAGCTGGAAGTCACCATCACCGCCGTTGCTGGCGATGAAGGCAAGCTGTTCGGTTCGATCGGTACCCACGACATCGCTGACGCCCTGACCGCCTCCGGCGTTGAAGTGGCCAAGGCCGAAGTTCGTCTGCCCAACGGTACTATCCGTCAGGTCGGCGAATACGACGTAGCTGTGCACCTGCACACCGACGTCGAAGCCACCGTTAAGGTGATCGTGGTTGCTGCTTAATTAAGCAGCCGCCAGGCGGACTTGCACTCAGGTGCCGGTCTGCTGACAATCGGGCACGGCATCGCTTCGGCGATCCGTGCCCTTTGTTTTTCTATCGCAGCATTTTCCTCTCGAGCCTATGAACGACATCAGCATTCCCGAGCAATACGACCTGCAAACCGCAGCCCTGAAAGTGCCTCCGCACTCCATCGAGGCGGAGCAGTCGGTACTGGGTGGCCTGATGCTCGACAACAATGCCTGGGAGCGTGTGCTCGATGGCGTTTCCGATGTCGATTTCTATCGCCATGATCACCGCCTGATCTTCCGCGCGATCTTCAAGCTGGCCGAGCGTAACGAACCCTTCGACGTGGTGACCCTGTCCGAACAGCTGGACAAGGAAGGGCAGCTGTCGCAGGTCGGCGGTCTGGCCTATCTCGCCGAGCTGGCCAAGAACACGCCATCGGTGGCCAACATCAAGGCCTATGCGCAGATCATTCGTGAGCGCGCCACCCTGCGCAAACTGATCAGCATCAGCAACGAGATTGCCGACAGTGCCTACGCCCCAGAGGGGCGCACCGGCGAGGAAATTCTCGACGAAGCGGAGCGACTGATCTTCCAGATTGCCGAAGACCGTCCCAAGACCGGCGGCCCGGTGGGCATCAACGACATTCTGGTCAAGGCCATCGACCGCATCGACACGCTGTTCAACAACGGCGATGCGATCACCGGTCTGTCGACCGGTTTCGACGATCTGGACGGGCTGACCAGCGGCCTGCAGCCAGCCGACATGATCATCGTCGCCGGTCGTCCTTCGATGGGTAAGACCACCTTCGCCATGAACCTGGTGGAGAACGCGCTGATGCGCAGCGACAAGGCGATTCTGGTGTACTCGCTGGAGATGCCGTCGGAATCCATCGTCATTCGTATGCTCGCCTCCCTGGGACGAATCGACCAGACCAAGGTGCGTGCCGGTCAGCTCGACGACGATGACTGGCCACGCCTGACCAGTGCGGTCAACCTGCTCAACGACCGTAAGCTGTTCATCGACGATACGGCGGGCATTTCTCCCAGCGAGATGCGTGCGCGTACGCGGCGCCTGGCTCGCGAGCACGGCGAGATCGGTCTGATCATGGTCGACTACCTGCAGCTGATGCAGATTCCGGGCTCCAGCGGCGACAGCCGGGTCAACGAGATTTCCGAGATTTCGCGCTCGCTCAAGGGCCTGGCCAAGGAATTCAACTGCCCGGTGATCGCCCTGTCGCAGCTCAACCGTGGCCTGGAACAGCGCCCCAACAAGCGCCCGATCAACTCCGACTTGCGTGAATCCGGTGCGATCGAGCAGGACGCCGACATCATCCTGTTCGTCTATCGCGACGAGGTGTACCACCCGGAGACCGAGTACAAGGGCGTGGCCGAGATCATCATCGGCAAGCAGCGTAACGGTCCGCTCGGCACCGCGCGCCTGGCCTTCCTCGGCAAGTATTCGCGCTTCGAGAACCTGGCGCCGGGCAGCTATCAGTTCGAGGATGAATGACAGTCGTAGCCTGGGCGTCATAGGAGCGAGTTCTGTAGCCCGGATGAAATCCGGGGCTCTCGGTGCAGAAGCTCCCGGATTGCATCCGGGCTACGCTCTAGATCAATGAAAACGGGCGCCCAGCAGTTAAGATGGGCGCCCGTTTTTCGTTCAGGCCTTCTGCCATGCGCCCGCTAGCCGCCATCGTCGACCTCTCCGCCATTGCTCACAACTACACGCTTGCCAAGCGCTGCGCGCCGGGGCGTCAGGCTTTTGCGGTGGTCAAGGCCAATGCCTATGGGCACGGCGTGCGTGAAGTGGTAACGGCGCTGCACGATGTTGCCGACGGATTCGCCGTGGCCTGCCTGGAAGAGGCGGCGGAAGTGCGCGCCATGCATGGCGAGGCGCGCATCCTGCTGCTCGAAGGCTGCTTCGAGGCCAGCGAATATGCCATCGCAGCGCAGCTGGGACTGGATCTGGTGGTGCAGAGTGCAGCGCAGGCCGAGGCGCTGCTGTCCAGTGAGCTGGTGCGGCCACTGAATGTCTGGCTCAAGCTGGACTCCGGCATGCATCGCCTCGGCTTCGATGCCGCCAGCCTGCGCCAGTGGCATGCGCAGCTTGAAGACGCCGAACAGGTCGCCGAGCTCAACCTGCTCAGCCATTTCGCCTGTGCCGACGAGCGTGGGCATCCGCTCACCGAGCAGCAGGTCGAGCGTTTTCTCGATCTGCTGGACCTGGACTTCAATCATCGCTCGCTGGCCAACTCAGCGGCGGTGCTGACCATTCCCGCCACGCATATGGATTGGCTGCGTCCCGGCATCATGCTCTACGGGGCGACGCCGTTCGCCGAGCTGAGTGCGCGCGAGCTTGGGCTGAGGCCCGCCATGACTCTGGCTGCGCGGGTAATTGCCGTGCGTGAAGTGGCGGCTGGTGAAAGTGTCGGTTATGGCGCGAGCTGGGTGGCGCAGCGGCCCTCGCGGATTGCCACGGTCAGCTGCGGTTATGCCGACGGTTACCCGCGCCATGCGCCGAGCGGCACGCCGGTACTGGTCGACGGGCAACGCGCGACACTGGCGGGCCGGGTGTCGATGGACATGCTGGCGGTGGATATCACCGACCTGCCCGAGGCCGATGTCGATTCGCCAGTGGAGCTATGGGGCGCCAATCTGCCGCTGGATGAGGTGGCGGCAGCCTGCGGCACCATCGGCTATGAGCTGCTGAGCAAAGTCACAGCACGAGTACCGCGTCGCTATATCGGCTAGGCCAGGCCGCTGGGTACTTTGAGAATGTCCAGCTGCAGGCAGGCCTGCTCGGTCAGCTCGCCATCATCACCGTGCACGCGCGCGCCTGAGCGTCCCAGTTCCTTGACGCGGTAGAGCGCTTGGTCGGCGATCTTGTACAGCCCGGTGAAACTCTGCGCATGGAGTGGATAGAGCGCCACGCCGATGCTGATGGTCACACGCAGGCGCTCGGCACCGTAGTGCACCGGCTCGGACAGCTCCGCCAGCAGGCGCTCGGCGATTTCGCGGGCCTGGCTTTCGGCGTCGCTGCCACAGATCAGCACGGCGAACTCGTCACCGCCCAGGCGCGCCACCGTGTCACCCAGGCGCACGTGTTCGCGCAGGCGCCTGGCAATCACCTGCAGCATCAGGTCGCCGGCGGCATGGCCGAAGCGATCGTTGATCGGCTTGAAGTGATCCAGGTCGATCAGCAGCAGCGCCACGCTTTCCTTGTGTCGCTCGGCATGCGCCAGGGCCGACTCGCAGCGCTCGACCAGGTAGCGGCGGTTGGGCAACTCGGTCAGCAGGTCGTGGAAGGCAGCATGCTGCAGCTCGCACTCGCGTTCACGCAGTTGTTCGTTGGTCGCGGCCAGTTCGGCGGTGCGTGCGGTCACCGCAGCCTGCAGCTCATCGGCGCTGGCCTGGAGTTGGGCCAGGCGTGCGGTCTTCTCGCGATCCGCTTGCTGCAGGGCCACGGCGCGCTCCTGCTTGAGTATCTGGATGCGATACGCCAGGGCAAAAGAGAACAGGATGGATTCCGCGGCCACCGCGAGTGGAAATACATAGGCATTCCATTCGGCCGGTTGTAATAAGCCGGTGGTGCGTAGCAGCAGGATGGCCACGCTGCCCAGCACCAGGCCGTAGCCATAAAGGTACAGTTGCGCAGGAAAAAAGCCCTGGCGCCAGCGCACCACTGCACTGCCCAGCGCGGCAGGGATGCTGGTCAGCGACAGCAGCGCGATGGCCCAGGCTGCCAGATAGCGTTGATCGAGCAGGGTCAAGACAATGGCGAAGAGATAGATCACGCAGGCCATGTTCAACAGGTGGTGGGCCCAGCGCACATACTGCTTGGTCTGCAGCAGGGTCTGGGTGAATCGGCTGGCGAACAGGCCCCACAGCGACGGCAGGGTGATGCGGTCGAGCCACGCCGGCACGGGATGATGCGGCCACAGGTACTGCGCACCATGCCCGGTCATGCTCATGATGAATAGCAGGGCGAAGGCGGTGGTCAGCACATACCAGAAGTAGGCTTTGTCGCGCAGCGAGATAAGGATGAACAGGTTGTACAGCAGCAGCGCGAAGACCACGCCGTAGATGGCGCCGAGCGCCAGGTTCTCGCGTGCGGCCAGTTGCGTGAGTTCATCAAGCTGCCAGATGCGCAGCGGGAAGGAATTGCCGGCAGGATCAAAGGTGCGCAGGTAGAAGGTCGTCGGCTGTTCAGTGAGCGGCTGCAGGTCGAACACCATGCGTCGGTAGGGATGGTCGCGACTCTCGCTGAAGGGCACGCGCTCGCCGGACTGGCGCAGCTGCCAGACGCCCTGGCCATTGGGCTGGTAGAGCTGCAGGTCGAGCTGTGTCACCGAGCCGACTTCCAGCACCCAGCGAGCCGGTGCGCGCATATCGCGCTGCAGGGTCAGTTTTATCCACCACGGGTTCAGGCTCTGGCCGACGCTGGCACGACCATTGGCCGGGCGAAAGCGCGACTGCAGCTCAGGGGCCGCGATGTCGTCGATACTCAGGCTGCCTTCCGTGTCTTCCAGCAGCTCGATATGGGCGTTGAGCGGCATGCCGCTGCTGGCGTCGGTGAGCGTCACGGATGCCATGGCCAGGCCCGTGGTCGACAGTCCGAGTAGAAGAACTAGCAGGAAGGCGAAGCGCAGTAGCATAGGTGTCCTGAAGGCGACTGGCCGAATGTTTGAGTATATGCACAGGATTATTATCGGAAGAAAACAATATGGCGTCTGGCTATCGCCGGAAAATGCCTGAATTATCTGCTCTTTCGAGCCCATAACTGGTGGCCGAGACGCCGCATGATGAATTCCAGCCGGGGCGCTTGAGCGCTTGTCATCGAGGCTGCTCACGGCATTAAACCCAGTGGAATAGTCTGGTTTGGTCAAAATTTGTGCTATTATCCGCGCCCCTCGTGATAGCCCATTGATCAAAAAATATGCAAGCTGCCAAGCCGCTGTTCGACTATCCCAAGTATTGGGCCGAGTGTTTCGGGCCTGCGCCCTTCCTGCCAATGAGCCGGGAAGAGATGGACCTGCTCGGCTGGGACAGCTGCGACATCATCATCGTCACCGGCGATGCCTACGTCGATCATCCTTCGTTCGGCATGGCGATCATCGGTCGTCTGCTTGAGGCCCAGGGGTTCCGCGTAGGGATCATTGCCCAGCCGGACTGGCGCAGCAAAGACGACTTCATGAAGCTCGGCGAGCCGAACCTGTTCTTCGGCGTGGCGGCGGGCAACATGGACTCGATGATCAACCGCTATACCGCGGACAAGAAGATCCGCTCCGACGACGCCTACACCCCCGGCGGCATTGCCGGTAAGCGCCCCGATCGCGCCAGCCTGGTCTACAGCCAGCGCTGCAAGGAGGCTTACACCCATGTGCCGGTGATTCTTGGCGGAATCGAGGCGTCGCTGCGTCGTATCGCCCATTACGATTACTGGCAGGACAAGGTGCGTCGCTCGATCCTGATGGACGCCACCGCCGATATCCTGCTCTACGGCAACGCCGAACGCGCCGTGGTCGAGATCGCCCAGCGCCTGTCGCGAGGCGAGCAGGTCGAGGCCATCACCGATGTGCGCGGCACCGCGTTCATTCGTCGTGATACGCCGGATGGCTGGTTCGAGGTCGACTCGACCCGCATCGATCGCCCCGGTCGCGTCGACAAGATCATCAACCCCTACGTCAACACGCAGGACACCGAAGCCTGTGCCATCGAACAGGCTAAAGGCGAGGTTGAAGACCCCAACGAAGCCAAGGTGGTACAGATTCTCGAAAGCCCGCGCATGACCCGCGACAAGACGGTGATCCGTCTGCCGTCGTTCGAGAAGGTGCGCAACGATCCGGTGCTCTACGCCCACGCCAACCGCGTGCTGCACCTGGAAACCAACCCGGGCAACGCCCGCGCGCTGGTGCAGAAGCATGGCGAGGTGGACGTCTGGTTCAACCCGCCACCCATTCCCATGACCACCGAGGAAATGGACTACGTGTTCGGCATGCCCTACGCACGCGTGCCGCACCCGGTGTATGGCAAGGAGAAAATCCCGGCTTACGAGATGATCCGCTTCTCGGTGAACATCATGCGCGGCTGCTTCGGTGGCTGCACCTTCTGCTCGATCACCGAGCACGAAGGCCGCATCATCCAGAGCCGTTCCCACGACTCGATCATCCGCGAGATCGAGGAGATGCGCGACAAGGTGCCGGGCTTCACCGGCGTGGTCTCCGACCTTGGCGGGCCGACCGCCAACATGTACCTCATCGCCTGCAAGGACCCGGAAATCGAGCGTCACTGCCGCAAGCCGTCCTGCGTGTTCCCTGGCATCTGCGAGAACCTCAATACCGATCACAGCTCCCTGATCGAGCTGTACCGCAAGGCCCGTGCGCTGCCCGGCGTGAAGAAGATTCTGATCGCCTCGGGCCTGCGTTATGACCTGGCCGTCGAATCGCCAGAGTACGTCAAGGAACTGGTCACCCACCACGTTGGCGGTTACCTGAAGATCGCCCCGGAGCACACCGAGCGCGGTCCGCTGGACAAGATGATGAAGCCGGGCATCGGCAGCTATGACCGCTTCAAGCAGATGTTCGAGAAGTTCTCCAAGGAGGCGGGCAAGGAGCAGTACCTGATCCCGTACTTCATCGCCGCGCACCCGGGCACCACCGACGAGGACATGATGAACCTCGCCCTGTGGCTCAAGCGCAACGGTTTCCGCGCCGACCAGGTGCAGGCGTTCTACCCCTCGCCGATGGCCACCGCCACGGCCATGTATCACTCGGGCAAGAACCCGCTGCGCAAGGTGACCTACAAGAGCGACGGCGTGGAGATCGTCAAGAGCGAGCAGCAGCGTCGCCTGCACAAGGCCTTCCTGCGCTATCACGATCCGAAGGGCTGGCCGCTGCTGCGCGAGGCGCTGGAGCGCATGGGCCGTAGCGATTTGATCGGTAACGGCAAGCACCAGCTGATCCCGACTTATCAGCCGCAGACCGACGAGTACCAGAGCGCGCGGCGCAAGAACTCTACGCCGGCCGGCAGCAAGAAAGTGGGTGCTGGCGGTAAGATTCTGACCCAGCACACCGGCCTGCCACCACGCGCCAGCGATGGCAGCAAACCCTGGGACAAGCGCGAACAGGCCAAGGCTGCTGCCGAAGCGCGCAACCAGCAGGCCGCGCGTGAACGTTCTGGCGCGGGTAAAGGCAAGGGCAGGAAACCGGCGAAAAAGCCTGCCGTACCGCGCTGAGGCAGTCGCAGCACAACGCTTCGCGGACAAGTCCGCTCCCACAGGGTTAAGCAAGCCTGCTGATGTTGTGGGAGCGGGCTTGTCCGCGAATTGTTTTGGCGGCGCAAATGCCTCACGGTTGAGTCACTCCTACGATGGCGCAGGTGGCGTGGAGTGTTGCAGCACTCTCAGCGACGTTCTCCCACCGAGGTAAGCCCACCTATCTTGTGGGAGCGGACTTGTCCGCGAATTGTTTTGGTGGCGCAAAAACCTCGCGGGTGAAGCCTTTCCCAAGGTGTGCGGAAGGCCGTTGCGAAGCTGCGCGGGATTGGCGTATTTCTTATCTGGCACTATAGTGCCAATAATATAAGAACAAATCCGGAGTCCCGCCATGCGTATAGTCGTGCCATCACTGCTCGCCATCTCCCTGACACTTGCCGCTTGTGGGGAACCCGAGGCACCGCCACCTGCTGCCAGTCAGGATTTCCAGAAAGAACTGCAGACCCGGCTGATCAAGGCCAAGCCTGGCGAGGTGATCGAGCTGCCCGAAGGCACCTGGCAACTGGATCGTAGCCTCAGCCTCAAGATCAGTGGGGTGACGCTGCGTGGTGCCGGGATGGGCCAGACCATCCTCAACTTCAAGGGCCAGAAGTCCGGCGCCGAAGGGCTGCTGGTGAGTGCGTCCGACTTCACCATCGAGGACCTGGCGCTGGAAGACACCAAGGGCGATGCGCTCAAGGTCGTAGGCGGCGAGAACATCATCATCCGCCGCGTGCGGACTGAGTGGACCAATGGCCCGGCGACCGAGAATGGCGCTTACGGCATCTACCCGGTGCAGACCGAGAACGTGCTGATCGACGGCGTGGTCGCCATCGGCGCCTCGGATGCCGGCATCTACGTCGGCCAGTCGCGTAACGTGGTGGTGCGCAACAGCCGTGCCGAGCGCAACGTCGCCGGCATCGAGATCGAGAACACCATCGGCGCTGACGTCTATGACAACGTCGCCACCGGCAATACCGGCGGCATCCTGGTCTTCAACATGCCCAATCTGCCGCAGCCGGGGCACACCACACGGGTCTATCGCAACAAGGTCGAAGGCAACAACCACAAGAACTTCGGTCATAAGGGCACACCTGTGGCCAGCGTGCCGGCGGGCTCCGGAGTGTTGGTCAACTCCAACGACAAGGTGGAAATCTTCGACAACGATATTGGCGACCACCGCACCGCCAATGTCATCGTCAGCAGCTACTTCAGCACCGGCTACACCGATCTATCCACCAGCGAGGATTTCGATCCCTATCCGGAGGCCATTCATATCCATGGCAACCGCTTCGGCCCGGCGGGCGATAGCCCGGACAACCTGGAGCTGAAGGCGCTCAAGCTGGCGAAGTTCGGCCTCAACGGTCGTCTGCCGGACATTCTCTGGGACGGCTACGTCAATCCTTCCAAGCTGGAAGGCGGCAAGCTGCCACCCGAACTGGCGATCTGCATCGACAATGGTGACGCCGGCATCGTCAATGTCGACGGGCCTGGTGGTTACAAGAACATCAGCACCGATATCGAGCCGCATCGCTGCGAGCTGCCCCGTTTGCCCGCCGTCGAACTGCGCGCCGCGCTGGAAGAAAAAGGCGAGGGCGCATGAGGAACGGCTGGATATTGCTGTTTGCCGCGCTGCTTGCCGCCTGCGAGCAACAGCCGCGAGCGCCTCTGTATCTGCCCAGTGGCGAGAACTATCCGGAAAAGCTCAGTGGCTGGGGCGTGCTGCAACAGCGCGACGGCCAGCTGCAGCCAGTCGACGGCGTATTGCCCTATGACCTCAATACGCCGTTGTTCACCGACTATGCGCATAAGCTGCGCACCCTCTGGATGCCGCAAGGCAGCAGCGCGCAGTACGGCGAAGCGCGTTTCGATTACCCGCTGGGTACGGTGCTGAGCAAGACCTTCTATTACCCGCGCGACGCGCAGGGACGTTTGCAGCGTAGCGAGCAGCGCGACGCCGAAGCGATAGAGCTTGAACAGGTGAGGCTGATCGAGACGCGTATTCTGCTGCGTCAGGAGCAGGGCTGGGTCGCCTTGCCCTACGTCTGGGATGACGCCCAGCGCGAGGCGACCCTGGACTGGGCGGGCGCCAGCTTCGATCTCGAGTTGGACGGTGAGCGCGGCGAGGTGCTGGCGATCGACTATCAGGTTCCTGACGCCAATCAATGTGCGGGTTGTCATGAAGAGCAGGCCGGCAAGGGCGTGCAGCCGCTGGGGCCGAAGGCGCGCCATCTGAACAAGGATTTCGCCTATGCCGATGGCGCGGCCAACCAGCTGCTGCGTTGGCAGACGGTCGGTTTTCTGCAGGGCGTCCCGGCGCAGGTGAGTGATCTGCCACGCAATGCGCGATGGGGCGAGGCGCGACAGGGAGAAAATCTACAGGCCCAGGCGCGCAGTTACCTGGATGCCAACTGCTCGCACTGCCATAACCCAGAAGGGCCGGGGCGCACCTCCGGCCTGTATCTCGATCCCACCACTCCGCTGAGCATCGCCTACGGGCTATGCAAGCAGCCGGTGGCGGCTGGCAAGGGCTCCGGCGACCGTCTGGTCGACATTCATCCCGGTGCGCCGGAGAAGTCGGTGCTGAGCTTCCGCCTGCACAGCACCGATCCCAGCATCATGATGCCCGAACTGGGACGCTCCACCTCCCACCGCGAAGGGCTGGAGGTGATCGACCGCTGGATCGCCAGTCTCGTTGGCGAGTGCTGAAGTCGGTGTCCGCCTTTCTCAGCTCCTGATCCTCCTTGCCCTGGAGTTGTGCATCCATTCGACCTTGGTGCAGGCGATGCGCCAACGTGGGGCTTGCCGCGGTCGACGGAGCGCAAGAAAGCGGCTTAGCCGCTGGCATAAGTCTTGCGCTGCACAGCCCATCGTCCAGGCTAGCAGGAGGCCGCCGTGTCGATTCATGTCGCGCTGCATCACGTCACCCACTACCGCTACGATCGCGTGGTCAACCTTGGGCCTCAGGTGGTGCGTCTGCGCCCGGCGCCGCACAGCCGCACGCGCATCCTCTCCTACGCCTTGAAGGTCGAGCCGAGTCAGCACTTCATCAACTGGCAGCAGGACCCGCAGGGCAACTACCTGGCGCGCCTGGTGTTTCCGGAGAAGACCCGCGAATTCAGGGTCGAGGTGGATCTGGTCGCCGAAATGGCGGTGTTCAACCCCTTCGACTTCTTCCTCGAGCCCTACGCCGAGCGCATTCCCTTCGCCTATACCGAGGGCGAGCAGCGCGAGCTGGCGCCTTATCTGATCAAGCTGCCGGCCACGCCATTGTTCGCCAGGTACCTGGCCGGTATTTCCCGCGAGCCGGTGCCCAGCATCGACTTCCTGGTCGAGCTGAACCAGCGCCTGGCACATGACATTCGCTACTTGATCCGCATGGAGCCGGGCGTGCAGACGCCCGAGCAGTCGCTGGAGCTGGCCTCCGGTTCCTGCCGCGACTCGGCCTGGCTGCTGGTGCAGTTGCTGCGGCACCTGGGGCTGGCCGCGCGCTTCGTCTCCGGCTACCTGATCCAGCTCACCGCCGACGTCAAATCCCTCGACGGCCCGAGCGGCACCGAACAGGACTTCACCGACCTGCATGCCTGGTGCGAGGTGTACTTGCCTGGCGCCGGCTGGATCGGACTCGACCCAACCTCGGGCCTGTTCGCCGGTGAAGGCCATATCCCGCTGGCCTGCAGTCCGGAGCCGTCCTCGGCGGCGCCGATCACCGGTGGGCTGGACGAGTGCGAGGTGACGTTCGAGCACCTGATGAGCGTCGAGCGCGTGTGGGAGGCGTCGCGCGTCACCAAGCCTTACAGCGAGGCACAGTGGCAGGCGATCCAGGCGCTGGGGCGGCGCATCGACGATGACCTGCAGATGCATGACGTACGCCTGACCATGGGCGGCGAGCCGACCTTCGTCGCCCTCGACTATCCCGATGACGACGAATGGAATACCGCCGCGCTCGGCCCGAACAAGCGCCGTCTGGCCGCCGACCTGTTCCATCGCCTGCGCGAGCACTATGCCCCCAATGCGCTGGTGCATTTCGGTCAGGGGAAGTGGTACCCGGGCGAGCAGTTGCCGCGCTGGTCGCTGAACTGCTTCTGGCGTCGCGACGGCGAGCCGCTGTGGCATGACCCCAAGCTGCTGGCCGACGAGAAGCGCGGCTATGGCGTCACCGCCGAGACCGCCGCTCGCTTTCTCGCCACTCTGGCGTCGCGCCTGGACGTCGATGCCGGCAATGTATTCCCTGCCTATGAAGACTGGTTCTACTACCTGTGGCGCGAGCGTAAGCTGCCGGACAACGTCACCCCGGACGACCCGCGTCTGAGCGACCCGCTGGAGCGCGAGCGCCTGCGCAAGGTGTTCGATCAGGGCCTGGATAAGGTCGTTGGTCATGTTCTGCCGCTGGCGCGACAGGTGATCGGTGAAGGCTGGCAGAGCGGGCACTGGTTCCTGCGCGACGAGCATTGCCGGTTGCTGCCGGGCGACTCGCCACTGGGCTACCGCCTGCCGCTGGATTCGCTGCCCTGGGTCAGCCAGGCCGATTACCCCTACATCAATCCGGTCGACCCCAGCCAGTCGTTGCCGCCGTTGCCCAGCCCGGCGCAGATCCAGCGGCAGCTGCGTGGCGTCTGGCGTGGCGCCAGTGCCAACGTGCAGAGTGCACGCCCGGCCAGCGGGCAGTCGGCGGCCGGTATCGTGCGTACCGCGTTGTGCGCCGAGCCGCGCGAAGGCCGGTTGTACCTGTTCATGCCGCCGCTGGCGCACCTGGAGGACTACCTGGAGCTGGTCGCGGCCATCGAGTCCGTCGCCGCCGAACTGGATTGTCCGGTGCTGATGGAGGGCTACGAGCCACCGCTCGATCCGCGTCTGCAGTATTTCCGCGTCACTCCCGATCCGGGCGTGATCGAGGTGAACATTCACCCGGCTGCCTGCTGGGACGAGCTGGTCGAGCGCTGCGAGTTCCTTTACGAGGCGGCGCGCCAGTCGCGTCTGTCCAGCGAGAAGTTCATGATCGATGGGCGTCACACCGGTACCGGCGGCGGCAACCACTTCGTCCTTGGCGGCGCGACACCGGGCGATTCGCCCTTCCTGCGCCGCCCCGATCTGCTGCGTAGCCTGATCAGCTACTGGCACAACCACCCGTCGCTGTCCTACCTGTTCAGCGGTCTGTTTATCGGCCCGACGTCGCAGGCGCCGCGTGTCGACGAGGCGCGCAACGACACCTTGTACGAGCTGGAGATTGCCTTCGCGCAGATGCCCGAGCCGGGCCGCGACTGCCCGCCATGGCTGGTCGACCGCCTGCTGCGCAACCTGCTGGTGGACGTCACTGGCAATACCCACCGCGCCGAGTTCTGCATCGACAAGCTGTACTCGCCGGACTCGGCCAGCGGTCGCCTTGGCCTGCTCGAACTGCGCGCCTTCGAGATGCCGCCGCACGCGCAGATGAGTCTGGCCCAGCAACTGCTGCTGCGCGCGTTGATCGCCCGCTTCTGGCAGGAGCCCTACCGCCCGGCCAGGCTGGTGCGCTGGGGCACCGAGCTGCATGACCGCTTCCTGCTGCCGCACTTCGTCGAGCAGGATTTCGCTGACGTGCTGCAGGAACTGTCGGCCTTCGGCTACCCGCTGCGCGCCGAGTGGTTTGCCCCGCACTTGGAATTCCGCTTTCCCAAGGCCGGCGACTTTGCGGTCAAGGGCATCGACCTGGAGCTGCGCCAGGCCCTGGAACCCTGGCACGTGCTGGGCGAGGAGGGCGCCATCGGCGGCACGGTGCGCTATGTCGACTCGTCGCTGGAGCGCATGCAGGTGAAGGTGGCCGGCATGGCGCCGGATCGCTACGTGCTGACCTGCAACGGCGTGCCGGTGCCGTTGCGCCCGACGGGCAAGGTCGGCGAGTTCGTCGGTGGCGTGCGCTTCCGTGCCTGGCAGCCGGCCAGTTGCCTACAACCGACCATCGGCGTGCATGCGCCGCTGGTGTTCGATCTCATCGACACCTGGATGCAGCGTTCGCTGGGTGGTTGCCAATACCATGTCGCGCATCCGGGCGGCCGCAACTACGACAGCCTGCCGGTCAACGCCTACGAGGCCGAGAGCCGACGCCTGGCGCGGTTCTTCCGCCTGGGCCACAGCCCGGGCAAGCGCCTCGTCATGCAGCCGATGGACAATAATGAACTGCCGTTGACCTTGGATCTGCGTCGAAGCTGACGTCGATCCCTACTGTGGGAGGCGCTTTAGCGGCGACGGTTCGCGGCTGAAGCCCCTCCCACAGGTGGGGCCACATCAACCTGCATCATGCTGCACTGCCGAGCCTGCCATGCACGACCTGCTAGCCGATTACCCGCCCCCTGCCGGGGCTTACCACGAACTGCTCGATGCCAAGGGCAACGTGCGCCCGCACTGGCGCCGCCTTTACGAGCAGCTGGCGCGTAGCCGCCCCGAGCACCTGGCGCAGCGCGAGGCCATGCTGGCCCGTCAGATTCAGGAAAACGGCGTCACTTACAACGTCTACGCCGACCCGGACGGTGCCGACCGCCCGTGGGAGCTGGATCTGCTGCCCAACCTGATCCCGGCTGATGAGTGGCAGCAGATCGCCGCTGGCGTAGCGCAGCGTGCGACCCTGCTCAACCGCGTGCTGGCCGATCTCTACGGGCCGCAGAAACTGATCGCCGAGGGTCTGCTACCGACCGAGCTGGTGTTCGGCCACAACAACTTCCTCTGGCCGTGCCAGGGCATGCAGGCACCGGGCGGTACCTGGCTGCATCTGTATGCGGTGGATCTGGCACGGGCACCGGACGGCCGCTGGTGGGTCACCGCCGACCGCACCCAGGCACCCTCCGGCGCCGGCTATGCGCTGGAGAACCGGCAGATCGTCTCGCGCGCCTTCCCCGAGCTGTACCGCGACTTGCGCGTGCAGTACCTGGCTGGTTTCTTTCGCACCCTGCAGGACACCCTGGCGCGCCAGGCACCGAGCGGCGGCGAGACGCCGCTGGTGGTGCTGTTGACGCCGGGGCGCTTCAACGAAAGCTATTTCGAGCATCTGTACCTGGCGCGTCAGCTCGGCTACCCGCTGGTCGAGGGCAGCGACCTGACCGTGCGCGACGCTACCCTCTACCTCAAGACCCTGGCCGGCCTGCGCCGCGTGCATGCGGTGCTGCGCCGCCTCGACGACGACTACTGCGACCCGCTGGAGCTGCGCACCGACTCGGCCCTTGGCGTGCCTGGCCTGCTCGAAGCGGTGCGTCGTGGCCGCGTGCTGGTGGCCAATGCCCTGGGCAGCGGCGTGCTGGAGTCGCCCGGTCTGCCGGGTTTCCTGCCTGCGATCAGCGAGCATCTGCTCGGCGAGGAACTGCTATTGCCGTCCATTGCCAGTTGGTGGTGCGGCGAGCCGCCGGTACTGGACGAGGCGCTAGAGAAACTCGACCAGTTGCTGGTGCGCCCGGCCTTCCCCTCGCAGAGCTTCACCCCGGTGTTCGGTCGTGACCTCGACGAGGCGCAGCGCGTCAAGCTGGCGGCACGCCTCAAACAGCGCCCCTACGCCTATGTGGCGCAGGCGCGGGCCAAGCTGTCGCAGGCGCCGGTGTGGGATGGCAGCGGCCTGCAGCCGCGCGCCATCGGCATGCGCGTGTTCGCCGTGGCCAGTGCCGACGGCTACCGGGTGATGCCCGGTGGTCTGACCCGCGTCGCCGCCGAGGCCGATGCCGAAGTGGTCTCGATGCAGCGTGGCGGTGCGAGCAAGGACACCTGGGTGCTGGGCACCCGGCAGAGCGCGGGTGAGCCCTGGCAGACGCAACGCACCCTCGGCACCGCCGACCTGGTGCGCAGCGACCCCTTCCTGCCCTCGCGCGTGGTGGAGAACCTGTACTGGTTCGGTCGTTACGCCGAGCGCTGCGAGGGCAATGCGCGGCTGCTGCGTATCATGCTGGCGCGCTACGTCGACGATGACGACGATCCGCAGGCGCTGCAGAGCGCCCTGGCGCTGGCGCAGGATCTGGGCCTGCTGGCAGATCCGGAGGAGGGTGAGTTGGAAGCGCGCCTGCTGCAGGCATTGCTTGGCGGCGACTGGCCGGCCAGCCTGCGCGCCAATCTGCAGCGCCTGCAATGGGCGGCAGGCAGCGTGCGCGGCAAGCTGTCCCAGGCCAACTGGCAGGCGCTGGTGGAGCTGCAGCGCGAGGCGCAACTGCTCGAAGGCCAACCGGCCGACTTCGGCGAGCTGCTGGATTTTCTCAATCGCCTGCTGATGTCGCTGGCGGCGCTTTCCGGCTTCGCCCTCGACGACATGACCCGCGACGACGGCTGGCGCTTCCTCATGCTCGGCCGCTACATCGAGCGTCTGCAGTTTCTCTGCGACAGCTTCGCCGGCTTCCTGCGCAGCGGCTCGGCCACCGACCAGTCGGCGCAGGAGTGGCTGCTGGAACTGGGCAACAGCAGCATCACCTACCGCACCCGCTACCTGGCCTCGGCGCAGTTGATCCCGGTGCTCGACCTGCTATTGCTGGATGAGCAGAACCCACATGCCGTGATCTTCCAGATGCGCACGCTGCTGCGTTCGTTGGAGGGACTTCACGAGCGCTTCGAGTTGCCGGCCGAGCGCTACCTGGTCTATCTCGAGCAACAGCTTGCCGCTTTCAATCTCGCCAGCCTGGAAAACCCGCTGTTTGGCCCTGGCAGTACCCGTGCGGTGCTCGAAGGACTGGCCGACCTGCTGGTGGCCATCAGCGAAGCCGCCGGTGCGGTTTCCGATCACCTCGGGCTGCGTTTCTTCGCCCATGTCGATGTCAGCCAGCGGACGCAATCCTCATGAGCAGCGCGCTGTATCAGGTTCTTCACGACACCCATTACCGTTACTCGGCGCCGGTTTCCCTGGCCCAGCAACTGGCGCACCTGTGGCCGCGCGAATGCCCGTGGCAGCGCTGCCACGAGCAGGAGCTGCGCATCGACCCGCAGCCCTGCCAGCGCCGTGACGGCCTGGACGTGTTCGGCAACCCGCTGACCCGCCTGGTGTTCGAGCGCCCGCACGAGCAGCTCAGCGTCAGCGCGCGCTTGCGCGTCGAGGTGCTGGCGCGGGCGCCACTGAATCTCGATGATTCGCCGAGCTGGGAAAAAGCCTGCGCTGCTCTCAGCTACAGCGGCAAGCCGATGGCGCCAGCGCTGCTGGAGGCGGCGCGCTACCGTTTCGAGTCGCCCTACGTGCGTCTCAAGCAGGTCTTCGCCGACTACGCTGATGACTGTTTCACCCCCGATCGTCCGCTGCTGCAGGCCGGTCAGGCGTTGATGCAGAAGATCTTCGATGAGTTCAGCTTCGATGCCGGCGCTACCCAGGTGGCGACACCGCTATTGCAAGTACTGGAAGAGAAGCGCGGTGTCTGCCAGGACTTCGCCCATCTGATGCTCGCTTGCCTGCGCTCACGCGGCCTGGCTGCCCGCTACGTCAGTGGCTATTTGCTGACCCAGCCACCACCCGGCCAGCCACGGCTGATCGGCGCCGATGCGTCGCATGCCTGGATATCGGTGTATTGCCCGCGTCAGGGCTGGGTGGACTTCGATCCGACCAACAATGTGCGGCCGGCCCTGGAACACATCACCCTGGCCTGGGGCCGGGATTTCTCCGACGTGTCGCCGCTGCGTGGAGTGATCCTGGGAGGCGGCAGTCATGATCCGGAAGTGCAGGTCACGGTGCTGCCGCTCGGATAGGCGGGATGAAGGGCCTCGCTTGAGGCCCTGGAGATGACTCAGTCGACCAGCTTCACGCTGCCTTTCATCATCGAGTAATGGCCGGGGAAGGAGCAGAAGAAGCTGTAGTCCTCGCCTGCGGCCAGTTTGCTGACATCGAAGGTCACCGAGGTGCTTTCGCCACCGCCGATCAGGTCGGTATGAGCGATCACACGCTCGTCGCCTGCCTTGAGGTAGCTGGCGTCCGGGCCGGCAGGGATACCGTCGGTGACGATGCCGGGCATGTCGGCGGTCTTGCTCAGCACCCAGTTGTGGCCCATGGCGGTCTTGGGCAGCGAGCCGGTGTGCTTGAGGTTGACGGTAAAGGTCTCGCAGCTTTTGCTGACGGAGATGGCTTGGGTGTTGAAGGTCATCTGGTCGGTCGAGTCGACATCCACCGAGCATTCGGCTGCGAGCAGCGGGGTGCTGGCCAGGCCGAGCAGAGCGATTAGAGCGGCGTTACGCAACATCATGTGAATCCTCCAGCTTCTGAGTTTCCGGTCAGGTCTGGCAAAGATTCGCACAGCTTTCAGTGTTATGGGCTGCGACCGAACGCCACGTCAGGTTATCCCGACAATCTGTGGGTAACTCTGTTGAGAAGCTCTGCAATGGCGCGCCAGAGCCTTATTCTTCGGGCTTTTCGGGTGGCTGGTCAGGTTTTGCTCAGGGCCCATCTGCCAAGCAAAAAATCCTTTGTAATGAATTGATTGCAGTCAGGCCAAGAAAATCTGCGGGCTCAATTCAGCCGATCCGGCTTATCCCCGAAAAGCGTGGAGCAAGCTGTGGATAAGCTTGGGGAAAGTACTTGCCGGCCGCACCTGTCGAAGCGTACCGCCGGCTGATCAGGAAATGACCGACTCAACTAGTTCTCGATGGGCGCAGCATCTGCCACAGGCGTGTGCCGAGGCTGACCAACGGCAGGCTGAGCAAACCGGCGACCACGCCCAGCAGGGCATTGAGGAGCGTCGGCACCACCGCCGAAAGTAGCTGTCCTGCATCCTGCGCGACCCAATCCGCCGCGTGATGCACGGCAGCTTCGACGGGCGGCAGGCCGTGGCTGAGTATCCCGCCGCCGACCATGAACATGGCTGCGGTGCCGATTACCGACAGCGCCTTCATCAGCCAGGGCGCCAGACGCAGGATGCCGCGTCCGCAAGCCTGAGCCAGGGCGCTGGTGCGCTGGCTGAGATAGAGCCCGGCATCGTCCAGTTTGACGATGCCGGCGACCAGCCCGTACACCCCAATGGTCATCACCAGGGCGATGCCGCTTAGCACCAGCACCTGATTGAGGAAGTTGGCGGTGGCGACGGTGCCGAGGGTAATGGCGATGATTTCCGCGGAGAGAATGAAGTCGGTGCGCACGGCGCCGCGAATCTTGTCGCGCTCGAATGCCACCAGGTCGATCGCAGGGTCGGCAACCGCCTCCAGGCGCGCCTGCTGCTCCTCGGGCTCATGCCGATGCAGCAACTTGTGCAGCAGCTTTTCCGCGCCTTCGTAGCAGAGAAACAGGCCACCGAGCATCAGTAGCGGCACCACCAGCCAGGGCGCCACGGCGCTGATCAGCAGGGCGGCCGGCACCAGAATCGCCTTGTTCAACAGCGAACCCTTGGCCACTGCCCAGACCACCGGCAGCTCGCGGTCGGCGCGCACGCCGGTAACCTGCTGGGCATTGAGAGCGAGGTCGTCACCCAGGACGCCGGCGGTCTTGCGTGCGGCGATCTTGGTCATGGTGGCGACGTCATCGAGGACGGTACTGATGTCGTCGATCAGGGCGAGCAGGCTGCTTCCGGCCATGTTGCGGCTTCCGTAAGGAGAGAAGCCGCAGAGCGTAGCATTGTGTTACATGTCTGCGTACAGACTCAGACGGGCGAGCGATCCACCCACTTCGGCGCCACGCTGGGCCGCCACTCGTTCAGCGCGTCGAGCAGGTCCTGTGGGGTGTCTGCGATCTGCAGCATCTCGCGGTGCTGCGGGCGCACGAAGCGTTCGGCGACCAGATGATCGAGAAAATCGCCCAGCTTGCTGTAGAAGCCATTCACCTCCAACAGGCCCAGTGGCTTGGCGTGGTAGCCGAGCTGGCCCCAGGTCCAGACTTCGAACAGCTCTTCCAGGGTGCCGAGGCCGCCGGGCAGGGCGATGAAGGCGTCGGCCAGTTCGGCCATGCGCGCCTTGCGGGCGTGCATGCCATCCACCACTTCCAGGCAGGTCAGGCCACGATGGCCGATTTCGGCACGCTCGAGGCTTTGCGGGATGATGCCGATGACCTCGCCGCCGGCATTCAGCGCCGCATCGGCGACCACACCCATCAGGCCGACGGCGCCGCCGCCATAGATCAGCCGTACGCCGCGTTCGGCCAGGTGCTGGCCAAGCGCTTCGGCGGCCTGACGGTAGATGGGACTGGCACCGGGGCTGGCACCGCAGAAGACGCAGACGCTACGCAGGGACATTAACGGACTCCTTGGCTGAGTGCGCCAAGGGTAACCAGCCGCTGCGCAACCACCAAGGGTCAGTGGCGTGTATCGATGCCGCAGGTGGCGCAGGCGTAGCTGGCGAGCAGTTGCTTGAGCAGGTGTTTGAGGGGCATGGCGCGGCTTCCTGACGCGGGGGACATGTGCTGCAGGCTAGCCCCGGCGCTGGCGCCACGCCCTTAGATTGTTTCGATGGTGGCGATAGCCGCCAGTCGATCAGACTAGCTCCAGTGCACTCATGCCGGCCAGACCGAGCAGTACCACGCCGCAGGCCGCGTAGGTCAGGCGGTGCCAGATCAACGATGCGGCGCGGCGGAACCAATCCACCAGGCCGGCGCAGATGAAACACCAGAGCAGCGACGAGACCATGAAACCGGCGAAAAACACCGCCAGGTGAGTCGGTGTCGGCTGAGCTACGCCGATGGCCGCCATCGCGCCGCCCATGGCCGCCCAGTAGACGATGTTCTGCGGGTTGGTCAGCGACAACGCGGCACCCGCGGCGAAGGCTCCGCCCGCCGCAACCTGGCCGTCGTCGTTTGGCTGCGGCGGGCGATGGGCGTCACGCAAGGACTGGTAGCCGAGCCAGGCCAGATATAAGGCGCTGGCCAAAGTCAGTGGATAACGGATCTGCGCGCTGTCGAGCAACAGCGCCAGGCCGGTCAGACCGAGGGCCGCCCAGGTGGCATCGCCCACCAGAGAGCCGATCTGCACCAGCAATGCCGGCTTGTAGCCGTCGCGCAGGCCACGACGCAGGGTTTCACTGAACACCGCTCCTGGGGCCGCGTTGAAGACGAAGCCGAGCAGCATGGCGGCGAGGAAGAAACTGAACATTGAAGCATCCTTACTAGGCAGGAAACGAAGGCTACTCCCCATAAGCAGACAGCATGCCAGGAGATGAAAATAAAGTTTTCCACGCAGGCTGTTGAAAGAGTTGTGGATAAGCTGGTGGTTCCCATCTACGGCTCTTGAAATACGCCGCTTCCAACCTGCTGGTGAACATTTGAACAGTCGATAATTTCCTTTGTGCACAGGGACTTGACATCTTCCAGTGCTACTTTCGCAGCTCGTTGCGCTTGTCCACGATAGCTGTGGGCGATGCTGTTGATAACTTCTGTACCTCTTGCTGAATCCCACGCATTGCAAGTCTTTCAGCGCTTTGTGCGTTTTCTGATCACTGCTCCGATAGGCCAGTGGGAGGATATGAAAAGCGCCGTTTTGTCCAGAGCTTGTTCTTAGCATCAAGCGGCGCGTGCTGGTTATCCCCTAAAACTGTTGAGCGGACTGTGGATAAACTGGTGAAGAGTCGTCTGATGGCCCGGCGCAGCTGGGTGTCAGGCAAGCGTCGAAGTTTTCGTCAGCCTAGTCAGTGGGCAGCGCGCCTAGCTGGGTGGAGCGCCCGAGTAGTTGCAAGGCGCGGTCCGGATAATCGGTGATCAGGCCGTTGGCGCCCATTTCCAGCAGCCTTCGCATTTCGGGCTGCTCATTGATGGTCCACAGGTGTACCTGCAGGCCACGATGCTGAGCATTGCGCACCAGGCGCGGGGTGGCGAGGGTGAGGCCGCTGTGCTGTGGAGGAATCTGCAATGCCGAGTAGGACGGCGAGAGCACGTCGCTCAGTCCCAGCCAGTTGAGCGCCAGCAGCAAGCGCACCGAAATCGGTCCGGCGGAGGTCGCTACCTCCGGGCAGAGTTGGCGAAAGCGCTGCAGGCTGCGTTCATGAAAGCTGCCGACTATGACGCGGTCGAGCTGATCGTAGGCCGCCAGCATTTCGCAGAGCACGGCCTCCATGCCGACATCGGGCACCTTGAGATCGAGCACCTTGGGCATCAGTGGCAGGCGCTGGAACACTTCTTCCAGCGTGGCAATACGCGTGCCCTGGCCGCGATACGGATAGCTCTGGCCGCCATCGGCGGTCCATTGGTAACCGGCATCCAGCGCTTGCAGCTCTGCGAGATTGAACTGCGCGACTGGGCCCTGGCCATTGGTGGTGCGCTCCAGCGTGTCATCGTGGATGACCACCAGTCGGGCGTCGCGGCTCAGGTGCAGGTCCATCTCCAGCATGTCGACGCCGAGTGCGGCGGCCCGTTCGAAGGCGAACAGGGTGTTCTCAGGCCACAGACCGGCGCCGCCACGATGGGCGATGACCAGTGGATGCTGGCCCAGGTCGTCGAGCACGGCGGGCGTGCTCGCCGGCTTGCTGGTTAGGGCCAGTAGCAGAACGACGGCACCGATCAGCAGCAGCGGGATGAGCAGAAATCGGGTGAGGCGCAGCATAGGCAGGGTCTCGAAACCGGTTCGGGACTTTGTGCCCCAGCGCAGCGGCATTGGCAAGCGCCAATGCCGAGGCCGGTAGTGTGTGCCGTGCGTACCTTAAAACTGTCGCGAGTGGTGCGCCGGGGCGCCCTTTAATAGCCCAACGCACATCCAGAACAGACTCAGCTCGCCAGCAGCCAGACACCGGTCGCTGCCGAAGCGCCGCCAGCGATACGCACCAGCGGTGCCGCGGCTTGTGGCAGGAAACGCACGAGGGCGAAGCCGACGGCATGCAGTGCTGCGGTGGCGACGACGAAGCCGATGGCATAACCGAAGGGGCTGGCCAGATCAGGTAGTTCCAGGCCGTGGGCGACGCCATGGGTCAGGGCGAAGAGGGCGGTCAGCGCCATGGATATCGCTACCGGCAGACGCGCTGCCACGGCTACGAGCAAGCCGAAAGCCAGCACGGAGCCGGCGATGCCGGTTTCCATCATCGGGATCTCCATACCGCCGAAACCCAGCAGGCCGCCGATCAACATGCTGCCGACGAAGGTCACCGGCAGCGCCCAGCGCGCCGCGCCGCTTTGCTGCGCGGCCCACAGGCCGACGGCGAACATCGCCAGCAGGTGATCGAGGCCAAACACCGGGTGGGCCAGGCCGGCCATCAGGCCGGAATCGCCATGCCCAGGATGGGCGAGTGCCACCGCCGGGGAGCAGAGCAGGGCGATGGTGTAGAGGGTTTTGCGCAGATTCATAGAGGTCTCCTTGACTCAGTGGTTAGGGAGAAAGGCGGCCCTCTCCCCCCGGCCCCTCTCCCGCAAGCGGGAGAGGGGAGATTCAGGCGGCGGTGAGCATGCCCTGGCGTTCGATGAAGGCGATGATCTCGTCGAGACCCTGGCCGACTTTCTGGTTGCTGAAGACGAAGGGCTTGTCGCCGCGCATCTTCAGGGTGTCGCGCTCCATCACCTCCAGCGAGGCGCCGACCATGGGCGCGAGGTCGACCTTGTTGATCACCAGCAGGTCGGACTTGCAAATGCCCGGGCCGCCCTTGCGTGGCAGCTTGTCACCGGCGGACACGTCGATCACGTACAGGGTCAGGTCGGACAGCTCCGGGCTGAAGGTGGCGGACAGGTTGTCGCCACCGGATTCGACGATGATCAGGTCCAGGCCCGGAAAGCGGCGGTTGAGCTGCTCCACCGCCTCCAGGTTGATCGAGGCGTCCTCGCGAATCGCGGTATGCGGACAGCCGCCGGTTTCCACGCCGATGATGCGTTCGGGCTCCAGGGCCTCGTTGCGCACCAGGAACTGGGCGTCTTCCTGGGTGTAGATGTCGTTGGTGACCACGGCGATGTTGTAGCGCTCGCGCAGGGCACGGCACAGCGCCAGGGTAAGTGCGGTCTTGCCGGAACCGACCGGGCCGCCGATACCGACACGCAGAGGTTGGCTGTTCATGGGTTGTTGTTCCTCGTCAGGAGCGGAAGAGACGCGAGTACTGGCGCTCGTGCGCCATGCTCGCCAGGGCCAGGCCGAAGGCGGCGCTGCCCCAGTGTTCGGGGGAAAGACTGTTAGCCTGCTGCTGGGCGTCATCGAGCTGCGGCAGCAGGCGACTGGTCAGGCGCTGGGCGGCCTGCTGGCCAAGCGGCAACACCTTCATCAGCACGGCGAGCTGGTTTTCCAGCCAGCCCCAGAGCCACGCGGCCAAGGCGTCATCCGGGCTGATCTGCCAGGCGCGTGCGGCCAGTGCCCAGGCCAGTGCCAGGCCAGGTTCGTCCTGGGCAGCAAGTGCGTCACGCGCTGCCTCGTCCAGTTCGGGCAGGCCTTCGAGCAGTTGCCGCAGCGAATACCCCATCTGCCGGCTCTCTAGGGCCAGCTCGCGGGTTTCGCGGCTGGCGCGGTGCTGTTCGGCCAGTTGCTGCAGGCGCGACCAGTCACATGCGTCCGCTGCGCGGCAGTGAGCCAGCAGCAGCGGGGCTTCGAAGCGGGCGAGGTTGAGCGTCAGTTGATCGGCCAGCCAGTGCTCGGCGCTGTCGGCATCGGTGATCAGGGCGCTGTCGATGGCCCATTCCAGCCCTTGCGAGTAGCTGTAGCCGCCGATGGGCAGCTGTGGGCTGGCCAGGCGCAACAATGCCCAGGCTGGTTTCATGGCGTTGCCTTTGCCTGGCTCGATGGGGGCAGCGTCACTTGCGCACCCCGAATTGGTGCAGGCGCGGACCGTAGTTGAATTCCTCGTCGCCATGATGGGAATGGTGATGGCCGCCGCCGTAGGCACCTTGCTCGGGCTGATAGGGCGCTTCGACGGCTTCGACCGTGGCACCGAGTTGTTCGAGCATGGCCTTGAGCACGTAGTCATCGGGCAGGCGCAGCCAGCCGTCGCCCAGTTGCAGGGCAACATGACGATTGCCCAGGTGGTAGGCGGCGCGCATCAGCTCGAAGGGGCTGGCGCAGGTCACGTGCAGCAGCGGTTCGGCCTTGGCCCGTACACGGACGATGCGCCCGTCCTTGGCCAGCAGGCACTCGCCATCGGCCAGTGCCGGTTGGCCGCGTTCGAGGAACAGGCCTACCTCTTCACCGCCAGTGGTGAAACAGCGCAGGCGGCTCTTGCTGCGGGCTTCGAAGGTCAGTTCCAGTTCGGCGTCGCAGGCGCTCTGCGGCGCGATTCGGGCGTGGATCACCAGCATGCGTATCTATTCCGGGGCAATGTGCCCGGAAATAGTGCAAGTGGCTTGCCAAGGCCGAAGATTGGCGCAGGCCGGGGCGTTCAAGCCCTCTGTGGATAACTTGGCGAAGCGGCCAGGATTGATTTGGTGCGTTTTCGTTTGAAGTGCGCGCTTTTGGTGCGCGTTAGTCCGAGGGCTTGCCGAGGCCCAACCAGTGCTTGCCGCCGACCATGATAAAGCGCAGTTGCTGGATGACCTTGGCTTCTGCAGTGAGATGGGCGGGCAGGGTCTCGGCGGGCGGGTCGATCAGCTCGGGCAGGGTCGCGAACACGGTCTTGACCACCAGGTCCGAGACCACGTCGAGCGCTGCATCGTCGAGGTGCGGCATACGGTTCATCAGCTTCAGATCGGCAGCCAGGTCGCTGGTGATGCGTTCGCGCAGTGCCGCAATGGCCTGGCGCACGGGGCGCGAGCCACCGTATTGCTCGCGGGCGAGGAAGAGGAACTGACCGTGGTTGGCGGCCACTTCGGCAAGAAAGATGCGCACCGATGCGTCGATCATGCCGCGCATTTCGAACTCGTGGCGGCGCACTTGGCGGATCGCCGCGCGGAAGGTCTCGCCGACTTCCGCCACCAGCGCCAGGCCGAGTTCGTCCATGTCGGCGAAATGGCGATAGAAACCGGTGGGCACGATGCCGGCGACACGTGTCACTTCGCGCAGGCTCAGGCTGCCAAAACCGCGGCCGCTTTCCATCAGCGTGAGGGCGGCAGCCATCAGGGCCTGGCGGGTCTGCTGCTTTTGTTCGGCGCGTGGCGTCATGCGAGATCGGGGTCGTTGAGCGATGCCGCACTCTAGCAAATGCGCAGCGCCAGCGTCGAACCGAGCCGACATCGTTCGGTGAACAACTGTTGACTGAAAACTATGCTTTCTGTCAGCCTTGTGTACAAGTGTTCACTGGATTTCTTTCGATGGCTTTACTTTCCCTGTCAGGGGCACGTTGGGTTGCGGGTTGCCTGTGGCCGCTGCGCCAGCTCTGTAGCGGCGGTTGGCTGCGTGAGGCGGATGTCGATCTATGCCTGCGCCAGTTGCACCCGACACTGCGCCTCAATCGTGTGTTCGCCCAAGTCGAAGCGCGTCGTTGGGTGGCTGAAGACATGCTGGCGCTGAAGTTGTGTTGCAATGGCAATGCGCAGGACTGGCGGGCCGGGCAGCATGTCCAGCTGTATCTGGAGCAAAACGGGGTTCGCCACGGACGCAGTTACAGCCTGACGTCGGTGGCAGCCGACGGGCGCATCGAGATCGCGATCAAACGCCAGCCGGATGGGCGCCTGTCCAATCTGCTGCTCGACGACCTTGCGGTCGGTCAGGTGATTGAACTGGGCCGGGCATTCGGTGATTTCGCCTGGCCGCAGGAGCAAGGCTCTGTGCTGCTCCTGGCTGCAGGCAGCGGCATCACGCCATTGCTCGGCCTGCTGCGTGACGCTCTGGCGCGTGGCTTCGCCGCGCCGGTGACACTGCTGCATCAGGTGCGCCGCCAAGGGCAACAGGCGTTTGCCGAAGAGCTGCAGGCATTGGCGGCACGTCATGCCAACGTCCAGGTGCAGTGGGTTTTCAGTGGCGAGGGTGATCGTCTGTCGGCCGAACGGCTGGCCGCGTTGCCGGGCGATCATCTGCGGGTCTGCGGCCCGCGTGGTTTCGTCGAGCAGGCGTGTGGCTGGTGGCATGGCGCCAGACGCGGGAGCAGCCTGCAATCGGAAAGCTTCAGTCCACTTCCGATGCTGGCCGACGTGGAGGACCGCGAGGTCCGCTTGAGCTTCGCCCGGAGCCGGCAGCAGGTCTCTGGCAGCAGCAACGCAAGTCTGCTGGAGCAGGCCGAAGCTGCCGGGTTGCGCCCGGCTCATGGCTGCCGTCAGGGCATCTGCACCAGTTGTACCTGTTTGCTGCTGGCCGGCTCGGTGCGCGATCTGCGCAGCGGCGAGCTGTTCGCTGAACCCCATCAACCCATTCGCTTGTGTGTCAGTGCCCCGCATGGGGATGTGGAGATCGACCTGTGACCGCCCGCCTTGATCGAGAGCTGAGTCCCGCCGAACTCGAGGCCTTCGGCCAGGAATTGGATGCCTTGCGCCAGCGCACGCTGGCCGACCTAGGCGAAAGCGATGCCCGTTATATCCGTCGCGTGCGCAGTGCCGTACGTTTCTGTTGTTGGAGCGGTCGCGCGCTGCTGATGTTCGGCTGGTTCCCGCCAACCTGGCTGCTCGGCACCCTGCTGCTGGGGCTGGGCAAGATCCTCGAGAACATGGAGCTGGGCCACAACGTGATGCACGGCCAGTACGACTGGATGAACGATCCGGAATTCGCCGGTCGCCAGTATGAGTGGGACATCGTCGGGCCGGCCGACTTCTGGCGGCATACGCATAACCATGTGCATCACACCTACACCAACGTGCTGGGCATGGACGATGACGTCGGCTACGGCGTGGTGCGCGTGTTCCCCGAGCAGCGCTGGAAGCCGTTTTATCGCTGGCAACCGCTTTGGGTGACGATCCAGGCGCTGCTGTTCCAGTACGCCGTGGCCATTCAGCACCTGCGCCTGGACAAGCTGATCAAGGGGCGTATCAGCAAGGAGGAAGTGAAACCGCTGGCCCGTCAGTTCGGCGCCAAGCTGGCAAGGCAATGGGTCAAGGATTATCTGGTGTTTCCGCTGCTGGCCTTGCTGCTCGGTGCCAATGCGTTGGCCGTTCTGATCGGCAACCTGGTGGCCAACCTGCTGCGCAATCTGTGGACCTTTCTGGTGATCTTCTGCGGTCACTTCACCGAAAAGGCGGCGGTATTTGCACCCGAGGTATTGGAAAGTGAAACGCGTGGTCACTGGTACCTGCGCCAGCTGCGTGGTTCGAGCAACCTGTCCGGCGGCCCGCTGCTGCATATCCTCACCGGCAACCTCAGCCACCAGATCGAGCATCACCTGTTTCCGGATCTGCCGGCGCGCCGCTATGCCGAGTTGGCGCGTGAGGTGCGTCTGATCGCCGAACGTTACGGTCAGCACTACAACAGCGGGACCCTGTGGGGACAGTTCGCGACCGTCCTGCGGCGCATCTGGATCTACCGTTTGCCCACTGCCGGGATGGCGTGAGTGACTCGGTTGAGCCCGTCACAGGCATGAAAAAGCCCGGCTTGGGCCGGGCTTGTGGGTGTTGCAACAGCGCTCAAGCCGTACGGCCGCGCTGCTCGATCAGACGATCGGAGCCGCCTTCGGCCAACTGTACGCGCTGGGCACCAGGGGTACGCTCATAGCCGCCTTCTGCCAGCTGAACGCGCTGAGCACCGGGGGTGCGTTCGTAGCCACCTTCGGCCAGTTGAACACGCTGGGCACCCGGAGTGCGTTCGTAGCCACCTTCGGCCAGCTGAACGCGCTTGGCACCGGGGGTACGCTCGTAACCGCCTTCGGCCAGCTGAACACGCTGGGCACCCGGAGTGCGCTCATAGCCGCCTTCGACCAGTTGGATGCGCTTGGCACCAGGAGTGCGTTCCGAGCCGTTCTCGGCCAGCGGTGCGAGGGGTTGCTGTTGCACCTGGCTGTCCTTGGCTTCGCCCACCAGAGGGAAAGGCGCGCTGCTCGGAGCGGCGAATACGCTGGTGGTCATCAGGCTTAGAGCGAGGGCGGCGAGGGTCAGTTGAGTTTTCATGTCGTTGTCTCCGTAGGGAGTAATAAGTGGCGTCGGAGGCAATTCTTGAGGACATGAGCGCAGATAAGAACTTGACTGACCTGATAGTGAACATCGATCCCCTCAATACTTGATTGGAGCGCTCTATCTCGGTGCTTCTGGCTGAGTGTCAAGCCTGGCGGCGGATGTTTCGCAAGGCGTCGCGCTGAGCGTTCGGCACGCGTATGCTTGGCGGCCCTCGCGGGTCGAGCTCGATCCGTCCGCTTCAGCAGTCCCAGGAGGCCGCTTCAGCCATGCTCGCCGCACAGGCCATTTTGCCGATCTTCGCTCTGATCGTTCTCGGCTATCTGCTCGGCTGGCGCCAGTGGCTCACCACCGAGTCGGCGGCCGGTCTGGCCAACATCACCTTCAAGCTGTTCATGCCGACACTGCTGTTCGCCGGCATCGCCAAGGCATCGCTTGCCGAGGGCCTGTCGCCTGTATTGCTGCTGGCGTACTACCTGCCGGTGCTGCTGGTGTTCGCGCTGGTCAATGCACTGGCGCATTGGCGGCGCGGTACGGCGACGCCTCTGGGGTTGGTGGCGGCGTTCTCCAACAACGTGCTGGTCGGGATTCCCCTGATCACCAGCCTGATGGGCAACGACGGTCTGCTCTACGTCTTCGCCATCCTGGTGTTTCACAGCCTCACGCTGTTTTCCCTGCACAGCTTTTACGCCGCCTTCGGCAGCCAGGAACGCGTTGACGGCCGCGCGTTGCTGAAGAACCTGGCCAATCCGATGATCATCGGCCTGGGGCTGGGGGCGCTACTCAACCTTTCCGGGCTGCAGGTGCCGGAAAGCCTGTGGCGGGCGATCAGCTGGCTGGGCCAGGCCGCCTTGCCCTGCGCGCTGATCGTGCTCGGCGCCAGCCTGTCGCGCTATCGCCTGCGTCCGACTGGCGAGGCCTGGGGCGTGGCCGCGGCCAAACTGCTGCTGTTCCCGGCACTGGTCTGGTGGCTCAGCGGCCAGCTTCCCGGTCTCAACGAGACCGCGCGCAGCGTGCTGGTGCTGCTCGCCGCCGGCCCCAGCGGAGTCAACGTGATGGCCTTTGCCCGTACGGCCGAAGACAGCCGTAGCGTCAGCGCGGCGATTTCCCTTTCCACGCTGCTGGCGGCGATTACCTTACCGTTGTGGATGCTGCTGGTAGGGTTCTGATTGTTCTGTCTGGCGATTCCCTCTTCCGGGCGATAGGCCTATTCGCAGTGGCCGGCTAGCATCGCGCTTCCGCTCCGTTCAGGACTGCATCGATGAAACGCCTCGCCCACGTGTTGCTCGGCCTGTTGCTGGTGTTCGGGTTGACCCTCGCCGCTTTCGTCGCCCTCAACTGGGCGCCGGACCGTCCCGTCGGCGAGCTCAAGGCACGCTGGGCTCCACCGCCTTCACAGTTCGTCGACATCGCTGGAATGTCGGTGCACCTGCGTGACGAGGGCCGGCGCGATGACCCCGAGCCGATCCTGCTGCTGCACGGCACGTCCGCCAGCCTGCACACCTGGGAAGGCTGGGTGAAAGAACTGGCTCCGCAGCGCCGGGTGATCAGCCTGGATCTGCCCGGCTTCGGCCTCACCGGGCCATTCCCCAATGGAGATTACCGCGTCGAGCACTACACGGCGTTTCTCCTCGCCCTGCTCGATCATCTGCAGGTGAAGCGTGTCGTGCTGGTCGGTAACAGCTTCGGCGGCCAGCTGGCCTGGCGCTTTGCCCTAGCCCATCCCGAACGCAGCGCACGGCTGGTATTGGTGGATGCGGCCGGCTATCCGCGCAACGCCGAGTCGGTACCGATAGGCTTTCGCCTGGCAGGCATCCCGGCCTTGGCGCCGCTGATGAGCCGCTTGTTGCCGCGGAGCATGATCGAGTCGAGCGTGCGCAACGTTTATGGCGATCCGGACAAAGTCGACGATGAACTGGTCGAGCGCTACTACCAACTGACGTTGCGCGAGGGGAATCGGCAGGCCTTGCGCCAGCGCTTCGCTCAGGCCCCCAGCGGCGAGCTGCACGAGCGTATCGGCGAACTGCAATTGCCCACGCTGATCATCTGGGGCGCGCGCGACCGACTGATTCCTCCGGACAATGCCGAGCGCTTCGCCGCCGACATCGCGGGCAGCCAGCGGGTGCTGTTCGATGACCTTGGCCATGTGCCCCAAGAAGAGGACGCGCAGCGCACCGTTGCAGTGCTGATCGCCTTTTTGCAGCGCTGAGGCTCTAGCGCGGTATTTTCCAAGCCTTTGATTTTGTTCGGTGAAGTGCCGGCCGCCAAGGGCTGGCGCGTTTCCTGCTATGGCACGGCGGGGCGGTTGGCTTTGGCGAATCTTCGTCTAGGCTGACGGGATAACGAACAAGAACAGCAGGAAACTGCATGCGCAACGGCATTAGAGCTTTCGTCCGGGTCGTGGACGCATTCAACCTGAGGGTTGGGCGTTTCGCCATGTACCTGATCTTCGCCATGCTGGCGGTGCTGCTGTATTCCTCGATCAGCAAGAGCTTCTTCACGCCGTCGATCTGGACCCTGGAAAGCGCCCAGTTTCTCATGGTCGCCTACTTCCTGCTCGGCGGCGCCTACTCGATGCAGCTCGACGCCCATGTGCGCATGGACCTGGCCTACAGCCGCTGGTCGCCGCGCACCCGCGCCGTGGTCGATGCCATCACCGTGTTCATGCTGATCTTCTATCTGGTGATGCTTCTGATCGGCGGCATCTCCTCCACCGAATACGCCATCGAATACAAGGAGACCAGCTATTCGGCCTGGTCGCCCTACATGGCGCCGATCAAGATCGTCATGTGCTTCGGCATAGCGCTGATGCTGCTGCAGGCCATCGCCACCTTCTTCAAGGATTTCTACGCCGCCCGTGGGGAGACGCTGTGATGAGCTACGAGCTGATCGCGTTGCTGATGTTCTCCTCGATGATGTTGCTGTTGCTTACCGGCAAGCGGGTGTTCGGTGCCATCGGTTTCGTCGCGGCCGCCGCGGCCCTGCTGCTATGGGGCGACGGCGGTTCGGAGATGGCCTTCAGCGCGGCGATGAAACTGATGAAGTGGTACCCGCTGCTGACCCTGCCGATGTTCGTGTTCATGGGCTACATGCTCTCCGAATCGGGCATCGCCGAAGACCTGTACAAGATGTTCCACGTGTGGATGGGGCCGCTGCCAGGCGGGCTGGCCATCGGCACCATCTTCCTGATGGTGGCGATCTCGGCGATGAACGGCCTGAGCGTGGCGGGCATGGCCATTGGCGCCAGCATCGCCTTGCCCGAACTGCTCAGGCGTGGCTACGACAAGATCATGATTACCGGGGTGATCCAGGCCGGCAGCTCGCTGGGGATTCTGATTCCGCCCAGTGTGGTGCTGGTGCTCTACGGCATGATCGCGCGCCAGCCGGTGGGCCAGCTGTGGCTGGCCGGGGCAATTCCGGGCCTGATGATGGCCGGCATGTTCATGCTCTACATCGCCATCCGCTGCCGCCTGCAACCGCAGCTCGGCCCGGCGCTGTCTGCGGCCGAGCGCGAGCAGATCAGTCTGCAGGAGAAGCTGCGCCTGCTCAGCGCCGGGCTGGTGCCGGTGTTCATCTTCCTGTCGATGACCGGCCTGTTCCTGATGGGTTACACCAGCCTGGTGGAAAGCTCGGCAGTCGGCGCAGCGGCGGCGACCCTGGCGGCGCTGTTCAAGCGGCGACTGACCGGCAAGGTGATGGAGGAGACGCTGCGCAAGACGCTCGCCATCAGCTGCATGTTCATGTGGATCATCCTTGCGGCGCTGTGCTTCGGCGCCGTATTCGACGGCCTCGGCGCGGTCAGGGCCATCGAGAACTTTTTTGTCGACAGCCTGCACCTGGGGCCCTGGCAGATTCTGATCATCATGCAGCTGTCGTTCATCCTGATGGGCATGTTCCTCGATGACACCGCCATGCTGGTGATCGTCGCGCCGCTGTACATCCCGCTGGTCGGCGCCCTGGGCTTCGATCTGGTCTGGTACGGCGTGCTCTACACCATCACCTGCCAGATCGCCTACATGACGCCGCCGTTCGGCTACAACCTGTTCCTCATGCGGGCGATGGCACCGCCCGAAGTGACCCTGCGCGACATCTACGTCTCGGTCATCCCCTTCGTCATCATCATGGCCCTGGCGCTGACCCTGGTCATGGTCTTCCCGCAGCTGGCGCTGTGGTTGCCGCAACTGCATTACGGCGGTTGATTCACGGAAATCGGCGCGCCTGGCGCGCCAACAGTCGAGCCGGCACCCGCCGGACACTGGCAAGGCCGCCGCGGTGCACGCGGCGGCAATGAGCGGTTGTATTGCATCTGCATCGACACTATTGGAGAGACCAGCATGAGTACGAGACGCGATTTCCTGAAAACCGCCGCGGTCGGCACCGCCGCCCTCGGCTCGGCGCATATCTACGCCGCCGAGCCGAAGAAGATCACCTGGCGCCTGCAGACCTACGCCGGTGCGGCGCTGGCCGAGCACGTGATCAAACCCTCGATCGACGCCTTCAACAAGGCGGCCAATGGCCAGATGGAGATCAAGCTGTACTTTGCCGACCAGCTGGTGCCCACTGGCGAGCTGTTTCGCGCCATGCAGCGCGGCACCATCGACGCGGTGCAGAGCGACGACGATTCGATTGCCGCGCCGGTGGATGTCTCGGTATTCGGCGGCTACTTCCCCTTCGCCACCCGCTACAGCCTCGACGTGCCGGTACTGTTCGAGCAGTACGGCCTCAACGAAATCTGGGCCGAGGCCTATGGCGAGGTCAAGGGCGTGACCTGGCTTGGCGCCGGCGCCTGGGACCCTTGCCACTTCGCCACTGTCGAGCCGATCAGAAAGCTCGATGACCTCAAGGGCAAGCGCATCTTCACCTTCCCTACCGCCGGCAAGTTCCTTTCGCGCTTCGGCGTGATCCCGGTGACCCTGCCCTGGGAAGACGTCGAGGTGGCGATCCAGACCGGCGAGCTGGACGGCATCGCCTGGTCCGGCATCACCGAGGACTACACCGTCGGCTGGGCCAACGTCACCAAGTACTTCCTGACCAATAACATCTCCGGCGCCTGGTGCGGCTCCTACTTCGCCAACTCGGACAAATGGGCGGAGGTGCCCGAGCATCTCAAGACCCTGTTCAAGCTGTGCATGGACAGTTCCAACTACTACCGCCAGCACTGGTATTGGGGTGGCGAGGCGCAGTTGCGCGTCGAGGGCGGCAAGCTGGAACTGACCTCGATCCCTGCCGAAGAATGGGCCACGGTGGAGGCCGAAGCGCAGAAGTTCTGGGACGAAATCGCCAAGACCAGCCCGCGCTGCGCCAAGGTGGTGGACATCTTCAAGAAGTACAACGCGCTGATGGCCAAGGCCGGGGCGCCTTATCGCGGTTGATGTCATTGAATAAGCCAGAGCGCCCGTACCGAGCGGTATGGGCGCGGTTCTATCCAGCTCGGCATCGCGCCAGGCAGATTTTTCCCTGCGTTCGCCTGCCATCCCGGCAATCCTGTACCACACTCTATGAGCCTGAAACGGACGCTATACCAAGCGTCGTGCTGCGCTCGTGCATTGTCGGCCTTGCCTGGCCGATCATCGATGCCCAGCCCTGAGCTTGACCCGCTTGCCATAACAACAAGACACAGGGGTTAGCATGTTCAAACCAAGGGATGTAAAGACCCTGGGCGATGCGCGGCGCATCGTCGAGGAGCGTGGCCTGAGCCACGTGAAGGTCGGTCTGTTCGACAACGATGGGGTGATGCGCGGCAAGTACATGAGCCGCAGCAAGTTCTTCTCGGCCCTGGAGCACGGCTTCGCCTTCTGCGACGTGGTGCTCGGCTGGGATGTGAAGGATCAGCTCTACGACAACACCCAGTACACCGGCTGGCACAGCGGCTATCCGGACGCACCGGTACGCATCCTGCCGCACAGCTGCCGCGAGATTCCCTTCGAGAACGGCATGCTCCTGTTTCTTGCCGAGTTCGACCAGCAGGCCGAGGCGGTGTGTCCGCGCGGTACGTTGCGCCGGGTGATCCAGCGCTGCCAGGACATGGGCTTCGAGCCCTATGCGGCGCTGGAGTACGAATTCTTCATGTTCGATGAAACCCCGGACTCGGCGCGGGCCAAGGGTTTTCGCGACCTCAAACCGTTCACCCCGGACTGGTTCGGCTACTCGATGATTCGTAATTCGGTGCATGCCGAGCTCTACCACCAGATACTGGCTATGGGTGAAGAGATGGATTTCCCCATCGAAGGCCTGCACACCGAGACCGGGCCAGGGGTGCTCGAGGCAGCGATTGCCGTCGATCGCGCCGAGGCGGCGGCGGACAAGGGCGCGCTGTTCAAGACCTTCATGAAGGTACTGGCCCAGCGCAACGGGCTGATGGCCACCTTCATGGCCAAGTGGTCGGGCAAGTATCCGGGGCAGAGCGGGCACATCCATGTGTCGCTGCGTGACCGCAAGACGGACAAGTCGGCGTTCTACGACCCCGATCAGGCGCACAACATGAGCAAGCTGCAGCGACATTTCCTCGCCGGCCAGCAGCGCCTGATGCCGGAGTTCCTGTGCATGGTGGCGCCGACCCTGAACAGCTACCGGCGCCTGATTCCTGGTTTCTGGGCGCCTACCGATGCGACCTGGGGCGTGGAGAACCGCACCGCAGCGCTGCGCGTGATCCCCGGCAGTGACAAGTCGCAGCGCCAGGAATATCGCCTTGGCGCCGCCGACGGCAACCCGTTCCTGGCGTTGTCGGTGGCCATCGGCTCGGGCCTGTACGGGATCATGCAGGAGTGGGAGCCGACCGACCCGGTCAGCGGCAACGCCTATGCGGTCAAGCATCCCGAGGAGCTGGCGCTGCCCCGCACGCTGTGGGACGCCGCGCAGCGCCTGAAGGGCTCGCAGGCTGCGCGCGAGCTGTTCGGCGATGCCTTCGTCGAGCACTTCGCCGCCAGCCGGGAATGGGAGGAGCGCGAATACCGCCGCCACGTCAGCGACTGGGAGCTGGATCGCTACTTCGAAATCATCTGATTCCACCGACCGTAGCCCGGATGCAATCCGGGGCGGTTTCGTCGAGTGTCCCCCGGATTGCATCCGGGCTACGAAGGCAAGATTCGCGGAGCACCTTATGAGCAAGCTGCAATGCATTTCCCCCATCGATGGCTCGGTCTACGTCGAGTGTCATCTGGCCTCCAATCCCGAGGTACTGGTGGCGCTAGCCAAGGCCGAGCTGGCGCAGCAGGCCTGGAAGCAGACGCCGCTGCGTGAACGCATCGCCATCGGCCGGCGCGCCATCGAAGCCTTCGCTGCCCGTGAGGCGCAGCTGGCCGAGGAGCTGTGCTGGATGATGGGACGGCCGATTCGCTACGCCGCCGGTGAGATACGCGGCTTCGTCGAACGTGCCAGCCATATGGCGGATATCGCCGAGGGCTCGCTGGCCGATATCCGCCTGCCGGACAAGGCCGGTTTCACCCGCTTCATTCGCCGTGAGCCACTCGGCCTGGCGCTGATCATCGCGCCCTGGAACTACCCCTATCTGACTGCCGTCAACGCGGTGATGCCGGCCCTGCTGGCGGGCAATGTGGTATTGCTCAAGCATTCGGCGCAGACACCGTTGTGCGCCGAACGCATGGTGGAGGCCTTCGCCGAGGCCGGCCTGCCCGAAGGCGTATTCCAGTACCTGCACCTGAGCCATGGCGAGACCGAGGCCTTGATTCGTTCGCCGAGCATCGACCATGTCGCCTTCACCGGTTCGGTGCCAGGGGGCGCGATGGTCGAGCGTGCGGCGGCCGGACGTTTCATCAGCGTCGGGCTGGAGCTGGGCGGCAAGGACCCGGCCTACGTCCGCGCCGATGCCGATCTTCAGCATGCGGTGGAAACCGCCATCGAGGGTGCCTTTTTCAACTCCGGGCAATCCTGCTGCGGTATCGAGCGCATCTACGTGCACGCGTCGCTGTACGACGAATTCGTCGAGCGTGCCGTGGCGCTGGTGCGCCAGTACAAACTGGGGCGTTCGGACGATCCTGAAACCACCCTGGGCCCCGTGGTGCGCAGCGATGCCGCCGACTTCGTCCGTGCTCAGATCGCTGAGGCGGTCGAGCAGGGCGCCAAGGCGCATATCGACCCGGCCGAATTCCCCCTGGATGCGCCGGGCACGCCCTACCTGGCGCCGCAGGTGCTGACCAACGTCAGCCATGAAATGCGCGTGATGACCGAGGAATCCTTCGGCCCCGTGGTGGGCATTCAGAAGGTTGCCAGCGACGAGGAAGCGCTGGCGCTGATGAACGACAGCGAGTTTGGCCTGACCGCGGCGATCTTCAGCCGTGATGTAAATGCCGCCATGGCCCTGGCTGATCGGGTTGAGGCCGGCACAGTGTTCCTCAACCGCTGCGACTACCTAGATCCCGGCCTGGCCTGGACCGGCGTGAAGCACTCGGGACGCGGCTGCACCTTGTCGCGGGTTGGCTACGAGCAGCTGACCCGGCCGAAATCCTTCCACTTCAAGACTCAGTTGTGAGGTCGCGCCATGATTCTCGATCAGTACCGCATGAACTGGAATTACCCCACCTCGATGCGCGTCGGTATCGGCCGTGTCAGCGAGCTGGCCGAGGCCTGCCGCCAACTAGGTATGCGTGCGCCGCTGCTGTGTACCGACCCCGGCCTGGCTTCGTTACCGATGATCGACGCGGCACTGCGCCAGTGCCGCGATGCCGGGCTGAATGCCGGGCTGTTCTCGGCCATCAAGGGCAACCCCACCGGCGCCAACGTGACCGATGGTGTCGCCGCATTCAAGGCGGGCGGGCATGACGGCGTGATTGCCTTCGGTGGCGGCTCGGCGCTGGACGCCGGCAAGGCCATCGCCCTGATGGTGGGGCAGGATCGACCACTTTGGGATTTCGAGGATATCGGCGACAACGCCAGCCGGGTCAATGTCGCCGGCATGGCGCCGGTGGTGGCGGTGCCGACCACGGCCGGCACCGGCTCGGAAGTCGGTCGCGCCTCGGTGATCACCGACGACGCGGCGCATGTCAAACGCATCATCTTCCACGCGCGGATGCTGCCTGCGCTGGTGATCCTCGACCCGGAACTGACCGTCGGCCTGCCGGCGAAGATCACTGCTGCCACCGGTATGGACGCGCTGTCGCACAGCCTGGAGGCGTTCTGCTCGCCGTTGTTTCACCCCATGGCCGAGGGCATCGCCCTGGAAGGCATGCGCCTGGTGCAGCAGTACCTGCCGCGTGCGGTCGCCCAGGGTGCGGATGTCGAGGCGCGGCTGCAGATGCTGGTGGCCTCGAGCATGGGCGCTACCGCTTTTCAGCGCGGCCTCGGTGCGATGCACGCGCTGGCGCACCCGCTGGGTGCGCTGTACGACGCCCACCACGGCCTGCTCAATGCGGTGCTGATGCCCTACGTGCTGGTGGCTAACCGTGGCGCCATCGAGCCGCAGATGGAAAAGATGGCGCGCTACCTGGCGCTGCCTGGCAGCGGCTTCAATGCGGTGCTCGATTGGGTGCTGGCGCTGCGCAGCGAGGTGGGCATCCCCCATAGCCTGAGCGAGATTGGCATCGACGATGCGCGCATCGAGCAGGTCGGGCGTATGGCCGAAGTGGACCCGTCAGCCGGCACCAACCCCATCGCCTTCAGCGCTATGCAGTACAGCGCATTGCTCGAAGAAGCGCTACGCGGGATGCTGTAGCCCGGATGCAATCCGGGGACATTTGGCCTGCTGCCCCGGATTGCATCCGGCCTACGGGGCGGGCGTTTACTGCCCGGCGGCGTCCAGCTGTTCTTGCAGACGCTGCTGGGCCTGCTGGTTGACCTGCTCAATCTGCTGCTTGAGCTGCGCCATCTGCTGCTGTTTCTGCGCCGCGTCCTGTGCCTGCAGGGTGGCGGTGGTAGCCGTTTCCGGACCGCCACAGGCAGCGAGCAGCAAAGGGCTGAACAACAGGGCGAGGCGGATCGGGCGCATGGTGACTCCAAGGGGCAAAAGCGTTACGGGATAGGCGGTTAGCCCCCTCTCCCATTTATGGGAGAGGG